>NC_007650.1:1457385-2914771 GCF_000012365.1 Burkholderia thailandensis E264
AAAACGGGGTAATTGAGATCGATCCAGAAGGGGATTGACTAATGTTGTCGGCGCCACGAATCCGCTCCTCTTTCAATGTCACTGAACGATAGCGATGATTGTATGAAGACGCAAGGAGTGCGATACGTTGCGTTACCTATTAGTTCTTGCAGTTACTGATGCGAAGGGGCCAAGTTATGCTTTTCGCGAAATAATTCAACGAATTCAATAGACGGAATTCGATTTCGTCACGCAAATTTCAGGAATGCCGCATGCTCCAAGCTGTCAATGAAACATTGCCGCTCACGAACAGCCAGATGGCAATGTGGTTGCAATGGAAATACGCGCCTGACGATCCCGCCTATAACAATCCGCTGCTTTTCGAACTCGACGGAGAGGTCGACGTCGAGCGGTTGAAGGAGGCATTCGCCGCGGTGGCCGATGCGCACCCGGCCATTCGGATGCGCTTTATCGAGCGTGCGGGCGTGCCGGTTCAGTACAGCGAATCGAATCCGCGCGGACCGCTCGAATTCGTCGATCTGTCGGACGTCGATCCTTCGGTGCGCCAGCAACGGATCGACGCCGCCGTTCAGGGCTGCCTTCTCGCGCCGTTCGATCTGCTCGCCGAGCCCGTCCACCGGTTCCTGCTGATCAGGACGCGGCCGCGCGGCTATCTGCTGGCGCTGAACATCCACCATGTCTGCGTGGACGGCGCATCGGCGCTGATCTTGCTGGACGACATCTCGTCCGCATACGGCGATCGCGCCGCTTATGCGGCTGCATCGGCCGCACGCACGGGCCAGGGATTCGACGCGGTGTTGAACCTCGAGCGGCAGCGCTGGGCGGACGGCGTCCACGCGCAGACCGAAGCGGCGTGGCGCGCGCATCTCGCCGATCGCGTATGCAGCGTCGAGTTCGCGAAGCTCGCGTTCGACGGCGATCGCCCGGCGGGCGACGGCGCGAGGCAATATCGATGGACGCTGCCCGACACGCTGCCGGCCAGGCTCAAGGCCGTCAACCGCGTGACGCGAACGACACCGTTCGTCATCCTGATGAGTGCGTTCAGCGTGCTGCTGCATCGCTATTTGCAGCAGGATGCGCTCGCGATCGCCTATCCGGTCGATACGAGGCCGTCCGGCTTCGCGCGGATCTTCGGCTCGTTCATCAATTTCGTGCCGGCGTTCGTCGACGTGTCGCCCGACATGACTGCCGACGCGCTGTTCGAGAAGGTGCGCCAGCAGCGGCGTCAGACCAAGGCGATCGCGGACTTCCCGCAGGTGGATTTGATGCGGCTCGCGCGGCGAACGCTGGCCGATTCGTCGTCGCCGTGCCTGAACGTGGCGCTCGTGCCCGCGCGCTTCGCGCTCGATTCGCTGAAGCTGGGCGGCGTCCGCGTCGAGCAAAGGCACTATTTCGTCGGCTCGGCGAAACAGGATTTGGCGCTGCTCTACGACGGCGACGATACGCTGAGCCTGATCCTCGAATACCGGCACGGCTTGCTGAGCGAATCGGTCGCGCGTCAGATGGCGAGCGACTTCAACGTCATCGTCGAGCAGATCGTCGATCGGCCGGACCTGCGGATCGGCGATCTGGCGTTGTCCGATCAGCACGCGTTCGCCGAACGCCATGCGACCCTTGCCGACGCCGCGCCACAAACTACGGCCGTCGCGGCGATCGAACGCGCGCTGCGTGAGCAGCCGACCCGCATCGTCGCCGGCGAGCCGGGCCACGCGGTGTCCGCCCGGCAGTTGAGCGGCGCGTCGAACGGGATCGCGCGCCGACTCGCGGCGGCGAACGTGAAGGCGGGCGATCGCGTCGGCGTGCGGATGAACCGCGGCGGCGCGCTGCTGGCGGCGCTGCTCGGCATATGGAAGATCGGCGCGGCCTACGTGCCGCTGCCGACGGATCTGCCGCCCGCGCGCCGCGCGCACATCGCGGACGACGCCGGGCTTGCAGCGTGCCTCCACCGGACCGCTCCGGCCGATCCGACATCGCACGACATCGTGCTGACCGACGAGATTTTCGCCGCGCCCGACGCCGAGGCGCTCGCCGACATCGATGCCGATCCGGACGGCATCGCGTACTTGATTTACACGTCGGGCTCCACCGGCGTCCCGAAAGGCGTCGAGGTGACGCATCGCAACGTCGCGAGCTTCCTGCGCGCGATGGCGGGCGCGCTGCCGATCGGCCGCGACGATCGCCTGCTCGCGACGACGACGATCGGCTTCGACATCTCGCTGCTCGAACTGCTGCTTCCGCTGACCGTCGGCGCGGCGGTCATCGCATGCCCGGAGCACGTCCGCATCGATGCGAAGGCGCTCGAACGCGTGATCGACGACGAGCGGATCACGTGGCTGCAGGGCACGCCGTCGTTCTTCAACGTGCTGCGCGCGGGCGGCTGGCGCGGCAACAAGGGCTTGAACATCCTGTGCGGCGGCGAGCCGATCGATGCGTCGACCTACGACTTTCTGCGCGACGCGTGCGCTTCGGTCTGGCAAGTCTACGGCCCGACCGAAGCGACGATCTGGTCGACGATCGCCGGCCCCGAGGCCGATGGCGTAGCCGGCCTCGGCGAACCGCTTCGCAATACGACGATCCATTTGCTGGACGCGCACGGCCAGCTCGTGCCGCGCTTCAGCAAGGGGGAAATCTGCATCGGCGGACACGGCGTCGCGCGCGGCTACCGCAATCGCGCCGCATTGACCGCCGAGCGCTTCGTGCACGTGCCCGGCGCCGGCCGCGTCTATCGGACGGGCGACTTCGCGTTCCGCGATTCGCATGAGCGGCTGCGCTTTCTCGGCCGCGAAGACGGGCAGGTCAAGATCCGCGGCTTTCGGGTGGAGCTCGGCGAAATCGAAAAGCAGATCGAAGCGCTCGGAGAGGTTCGAAAGGCCGTCGTTCTGGTGCAGCGGGCAACGGCCGCCGAGCCGACGTTGATCGCATGGTGCGAGCCCCGCGCGGGCCGCGCGCTGGAGCCCGACGCGCTGCGGGCCGCGCTTGCCGCTGCGTTGCCCGCATACATGGTGCCCGCGCGAATCGCGCGGATCGATTCGTGGCCGCTCAACGCGAACGGCAAGATCGATCGCGGCGCGCTGGCCGATCGCGCGACGGCGCCCACGTGCCCGCCGCAAGCGCCGCCGCTCGATGCGCTCGATGCGCTCGTTCCGACTTTTCAGGCGATTTACGCGGACGTGCTTCGTCTGGACGCCGTCGATCCTCGCGCGACGCTGATGACGCTCGGCGGCCATTCGCTGTCCGCCGTGCGGATCATCGCGCAGCTCCGGCAAAAGCTGAATGTCGACGTCGGCCTGGAGACGTTCATGGCGAATTCGAGCATCGTTGGATTGATCGGCAGCCTGCGTGAGTCCGGCGCGTTGGGCGCGGCAGATAACGGCGGCGGAGACGGCGGGCGGGCGTCGCCGCCCGAGGCGGAAGGCGCGGCGGCGACGAGCGAAACCGTGGTCCCGAGCGCAGCGCGGCCGGACGCGAGCGCCGCGTCCGCGCCGTGCGTATCGGCGCGGACGCTGAAGCCGTCGGCGAGCGAAAAGGCGCTTTACTTCCTCGACAGCGTTTCGACGGTGCGGCAGACGTACAACATCCCGGTGGGGCTGCATTTTCCGGAAGGCGTGAACGCCGACGCGCTGGAGCGCGCGCTGAGGCACGTGCTCGACACGCACGAATCGCTGCGGGCCGCGTTCGAGCCCACCGCCGAGGGGCTGGTCAAGCGCATCCATCCGACGCCCGCCGGCGCGCTGATCGAGCGCCACGCGCCGACCGATTTCACGACGCTTCGCCGGACGTTGAACCGGATGCTGCGCGAGCCGTTCGAGCTGCACGAAGGGCCGCTGATGCGCGCGCATCACTTTCCGCTGGAGGAGGGCGGCGCGGCGGTGTTCTATCTGTTTCACCACATCGTCGTCGACGGAATCGGCTGCGGGAATTTCCTGCGGGAGATGGCGGGCGCGTACGAGGCGATCCGCGGCGGCGCGCAGCCGGTGGGCGACGGCGCTTCCACGGGCGACGACGATGATCCGCCGGCGAACGCCGCCGCGCGCGTCGACGAGCTCATCAGCCGATTCGGCATCGTCGATCGCGTGCTGAATCTGCCGTATCGCGCGCCGTTCCCCGAGGTGCGCACGCTGGCGGGCGACAGCCTCGCGCTCGAGATCGCCGCCGACGTGCGCGCCGAACTCGACGAATACTCGCGCGCCGCGGGCGTGCCGCTCGCGACGATATTCCTGAGCGCGTTCGCGCTGACGCTGCATCGCCTGAGCGGCGACCGGATCGTCAATGTCGGCCTGGCGACGATGAACCGCACGCCCCGGACGCTCGGAAAGATCGGCCTGTACACGAACACGATCGTGCTGCCGGTCGAAATCGAGCCGTCGAGCCGGCTGAGCGACTTCGTCGATCGGGTGACGGCTTCGCTGTTCTCGATCTACGGCTATGCCGACGTGCCGTTCGAGGAGGTCGCGAGCCGCCTCGTCGAGTACGCGTCGCTCGGCAGGACCCCTGTCTTTCAGACCTTTTTCAATTTCATCGATCGCTCGATGTACGAGTTCTCGATGGCGGGGCTGCCGGTGCGGGAAATCGCGCTGCGCCCGACCGGCGCGAAGTTCGAGCTGTCGCTCGAAGTCAACGACTTCCGCACGCACACGCAAGTCTTCTTCGAATACAGCCAGGACGTATTCGACGAAGCGCTCGTCGACGAGATCGCGTCCGAGTTCGTCCGCAGCCTGCTCGCGTGCGTGCGCTCCCCCGGCGACGCGGTCGAGCGACTTGCCCTGACCACGCAATCTTGAGGAAAACATGGAACAGGTAGCACTGATTGGATCCCGACTGCGGCTGCCCGGCGCCGATACGGTCGATGCGTTCTGGGAGAACATCCTTGCCGGCCGGGATTGCATCGATTCGCTGTCCGACGCGGAGCTGCTCGCGGCGGGCGTCGATCCCGCGGCGTTGAGCCAGCCCGAGTACGTGAAGCGGGCCGGCGTGCTCGCCGACGTCGACCGCTTCGATTACCGCTTCTTCGGTTACACGTTCCGGGAAGCGCAGGCGATCGACCCGCAGCAGCGCGTGCTGCTCACGCTCGCGCATCAGCTGCTCGAGCAGGTCGGCGCGTCGAGCCGCGACGTCGGCGTCTACACGTCGATCGGATTTCCGCACTACCTGCTGAACAATCTGAGCGCCCAGGCGCCCGGCCGGGTCGCGTTGTCCGACGTGGTGTTCGGCAATAGCGGCGATTGCGCGTCGACCCGCATCGCATACAAGCTGGATCTGCACGGCCCGGCGATGTCGATCCAGTCGGGATGCTCGTCGGCGCTGATGGCGCTGCACAGCGCGCGGATCGCGATTCTCACCGGGCAGTGCCGGATGGCGCTCGTCGGCGCCGCCGCGATCCGCACGCCGCAAAAGGAAGGGTATCTGTATCAACGCGACGGCGTGCTCGCGAAGGACGGCGTATGCCGGCCGTTCGACGCGCGCGCGTCCGGCACCGTGTTCACGAACGGCGCGGTGGTGCTCGCGCTGAAGGCGTTGTCCGCCGCGCAGCGCGACGGCGACGACATCATCGGCGTGATCCGCGGCTCGGCGATCAACAACGACGGCCAGCGCAAGTCCGGCTACACGGCGCCGAGCGTCGCCGGGCAAAGCGAGGCGATTCGGCGCGCATACGAGCGCAGCGGGATTGCGCCGGAGACGATCGGCTACGTCGAGACGCACGGCACGGGCACCGCGCTCGGCGACCCGATCGAAATCCAGGCGCTGAAGGACGCGTATGGCGGGCATGGCGGCGCGAGCGCGCGTTGCGCGCTCGGCTCGACGAAGGCGAACATCGGGCATACGGACGTCGCGGCGGGGCTGGCGGGCGTGCTGAAAGCGGCGCTGTGCCTGAAGCACGCGATCAAGCCTGCGCTCGCCGGATTCGAGCGCGCGAACCCGAATCTTCCGCTCGACGGCTCGCCGTTCTACATTCCGAGCGCGCCCGAACCGTGGCCGGACGCACCCGGGCAGCCGCGGCGCGCGGCGGTCAGCGCGCTCGGCGTCGGCGGCAGCAACGCGCACGTGATCCTCGAGCAGGCGCCGGGCCGCGATCTGTCGCGCCGCGTCGACGCGGGACCGCTGCTGATATCCGCGCAAACGCCGCCCGCGCTCGACGCGCTCGATGCTCGATATGACGAGGCGCTCGCGCGGCAAACGCTGCCGTCGGGCGATGCGCGCTACACGTCGCAACTGTTCCGTCAGCATTATCCGGAGAAGCGGGCGTTCGTATTCGAGCCGTCGGGCGGCCGGCGCCGGGTCACGCCGTCGGGCGACTGGCGTCACGCGCAAGCGGCGCTGCTGTTTCCGGGCCAGGGCACGCAGTACGCCGGCATGGGCGGGGCGCTCTACGCGCGCGGCGGGTGGTTCCGCGCGGCGTTCGACGATTGCGCCGATCGCTTCGTGCGCGAAGGCTGCGCGGACCCGCGCGAGCTGCTGAACGCGGACGAGGCCCGCATTCGCGATACGGCGGTTCTGCAGCCTTATCTGTTCGCGCTCGAATATGCGTTGGGCGCGACGCTGCTGGCGATGCGCTTGCCGGTCGCGGCCGCGATCGGGCACAGCCTCGGCGAATACGTCGCCGCGACGCTCGCCGGCGTGTTCGATCTGGCCGACGCGGTCGCGATCGTCGCGATCCGCTCGCGCATCATGAGCCGCGCGCCGCGCGGCGCGATGCTCGCGGTGCTCGCCGACGAGGCGCGAGTCACGGCGTTCCTGAACGACGAGCTGTCGCTGTGCGCGGTCAACAGCGATACGTCGTGCGTCGTGGGCGGCACCGAGCAGGCAGTCGACGCGCTCGCCGCGCGCGTCGCGCAAGCGCAGCTCGCGTCGGTGAGGCTGCCGACGTCGCACGCGTTCCATTCGCACCTGATGGAAGCGAGCAGCCGCGAGTTCGCGGCCGCGTTCGACGGCGTGTCGATGCGCGCGCCGCGCTTTCCGATCGTCTCCAATCTCGACGGGCGCGCGGATTTGCCCGAGCGCTTCGCGACCGCCGGCTATTGGGTCGACCATCTGCGCCGTCCGGTCCGCTTCCGCGATTGCCTCGCGACGCTGGCGTCGCTCGTGCCGTTCGGCGCGTGGATCGAGGCGGGGCCCGGCCGGTCGATCGCCAATACGTTTGCGCGGCTGCCGTTGACCGACGCGAGCTGCTTCCCGACGATGCTGCCCGGACACGAAACGGTGCTGTTCGACACGCTGGCCGCGCAATGCTGGGCCAACGGCGTCGACGTCGACTGGACGCCGCTCTACGGCGACGCGCGCGGCAACGTGGTTCCGCTCGTGCCGCATCCGCTCGACGAGATCTCGTGCTGGATCGACGCGCCGGCGAAGCGGTCCGCCTCCGACGCGGCGCCCGAATACCAGAAGCAGAGCGATATCGATCAGTGGTTCTACGAATACGACTGGACCACGGTGCCGCCGCGCGGCGACGGCGCGAAGCCGGACGAGGCGGCGGAGACGGCGATCGCCGATTCGGTCCTGCTGATCGGGGACGCGAGCGCCGAAGCCGCGCTGCTCGCCGAGCGCGTCGCGCGGGACGCCGCATCGTTCTTCGTCGTGGACGGCGCGCATCCGGACGTGCTGGACGGACGGCTCGCGGCGATCGCGGCCCAGGCCGGATCGAAACAGACGCGCATCTCGCGCGTGTTGATCGTCGTGCCGTCGCGGCGCGACGGCGCGGCCGCGCATCGCGCGGATTCGGACGACACAGAAACGCACGACGAATCGGGCCGCGCAATCGATGCGATGCTGTCGATGCAACGTACGTTCGATGCGCTGCGCAACGCATTGCCGGGCAAGCTCGACATCGCGTTGATCGCGTTTTCCGGCGTGCACGCAGACGAGGCCCGGCCGTCGGTCGGACGCGCGTGGATCGACAGCTTCGCGACCGTCGTGCAGCAGGAATTCTCGCGGATGATCTGCCGCACCGTTCACGTGGATGCCGCGGCCCTCGCGGGCGGCGAGACGGACCCCGAAGCAAGCCGGCGCTCGATCGATGCGCTCGCGCGCGCTTGCCTGCGTCACTCGGGCCGGTTCCTGCGCATTCGCGACGGCCGGTTGATCGAGCGCAAGCTCAAGCGTGGCGGATCAAGCGCCGCGCCCGCGCCGGCCGCGGCGCCGAAATCGCCTCGCAGCGTGCTGGTCGTCGGCGGAGCAGGAAATGTCGGGATGATCTACGCGGCGTTCTTCTCGACCGTCGTCGGCGCGGACGTCGCGATCGTCAGCCGCAGCGCGAGCGCGTTCTCGAACGCGCTGCGCGATCCGAGCGCCGCGGCGGACCGCGCGCTGCGGCGGCGCAAGGCGCTGTACGAGCGCATGGTCGCGGCCGGGCGCCGGATCCTGTTCGTCGATGCCGACGCGACCGATCCGCTGCAACTCGAACGCGCCGCGCAATCGGTCGCCGACGCGTTCGGCTCGCTCGATCTCGTCGTTCATGCGGCGGGCGCGCCGGCCGACATGCACTACCGGACGTTCGACGATACCGATGTCGCGTATCTGGATGCGCTCGTGTCGCCGAAACTCGACGTATGCGCGAACCTGCATGCGCTGACCCGCGCGCTGCGCATTCCGCGCGTGATGATCGTGTCGTCCATTTCGGCCACGCTCGGCGGGATCGGGCTGTACGGCTACGCGGCGTCCCACTCGCTGCTGAACGCGTATGCGCAGTCGGCGAGCAGTGCGGCGTGCCGGTGGACCGTGATCGACTGGGATGCGTGGGAATTCTTCAAGGACACGCGCGACGAGGCGAATGACGACGTCGGCATCGATCACTACGCGATCAGCGAACAGGAAGGGCTGTCGGTGCTCGAGCGCCTCCACGCGCTCGATTGGCCCGCGCACGTCGTCGTCGCGAGCGGCGATCTGATCGGGCGCTATCGCAACTGGGTGCTGTCCGAGCGCGACGAAACGCCCGCCGCGCAGCAGATCGTCGCGCCGCGCCCGCTGCTGAAGGACGAGCTGATCGCGCCGCGCACCCGCACCGAGGCGGCGCTCGCGAAGCTGTGGGGCGAGTGCATCGGCGTCGAGCCCGTCGGCATACGCGACAACTTCTTCGAGCTGGGCGGCCATTCGCTGATCGCGCTGAAACTCGTCGACCGGATCAATCAGACGCTCGACTGGGATCTGTCGGCGGTCGACATGTTCAAGTTTCCGACCATCGAACGTCTCGCCGACGCGAACGCGGCCGACGACGCCGTTGCCCCCGATGCGGCGGACGGCGCGCGCGACGATGCGCACGACGACGCCGTGCCGGCGTCGGCTGCGCTCGATGCGGGCGTGCACGCGCAGCGGCGTCGCCATCACTACTACCAAAGCAGAAAACACAGCATGGAGTCGAAAAGTGAATAATCTTGACGTCGCGATCATCGGCATGAGCGGAGCGTTTCCGGGCGCGTCCGATGTCCGGGAATTCTGGCGCAATCTGGAATCCGGCCGTTGTTCACTGGAGCGCTATTCGGAGCAGGAACTGCTCGACGCCGGCGTCGATCCCGCGCATCTGAAGTCGCCGAAGTACGTGCCGGTCGGCGGCCGCATGCGCGACATCGAATGCTTCGACAACGAATTCTTCGGCATCAGCAATCACGACGCGCGGCTGATGGACCCGCAGCAGCGCGTGTTCCTGCAGCTCGCGTGGCATGCGTTCGAAGACGCGGGCTTCGTGCCGGGCGCGCATCCGGGGCGCGTCGGCGTCTATGCGGGCGTGAGCCTGAACAGCTATCTGCACACCGTCGTGTTCCGGTCCGACGAAGTCGACCTCGACCGCGACGGCCAGAGCATCCTGTTCGGCAACCTGAGCGACTATCTGACGACCCGGCTGTCCTATCTGCTCGACCTCAAGGGGCCGAGCGTCAACATCCAGACCGCGTGCTCGACGTCGCTCGTCGCGATTCACGAGGCATGCCAGGGCCTGCTGAGCTACCAGGCGGACGTCGCGCTGGCGGGCGCGTGCTCGATCAACGTTCCGAACACGCGAGGCTACCTCTACAGCCAGGACAGTTTCTTCTCGCCGGACGGCCAGGTCCGTGCATTCGACGAGCAGGCGGCAGGCACGGTGTTCAGCAACGGCGCGGGGCTCGTCGTGTTGAAGCGTCTCGAGGACGCGCTGCGCGACAACGATCAGATCTACGCGGTGCTGAAGGCGAGCGCCGTCAACAACGACGGCTCCGACAAGGTCGGCTACGCGGCGCCGAGCGTGTCCGGGCAGAGCGCCGTGATCCGCGATGCGCTGCACGCGTGCGAGATCCGCCCCGAGCAGATCCAGTATGTCGAGACGCACGGCACGGGCACCTCGCTCGGCGATCCGATCGAGATCGCCGCGCTCACGCAGGCATACGCGGCAGACCGGCGGCGCGGCGCGGCCCACCGGCCGGCGAAATGCGCGATCGGCTCGGTGAAGACGAACATCGGGCATATCGACGTGGCGGCAGGCGTCGCCGGCGTGATCAAGACCGCGCTCGCGCTGCGGCACAAGACCTTGCCCGCGTCGCTCGGCTTCGAGAAGGCGAACCCGCGGCTCGGCCTCGAAAACGGCCCGTTCTACGTCAATGACCGCACGCAGCCGTGGGCGTCCGACACGCTGCGCGTCGCGGCCGTGAGCAGCTTCGGCATCGGCGGCACGAACGCGCATGCGATCCTCGAGGAAGCGCCCGTGCAAGACCCGCTGCCGGCGACGAAGCCCGCGTACTGCCTGACGCTGTCGGCGCGCACCGCGCAGTCGCTGGAGGCGCTGCGCGGCAGCTATCTGGCCTTTCTGAGCGGCGACGATCTGCCGTCGTTCGCGGATCTCTGCTTCACGTCCAATGTCGGGCGCAAGCCGTTTGCACACCGGATCGCGATCGCGGCGAGCGGGGCGGCGGACGCCGCGCGGCGGCTCGCGGACGCGACGGCGGCGACGAGCGACGGACAGCCGCATCGCATCGTGGTGTCCACGCCGGCGGCCGACGCGAACGCGACGTGGCAGGCGATCTGCGGCGGCGACATCGACCCGCGCGAGCCGCTGTTCGAGGCGGCCGACCGTTACAGCGCGGCGGAACTGGTGGCGGCGTATGCGGCCCTGCTCGTCGCGCAACTGCGGCGGCTCGGGCTCGCCGCCGCGCTGCGGCAGCCGGCGCATCTGCCGGACAGCCTCGTCGAGCTGCTCGCGCCGCGGCGCGACGATCCGCTGCGCGAGCTGATCGCGCAAGCGCCCGCCGACGCGTCGCAGTCGGACTATCCGCTGACGCTGTCCGCCGAGTCCGAACTGCGGATCGGCACGCGCGTGCATGCGCTCGGCGCGCCGTCGCTGCGCGGGCGCTTCGTCGCGGAACTGCTCGCGGCCGGCTGGGCGGCCGGCGTGCCGGTGGATTGGGCGTCGTTCCATGCGGACGAGGCGCGGCGCAAGACGTCGCTGCCGGCGTACGCGTTCGCGAAAAAGGCGCTGTGGCTTTCGACCGCGACCGAGGCCGAGCGGCGCAATCGCAAGATCGAAGACATCGGCCAGTGGTTCTACAAGCCGACGTGGCGCGAAACCGCCGCGCTCGCCGCGCGCACCCGGCGCGCGGACGAACCGGCGGACGCGAGCGTGCTCGTCTTCAGCGCCGATCGCGCCCATCGATTGGCCGCGCCGTGGGCGGCCGCCGCGCGATGCCTGTATGTGGTGCCGGGCGCCGGCTTCGGCGAGTTGAGCGACGACACCTATTGCATCGATCCGGCATCCGAAGGCGATTACCAGCGCCTGATCGAGACGCTGGCCGCGCGCGGACGCCTGCCGCGCCGCGTCGTGCACGCGTGGCTCGCCGCCGAGGCCGCGTGGGACGGCACGCCGGCGAACTTCGCGAACTGCCAGACGCTCGGGCTGTTCAGCCTGATTTTCTTCGCACGATCGCTGAACCGCGTGACGGTTGGCAGCGCCGCATGCTCGATCGTCGTCGCCGCGTCGCAGATGGCCGCGCTGACGCCTCGCGAGGAGGTGAATCCGGACAAGGCGACCGTGCTCGGCATCAGCCGGACGCTGCAGAAGGAGTATCCGTTCATCGATTGCCGGATCGTCGATATCGCGTCGCACGAACTGTTCGGCGCGACCGATTCGGCTGCGCAGCTCGGCCTCGAGTTTCTCGAGCCGCTCACGCCCGAAAACGAAATCGTCGTGCTGCGCGGCGCACGCCGCTGGCAGACCACGTATCAGCGGTTCGCCGTGCCGGCGAAGTGCGAGCCGGACGTCCAGGCGCGCGGCGTCTACGTGATATTCGGCGGTCTCGGCGAGCTCGGGCTGAACGTCGCGGCCCATCTCGCGAGCCGCGCGCCGTGCACGCTGCTGCTCGTCAACTCGAAGCGCTTCGTCGCGCGCGACGAGTGGCCCGCGTGGATCGACGAGCATGGCGCCGATCACCCGTACTCGAAGAAGATCGAGAAGATACGCGAGATGGAGAAGGCGGGCGCGACGGTGCTCTTGCAGCAATGCGACGTCGCCGACGCGAAACGCGTCGACGCGGTGCTCGACGACGCGCGCGAGCGGCATGGCGTGATCCACAGCGTGATCCACGCGGCCGGCCGCGTCGAGAACGGCATGATCGACAACAAGGACGTCCGCCACTTCGAGACGGTGTTCGAGGCGAAGGTGTACGGCACCTACAACCTGCTGTCGTACCTGAAGCGCCATCCGGTGACGAAGGTGATCCTCTGCTCGAGCATGAACTCGATCATCGGCGGGCTCGGGCAGATCGACAACGCGGCGGCCAACGCGTTCGTCGACGCGGTCGCGCAAACCTCGCTCGCGGCGTCGCTCGGCGACATCTGCTCGACCAACTGGGGCGCGGTCAACGCGGAGCGGCTCACGCGCCCGAACGTGCTGCCGCAGTTCGCGGACCTGAGCCGCGAGCACATGCGCAATCACATGACCGAGCGCGAGATCGCGGCGGTCTATGACCGGATACTGCACTGGAACTTCGGGCCGCGCCTCGTCATTTCGACGATCGATTTCGATTCCGTGCTCGAGCACTGGGGCGAAGTGAGCAAGGTGACCGAGCTGGCGCGGCTGCGCCATGTCGCGGCGGAAGCGGGCGAGCAGGCGAGTGCGCGCGCGCCGGACGACGACGGCTACGCGTATCGGTCGGAGCTGCACCGTTTCGTCGAAACGAGCTGGGCGCGGATTCTCGGCGTCGCGCATGTCGACTGGGACGGCGTGCTGCTCGAGCTGGGCGCGCATTCGCTGAGCGCCGTCCAGTTCGTGTCGATGGTCAAGGACCGCTACGACGTCAGCCTGCACGCGATGATCATCTACGAAATCCGGACGTTGGGACTGCTGGTCGAGCACATCGAAACGAAGCTGCTCGAGAAGGCCGCTCAGCTTGAAGTCAGCCAATAACACCATGAACACGACTTTCGAATTTGATGGAGCCCAGCCATGACCCACTCTGTTTTCGCACGGTTCGAGCAAGTGTGCCGCAGCAGTCCGCAAGCGGTCGCGTTGGAGAGCGGCGAGCGCCGTCTCACGTACGCGCAGTTGCATGACATGGTCGCGTCGATCGGCGCGCGTCTCGCCGCGGCGGGCGTGACGCCCGGCGCGCTGCTCGGCATCTTCCTGCCGCGCGACGTGCGGCTGCCGGCCGCGCTTCTGGCGTCGCTCGGCAGCGGCGCCGTGTACGTGCCGCTCACCGAGAAATATCCGCCCGAGCGCCTGCGCGAGATCATCGAGACGCACGGCATCGAGCACGTCGTCACGACCGATGCGCTCGCGTCGCAATTGCCCGCGTCGTGCGGCAAGATCGTGCTGCCCGCCGAAGGCTTCGAGAAGGCCGACTGGCTGCCCGCCGCCGTGCGCCCGCAGAACGCGCCCGTCTACGTCGTGTTCACGTCCGGCTCGACGGGCACGCCCAAGGGCGTGCTGATCGGCGAGCGCAATCTCGGCAATCTGATCGACTGGTATCGCGCGGCCTTCAGCGCCGAGCAGCGGCGCTCGGTGCTCGCGTCGACGCAGATCACGTTCGACCTGTCGGTGTTCGAGCTGATCTGCACGCTTTGCACGGGCAGCAAGGTCGTGATCGTCGAGAACGTGCTGCAACTGCTCGACGACGGCGCGCCGTGCGACGTGAGCCTGATCAACACGGTGCCGTCGGCGGCGCGGGAGCTGGTGCGTCACCGCAAGTTCCCGGCGGCGGCGCGCGTCGTGAATCTGGCGGGCGAGGCGCTGTATCAGGATCTCGTCGACGATATCTACGAAACGGCGCCGCAGGTCGAGCAGGTGTTCAACCTGTACGGCCCGTCCGAGGACACCACGTATTCGACGGGCCACGCGGTGCCGCGCCGCGCCGCGAGCCGCACGGTCAGCATCGGCCGCTCGCTGCCGGGCAAGCACGCGCACATCCTGGCGGACGATCTGACGCCCGTCGCGCCCGGCGAGGTCGGCGAGATCTGCCTGAGCGGCGAAGGCGTCGCGCTCGGCTATCTGAACGACGCGAAGCTGACGGCCGAAAAATTTCCGACGATCGGGCACGGCCCGCTCGCCGGGCAGCGCATCTACCGCACGGGCGACCTCGGCAGCTTCGACGGCGACGGCCTGCTGCGCTATCTCGGGCGCGCGGACCGCCAGGTGAAGGTGCGCGGCGTGCGGATCGAGCCGGGCGAGATCGAGGTCGCGCTGCGCAGCATCGAAGGCATTGCGGATGCGGCGGTGGTGAAGGTCGTCGATGCGGCGAACAACGATCAGTTGGTCGCGCTCGTCGTCGCGCAGCCGTCAGCCCCGAGCGCGAACGACGTGCTGGACCGGCTGCAAACGCTGATCCCGGCGTACATGGTGCCGTCGCGCGTCGAGCTGATCGACGCGATTCCGCTGAACGGCAACGGCAAGACCGATCGCACGAAGCTCGAGCAGATCGCCGGCGCGCTGTTCGGCGCTGCGCCGAGCGCCGACGACATTCAACCGCGCGTCGCGGAGATCGTGGCGAAGCTGATGTCGCGAACGGACGTGGCGCCCGACGCCGATTTCTTCCGGATCGGCGGGAATTCGCTGCTGAGCGCGCAACTGACATTCATGCTTCAAAAGCAGTTCTCGGTGACGCTCAGCATCGCCGACGTGTTCCGCCATCGGACGATCGACGCGCTCGCGGCGATCATTCGCGAACGATCCCAAAAGGCCGCGAAGACGGCGCCTGCGGCTGCCGGCCAACCGCCGGCGGCGACGCAGTCGACCCCCGGCAGCGCAGGCGCCGCGGACCGGATCGTATTCGCGACGCCCGCGCAGCGCGGGATCTGGCTGCTCGAAAACAGCCCCGGCGGCCGGGCGGTGTCGAACGCGCCGCTCGTGTTCGATTACGCGGGCACGCTCGACCGCGCGCTGCTCGAGCGATGCGTGGCGCAACTGCTCGAGCGCCATGCGATCCTGCGCAGCAACTACGTGTGGGAGGACGGCAGCCTGCGGATCAAGTGCAACGCGCGCGCGTCGTTTCGCATCGAGTCGGTCGATCTCGGATCGCAGACGCCCGACGCGCAACGGGCGAAGGCGGGCGAGCTGGTCGCGCGGGAGGTGATGCGCCCGTTCGATCTGCGGCGCGATCCGATGCTGCGCGTGACCGATATCGCGTTCGGCGAGCGCGCCGGACAACTGGTGTTCGTGTTCCACCACATCGCGGTCGACGATCGGGCGCTGAACATCGTGTTCTCCGAATTGCAGCGGCTCTACAACGCGGGCGGGGACCCGACGGCGATCGGCGCCGCGCCCGCCCGGCAGTTCGCCGACTACGCGGCGGCGGCGCGCGATGCGAACGCGCGGCTCGGCGCGAATCTCGATTACTGGCGGCACAAGCTGGCCGATTACCGCGGCGCGACGCCGTATCTGGTCGACGCGCAGGCGAAGCCCGCGTCGCGGTTCGCCGGGCGGCTCCATTTCCATAGCGTCGCGCAGGACGTGAGCCGGAACCTCGAAGCGGGCGCCGCGCGCCGCGGGCTCACGCCGTTCGCGCTGTTCGCGGCCGCCGTCGCGTGCATCGTGCACCGCGCGTCCGGCAGCGACGACGTGACGATCGGCACGTTCTTCTCGAATCGCGATCACTTCCAGGACAACGAGCTCGTCGGCTTCTTCGTCAATACGCTGCCGCTGCGCATGCGAATCGATTCCGGCTGGGATGTCGATCAGCTCGCGCAGGCGGTGTCGGCGACGCTCGCGGACGCGCATTCGCATCGCGACGTGGCGACCGAGGACGTGTTCGACGCATTGCGGATCAACAACACGCTGCGCCGCGCGGCGTTCCGGGTGATGGTCAACCTCGAGCCCGAGCAGGCGGAGGTGCTGACGATGGGCGCGCTGACGGCCCGCCGGGCGCTGCTCGACCGGCATGTCGCGAAGTACGACTTGCTCTTCTCGTTGCGCAAGGAGGACGGGGACTATCGCGTGCTCGTCGAATACAACACGGATCTCTACGACGGCGACGTCATTGCGAGGGTCTGCGCGAATCTCGACCGGGCGCTCGCGGCGCTGACGGGCGCGACGCGCGAGCGGCTCGCCGCGATTGCGCTGCCGAATCCGCTCGAGCCCGGCGAGCCGGGCGGCGAGGCCGCCGATGCGAAGCCGAAGGCGGCCGCCGACCTCGATCTGCGCGCGGTGGTTCGCGACATCTGGGCGAGCGAGGTCGGCAACCGGACGTTCGGCGACGACGAGAACTTCTTCGACGTCGGCGGCAGCTCGCTCAAGATCATGACGGTCTACGAAAAGCTGTCGAGCTTCCTGAAGGACAACGGCTTCGAGAAGGAAATCGACATCGTCGATCTGTTCGAGCACGTGACCGTCGCGACGCTGACCGATTTCCTCGGGGAATTGATCGAACATGACGCACTCGCACAGTGACGTGGGCGCGCGCCCTTCCGGCGCGCCGGAGGGCCGCCCGATGGACATCGCGATCGTCGGCGTGAGCGCGCGCGTGCCGGGCGCGCGCGACGTCGACGCGCTGTGGTCGCTGCTGATGTCGGGCGGCGACGGGCTCACGACGTTCGAGCCGCACGAGCTCGCGGCCGAGCTCGCGCCGCTCGGCGATGCCGAGCGGGCGCGCTACGTTCCGCGGCGGGGCGTGCTCGACGGCATCGAAGCGTGCGACGCGGGCTTCTTCAACCTGTCGGCGGCGGAGGCGACGCTGCTCGATCCGCAGCATCGCGTGCTGATGGAGCTTGTATGGGAGGCGCTCGAGGACGCGGGCGCGGCCGATTGCGCGGGGCGCAACGTCGGCGTGTTCACGACGTCGGGGCTGAGCCACTACCTGATCAAGCATCTGCTGCCCGACCCGGCGATCAGCGAGCGGCACGGGCAGTTGCAACTGCTGATGCTCAACGACAAGGATTTTCTCGCAACCCGCATCGCGTACTTCCTGAACGTGCACGGGCCCGCCGTCAACGTGCAGACCGGGTGCTCCAGCTCGCTCGTCGCGCTGCACTATGCGTGCCTGTCGCTGCTGCGGCGCGATTGCGAAATGGCCGTCGTCGGCGGCGTGTCGATCGCGCTGCCGCAGCAGGCGGGCTACGTGTTCTCGGAGAACATGATCGGCTCGCGCGACGGCTTTTGCCGCGCGTTCGACAGCGACGCGTCGGGCACCGTGCGCGGCAACGGCGCGTGCGCGGTCGTGCTCAAGCCGCTCGCCGAGGCGCTCGCGGACCGCGATCCGGTGTGGGCGGTGATCAAGGGCACGGCGCTCAACAACGACGGGCGCGACAAGGTCGGGTTCACCGCGCCGAGCCCGAAGTGGCAGGCGGACGTGATCGATGCCGTCTATCGCCGAAGCGGCGTCGCGCTCGACGACGTCGATTTCGTCGAAGCGCACGGCACGGGCACACCGCTCGGCGATCCGATCGAGGCGAGGGCGATCAATCAGGTGTTCGCGCGCGCGGGCGCGCGCCGGCCGCGTTATCTCGGCGCGCTGAAAACCCAGATCGGGCATCTGGATACGGCGGCGGGCCTCGCCGGGTTGATCAAGCTGTGCGTTGCGCTGCGAAACGGCACGATTCCGCCGACCTCGCACTTTCGAACATTGAATCCGCGCATCTCGCTCGACGATTCGCAGTTCACGATCAACACCGAGCCCGTCGCGTGGCCCAGACGCGACGCGCCGCGATACGCCGCGCTCAGTTCGTTCGGCATCGGCGGCACCAACGCGCACGTGGTCGTCGCGGACGCGCCGGCGGGCGAGCGGGCACCGGCGGCGGGAAGTGCGGCAAGCGTGGAAAGCGCCGAAAGCGGCCCGCATCTGATCGTCGTGTCGGCGAAGAGCGCCGCCTCGCTCGATGCGCTGAGGAACGCCTACGCGGACGCGATCGCGGCGCTCGACGACGCGGCGCTCGCGGATTTCGCTTACTCGACGCGCGTCGGCCGCCGCGGCTTCGAGCATCGGCTGGCCGTCTGCGCCGACGGTCGCGCGGACGCGGTCGAGCAACTGCGCGCGGCGCGCGCGCGATTCACTGCGAAGACGGTGGAGGGCGTGAGCGTCGCGGCTGCCGACGCGCCTTCGATCGCGGCGCGGCTCGGCATCGCGTCGCCCGAGCGCGCGGAACGCCCGGTTGAAGCGATCGCCGCGCGGCTCGCCGAGCTGGGCGTCGCGATCGACGCGGGCGCGGCGGTCCGGCTTGGCATTGCCGACGGCCGGCTTCACGTCGTCACGCCGGACGCGTGGTCCGAGGCGATCGACGCCGCGACGCCGGACGCCACCGGCCGCCATCTGCAGGCGGCGCTGTGGCGCGCGGGCGTGGCGGTCGATTTCGGCCGCGACACCGGCTCGGCGGCGCGCAGACGAATCCGGATTCCGACTTACCGGTTCGACCGGCAGCGACACTGGATCGACGCCCCGTGCAGCCGGCATGGCGACGGCCGCGACAGCCAGTCCGCCGGCGACGCCGCGCCGGATGCGCGGCGCCGGATGCCGCCCGCCGAGCAGCCGACGAGCCTCGTCGCGCTCGAAGCGGCGCTGCTGTCGCACTGGCGCGGCTTGCTGGGATTGCCGACGCTTCGCAGCACCGACAACGTTTTCGAGCAAGGCGCGGATTCGCTCACGGTCGCGCAGTTCGTCGCGCAACTGACGTCGGAGCGCGCGCTGCCCGTGCACGTCGTCGACTGCTACAGCGAGCCGAGCGTGGGCGGCCAGGCGCGCCTCGTCGGCGCGCGCATCGGGCTGGGCGGCCCCGCCGCGGCGGCAGCGCAAGCGAGCGCGCCGGCACCCGAAGTCGAGAGATTTGACAACCTTTAAAGCGAGATTGCAGTGACGAGCCAATATTTCCTCAAGAAGAACGTCAAGATCGAGCCGCTGGTCAATCGCTGGCACGCCAATCCGTGGCTCGTGTATCCGCCGACGGCGGCTTATCTGATGCGGCATCACCTGGACATCATGACGTCGTTCGTCAAGCACGCGGCGCTGCACGAGAAGGCGGCCGGGAGCCGGAAGATTCGCGGCGGACCGTTCGTGCAGGGACTCGGCGCGGACGACGTGCCGGCGATGGAGGCGCTGATCGAGGCGACGCGGCGAGACGGCGCCCATCTGTTCGGGCTCGCCGACGATCTCGACGCGCTGCGCGCGGCGCTCGGCGCGGCCGACGGCCATAGCCTCGTTCCGTTCTACGAACAGGTGCCGCCTCGCTTGCGCGGGATGGTCGAGCTCGCGTATCAGGCGGGCAACCACGCATATGCGCGGCTCATGGAAGGGCTGTACTACGACGCATACGACACGAGCGCGCTGCAGTCGTTCGCGCTGGCGCCGCTGTGGGACGACAGCCGGCCGTTCTGCCTCAGCACGCCGCGGCTCGACACGAGCGGCGACGTGCTGCTCGACATTCCGTTCGCGGACCCGCTCGCGGTCGCGCTGACGGCGTCGCGCCGCAACGGCCTCACGCCCGCGCAATTCGAGGCGATTCTCGATCGCCGCTCGAAGGGCACGCGCGCCGACGCCGTCGCCGCGCTCTTCTCGGACGCCGCGCCGGAGCACCGCCCGGCCGAAGCGCACGAGCCGCGCGTGCGCTACTTCGGCCACGCGTGCGTGCTCGTGCAGACCGGCACGGAAAACCTGCTGTTCGATCCGCTGATCAGCTACCCGTTTCCCGGCCAGTCGCCGCGCTTCACGTTCGACGATTTGCCCGACGTGATCGACTACGTCGTGATCACCCATTCGCATCACGATCACTTCGTGCTCGAGACGCTGCTGCAGATCCGCGATCGCGTGAAGACGATCGTCGTGCCGCAGAACACGCACGGGCAACTGATGGACCCGTCGCTCAAGCACGCGGCGCACGCGCTCGGATTCGAGAACGTCATCATGATGAGCGAGTTCGACACGCTCAAGCTCGGCGGCGGCAAGCTGCACGCGGTGCCGTTCCTCGGCGAGCACGGCGATCTCGACATCCGCAGCAAGCTCGGGTTTCTCGTCGAGGCGGGCGATCGGCGCGTGCTGATGGTCGCGGACAGCAACAATCTCGACGACAGGCTGTACGAACACATCCGCCGCCGCTACGGCAAGGTCGACCTGCTGTTCATCGGCATGGAGTGCGAGGGCGCGCCGGTGTCGTGGCTGTACGGGCCGATGCTGAACACGAAGCTCGCGCGATCGATGGACGACAGCCGGCGTCTCAACGGCTCCGGCTCCAGCGCCGGCTTCCGGCTGGCCGAGATCGTCGGCGCGGATCGCGTGTTCATCTATGCGATGGCACAGGAGCCGTGGCTCACGTTCATCAGCAGCCTCGAATACGACGAGAGCTCGTTCGCGATGCGCGAGGCGAGAAAGATGATCGACGCGTGCAGGCAGGCGAACGTCGACGCGTGCCTGCTCAACGGCTGCGTCGACATTCCGTTGCGCGCGCGGTGACCGGATGGATCGCGCTCATCGAGAATCGGCGAGTCCGGTCGAGACGTTGCTCGACGGCATGATCGGGAAGAACGCGTATTTTCCGCGCCGCATCGGCGGCGCGATGCGCGTGCATGCACTCGGCGATCATGCGGTCGTCAACAGCGGGCTCGCGACCGACACGTTCAATCTGGTCATCAGCCGGGCGGCCGACGGGGCGCAGGCGAACGCGGTCGCGCCGATCGCGCGCGACTTCGACGAAGCCGGCCTGCCGGCCGCATGGTGGACTTGCCGCAGCGGGCCGGACGCCGCGTTCTCGCGAGCGCTCGGCGACGCGGGATTCGTCGACGACGAAACGAGCGTCGGGATGCTCGCCGAGCTGGACGCGCTGCCGTGCGTCGAGCCTCCGCGCGGATTCCGGGTGCGCCAGATCAGCGAGGCGGGCGACGTCGCGCGCTTCGGCGCGCTGATCTGCGCGCTGTTCGATCCGCCCGATCCGTTCGTCGACGCGTTCTATCTGCACGTCGCCGCGCTGGAGATCGACACCGCCGAGCCGCTGAAGCTGTTCATCGGCGAGATCGACGGCCGCGCGGTCAGCACGGCCGCGCTCTATCTCGATGCCGGCACCGCGCACGTGTTCGACATCAGCACGGCGGCGCACGCGCGAAGGCGCGGCTATGCGCGCGCCATCACCCACTTCGTGCTCGCGCATGCGAGAGACCGGCTCGGCGCGGACCGCGCGGCGCTGCAGGCGTCGCCGGAAGGTCTGAACGTCTATCGGCGTCTCGGCTTTCGGCCGGTGTGCGAGTTTCGCGTGTATTCGAACCGCGCCGCGGTTCTGGAGAGAAGCCATGACCAGCATCCCCGTTAGACTCGATCAGTTTCCGCCCGCCGCCGATCCGGCCGCCCCGGCGGCGGCGTTTCCCGCTCCGGCCGCGAAGGCCGCGATCCGCACGCTGGTTGCGCCGTCGCCCGGCGGCGCGCACGTGCTGTGCATTCCATGGGCCGGCGCGAGCATCGAGCGCTTCTTCGCGTGGAAGCGGCATCTGCCGGCGGGCGTCGGTTTGTCGGGCGTCCAGTTGCCCGGACGCGGGGCGCGCGCGCACGAGCCGTCGCCGACGGATCTCGTCGCGCTGCTCGACGAGATCGCGGCCGAATACCTCGCGCTGCCCGATCCGCCGCGCATCCTGTTCGGGCATAGCTTCGGCGCGCTGATCGCGTTCGAGATCGCGACGCGCGTGAGCCGCGCGGCCGGCCAGGCGGGCGGCGATCCGTTCGTGCGGCTCGTCGTGTCGGGGCTGTCCGCGCCGAGCGTGATCGCCGAGGAAAAGCGGATCGCCCATCTCGACGACGACGCGTTCAGCGCGGAAGTGCACGCGCTCAACGGAATGCCGCCTGAAATCGCGCGCAGCCCCGAATCGCTGCGCTACTTCATGGCCGTCCTGCGATGCGATTTCCGGCTGTACGAATCGTATTCGTTCGACGCGGATCGTCCGCCGCTGCGCTGTCCGATCGCCGTGTGCTCCGGCCGCGACGATCCGAGCGTGTCGGAGCACGGGCTGAACGCGTGGGCCGCGCTCACGACGGGCGAGTGCCGGCGTCACGATTTCGACGGCGATCACTTCTTCATCGCGGACCACGCGGCCGCGATGCTCGGCCTCGCGCTGGACGCCGAAAGCACGCTCGTCGGCTGAGCGGCGCCGCCTTTCTTTCCATTCCTTTTCTCGAATCGTCATTTCCTGTCGACCACGTTCATGAGCGAGACTTCGAAGCGCCATCCATCCCTCGTGTTGATCCTGATTCCGGTCGTGATGCTCGGCCAGCTCTCGATGGACATGTATCTGCCCGCGCTCGGCAGCCTGCAGGCGAGCATGCGCGCGACGGGCAGCGAGCTCCAGATGACGCTCAGCGCGTTCGTCGTGTCGCTCGGCGTATCGCAGTTCCTCGTCGGCGAGTTCGCGCGCCGCGCCGGGCGAGGGCGCGCGATCCGGATCGCGCTCGTCGGCTTCGTTTGCGCGACGGCCGGCTGCGCGGTCACGTCGTCGATCGCGCTCTTCATCGTCTGCCGCGCGGTTCAGGGCATCGCGGCGGCGGTGTGCGTCGCGCTGTCGTACGCGGTGATCGCCGATAACGCGAAGGACAGCCACGAAAGCATGCGCGGGATGACGATGCTCACCGTCGCGTCGACGGTCGCGCCGCTGATCGCGCCGGTGGCGGGCTCCCAGGTGCTTCAGCTCGCCGGCTCGTGGCGGGCCGTCTTCATGCTGCTGCTGTGCGTCGCGATCGTCGCGGTTCTCGCGTTCTTCGCGCAACCGGCGGCCCGCTTCGATGCGCGCGCGCACGATGCGTCGAAGCCGGCCCGCAAGATCTATCTCGGGATCGTGACGTCTTCGCAATTCTGGCGCTATGCGCTGCTTTGCTCGATCGGCACGACGATCAATTTCTGCTTCTTCTCGTTCCTGCCCGGCATCCTGCTGGTTCAGAACGGGCTTACGCAGAACCAGTTTTCCGCCGCGTTCTTCCTGTGCGGGCTGACCGAGATCGCGGGCTCGCTGCTCGCGCCGCGGATCAGCAAACTGATCGGCCCTCCGGGACTGGCGGGGCTCGCCTGCGTCTGCTGCGCGCTCGGCGGCTTCGGCGTCGCCTATTTTTCGACGACGCCAAATGCCGTCGTGCCGATCGTCGCCGCGTTCTCGATCGTCGAGCTGGGAACCGGCATGCTGATCGCGCCGTGCTTCTCCGCGGCGCTGTACCTGTTCCGCTCGACGTCCAACGAAGCGTCCGCGATCTGCGGTTTCCAGCAATTCATGATCGCGGCCGGCGTCGCGACGTTCGCCGCCGCGATGAAGTGGCAATCGTCGTACGCGCTCGGCATCCTGATCGGCGTCGCCGCGCTGATCGGCGCGGCGCTCTGCGGCACGCTGCCGGGGGGCGCGCAAGCCGACGAGCAGACGGCGGGGGTGCCGCTGAATTCAGACTAGCGTTCGGCCGGATTCGATTCGCCCCGCGCGTGTCGCGGGGCGATCGTCCGGGGAAGCGGGCAAGGCGGTGGAATGAGCCCGCTCGGGAAAGCCGCGACGGAAGGCGAGAGAAGAAGTTGGTGGAAGAGGCTGGTGAGCAAGAGGCTGGTGAGCAAGAGGCTGGTGAGATGGGCCGCCCGGCGAATCGCCCGGCAATCGGCGAATGATCGACGGCTTCGCGAAATCGACCGATTGCCGGCGTGCCCGTTTGGCGCTTGCCGGCTTACTGATAGAACGGCTTCGGGCCGGACACCATCACGCGCCGCATGATGCGATTGCCGACGGGCGGATTCGGCGAGTTGGTGTGGATCAGCGATGCGTTGTCCCAGATCACGAGGTCTTCGTTCGTGTAGCGATGGCGGTAGATGAAATCCTCGTTGCGGCAATGCGCGAAGATGCGATCGAGGATCTCGTCGCTTTCCTCGTGTGAATAGCCTTCGATCCGGTCCGTGTGCGCCCAGTTGACGAAGATCGAGCGTCGGCGCGTATGCGGATGGGTGCGCACCGCGGGATGCGAGACGGTCGGCTTGAAATCGTCTTCCGCGATGTTGAGATCGAAGCCGATCTTCCTGCATCGCTTCACGAGGCTGCTGTCGAGACTGAAGATCGCGTTCCTGCCGTCGATCGCCGACTTCAGTTCGTCGGGAAGCGTCTCGTACGCGGCGAACATGTTCGCGAACCAGGTGTCGCCATGCGCATCGGGCACCGATTCGGCGTAGAAGAACGTCATTTTCGCCGGATGTTCGAGATAGCACAGATCCGAATGCCAGAGCTCGAACGGCGGCGTCGGGTAGCCTACCGGCTTGCCGTCCGTCGTCACGTTCGACACGATCGTCATTTCCGGGAACGAAGACGTGTTGGTCGTCATCGGGTGCGGTTCGAGCTCGCCGAAATCCCGGCACGCGGCGACTTGCTGCTCGCACGACAGGCGCTGGCCGGGAAACACGAGCAATTGATGTTCGGACAACAAACCGATGATGTCGTCGCGCGTCTGCGACGACAGCGGTTGCGAAAAATCGATGCCTCGAATCTCTGCGCCGAGCGCAGGGGACAATTTGCGTGAAATCATGCGAAATCCTGTGGTGACGATGTTGGATCGTGATGCGCTTCGAGCGGAATCCGGATGCGAATTCGATTTCGATATTCGATCGGAAATTGGATTCCTGATTAAATTAAAGGAATGAAAAAAATATCGTTCGGAATACGTGCTGTCTAGCTATCAATTTTCACAGGTCGCTATCGCGGATCAGGACGATATCGAGAATCGCAAAGGCGAATGAATGGCTCGAATGGCGTGAAATCGATTTTCCGCCGGGGCCGAGTTCGCCGTTGCAGATTCACGCGCGCAACCGCGACGCGCGACTTCGACCGGCTCATTCGGTTCCGGACCGTGGCCGAAGACGGCCGAAGGGCGCGGCTCACGGCTTGTTGCGGCACGTCGAACACGCACGATCCGCTGGACGTGGCGCGGCGCACACGCTTGCACGCCGCGGGCGCATCACACGCCCATACGTTCGCCCGCGATTCGCGCCGCACGTCTCGCGCGACGCGCGCGCATTCCGTTTCGAGCGTTTACTTCACACACGCGCCGCCGGCGGGTTTTAAACGATCGTTATCCGATCGGACGACATTTCCGGCTTTCTCCGCAACGATTTTGCGATGCGACTCAAACGGCGAGTGCCGCAGCCGTCGCGTCGGCCGGCCGACTCTCGACCTTTGTCCGCCTTGACCCCGCGCACGACGGATGGCTCAATCAGCCAGCGCCGTGCGTAAACCCGTCGAAAGCGGGCCGCCGGCCGAACTTTCCACCGAACAAGATCCGAGAACAACTGGAGGAGCTACATGAAATTTGCGCGTTTGATCGCGGGCGCGAGCGTCGCGCTTGCCGCATCGTTCGCTCACGCGGGCGTATCCTGCCGGCCCGCAACGCCCGCCGAAGCGGCCGTCTACACGACGCCGTTCCAGTTTCCCGGCGTGAGCTCGCCGAAGGACGGCACCTGCTGGGTCAACAACCAGACCGTCATTGCGACGGACGGCACGCGGCTCACGGCGAACGTGTTCCTGCCGAAAATCACGAGCCCAGACCAGAAGTTTCCGGCGATCGTGATGATCTCGAGCTGGGCCGCATCCGATTTCTTCGAATACCTCGGCCAGCAGCGCAAGCTCGCGCAGGACGGCTACATCGTGCTCGCGTACACCGCGCGCGGCTTCTATCTGTCCGGCGGCCAGGTCGAGGTGGCGAGCCCGCAGGACGTGAAGGACGTGTCGTCGGCGGTCGACTGGGTGTCCGCGAACACGCCCGCCGATCCGGACAAGCTCGCGGTGAGCGGCATCTCGTACGGCGCGGGGCTGTCGCTGCTCGCGCTCGCGCAGGACAAGCGGCTGAAGACGGCGGCCGCGCTCTCCGGCTGGGGCGATCTCGTCGATCAGCTGTACGGGGCCGAGTCGCCGAACGCGACGTGGAGCTCGGTGCTGTTCCTGTCCGGCAAGGTGACCGGGCGGCTCGATCCGATCGTCGACCAGTACGTGAAGGCGCTGCTCGATCCGAACACGACGCAGGCGAAGGTCGAGGAGATCACCGCGTGGGCGCAGGCGCGCTCGCCGTCGACGTATCTCGACACGCTGAACCGCCGCGGCGCACCGATCTTCATCAGCAAGAACTTCGAAGACGACATGTTCACGCCGAATTCGTCGATGAAGCTGTTCTCGAAGCTGACGGTGCCGAAGAAGCTGCTGCTGAATCCGGGCATCCATGCGCAGGCCGAGATTCCGGGCGCGCTCCTCGGTGCGCCGAACTATCCGTACGATCAGGCGCATCGCTGGTTCGACCGCTGGCTGAAGGGCGTGCGCAACGGCGTGGACACCGAGCCCCAGGTATCGATGCAGATCAAGTTCACGAATACGCGCGAGTCGTTCGACACGTGGCCCGCGAGCAACGTGCACGCACAGACGCTGTACATCGGGCCGCGCGGCGCGTTGCGCTGGGATCTGTCGTGCCTGTGCACGAAGGGCGTTTCGGGTACGCTGCAGGGCGCGCCGAACCGCACCGCGGGCGCCGACCTGATCCAGAATTTCTCGGACACGACCGCGACGAGCGGCCCGATTCCGGTGCTGTCGACGTTCGGCGAGAGCCTCGGCGCGCCCGTCGTCAATCAGCTCGCCACCGTCAATCTCGCGACGGGCGTGCGCTACGAGGGCGCGGCGCTCGCGCAGCCGCTGCATCTGCGCGGCGCGGCGCAGCTGAACCTGCGTGCGACGCCGTCGCAGGCGCGCGCGCAGGTGGTCGCGTATCTGTACGACGTCGATGCGCTCGGCTTCGGCAAGCTGATCACCCACGGCGCACGAACCGTGCACTGGGCGAACCCGGGCACGACGATCGATTTCCCGATCGAGTTCTCGGCGATCGCGTACGACGTGCCCGCGGGCCATCACATCGGTGTCGTGCTCGATACGCGCGACAGTCTCTACCAGCCGCCCGTCAATCCGGGCGAACGGTTCGGCGTGACATTCCAGTTCGACCCGAACCGGCAATCGACGCTCGTGTTGCCGGTGCGCTCGTGACGCGGCGCGCGCATCGGACGCACGACGCACGTCGCCGTCCGGCCGCGCGCATGGAATACAACGCCCGGCGCGGTCGGCCGGGCGTCGACAAAAAAATGGACGGTCGTATCGCTACGCCGTCCTGAAGCGCCTCTTTCGAGGTAGGGTATTCGTTCGCCGGTCTTCGATCCCGCTTTCCTCGTGCCAGCCGGTCTGCTCCCCGTATGAGTCGGCCCCGTCGCTGCGCGGCTGGCCTGCCCCTGCCTGTCCTGGCGAGGACTGTCCCCGTCGCGTTCGTCCCGCCTGCCTTTCTTCTTTCCCCGTAGCGATTGTTCTGTCCGCGATCCGTGCGGCCGGCGTCACACGCGCGCGAGGCCCGCCGGATCGATGATGCGAATCTGCTTGCCGCGCGGCGCGATCAGCTTGTCGCGCTGGAACTTCGACAGCATCCGGCTGACCGTCTCGAGCTTCATGCCGAGGTAGCAGCCGATTTCCTCGCGCGTCATCCGCAGGTTGAATTCGGCCGCCGAGTAGCCGCGCTTCTGGAAGCGCTCGGAGATGTTGAGCAGGAACGCGGCGACGCGCTGCTCGGCCGTCATCGTGCCGAGCAGCATCATCTGGCTCGATTCGCGCACGATCTCGCCGCTCATCAGCCGATGGACGTGGTGCTGCATCGGCTTGACTTCGCGGCACACCGCCTCGAGCTGTACGAACGGGATGATGCAGACCGTGCTGTCCTCGAGCGCGATCGCGTCGCTGTTGTGATGGCCGGCGCACACGCCGTCCAGGCCGAGCGTTTCGCCGACGATCTGGAAGCCCGTCACGTGCTCCTGGCCGTCGCGATGCATGACGACCGTCTTGAACGAGCCGGTGCGCACCGCGTAGATGCTCTGGAACGCGTCATGCGTGCGGAACAGCGTGTCGCCGCGCTTGACCTGGCGCGTCGAGCAGATCAGCGCGTCGAGCTTCGCGAATTCGTGTGCGTTCAGATCGGCGGGCATGCAGACCGTGCGCATCGCGCAGCTCGAGCAGCGCGGGACCTGACGCTTCGCCGCGTCGTCGCGCGCGGCGACCGCGCGCAGCGGCATCGTCACGCGCGGCCGCTGCGCGGGCGTGATAGCGTTGTGCGTTTGCGCTTGCAACATGATCTGCTCCTGTCATTCGGCCGCGCTTGGTCGGTGCGCGCTGGCCAGGGTTCTCACGGTGCGGCAGGCGGCGTCGACGTCGGCGGTCTTGTCGAAGAAGAAATCCGCCCCCGCTTCGCTGCATGCCGCGCGAAATGCCGCCCCGGACAGGTTGGTCAGCACGATCTTGACCACCCTCGGAGCGGCGCGCGTCAGCGCCGAAATCAATTCGAGCCCGCTGCCGCCCGTCAATCGCAATTCGATGACGGCGACGTCGGCGCCCGTTTCCAGAATGCCTGCCAGCGCGGCCGGGACGTCCTCGGCCTCGCCGACCACCGCGACCCCGACGATCGTCTCGAGCAGCGACGTAAGGCGATCTCTGACAGGGGCCGCGTGGTCGACGAGAAACACTCTCAGAGGAGGGGTCGGCTCGCGTGCATCCATGGCAGGCAGTATGGGCCGCGCGGTCGCGACGCGAAATCAGCGCCAGGTGAAAATGGGGTAGGCGTTGGCTCGTTCGCTGTAGGGATATTCCTACGAGGGTTTGCGCCGATGCGGACACGAAATCGGGGCCGGATGCCGGGCGGGCAGTGTAAGGGACGCGCCGCGCGGCGGCGAAGCGGGCGTCGGGCGGCGAAGGATTCGGCCCGCCGGCCGGCGGCCCACGGGCGCTCGCCGGTGCGGCGCGCCTGGCGGCGGCCCGAGGCGGGCGGGATGAGAACGGCGACGGGCGGCGAACGAAGCCGAGGGAGGCCGAGGGAAGGCGGGCGGGCAATGGCGCGCGCGACAACGCGACCACGATACGAACGGATGGCGCTCGCGGCGTGAATCGCGTCAATCCGACATTTCGGCGTCGGCGGAGAAAGCTGGTGGGACGGCGGGGGAGGCGCGGCGGCGGTAAGCGGCGGCGGAGGCTGCCGGAAACCGCGCATGGCGCGCGTCGGCGCGAAGGAGCGCGCCGCGACCGGCCCGCGGCCCGCGCCGCGTCGATCAGATCTCGTCGCCGTCGTCGAACAGCTTGTGCCGGATCGCGTAGCGCACGAGCGCCGCGTCGTGCGGCATCTGCATCTTCTCGAGGATGCGCGCCTTGTAGGTGCTGACCGTCTTCGCGCTGACGTCGAGCGCCTGCGCGATCTCGGTGATCGTCTCGCCGGCGGCAATCCGCCGGAACACGTCGAACTCGCGGTCCGAAAGCCGCTGGTGCGGCAGCGATTCGACGGGCTCGTTCAGGCTCTGCGCGAGCCGCTCGGCCATCGCGAGGCTCACGTAGACGCCGCCCGCCGCGATCTTCGTCAGCGCGCCGACGAGTTCCGCGCTCGCGCTTTCCTTCGTCATGTATCCTGACGCGCCCGCGCGGAACGCCCGCGACGCGTATTGCTGCTCCGCATGCATCGTCAGCACGAGAATCCGCAGCGCGGGCTTCTCTTCCTTGATCTGCTTGATGAGATCGAGCCCGTTGCGGCCCGGCATCGACAGGTCGAGCACGAGCAGTTGCGCATCGGTCGAGCGCATCAGATCGATCGTCGAGGGGCCGTCGCATGCTTCGCCGACGACCTCGAAGCCCGTCGCGCTGCCGAGAATGTGGCGCAGGCCGTCGCGCACGAGCGCATGATCGTCCGCGATCAGGACCTTGATCATAGGGGCGTGTCCGTTTGCCGGATCGCGGCGAGCGGCAGCGCGACCTTGATCGAGAAACCCTGCCCGGGCGCCGAGTCGATCGTGACCGTGCCGCTCAGCATGTGCGCGCGTTCGCGAATGCCGATGAGGCCGAACGACTTGTCGCCGTGCGCGTCGCGGCGCTCTTCGGGCTGCACGCCGCGGCCGTCGTCCTTGATCTGCAGCCGGCAGAAGTCCTGGTCGATCGCGAGCGTCAGGTCGACGCGGGTCGCGTCCGCGTGGCGCGCGACGTTCGTCAGCGCCTCCTGGACGATCCGGAACAGCGTCGTCGCGCCGGCGTTCGTGAAGCTCGTGTCCGCGGTGTCGAGCCGGCGCTCGACATCGATCCCGTAGCGGTTCGTGAAATCGTTCACGAGCCATTCGATCGCGGGCACGAGGCCGAGATCGTCGAGCATCACGGGCCGCAGGTCGGCCGCGATGCGCCGCACCGACGCGACCGTCGAGTCGATGAGCCGCCGCATCCCGTGCAACTGCTGCTCGACCGCCGCGATCGGCTGCGGGCTCGTCTGCGAGGTTGCCTGCGAATCGCGATAGCGGGCGAGCGCGATCGCGATCGCCGACACGTCCATCTTGAGCGCGGTCAGTTGCTGGCCGAGGTCATCGTGCAGTTCGCGCGCGATCCGCGTCTTCTCTTCCTCGCGCACGTTCTGCAGGTTCGCGGACAGTTCGCGCAACTCCTCGCGCGACTGCCGCAGCGCGTTCTCGTTGCGCACCCGCTCGGTGACGTCGCGCAGCATGACCGTATACAGCTTGCCGGAGCCGTCGCGGATCTGCGAGATCGACGCCTCGATCGGGAACTCCTCGCCGTTCTCGCGCAGCCCGAACAGCACGCGCTGGCGGCCCATCTGCCGCTCGGACACGCCCGTCACGCCGAACTGATCGACGTGCTTCGCGTGCGCCGCGCGAAAGCGCTCCGGAATGAAGCGCGACAGCGGCGAGCCGATCGCGTCCATCGCGGACACGCCGAACACGCGCTCGGCGGCCGGATTGAAGATCACGATCGTCTGCGTTTCGTCGACCGTGATGATCGCCTCCATCGACGAGCGGATGATGCCCATCATCCGGGCTTCGTTGAGCGGCCTGTTGTCCGCATAGTCGTCTCGCGCGCCGACGCGGCCGACGAGCAGGTACGCGAGCACCGCGAGCAGCGCGGAAGTCGCCGCGCCGGCGATGAACACCGTGGTCGCGACGCCGTTCGAGCGGATCGCGGCCCAGCGGTTTTCCGTCGTATAGGCAAGCGTGAGCCGCGTGCCGCCGAAATTGAGCGAATCGGTGAGCGCCAGCGGCGGATGCGACACGTACGCGCCGCCGTAGTCGCGCTCGGTGGTGTAGACGAGCGCGCCCGCTTCGCCGGCCGTCATGCGCAGGTCGATGTCGCGATCGTTCGCGGTCGACAACTCGACCAGGCGACGCGGGTCGAGCGTCGCGACGACGAAGCCGGCCGTGTTCGGGCGACGGCGCTCGGCGGCGGGCAGCGCGCCGTTCGCCGTGTAGACGGGCAGGTAGAGCGCGAGCGCGCTCGTGCCGCTGTCCGGCGCGTATGTGCTGTCGGGCGGCGCCGTATGCGCGTCGAGCGTCGCCAGGCCGGAATCCGCGGCGCGCAGCAGCGCGGTTCGCGTCGTCGGATCGACGCCCGCCGGCGCGGCCGCGCCGATGGCGGTCTTCGCGTCGACGAAGCCGAGCGAGCGGATCGGCGAGCGCGCGCGGTCGAGATCGAGCTGCGCCTGATAGTTCGTCCACCCGACGGCGGCGGGCGACGCGTTCTCGCCGAGCATGCCGCGCGCGCCGCGCAGCACGGTCGTGGCCGTCAGCAGCTCCTGCCGCAGCGTTGCCGTCACATGCGCGGCGCGGCGCTCGAAACGGGCCTGCGCGGCATTGCGCTCCTGCTGCAGCACGAGCCGCGCGACGCCGTATGACGCGGCGATGCCCAATGCGGCGACGGCCACGGCGACGAGCGCGGCGCGCCGGTCGGTATGGGACGCATCGCGCGATGCGCCAGGGTTGATCCCGCTGGCGGTCATGAATTCATACCTATGCTTCGTTATGCCGGTGCTGCTGGTTGGGGGAGCGTCGAGCGAACGGGCTCGATGCGCGGCGGGAATAGGAATGCCGATATTTTGCTGATTCCCGTCATTTTCGGCAATGCGACAACGCGAAAGGCGCCGCGGACTGAAATTCTTTCAAATATTACGCGGCACTGCAATCCGTTCGAACCGGCATCGCCGCGCAGGGCGGGCCTGCCCGCGCCCGCATGGCCGACGCGCGGCTGCGGCATCGCACATCGTGCGGTGCGTCATCGGGGCGATAAACGCGGTTCCCGACGCGCCGCATCGCAATTTTTTATTCACTGCCATACGTGCGCCATCTGCTTCGCCGACATTGGGCGGCGAATCCCCATCGGCATTTTCCGCGCCTTTGCGTCCGTCCGGCCGCCGCATCCCGACGGATTGTCATCGCCGGTTTTTTCGTTGCCGCCGCTGCGTGAGCGACCGACCGAGCGACCGAGCGACCGAGCGACCGAGCGACCGAGCGACCGAGCGATCGCGGCGCGCGCGGCTGCGATCGCGAAGGGGCGCGTTACCGTTACCTTTACTTTGCGAATGGCCGTTGCTAGATTCAAAACCGTGCGCCTCACCTCCCCACAAGGATCGCCATGAGCCATTTCCTCGACAGGCTGCGCTTTTTCACGACCACCCGGCCGCAGTTTTCCGACGGACATGGCGCGGTCACCGGCGAGGATCGGAAGTGGGAAGAGGGATACCGGCAGCGCTGGCAGCACGACAAGATCGTGCGCTCGACGCACGGCGTGAACTGCACCGGCTCGTGCTCTTGGAAGGTCTACGTGAAGGGCGGCATCGTCACGTGGGAGACGCAGCAGACCGACTATCCGCGCACCCGCCCGGACATGCCGAACCACGAGCCGCGCGGCTGTTCGCGCGGCGCGTCGTACTCGTGGTACCTGTACAGCGCGAACCGGCTCAAGTATCCGCTCGTGCGCAGCGCGCTCGTCAGGCTGTGGCGCGAGCGGCGCCGCACGATGGCGCCCGTCGACGCGTGGCGCTCGATCGTCGACGACGACGACGACGCGCGGCGCGGCTATCAGAGCCGGCGCGGCCTCGGCGGCTTCGTGCGCGCGACGTGGGACGAGGTCAACGAGATCGTCGCGGCGGCCAACGTGCATACGATCGCACGCCACGGGCCGGACCGCGTCGTCGGGTTTTCGCCGATTCCCGCGATGTCGATGGTGTCGTATGCGGCCGGTTCGCGCTATCTGTCCTTGATCGGCGGCGTGTGCCTGAGCTTCTACGACTGGTATTGCGACCTGCCGCCCGCGTCGCCGCAGACGTGGGGCGAGCAGACCGACGTGCCCGAGTCCGCCGACTGGTACAACTCGACGTTCATCATGATGTGGGGCTCCAACGTCCCGCAGACGCGCACGCCCGATGCGCACTTCCTCGTCGAGGCGCGCTATCGCGGCACGAAGATCGTGTCGGTGTTTCCCGACTACTCGGAAGGCGCGAAGTTCGGCGATCTGTGGCTGCATCCGAAGCAGGGCACCGACGCGGCGCTCGCGCTCGCGATGGGACACGTGATCCTGAAGGAATTCCACGTCGAAGGCGCGAGCGACTACTTCTCCGATTACTGCCGCCGCTACACGGACATGCCGTGCCTCGTGCGGCTCGTGCCGCACGGCGCGGGCTACGTGCCCGAGCGGCTCGTGCGCGCGTCCGATTTCGACGGCGCGCTCGGCGAGGCCGAGCACCCGGAATGGAAGACCGTGATGATCGACGACGCGACGGGCGAGTTCGTCGTGCCGGTCGGCTCGATCGGCTTTCGCTGGGCGCAGCCCGACGGCGGCAACCGGGGCAAGTGGAACCTGAAGGCGGAGACGGCGGGCGGGCACGCGCTCGCGCCGCGGCTGTCGCTCGTGCGGGCCCACGACGACGCCGTCGACGTGCTGTTCCCGTACTTCGGCAACCAGCCGCATGCGCATTTCGATCCCACCGCGCACGCGTCCGAGCTGTCGCGCAGGATCGGCGTGCGGCGCATCGCGACGCCCGGCGGCGAGATGCTCGTCGCGACCGTCTACGATCTGTTCGTCGCGAACTATGGAATCGACCAGGGGCTGGGCGGGCGCGACGTCGCGACGGGCTATGACGACGACGTGCCGTACACGCCCGCATGGCAGGAGGCGGTGACCGGCGTGAAGCGCGAGGATGCGATCTCGGTCGCGCGGCAGTTCGCGGAGAACGCGCACAAGACGCAGGGCAAATCGATGGTGATCGTCGGCGCGGGGGTCAACCACTGGTTCCACATGGACATGACGTACCGCGCGATCATCAACATGCTGATCATGTGCGGCTGCGTCGGCAAATCGGGCGGCGGCTGGTCGCACTACGTCGGCCAGGAGAAGCTGCGGCCGCAGACCGGCTGGACCGCGCTCGCGTTCGCGCTCGACTGGCACCGCCCGCCCCGGCAGATGAATGCGACGTCGTTCTTCTACGCGCACACCGATCAATGGCGCTACGACCCGATGGACCCGGCCACGCTGCTGTCGCCGCTCGCCGACAAGAGCCGCTTTCACGGCGCGCCGATCGACTACAACGTGCGTGCCGAGCGGATGGGCTGGCTGCCGTCCGCGCCGCAACTGGGCGCGAATCCGCTGCGCGTCGGCGCGGACATCGCCGATCCCGCGCACGCGGGCGCGGAGCTCGCGCGGCGGCTCGCGTCGGGCGAGCTGAAGATGGCGTGCGAGGACCCGGACGCACCCGAGAACTTTCCGCGCAATCTGTTCGTATGGCGCTCGAACCTGCTCGGCTCGTCGGGCAAGGGCCACGAGTATTTCCTGAAGCACCTGCTCGGCACGACGCACGGCGTGCAGGGCGACGAGATCCGCGACGGCACGGGCCTGCGCCCCGAGGAGGTCGCGTGGCGCGCGCAGGCGCCGCGCGGCAAGCTCGACCTGCTCGTCACGCTCGACTTTCGGATGTCGACGACCTGCATGTACTCGGACGTCGTGCTGCCGACGGCGACGTGGTACGAGAAGGACGACATGAACACGTCCGACATGCATCCGTTCATCCATCCGCTGTCGGCGGCGGTCGATCCGGCGTGGCAGTCGAAGAGCGACTGGGAGATCTTCAAGGGGATCGCGAAGCGCTTCTCCGAGCTCGCGCAAGGCCACCTCGGCATCGAGCGCGACGTCGTGCTTTCGCCGATCGCGCACGACAGCGCGGCCGAGCTCGCGCAGCCGTTCGACGTGCGCGACTGGAAACGCGGCGAATGCGATGCGGTTCCCGGCAAGACGATGCCGGCCGTGGCCGTCGTCGATCGCGACTATCCGAGCACGTACCGCAAGTACACGTCGCTCGGGCCGCTGATGGAGCGGCTCGGCAACGGCGGCAAGGGCATCGGCTGGGACACGAAGGACGAGGTCGCGCTGCTCGGCGCGCTCAACTATCGCGTGACCGAAGAGGGCTGCGCGCAAGGGCGGCCCCGGATCGACAGCGCGCTCGACGCGGCCGAGGTGATCCTCGCGCTCGCGCCGGAGACCAACGGCGCGGTCGCGGTGAAGGCGTGGCAGGCGCTGTCGCGCATGACCGGCATCGAGCACGCGCATCTCGCGCACGCGCGCGAGGACGAGAAGATCCGCTTTCGCGACATCCAGGCGCAGCCGCGCAAGATCATCTCGTCGCCGACTTGGAGCGGGATCGAATCCGAGCACGTGTCGTACAACGCGGGCTACGTGAACGTGCACGAGCTCGTGCCGTGGCGCACGCTGAGCGGCCGGCAGCAGCTCTATCAGGATCATCCGTGGATGCGCGCGTTCGGCGAATCGCTGTGCGCTTACAAACCGCCGATCGATACCGGCAGCTATGCGCACATGGTCGGCCAGCGCTCGAACGGCAACCCCGAGATCGTGCTGAATTTCATCACGCCGCACCAGAAGTGGGGCATCCACAGCACGTACACGGACAACCTGCTGATGCTCACGCTGTCGCGCGGCGGGCCGATCGTCTGGATCTCGGAGCGCGACGCGCAGGCGATCGGCGTCGCCGACAACGACTGGATCGAGTGCTACAACGCGAACGGCGCGCTGTGCGCGCGCGCGGTCGTCAGCCAGCGCGTGCCGCGCGGAATGGTGATGATGTATCACGCGCAGGAGAAGATCGTGAACACGCCGGGCTCGGAGATCACCGGCACGCGCGGCGGCATCCACAACTCGGTCACGCGCGTGTCGCTGAAGCCGACGCACATGATCGGCGGCTACGCGCAGCTGTCGTACGGTTTCAACTATTACGGCACCGTCGGCTCGAACCGCGACGAGTTTCTGATCGTGCGCAAGATGAAGCGGATCGACTGGCTCGACGGCGAAAACGAAAGCGCGCACGAAGGCGGTGCGCCCGCGCCCGCGTCGAACGTCCCGACGCCGGCCGCCCCCAACGAACGCAACGCCGACGCAGGAGAGACCCGATGAAGATCCGCGCGCAGATCGCGATGGTGCTCAATCTCGACAAATGCATCGGCTGTCACACGTGCTCGGTCACATGCAAGAACGTGTGGACGAGCCGCGAAGGCATGGAGTACGCGTGGTTCAACAACGTCGAGACGAAACCCGGCATCGGCTATCCGAAGGACTGGGAGAACCAGGAGCGCTGGCGCGGCGGCTGGAAGCGGCGCGCGGACGGCAGGATCGAGCCGCGCCTCGGCGGCAAGTGGCGCCTGCTCGCGCAGATCTTCGCGAATCCGCATCTGCCGGAGATCGACGACTACTACGAGCCGTTCACGTTCGATTACGCGCACCTGCAGGAAGCCGCCGACGCGAAGGCGATGCCCGTGGCGCGGCCGCGCTCGCTCGTGAGCGGCGAGCGGCTCGAGAAGATCGAGTGGGGGCCGAACTGGGAGGAGATCCTCGGCGGCGAATTCGAGAAACGCTCGAAGGACTACAACTTCGAGCACGTGCAGAAGGACATCTACGGACAGTTCGAGAACACGTTCATGATGTACCTGCCGCGGCTTTGCGAGCACTGTCTGAATCCGGCGTGCGTCGCCGCGTGCCCGTCCGGCTCGATCTACAAGCGCGAGGAAGACGGGATCGTGCTGATCGATCAGGACAAGTGCCGCGGCTGGCGAATGTGCGTGTCCGGCTGCCCGTACAAGAAGATCTACTACAACTGGCAAAGCGGCAAGGCGGAGAAGTGCATCTTCTGCTATCCGCGCATCGAGGCGGGCCAGCCGACCGTGTGCTCGGAAACCTGCGTCGGGCGCATCCGCTATCTCGGCGTGCTGCTGTACGACGCGGATCGGATCAGCGACGCGGCGAGCGTCGAGCGCGAGACCGACTTGTACGAAGCGCAGCTATCGCTCTTTCTCGACCCGAACGATCCGGCCGTCGCCGCGCAGGCCGAGCGCGACGGCGTGCCGGCCGCGTGGCTCGACGCGGCGCGGCGCTCGCCCGTCTACAAGATGGCGATCGACTGGAAGATCGCATTCCCGCTGCATCCGGAGTACCGGACGCTGCCGATGGTCTGGTACGTGCCGCCGCTGTCGCCGATCAACGCGGCCGCGAACAGCGGCGCGCTCGGGATGAACGGCTATCTGCCGGACGTCGAATCGCTGCGCATTCCGCTGCGCTATCTCGCGAACCTGCTGACCGCGGGCGACGAAGCGCCCGTGAAGCTGGCGCTCGAGCGGCTGCTCGCGATGCGCGCGTTCATGCGCGCGCGCCACGTCGAGCGCGTCGATGCGCCGGGCGTGCTGAAGCAGGCGGGGCTGTCGATCGCGCAGGTCGACGAGATGTACCGCTATCTCGCGATCGCGAACTACGAGGATCGTTTCGTGATCCCGACGACGCATCGCGAGTACGCTGAGGACGCATTCGACCTGCGCGCGTCGTGCGGCTTCTCGTTCGGCAACGGCTGCTCGGGCGGCACGTCGCCGACGAGCCTGTTCGGGATGAAGAAAGGCCAGAAGACGATTCCGATCAAGGAGGTGGAGCGATGAGCGACGCACCGGCCGCGCCGCGCGGCGCCGTGTACTCGGCGCTGTCGGCGCTGCTCGATTACCCGAGCGAAGCGCTCGTCGACGCGCTGCCCGCGATCGACGCGTGCGTGCGCGACGCGAAAGGTCTGACGAAGGACGCGCGTGCCGGGCTCGCGCGCCTCATCGCGTATCTCGGCGAGCGCGACCTGCTGGCGCTGCAGGAGAACTACGTCGCGCTGTTCGATCGCGGTCGCGCGACGTCGCTGCATCTGTTCGAGCACGTGCACGGCGAGTCGCGCGACCGGGGGCAGGCGATGGTCGATCTGCTGCAGATGTACGAGCAGCACGGGCTCTATCTGAGCACGCACGAGCTGCCCGATTATCTGCCGGTGTTCCTCGAGTATCTGTCGCGATTGCCGGAGCGCGACGCGCGCGGCCTGCTAGAGGAGACGGCGGAGATCCTGCAGGCGCTCGCGGCGGCGCTCGCCAAGCGCGGCAGCCATTACGGCTTCGCGATCGGCGCGCTGCTGTCGCTTGCGGGCAAGGAGCGGGCCGACGTGCCCGATGCGCCGGACGACGATGCGCATGCGATCGTCGACCATCGCGCGCTCGACGCCGATTACGTGGACGAGCCGGTGCGCTTCGTCGGCGCGGCGACGCCGGGCGCGGCGGAGCCCGTTCGGTTCTACGACAAGCGGCCGGGCCGCTAGGCGGCCGAACGCGCCGCGCGCGGCGGGATGAACGGCCGCCGGCGGTGAAAAGGTTGGGGGGCGGGCCCCGCGCAGCCCCCCGGAGAAGAATCGGGAGAAGCCCATGAGCGATTACCTGAATACGTTTCTGTTCGGCATCTATCCGTACATCTGCGTCGCGGTGCTGCTGATCGGCAGCCTGATCCGCTTCGATCGCGAGCAGTACACATGGAAGAGCGATTCGTCGCAACTGCTGCGGCGCGGCGCGTTGCGGCTCGGCAGCAATCTGTTCCACTGGGGCGTGCTCGTCGTCGTGGCCGGCCATTTCGTCGGTTTTCTCGCGCCGCACTGGCTCGTGTCGCCGTTCCTGTCGGCGTCCGCGCATCAGCTCGTCGCGATGGCGGGCGGCGGCGCGGCGGGCGCGGTCGCGATCGTCGGGCTCACGATCCTGATCCTGCGGCGGCTGGGCGACGCGCGCATTCGCCACAACAGCCGCAAATCCGACATCCTGATCGTGCTGATGCTGTGGGCGCAACTCGCGCTCGGGCTCGGGACGGTCGTGCTGTCGGCGCATCACATGGACGGCGCGATGTTCGAGGTGCTGACCGACTACGTGAAGGGCGTCGTCACGTTCCGGCCGGGCATCGCGGCGCTTCTCGCCGGCGTGCCGTGGACCTATCGCGCGCACATCCTGCTCGGCTTCACGATCTTCCTCGTGTCGCCGTTCACGCGGATGGTGCATATCTGGAGCGGGTTCGCGTCGGTCGCGTACCTGATCCGCCCGTACCAACTCGTTCGCAAGCGCTGATCCGCCGCCGATGGATACGATCGACCCAACCCGCGATACGCGGCCGCACGCGCGCGTGTGCGTCAACGGCGTGGAGATCGGCGCGGCCGACATCGCCGACGAGCGCGAGCATCACGCCGACGCCGAAGATCCGCTCGGCGCGGCGCGGCGCGCGCTCGTCGTGCGCGAGCTGTTGCGCCAGCGCGCGGTCGCGCTCGGGCTCTCGGCCGACGGCGCGCCGCTCGACGACGACGCGCTCGACGCGCTGCTCGCGCGCGAGCTCACGCATCTGCCGCAGCCGACGCACGACGATTGCGAGCGCTACTACCGCAATCATGCGGCGCGCTTTCGCCGGCACGACATCGTGCATGCGAGCCATATCCTGTTCGCGGTGACGGACGCGACGCCGCTCGCCTTGCTGCGCCGCGAGGCCGAGGCGGCGCTCGCGCGCGCGCTCGCCGCACCGCAGACGTTCGAGACGCTCGCGCGCGAGCTGTCAAACTGCCCGTCATCGGCGGTCGGCGGCAATCTCGGGCAATTGCTGCGCGGCGATTCGGTGCCGGAATTCGACGCGGCCGTGTTCGATACGCCCGAGCTCGGCGTGCTGCCGCGCCTCGTGAACACGCGCTTCGGCTTTCATATCGTGCGGATCGAGCGCCGCGTGCCGGGCGATCCGGTGCCGTTCGACGCGGTCGCGGCCGACATCGCCGCGTTCCTCGCGCAACGCGTGCGGCACAAGGCGATTCAGCAATACGTGACGATTCTCGCGAGCGGCGCGCGGATCGAGGGCGTCGCGTTCGGCGACGCGAACGGCCCGCTGGTTCAATGAACTGAACGACAAAGGAGGGCGGACATGGCCTCACAGCACGATTCCGGCGCGGCCGGCCATGCGCCCGCGATTCCCGCGCGCGCGTGGTCGGTGCTCTTCGCCAGCACGTTCGCGTTCCTCGTCTGCTTCGTCGTCTGGATGATGTTCGGCGTGCTCGGCGTCCAGTTGCGCGAAGACCTGCATCTGAACGCGACCGAGTTCGGCATGCTCACGTCGACGCCCGTGCTGACGGGCGCGCTGATGCGGCTGCCGCTCGGCGCATGGACCGACCGTTTCGGCGGCCGCATCGTGATGACGGTGCTGCTCGCCGTCTGCGCGGTACCCGTCTACGTGGTGAGCTATGCGACCGCGCTCTGGCAGTTTCTGCTGATCGGGCTCTTTCTCGGCTGCGTCGGCGCGTCGTTCGCGGTCGGCACGCCGTACGTCGCGCGGTTCTTTCCGCCGCAGCGGCGCGGGCTCGCGATGGGCGTGTTCGGCGCAGGCACGGCCGGCGCGGCGGTCAACCTGTTCGTCACGCCGCTGTTGCTGGCCGCGTACGGCTGGCGCGTCGTGCCGCGCGTCTACGCGGTCGCGCTCCTCGTCACCGCGGCGATCTTCTGGTTCGCGTCGGCCCCCGATCCCGGCGCGGGCGAGCAGAAGGGCTCATGGGTCGATTCATTCAAGGTGCTGCGCGATCCGCGCGTGTGGAAGCTCTGCCAGTACTACTCGATCACGTTTGGCGGCTTCACCGCGCTCTCGCTGTGGATTCCGCAGTATCTGAAGAACGACTATGGGATGTCGCTCGTCGCCGCGTCCGCGCTCGCGGCGGGCTTTTCGCTGCCCGGCTCGGTGCTGCGCGCGCTCGGCGGCGCGCTCGCCGACCGCTACGGCGCGCACGCGGTCACCTGGTGGGGGCTGTGGGTCGCGTGGGTTTGCCTGTTTCTGCTGTCCTATCCGCCCACCGACCTCGTAATCCACACGATCGACGGCACCGCGACGCTGAGGCTGCATGTGCCGCTCGCCGCGTTCGTCGTGCTGACGTTCGTGCTCGGCGCGGTGTTCGCGTTCGGCATGGCGTCGACGTTCAAGTACGTCGCCGACGATTTCCCCCACAACATGGGCGTCGTCACCGGCATCGTCGGGCTGGCGGGCGGGCTCGGCGGCTTCTTGCTGCCGATCATCTTCGGCGCGCTCGTCGACCTGTTCCGCGTGCGCTCGACATGCTTCATGTTTCTGTACGGGATCGTCTGGGTGTCGCTGATCGTCCTGTACTTGTCGGAGATCCGGCGCGTGCCCGTGACGGGCACATCCCCGCGCTGACCCGGTCAGGCGATGCGCTCCGCGTCGGCCGGCTGCACGGGCGGCTCGGCCGCGGCGGCGCGCTCGACGCCGGCCGGCCTGCGCCTGCGCGCACCAGGCTCGAGGATGCTCGTCGCATCGCCGAGAAAGAGCCAGTGGACCTCGCCGGGCGCGGCCGCGTCCGACTCGCTGATCCAGTTCGCGCCGCACGCGCGGCAGCGAAATTTGGCGATCACGACCGGCTTGCGCAACAGCGGCCGCAGTTTGGTCGGCTTGCCGAGCGCGTCGAGCGGAACGTCGCTCGACGCCGGATGCCGCTCGGATGCGAGCGGCCGACAGACATCGCAAGGTATCATTGCTGCTTTTCTACGGCATGGGCGCGCATGCGCCCGCGAATCAGGCGGCGGGCTTGCGGCGCGGCTGCGGCTTCGCGGCGCCGCGCGCGGCAACGGTGCTGCGCGTCTTGTAGCTCACGCCGTGCTGCTCGAGATAATCGCGAATCATCTGACGCACGACCTGCGACGGCGTCAAATCCTGCGCGGCGCACAATTGCTCGAACGCCTTCTTCTTGAAGGGGTCGATCAGGACGGTCAGACGGGCGCTTTTCGTTTCCATGGCGGGACACAGTGGCAAGTATGTTAATCAAATTATAATACATGCCGCTTCCCGGACGATTTTTTCATCCGTTCCTCATTTCCGGCGACGCTTCTCGCGCGCCGCTTCATGCGTCGGCCGGTTCGCCGAACCGGGTCCAATCGTAGCTCGCGCCCAGCTCGATGCGCACCGCCGCCTCGGCGAGATCGACGCTGTGCCGATCGGCCAGCGCGTTCGCCCGCTCGATCATCGTCTCGAGCGACGGCAGCGGCGCGTCGCTTTTCCACGCGAAGACGATCAGGTTCAGCGCGCTGTCCTCGGCGGGCGCGAGCGCCGCCGACGCGCCGAACACGTCGCGCAGCGCGGCGAGGCAGTCCGCCACGCGCGGATCGTCGACGAGCAGATTGACGACGAGCACGCCGTGCGCCGCCAGATGGCGGCGGCAGTCCGCATAGAACTGCCGCGTGCTGAGCGCGTGCGGCAGGCCGCCGGCGTCGAAGCCGTCGACGATCAGTACGTCGGCGCTCGCTTCGCCTGCGGCGGCCACGTAGTCCGCGCCGTCCGCGCACAAGACCGTGAAGCGCGCATCGTCGGTCGGAATCCGGAACCGGTCGCGCAGCGCGATCACGTCCGGATCGATCTCGATCGACGTGATCCGCGCGTCGGGCAAATGCCGATAGAAGTACTTCGCGAGCGAGCCGCCGCCCAGGCCTATCATCGCGATTCGCCGCGGCTGCGGATGCAGCAGCAGAAAGCCCGCCATCGTGCGCGTGTAGCCGAGCGCGAGCAGATCCGGGCCGTTGACGTACATGCAGCTTTGCATGCCGTGCTCGTCGAAGCACAGCGATACGAGATGCGGCGTCTCGATCACGACGGGCGAATTCGCGCGAGCGCAGCGGTGCTGCGCGGACAGCGGCCCGGACGAGTTCGCGGGCATGCCGGGAAAGCGAGGTCGCATCGGGCGTTTCTCCGGCGCGCTCAACGCTGGGTCAGCAGCGATGCGAGGGAATCGAGCGCATCGTCCTCGTCGGGGCCGCTCGACAGGATCTGCATCCGCGTGCCGCATTTCGCGCGCAGCGCGACGACGGACATCACGTCCTTCGCGTTCGCATGGCGACCGTTTGCAACGATGACGATGTCGCTCTGAAAGCGGCCCGCCGCGCCGGCGAGCGCCTGGCCCGCGAATGCGGCGTCATAACGCCCCCATTTCGGACCGATTTCGATCAATGCTTGTGCCACCGGGATTCCTTCAAGTGATGCGTCGGGCGCGCGCGGTTCAGCCGGCCGCGCGCTTGCCCGCTCAATGCATGACGCGCGCCTGCGCGCGGGCGAGGAACGCGAGCAGCTCGCCGTCCCACGCGTGATCGTGCAGGACGACCTTCGCCGTGTCGAGCGGCGTCATGTCGCGGCTCAGATGCACGAGCGCAAGCGAGCGCGGCGGACACGGCCGCTGGAAAAATCGGCCTTCGTCGTCGAGGAAGAGGCACGGGCGCTGCCGGATCTGCGCGCTCGACACCGAGATCGGGTCCAGCACGTGCCGCGCCGACTCCTTCGGATACACGAAGATGACGTTGGTGCCGAGCGCTTCGAGACGCTCGCATGCGTCCGAGAAGCGGTACAGCATCTGAAAGCCGCGCTCGCCGCTTCTGCCGACGCCGACGATCACGAGCCCCTGCGCGCCCATCACGTCCCGCGGCGCGCGGCGCGCGTAGTCGTGCGCAAGGAGCGCTACGCGCATGTCGAACATGCGGGCGTCCGGGTCGGGCCGCGCATCGGAGGGCGCGAGCGGTTGAGCCAATCGCCGGAGTGGGCCGGCGCGCGATCGATCATTTTCATACCGAAGGAATTATATGCACATAACATTAACATGATATGTGCGTTCTCGGAAAGTGGGCGAGCGCACGGGACGGCGGCAAAGCGCGCGCCGACGCCTGACGAACGGCTTTCGAAGCGGCGGGGGGGCGTTGCGCCCCGCGCACCCCGCGCGGAACAATGCTGCCGGCTTGGGCTTGGGCTTGGGCTTGGGCTTGGGCTTGGGCTTGGGCTTGGGCGCGAAGCCTAGACTGGAAGCGGCGTTGCCCGGCCTGAGCGGGCGACACCGAATGGCGGCATCAGCGTCACGGGCGGCCTGCCGGCGCCAGGAATCGAGCGTCGGTGCCTGAACGTGCGGCCCGATCGCTGCGCACAACGCGTGCGGCGTGCGCCCGGCGCACGCGCTCCGGATTACCGGCCGCCGCCCACGCGGCGCGGCCCGCCACCGCCCGGCTTCCCGCGCGCCGTCAGCGGGCAGGCCCGCTGCCCGGGCGGCCCGCCCATTCGCGCAAGTCGTCGAGCATCGGCACGCCGGCCAGCACGACGAGCAGGCCCGCGAGCGGAATCGTCGCCGAGTAGCCGACGTGCTTGAAACCGAGCGCGCCCGCGAGGCCGCCCGCGAAGAACATCGCGAGCATCGTGCCGAGCACGCGCAGCTTCCGCCGGTTCGCGTACACGTCGGGCTCGCCGGGGCCGGCGTGCGTCGAATTCCAGTAGAACAGCTTGCCGAGCTCGATGCCGAGATCGGTGACGATGCCCGTCATGTGCGTCGTGCGGATCTCGGCGTTCGAGAGCTTCGTGATGATCGCGTTCTGCAGGCCCATGATGAAGCACAGCAGCACGACCGTGACGGGCACGAAGAACGCGCGCCAGAGCGCCAGATGGCTGCCGAGCAGCCCGAAGCACAGCAGCAGGAACGCCTCCAGCAGCAGCGGAAACGCGTAGCGGCTGTGCAGCCCCTTGCGCCGGCCCCAGTTCACGAGCACGGCCGACGTGGCCGCGCCGAGCAGAAAGGACGTGAGCGACGCGATCCCCGCGAACACGAGCGCGATGTCGCCGAGCGCCGCCTGATCGGCGATCGCCGACACGATGCCGCTCATGTGCGACGTGTATTGCCTGACGGCGAGAAAGCCGCCGGCGTTGGCGGCGCCCGCGACGAACGCGAGGGAAAAGCCGAGGTGACGGTTTGCGTCGAGATTGCGGTCCTTTCCGGCGAGGCTGCGAAAGTAGGCGACTGGCATGGCGTGGCGGCGGGTGGTTCTCTCGCGTGCGCTCACATGTCCGGGGTCGGCTAACGCGCGCGCCGAAGCGGCGCGACGGGAGGCGTACCGAGAAACGATGCGATGCGTATCGACGCGTATGGTGACAGATCGACAATGGTGCTAGGATGATAACGCCATTATCATACTCTTGTAACGAGATGGTCCTTCGATGACGCCTCGCCCGACGCCCCGAACCGAAAAGGAGACGCACTGCGCGGGCGCGTGTCGCGCAGGCCGCGCACATTGCGCCGCCGCATGCGCGCGGCCTTTCGCCGCTTGCATCGCGCGCGCCGCTTCGCCATACTCGTCTGCACGTCCGTTCACGCGACGCTAGGCGAACCGCGAGTCAAACAACATGGAACAGGGCCTGCTTCTCCGATGCGTGCTGTTCGTCGCGCTCGCGTGGCTCGTGCTCGGCTGCGCCGGACTCGCGAACATGCGCCGCACCGGTGTGATCGCACACGGCCTGTTTCCGCTCGGCGCGCTGGCCGGGCTCGCACTCGCGGCGCTCGGCCTGGCCGGCGTGTTCGCCGCGCCGTCGACCGCCATGCTGCCGCTCGGCCTGCCCGATCTGCCGTTCCATCTGCGCCTCGACGCGCTGTCCGCCTACTTCCTGTTCGTGCTCGGCGTGGTGACCGCGGGCGTCGGCGCGTTTTCGTCCGGCTATTTCCGCAAGGGCGAGGGCACCGCGCCCGGCCTCATTTGCTTCGAATACCACGTGTGCATCGCGAGCATGGCGCTCTTGCTCGTCGCGGACGACGCATACTGCTTCATGGTCGCGTGGGAGACGCTGACGCTGTCGGCGACCTTTCTCGTGATGACGAACCACCGGATCGCCGAGATCCGCCGCGCCGCGTTCCTCTATTTCCTGATCTCGCATGTCGGCGCGCTCGCGCTGCTGCTGTGCTTCGGCCTGCTGCAGGCGGGCACGGGCGATTACACGTTCGCGAACATGCGCGTGCAGCATCTCGACGGACTGGCCGCGTCGGCCGCGTTCGTGCTCGCGCTCGTCGGCTTCGGCGCGAAGGCGGGCATTTTCCCGCTGCACGTGTGGCTGCCGGACGCGCATCCGGCCGCGCCGTCACCCGTGTCCGCGCTGCTGAGCGGCTTCGTGCTGAAGGTCGGCCTGTACGGCATCCTGCGCACGGTGCTCGACCTGCTGCACGTGCAGGTGGCGTGGTGGGGCGTGCTCATGCTCGCGCTCGGCCTGTTCAGCGCGCTGCTCGGCGTGGTGTTCAGCACGATCCAGACCGACATGAAGCGGCTGCTCGCCTATTCGTCGATCGACAATGTCGGCCTGATGTGCGTGAGCCTCGGGCTCACGATCCTGTTCCTCGGCTACCGGCTACCCGCGCTCGCCGCGCTGTCGCTGACGGCGCTGCTGTATCAGATCGTCGCGCACGCGTGCTTCAAGAGCCTGCTGTTCCTCGGCACGGGCGCGGTGCTGCACGCGACGGGCGAGCGCAATCTCGGCCGGCTCGGCGGCCTGATCCACTTCATGCCGTGGACCGCGTGGGCGATGCTCGTCGCCGTCGCCGCGAGCGCCGGGCTGCCGCCGTCGAGCGGCTTCGTGTCCGAGTGGCTGCTCGTTCAGAGCTTCCTGTTCACGCCTGGGCTGCCGGATTCGGTGCTCGGGATGACGGTGCCGCTCGTCGCGGCGCTCGTCGCGCTGACGGCCGCGCTCGCCGGCTACGCGATGGTCAAGTTCTTCGGCATCGTGTTCCTCGGCCAGCCGCGCGAGGCGAAGCTCGAGCGCGCGCGCGACGCGAGCCCGTGGGAGCGCGTCGCGTTCGGCTGGTTCGCGGCGGCGAGCGTGCTGCTTGGCCTCGCGCCCGTCCAGTACGTGAAGGTGCTCGATGCGGTCACGCGCACGCTGATCGGCGCGGGCATCGGCGGCACGAACCACGGGTGGCTGCTGTTCGCGCCCGTGTCCACCGCGCGCGCGAGCTACATGCCGGCGCTCTTCATGCTGTTCTTCGTCGCGTGCTGTGCGCTCGCGTGGCTGCTCGTGCGGCGCTTCTACCACGGACGGCTGCGGCGCTCGGCGCCGTGGTCGTGCGGCAATCCGTTCGTGACCGCGCGGATGCAGGACACGGCCGAAGGCTTCGGCCAGCCGATCCGCGAGATCTTCACGCCGTTTTTCCGGATCGATCGGCAGTTGCCGTCGCCGTACGACCGGCAGCCGGCATACCGGATGAGCGTCGCCGACCGCACCTGGCATCTGCTGTACGAGCCGATCGCCGCGCTCGTGAACCGCGTCGCCGCGCTCGTCGGGCTGTTGCAGACGGGCCGCATCGCGATCTATCTGACGTACAGCTTCTTCGTGCTGATCGTCCTGCTGACGGTGGTGAGACGATGGTGACCGCATCCGGCATCCTGTCGCAAACGCTCGAGATTCTCGTCGCGCTCGCGGCCGCGCCGCTGCTGACGGGCTGGGTCAACCAGTGCCGCGCGTGGCTGCAGAACCGCCGCGCACCGAGCATCTGGCAGCCGTACCGGATGCTGCACAAGCTGTTCAACAAGGAGTCGATCGTCGCGCAGCACGCGAGCCCGCTCTTTCGCGGCGCGCCGTACGTGGTCTGGGCGGCGATGACGCTCGCGTGCGCGATCGTGCCGACGCTGTCGACCGAGCTGCCGTTTTCGCCCGCCGCCGACGCGATCGCGCTCGTCGGCCTGTTCGCGCTCGCGCGCGTCGCGCTGTCGCTCGCGGCGATGGACATCGGCACCGCGTTCGGCACGCTCGGCGCGCGCCGCGAGATGCTGATCGGCTTTCTCGCGGAGCCGGCGCTGCTGATGGTGCTGTTCTCGGCGTCGCTGATCACGCGCTCGACGCTGCTGACGAGCATCGTCGCGACGCTCGGCCACCGCGAGCTCGTGATCTATCCGAGCCTCGCGTTCGCGGGCATCGCGTTCACGCTCGTGTCGCTCGCGGAGAACGCGCGGCTGCCGGTGGACAACCCCGCGACGCACCTCGAGCTGACGATGATCCACGAGGCGCTGATCCTTGAATACTCGGGCCGCCATCTCGCGCTGATGGAATGGGCGGCGAGCCTGAAGCTCTTCGCGTATTCGTGCATCGGCCTCGCGCTCTTCATGCCGTGGGGCATCGCCGAGGCGGGCAGCCCGCTCGCGCTGCTGCTCGCGCTTCCGGCGCTTTTCGTCAAGCTGCTCTTGGGCGGCGCGGCGCTTGCCGTCGTCGAGACGACGAACGCGAAGATGCGCCTGTTTCGCGTGCCCGAGTTTCTCGCGACCGCGTTCCTGCTCGCGGTGATCGGCATGCTCGTCCATTTCCTGCTGGGGGCGTAGATGCACGGCTACGCGACGCAGCTCGTCAATTTCCTCGCGGCGATCCTGCTGCTCCTGTCGTTCGCGATGCTGAGCCAGCGGCGGATTCTGTCGCTGATCCATCTGTATACGCTGCAGGGCGTCGTGCTCGTGTCGGCGAACCTGATCCTCGGCTTCGTCACGGCGGACACGCATCTGTATGTGTCCGCCGCGCTCACGCTGCTGCTGAAGGTCGGGCTGATTCCCTGGATTCTGTACCGGCTCGTGCTGCGGCTGAACGTGAAGGCGGACGTCGAGCCGCTGCTGAACATTCCGACCACGCTCGTCGCCGGCATCGCGCTCGTGATCGTCGCGTTCAACGTCGCGGCGCCGATCAGCCGGCTCGCCGAATCGGCCGCGCGCGGCACGCTCGGCATCGCGCTCGCGTGCGTGCTGCTGTCGTTCATGATGATGATCACGCGCGCGAAGGCGATTCCGCAGGTGATCGGCTTCCTGTCGATGGAAAACGGCCTGTTCTTTGCGGCCGCGGCGGCGACCAACGGCATGCCGATGATCGTCGAGCTCGGGATCGGGCTCGACGTGCTCGTCGGGATTCTGATCCTCGGCGTGTTCATGTTCCAGATCCGCGAACAGTTCGACAGCCTCGACATCCACCACCTCGAGAAACTGAAAGATGATTGACGTCTACGTGCTGCTGGCGTCGCTCGGCCTGCCGCTCGTCGCGGGCGGATGCCTCGCGCTCGTGCGGCGGCAGCACGTCGCGCGCGCGCTGAACGTCGGCTTCAGCTTTCTCACGTGCGCGGCGGCGTTCGCGCTCGCCGCGCGCACCGTCGCGCACGGGCCGATGTACGCGGCGGGGAAGCTCTTCTTCGTCGATCCGTTCAATGTGTTTCTCGTCGCGCTGACGGCGTTCGTCGGCTGGACGACGTCGCTGTTCTCGAATCCGTACATGCGCATCGAGCAGGACCGCGGCAAGATGAGCGACGGCCGGATGCGGCTTTATCACTGCATGTACCAGTTGTTCATCTTCGCGATGCTGCTCGCGCTGCTCACGAACAATGTCGGCGTGCTATGGGTCGCGATGGAGGCCGCGACGCTCGCGACGGTGCTGCTCGTGAGCGTCTACCGGACCGCGGCGAGCCTCGAGGCCGCGTGGAAGTACTTCATCCTGTGCGGCGTCGGCATCGCGCAGGCGCTGTTCGGCACGATCCTGCTGTATCTCGCGGCGGGCCGGCGGCTCGCGGACGGCGACGCGCTGCTCTGGACGAGCCTGAACGCCGTCAAGACGCAGCTCGATCCGACGATCGTGTCGATCGCATTCGTGTTCCTGCTCGTCGGCTACGGAACCAAGGTCGGGCTCGTGCCGATGCACAACTGGCTGCCCGATGCGCACGCCGAAGGCCCGACGCCGATCTCGGCGGTGCTCTCGGGGCTGCTGCTGAACGTCGCGCTGTATGCGGTGCTGCGCTGCAAGGTGCTCGCCGACGGCGCGCTCGGCAACGGGCTGCCCGGGCACCTGCTCGTCGGCTTCGGGCTCGTGTCGGTGCTCGTCGCGTCGTTCTCGCTGTTCCGGCAAAAGGACGTGAAGCGGCTGTTCTCGTATTCGTCGATCGAGCACATGGGCCTGATGACGTTCGCCTTCGGCCTCGGCGGCCCGATCGCGACGTTCGCGGGGCTGCTGCACATGACGGTCCACTCGCTCGTGAAGTCGGCGATCTTCTTCGCGGTCGGTCACGCGGCGCAGAAGGCGCGCACGCAGGCAATCGACGGCATCCGCGGCCTCCTGCAGGTGAGCCCGACGGTCGGCTGGGGAATGATGCTCGGCACGCTCGCGATCCTCGGCATGCCGCCGTTCGGCGTGTTCGCGAGCGAATTCCTGATCCTGACGACGGCGATCGCGAAGCTTGCGTGGAGCGCGCCGTTTTTGCTCATCGCGCTCGCGGCGGCGTTCGCGGCGATTTTCATGCGCGTGCAGCGAATGGTGTTCGGCGAATCGAACGTCGCGACGCTCGAGCATCCGCCGGCGCTGCTGCCGGTGTTCGTTCACCTCGCCCTCGGCTTGATGCTCGGGCTCTACGTGCCGCCGTATCTCGCGACCTGGTATCGGCAGGCGGCGGCGATGATAGCGGGGTAGCCGATGCGGATCGAATCCTTCCACATTCCCGGCCAGACGCGCATGGCGAGCGCGGCGGGGCAGCCGCGCGTCGTGTTCGCGTCGGTCGATGCCGATGCGTGGGTGCGCGCGGCCGACACGATCCGCGAGGCGGGCGGCCGACTTGTCACGTTGTGGGGCGGCGAGCCGGCGGCCGGGCGCTTCGAGGTGTGCGCCGCGTACGAGTTGGACGACGGGCTGTTGTGGCTGCGGCTGCCGGCAGAGCCGGCGGCGAACGAAGCGCGCGAAGCCGGCGATGCGCAAGAGCACGACGACGCAGGCGAGCGTTCCGGCGACTATCCGGATCTGTCGACGATCTTCGCGGGCGCGGCGCGAATGCAGCGCGCGATTCGCGATCTCGTCGGCCTGCGCGCGCGAGGCGCGCACGACATGCGGCCATGGCTCGATCACGGCGCATGGCCGCGCGGCTACCATCCGCTGCGCCGGCGTGCGACGGGCCGCGAGCGCTTCGAGGCCGCGACGGCCGACTATCCGTTCGTGCCGGTCGCGGGCGACGGCGTTCACGAGATCGCGGTCGGGCCGATTCATGCGGGCGTGATCGAGCCCGGGCATTTCCGCTTCTCGGTCGTCGGCGAAAAGGTGCTGCGGCTCGAGGAGCGGCTCGGCTACGCGCATCGCGGCATCGAGCGGCTTCTCGAGCGCGCGGATGCGCTCGCGGGCAGCCGGCTCGCCGCACGCATCGCCGGCGATTCGACGGTGGCGTTCACGTGGGCGTACTGCATGGCGCTCGAACAGGCGATGAAGATCCGCGTGCCGGACCGCGCGCTGCGGCTGCGCGCGCTGCTGCTCGAGCGCGAGCGCGTCGCGAACCATCTGGGCGATCTCGGCGCGCTCGGCAACGACGCGGGCTTTGCGGTCGGCCTCGCGCATTTCTCGCGGCTCAAGGAAGACTGGCTGCGCCTGAGCGACCGGATCTTCGGGCATCGCCATCTGATGGATCGGATCGTGCCGGGCGGCGTTCGCCACGACCTCTCTGCGGACGACGCCGAGGCGATCGTCGCGCAGTGCGACCGGATCGAGCACGAAGTGCGTGCGATGCAGACGATCTACGACGATCAGTCCGGCCTGCAGGACCGCCTTGCCGGCACCGGGCTGCTCACCGCGCGGACGGCCGCGCATTTCGGCGTGTGCGGGCTCGTCGCGCGGGCGAGCGGGCAGCCGCGCGACGTGCGGGCGGACCATCGGCTCGCGCCGTACGACGCGGTGCCCATCGATGTCGCCAGCGACGCGCGCGGCGACGTCGCGGCGCGCGTGGCGGTGCGCTTCGCGGAAACGTACGAGTCGATGCGCGTGATCCGCGCGCTGCTCGCGGGCTTGCCGGGCGACGGCATCGCCGCCGAGGTCGCGCTCGCCGCGAACGTTCCGTCCAACCCGGCCGGCGCGGCGGAGGCGCACGGGGAAGGCCATGCGGGGAACGCCGCGCCCGAGGCGCGGCGCGGCATCGGCTGGGTCGAAGGCTGGCGCGGACCGGTGCTCGTCGCACTCGAGCTCGATGCGCGCGGCGGCGTCGCGCGCTGCCATTGCCACGATCCGTCATGGCACAACTGGCCCGCGCTCGAGCATGCGATCATCGGCAACATCGTGGCCGACTTCCCGTTGATCAACAAGTCGTTCAATCTGAACTACGCGGGGCACGACCTGTAATGTGGCAGCTCATCAAACAGATCGCACGCACCGGCCGGCCCGACGAGCCCGCGCCGGCGGGCGAACCCGCATGGCAGCGGGACGCGCAGCCCATCCGGCAGGAGATTCTCGACATCCTCGGCCGCGCGCTGTGCATCCGCGCGATCGACGCCGGCTCGTGCAACGGCTGCGAGCTCGAACTGAACGCACTCGGCAATCCGTACTACAACATCGAGGGCCTCGGCATCAAATTCGTCGCGAGCCCCCGGCACGCGGACATGCTGCTGATCACCGGGCCGCTCACGCTGAACATGCGCGACGCCGTGCGCCTCGCGTACGACGCGACGCCCGCGCCGAAGCTCGTCGTCGCGGCGGGCGACTGCGCGTGCACGGGCGGCGTGTTCGCGGGCAGCTACGCGGTGTGCGGGCCCGTCGAGACGCTCGTGCCGGTCGACGTCGCGATTGCCGGCTGCCCGCCGCGGCCGATCGATCTGCTGCGCGGCATCCGCGGCGCGCTCGAGCGCGTGCGCACGGGCCCGCGCTAATGCACTGATGCGCGGACGTCGCGGCGCGCGGCGCACGACGATTACCCGATGATTCCTCTTCGCATCGAGATACATGCGAACCGCTCGAACGGCGCATCGCGACGGCCGGCGCGATCGCGCGCGGTCCGCGAACCTACCCATTCCGTCTGTAGGGGAATTCCTACGCGCGCTGCGCGTAATCCTACGCCGCTCTCGTCTTTTGCTGATTTTCAATCAGGCACTTTTTATCGCACCCTTGATGGATCGAAAAATACAAAAAGTCGCCGCGCCTGCTCGAAGCTGTACCCGGTCCGAAACTCCCGTCAGTTTCCCGAAAGACGCGAAAACTCATTGTCACCGGTCATCTCCGGCCGAGCGAGCAACGGAATAGAAAGGCACGAAGTCGATGGGATTACTGCGGAGTTTCAGAGCGTGGCGCAAGCTGCGGCGCTTGCCGCCGATCAAGATCGAGACAATGGCGGCCGCGACGGAGCGCGAGCCTTCGGTACACGCGAGATGGGCGGTGGTGATCCGCAACGCGGACGGCACGCGAGTCGGCGAGGCGATCTACGGCCTTTCCCAAATGACCGACCGGCTGTACGTGCATAGCCTCGAGATCGCGCCGTCCGAGCGACGGCGCGGCTACGCGCTCGCGTTCCTGATGATGCTCAACCGCTACTACAAGGTGCCGATCGTGCCGATGTCCGACATGGCGGGCGGCAGTCTGTTCTGGGCCAGCGTGAAGAAGCTGAGGCCGGGCGGCCTCGCCGTGCTGTTCGAGGAACGGGCCGATGGCGCGGGTAAGCCGCTGCCGCGCGCGTAACGGCGCTCGGCGGCGGCTGGACGAAACCGGTAGGCGGCGGCGGTGGGCCGCCGCTTTTTCTTTGCGGCGTCGACTTCTTCCAGGCGGAATGCCATCCCGTTTCCTCGCGGCCGCGGGGTGGCGAGCGACGTCCGCGGCCGCGGCCATGCTCGCTCGACCGATACCGCGCGCGGGGTGGGAACGGCGCGTGCGCCGCGAATCGATGGCCGTCGCCCTCGGGACAATCTTGACATGAGGCGCGCGCCGCCAGGATCGGCGCGACCGGCGCGGGCGAATGCCGCGCGCACCGGGCGAGGCTCGCGCGCCGCTTGCCGCCGCGGCGAAGCCGGCGTTCGGGCTTCGAGCCGGAACCGAAGCGGATCGCCCGGTACGGGATGCGACGCCGCTGTCGAGCTGCCCGGAGCGTTCGAGCACGACGCGCCCGCGCGGCTCGCCTGCGTTGCGGCTCAGGCGTTCGGCCCGTGCACGAGCAGCAACGGAATCTGCGTGAGCCGCGCGACGCGCTGCGCGACGCTGCCGAGCAGCCAGCGCGACACGCCGCGCCTGCCGTGCGTGCCCATCACGAGCAGATCCGCGGGCCAGCGGTCCGCTTCGCGGACGATCGTGTGCGCGACGTCGTCGCTCGTCCGGTCGGTGCTGACCACTGCGGTGCTCGATTGGCCGGGCGCTTCATCGAGCAACTGACGCGCGACGGCGAGCGCCTTTTCGCTTTCCTCGACGAACGCGTCCTCCAGCACGTGGATCGGCACGAAATCGGTGAGCCGCACCGCACGGTCGATCACGTAGATCGCGCGCAGATGCGTGTCGGGCGTCGCGAATTGCGCGCCGTAGCGCAATGCATGCGCGGCGATCGGGCTGCCGTCGGTCGCGAACAGCACGCGCTTCGGCGCGTGCGCGGCCGATTCGACGCCTGACGGCACGAACAGAATCGCGCAATCCGTCTTCGCGAGCAGCGGCTCGGACACGCTGCCGTCGACCCAGCGCAGCAACCCCTGATACTGATGCGAACCGACGACGAGAAGATCCGCTTGCCAGTCGCGCGTCTCGTCGAGAAGCGCGTCGACGATGTCGCCGCCTTTCTTCGCGAGGTCGACGATCGCCGTTTCGACGGCGACGTCGGGGCGGCCGAAGCTGGCTGTCGCCTCGCCCAGCGCGTTCGACGCGTCGTTGACGAGTTCGGTGTGCGCCGCCGCGAACTCCGACGGCGCGAACGTATGCGGCAGCGTGTACGCGCGCGGCGTGTCGACGACGCTGACGAAGCGCACCGTCGCGCCGGCGGGCACGACGTGCTTCAGATAGTCGGCCGCGCGATGCGACGCCTTCGACGCGTCAATCGCGACGAGAACGCGCTGCGGCAGCGACAGCGAGGCGGGATTCGAGGTATCGGTAGGCATCGTCGACTCCATCAGCGTATGAGGCGGGCAAGCGTCCATTCATTGTCCGGCGCCGGCCACGCCGTTCGTTGAGCGAAATCAAGCTTTTCGAGCGCCGGGAAAGGGCGCGCGTGCGGCGAAGCCGCGTCGTGAAGCGGCGCGCGCCCGCGTCGGCGCGGCTTTGCGCGGCCGCGCCGGACGCTGGTTCCGGAGGCTTCGCGCGAATCGACCGGCGCCGAAGCCATTGTGCGCGCCGGGGCACGAACATAGAATAGGTGCGCACAACATGCATCTATTAGGCCGGGCCGATTGCCGCCGCGCCGCCGTGTTCGCGGGCCGGCACGCATCGGTTCGTCCGGCGACGCATCGTGCGCGCCATCGTTTTCTCCACCCTGGTGTCATCCGATAAGGACGTCCAATCATGTCGCAGCCGCATCTCCATCTTTCCCCGACCGCGATCTACCCGTTCGACGCGCGTGGCGTCGCGAAGCGCTTCCGTCACGCGGCGATCTTCGGCGCGATCGACGCGCTTCAGTCCGGCGAAACCATGCGCTTCGTCAACGATCACGATCCGCTTCCGTTGCTCGAGCAGATTCGACAACACTATGGCGAGCGGGTCGGCATCGAGTACCGGCAGCGCGAGCCCGGCGCGATCGTGATCGACTTCGTCGTTCAGTGATCGGCGCCGCCGCACGCACGGGCGGCGCGCCACCGTTCGCGGCGTTCGCGGCGTTCGTGAGCGCGCGCCGGGCGCGGCATCCATTCCGGCACGTTCGACGCGATTCGCGCGACGCGCCACAAGCGTATTCACACCATCATGCAACCCTCAGACCAATTTCCTGATTTCTTCGACGCCGCACCGCGCATCGCGCTGCGCGATCCGCTCGCGGCGTTCCTCGGCGCCGCGAGCGGCGGCGCGATCGAGTACGGCTACGCGGACGTCGTGAAGCTCGCCGGGCATTCGTGTCCGACGGTCGCGTCCGCGTATCTGATGACGCGCGCGGCGCTCGGCGCGCTGTACGGCGGCGTGCCCGCCGAACGCGGCGCGATTCGCGTCGCGCTGCGCGATCCGGCGACGGAGGGCGTGACGGGCGTGATCGCGAACGTCGTCGGCATGCTGACGGGCGCGACGTTCGACACGGGCTTCAAGGGCATCGGCGGCCGCTTCGATCGCCGCCGGCTGCTGGCGTTCGGCGAGCCGATGCCCGGGCAGCTTCGCTTCGCGCGCGTCGATACGGAGGCGAGCGTCGGCGTGTCCGCGCGGCTCGACCGCGTGCCCGGCGATCCGCGAATCGCGGATTTGCTGCCGCGTTGTCTCGCGATGACCGCCTCGCCCGACGAAGCCACGTTGTTCCGCGAGCTGTGGCAGGCGCGCGTGCGCCGGCTGCTGCTCGACCACGCGGACGACGCCGACGTGATCGTGCTGCACCGCTGATGCGCGAGCGCGTTGCCGCGCGTGCGGCGTGACGCGCGGCGAGCGATTTCCACGGCGCGCGGCCGGACAGCAGCCGCACGCCGGTCGTGAAGGCTTATCGCGCGATCATTCGCCGGGATCGAGCAGCGACAATTCATCGACGAAGCGCACGGCGAACGATCCGGTGCCGCGCGCATCCGCCGCGCGCTCGGCGGCAATCGCATAGATCGCGTGCGCCGCCGCCGCCGCGGCGAGCGCCGCGCCGCGTTGCGCGAGCAGCGCCGCGATCAGCGCGCCGAGCGCGCATCCGGCGCCCGTCACGCGCGTCAGGCGCGCGTCGCCGCCCGCGATCGCGAGCGTGTCGATGCCGTCCGTCACGTAGTCGATCGGGCCACTCACCGCGACGACGGCGCCGCTGCGCCGTGCGAGATCGCCGATGTACGCGAGCGCGCTGTCCGAGCTCGCGGTCGTGTCGACGCCCTTGCCGGCCGCCGTGCCGCCCGCGAGCGCGATCAGTTCGCTCGCGTTGCCGCGGATCACGGACGGCCTGAACGCGAGCAGTTCCTGCACGATCGCGTCGTACTCGGGCGCACCGGCACCGGTCGCGACCGGATCGAGCACCCAGCGCGTGCCGGTTTCCGACGCTGCGCGCGCGGCCGTGCGCAGCGTATCGGCGCCGCTGCTCATCAGCGCGGCCGTGTTGATCCACAGCGCGCCCGCGCCGGCGCCGAATCGCGCGGGCCAGTCGGCCGCGGCGCCGATCGCGGGCGCCGCGCCGACGGCGAGCAGCACGTTCGCGCTCAGGTTCGCGGCGACGTAGTTCGTGAGTCCATAGACGAACGGCGCCGCGCGTTTGACGGCGGCCAGTTCTTCGCGAACGGACCGCGTGTTCCAGTTGATCGATTCCATGTCGTCACTCCTTGTCGCGTTCGGGCTTGCCGCGTGCTCGCACGAACGTGCGCTCGACAGCGCGCGTTCGCGTATCGCCCGCCGAATTCCGCCGGCGATTGCGGGGCGATTGCGGGAAAAGGGCGCTGCGGCACTGTAAACGCTACGGCGCGCGCGCGCATCGATCGCCGTCAAGCCATCGGGCGTTTTCGCCTGATGACGATGCGCGGCCGCGCGAACCGGCGGCCCGAGCGATCGCCCGCACGCATCGCCGCTCGCGGCGACACCGGCGTCACGCGCCGCGCGGCTTCGCTCGCTCGGCCGGCATCGACAGAATATCGAGCGCCTGCTGCATCAGCTCGATGCTCTGGCTTTCCTGAAGTATCCCCGCGTGCAGCACGAGATGCTGCAAGCGTCGCTCTTTCGTGTCCATGCCGTGCGTGAAATCGCGCGCCTCGATCTCGCGGTACAGCGCGAGCTTTTGCCGATGCAGTTCGAGCCGCCGCCGGATTTCGTCCGCAAGCCCGGTCGGGCCGACGACCGCTTCCGCGCGCAGCCGGATCATCAGCTCGTCGCGCAGCGGCTTCGGATCGTCGCGCTGCGCGATCCAGCGCTTCAGCTCCTTGCGGCCCGCGGGCAAGATCCGGTACGCGCGCTTGCGCCCGCGCGCCTGTTCGACGGGCGTCGATTCGACCCAGCCTTCGTCTTCGAGCCGCGCGAGCTCGCGATAGATCTGCTGATGGGTCGCATGCCAGAAGTAGCCGATCGAGCGATCGAAGCGGCGCGTCAGCTCGGAGCCGGAGCCCGGGCGTTCGGCGAGGGACGTGAGCAGCGCGTGAGGCAGGGACATTGCGATGGAGCCGGGGATCGGAATGCTCGCATCTTGCCATACCGCGGGGCGCGCGCCCGTTTAGAGGACGCACTTTATGCAACGCGTTGCACTTACTGACGGCCGTCGATATATTTATGCAACCCGTTGCAAAAAAAGAGCGACCGATGACCTTCTATCCCCACCTGACGGCTCCGCTGGAGCTCGGTTTCACTTCGCTGAAGAACCGCGTGTTGATGGGCTCGATGCATGTCGGGCTCGAAGAGGCGCCGAACGGCTTCGAGCGGATGGCCGCGTTCTACGCGGAACGCGCGCGCGGCGAGGCCGGGCTCATCGTCACGGGCGGCATCGCGCCGAACGAGCGGGGGCGAATGACGCCCGGCGGCTCGATGCTCGCGACCGAGGAAGAGGCCGAGCGCCATCGGATCGTCACGCGTGCGGTGCACGACGCGGATGGCAAGATCGCGATGCAGATCCTGCATTTCGGCCGCTACGCGTACCATCCGGCGCTCGTCGCGCCGAGCGCGCTGAAGGCGCCGATCAACGCATTCACGCCGCATGCGCTGTCCGCGAGCGAAGTCGACGCGACGATCGACGATTTCGCGCGCTGCGCGGCGCTCGCGCAATACGCGGGCTACGACGGCGTCGAGATCATGGGCTCCGAAGGCTATCTGATCAACGAATTCATCGCCGCGCGCACGAACCATCGCGACGACGAGTGGGGCGGCCCGTACGAAAACCGCATCCGCTTCCCGGTCGAGATCGTGCGGCGCGTGCGCGAGCGGGTCGGCGCGAACTTCATCATCATCTACCGGCTGTCGATGCTCGATCTCGTCGAAGGCGGCTCGACGCTCGACGAGGTGATCCGGCTCGCGCAGGCGATCGAGGCGGCCGGCGCGACGATCCTGAACACCGGCATCGGCTGGCACGAGGCGCGCATCCCGACGATCGCGACGAAGGTGCCGCGCGCCGCGTATGCGTGGGTGACGAAGCGTCTCGTCGGCCACGTCGGCATTCCGCTCGTGGCGACGAACCGGATCAACACGCCCGAGCTCGCCGAGCAACTGCTCGCCGACGGCTATTGCGACATGGTCTCGATGGCGCGGCCGTTCCTCGCCGATGCGCAGTTCGTGCGCAAGGCGCGCGAAGGGCGCGCGGACGAGATCAACACCTGCATCGGCTGCAACCAGGCGTGCCTCGATCACATCTTCAGCGGCAAGATCACATCGTGCCTCGTCAACCCGCGCGCGTGCCACGAGACGGAGCTCGCGATCGAGCCCGCCGAGCGGCGCAAGCGGATCGCGGTCGTCGGCGCGGGCCCCGCGGGCCTGAGCTTCGCCGTCACCGCCGCCGAGCGCGGGCACGCGGTCGAATTGTTCGAAGCGCAGGCGCAGATCGGCGGGCAATTCAACATCGCGAAGCGGGTGCCCGGCAAGGAGGAGTTCCACGAGACGCTGCGCTATTTCGCCCGGCAGATCGAGTTGCGCGGCGTGACGCTGCACCTGAACACGCGTGCGGACGTCGCGCGGCTCGCGGGCGGCGGCTTCGACGAGATCGTGCTCGCGACGGGCGTGACGCCGCGCGTGCCCGACATCGACGGCATCGATCACGCACGCGTGCTCGGCTATCTCGACGTGCTGCGCGACGGCAGGCCGGTGGGCGCGCGCGTGGCCGTGATCGGCGCGGGCGGGATCGGCTTCGACGTCAGCGAATACCTGACGCAGACGGGCGAGAGCGCGAGCGTCGCGCCGTCGAAGTTCTACGCGGAATGGGGCATCGACGTCGGCTACGATGCGCGCGGCGGCGTGCGCGCGCCGCACGTCGACGCCGCGTCGCGCAACGTGCATCTGCTGCAGCGCAAGGCGTCGAAGGTCGGCGACGGGCTCGGCAAGACGACCGGCTGGATTCACCGGACGTCGCTGAAGGCACGGCGCGTCGCGATGTCGTCCGGCGTGTCGTACGAGCGGATCGACGACGCGGGGCTGCACGTGCGCATCGACGGCGAGCCGCTGACGCTCGCGGTCGACAGCGTCGTCGTCTGCGCGGGCCAGGAGCCGCTGCGCGAGCTGTACGACGGCCTGCGCGCGGCGGGCTGCTCGGTGCACCTGATCGGCGGCGCGCACGTTGCCGCCGAGCTCGACGCGAAGCGCGCGATCCTGCAGGGCACGACGCTCGCCGCATCGATCTGACGCATGCGGTTCGCCGCGCATGGCGATGCGGACATGCGGCTTCGCGCCGCGCAACCGCCGCCCATCCCCGATTTGACCGACAAGGAGACGCAACATGACTTCGATTCCCGCCGCCGTGCATCCGTCCGTGCGGCAGTCGCTCGAACGCTGGCACGCGATGGTCGCCGCGCGCGACATGAGCTCGCTTGCCGACATCGCCGATCCGAACGCGGTGTTCCGTTCGCCGATCGCGCATTCCGCGTACGCGGGCGCGGCCGCGCTCACGCTCGCGATCGGCACGGTCGTCAACGTGTTCGAGAATTTCACCTATCACCGCCAGCTCGCGACCGACGACGGCCTGAGCGTCGTGCTGGAATTCAGCGCACGGGTTGGCGACAAGCGGTTGAAGGGCATCGACCTGATCCGCTTCGACGAGGCCGGCAAGATCGTCGAGTTCGAGGTGATGGTGCGGCCGGCGAGCGGCCTGCAGGCGCTTGGCGCGGAAATGGGCGCGCGCATCGGCGCGCGCCTGCCCGAGTTTAAATCGAATGTGTGAACGACGAGCGAATAAAAATAGAAATAGAGATTTTCGATTAATAAAACACGAATAGCGTCTTCAGGCTAAATATTACGATTGCATTGCTCTAAACTCCGAAACAGGCCGCGCGTTCGTTGTGCCACGCACGCGTGACCGATCCCTTTTGCCGACGATTCGCGAACGAAACCGCGAATCGTTTTATTTGGAATGCGCGGCGGCCGTGTTTCACGGCGCGGCGGAACACCGATATTCCGATCGGACTCCGGCGAGCGGGTGCGCCACGCGCACCGCTCGGCGTCGTTGCGCATGCCGGCATGCAGTGATCGATCAAACAGTGGAGGGGACTGTTTCGACCGCGCGCTCGTTTAACGCGCGGCGAAATCATATAGGCGGCCAGAAAAATGCCAATCGGAGGCCAGATGACCTGTTTCGTTGACCCGTTGAAGTTGATTTTCGATCATTATCCCGGCCTTTGGGGCTGCCAGGACAGCGAGTCACGTTTCATTCACGTCAATGATGCATTCGCGAAAGTGGTCGGCGTGCGCGATCCGCGCGAACTCGAAGACAGATCCGCATTCGATCTGCCATGCGGATCGTCGAATTGCGCAGCGCAATTCCAGGCGCAGGATCGCGAGGTTCGCGAAACCGGCCGGGCGATCAAGGTGCTCGACATCCATCCCTACGCGTCGGGCGTCTGGATGGCCTTCGTCTTCACGAAGATCCCGCTCGTCGACCGCAACGACGAGATCGTCGGCACGATTTTCCATGCGACGGAGCTGTCGCAGATCGACATGATCACGCTCGGCCGCGTGATCGGCGATTCGTACGCGGGCAAGCGGACCGGCGGGCCCGTCGAGCAAGGCTCGTACCGGATCGATTCGCCGAGGGACGCGCTCGAGCTGACCGAGCGCGAGCGGCAGGTGCTGTTCTTCCTCGCGCGCAACAAGACGGCGAAGGACATCGCGAACATTCTCGGGCTGTCGGCGCGCACGATCGAGCAATACATGGAAAACCTGCGCTGCAAGTTCTCCGCGTCGAGCAAGAACGAATTGATCGATCTCGCGGCGGGGGCCGGCTATTGCAACCGGATTCCGCAATCGCTGTTGCGCAACCAGCTATCGGTTGTGCTCGAGCGCGGCGAGCCGCAGAGGCACGGCGACGCGCGCGAGGCCGCGCGCGTGCCGCCGGCGGTCGTCGCGATGCTCTAGCGGGCTGTCGGAGGCCGTTCGAACGCGCCGCCATCCGCCATCCGCCATCCGCCATCCGCCATCCGCCATCCGCCATCCGCCATCCGCCATCCGTCATCCGAAATGGGCCGCGCCTTCTTCATCGCCATCCGCGGCTCCGCGCCCTGGGGAGCGCGGCGGGGCGCGGGCGCGGCGGATTGCGCGCGTCGAGCCGCCGACGATGCGCGGCATCGACGGCCCCGATCGTCGTTCAACAGGCGCTAGCCGAGCGCGCCGCTCGCGGTGCGCTCGGACGGCGCGTCGTCGCGCCGCTGCGCGTCGGGTGTCGGCGTCCACGCGGCGGGCGCGATCGCCAGCAGCCGTTTCAGCGCGTCCACGACCGCCTCCGCCGGCAAGCCGCTCGGCTGTGCGCCATCGTGGCCGAGCCTCGGCATGATGTGCTGCACGCCGTCGTACTGCCAGCGGCACGCGTGCGGTTCGGCCGCGCGCAGCGCGCGCGCGAGGATCGACAGGTCGCGCCGCGGCCGGGGCGCGGCGGATACGCGTTCGACCCAGCCCTCGTAGCGCTGATGCACGACGACGTCGCCGTGCGCGACGATCGCGAGCGTCGACAGCGGCGTGCGATTGTGGAAACCGATCGGCGACAAGCCGAAATAGCGCCGCGCCGCGCCTGCGCGCAGCGCCGGCGCGGCAGGCAGACGAAACACGGCGAGGTCGAGCGCGGGGTGCTGCTCGAGCGCGGCGTCCGGATGGTCGAGCAACGCTTCGGTCTCGGCGTGGTGGCGATCGGCGTCGCGCCACAGCGCCTCGGGCGGCGACGGCGCGTCGAGCAGGTCGCGCAGCGCGGGCAGCAGCGCACGAAAGCGCCGCGCGATGCGCGCGCTCTCGTCGTGCAGCGCGCCGATCTCGCGCGACGTGCGCGCGGCGACGGCGTCCAGCGCGAACGCGAGCCGCCGCGCCGCATCCGAGCGGCCGCGCGCGAAATCGCCGAAGCGCGCGAGCTCGACGAGCCGCGCCTGGTGGCGCAACGCATGGTCGGGCGCGATGAGGCCGTACACCGACGCGAGCCCGTCGAGATCGAAGTGATCGGTCGTCACGTGGCGCACGTCGGGATCGTCGGCCCGCTCGGCCACGAAGCGCAGCACGCTCTCGGTCGACAGGTTCGCCTTGTAGCGCGCGGGCGTGCGGTTCGCCGGCCAGTGCGACAGCGTGAGCCGCGTTGCCGCGTTGTGCGTGGCGTCCGCCGAGATGTTCGGCACGTCGCGCGCGTGCTCGAACGGCACGAACGCGAGCCGGTCGCCAGGCGAAAGGCGGACGGTTTGCATGGGCGATCGCGGCGCGGCCGGCGACGGCGGCCGCGCGGATTCGCCGGCGTGCGCGAGCGCGGCGGCCAGGCGGGTGGCGTCGGTCTCGGCATCGCGCGGCACGAGTTCGCCGTGGCCGCCGAAGTCGTAATGCAGCGTGCCGAGGTTGCGGCGGCGCAGGTCGTGCGGATCGCCGTCGCGCGTGAACGCGCCGTCGCCCGCGATCAGGTTTTGCAGGTCGATGAACTGGTTCTCGCGCATCGCCACGACGCGGCCCGCGAGCAGCCGCAGCTCAAAGCCGGCGAGCCGGGCCGCGACGTCGTCGTCGAACTGCACGGCGTGATCGCCGTCATGGAGGGGAAGCAGGGTCGTCATCGCGGGGATTCCGTCAGATCAGGTTGTCGTATCGAAGTGGAACAGCAGATAGGCGGCGATCGACCAGACGACGAGCGCGATGTGCGTCAGTTGCAGGCCTTCCTGGCGTATCCAGTAGCCGTACCACAGCCCGCCGAGCAGCAGCACGAGCGCGCACGCGGCGAAGCCGGCCGCGCCGGCGTCGAGCCACGGCAGCGCGGCCGCGTGCGGCGGCGCCGTCGCGAGCAGCAGCCGCACGCCGCCCCACATCGCGATCGCGGTGAACGCCTGCAGCAGCACGATGATCGCGAGCGCGGCGCGGTGCAGCGCGCGAGACGCCGTCGCGCGGCGCAGCAGCGGCGTATCGACGGGCGGGTCCTGCTTGAGCAGCGCCATGCTCATCGTGCGGCCGACGGTGCTCGTCGTCGCGGCGAATGTCTGTACGTTGTTGATCGTGACGATCGTCGCCCAGCCGGCGATCGCGACGGCGTGCAGGGTCTTGAACAGATCGATGCCGGTCAGCGGGGCCATCATACTCATCGTGCGTGTCCTCTCTCGCGGGGCGGCCGGACGATGCGCGCCCCATTCGATGCGTGCGCGGCGCTCATCGCACCCGCACGCGGCGCGCGACGACCGCGGCAAGCACGGGCGCCGCCGCGAACACCGCGAACAGCCACGCGGCCGCATGCTGCGCGCCGGCAAGGCCGCCCGGCGCGGAGAAGCCGGCGAGGTTCGCGACGAGACCCGCGAGCGCGGAGCCGATCGCGGTCGCATAGAGCTGAACGGTCGTGATCGATGTCGACGCGAGATCTTCCTGGCCCGCCGGCGCGTTCGTCAGCACCTGCGTGAGCAGATGCGGCCAGCCGACGCCGATGCCGACGCCCACCGCCGCGAGCGCCGCGCACAGCGCGGCGAGGCCTGGGCCGCCGGCGAGCAGGTGCTGCGGCGGCACGACGAGCGCGAGCGCGACGAGCGCGATCACGACGACGAGCGGCCCGCCGCGCACGAGCGCCCGCGCGGCCGCCCCGCTGCGCCCGGAGCTGAACAGCGAGCCGACGGTCCAGCCCGCGGCCATCAGCGCGGTCAGGTAGCCGGCGAGAAGCGGCGGGTAGCCGTGGATGATCTGCAGGAAGTACGGCACGAAGATCTCGGTCGTCATCCCGATCACGAGCAGGCTCATGCACGCGTAGATCGCGCCGAGCGGCGCGCGCACGTCGTATGCGCCCGTCGGCAGCAGCCGGCGCGCCGCGCCGCGCTCGAAGCGCGCGATCAGCAGCGCGATCGCGAGGCCCGCGGCGACGCCCGCGACGTTCGCGACGATCTCCTTGGACAGGCTCGCGACCGACACGACGAGCACCGACGCCGCGAGCAGCAGGATCTTGCCGATCGCGGGCCGCGCGGCCCGCGCGCCCGACGCTTCACGCGCGGGCAACTGGACGATCACGATCAGCGCGAGCACCGCGGCGACGGGCACGAGCGCGACGAACGCGAGCCGCCACGTGCCCGATTGCGCGAACACGCCGCCGATCGCGGGCCCGCACAGCGTCGCGACGCCCCACATGCCGGAGACCATCGCCATCGCGCGCGACCACAGCCGCTCGTCGAACACGATGCGGATCAGCGCGTAGCTGAGCGCGAACAGGATGCCGCCGCCGAAGCCTTGCGCGGCCCGGCCGACGAGCATCCACGGCATGTCCCGCGCGAGCGCGCACGCGAGCGTGCCCGCGCAGAACACGACGAGCGCGACGAGATACGCGGCGCGCGGCCCGAACCGGCTCAGCACGTTCGCGGACAGCGGCGCGCCGACGATCGAGGCGGCCATGAACAGCGTGGTGTTCCATGCGTAATACTCGAGCCCGCCGATGTCGCGCACGACCGAAGGCAGGATCGTCGTCGCGATGTAGATGTTGATCGCATGCAGCGCGACCCCGCCTGCGAGCGCGATCGAGCGCAAGCCGTTGCGGCCGGATAGCAGCTCTCCCCACGAAGGGGCGGTGATGGAACTCATGGACTACCTCGTCGGTTGCGGGTTGGGTTCGTCAGGATGGCGACAGATGCTGCGAGATCAATTGCGGATTGCTCTCGAGCATCTCGATCTCCGGGGAATAGACTTCGATCTCGAGCCCGTCGGGGTCCTGGAAGTAGACCGCGGTGCGCACGCGGTCGGGGCCCGCGTGAAAGCCGGGCGCCGGGCCGTTGCCCTTGACGATCCGGATGTCTCCGTCCGCCTCGACGAGCGCGGCGATCGTCTTCACGCCGTCCGGGCCCGCGCGCACGCCGAAGTGATAGCCGGGCGGGTAGGCGACGGCGTCCGCCTGCTCGATGAAGAAATCGAAGCCGTTGAGCTCCATTACAACCTTCTTCGGACCGAGGTTGTAGCAGTACGACGCTCCGAAGATTCGGCGGTAGAAGTCGACCGATCGCTCGAGATCGCGCGCGAGGATGTTGATGTGATTCACGCGCAGCTCGCGCGGGCGGCCTTGCTCGGGTGCGTCGCGCAGCCGCCGCCACATCTTGATGCATGCGGTGAAGGTGGCGAAGCCCGCGAGCCAGTCGCGCACGAGGTCGGCCGATGCGTCGGCCGCCTTCAGCGACAGCGCGAGCGGATAGCAGAACGCGCCCGGATGGGCTTCGCGCCAGATCGCGGGCGCTTCGCCTTCGTTGCCGGCCGCATCGATGCGGATCTGCGCGGCGGCGGCCCAGCCGGGCACGCCGGCGCGCCCGGCGCCCGCGGCGGCCGACGCCGAGCGCGACAGCACGAACACGCCGTCGGGCGCCGGGCCGTCGGCCTGCGGCGCGCGCAGCCGGTAGCCGGCCGCCGTGCATTGCGCGGACAGCGTGCGCGTGAGCCGCTCCGCGTCGGCGGGGGCGGCGTCGAGATTGATCAGTTCGAAAACGAGCATGGTTAGACCTCGCCGGAGGAACGTTGACCGATGAGCAGCGTGTAGCGGCCGATCGACCGCTCGCCGACGGCGAGGCCGGCGTCGCGCACGACACCTGCGATCCACGGCGTCGGGTGCAGCTCGCCGTGATTCGTGTTCACCATCATGTGCAGCGAGAAATCGGCGGACAGCGCGGGCGTCACGCGGTCGTCGTTCATCGTCATCGTGAGGATCAGCAGCGCGCCGCCCGGCTTCACGAGGCCGGCCGCGTGGCCGATGACCTCGCGCGCCTCGCGCGCGTCGAAGTAGTGCAGGCAATCGTTGAGCATCACGACATCGGCCGCGCCGCCCTCGAAATTGCGCGCGTCGAGCAGGTTCTTCTCGAAGAACTCGACGCGGCCGCCCAAGTCGTGCGCGTGGATCGTCTTGCGCGCGGCGTCGCGGGTCGTCGGCAGATCCCAGATCTGGCCCGTCAATTGCGGATGGCGGCGCAGCACCTGCGCGAGATACGTGCCGTGGCCGCCCGCGAGATCGATCACCGTGCGCGCGCGCGCGAACACGCCGAGCTCGCTCACGACGTCGACCATCGGCTGGCTCAGGCGCACCATCGCGTCGTTGAACGCGTCGCGCGCGCGCGTGTCGTGCGCGAAGCGGCTTTCCTGCTGGAACGCGAGCGGCTTTTCGCTGCGCAGGATTTCCCCGAGGCGCGGCCAGTTGTCCCATTGCAGATACTGGTGCTCGACGATCGGGCCGATGTAGTCGGCGCTCGTCGTCGTCAGATAGCGCTCGGTCAGCGCGGTGTTGCGGAACGCGTCGCCTTCCTTCGTCAACAGCCCGAGCGCGGCGAGCGCATGCAGCAGGATCGCCGCCTTGCCCTCGACCATGCCGAAGCTCGCGGCGACCTCGGCCGGCGTGCGGCCCGTCTGCGTGAGGTCGAACAGCTTGTCGGCGACGGCGTAATGCAGGATCGCCGATTGCCGGTATTGATCGGACAGCTTCACCAGATCGACGACCGAAGTCAGTGCCGCCTTGTCTTCGGTCGACTCGTAGATGGTCTCGACTGCGGATGCGTTCATTGAGGTCCTCGTTCGATGTGGTCCTGAAATAAAGCGGTGCGCGGCGATGCGCCGCGCGGCTATGGGGTGACGCCCGACGCGCCTTGCCCGGGCTCGGGCCCGCGCGCGCGGCGCAGCACGATCCGCTCGCCGCGGCCGATCGCGAGGCGCTCGCGCGGCCGCAGGCCCCAGCGGCGCGCGACGTCGTCGATCGCCGCGGCGAGCCACGACGCCGATACGGGCGCGTCGCGGCTCGCCGGGTGTGCATACAGCAACAGCTCGTCGGCGAGATCGGCGCCGAACAGCGCGTCGCACAACGCGAGATCGGCCTCGACGAACAACTCGTTGACGCCTTGCTTCGCGAGCCGCGCAAACGCGTCGGGCAGCGGCAGGCAGGCGTCGGTGTCGGCAACCGGAGCCGACGGTGCGCCGGCGGGCCGCGCATCGGCGCGATCGGCGCGATGGCCGCTGCCGCACGCGTCTTCGCATGCGCGCCCGCCTTTGTCGTCGCGATGCAGCGCGAGCGTCGGCGCGCCGTCGGCGGGCGCGCACGCGACGCTCGCCGCGCCGAGCGCCGCACAGTCCCGCGCGCTCACGACGTAGCGGGGCGCGGCCCCGTCGCGCCCGACGGCGCGGCCGGCGTCGGGCGCGCGTTCGAGCACGACCGAGCTGCGCGCGCGCCAGTGCCGGAGGTCGTCGCGCGCCTCGGACGGCGCAGCGTCAAGCGCCGCCAGGTCGGCCGAATCGGGCGCGGGCGGTCCGTCGATCGGCAGGCTGAGCGTCGCGCGCGTCCACGGCCGGCCGCGCTCGATCCGGCTGAAAAAGCCGATGTTCAGCTCGCGCGCCTGCGCCTCCAGCAAGCCTTGCTCGACGACGATGCCCGCGTCGGCCAGGCGCGCGGCTCCGCGCCCCGCGACCTGCTCGAACGGATCGCGCGCGGCGATCACGACGCGCGCGACGCCCGCCGCGACGAGCGCGTTCGCGCACGGCGGCGTCCTGCCGAAGTGCGCGCAGGGCTCGAGCGTCACGTACGCGGTTGCGCCGCGCGCGCGTTCGCCCGCTTCGCGCAGCGCGTGCACTTCCGCGTGCGGTTCGCCCGCGCGGCGGTGCCAGCCCGCGCCGAGCGTCTGGGCGCCGCGCGCGATCACGCAGCCGACGCGCGGGTTCGGATGCGTCGTGTAAAGCCCCTGTTCGGCGAGCCGCAGCGCATGGGCCATGTGCATGCGGTCGATGTCGGAGAACGTGCTCATCGTCGGCGGCCCGTCCGATCGGTCGAGGGCGGCGCGTACACCGCCGGCGCCGCTCGCGGCGCGCGGGCGTGCCGCATCGACGGAGGGCGTGCGCGCCGGCCGGCGCTCGATCCGGCGTTCATCGCGACTCCGCGAGGCGAAAACCCATCGCGTAGATGTCGCGCTGATAGCGGCCGTGGCGGCGCGCGCAGCGCGCGAGATCGCCGAAGCGCGTGAAGCTGCCGCCGCGCGCGATCCGGTAGCCGCCCTGCGTGACGGCGAGATCGTCGGCGATCGCCTCGCCGCCCGGATACGGGCGATAGTCGTCGGCGACGTATTCCTCGACGTTGCCGGCCAGATCGTCGATGCCGAACGCGCTGCGCCCGAGCGGGAAGATGCCGACGGGCGTCGTCGACAGCGGCCCCGCCTCGACCGTGTTCGCCGCGCGCGGATCGAACGCGTCGCCCCACGGATACTCGACGTCCGCGCCGCCCGACGCCGCGTACTCCCATTCGGCCTCGGTCGGCAGCCGGAAGCGCCGGCCGGTCGCTTCGCCAAGCCAGGTCGCGTACGCGTCGGCGGCCTCGGCGGGCACCGACCAGACCGGATGGTTCGCGCGCTCGAGCGGGTAGACGCCGAACGTCCACGACGTCGGCAGCCACGGCGCGCCCGTCTCCTCGAGGAACCGCCGGTATTCGAGGTTCGTGACCGGGTAGCGCATCATCCGGTACGCGGCGAGCTCGACCGTATGGCGCGGGCATTCCTTCTCGATCCATTCGTCGATCACGCCGACGCGCGCCCATTCGGCGATCACCTGCGGCACGCGCGCCGGCTCGGTGCCGAGCCGCGCGCGCGCGGCGGGCACGTCGCACATCGGCGGATCGAGCGCTCGGATGCGCGGATCGCCCGCGAATCCGAGCAGCGTGCCCGCCGCGTAGCGCCGCTCGAACGGCGCGTCGGGACTCTCGGCGATCGCGATCCACTGCGCGCTCGTCATGCGCAGCAAATCGACATGCGTCGAGAAGACCGTCGCGCTCGTGCGCGCGACGAACAGATCGTCCGGCAGCGCCATTGCCGCGCGGTCGCTGAGGCGGTTCGGGTTGTCGGCCAGCTTGAGCGTCATCGGCGTCCACTCGCGTCAGTCGAATCGGTTTTGCGGGCCGTCATCACCAGATAGTGCAGGCCGGCTTTCGGCCGCGGCACCCGCTGGCTGTCGACGGGGGTGAAATGCGCGGCGCGCAGCAGTTCGGCGAGCTCGGGCTCGGTGAACTCGCGATAGAGGCGCTGCGCGTGGTTCGCGTAGAGCCGCCCGGGGCCGTCGGATTCGAACACGGAGATCGTGAAGCGCCCGTCGGGCCGCAACAGTGCGTGGATGCGCGCGAGGTACGTGCCGTACGCGTCCGGATGCTGGTGGTGCAGGCAGCCGTTGTCGAGCGCGCCGTCGAAGCGGGCTTCGCCGTCGAGCTCGGACACGGGGCACGCGACGAAGCGCACCCGCTCGCCCCAGCGCTGCGCGAGCGGCGCCCACTCGGGCGGCTCGACGAGATCGACCGCCGTCACCCGGTGCCCTTGCTCGAGGAAGTACGCGGTGTCGCGGCCGCGGCCCGCGCCCGCGTCGAGGACGACGGCGGGGCGGCCGAGATGCGCGTGCAGGATCGCACTCGCCGGACGCATCGCCGCCTCGTCGGTCCAGACGTCGCGGCCGTCGTGATAGCTCGACACGAAATCCGAGCGCAGCACCGCCGCGTATTCGTGCGGCGCCGCGAGCGGCGCGTCGACGGGCGCGATCGCGCGTTGCGCGTCGATGTAGTGCGGTTCGGCGGCGCTCATGCGCGCTCCAGCGGAATGCGGTACACGCTGCCGTCGTACGAGCTCGCGAGGAACGCGCGCGCGGCCGGATCGTACGCGAGCGACGATACGCCCGCCGTCGTCACGCGCGCGTCGAGCGCCCAGCGCGTCTCGACGCGGTCGTAGACGGCGACGCGGCCGTTGTAGCTGCCGGTGGCGACGTAGCGGCCGTCGGCGCTCGCCGCGACGCATTTGATCGAGTGCGTGTGCGGCGTCGCGATCACCTCCGCGTGATGGTCCGGCGACCAGATCCGCAGCTTCAGGTCGCGGCTCACCGACGCGAAGTAGCCGTCGCCGAGGCCCGCGCAGCCGTTCGCGATCTTGTCGTGCGCGCGCTTGAGCTCGAACGCCGGCTCGAGCGTCGACGCGCGATACCAGGTGGCCGACGCGTCGGCCGCGACCGAGAAGATCAGATCGCCGGAGATCGCGATGCCCTTGACTGCGTTCGCGTGCAGCGGCAGGTCGGCCACGTGCGTCGCCCGTGTGCCGTCGATCCGCAGCACGATGCCTTCGCCCGTATACGTGCCGATCACCGCATGCGCCGCGCCGTCGCGCGCGAACGCCACGCCGCAATTCAGCGGCGAGCGGTGCTGATGCAGTTCGCGGCCGCTGCGCGCGTCGAACACCTTGCCGAGCTGGCCGCCCGTCAGGATCAGGTCGCCCGCTGGCGCGAGGAAATTGCACAGGCTGCCCGTGCGCGCATGCTCGCGCTGGTCCACCCGCACGATGCCCGCGTCGCCGATCGTCCACAGATGGCCGTCGACGGGCTGCACCGCGTTCACGCCGTGCGTCGGCGGCAGCTCGGCCGCGTCCCAGCGCTCGGTCTTCCAGTTGTAGCGGCGGTAGCTCGAGTGGAACGTCGAGAACACGATGTGCTCGTCGCCCTCGAACGAGCACGAGCGCGGCCACACCTCGGGCGGCAGCGCCGCGCCGCCGAGCGCCTGCGGCTCGCCCGCCGCGCCGACCCTCCAGAGCCGCATCGTGCGGTCGTACGACAGCGACACGAGCAGGCCGCGGTCGCCGTCGAGCACGAGGCGCTTCACGCCCGCGTCGTGCGCGGCGATCGTCGCGCGCGCGCCGTCGACGCCGATCGAGATGATCTCGCCCTCGTCGTTGCCCGCGAAAATGCGGCCGTCGGCGGCGATCGCGATCGTGTCGGTCTCGATGCCGTCGAGATCGATGTCGGCGACGAGGCCGTTGTTCGCGAGCGACCAGCGCTTGATCGTGCCGTCGTCGCTCGACGAGACGATCTCGTCGGCGCCGCGCATCCATTCGACGGAGATCACGTCGGCCGTATGGCCGCTGAACGTGTGCAGCAGCCTGCCGCCGAAATCGTAGACGCGCACGCGGTGATCGCGCGACGCGGTCGCGACGAGCGGCTTGTCCGGATGGAACGCGCTCATCTCGACGTCGTCCTCCTGATCAGCGAACACGGCGACGAGCCGCAGATCGGGCACGGTCCAGAGGCGGGCGCTGTAATCGGACGACGACGTGACGACGTACGCGCCGTCGGGCGAGAACGCCCCCTGATTCGCGAGGTGGTCGTGCATCGCGCGGGCGAGCGGACGCTGGGTCTTCGCGTCCCACAGGATGACCTGGTTGTCGTAACCGGCCGTCAGAACGTACTGGTCGCGGTGCGCGGCAATCCCGCTGATCGGTGCGCGGTGAGTGATCATTGCAGTTCCTGGCTGAGGTTGATGGCGTGGCGGTGGTGATCGATCTTCGCGCGCAGGTAGCCGTGGTTCGTGGTGTTGACGAACACGCCCGTCTGCAGCACGCGCCGGATGCGGATGCCGTGCTTCTCGATCTGCGAGACCTTGTCCGGGTTGTTGGTGACGAGCGAGATCTCGGTGACGCCGAGCGCCTGCAGCATTTGCGCGGCGACGCGGAAATCGCGCATGTCGTCGGGGAAATTCAGCGCGCGGTTCGCCGCGAACGTGTCGAGGCCCTGCGAGATCTGCAGGCGGTACGCGTCGAGCTTGTTGTACAGCCCGATGCCGCGCCCCTCCTGGCGCAGATAGAGCAGGATGCCGCCTTCACGGCCGAACATCGCGACCGACTCGTCGAGCTGCTCGCCGCAATCGCAGCGCGCGGAGCCGAACACGTCGCCCGTCAGGCACTCGGAATGCACGCGCACGAGCGGCGCGTCGGCGAGCGGCCCGAAAACGAGCGCGAGATGCTCGGCGTTGTCGCATAGGCCCTGGAACGTGACCATTTCGGCATCGAACCGCTGTTGCGCGGTGCGCGGACGAATGGGCACATTGACGCGCGTACGGACGGACGCGCTCATCGTTGGGGAAATTCGACCATCGTTCATGCTGTGCCTCAAGGTTATTCAACATTGAGATACGCATCGCGAAGAACACGGAAGTCTTTGGATTGTTATGTCGAATGCTTGAATCGATTTCCGGCTTGTTGCTGTCTCTCGGGTTCTAGGCGAGCTCTTGATTGGCTGCTGCGTTCGATTGTGCAAAAGCATCGCCGATTGTGCATCCGTACCGATTACGGTATCGCCGATCATTTCCCGATCCGTTTTTCTTCGGGTTCCAGGCGGCGCCCGATTCGCGCTCGACCGGAGCGCCATCCGTTCGGCCGCCGCCCGTTGGGTTGCCGCCCGTTGGGTTGCGCGTTCAACCAATCTCGGCCGCTGTTCGCGCCGACGCCGGCGCAGGCGCTGCCGCCTTGCCGTAGTCGACAGGCGCATCCGCCGGGCGCGGCGTCTCGCCCGCGCGTTCGATCCAGCCGCCGCCCAGCGCGCGATACAGATCGACGAGGTTCGTCCAGCGCGCGAGCCGCGCGCTGATCAGTTGCTGCTGCGCCGAATACAGATCCGTCTGCGCGGTCAGCACCGACAGATAACTGTCGACGCCGTTCTTGTAGCGCAGGTCCGACAGATCGTAGCGGCGCTGCTGCGCGTGCTCGTTGCGCTCGAGCGCCGCGATCTGCTGATCGTACGTGCCGCGCGCGGCAAGCCCGTCCGACACCTCGCGGAACGCGCTCTGGATCGCCTTCTCGTAGTTCGCGATCTCGATGCGCTTCTGCACGTGCGCGAGATCGAGATTGGCGATGTTCTGTCCGCCCTCGAAGATCGGCAGCGCGATGCTCGGCGCGAACGACCACGCCGCCGTGCCCGCCTTGAACAGGCCGCCGAGCGTCGGGCTCGCGGTGCCGAACGCGCCGGTGAGCGAGATTTTCGGGAAGAACGCCGCACGCGCCGCGCCGATGTTCGCGTTCGCCGCGCGCAGCGTCTCCTCGGCCTGCATGATGTCGGGGCGGCGCGTCAGCAGATCGGACGGCAGCCCGGCCGGGATGTCGGTCAGCAGATTCTGCGCATTGAGCGGCAGGCCGGCCGGCAGATCGTCGGGCAGCGGCTCGCCGATCAGCAGCACGAGCGCGTTGACCGCCTGCGCGCGGGCGCGCGCCTGCGCCTGCTGGTTCGCGAGCGCGGTCTCGACGACCGTCTGCGCCTGCCGCAGATCGAGCTCCGAGCCGGTGCCGTTGTCGAACTGCAGCTTCGTCAGGTCGTACGACGCGCGCGCCGTCTTCAGCGTGTTCTCCGTGATCTGCAGCAGATCGTCGGTCGACAGCAGCGTCAGATACTGATCGGCGACGCTCGCGACGAGCGAGATCTCCGCGGCCTTGCGCGCCTGCGCGGTCGCGAAGTATTGCGCGAGCGCCTGATCCTTCAGGCTCTGCACGCGGCCGAACAGGTCGAGCTCCCACGACGCGGACACGCCGACATTGTAGGTCCGCGAGATGAGCGGCTGGCCGGTTACCGACACACCGGCCGGCGTGCGCTGGATCGTGCCCGTGCCGGTGCCGTCGAGCGTCGGGAACAGGCCCGCGCGCGTGATCCGATACTGCGCGCGCGACGCCTCGACGTTGAGCACCGACACGCGCAGATCGCGGTTGTTCTTCAGCGCGATCTCGATCAGCCGCTGCAGGCGCGGATCGACGAAGAACTCGCGCCAGCCGATGTCGACGGCCGCCTGGCCGTTCGCGCTGCGCGCGCCGGCCGCGGCGCCCGGCTGCGCGGCGTAGACGCCGTCGGTCGGGAACGCGCCCGACACGGGCGCGGCCGGACGCTCGTAGCGCGGCGCGAGCGTGCAGCCCGCGGCGAAGAGGGCGGCCGCGACGGCGGCGGCGCGAACCGCCGTGCGCGCGATCGACGCGCACGCGGCGCACGAAGCGCGGGCAGCGCCGCGCGCGCGGCGGCGGCAACGGCGCGGGACCGCCGCCGTATCGTGAGGGAAGCGATGCATCGTGTCGTTCATGGTTATCGAGTGGCTGCGAGAAGTTGCGCGCGCTCGCTGCGCATCGCCGCGCCGTGATCCTTCGCGACGAACGTATAGACGGTCGGCAGCACGAACAGCGTGAACAGCGTGCCGACCAGCATGCCTGTCGACACCGTGATGCCGATCGCGAAGCGGCTCGCCGCGCCGGCGCCCGCGGCGAACACGAGCGGCACGAGGCCCGCGACCATCGCCGCGGTCGTCATCAGGATCGGTCGCAGCCGCACCGCCGCCGCGCGCTCGATCGCCTCGCGCCGGCCGAGCCCTTCGTGGCGCTGCAGATCGTTGGCGAAGCTGACCATCAGGATTCCGTGCTTCGAGATCAGCCCGATCAGCGTGACGAGCCCGATCTGCGTATAGATGTTGAGCGTCGCGAAACCGAGGTAGAGCGGGGCGAGCGCGCCGCAGATCGACAGCGGCACCGACACCAGGATCACGAGCGGATCGCGCAGGCTCTCGAACTGCGCGGCGAGCACGAGGAAGATCACGATCAGCGCGAAGCCGAACGTGACGGCGAGCCGGTTGCCTTCCTGCACGTATTGCCGCGATTCGCCGAGCCAGTCGATCGAGAAGCCGGCGGGCAGCTTCTGCGCCTCGAGGAACGCCACCGCGTCGCCCATCGTCACGCCGGGCGCGGGCACCGCGGAGAACGTCGCCGCGTTCATCTGGTTGAACTGGCTGAGCGCGTTCGCCTGGCTGCCGTTCGTCACGTGAATCACGGTCGACAGCGGAATCATCTGCCCCGAGCCCGTCTTCACGTAATAGCGGCTGAGCATCTCGGAGGACAGCCGCTCGCCGCGCGACACCTGCGGGATCACGTCGTACGAGCGGCCCTTGAAGTTGAAGCGGTTCACGTAGTTCTCGCCGACGAGCACGGCGAGCGTGTCGGCGATGTCCTTCATCGTCACGCCGAGCGTGTTCGCCTGATTGCGGTCGATCGTCACGCCCACCGCGCGGCTGTCGAACGTCAGATCGCTGTCGAGCACCGCGAAGAGGCCGCTCTTTTGCGCGGCCGCCTTGATCCGTTCCATCTGCGCGTAGAGATCCGCGAAGCCCGACGGCGCGCGCAGCACCATCTGGATCGGCAGCCCGCCGCTCGACGCGGGCAGCGCCGGCAACTGGAACGCGAACACGCGGTCGCCGCGAATTCCGTCGCCGCGCGCCTGGATCAGCGCCTGCAGCGCCGCCGCGCTGCGCGTGCGCTTGTCCCAGTCGACGAGGTTCACGCCCGCGAAGCCGAGATTGCTGCCGCCGTAGCTGTTCAGGATGAAGCTCGTGTCGGCCTCGGGCAGCGTGCGGAACACGCGCTCGATATCGGGCGCGTAGCGTTCCATGTAATCGAGGTTCGCGTACTGCGGCGCCTTCACCGCGACCATGATCGAGCCCTGGTCCTCCTGCGGCGCGAGCTCGCGCTTCACGCCCGAGAAGAGCAGCACGATGCCCGCGAGCACGCCGGCGCCGATCAGCAGAATCGCGGGCCGCGCGGCGAGGCTCGCGTGCAGGCCGCGCCGGTACGCATGCGTCACGCGCTCGAGCGTGCGCTCGATCGCCTTCGCGACGCGGCCCTCGGACATCCTGCTCGTGAGCAGCAGCGAGCCGAGCATCGGCGACAGCGTGAGCGCGACGATGCCCGACACGAGCACCGCGCCCGCGAGCGTGAACGCGAACTCCTTGAACAGCGAGCCGGTGAGGCCGCCCATCAGCCCGATCGGCGCATAGACGGAGATCAGCGTCGCCATCATCACGAGCACGGGCGACGCGATCTCGCGCGCGCCGATCAGCGCCGCGCGCACGGGCGGCTCGCCCTGCTCGATGTGGCGGTGGATGTTCTCGACGACGACGATCGCATCGTCGACGACGAGCCCGATCGCAAGCACCATCGCGAGCAGCGTCAGCAGGTTCAGCGAGAAGCCCGCGGCGAGCATCAGCGCCGCCGAGCCGACGAGCGACAGCGGAATCGTCAGCACCGGGATGATCACCGCGCGAAACGAGCCGAGGAACAGGAAGATCACGACGACGACGATCGCGATCGCCTCGGTGAGCGTCGAGCGGACCTCGGCGATCGACGCGTTGACGAAGCGCGCGCCGTCGAACATGTTCGCGATCTGGACGCTCGCGGGCTTGTTGCGCTCCATCGCGGGCAGCACCGCGCCGACGCCGCGCACGATCTCGAGCGGGTTGCCCGCGGGCGTCGCGTTGACCGCGATGTACACCGCGCGGCGGCCGTTCATCAGCGCGCTCGAGTTGTAGTTCTCGCCGCCGATCTCCACGGTCGCGACGTCCTTCAGCCGCACGAGGCCGCCGCCGTTCGGCGCGCTTTTCACGACCATCTCGTTGAACGCGCCGACGTCGGTCAGATCGGTGTTCGCCGAGATGTCGGCGATCGTGAGCGAGCCCTTGACCTGGCCCGGCGCCGCCTGCACGTTGTTCGCGCGGATCGCCGCGGCGACGTCGCCCGCGGCGAGCCCGTGCGCGGCGAGCCGCGTCGCGTCGAGCCAGACGCGCATCGCGAGGTTCTGGCCGCCGAGGATCTCGGCGGAGGCGACGCCCGGCACCGTCGTCACGAGCGGCTGCGCGACGCGCACCACATAATCGGTGATCTGCGGAATCGACAGCGTATCGCTCGCGAAGCCGAGATACATCACCGCGGTCGGCGCGTCGGTGAGCTTCGTGATCACCGAATCGTACGCGTCGGCGGGCAGCTTGTACTTCACCTGCTGGACCTTGGCCATCACCTCGGTCATCGCGCGGTCCGCGTTCGCGTTCAGGCGCAGCCGCGCCTTCACGACGCTCTTGCCTTGCGTCGTCGTCGACGTGATGTACTCGATGCCGTCGGCGGTCGCGATCGATTGCGCGATCGGCGTCGTCACGAAGCCCTGCATCAGGTCTTGCGACGCGCCCGGATAATCGGTCGCGACGCTGATCGTCGCGCTCTCGAGCGCCGGATACTGGCGCACCGGCAGCGACATCAGCGCGCGCAGGCCGACGAGCAGGATCAGCAGGCTGAACACGAGCGACAGCACCGGGCGGCGGACGAACACGTCCGTGAAGCGCGCGCGGGCCGCGCCGGAATCGTGGGGCGCGCCGGCGTTCATTGCGCGGCTCCCGAGCCCGCGCCGTCGTCGAGCGCGACCTTCACCCTGTCGCCCGCCGCGAGCCGTACCTGGCCCGACGTGACGACCACGTCGCCCGGGCGCAGCCCGTCTGCGATCGCGATGCGGCCGTCGGCGCGCCGGCCGGTTCTCACCGGCTGCAGCCGCACGACGCCGAGCCCGTCGCGGCCCGGCTTGCCGACGACGAGCACCGATTCGCCGCGCTGCGAAGTCTGCACCGCGGTGTCGGGCACGGTCAGCGCGCGCTCGCGCGGCGGCAGCTCGAGCCGCGCCTGGATGTACATGCCCGGGCGCAGCAGGCGATCGGGGTTCGACAGCGTCGCCTGCACGGCGACGTTGCGCGTGTCGGCGCTGATCTGCGGCTCGATCGCGCTCACGCGCGCGACGAGCGTGCGCTCCGGATACGCGTCCGTCGTGATCGATACGCTCTGGCCGAGACGCAACTGGCTCAGGCTCTTCTGCGGCACCGTGAAGTTCGCGTACAGCGTGTCGAGATCGGTGAGCGTCGCGATCGCGTCGCCCGCGTTCAGATATTGGCCGAGGTTCACGCGGCGCAGGCCGAGCACGCCGTCGAACGGCGCGCGCACCGCCTTTTGCGTGATCACCGCCTGCGTCTCGCGGATGTCGGCCGCGGCCGCGTCGAAATCGAAGCGGTGCTGATCGAAGAGGTTGCGCGGCTCCGCGCCCGTCTGCGCGAGCGCCTGCGACCGGTCGAGCTGGCGCTTCGCGTAGGCGGCCTTCGCCTGGATCGACGCGAGCTTCGCGTGCTCCGGCTCGTCGAAGAGCTGGACGATCAGTTGCCCCTTGCGCACCGCCGCGCCCGCGTCGAACTGCAGCGCGACGATGCGCCCGGCCACTTCGGGCGCGAGCGTCACCTGCCGGACCGCGTCGAGCGAGCCGACCGCGTCGAGCGTCACGCGCTCGGGCGCGGCGCGCACGGCGACGGCCGGGACCGTCAGCGCGGGGAGCGCGGCGGGGGGATGATCGGCGGCCTGCACGCGGCTTTCCCGCCACAGGAACAGCCCGCCGAAGATGAACGCCAACAGCGCCAATGCAAGCAATAGCCGACGGCCCATGGAAATCTCTCAATCATTTTGTAAGAATCGCGGACATGATTTGTCTGACGATCCAATAAGTCAAGCATATCCTTTTTTTATTTGGGTGATTGTCCGGCGTGCATCGCGATATCATTGCATTGCACAAGTCCGGCATTTGATAATGCAACGATGGACGATAATTTTTCAAAACAGGAAATTCCGGTCTCCGAGCGCGTGCTGAACGTGCTGAAGCGGCGCGGGCCGCTGCAGGCGGCCGAACTCGGCGCGTACCTCGGCACGACGGGCGAAGCCGCGCGGCAGCAATTGAAGAAGCTCGAGGCGGAAGGGCTCGTCGAGGCGGAGAACATGCCGCAGGGCGTCGGGCGGCCGGCGCGGATCTGGCGGCTCACGTCGCTCGGCCACGGTCACTTTCCGGACGCGCACGCGGACATGACGGTCGACCTGATCCGGATCATCCGCACGACGCTCGGCCAGCCGACGCTCGATCTGCTGATCGCCGCGCGCGAGACGGAGATGCGCCGCACGTACGCGCAGACGCTCGCCGGCGTGACGGACCCGGAGAAGCGGATCGCGCGGCTCGCCGAGCTGCGCGACCGCGAGGGCTATTTCGCCGAGTGGTCGCGCGCGCCCGACGGCGACGGTTGGCTCTTCATCGAGAATCACTGCCCGATCTGCGCGGCCGCGACCGCGTGCCAGGGGTTCTGCCGCTCGGAACTCGAGATCTTTCGCGAGATGCTGGGCGATGCGCTGACGATCGAGCGCATCGAGCACATCCCGGCCGGCGCGCGGCGCTGCGCGTACCGGATTCGGCCGAGCGGCGCGGGCGAGGCGGCGGAAGACGGGCGCGCGCGTCGCGAATGACCGGCTCGCCGGCGCCCCGGCCGGCCGGCCGCGCGTGCGCTAGCGGCCCGGCTAGCGCGACGCCGCGCGCAGGAATTGCCCGCAGCGGCGCGTGTCGCCGAAGCCTTCGGCGAACGCGCCGTCGCGATACACGAGCTGCCCGTTGACGAGCGTCGCCGCGATCGCCGCGCCGCTGCGGTTCACGAGCCGCCGCAGCCCGCCGAACACGGCCATCTCCTCTTCGTGATACGCGTCGACCGACGCGTCGAGATGCGCGGGATCGACGATCGCGATATCGGCGCGGTCGCCCGCGCGCAGCGTGCCGGCGTCGACGCCGAAGTACGCGCCGAGCTCGCCCGTCAGCCGATGCACCGCCTGCTGCACCGACATGAACGGCCGGCCGGCGCGCTCGGCCTCGCGCACGCGGCGCAGGAAGCGCACGGGCGCGTTGTAGAACGCCATGTTGCGCAGGTGCGCGCCCGAATCGGCGAAGCCGATCTGCAGCGACGGATGCGTCGCGATCCGGTCGAGCACGTCCGCGCGGTGATTCGCGATCGTCATGCACCAGCGCAGTTGCTGCCCGTGCGCGACGACGAGATCGAGGAACACGTCCGCCGGATGGATGCCGCGCTCGTCCGCGACCTGGCCGAACGACTTGCCGACGACCGACGCGTCCGGACATCCGACGATCCGCGTGTCGTGCAGATCGCGCGTCCAGAGCCGCAGATCGAGCCCCTTGCCGACCTGCCTGCGGAACTCGCGCCGATAGCCTTCGTTCTGCAGCAGCCGGTTGCGCTCGAGCGCGTCGTTCAAATGGAGCGCCGCGCGGCCCGCGCCGAATTCCTCGAAGATCACGAAATCGATGCCGTCCGCGTAGACCTCGAACGGCACCGGCAGATGCTGCCAGACGAGCTCGCCGCGAAACAGCGCGTTCGCGAGCCGCACGCCGCCGAGCTGCACGTCGATGGTGCCGCGCGGCGCCGCCTTGCTGTCCGCCGCGACGAGCAGCGACGTGCGCAGCGGCTTGCGCACGAAGTAGCCGCAGCTCTCGGCCATGAAGAGCAGGCCGTTCAGCGGATTCGTCGTGTTCGGCGCGCTCTGCAGCACGCGGCCGCGGCGGCGCAGCACGCGGTTCAGCCGCCGGTATTCGCGCCACGTCGCGAACGTCGACGGCAGCGACTTCGACCGGTAGCGCTCGCCGTCGAGCTTGTCCCAAGGCGTCGTCATCGACGACAGGCCGACGAAGCCCGCGTCGAGCGCGTCGTCGAGCAGCCGCTCCATCCGTTGCAGCTCGGCCTCGTGCGGGCGTACGCGGTCGTCGACCGCGCGCCCGAGGCCCAGCACGTGCGTGCGCAGGTCCGAGTGGCCCAGGAACGCGGCGACGTTCGGGCCGAGCGGCAGCGATTCGAGATGGCGGACGTACGCAGCCGCGGTGTCCCAGGTCTTCACGCGCGACAGCACGGCGAGCATCTGCTCGCGCGGCAGCGCCTCGACGCGGCTGAAGAGGTCGGTGCAGTCGAGCGCGTTCGCATGGACCGTCGACAGCGAGCACGAGCCGAGAAAGACGCTCGTCACGCCGTGCCGCACCGATTCGGGCAGCCCCGGCGAGACGAGAATCTCGGCGTCGTAATGCGTGTGGATGTCGACGAAGCCGGGCATCACCCATTTGCCGGCGGCGTCGATCACGCTCGCGCCGTCCGCGGCGAGCGGCGCCTCCGACACCATCGCGACGCGGCCGTCACGAATGCCGAGCTCGCGCATGCGGGGCGCGGCGCCCGTGCCGTCGAACCACAAGCCGTTGCGGATGATTGTGTCGTAGCGCGCCATCTTGGGGGGTCTCCATATCGTTCTGTAGACGGCCGGGGGCGGCGAACCGCGACGCGACGGCCGTCGTGCTCCGTCGAAACATGACATTGAGCGATGTCAAGATGAATTGCAATCGAATATTGCTTCGAATTGACGCATCGATTCGCCCGGCACGCGCACGCACGGGCAAGGGCCGCGCCGCGGGGAATCGCCCGCCCGCGATCCGGACATCGCGAGCGCGCGGCGCGGCGCGCCCATCGCACGGCCGTGCGCGGCCGTGCGCGTTCGTCCGGCGTCGGCGTGCCGGGCCGCGCCGAACGACGGCATCGTCCGCGCAGGGCGTCGCGCTGCGCCGCACCATTGGGCACGCGCGCGCCCGCGCGAACCCGCTCGGCGCGGCGAGAGACGCGACGGCCCGCGTCGCGAGCGCGCCGCGCGGCGTTCGCGACGGCGCGCGCCGCGCGTTGACCCGCTTCAAATATCGGCGCGGCTGCGCACGTAAAGTGATCGCATCGCTGCGTCCCACGTCGCCCCGCGTTCCCACGATGCCGAACCCACGCCGCCTTCGCCTGACGCTGACCGTCGCGCTCGCCGCCGCCGCGCTCGGCTTTGCCGCGCTGCGCTCGCCCGGGTGGTTCGGCGCGCCGAAGCCGCCGCCGCGGATCGTCGTGTCGGGCAACATCGAAGCGCACGAAAGCGTGCTGAGCTTCACGCAAGTGCAGGCGCCGATCGTCTACCTGCCGTTCGACGAAGGCGCGCGCGTCACGCGCGGCACCGTGCTCGCGCGCGTCGACGACCGCGTGTACCGGCGGCAGACCGACATCGACCGCGCGAACGTCGACGTGCAGACCGCGCAGGTCGAAGCGAACCGCAGCAACGTCGCGGCGCTCGAGCACGGTGTGCTCAGCGACCGCTTCGATCTCGACGAAAAGCGGCTCGACTTCGTGCGCGCCGATACGCTCGCGCGGCAATCCGCGGTGTCGCAGCAATCGCGCGACCTCGCGCAGACGGCCGCGCGCCAGTCCGCCGCGGCGCTCGCGCGCGACGAGGCGCTGCTTGCCGCCGCGCGCAACGACGTCGCGCTCGCCGTGGCGGGCGTCGCGGCCGCGCAGGCGAAGCGCAAGCTCGACGAGGCGACGCTGTCGTACACCGAGCTCGCCGCGCCGTTCGACGGCGTGATCGCGGTGCGGCATGCGGAGCTCGGCCAGCTCGCGGGGCCGGGCGTCGCGATCTTCACGATCGCCGAGCTCGATCACGTCTGGCTGCGCGCCTACGTGAACGAGCCCGACGTCGGGCGCATCCGGCTCGGCGAGCCCGCCGACGTGCGCACCGACGCGTATCCGTCGGCCGTCTATCGCGGCCGGATCAGCTTCGTGTCGCCGCAGGCCGAATTCACGCCGAAGACGGTCGAGACGCACGAGGAGCGGGTCACGCAGGTCTATCGGGTCCGCATCGACATCGACAACCCGACGCACGAGCTGTTGCCCGGCATGCCGGCCGATGCGACGATCGCCGCGCTCGCGAGCGGCCGATGAGCGCGCCCGCCGCCGCCCCGGCCCCGGCGACCGTGCGCGTCGAGCATGTCGCGCGCCGCTTCGGCACGGTCGATGCGGTGCGCGACGTGAGCTTCGAGGTCGCGCGCGGCGAGATTTTCGGCCTCGTCGGCCCGGACGGCGCGGGCAAGACGACGCTGATGCGGATGCTCGCGGGCGTGCTGCGCCCGGATGCGGGCCGCATCGAGCTCGACGGCGTCGACGTGATCGCCGCCCCCGAGCGCGCGCGGCTGTCGCTCAGCTACATGCCGCAGCGCTTCGGGCTGTACGAAGATCTCACCGTCGACGAGAACGTGTTCTTCTACGGCGAGCTGTTCGAGGTGCCGCGCGCGCGGTATCGCGCGGACCTCGCCGATCTGCTTGCGGCGGCGGGGCTCGGGCCGTTCCGGCGGCGGCTCGCGGGCCAGTTGTCGGGCGGCATGAAGCAGAAGCTCGGGCTCGTGTGCGCGCTGATCCACCGGCCGAACGTGCTGCTGCTCGACGAGCCGACGACGGGCGTCGATCCCGTGTCCCGCCGCGACTTCTGGACGATTCTCTACCGGCTGCGGGAGACCGGCGTGACGATCGTGATGTCGACCGCGTACATGGATGAAGCGCAGCGCTGCTCGCGGCTCGCGCTGCTGCACGCGGGCGCCGTGCGGCGGTGCGACACGCCGGCGCGGCTGAAGCGCTCGATGCCGGGCGCGCTCGTCGCGGTCGGCGGCGGCGATCCGCGCGCGATCCGCGACGCGCTCGCCGGTGCGCCCGGCGTGCTCGGCACGCTGATGATGGGCGATCGCGTGCACGTGCGCGTCGACGACGCGGCGAGCCGCACGCCCGAGCTCGATGCGCGGCTCGCCTCGCGCGGCATCGCGCATGCGCCGATCGTCGGGATCGAGCCCGGCATCGAGGATACGTTCGTCGCGCTCGTCGGAGACGCCGGATGACGCGCGCGACGATACCGCCCGCGCGCGGCACGCCGGGCGCGCCGCGCGCCGCCGAGGCAAGCGCGCGCGCGGGCGCGGCGCGGCCCGACGCGCACGCCGTCGTCGTCGCGCGCGGGTTGACGAAGCGCTTCGGCGCGTTCACCGCGGTCGACGCGCTCGATCTGTCGATCGCGCGCGGCGAGGTCGTCGGCTTCATCGGCCCGAACGGCGCGGGCAAATCGACGACGATCCGGCTGTTGTGCGGGCTGTTCGCGCCGAGCGCCGGCAGCGCGACGGTCGCCGGCTTCGACGTGGGCACGCAGGCCGAGGCGGTGCGCGCGCACATCGGCTACATGTCGCAGAAATTCTCGCTGTACGGCGATCTGTCGTGCCGCGAGAACCTGCGCTTCTTCGCGGGCATCTACCAGGTGCCGCGCGACATACGCGACGCGCGCATCCGCTTCGCGATCGAGATGGCCGGGCTCGAAGGGCGCGAGGATGCGCTCGTGAGCACGCTCGCGGGCGGCTGGCGGCAACGGCTCGCGCTCGGCTGCGCGATCCTGCATCGGCCGCCCGTGCTGTTTCTCGACGAGCCCACCTCCGGCGTCGAGCCGCAGGCGCGCCGGCGCTTCTGGGATCTGATCCACGGGCTCGCGGCCGACGGCGTGACGGTGCTCGTGTCGACGCATTACATGGACGAGGCCGAGTACTGCAACCGGATCGCACTGATCGACGCGGGCCGGCTGATCGCGCTCGGCAGCCCGCAAGCGTTGCGCGAGCGCGAGCTGGGCGGCGCGCTGTTCGAGCTCGCGTGCGCGCCGCTCGGCGAGGCGGTCACCGTGCTGCGCGGCGCGCGCGGCGTCATCGACGCGTCGATCTTCGGCGACCGGCTGCACGTGCTCGTCGCGCGCGACATGCCGGCGCTCGCGCTGCGCGACGCGCTCGCCGCCGCGCGCATCGACGCGGGCGAGCCGCAGCCGGTCCGCCCGAGCCTCGAGGACGTGTTCGTGCGGCTCGTCGCGCGCGCCGACGAACGCAAGCGGAGCGAACCATGCGCATCCGGCGGCTGATCGCGATCGCGTACAAGGAGACGCTGCAGATCTGGCGCGATCCGCGCAGCCTCGCGGTCGCGCTGCTGATGCCGCTCATGCAGATGGCGCTGCTCGGCTACGGCGTGAGCCTCGACATCAAGCACGTGCCGCTTTGCGTGCACGACGAGGAGCGCAGCCAGCTGAGCCGCGAGCTGATCGAGCGCTTCGTGTCGTCCGGCTGGTTCGCCGGCGTGCGCACGCTCGGCAGCGAAGCCGCGCTGCGCTCGGCCGTCGACCGCCACGCGTGCGCCGCGGCCGTCGTCGTGCCCGTCGACTTCTCGCGCACCGTCGCCACGCGCGGCGCGGCGGCGGTGCAGACGATCTTCGATGCGACCGACACGAACACGACGAACATCGCGATCGGCTACGCGCGCGGCGTGCTCGCGCAATTCGGCGCGGACCTGAACGCGCGCTGGCAGGCGGCGCACGGCGTGCCCGCGCAAACCGTCGGCGCGATCGATCTGGAGCCGCGCGTGTGGTTCAACGAAGGGCTCGACAGCCGCAATTTCGTCATTCCGGGGGTCGTCGCGGTGATCCTCGCGCTTGTCGGCGCGCAACTCACGTCGCTCACGATCGCGCGCGAATGGGAGCGCGGCACGATGGAGCAGTTGATCTCGACGCCTGTCTCGCCGCTCGAGCTGATGCTCGGCAAGGTGATTCCGTATTTCGCGGTCGGCTTCGTCGACGCGGCGTTCTGCCTGCTCGCCACCGTCTACTGGTTCGGCGTGCCGTTTCACGGCAGCGTGCCCGCGCTCGTCGCGACGACCGCGCTCTTCACGCTCGTCGTGCTCGGCATCGGCTATCTGATGTCGGTGCGCATCCGCAGCCAGTTGGGGGCGAGCCAGATCGCGCTGCTGCTGACGATGCTGCCGACGACGATGCTCTCCGGCTACACGTTCGCGATCGAGCAGATGCCGGCGCCGATCCGGGCGATGACGTTCGTCGTGTACGCGCGCTACTACGTGACGATCCTGCGCTCGGTGTTCCTGAAGGGCGGGCCGATCGCGAACATCGCGGCGCCGTTCGCGGCGCTCGCGCTGTACGCGTTCGTGATCGGCTGGCTGAGCGTGCGCGCGTTGCGCAAGCGCATCGATTGACCCGCGCCCGCAGAGCCGCCATGTTCGACCGCGTGCAATCGATGCTCGTCAAGGAACTGCTGCAGCTCAAGCGCGACCGCTGGGCGCTGATCCGGCTGTTCGTGCCGCTCGTCGTGCAGGTGATCGTCTACGGCTACGCGGCGACCTTCACCGTCAATCACGTCGCGACGGCGCTGCTCGATCTCGACCGCAGCGACGCGAGCCGGGATCTCGTGTCGCACTTCGTCGCGACAGGGCGATTCGACATCGTCGACGTCGCGGCGAGCGACGACGCGATCCGGCGCGACATCGACGGCGGCCGCGCGGAGTTCGCGATCGTGATCCACGCGGGCTTCTCGCAGTTTCTCGGCAACGGGCGAACCGCGCCGCTTCAGGTGATCGTCGACGGCACGAATTCGAACACCGCGCTGATCGCGCTCGGCTACGCGAGCCAGATCGTCGCGCGGTTCCAGGCCGACCGGGCGTCGCGCGCGTGGCCGGCGAGCGCGGGCGCGGCGCCCGCCGCGCTCGCCGTGTCGCTGCAAGAGCGGCCGTGGTTCAACCCGGGGCTCGACGATCGATGGTTCTTCATCCCGGGCGTGATCGGCACGCTGACGCTGATCCAGGTCGTGAGCCTCACCGCGTTCGCGGTCGTGCGCGAGCGCGAGGTCGGCACGCTCGAGCAGATCATGGTGAGCCCGATCCGCCCCGTCGAGTTCATTCTCGGCAAGACGGTGCCGTTCTTCCTGATCGGGCTCGGCGACGTCGCGCTCGTCGCGGCGATCGGCATCGTCTGGTTCCACGTGCCGTTCGTCGGCGACTGGCTCGTCATGCTGCTCGGCGTCACGCTGTTCCTGCTCGCGACGCTCGGCTTCGGGCTGCTGCTGTCGACGTTCTCGCGCACGCAGCAGCAGGCGTTCGCGCTCAATTTCTTTCTCGTCAATCCGATCTTCATCCTGTCCGGCTTCGCGTTTCCGATCGCCGCGATGCCGCGCGTGCTGCAATGGCTGACGTATCTGAATCCGCTGCGCTATTTCCTTGTCGTGATTCGCGCGCAGTTCCTGAGCGGCGCGGGGCTGGCCGTGCTGTGGCCGCAGCTCGCGGCCATGGCGCTCCTTGGCGTCGCGATGCTTGCGCTCAGCGTGCTGCGCTTCAGGAAATCGCTCGATTAGCGCGACGGCGCACGTCGCCCCGCGTGGTTGACGCACGTCAAGCGGCGGCGCCGCCGCGGCGCTACGTTGTGACGTATCGTGACGCGCGCCGCAGGGGGACGAGATGAATGCTACGACGATACGAGCCGCGGCGCGCGCGGCCGGCGTCGCGCTCGCATGCGCGCTCGCGGCGAGCGCTTCGGCACAGATCCATGTCGGCCACGCGGGCGGCTTCCACGGTGGCCACGGGGGCGGGTTTCGCGGAGGTGGAGGGCGTGGCGGCGCATCTCGCGGCGGCGCGCCGTTGCACGGACACCCGGACTTCCACGGCCGCGACTTCGGCCATTTCGCGCCGCACGATAACCTGCGCTGGCGCGGCGGTCACTGGTCGCACGGCTGGCACGGCGGGCGCTACGCATGGTGGTGGATAGTCGGCGGCGTCTGGTACATCTATCCGGAGCCCATCTATCCTTACCCGACCTACGTTCCGCCCGCCGTGGTCGAGCAGGCGCCGCCGCCCGTGCCGCGCGGGCTGCCGCCCGCGCGCGCGTGGTACTACTGCGCCGATCCGCAGGGCTATTTCCCGTACGTCGCGTCGTGCAACGTGCCGTGGCAGGCCATTCCGATTCAGCCCGACGAGCCGGTGCGGCCGTGAGCGCCCGGACGAAGCGGGCCGGCGCTCGTCGCGGCCGGCGAAAGGGTCCGCGAGTGCGCGCCGCCCGGGCCGGCGCTCGCGCGCCGAGCGCAGCTAGCCTTCATGGGCCGCGCGCCGCGGCGGAAAGCGCGAGAACGCGTCGCGGCCGGTATCCGGCCCGACATCGCCACGACGCGCGCGGCCACGGCCGGCCCGCACGCGACCGTCGGCCGCCGGCGCGGGCCGATCGCGCAGGTTCGGATCGATTGAGTACGGATTTGCACCAATCGGCGCGCGCGAACCGGCACGATGTGCGCCACCGTTGATCGGCGTCAACCGCGTGCGCGGGCGATCGCCGATGCTCGGTGGTGTACGTCGCGCGCCGCGTGCCGCCACGGCAGGCATTCCGGCGATTCCGCGATTGCGGCGCGCCCGCGCATGCCGCCGCCGGCCGCCCGGCGCCGCACGCGAAACGTACGACCTATCGACAAGGAAAGACGATGATCTACGGATCGAACGAACTCTATGCGGCGATGCGGCAGCGCCGCGATCGCATGCCCCGCGCGCACCCCGCGGACGGCTACGGCGCGCCGGCGCGCCTGAAGAGCGGCATGGGCTGCACCGAATGCGGCGCGCTGTATGACGACGGCCGCTGGAGCTGGCACGCGGCGGCGGGCACGCTGCTGCAGATCGTGTGCCCCGCTTGCCGCCGGATTCGCGAGCGCGCGAGCGCGGGCGAGCTGATGCTCGAAGGCGGCTACTTCGCGCGCCGCCGCGACGACATCGTCGCGCTGCTGCGCCGTCACGCGGGCGACGATCTCAACGGGCGCCCGCACGAGCGCATTCTGTCGATCGACGCGCCGCGCACGCACATGGTCGTGCGCACGACGGGCTCGCATCTCGTCCACCGGCTGAGCGAGGCGCTCGTGCGCGCGCACCGCGGCGATCTCGAAATCGACTATCGCGAAGGAGAGGACGTGCTGCGCGCGCGCTGGATGCGCGAGACCGCATAGCGTCCGCGGCTTTCGCTTCCCCGTATCGCAACACGCACGCCGAGGCATCCCGATGAAAAGCGAAACCGGATATTTGGGATTCGTCGTCGTGCTCGTGTTCATGGTGCTGCTCGCGCTGCAGCTCGCGACGCTCAGCGCGCCCGCGACGCAGATCGCATACAGCGACTTCCGCAAGCTCGCCTCGGCCGCGCAGGTCGACGATCTCGAAGTCAGCCCGACGAGAATCACCGGCGTGCTGCGCAACGCGGCCGCGGCGGCGGCGCTGCCCGCGTCCGATGCGCAAGCACTCAAGCGCGCGGGCGCGCCGTGGCGCTTCTCGACGAAGCGCGTGACCGACGAGCGGCTGATCGACACGCTCACGGCGACGGGCACCCGCTATCGCGGCGCCGACGACGACACGTGGATCGGCACGCTCGCATCGTGGATCGTGCCGATCGCGGTGTTCGCGATCGTCTGGAACCTGATGCTGCGGCGTCCGCGCGGCGGCCTGCAGGACTGGTCGGGCGTCGGCAAGAGCAAGCCGCGCGTCTACATGGAGGCGAAGACCGGCATCGATTTCGACGACATCGCGGGCATCGACGAGGCGAAGGCCGAGCTTCAGCAGATCGTCGCGTTCCTGCGCGCGCCCGCGCGCTACCAGCGGCTCGGCGGCAAGATCCCGAAGGGCGTGCTGATCGTCGGCGCGCCCGGCACCGGCAAGACGCTGCTCGCGAAGGCGGTCGCGGGCGAGGCGGGCGTGCCGTTTTTCTCGACGAGCGGCTCGTCGTTCGTCGAGATGTTCGTCGGCGTCGGCGCGGCGCGCGTGCGCGATCTGTTCGAGCAGGCGCAGCAGAAGGCGCCGTGCATCATCTTCATCGACGAGCTCGACGCGCTCGGCAAGGTTCGCGGCGCGGGCCTCGCGTCGGGCAACGACGAGCGCGAGCAGACGCTGAACCAGTTGCTCGTCGAGATGGACGGGTTCCAGGCGAACTCGGGCGTGATCCTCATGGCGGCGACCAATCGTCCGGAGATTCTCGATCCGGCGCTGCTGCGCCCGGGCCGCTTCGACCGGCACATCGCGATCGACCGGCCGGATCTGACGGGGCGCCGGCAGATCCTGTCGGTCCACGTGAAGCACGTGAAGCTCGGGCCGGACGTCGATCTCGGCGAGCTCGCGTCGCGCACGCCCGGCTTCGTCGGCGCGGATCTCGCGAACATCGTCAACGAGGCGGCGCTGCACGCGGCCGAGCTCGACAAGCCGGCGATCGACATGTCCGATTTCGACGAGGCGATCGACCGCGCGATGACCGGCATGGAACGCAAGAGCCGCGTGATGAGCGAGCGGGAGAAGATCACGATCGCGCATCACGAGGCGGGGCACGCGCTGATCGCGCAAACCCGCGCACACAGCGATCCGGTGAAGAAGGTGTCGATCATCCCGCGCGGCATCGCGGCGCTCGGCTACACGCAGCAGGTGCCGACCGAGGATCGCTACGTGCTGCGCAAGAGCGAACTGCTCGATCGGCTCGACGTGCTGCTCGGCGGGCGCGTCGCCGAGGAAATCGTGTTCGGCGACGTGTCGACGGGCGCGGAGAACGATCTCGAGCGCGCGACCGAAATGGCGCGGCACATGGTCGCCCGGTACGGGATGAGCGAGCGGATCGGCCTCGCGACGTTCGGCGACGGAGAAGGGCCGGGCCTGCCGCCCGTCGTCTGGCAGCGCGGCGGCGAGCGCTGCAGCGAGAGCACCGCGACGCGGATCGACGACGAGATACAGCGGCTCCTCGCCGAAGCGCACGATCGCGTGTCGCGGACGCTGAAGGAGCGGCGCGGCGCGCTCGATCGGATTGCGCAGTATCTGCTGAAGCACGAGGTCGTCGACCACGACCGGCTCGTGAAGCTCGTCAACGACGAGCCGGTGCCGCAAAGCGATGCGGGCGGCGACACGGCGCAACTCGGCGGCGGCGATCCCGCTTTCGCGCCGGCGAAACCGGCGGTGGACGCCGGCCAGCCCGATGTCACCGACACAACCGATAAAGCCGATCAGTCCGTGCCGCAGTGAAGGCGGGGGCAAGGCGCTAGCCGCCGCCACCGCCGTCTCCGTCGTGCCCGGCCGTGCGCCGGAAAGCGCGCATCGCGCCGGCCGCCGGCGAACCACGCGCGTTCGCTCATTCGAGCGGCCGCGCCTTTCGCGACCGCGCCCAGAACAGCATCAGCGCGACCGCGCCGAACATCCCGCCCAGATGCGCGAAATGCGCGATGCCGCTCGCCGCGCCCGCGACGCCGAGCAGCAGCTCGACGCCCGCGTAGAGCAGCGCGCACACCCATGCTCGCATCGGAATCGGCGGAATCAGCAGGACGACGCGGCGCGACGGGTACAGCAGCGCATACGCGGCAAGCACGCCGAACACGCCCGCCGACGCACCGATCGTCGGCGCGGCGCCCGCCGCCGTATAACGCGCGACCGCGAGCTGCGTGAGCGCGCCGCACACGACGCTCGCGAGATAAACCGCGCCGAAGCGCGCGCGGCCGAGCGCGCGCTCGACGTCGCGGCCGAACATCACGAGCCCGAGCATGTTGAACAACAGGTGCGACAGCCCCGCGTGCAGCGCGCTGTACGTCACGATCTGCCAGACGTGAAACGCGGGCGCGGCGGATGGCCCGCCCGCGCCGGGAACCGGCGGCCATAGCGCGAACATCGACAGCACTCGGTCGGGATCGGCAAGCTCGACGAGGAAGCCGATCAGGTTCAGGACGACGATGGCGAGCGTCATGGCGGCCGCGGAAGAAAGAGTGAGGCGTCGCCGGTCATTATGCCGACATCGTGTCGTTCGCGCCGATGCCGCGCGGCCCTGAGCGGCCCTGAGCGGCATCGGCCCGCCGGCTCGCGCGGCGCGGCCGCCGCACCGTGGCCACTTGCGAAGCCGAGGCGGCCAGGACCGCCGCGCGAAGCATGAACGAAGCACGGACGAAGCACGGGCGGCGCGCGGCGGCCGATCGTTCCCGCGCTCCGCCCGTGTGCGCTACAGGCTGATCCGGCCGGCCGCGACGAGCCAGCCCGCGAGCGCCGCAAACGCGACAAGCGCAATCAGGATCGCCGCCTCGAACGGCTTGAAGGGCCGCTCGCCGCGCTCGCGCTTCGCCCACGCGTACAACAGCGCGCCCGGCGCGTAGAGCAGGGCGCTCAGCAGCAGATACTTCGGGCCCGCCGCATACAGCAGCCAGCAGCAATAGACGGTCGCGACGGAGGCCGGCCGGCGCGCTCGCGGGCCACGCCGCACGTCGCGCGGATCTTCCTCGTGCGCGGCATGGCGATGCTGGCCGCGTTCTCCCTGCCCGGATGCCGCCCGAGCGCCGGCGAGCATCGCCTTGAAATCGTCGATGCCGCCGTCGTTTTGCAGTCCGTCGCCGCAGATCGTTTCGAGTTCGAGAATATTGCGCGCGTTTGAATAGCGTTGCGTCCGTATTCGCCGGAGAGTTCAGTCGAATACGTTTGCATAATCGATCACTTTTCATGTTTCGGTTGCGCGACGATGAAAACGCGCTATCGGTTACCGATTCGGTTGCCGATAGCGAGTGCGGCGGTGTTGCCGATTACCTAAAATGCAGGCTGATTCGGGATCGGGCGCGTCGATTTCTGTCCGGCGCCGCGTCGAAAAGGCACGATCCGCACGCTTGATGCCCGTCGACACCCCGCGATAGTGTTCGATCGGACGGCGCGTCGATTCGCGGCAGCTAATAGGCATTAGCAACAGCCGGATTCACTCGTCAACCGACCAGGGCAATACCCGCCGAACGCGCGCGATTATGTCGCGATCGACAATTTCGTTAATTCAATTGCGCTCGGGTGAATCGACACGATTGTGTTAGGCTAAGCGCTCCGCGAAATTTCCGAAAATGGAACGCTCGCTGAATCGTGAATCGAAAATATTTATTCGCAAAATCCCGGCGAGATTTACGCGGATTGTTTCATTCATTAACCATAGAGGCGGCCAGTGACCGTCGATTTGCGCGCCGGCGGCGAACGGCGGCGCGCGACAAGAGGGCGCAGATGCGGAGCATCGACGATGACTGATCCGAAAGACACGGGGGCCGCGCCGCGCGACGCAGCGGCGCTCGCAACGCCGCGCGTCGCGGTGATCGCCGTCACGTTTCGCGGCGACGACGTGATCCTCGTTCAGCGCGGCAAGGAACCGCAGAAGGGCACGTGGGGCTTTCCCGGCGGCTCGGTCGAGCCGGGCGAGAGCCTTCGCGACGCGGCCGCGCGCGAGCTGTTCGAGGAGACCGGCGTGCGCGCGCAGATCGGCGAGCCGATCGACGTCGTCGAGGTGATCGGCTTCGACCCGCACGGCTGGCATCACCACTACGTGCTGGTCGCGATGCTGTGCCGTCATGTCGAGGGCGCGCCGCGGCCGGGCGACGACGCGACGGACTGCCGCTGGGTCCGCGTGCCGGACGGCCTGCCTCGATTCCCGGGCGTTCTCGCTGACCACGTCGTGCGCGTGGCGCAGCGAGCGCACGCCCTTAGTCATTCCAACCGAAAGGAAAACAGCCGATGAAGCGCATGTTCTTGGGCGGACCGTTCAAATCCCTGGTCGACAAGCACACCGGCGTGATGCCGGAAGACAGCATCAACCTGTTTCGCCGCGTGATCGAGCATTTCGAGGAGCGCGGCTGGGATGTGCATTGCGCACACCGGCGCGAGCATTGGGGGCGCGAATTCATGACGCCCGCCGTCTGCACGAAGACCGACTACGAGCAGATCAGCCTGTGCGACTACTTCGTCGCGTTTCCGGGCGCGCCGGCGTCGCCCGGCACGCACATCGAGCTCGGCTGGGCGTCCGCGCTCGGCAAGCCGATCGTGCTGCTGCTCGAAGCCGACAAGGAGTACGCGTACCTCGTGCGCGGCCTCGACGAGATCACGCGCATCGAGCGCGTGGAATTCAGCGGCGGCGGAATCGATCCGGCCGCGATCGAAGCCGCGATCGACCGTTTCGAAGCGCGGGGCTGACATGCGCCGCTATCCGGGTCTCAGCGAGCTCTACCTCGCGACGCTCAGCGACGTCTGCGGCGCGTACGAATTCCGGAGCGCGCCGCGCGGGCACGCGGAGCGCGAAATCATCGGCTACGGCGCACGGATCGACGATCCGCGCGCGCGCTTTTGCCGGCGCGCCGCGCGCAAACAGAACGTCGTCTTCAACTACGCCGAGGCGCTGTGGTATCTGTCCGGCCGCAACGACCTCGAATTCATCGAGCACTACGCGCCGTCGATGGCGCGCTACAGTCCGGACGGCAAGCATCTGCCGGGCACCGGCTACGGCGCGCGGCTCATGCATTACGGCGCGCGCGCGCTCGACCAGATCGAGCGCGCGCTCGACATCCTGTCGCGCGACGACGCCGAGAGCAAGCGCGTCGTGCTGCAGATCTTCAGCGCCGACGAAGACCTGTACCGGCGCAACATCGACGTGTCGTGCACGCTCGGCCTGCAACTGCTGCTGCGCGAGGGCCGGCTGCACATGGTCGCGTTCATGCGCGCGAACGACGCGTACGTCGGGCTCCTGAACGACGTGTTCTCGTTCACGTTCCTGCAGGAGTACGTCGCGACGCGGCTCGACTGCGAGATCGGCGCGTATTCGCATCACGTCGGCTCGATCCACGTCTACGACGACAATCTGCCGCGCGCGCTGGCGCTCCTCGACGACAGCGACGCGCAGATCGTCACCGCCGCCGCGCCGCCGCGGATGCCCGCCGGCACGAGCCCCGCGACGATCGCGCGCGTGCTCGAGCACGAAGGCCGGATTCGCGCGGGGCGGATGTCGCTCGCCGCGCTTCAGGACATCGATCTCGATCCGTACTGGCGCGACGTGCTCGGCCTCTTCTGGATCTACCGCGAAATCAAGGCGGGCAACCCGCCGCCCGACGACGCGCTCGCGTTCGTCGGGCCGTTCCATCGCGCCTATCTGCTGAACCGGTGGGACATGGCGCCCGCCTCGCTTCAATAACGCACAAGGAACCCGATGAAGACCGACTGGACCGAACACGAGGTTTCGCAACGCTTTCACGCATACGACGACCGGATCGAGGCGCGCTTCGGCTACCGGCCGCTGATCGCCGAGCTCACGGGCTCGCTCGGCACCGCGATCCGCGTGCTCGATTACGGCTGCGGCGGCGGCAAGGTCGCGCGGCGCTTGCGCGCGGCGGGCGTCGCGCACGTGACGGGCGTCGACATCGCGCCGACGATGATCGACAACGCGATCGCGGCCGGCGTCGACGACGGGCTGGACTACGTGCATATCGACGGGCCGTTGCTGCCGTTTGACGACGCGAGCTTCGATGCGGCGATCAGTTGCTTCCTGTTCGTCAACATCTCGCAGCGCGCGGAGCTCGCGCGCGTCGCGGCGGAGGTGCTGCGCGTGCTGAAGCCCGGCGGCGCGTACTACGTGCTCGACACGAACCCGCGCGCGACGGGCGTGCAGTTCCCGACGTTCCGCAACGGCGAGCCGGGCATCGTCTACCGCGACGGCGATCCGCGCACGGTCCATCTGCACGTGCCGGGCGAAGGCGTGTTCGACGTCGTCGACACGCACTGGGACATTGCGACGTATCGCCATGCGTTCGAGGCAGCGGGCTTCGCGCTCGCGGCGACGATGGAACTCGGCTTTCGCACGGCGGATGCGGGCGGCGCGCCGGGCGCCTACGCGGATGCCGACGGCAGCAAGCCGTTCGTGCTGTTCAAGGCGGCGAAGCCGCTGCGCTGACGCCGAGCGTCGCGCGCCGCGGCGCGCGGCATGGCAGGGCGGCGCCGCGAACGCCCGGCCGCCGGCACGCGCGCGGCGAAAACGACGCGCACGCGGGCGTCGCCCGGCGGCCCGCCCGATGGGCGACGCGATGCGTTGCGCGGCGTCGCCCGCCCGGCCATCGACGACAAAACGACAAAACTCAACGAAACACGAGGGAACATGATCGCGAACGTACTGACGATCGCCGGCACCGACCCGACGGGCGGCGCGGGCATTCAGGCCGATCTCAAGGCATTTTCCGCAATGCGCGCATACGGGATGGCGGCGATCACCGCGGTCGTCGCGCAGAACACGGCCGGCGTGCGCAGCTTCCGCGCGCTCGATCCGGCGTTCGTGGCCGATCAGATCGACGCGGTGTTCGACGACGTCGCCGTGCACGCGGTCAAGATCGGGATGATCGCGACCGCGCCGATCGCGGAGGCGGTCGCCGCGGCGCTCGTCAGGCATCGCCCCGCGCCCGTCGTGCTCGACCCGGTGATGGTCGCGAAAAGCGGCGACCGGCTGCTCGATCCGGACGCGGTCGACGCGATCCGCGACAAGCTCGTGCCGATCGCCACGTTGATCACGCCGAACCTGCCGGAGGCGGGCGTGCTGCTCGGCCGCGGCGAGCCGCGCACGCTCGCCGAGATGCATGCGGCGGCGGCCGAGCTGCACACGCTCGGTTCGCGCTGGGTGCTGCTCAAGGGCGGCCACCTGCCGGGCGAGCGCAGCGTCGACGTGCTGCGCGGCCCGGCCGCGGCGACGGTCGAGCTGTCCGCGCCGCGCGTCGCGACGAAGAACGACCACGGCACCGGCTGCACGCTGTCGGCCGCGATCGCCGCGCTGCTGCCGCGCCACTCGGTCGAGGACAGCGTCTGCCGCGCGAAGGCGTACCTGAGCGACGCGCTCGCCGCATCCGGCCAACTCGATGTCGGCCACGGGCACGGCCCCGTCCATCACTTCCACGCGCTATGGAACTGACGCGCGCGCCGCGCGCCGGCAAGCGCGCGCATCGGCAGGCGCGCCGATCCCCACGCGTCATTCGACAAGGAACCATCATGCGTCGCCTCCTGTGCTGCCTCACGATCCTTCTGGGTTTTCTGTTCGCCGCGCCGTCGCATGCGGGCGACGCGGCCGCCGTGCAGCAACTGACGGTCGCGCTGTATCCGTGGGTGCCGCGCGTCGACCAGTTCAGGCGCGCGATCGAGAGCGAATGGAAGAAGGTGCAGCCGGCCGTCGCGCTGCGCTTTCTGTCCGCGGATGCGTGGGACGGCGGCTACAAGAACGATCCGCCGGCGAACGCCGACGTCTACGTCTACGACGCGATCTTCTTCGACTACTTCCGCAGCCAGAACTGGCTTGAACCGCTCACGGCGAGCGAGATCCGCAACATCGACGATTTCCTGCCGTACGCGATCCGGGGCGTGAAGTCGGGCGACCTGTACTACAGCATCCCGCAACTCGGCTGCGCGAACGTGCTGTTCTACCGGAAGGACGACGCGGCGCTCGCGGCCGCGACGACGCTCACGCAGGTGCGCAGCGCGCTCGGGCAATGCACGTTCACGAGCGAGATTGCGCCGGACAAGCGCGGGCTGATGGTCGACATGTCCGGCCGGACGACGAACGCCGCGCTCTACCTGGACGCCGAGCACAGCCGCACGGGCGCGTACCCGCTGCCGCTGCCGTGGAGCGCGAACGACCTGAACGGCGGCGCGCTCGGCAGCCTGCGCGCGCTGATGGCGATGTCGAGCTGGCCGAACGCGACGGCCGAACTGCCCGGCCAATACGATCGCTCCGCCTGGTTCAGCGACGGCGACGGGCGCGCGGTGATCGGCTATTCGGAATCGATGTCGGCGATGAGCGAAGCGGCGCGGCGCAATCTCGACTTCAAGTTCCTGCCGCTGTCGGACGAGCCGCAGCCGCCGCTCTTCTACGCGGACGTGATCGGCGTGAACACGACGACGAACGCGCGCGGCACGCGCGCGCTCGCGGTACAGCTCGCGAACGTGATCGCCGCGTCGTCGACGATGGTGCAAAGCGTCGGGCCGGACGGCAGCGGCGTGCCGCAGTATCTGTTCTCCGCACGGCGCAGCGTGCTGCAGACGCTCGCGCAGCGCTATCCGCTCTATCGGAAGATGGTCGCGCTGCTCGACGCGCGCGAGCCGGTGATGTTCAAGATCGACGCGCAGTCGCGCAACTGGCTCGCGTCGATGAGCGGGCCGATCGCGCAGCGCGCGCGCGCCGATTATCCGTGCGGCTGCGACATCGACACTGCCTTGCCGATCGCCGACTATCGCGGCGCGCAGGCCGTGTGTCCGACCGTCTGCGCGGCGCAGGGCGGCTGGAACGGCCAATGGGCCAACCAGTCGCCGGCGGCGCCCGCCGGGCAGTCCGCGTGCGGCTGCAACGCGTGCCCGATTTCAGCCGCCGCGAAACCGCCGCGCGCGCTCGCCACCCGCGCCGCGCCTGCCGAGCGCGAGAAGCCGTGACGGACGGCGCCCGGCCGGGCCGACGCGGCAGGCCAGGCGCCCGATGCGCCCGGCGCCGGCGGGCGCGTCCGGATCGCCTGCTAGAGCTGCACGCATGCGCACATCTGGCCGAAGAACTCGACCTGTGCGCGCGACTCATGAATCTCACACTGCAGATCGCCGCTCAGCCGCCCGAACTCGAGCGGCTTGCCGATGCCGAGCACCGTCGAATCGGGATCGGCCGACAGCGCCCGCAGCATTTCCGCGAGCCATGAACTGAGCTTCGTGGCCGTCCCGCCGTCGACCGGCACCTCGTACGACATCCTCGGCAGCGGCAGCCCCGCGGCCGCGAACAGCTTCACCATCCGGTGCGCGACGTCGAACGACGGGAACGACCGCTTGCAGCGCTCGAGAATCTCCGCCGTCACCGAATCCCAGAGCGGCAGGGGCGGCGTCGACATCGGCTTGCGCACGAAATCGGGCTCGTGCAGCGCGAGATATCCGCCGGGCCTCACGAAGCGCGCCGCGTGGCGGACGAACTCGGCCGCGTGCAACTGATGCATCAGCACGTAGCGGGAGACGACGACGTCGAAGCCGTGCGCGCCTTCGACCTGATCGAGGCCGCACGCGCGAAAGCGGATGTTGTGCAGTCGCGCGCGCTCGGCGTTGGCGCTTGCCGCTTCGATCGCGGCGTCGCTCGGGTCGATCGCGACGACGCTGCCGCCCGGGCCGACCATCTCGGCCGCGAGCATGCCGACGCCGCCCGTCCCGCAGCCGATGTCGAGCACGCGCATCGAGGGTCGAAGTCGCGCGTTCTCGAGCAGGCGCCGCGTGACGGGCTTCAGCATCTCCGACTGGAAATCCAGCCGGCGAAGTTCTATCGGCGAGTGCCCCAACGTGTATTTGGACATGGTTCGTTCGATCTCCTCTCATGGTTGCGGATTCGGCGGCGGCGGCGCAAATGCGTCGGCCGCGCGGCGCGCGCGCCGTTCGTGTGCAGCCGATCGCGCGCGCCTGCTCGCGAACGTGCGAACGTGCCGGCGGGCAACGCGCGGCGGCCCGCATCGGACGCGAGGCACGAACGCGCCGCGCCGCATGCCCGCGTCGACGGCAAGCCCATTCGAGACGCTCGCGCATTGCGCGACCGAGACAAGACGCGTACGCGCGCCGCATCGACGATATTCCGTGTAACGACAGGCGGCATCGTTCGACGTCCGGCAACGCATCATGCTGCCGACGCGGCGACGCGTTCGCGATACCGTGCGGAATCGATGCGAAGCGCGCGTCGAAGCCAGCGCGAATCGCGACGATACGCGACGAATCGCGATGAATCTCGCCTTGATAGCACGCGCATGCGCATGCGGAAAGCGCGAAGCTTCGGAGGTCGACCGATGTCCGGACGACTGCGGCCAAGCGCCGGAACCCGCGCGACGTCATCGCCCGCAGTCATCGCCCGCAGTCGTGGCCGACACCGCTCGACGATTCGCTCCGATTCGCTCGATACGCGCGCGCATCGAGCGCCGCACCGGGTTCGATGCGCGCGCGGCGGACTGCGAACCACGATTCGCGCAGTCCTGGCGACGGCGGCGGCCCATTCGTCCGTCGCCCATCGCCCCGAATGCGCGTCAAGCCGCGCGCATCCCGTCCCCGGAGCGCTTGACCTGCATCAAGCCGGCCATCACCGATGGCCCGCACCCTTTAGACAAGCGAAACAGTGCGCGCCAGCGTGGCGCGCACGTTTTCGCGGTCCGAACGGAGAAATCGCCATGCGAAACACTGTTCATCGATGGGCGCGCGCCGTAGCCGCCGTCGTCGCCGTTGCCGCGCTCGGCTCGACGGCCGCCGTGAGCGCGACGCTCGAACCCGCCACGCAAAACGGCGTCGCCTACGTGACGGGCGGCATCGGCCAGGACGAGGTCGACGCCATCCGCGCGGCCGCGCCGAAGTACAACCTGCGCATGATGTTCGCGTCGCGCAGCGGCGAATATCTGTCCGACGTCGACGTGACGATTCGTTCGGCGGCGGCGCAGCCTGTGCTGATCGTTCACACCAAGGGCCCGTTCCTGTATGCGCGGCTGCCGGCGGGGCAGTACCGGATCGATGCCCGCTACGGCGGCGCCGAGCAGCGGCGAAACGTGCGCGTGCCCGCACGCGGCGGCGTCCAGGTCGATTTCCGCTGGACCGAGCCCGATCGGCGCGGCGCGATGCAGATCTGCGATCCCGGTCCATGTCCCCGTCAACGTTGAGCGTCGCGCGTTCGATCGCGCCGCGCGAGCGGCCAGGCGGACGCGCCGCGATCGTCCCGTGAGCGCCCGGTCGGCCGCGCCGGATCGGCCGGACGGCGCGCCGGACGCGACGGCGCCCGCCGCCGACGCGTGGCGGCGCACGCCCGCGAGCGGCCTGTCGAGCGCGCAGGCGGCGGAGTTGCGCCGGCGCTTTGGCCCGAACGCGATCGACACGGGCGCCGGCCGCGGCGCGTGGCGCACGTCGCTCGACGTGCTGCGCGAGCCGATGCTGCTCCTGCTGCTCGGCGCGGGCGCCGTCTATCTGGCGCTCGGCGAATTGCCGGACGCGCTGACGCTGCTCGCGTTCGTCGCCGCGATCGCCGCGCTCACGATCGTGCAGAGCCAGCGCACCGCGGGCGTGCTCGCCGCGCTGCGCGCGCTGTCCGCGCCGCGCGCCGACGTGATGCGCGACGGCGAACGCCGGCTCGTCTCGGCCACCGAGCTGGTGCCGGGCGATCTGCTGTGGATCGCCGAAGGCGCGCGCGTGCCGGCCGACGGCTGGCTCGTCGACGCGCACGAGCTGAGCGTCGACGAATCGCTGCTGACGGGCGAATCGGTGCCGCTCGACAAGGCAGCCGAGCGGCCCGACGCGCCGACGCCCGACGAAGCCGCGTGCCGCGTCTATTTCGGCTCGATGGTCGTGCGCGGGCAGGGGCGGATGATCGTCACTGACACCGGGGCGCGCACCGCGCTCGGCCGCATCGGCAAGTCGCTCACGAGCATCGCGGGCGCGCCGTCGCCGCTGCAGCGCGACGCGCGCGCGCTCGCGAACCGAATCGCGCTCGTCGCGCTCGCGCTGTGCGCGGCGCTCGTCGCCGTCTACCGCTGGCGCTCGGGCGAATGGCTGCCGGGCGTGCTCGCGGGGATCACGCTCGCGATGGGCATCTTTCCCGAGGAAATTCCCGTCGTGATGACCGTGTTCATGGCGCTCGGCGCGCGCCGCATCGCCGACGAGGGCATGCTCACGCGCCGCATGAGCGCGATCGAGGCGCTCGGGCAGACGTCGGTGCTGTGCGTCGACAAGACGGGCACGCTCACGCAGAACCGGATGACGGTGCGCGCGCTGTTCGCGAACGGCCGGCGCTGGACGCTCGGCGACGACGCGCTCGACATCGACGAGTCGTTCCACGAGCTGCTCGAATATCTGGTGCTCGCCAGCGAGATCGAGCCCGTCGATCCGATGGAGCGCGCGTTCCGGCATGCGGGCCGCCGATGCCTCGCCGGCACCGAGCATCTGCACGACGACTGGTCGCTCGTCCAGGAATATGCGCTGACCCCCGAGCTGCCGGCGATGTCGCACGTGTGGCGCGCGCCGCGGCTCGATCATTGCCCGGTCGCGTGCAAGGGCGCGCCCGAGGCGATCATCTCGCTGTGCCATCTCGACGGCGCGACGGCGCGCGCGCTGTTCGACGAAGCCGAGCGCATGGCCGCGCGCGGGCTGCGCGTGCTCGGCGTCGCGCGGGCCGCGCACGCGCGAGGCGAATGGCCCGCGCGGCAGCACGACTTCGATTTCCGGTTCGTCGGGCTGGTCGGCCTGATCGACCCGGTGCGCGCCGAGGTGGCCGACGCGATCGCCACGTGCCGCGCGGCCGGCATCCGCGTCGTGATGATCACGGGCGACTATCCGTCGACCGCGCGCGCGGTCGCGGGCGAGGTCGGCGTCGCCGCGCATGCGGTCGTCACGGGCGACGAAATCGCGGCGATGAGCGACGCGGCGCTCGGCGAAGCGGCCGAGCGCGCCGACGTGTTCGCGCGCGTGCGGCCGGACCAGAAGCTGCGCCTCGTCACCGCGCTCGAACGCGGCGGGCACGTCGTCGCGATGACGGGCGACGGCGTGAACGACGCGCCCGCGCTGAAGGCCGCGCACGTCGGCATCGCGATGGGGCTGCACGGCGCCGAGGTCGCGCGCGAGGTCGCCGCGCTCGTGCTGCTGCGCGACGATTTCACGCCGATCGTGTCGGCGATCCGCCAGGGCCGGCGCATCTACGCGAACCTGATGCAGGCGCTCGGCTATACGGTCTCCGTCCATCTGCCGATGATCGCCGCGGTGATGGTGCCCGCGCTCGCCGGCTGGCCCGCGATGCTCGCGCCGCTGCACATCGTGTCGCTGCAGCTCGTGATCGATCCGGTGTGCTCGCTCGTGTTCGAGAACGAGCCCGCGCGCATCGACGCGATGCGCGTGCCGCCGAGGCCGCCGCACGTGCGGCCGTGGACGTCGCCGCTCATCGCGCGGGGCGCGGCGGCGGGCGCGCTCGCGGCGGCCGGCGTGATCGGCCTGTACGCGCTGCTGCTCGCGCGCGGTGGCGACCCGGCATTCGCGCGCACCGTGGCGTTCGTCGCGCTCGTCGCGGTCAACGTCGCGCTGATCTTCGTCGTCCGTTCGCTCGCGGGCGGCGAGCGCGCAAGCAGGCCGTTCGCGGGCAACCGGTATCTGTGGATCGTGCCCGCGTGCGCCGCGTGCGGGCTGCTGGCGCTGCTCGCGGTCCCGCCGCTCGCGGCGCTGTTCGGGCTCGTCCCGCTGCTCGCGCGCTGAGCGCGGCGCCCGAGCCGCGCAGCCGCGCCGCCGATTCGAGGAATCACGCCGATGTCGACTCTCGCCGCATTGTTCGCCACGATCCTGCTGCTGAACCTCGTGCCGGCGTTCGCGCCGCCGACGTGGATGGCGATGTCGTGGCTCGGCTTCAGCCGGCCCGAAGACGATCCGCTGCTGATGGCGCTCGTCGCGGCGGGCGCGGCGACGAGCGGCCGGCTGATGCTCGCCAAGGCGTCGCGCGCGCTCGTGCGAGGGCGCCTGATGGGCGAAGCGGACCGCCGCAACGTCGACGTCGCGAGGGCGTGGATCGAGCAGCGCCGGCGCGCGACCGCCTGGGTGCTGCTTGCGTATGCGTTCAGTCCGCTGCCGTCGAACTATCTGTTCATCGCCTACGGGCTGACCGGGCTGCCGCTGCCGCTGATCGGCGTGCCGTTCTTCTTCGGGCGGCTGGCGAGCTACGCGCTGTGGGCGTGGCTCGGTCAGTTCACGCACGATTACGTCGAGCCGGAATCGAATCTCGGCGGCGCGTATCTCGGCCTCTATTTCGCGGTGTCGCAGCTCGCGTTTCTCGCGCTCGTCTATGTATTCGCGAAGATCGACTGGGCGTATCTGCAGCGCGAGCGCAAGCTGCGCTTTCGACGCGCAGGAAAGGACGGCGGCGGGGCAAACGCCTGACGGCCGCGGGGCGGCGCGCGAGCGATCGACGGCTTCGCGGGCCACCGCGCGCCCGCGGCGGCCGAGGCGAGCGCGTCGCGCGCCGGCGCGTTGCCGCGCGAAAAGGATGCGCCGGGCCGTGCGAATCGCCGGCGCGCGCCGCATCCGCAGCGGCGTCAGGACGGGCGGCGCGCGCCGCGTTGCGCCGGCGCGTCGGTCGTCTCGCGCTTTCGGGCCGCGCGAGACGCCGCGCGCGCCATCCATCCGAGCGCGGCCGCCTTCAGCAGCGCGAGCGCGATTGCAAAGCCGATCGTCGCGACGAACGCCGCCGCGACGATCGGAAACGCGAGCGGCGTCATCAGCGCGCCGCTCGTCGTCAGCGCGACGGCGAGCGCGACGTCGGCGAGCGACGAGCCGACGAGCAGCGCCCCCGGCCGCGTCGGCCGCCCGCGCCGGCGGTTGCGGATCACGTAGACGACTGCCTGGCTGTCGAACACGAGCGTGGCGAACGCGAGGCTGCGCAGCGCGTCGATCGGCAGCGCATAACGAAAATAGGCGACCGCGATCACGGCGATGCCGAACGCGCACTGGCACAGGCCGATCGCGACGGCGATCAACGTGATTCGCCGCATTCTCCATGCGTCCGGCATGGCCGACGGGCTCACGCGGTCGGTCGTCAGCGCCATCGTGATGAAGTCGCCCGTGACGAGCAGCAGCGCCATCAGCATCGGCGTCAGGAGCGCGTGCCCCGTCATGACGACGCCTGCCGCGAGAAACAGCACGAGATGGATTTTCTTCGCAAGCGCGTTGAGCGCGTATGTCGTCAGTCGCTCGAACGCGAGGCGGCCCTCGACGATCGCCGCGACGATGCCGTCGAGGCCGGGCTTGGTCAGCACGATCGCCGCGGCCTTTTTCGCGACGTCGGTCGCGCTCGACACCGCGATGCCCGCCTGCGCCTGCCGCAGCGCGGGCGCGTCGTTGACGCCGTCGCCGCACATCGCGACGACGTGCCCGTCGCCCTGGAACGCCTTCACCAGATGGAACTTGTCTTCGGGCAGCACCTGCGCGTAGACGTCGACATCCTCGGACGGGCGCGGCGGCCGGCTCGCATCCGTGCGCGACGCGACGCGCGCGCCGAGCCCGACCGCGCGCGCGCCGAGCCCGACCGCGCGCGCGACGACGGCGGCCGTCGCCGCCGTGTCGCCCGTGATCATCACCGCGCGCACGCCCATCGCGCGCAGCTTCGAGACGAGCGGCGCGGAATCGGCGCGCGGCGGATCGCCAAGGCCGACATAGCCGACGAGCGAAACGGGGCCGCCGTCTTGCCCGGCGGCGACGGCAAGCACGCGCAGCCCGTTTCGCGCGAGCGCATCGATCGCGGCCGTGTCGACGGGTACCCCCGCCGCCGCGGCAACCGCCGCGGGCGCGCCCTTGAGCACGCGCAGCATCCGTGCGCCGCCGACATCGACGTACGCGTCGGCGATCCTGCGCGTCGGATCGAACGGCGTGAATCGCACGACGCGCGCGTCCGCGAGCGGCCGCGAACAGTGCGCCGCGCTCGCGCGCCTGAGCGCCGCGTCGCGAATCGCCGTATCGACGGCGTCCGGCGAGCCTTCCGCGCTCGCGAGCGCCGCGCAGGCAAGCACGTCGTCTTCGCCCGCGTCCGGCGACGCCGCGCGCACCGCGTCCACCCGCATTGCGTTCTCGGTCAGCGTGCCGGTCTTGTCGACGCACAGCACGTCGACGGCCGCGGCGTCGTGCAGCGCGGACAGACGCGTGAGCAGGACGCCGCCGCGCGCGAGACGCTGCGCGCCGAGCGCGGCCGCGAGCGTGAAGGTTGCCGGCAGCGCGACCGGAATCGACACGAGCACCGCCGTCAGCACGAGCGCGACGAGATGCGGCAGCGCCATGCCGGCCGCGTGCGCGTACAGCACGAGCGCGGCGACGATCGCCGCATTCACGATCGCGAGATTGCGCACGGCCGCGACGATCGCGCGCTGCTCGCTGCTGTCGCCCGCCGCCGTGCGGACCAGTTCGGCCGTGCGGCCGAAGTAGGTGCGCGCGCCCGTCGCCGTCACTTCGGCTATCGCGGCGCCCTGGCGCACGAGCGCGCCCGCGTAAGCCGCCGCGCCCGCGCCCGCGTCGACGGGAGCGGATTCGCCCGTCAGCATCGACTGGTCGAGCAGCACCGCGCCGGAGGCGATCCGCACGTCGGCGGGCACGATCACGCCGAGCGCCAGCCTCACGGCGTCGCCGGGCACGAGCGACGCCGCCGGAACGCGTGTCCATCGCCCGTCGCGCTTGACCGTCGCCACGGGCGCGAGCCGAGCCTTCAGCGCGTCCAGCACGCCGGCCGCGCGCGTTTCCTGAAACAGGCTGAGCGCGACGTTGAAGATCAGCAGCGCGCCGATGATCGCCGCCTCGAGCCGCTCGCCGACGACGAGCTGCAACACGATCGCCGCTTCGAGCATCCACGGGATCGGCGCCCAGAAACGCGCGGCGATGCGCCGCGCAAGCGGCACGCGCGTCTCGGCCACTTCGTTCGGGCCCGATTGCGCAAGGCGCTGCGCGGCTTGCGCGCTCGTCAGGCCTTGCAGGTCGCCCGCGTCCATCATCGCGGCGCGGCCACGGTCGGGCCGCGGCGGGGCGCGGCAGGGCGTCGCGCGAGTGCACGCGCGCGGGGCGAGCGGCGCGCGAGTTCGACGCGGGTATCGGGTTCGACGCCGGCGCCCGCGCTCCGGCACGGCGGCCGCGCCTGATCGGCCACTCGGCGGGCCGAGGGCCGGCATCCGCCGCGCCCGGGCGCCGGCGAGCGAGTGACGTCGATGTTTCGCGGAGCCGTCATCGCCGCGCTACAGCTCGGGCAGATACGCGGGCTCGGCCCGCCGCTCGCGCGCCTTCGCCTGGGCCGCCCGCACGAACGGCTGCACGGCGACACCGGCGATCGGACGCCGCAGCGCGCCCGGCCAGATGCCGCGCCTCAGCGCGGCGACGAGCCCCGCCGCCTCCAGATAATTGTCGACCTCGTGCAGTTGCCCCGGCGCCCACGGCAGATCCGCGAGCCGGTTGCGCATGACGTTCGCGTTGCCGCGCACCGCGATGACCGGCATCCGCTGCTCGAGCGCCGCGAGCACCGGCAGCCCGATACAGCCGTCCGGCGTGATCACGCACGACACGTCGGCGGCCGTGAGCGTGCCGCTCGCACGCATTGCGGCAGCGCTCGCGACGATCCGCGGGCTCTGCTTCAGGCCTTTCAGCACGCACATGAAGAAGCCGGTGGAAATCGCTTCGGCGGCCATCCGCGGATCGACGATGCCGATGTCCTCGTGCGCGACCGCCGCCGAGTCGGACATCGGCGCATGCGCGGCCGGCACGTTCAGGAGCAGCGACAGCGCGTGCGTGAGCAGCGCCTCGGCGCCGCCCCACGGATTCACGAGCTCGCCGTGGCTGCGGAAATACGCGATGCGCCGCTCGGCCTCCACCGCGACGCGGCTCGACAGCGCGATCGCGTCGAACTCGCCGCGCCGCGCGGCGATCGCATCGAGCAGCCGGTCGAGATGCCTGACCGTGCCCGTCGCCCGCCCGGACGGCATGAAATGCGACGCCACCTGCACGTCGGGATCGGTCAGCACGACGCCGGGGCACTGGATGCCGCACGTCGCGCCGGCGGCCGCCACCGAGTTGATCGCCGCATGGAGGATCGGTGCGTCGTCGTGCGCCTCGACGATCGCGAGCACGCGATTCGCGCGCACGCGCCGCAAGCCGATCGTGCCCATCAGCAGGCGCGTCAGCGTGCTGCCCTCGAGGTACAGCGCATTCCCGGGCATCTCGTTCAGATCGGATGCGTTGACCGCATTCGGATGGGTGAGCAGCGTGTCGCAGACCGATGCGAGCAGCGCGACGGCCGGCGCCGCGTCGCCGGCATGCCCGCCGATCGCGCAGCCGATGCCGGTGGGCACGATCATTGCGACGTTGAATGCGTCCGTTTCGCCGATCTCGCGCTCGACGAATCCGAACGCCGAATTCGTCGCGACGCCCGCGGGCGCGTCTTCGATCACGCCGACTTCGCACCGCCACGTCGTCGCGTCGCTCGACGCGACGACGAACCGGACCGGCAGCGACGACGCGCCCACCTGCCGCATCACCGCGCGCTCGACGTGCGAAAGCGGCCGCTCGGACGCGGCCGGCACGGGGATCTCGATACTCAGCTCTCGCACCTGCATGATGGCCTCCCACTCGACGCTCCGCCGCCGCGCCTCGATTTTGAGCGAGGCCCCGGCGCGGCGATTGACGCAAGTCAAGGCCCGCCCGGACGCGACGCCTAGGCTTGTCTCGCATGCGATTGGGCGGCAGGGCACGCGCGGAGCGACGCAAATGACCGCATTCTGGGAACACTTCCGGCATGGCGCGGACATCGGCGTGCGCGGCGTCGGCGAGACGCTCGCGCAGGCTTACGAACAGGCCGCGCTCGCGCTGACGGCGATCGTCGCGAATCCGGCGTCGGTCCGGGCGCTGCGCGACGTCGAGATCGCGTGCGCGGAGGCGGACCGCGAACTGCTGCTCGTCGACTGGCTCAACGCCATCGTCTACGAAATGGCGGTGCGCAAGATGCTGTTCAGCCGCTTCGAAGTGACGCTCGCCGAAAACGGCCTGCGCGCGCGCATCGCGGGCGAGCGGATCGACGCCGCGCGGCACCGGCCGGCCGTCGAGCCGAAGGGCGCGACCTACACGGCGCTCCACGTGGGCCGCCGCGGCGACGGCGCGTGGGCCGCCGAGTGCGTCGTCGACGTATGAACGGAGCTTGCCGATGGATTTGACCCGACTGACGCGGCACGGCGAATTCGAGTGGCACATCCCCGCGACGGGCGCGATGCGCGTGCCGGGCGTCATTTATGCGGACCGCAAGCTGATCGCCGACATGGACGACAAGGTCTACGAGCAGGTTTGCAACGTCGCAATGCTACCGGGCATCGTCGGCGCGTCGTACGCGATGCCGGACGCGCACTGGGGATACGGTTTTCCGATCGGCGGCGTCGCGGCGTTCGACGCGCACGCGGGCGGCGTGATCTCGGCGGGCGGCGTCGGCTTCGACATCTCGTGCGGCGTGCGCACGCTGCACACGGGACTCGTGCGGGACGACATCGACGCGGTGAAGAAAACGCTCGCCGACGCGCTGTTCGCGCACATTCCGGCCGGCATCGGCAGCACCGGGCGGCTTCGGCTGTCGGCCGCGAAAACGGACGACATGCTCACGGGCGGCGCCGTGTGGGCCGTCGAGCAGGGTTACGGAACGCCGAGCGATCTCGAGCGCATCGAAGAGGGCGGGATGGTGCGGCATGCGAAGCCGTCGATGGTGTCGGCGCTCGCGAAACGGCGCCAGCGCGACGAGCTGGGCACGCTCGGCTCCGGCAATCACTATCTCGAAGTGCAGGAGATCGAGGACATCTACGATCCCGCATGCGCGCAACGCTACGGGCTGCAGCGCGGGCAGGTCGTCGTGACGATCCACTGCGGCTCGCGCGGGCTGGGCCATCAGATCGGCACCGAGTTTCTGAAGGCCATGGTGATCGCCGCAAAAAGCTACGGGATCGCGCTGCCCGATCGCGAGCTCGCGTGCGCGCCCATTCTGTCGGACCTCGGCGAGCGCTACCTGGGCGCGATGCGCGCGGCGATCAACTGCGCGCTCGCGAACCGGCAGGTCCTCACGCATCTGACCCGCGAAGTCTTCGCGAAGGTATTGCCGGCCGCGCAGCTGACCCTGTTTTACGACGTGTCGCACAACACGTGCAAGGTCGAGGATCACGTGATCGACGGCCGCCGCAGGCAGCTCTACGTGCACCGCAAGGGCGCCACGCGCGCGTTCGGGCCTGGACATCCGGCGCTGCCCGATGCGCTGCGCGACGCGGGCCAGCCGGTGCTGGTCGGCGGTAGCATGGGAACGGCGTCGTACGTCCTGGCGGGGGCGAACGCCCCGGGCGGCGAGCGCGCCTTCGGCTCGGCGTGCCACGGCGCGGGCCGCGCGATGAGCCGCTTCGCGGCCTCCCGGCGCTGGCGCGGCCGGGCGCTCGTCGACGAGCTCGCGGCCCGCGGCATCGTGATCCGCAGCCTGTCGGACCGCGGCATCGCCGAAGAGGCGCCGGGCGCTTACAAGGACGTCGGCGCGGTCGTCGACGCCGCGGCCGAGGCCGGGCTCGCGCGCAAGGTCGCGCGGCTCGCGCCGCTTGTCTGCATCAAGGGTTGACGCATCGCGCCGGTACGCAGCGAAGCAATCGATCTCAACCGGAACGGGAGAAAAACCATGGCCAACAAGCTCAATTCCGCATCGCACCCCGCCACCGCGACCGAGATCCGCGACATCATCGGACCGGTCGAGGACGACGTCATCGCGAAAATACTCGAAATCGCGCCGACGAGCGCCGAAGTGCTCGACGCATACACGTGGCTGCGATCCGACGAGCGCCTGCTGTTCCGGCTCGATCGCGAGCCGCACGGGCGGGCCGCGCGCGTGTTCGAGATACTGGAGAGCGAGGAGGGGGACGACAACGACCGGCGCCAGTGACCTCGCTCGCGGGGAGGCGCGGGGGCAGCGCCGAGGGCGGGTCGCCGCGACGCGCGGCGTTCGCGCCGCGCGACACGCGCTCGCGCGCCCGAAGCCGTCATTCATCGTCGGTAACGACAGGCGAATCGTCATGGTCAACGCGAACCGCAATTTCCGGGAGGCGCGCGCCGGGCAGCCGGCCAGCCAGGCCAGGCCGGCCGCCGCCCATGCGCACACGCCCGGCAGGCCGCCGCGTCAGCGGGCGCTGCGCGCGTTCCTGTCGGCGCGCGTCGGCGCCGCATGGGCGTTGGTGCGCGCGGAGCTCGCGCAGCGCTTCCCTGAGCTCACGGACCTCCCGGCAAGCCTCGTGGCAACGCACACGTCGTCGAAGCACGGGCACGTGCGCATCCACGCCGCGCATGGCGTCGTCGCGCTCGACGATGCGGACTGCGCGTTCTACGTCCATCCCGAGCTCGGCACGCTGATGCGCAACGCCGCGCTCGCGTCGCGCATCCAGCAAGAAAAGGCGCGCGACGCGCGGCGCGCGGAGGAACGGCGCGCACGGATGCGGCCCGTGTCCGCGCATGCGCAGGCCCACAAGATCGGGCCGACGTGGTATCTGGTCGAGCTCGACGCACTGCCGTTCTCTCGCCGTGAAGCCGCCGATACCGGCACGCGCGCGGCGCGCGAGCACGCCGCCGTGTTCGATGTGGTGCTCGGGCGCGTCGTCGATGCGTCGGAGCGTTTCGACCTCGAGCACCTTTACGGCCGCCGCGGCGTGTACGGCGCGCGCAAGCGCGCGCTGTCGTATCGCGAGTTGCGCGACCTCGGCCTGCTCGCGCCCGCCAGGCCGTGATCGGCGGCAAGCGCCTTGTCGCGCGGCGGCCCGCGTCGCGCGCATGCGTGAGGACCTTGATCGTGATCAACGGGCGCGCGGTCCGATGCGCAATGCTTGAAGGACGCCGATCCACGCACAAGGAGGCGACCATGCCGGACTTCATTTTGTTGACGCGCTTGTCCCCGGAAGGACTTCGATCGCCGTCGAGTCTGGAAACGCTCGAGAAACGCACGGTCAAGGAAATCGAACAAGCGTGCCCGGGCGTCGAATGGCGGCACTGTTACGCGATTCTCGGGCCGTACGATTATCTCGACATATTTTCCGCGCCCGACATCGAGACCGCGTTCAAGGTGTCGGCGATCCTGCGCACGCTCGGGCGCTCGCACGCCGAAGTGTGGGCCGCAACCGAGTGGCGCGCGTTCAAGGCAATCATCGATTCGATCGGCTGAAGCGAACCGTGCGACGCATGCGCGCTACGCGGCACGCGCCGCCGGGCAACCCGCAACGGGCTGTTTGTCTGAAGGAGCGCGCGCGCGGCCGGCGCGCGCGTCGATGCGATGAACGAAACCGATGATGCGCCGCGCGACGCCCGCGTGCGCCTGTTCCTCTGCGGCGACGTGATGACGGGCCGCGGAATCGACCAGATCCTGCCGCATCCGGGCGATCCCCGGCTGTACGAGCGCTATTGCCGTTCCGCGCGCGACTACGTGCGTCTCGCCGAGCGCGCGAACGGCGCGCTGCCCGCGCGCGTCGACTGCGCGTATCCGTGGGGCGACGCGCTCGCGGAACTCGACCGCGTGCAGCCGCACGTGCGGATCGTCAATCTGGAGACCGCGATCACGACGAGCGGCGACCGCTGGCCGGACAAGCCAGTCCTGTACCGGATGCACCCGCGCAACGTCGGTTGCGTGTCGAGCGCGCGGATCGACTGCTGCGTGCTCGCGAACAACCATTCGCTCGACTGGGGGCGCGCGGGTCTCGCCGAGACGCTCGCCACGCTGCACCGGGCCGGCATCCGGACCGCCGGCGCGGGCGACGACGACGCGCGCGCGGCCGAGCCCGCCACGCTGCAGCTCGCGCACGGGCGCCGCGTTCGCGTCTACGCGTATGCGAGCGAAACGAGCGGCGTGCCGCCGTCGTGGGCGGCGACGGCGCGACGCAGCGGCATCAACTATCTGGAGAATCTGTCGCCGGAGCAGGCGACACGGACCGGCGAGCGGATCGCCGCGCAGCGACGCGAAGGCGATCTCGTCGTCGTTTCGCTCCATTGGGGCGGCAACTGGGGGTTCGAGATCGGCGACGACGAACACGCGTTCGCGCACCGGCTGATCGACGCCGGCGCGGCCGACGTCATCTACGGCCATTCATCACACCATGTCAAAGGCATCGAGATCTACCGCGAGCGGCTGATCCTGTACGGCTGCGGCGATTGCCTGAACGACTACGAAGGCATTCACGGCCATCATCCGTTCCGGCCGGATCTCGCGCTGATGTACTTTCCGGTGCTCGACGCGGACAGCGGCGCGCTCGTCGAGCTTTCGGCGGTGCCGATGCAGATCCGGAATCTGCGGCTGCAACGCGCGCCCGCCGACGGCAAGGCCTGGCTGCACGCGGTGCTCGAACGCGAAAGCCGGCGCTTCGGCACGCACGTGTCGGCATGCGAGGCCGACGGGCTGCGTCTGCACTGGTGACGCGGCTCGCCCGCCGGGCGATCATCGACGGCGCGGCCCGCGAGCCGCGGCCGGGCCGGCGCGTCGCGCATGCCGCGCGCGTCTCGCCGGCCGCAAGCCCGCCGCGCCGTTGCGCTCAATCGGCGACCAGCTTCAATCCGGCCGGCAGCGATTCGCCGAACGCGCGGCCGGTGTCCGCGCTGTCGAGCGCGACGACCTCGCTCACCATCCGGACCCACGCATCCGACGCATTCATCGCCGCCAGCCGGCGCACAACCCGCTCGCGCACGTCGGCCGCCACGTCGCTCGACCGGTCGCCCGTCATCCGCGCGATCTGCGCGGCCGCAAACGCGGCCGGCTCGACCTTCTTCCAGTCGACGGCGAGGATCGCATCCAGCCAGCGTCCCGCGACGTCGGGCGGCACGACGCCGTGCGCGCTGCCGTACAGCGGCCGCCGCGCGCCGATGCGGCCGATCGCCCACCAGCACTGATGATTCTCCGCGGGCCTTCGCAACCGCGCGAGCAGATCTTCGCCGAGCGCGATCTTGCGCTCGACGGGAACACGTTCGAGCGACGCGGACAGGCGCACGATGTCCATGTCCCCGATCTTCGCGGCGTCGAACGGCAGCTTCGGCCGCTTCGCGCGCGCGGCTTCCTGCAGCCACGCCATCGCGTCGAGCGCCTCGCGCTGCGCGTCGTCGTCGAGTCCGCCCGCCGCCCGCCGCCACAGCGTCCACCATTCGGACCACACCTGAGCGTCGTTCACGTACTGGATGCCGTCGTCGAACAGCGTCCAGAGCTGCGCGACGCGCCAGTCGTCGAGCGGATGGCCGAAGCCCGGCCGAACGCAGTAGCCGGCGAGGTTCAGCCACACGCGCTCGTGATCCGCCGAGCGCCGCCGCCGGCCGGCGCGCGCCCACAGCGCGCCGAACAGCTCGCGCAGCAGGGCGATGTCCCACGCGTCGCGCGCGCCGAGCAACTGCTCGAGCTGCCCGCGCAGGCGCCGGACTTCCTTCGGGTCGACGTTCGCGAGCCGCGCGCCGAACGAGCGATCGATCAGCTCGATCGCCTCATCGAGCGACGGATGGCGCGACGCATCGGCCGCGTCGCCGCCGCCCGCCGGCTCGCGCCGCAACTGGAATTCGAGCTGCCAGCGCTGCGACGAGTCGTCCGTCGCGATGCAGCGCATGTCGAGCGTGCCGACCTCGGTGAGCGACGTCGTCAGCTTGACGAGCCGCTCGCTCGCACCGCCCGCGTCCTGCCGCCGGACGACCGTCGCGACGGGCGGCAGCCGGACGAAACCGCCCGCGCCGAGATCCGCGAGCTCGCCCGCGCGCCATGCATGGTCGGCGACGGTCGACGCCAGATGGAAACGCACCGGATGCCCGAGCCGAAGCGCGAACACGCGATCGTCGAGACGCACGTCATGCCCCTCGGCCGTGCCGCGCGGCAGCACGCAAACGCCGCGCGACGCGTGCGCGCCGTCGTCGACGACGAGAAAATAGCTGCGCGGCGAGCCGCCGCCGATTCTCGGCGCCCGGCCGGCGCGCGCGAGCCCGTACGCGACCGCGCCGCGCGCGACCGCGACGTCCGGATGATCGTTGCGCAGCACGTGCAGCGGCTGCCCGCGCCAGTCGCCGAGCACGCCCGCGACGCGCTCGGCGAGCGCCCTCGAGCGAAACACGCCGCCGTTGAGCAGCAGCGTGTCGGGCACCGGCAACGCCCGATCCGACGCGCCCGCCGCGCCGAGCGCGTCGCGCGATTGCGCGGCGAGCCGGTGCAGGAACGCCGCGACGTGCCGCGTGACGGCCGCATCGGCGGCGTAGGGCAGGCCGAACTCGACGAGCGCCGCGCGCGAGCGACGCGGCAGATCGTCCGGGCCGCCGGCCGGAAAGAATCCGTCGACGACGATTTGCTCGACCTCCGCGCGGCCCAGCTCGGTCTTGCGCGCGCCGCCGACGAGCCGCGCGCCGGCGCCGAGCAGCGTGACACCCACCGAATCGGGCGGGTTCGCATCGAGCAAACGCTCCTTCGCCGCACGGCACCGTTCGACGAGCTGCGACAGGCTCGCCGCCGAAAGACGCGCGCCGCCGTCCCGCGCGAGCCTCGCCTCGGCGACGCGCGCGAGCGCGAGATCCATGTTGTCCCCGCCGAGCATCAGGTGATCGCCGACGCCGATGCGCGTCAACTGCGGCTCGCCGTCCTCGGCGTGCACCTTGATCAGCGTGAGATCGGTCGTGCCGCCGCCGACGTCGCACACGAGCACGAGCCGCGTGCGCGCCAGTTCCTCGCGCAGCGAGTCGCGATGATGGAACAGCCAGTCGTAGAACGCGGCCTGCGGCTCCTCGAGCAGGCGCAGCGCGGGCAGCTTCGCGAGCCGCGCGGCTTCGAGCGTGAGCGAGCGCGCGCCGTCGTCGAACGACGCGGGCACCGTCAGCACGACGTCCTGCTGTTCGAGCGGCGCGTCCGGAAAGCGCCGGTTCCACGCGGCGCGCACGTGCGCGAGATAGCTCGCGCTCGCGGCGACGGGCGATACCTTGCCGCCGGCGTCGGCCGCGCCCCACGGCAGGATCGGCGCGAGACGATCGACCGACGCATGCGACAGCCAGCTCTTCGCGCTCGTCACGAGCCGGCCCGGCACCTGCGCGCCGAGCGTGCGCGCGAGCGTGCCGATCACCGCGGGCGGCGCGTCGCCGGCATCGGCTGCATCGCCCGCTTCGGCATCGCGCCACGGCAGTTGCAGCTCGCCCGGCGCGAACTCGCCCGGCGCCGGGTGATAGCGCGCCGACGGCAGCAGCGGCCGCGCGCCGACTTCGCCGGGCGCGACGAGCTGATCGACGTCGAACACGCGGATCGCGTCGCCGCCCGCCTCGACATACGCCACGACGGTATTGCTCGTCCCGAGATCGATGCCGACGATGAATCGTTTCATCGGTTACGCATTCGCGCCGCCGCGCACGTCGAACTCCACCTTCCAGCGTTCGTTCGTGCCGCCTTGCACGGCTTCGAGCTCGAGCGTGCCGGCTTCCGTCACACGCGCATGCAGCTTCACCGGCACGATCTCGCCCGACGTGCGGCCTTCGGTCGGCAGCGTCGCCTCGATCGCGTCGAGTTCCTGCAGCTCGTCGGGCGACCAGAAGTCGAGCAGCGTGCCGACCTGGTCCTGGCGGCGCACCGACGAACCGAAGAAGCGGAAGTGGACGGGCTCGCCGACCACGAGGCCGAATTCCTGCGGGGGCAGCGCGGCGTCGGTGCCTTCCTCCATCCCGAACGGCGCGACGCACAACGCCTGGATCGGCGGCTCGAGGCCGGGAACGGCCGGCATCGCCGATTCCACCGCGATGTAGTACGCGCGCGCCGTGCCGCCGCGAATGCGCACGCCGCGGCCGCGCTTCACGTAGCCGTAGTAGGCCGCGCCGCGCGCCACCGCGAGATCGAGGTCGGCGCCGCCGAGCAGGCGCGCGGGCGCCGCGCCTTCGGCCGCGAGCCAGCCGTTGAGCGTGTCGAGAAGGCGCTCGACGAGCAGCGGCGACTTGAACACGCCGCCGTTGAACAGCACCGCGGTCGGATGCAGGAAGCTCGCCGATGCGTCGTGCGCATGCTGCAGCCCGCCGAGCTCCGCGAGCGCCGCGACCTGCCGGCCGAGAAACGCCGCGAGATGGCGCGTGACGCCGGCGTCCTGCGCGTACGGCAGGCCGAGCTGCGTGAGGCCCGCGCGCGTGCGGCTCACGGGCCGCGCCGACGCGTCGACCTGCGGGAAGAACCCTTCGAGGATCGTCTGCGTCAGCTCGGCGCGCGTGAGCTCGGTGCGAATCGAGCCGCCGATCAGCTTCGAACCGCGGCTCGGCACGACGAGCGGCACGGCCTGCGCCGACGGATCGCCGAGCAGCGTCTCCTTCGCGCCGCGGCACGCGTAGGTGAGCGCGCGCAGTTGCCACGGATCGGCCTGCGTGCCCTGCGCGGCGAGCTTGCGCGCGACGACGTGCGCGAGCGCGAGATCCATGTTGTCGCCGCCGAGCAGGATGTGCTCGCCGACCGCGACGCGATGCAGCTCGAGGTTGCCGTCGCGCTCGACGACCGCGATCAGCGACAGGTCCGTCGTGCCGCCGCCGACGTCGACGACGAGGATGATGTCGCCGACCTTGACTTCCTTGCGCCACGCGCCGCCGCTTTTCTCGATCCAGCTGTAGAGCGCCGCCTGCGGCTCCTCGAGCAGCGTCATGCGCGCGTAGCCGGCCGCCTGCGCGGCCTCGGCCGTCAGCTCGCGCGCGGCCGGATCGAACGACGCGGGAATCGTCACGGTGACGTCCTGCTGATCGAACGGCGCATCCGGATGCGCGTGATTCCACGCGTCGCGCAAGTGGGTCAGATAGCGCACCGAGCTTTCGAGCGGCGACACGCGCGCGACTTCGGGCGGCGCGTCGCTCGGCAGGATGCCGGCGCGGCGATCGACGCCCGGATGGCACAGCCAGCTCTTCGCGCTCGACACGAGGCGGATCGGCGTGCCCGCGCCGCGGCTGCGCGCGAGCTCGCCGACTGCGAAGTCGCGCTCGGCCGCCCACGGCAGCGCGAGCTCGCCCGGCGCGAGCTCGCTCGGATGCGGCAGATACAGGAAGGACGGCAGCAGATTCGGCGATTCGATCGCGCCCGGCGCGGTCAACTGCGCGATGGGCAGCACGTCGAGACGGGTCCGCTCGCCGTCGCTCGCGGCGAGATCCACGTACGACAGCGCGCAGTGCGTGGTGCCGAGATCGATGCCGATCGAATAACGCGGCTCGCTCATAGCTCCACCTCGGCCGGAGCGATGATCGACGCGTCGTGTCCCGGGTTCAGCTTCGGCAGCCGGACGGCGTCGACACGCCAGCCGCGATGGCCGATGCTGCCGTGGAACGGCGGCTTGCCGACGACGTTGCCCGTCAGGCGGATCGCAGCCGCATCGAAGCCTTCGCCGATCGTCACGCGCGCGCCTTCTGCCTCGTCGCGCACCGGGCGGATCGTGAAATGCTCGCGCAGCGTCGCGCGGCAGCCGTCGTGCACGATGCGCGCGGCCGCGCCGATGTCCGCATCGGAGTAGCCGGCGATGTCCTCTTCGACGAAATCGATGAGGCGTGCGTCGCGCTGAAGAAGACCGAGCAGTTGAAGCGCCGCGTCAGGCGTCGCTTCCTTGATGACCTCGGGCGCGCTCGCCGCCGCGGGCTGGCGCGGCGCGACGGGCGCCGCGTCCGGTGCGGCGGGGGGTTCCGCGTCGCGCAAGCGGCGGGCGCGGTTCGCGAGCTCGCGGTCGCCGAGCACGGAGAAGAACAGGCCGAAGGCGAGCGACAGCCTGCCGGCGAATGAAATGTTCGATTCGGTCATGGGAATAAGGCTCCATTGGCCCCGCCTTTCAGGCGGGCTTTCCTGCCGGACGCGAGACGAACGACGAGCGGCGCGTCGGACGTCCTGCTCCGGCATCTCGTATCTGAGCCCGACGGGCGCAAAACCCGTATTTTGCCTTGATCTGGTGTCGAGCCGGCCACGGCGTGCGGGCGGGCGGTCATTTTTCGCGGATATCAGTCTCAAAGCGAGCGGCGACGGGACATCCACCGGGGGCAGGGACGATCGCGACGACCGTCACCGTGCGCGACGACGCAAACGCCAGGCCTCCCGAGCCGCGGAGCGGCGCTAGCCGCTCAGGCGCGCCACTCAGCCGCGAGGCTGCCGAGCTCGCCGAATCGCACCGTCAATGCCAGATCGAGCGGCACATCGATCGCGCCCGCATACGAGCCGGTGGTGACGATCTGCCCGGCCCGGACCGGCTCGCCCCGCGCTGCGAGGAAATTCACGAGCCAGATCAATGGCTTGAGCGGATGCCCGTCCGGATGCCTGCCGTCGCACGTCCGGTTCACGCCGCCGCGAAATTCGAGCGCGATCGTGTCGAGCGACGCGCTCAAGCCGTCGCTCACGACCGGGCCGACACACAGCCCCTGGTTGAATTGACCGTCCGCGAGCAATTCGGGCACGGTGGCGCGCGACGGTTCCGCATAGCGACAGCCGAGCACCTCGAGCGCGAGACGGACTTCGCGGATCGCGGCGCGCACGTCGTTTTCGTCGTATGGCCGCTCGCGCGGCGGCAGATCGCGATCCAGGACGAAGGCGATTTCCGGCTCGATCCGGACGGTCCGCGCATCCGCGACGACCGGGAACGGGCCGCCCGCGGCCCGGATCGTCGACGCGAGGATCGGCGCGACAACGACCCGGCCCGGCGGCGGGAGCGCGCATTTCCATCCGCCGACCGGCTCGCCGAGCCGCTCGGCCACGCGCCGCTGGATCGCGAGCGCGGTCTCGATGTCGTCGGGCCGGCACGCGCCGGGCAGAAGCGGGCCGGCGACGCCGGCGCGGCGGGCCGCAACCAGGTGGCGCGCGGCGGCGTCGACGCGCTCGGGGTTATTCGTCATGTTTCATGTTGTTTGGAAAATGTAAGTATCGCCGCGAGCGGCGCGCCGAAAAGGAAGCAACGGGAGCGATGATAGCCATTTCATCGCGATTGCATCGTGCCTCGGCCACGAGGTTCGCAGCAGACGATGCGCCGAGTTGCGTCGGGCAACGTTGCGGCCGATCGCGCCGCGAATTCCGCGTGCGGCGCCAACTCGACCCGCCCAACCCAAGGAACCCGCTGATGGCCGCGCGGTCGTCGGGCAGCACGGCTTCCGGTAGAAAGGCGACACGACGCGCTGTGAGCCGGCTTTCACGACGGCGGCGGCCGGCAGACATCAGGCGACGGCAGCCGGCGGCCCGCTTGCTTGCCGATTCGTCTTCCTGCGAGGGAGGGGCGATCATTCCGACGACATTCCGGAGACGATGCGCGGCGCGTGAGCCCGCATCTGCGACGCGATATCCGTCGACGCGGCTGCGCTTGCGCCGCCGGACGCGCGCGGCGGCGGCCATCGCCGACGTCGGCGAGAACGCCCGGCGACGGAATCGCTAAAACGCACGGCGATCGGCTGCTACAATCTCGGCTTATTTTTCAGTGAGCTGGAAGTTATGGGCTTTGAGCAACTTGCGTCATTGCGCGATCAACTGGCGAGAGACGCCGCGCAAAAGCGGGCGGTGACGAAACCGCAGAAGCGGGACGCCAAGCCGGCGACTGCGCCGAGCTCGACGGACCCGGTGGTGTTGACGATCGCGAAACTCCAGAAGCGGTTTCCGCAGGCGTTCCCGCGCAATCCCGCGCCAAAGGTGCCGCTCAAGGTCGGCATTCTCGAGGACCTGGTCGGCCGGGCGAGCGAGCTTCGACTGACCGAAGCCGAATTGCGCGACGCGATGCGGACCTGGTGCCAGGGGAACCGGTACTGGACGTGCCTCGTCGAAGATGCCGTGCGAGTCGATCTGGCGGGCGGCGAAGCAGGGCGGGTATCGGCCGCCGACGCGAAACGCGCGCGAATGCTGAAAGGGCGCCGCCCGGCGAAGCCGCGCGCGCAGTCGGCCAAGCCCGAACAGACTCGGCAACAGCAACCGACATCCGCATGCCCGCCGCAGGGCGAGCAGCACACCGATTGAAGACACAGATCACGTGACAACCAGCAAAATTCAGACACTGCAGAAGGAGCTCGGCCACCTCAACCTGCTCCTCGAGGAAGCGAAGAAGAAGGAAAAGGCCGAGGCGCTGGCCGCCATTCGCGAACAGGTGAAGCAGTTCGACATCACGGAAGTCGAGTTGCTCAGGGCCGCGGGCTTTGTGAAAGACAAGCCGAAGAAACTGCCGGCGAAATACTACGATCCGTCGACGGGCAAATCGTGGACGGGCCGCGGTGCATGCCCGAAATGGCTGATCGGCAAGAACCTCGACGATTATCTGATTCGGCCCGCGCCGGAGCCTTGGTGGCCGGGGGAAAATGCGTAGACGGGCTCGCGCGGCGCTGCAACACGAGACCCTTGCGGCCCGGGTTCCCACAGCCGGCCGGCCAGCCGTCGCCGAATCTGCCACGTCGTCAACCCAAGTCGCTCGACCGGCGCCACGGGGTGAGCTTGTCGTCCGCCGCGTCCGGAATGACCTTGAATCGGTCCGGTCCCGTGATCCGTTCCGTTGCAGCCAACGAAGCCTCCGGAGCTGGATTGCCAGCGGCCGGTCAGTACGATGGGTCGAAAAGCGGGCATCTGAACTTAGCCAGAAGCGGACATTTGAACTTGGCAACCACAACCCGGAAGGTCGATAATTTACGTTATGTCAAATTTGATCGCTAGCTGAACCTGTCGGACCTGTCAGGTTGATTCACGAATTTGTAAACATATTTACAAATCGTTACAGAATCCCACGCAGTCCACACAATGAACCCCGCCGCGCCCCGTCATGGCGAGCTGTCCGATTTTATCGCGCTCACTGACGGCCTCTCCATCCGCCAAATTGCCGAAGCGCTTCGTTGCTGTACGCGTAGCGTCCGCAACTACTTGGCCGGCCGCTCGCCGATCCCATGGCATCGCGTCGAAGTATTACGTCTGCGCCAAGTCGAGATAGACGCAGCCCAAGCCACTCCGCAACTACTTATCGGCGAAATTCCCGTGGAGCCGACGATCGAGCCGGACGTATCCGCTCCCGACGTGACACCCACCGAAATTCTCGCGTGGGTCGGCGTTCACGCTCCACACTACCTGTCCAGCCAAAGAAGCTTTCGCCAGTACGTTCGTGGTTGGAATGTTGTCGACAAGATCCGACATTCAAAGGCCAAAGGCGTGTTCGCAGCCGTGCTGGCGAAATGGCGCGTGCTCGCGGTCGACCTGCCGCGCTCGTGGAAGTCATGGCGATCGGGCGGCGTCTTCGCGGACACCGATCCGCCAGCTTACCGCTGGCGCAGCAACTCGTCCTGACCGCCCTGCACTACTTGCCGGAACGCCGAAAATGCGATCGGTGCCGATCGGTCGTCGGATCGTCCCGCATTTCGAGCTCGAGCGCGGTCGTGAATCCAACGTCGCCGATCGTGTGCGTTGCCTTCTTCACGAGCCACGGCGTCTCGTCGATTTCCGGTTTGAAGCCTGACACGGTCACGGGCATTTCCGGGAACAGTTCGGCGCGGCCGCGCGCGAGCGTGTAGCTCATCGTCGCCTGGCTGCGCTGCATCCGCTTGAACTCCGCTTGCGCGGCAGCGCGCGCTTCCGCCTCCGTCGCGTAGTCTTCCGGCAGCACCTTCACGTTCTTGTTGTTCTCACCGCCGACGATGACCGACTTCCGCTTCGCGCGGCCGGTCGAATGGTAGTGCGCGCGCACGGCCGCGTAGTTCTCGCGTTCGGACACGTGGTAACGATGACTGTCGCCGCTCGCGCGCGTCAGTTCGAGCACGTCGAGCTGCTTTCCGCTCGCCGTCTGGCCGGTGCCGATCGGCATGAACAGCAAGCGTAGATCCTTCACGTTCATGACGGCGTCATAACGCTTCGCCAGACGCGTCAGAAACGACATGTCCGATTCGTGCGTCTGGTCGATGTGCGCGATCAGGACCTTCGCGAGCGCGTCGCCGACGATCGGCGCCAGCGAGTAGCGCCCGGCGATCGCGTGGACGATCGAGCCGATCGTCTGCCGATGCCAGCTCTTCTCGCGGCGCTCCTGCATGCCGCTCGTCATCGCGGCCGAGCGCGCGCGGATGGTGATGATGTCCGGCGCGCCGCTGTGCTCGACTTCGTTCACAACGAAGCTGCCCTTGTCGACGAGCGGCTCGCCGGCCCATCCGATCGACGCCTTGATCGTCGCGCCGCGCTTCGGAATGTCCAGATCGTTTTTCGAGTCGTCGAGCACGATATCGATGGTGTCCGCCTCGTCGGAGCGCGACTCCGAAATCGACAGCGACACGAGCCGCGGCGCGAACAGGCGCGACAGATCGCGGCCGCCGACTGAAATGCGGTAGTCCGGCTGCGGATGCAGGCGCGCGACGCGCGGCGCGTCCTGCAATTCCGCCCTCGTGGTGCGTTCGTTCGTCGGCGTGGGCATCAGCGCTTGTCCTTGCGCGTGTTCTTCTCGCGCGTCGTGCGCAGCACGTCGTCGTCGACGCGCTCGATCGTGAGCTGGAACTCGATGCGCCGCGGCGTGCCGTCCGCCGTGTGGTAGCTCTGCGTCTCGTTCAGCTCGGCGATTACGTACGCGCCGTAGACGTTGCCGGCGCCGTCGACGAGCACGTGCGCTTCGCCGGTGTCCGCCATCGCGGCGAGCTCGCGAATCGACGCGATCGAGCCGAACGTCTCGGGCGCGACGAGGCCGTTCAGCGTGATCGTGTCATCGCCGACGCCGGCGAACTGGCGGCCGTCGCGCGCGCCGACGCGCGAGCTCGTCGGATGCTTCCACGTGCGCCGCCGCTGCAATTCGCGGAACGGTGCGCTCGTCAGGCTGAAAACGAATTGGTCGAGGGACATGAGCATGCGTGGCTCCGGTTGCGTCAGTCCGACAGGCGCGAGCCGATGCGCGACTGCTTCGCGCGCTCGCGGCGATCGAGCGCGGCTTCGACGGCGCGTGCGATCGCGTGCGGGTCCTGCCCGGCCTGCGGGTAGATGTTGATGACGATCGGCGACGCCGGCGCGGCCGGCGATGAAGCCGCGGATGGCGCGGCGAGCGGCGCGCGGCGATCGATCGGCACGGTCGCCTGCACGAGCGGCGGCATCGGCTTTGCGAGCGCCGGTGTGCCGAATGACGTGACGGCTACGGTTGCAAGGCCGAGCGCCGCTTTCGCGATGCGCTGCTGCTCACCCTGCATACCGAGCGCGGCGCCTTCACCGACGAAGCCGCCGAGCTGCGCGAATACACGGCTCGGGCTATGGATGCCGAGCTTCTCTTTGAACCAGCCCACCGTGCTGTTCGCCATATTCGAAATCGCGTCTTTCACCTTGCCCAGTCCGCTGCTGATGCCGCCGACGAGCCCGTCGATAAGGTGTCCGCCGAACTCGGAGAACTTCGCGGGCAGCTCGACGCCGAACAGCGACAGCACGCCCGCGAGCGCCCGGTAGAACATGCCGAGCGGCGACCAGTTCAGAATCAGCGTGCCGAGCGCGGCGAGCCCGCCGTTCAATGCCGCGCGCGCGTCGCCCATCGCTTCCACGAACAGGCCGGCGAGCCCGCCGAGCGCGCGGCCGAGCCACGTGAGCGGCACGAGCGCGACGCGCAACACCGTGCCGAGCACCGCACCGAATCCGCGGCCGGCCGCCGCCGCCGCGGATAGGGCATCGGCGCTCGCGCGCGCCGGCGCGAACAGCTTGCCGAGCCAGCCGGCCACCGTCGAGAGCGCACCGCCCAGCCCGTTCCACAGCGGTTTTGCTGCCGCGAGCGCGCGACCGACCGGCTGCAATGCGCCCCGAAGCGCGACGCCGATCGGCGCCAGTGCATCGCCGATCGCCGTGAGCGCGCCCCCGACGAACGCCTTGATCGGCCCCCAATAGCGGTAGATCAGCAGCGCGGCGGCGGCGAACGCCGCGGTGTATAGGCCAATCGGCGTCGTGAGCAACAGGCGGCCGGCACCCATCGCGGCCGTGCCGAACATCCGCCATGCGGCCGCGCCGATGCCGAGCGCGCGCGACAGGATGCCGCCCTGGATGCCGAGCGTCGCCATGCTGAAACGCACGACTGCGAGCGGGCCGAGCACGCCGGCGAGGACGATCGTGAACGTGCCGAGCACCGCGAGCAGCGCGGCGAAGCCGGCCGCGAGCGCGACGACTACCTTCGTTGCCTGTGGGTGTGCCTGAATCGTCGTCAGCAGCCTGTCGGCGAGCTCGCGCGTCTTGTCGAGCGCGGCGTTATACATCGGCGCGATGCGCTCGCCGATTTCATTCAGCAGATCACGCAGCTTCGCGCGTGCGTCGAGCTCCTTTCCGGGCGTCTGTTTCGACGCAAGGTCGTGCATTTCGTCGATGCCATACGCGCCCTTGTTCAGCTTCTCGTTCTTGTGGATCTGCTGGCTCTGCATGTACATCGTCGAGAACAGATTCGCGGCCGTCCGGTTCGTGAAGATCGTCGAAATCATGTCCTTCACTTTGTCGGGGTCCGTGACGCCCTTCTTCGCCATCTGCGGCAGCAGCACCTTTTCGAGCCATTCGAGCGGCGACGCCTTGAACAGATCGCCGCCGAGCAGCGCGCCCGGCTTGATCCGCTTGATCATGCCGATTTTGTTGTACTCGACGTTCTTCTTGTCGAGCAGCCCGAGCTTCATCATCTCCTGTGCGGCCCGCACGGTCGTCTTGCCCTGGTAGACGTTGCTGTATGCGGACATGAGCCCGGTGCCGACCTGGTGCCCGCCCATTTCCTGAATCAGCGGCTCCATCTGGTAATAGAACGCGTCCTGGCGCATCTGCTTTGCCGCGATGCCGCCCGTCTGGATGAAGTTGCGCCACTCGTCGCCGCCAACGCGGCCGCCCGTCGCCGACAGCACCTTCTGTACCATGTTCGCTTCGTTCCTGAACGTCGCTTCGTCCTTCGTGCCGCCGCGCAGCTCGATGACCTTCAGCATGTTCATGAACTTCTCTTCGTTCGCGTGCGCGTCTTCCGCGCCGAACATCGCCTCGTTCGCGAACTTCATTTTCGCGAGCGTCGGCATCACCATCTGCGCGTGGTGCTCGTCCGCGAAGATCGACAGCGCGTCGCGCATCAGCGTCATGTTGTCCGACGTGCTCACGCCCATCATCTTCATCGAGCGCACGTACTTCTCGGCGTCCTTTGTCGCCTGGTCGCCGAGGCCTAGCGCCGTAATGCGCGCGCGCTCGTTCTGTATCTTCTTCGTCTCGTCGAGCGCCTCGCGCAGATCGCCGAGCGCGTGCGCGCCGGTCGAGCGCGCCGCGTAACCGCCGATCGCCATGCCGCCGGCGACGCCCTGTAGCGCCTGCATCTTGCCGCGCGCCGCGCCGAGCTTCTTCTCGCGCTCGGCCATGGCTTCGAGCTGGCGCGTCTGCGTTTGCATTGCCGCCGTGGTCTGCGCGATGTTCGAGCGCAGCGTGCGTTCGTGCTCGGCGAGCTGGCGTGTATCGATGCCCGTGCTCGCGAGCTGCGCGCGCAGCTCACGTACGCGGGCGGACTGCTTCTCGTGCTCGATCGACAGGCGCGCCGCGGACTGCTTCGCCTTCTCAAAATCGGCAATCATCTGGCGCGAGGGTTGGTCGGCCGCACGCAACGCAGTGGCGAGGCCATTCACGCGCGTTCGCGCTTCGCCGAGCTTCTCCGCTGTGCCCGCGAGCCCGGTGCGCATCTCGCGGAACGAGGCGACGGCCTTCTGCTGCTTGCCGAGCTCGGCGAGCTCGCCGCGCGTCTGCTTGAGCGCCTGCGCGAGCCCCTTGTTGCTGTTCAGCACGTTTTTCAGGGGCTTCGTGAAGTTGTCGATCATGTCGAACATCACGCGCAGTTTCAGGGCGTTGTCCATCGTCACTCGTTTCCGCTACGTATCCGGGCGCGCTCGCGCCAGTCCATCAATTCGGCCAGGGAGAAGGCGGCCATATCGCGCGGCGTCCAGCCAAACACCGTCGCGATATCGGCCATCGCGTCTTCTACGCGGGCCGGGATTCCATGCTCGCTTTCAGCGCCTTCGGCATCAAAAAACCGGCGAAGATACCCCCCAACGCCACGAGGTCGGCCGGGTCCATGCCGGCCACGTCGAACTCGGTCAGCGTCGGCGTGCTGATGCGCGGCAACACCTTGCGCAGCGCGTCGACATCGAGATTCACGAGTGCGGCGAGCGACGTGCCGCGCAGCGCGCCCGCGGCCGGCTTGCGCAACGTCACCTGCGTGATGGTCTGCCCTTCGCGCTCGATCGGTGTGTCGAGCGTGTGCGTGTTCTCGTCGGGCGCGGCGTGGCCCGTCGTTTCGATGTGAGCGGTATCGATGGTCGTCATGGTGTTTCCTGGGTTGGATGTGAAATTGGACTGGCCCGCGCTCGACGCGGGCGTCGATTACAGGCCCATCGCGCGGCGAAGGTCCGACGCGAGGTCCATGCCGTTGATCTTCTCGACCGCGTTCACGAAGTCGAGCTCGATGAGGTCGCGACCGTTCACGGTCAGCTTGTAGTAGCTGGCGTTGGTCGTGATCTTGAATTTCGTGTCTTCCTTCGCCTTCGCGGTGCCCATGTCGATCTCTTCGTGGCGGCCTTTCACGACCACTTCAATCTGGTCGTGCTTCTTGCTGTCCTCGCGCCGATAGCCGCCGGAGAAGCGCAGCAGCACGCCGTCGTGCTGCACGGCGCCGTACTGTTCGAGCACTTCGACCATGAAGCCGCCGCACGTCCATTCGAGCTGAAGCTCTTCGTTGCCGAAATCGACTTTGACCGGGCCGGTCATGCCGCCGCCTTGCCACGGCTCCATCTTTCGCTTGAGCTTCGGAAGAACGAGTTCATCGACTTCGCCCACGAAGTTCGCGCCGTTGTGAAAGACGTTGAAGCCCTTCAGTTTTCGAGGCATACCCATTGCATTTGACTCCTGTTAGCCCGCCACGCGCGCCGGGAAATCGGCGAGGAAGCGGTCGGTGATGCGCTGGCGCAGCACCAGATTTTCGAGAGGCGGAACCGGCGTGTAGTCGTAATCGATGTACGCCTTGCCGGACGCGAGAATGTCGGCCGTGTTCGGCTCCGGATCGATCCACGCGCTACCGCCGATCAGGTAGCCGTTCGCGACCTGCTGCCGAAACCAGCCGTTGATGCTTTCCACGATGTCGCGCGCGAGCGACGGATTCAGCGGGCCGTCGACGACGGGCATCTGCGCTTCGGCGATCGAATCGCCGGCCACCTGAGCGGTGCGCGTGTAGTTCTCGAACGCGAACTTCGGATCGTCCGAGCACGTGCGCTCGCCCCAGAACCGGAAGCCGTTGCGGTTCACGAGCGTCGTCACTTCGTGCTCGTTCAGGTAGCCCGCATCGGTCGCCGGGTCCTGCAAATCCCACGACACGTCGGCGCTGATGCCGGACACGCCGTTCACGACGACATTCGAAATCGTCTTGTGCCAGCCGATGTCGTTGTCGATCTTCGCGCGCAAGCCGGCGGCGATCGCCGGCGCCGGGATGACGGCCGTCGAGTTCGTCGTGTCGTCCCAGCCGAGCCAGTCCGGCCAGATCACCATGATTTCGCGTTGGCCGAACTGCTTGCGGTACGCGGCGGCTTCTTCCTTCGTCTTGCAGCCGGACGCCGACACATAGGCCATCGCGCGCAGCGACTGCGCGGTCGCCGCGAGCGCGGCCGCGACCGGCTGCGTATCGAGGCCGGGCGCCGCGAGAATGCGCGGCTTCACGCCGAGCGGACCCTGCGCGGCGAGCAGCGCCTTGATGCCCGTGTACTTGCCGTCCGGCGTCACGGTGCCGATGACGTTCGAGGTCGTCTCGTCGGCGTCCTTGCCTTCGGCGACGCGCACGACGACGGTCAGCGGCTTCGTCTGCTTGCCGATCGCGTCGAGCGTGCGGCGCAGCGTGCCTTTCTTGCCGGCCTTGCCGAGCGCCGCGACGACGTTCGTCAGCAGCACGGGCGTATTGAGTGGAAACGCGCTCGCGTCAGCGTCGGCCGCCGTGCAGACGACGCCGAGCACGGCTGTCGACACTGAGCGAATCGGGCGGCCGCCTTCGTTGATTTCGATGACGCGTACGCCGTGGTGGTAATCCTGCGGCATGGTGTGCAGCTCCTGTTACGTAAAAATCGGGAGGATTCCCTATGATCGGCCGGCGTCAGGCCGGGGCGTGTTCGGGTTCCGGCCGCGCGGCGTCGCCGGCAACGGCCGGTGCGGCGGGCGGCATGCCTTCCGGCGCGACGGGCTCGGGCGGCGGCGGAACGTACGGCGCGGGCGTGTCGGGCCACGCGATCGCGTCCGGGAACGTGTCTTTCTGGATCGCGGCGACGAGCGCCATCTGGTAGGCCGACCAGGCTTTGAAGTAGTACGTCTGCTCGTCGTCGAGCTGGCCGGCCGCGTACGCGTCGGCTTTGCCGAGGTTCTCCCGGCGCGCGATCGCCAACCGTCGCTCGAACTCGGCCATCGCCGCGTCGCGCTTCTCGCGCGCGAGCAGCTCGGCCGGCACGGTCCATGCGCCGTCGAGCCACGCGTGCCGCTCGGACGGGCGCGGCTCGGTCGTCAGGCCGAGGTCGGCCGGCGTCTTGCCCGCGATCGCGATCTCGACCGGCTCGCCCGTGTCCGTCCGATAGCAGAGGCGGCCGCGGTAGTCGGGCAGCAGAAACCACGCGCCGTCGCGGTAAAACGGCCACGTGGTCGGCGTGCGCGCCGGCGGGGCGTCGAGCGTCGCGGACGCCGGAATCAGCCAGCGGCCGTCGTTGCGCGGGTCGGCGTCCGGCTGGCCGCTGCTCAGGTATTCGCCCGTTGCCGGGTCGTAGTGGTGAATCAGCATGTCGTGTCTCTCGTGGTTAGTAGGCGCGAATCAGCGCGAGCAGCGCGACGTTGCGCGGGCGCGCTTCGTCGCCGCCGTCGGGTTGAACGGCGATCGTGTGCGCGTGCCGGCCACCGCCGCCGATACCGACGGCGTGCCCGTGATTGCCGTTGCCTTCGGTGTTGAACTCGTGGTTGTGGTTGCCGGCCGGGCTCGTCATCCCGTACACGTTGTCGTTGTCGCTGCCCTCCGCGCCGCGGTTGTTGGCTGCGCCCCACGTGCCCCACGGCGGGTTGTACATCTGCGGGTGCTCGCCCCACGGCGAGACGTGCTGGTGGTCGCCGACAGCGTTCGTCCAACCGTGGTGGCCGTGCCAGCCCTGCACGTCGGTCCACGCGGTGTGGACGTGGTCCGGCGCTTCGCTTGCCGCGGCGCCGTGTGCGTGCGTGTGGTTCTGGTCGCCCTGGAAGGCGCCGATTTGGCGCGTCGCGTCGACGCCGCCGCGCGCATCGGACCAGCAACGAATGAATTCGCCGCGCAGCTCGGGCAGGCGAAACGTCGTCGCGCCGTCGCCGGTCGAGAAACAGCCCCACCGATCCTTCATCCAGTCCGCATCGGAGACGAGCGCGCCGCTCGCCTGCGCATACGCCCACAGCTCGGGATAGTCGGCACGGTTCACGAGCACGCCGTTCGCCTTGAGGAAGCCCGGCCGCACGGTCGTGCGCGGCTCGAAGACAATCTGGCCGATCGTCGTCGCCGACAGGACCGTGCGCACCCATTCCGTCGTCGCGGCGCGCGTCGATCGATCCGCCGCCGGCGGCGTCGGCACGGTCACGGGTTGCTCGAAGGCCACGAGCGCCGGCGAGAACCGCACGACGGCGCGCCCGTTGCAGGTCACGCCGAACTCGCCGTCGGCTGCGTGATAGAGGCCGGTATCCGGCGCGCCGTCGTTGGCGAACGTGAGCGACGGCGCGGCCGGGCTACCTTCGGCGAGCACGAGCCGCTTGCCCGGCGCGAACGACACATCGCCGGCCAGCATGCCGCCCTTGCTCTTGTCGAGCGGGTCGAGATTGCCTTCGTGCCACGCCATCCGCCCGTCAATGCGAAACGTGTGATCGGCGAAGATGTACTGATAGGACGATCCCGCCGGCGACCACCAACCGGTGCTGACCGGGTTCGCGTAGAGGTAGCCGTCGACCGGCCCGAGCTTGATATGCCCTTCGCTTGCCTGCCGACCGACTTCGAGGTCGCGCGCGACGTCCACGGCGCCGCCGAAGACCGTGCCCGCTCCGCTGCCGTCGACGATCACCTGCCCTGTCGACAGCGACCACGAGAACGGCCGATAGTCGTTGAAGCCGCCGTCCGGGGCCCCCTTCGGTGTCGACAGGAAATAGACGCTCCGGCCGTCGTTGCGGATGAACGCGCCGTAGCCGTCGTACACGGCGCGGAACTGCCCGCCGGCGCCGCCGGCGTCGATCGCGCGCGCGGCGACGCCTTCCGATGCGTCGACGCCGCCGCGCACCTGCAGCGCGGTCTTGCCGTCGTCCGCGCGCTCGCCGATCAGCACGCGGCCGCCCGACGCGAAGCGTGCGACGCGCTTCTGCTTCGCGTCGCTCGCCGCATCGTTGTTCGTGCCGTCGTTCAGGCAAACGTCGACGTACTCGCGCCCCCACGCGCCGGCGTCGAATCCCGCGCGCAGCGTCGCGACCAGGCGCGGGCTCAGATCGGGCAGCGTCGCGTCGCCGAACGTGCCGAACAGGCGCGCCTTGCCGGCCTTGCCGACGCCGGCCGTCTTCGGCGACACGTCGAGCTGCGCGGCGCGATCGTCGACATCGGCGACGACACGCACGCGCCCGTCGAACGTCGCGCCCGAGAGCGCCGCGTAGCGCCGCTTCGCCGTCTTCGGCGTGATCGCGCGCGTGTCGTCGTCGCCGGCGTCCACTTCGGCCTGCGTGGCGAGCTCGACCACGCCCTTGCGCTCGGTCGTCGCCGGCGGATTCAGGAACGTCGCCGGCCCGAACTCGAGCTTGGCTGCGTCGATCGTCGCGAAAACGACATCGGTCGCGAGCAGCATCATCGCCGCGGGGGATTTTTCCAGAATCGGCGCGTCCTGCACGTACACGGCGAACAGCACGCCGTTGTCGAGATACAGGCCGAACGCGTATAGCGAATACTGGTCGCTCGTGTCGTCCTGGATCACGACGTGCACCGTGTCCGGCGCGACGTTTTCGCCGCCGAACGTGGACACGCGCTTGCGCTCGTTCGGCATCGTCTTCATGCCGCGATCGAACGCGAACGGCGCGGTGCCGAGCCCGATTTCGACGACGCGGCGCGCGGCCGTGCCGGTGTTGCCGCCGGCGACCAAGGCCGCGCGGCCGGCGTCGGTAATGTGGATGACCATTCCTGCCATGTCAGATATCCGTGAGGGACAGGCGGCGATACACCGCCGCGCGTGCGCCCGCGCCGATGCGCTGCGTGCCCGTCGCGCTGAAACCCTGCGTGAACGTGTAGTGCGCGGTGCCGCGCTTGGCCCGGTCGACTTCGGCGATGATGTCGGCGACGTATTCGGCGGTTGCCGGGATGCCGTCGCGCGCGCCGACCGTCATCAAGATTTCGAACGTGCCCGGCCGGCCCTTCGGCGTCTTCTCGAACCACTCGCGCATCGCGACGTTCGCGCCGAACGACGCGCACACTTCGCGCACGGCCGCAGCCGTGCCTTTCTTGCGCGCGATCCGGATTGCCGCTTTCACGCGCGCGCGCTTCACCTGTTCGGGCCAGTAGTCCTTCCACGTCTCGACGCCGAGGTGCCACGCGAGCCACGGCAGAAACCGCAGCGGGATCGCGTCCGGGTCCATCAGCGTGCCGATGTCGACCGGGATGTCGCTGATGCGCGCGTTCGTGTCCGCGAGCCGGCGCTCGAGCGCGGTCGCGTTCGGCGGCAGCAGCGAGGTTGCCCGTCTAGTCATCCGCCACCCCGCCGTCGATCAGCTCGATTCCGGTGCAGTACGGCGCCTGCTCGTGCGTCACGGGCACGCCGCCGGCGGGCGAGTCGAGCAGCACCTTTTGCACGCCGGCGACGCGCATCGCCGCGTGCAGGCCGTCGACCGTGATTTCCATGCCGATGCGCCGCATGTCCGCCGCGAACTTCGCGGTGCGCTTGCGGGCTTCCGCGAGCGCCACGCCGCGATCCGGGCCGGAGAAGAAGCGCAGCGTCGCGCGGATCGCGTAGCGCACGATCTTTGCGCTCTGCACGATCACTTCGTCGGTCTGCGGCCGCTTGCCTTCCAGGTTCTTCCTGACGATCTCGATCAGCTCGTCGCTTGCGGTTCCGTCGCCTTCGCGCGACAGGATCGTGATGACCATCACGCACGGCTCGGGGCTGAACGCGGCGGCAGACAGCACGCGGCCATCGGCTGAACGTGCATGAAACACGTATGCCTCTTCAGGGCCGGCGACGGAGAAGCCGCGCGGCGCGAGCTGCACGCGCTCGCGCAGACTGTCGTCGTCCTCATAGACCGCATCGATACCGTGCTCCGGATCGGCCGCCGTGACCACGAGCCGCTCGACATCGAACAGCGCCGCGATGTGTTCGAGCGTCGTGCCGCGCGCATAGGCGAGCAGCAGGCCGCGCGCCTTGTCGTTGATGAGCTGCCGCAGCAGGACTTCGCGATAGGCGTTCTCCTGAAGGACGCGCGTCACGGGCTCGGATTCGAGCGCGAGCGTCGCGGCGATTTCCGCCTGGTGCTCGGGCGGATACAGCGACACGAGGCGCGCCTTGCGCTCGGCGAACAGCGTCTCGAAGTCGAGCGGGTCGACGATGTCCGGCGCGGGGAGCTGCGAAAGATCGATGGGCGTGCTTCTCATGCTGTTCCTCCGTTCGTCATCGGCACGCGCAGCGAGACGAGCTCGTCTTGCTCGTCGGTCCAGCCTTCGATGTCGACGAACTGCCGGCCGGCGAAAGCATCGGCGGCGGCCGCCGAAATCTGAACGCGCGTGACGGTCAAGCGCGGTTCCCACCGCATGAGCGCGGTCGCGATCGCCGCATACAGGCGAATCCGGGTTGCGCCGTTGGCGGGCGCGTCGATGAGGTCGGGCAGTTCCGAGCCGAACGTGCGGCGCTGGATGCACGAGCCAAGCGGCGTCGAGACGATGCGGCCGATGGACTGCGCGAGGTGATCGAGGCCGGACATCGAGCGGCCCGTCTCTGCGTTCATGCCCCTCATAGCGGCGGGCTCACTTCGGCCGATTCGCCGCGCGCCTGATGCGTATGGAAGGGCAAGCTCTTGCCCATCGAGCGCACTTCGCCCGTGAAATCGGCCGCGCCGTCGATGCGCATGACGTGGCCGCCGCCGGCGCTGCCCGAGCCCGTCATGCCGGACTTGAACACGAGCGGCCCTTTCACGAGCAACGCGCCCGTGCAGGTGGTCTGTTCAGCGTCGAACGTGACCGACGCGGCTTTCACGGTCGCCGATTCCGTCTCGACCGTGACCGACACGGGCGCGATGAGGCGCACCGTCGCGCTGGCGGGCAGTTCGGCCGTGAGCGCATGCGCGTCGTGGTCGTAGCTCACGCGCGCGCCGTCCGCGTAGACGCGGGTGTGGGTGTTCGGCAGGTGGTCCGGTGCGGGGAACGCGTCGGAGAACACGCCGCGCAGCGCGACGCCTTGCGCAAGGTCGCCCATCGCGCCGAGCACGACGACTTGCTCGCCCTTCGTCGGCGGCAACCATTCGCGCGTCGCGCCGGCCGAGGGCGTGAGCCAGGGAATCCAGTTCGTTTGCAGGCCGTCGTCGTCCGATTCGCCGATCGCCACGCGGCAAAGCGCCGCCTTGTGGTCGACATCGAGAATCGAGCCTTTGCGCACGGCGTTGCGTGCTTGCCGTTGAATTTCGTTCGCATCCATACCGGCAATGGTGCCGGTCGCCCGCGCGTGGCGCGAGCACTCGCCTTTGTCGTGCTGCCGGGTACAGCGCACTCGTGATCCGCGCAATGAAACGTGCGTCGACAATGGCCGCTCGACATACGCAACAGTGCGGGCGGCTCGTGCCGCGCGCGCATTTCCACTCTCGCAACACGATGACGATTCACGCTACCGACGCCGCGCCCGCGGCCGATCTTTCCCCGCTACTCGACCGACTTCACGCAATGGATGCGCTCACGCTCGCGCGCATGCTGCCCGACGCGTCAATTGACATGGTGTTCACCGATCCGCCGTATTCGTCGGGCGGACTGCACACGTCGGCGCGCTCGCGGCCGCCGAGCACGAAGTACATCAACAGCGACACGAAGACTGTCTATACCGACTTCGAGAGCGACAACATGGACCAGCGCGCGTGGGCGTTCTGGTGTCACGCGTGGCTGACGGAATGCCGGCGCGCGTTGAAGCCGGGCGGGCTGCTCGTGAGCTTCATCGACTGGCGTCAGCTCCCGACGCTGACCGATGTCGTGCAGGCGGCCGGCTTGATCCTGCGCGGCGTCGCGGTATGGGACAAGACGCCCGGCCGCACGCGGCCGCGGCGCGGCGGCTTCGCGCAGCAGGCGGAATTCGTCGTATGGGCGAGCCGCGGCGCGATGCGTGACTGCGAGGTGTATCTGCCCGGCGTGTTCCCGTGCCGCTTGCCGTTGCCGAAGCAACACGTGACCGAGAAGCCGCTCGACATAGCGCGCGAGGTCGTGCGGCTCGTGCCGGCCGGCGGCGTCGTGTGCGATCTGTTCGCCGGTTCCGGCACGTTTCTCGCCGCGGCGCGCGAGGCCAGCCTACATTGGATCGGGTGTGAGACGAATGCGGCGTATCACGCGATCGCATTGCATCGCTTGGGTATGTCGAGCGACTCAGCGCTTCAGGTCACTTAACGACCCATGTCGCTTGCGCTCGATCGCCGCGCGCATGCTTCAACTCGGAGACAGGCGGGCCGACAACCATGTCCGAGCGTGAGTGTCTTCGACAGCCAGTCGTAAAAGTGTCGTCGGCCAGTTCGTGAACTTTTAAAAATGTTCAGAACGCTTATGTGATGCGAACTATTTTATGTTGAGTGGTTTCGTGTCCCGATTAGGAATTACTCCCTCGGTGCCTGTCCAACCTGCATACTTCACATCCGATGCATGGGGGTCTACGACAGAATAGACGCCGACGCCAGCTGAGCTGGATTTGACTAGAGCATAGCCCTTCGGTGCAGCGAAATTGCATCCGGTACCCAACAGTGATCTGCCTAGAGGATCATTTCCAGTGTGGCACGACAAGAGATACAGCGTCACATTGCGCTGGTTGAGCGATGTTCCGAACGGCACAATCTGATCCTGCCGCATATCCTTCGGTGGATTGCCCATGGCGATCTCAAAGGTGTTGTTATTGCCATGACTCATAATGGCGAGATAGCCACCGTTATCAACCGAATCGATCTGCGACCAAAAGAAATCAGTGCTATTTGTTAGCGCGACTCTTGTGTAATTTTTGTTCTTGAAGTAGTCGAGCAAATCCTTGTTGGCCTCGTTCGCGTCATATAGAAACAGTTTGCTAGGCATCGTAAGCCTCCTGGAACAAAGCGGCATCTATGAAGACCAAGCACGCACATCGGATGTCGAGCGAACAGACTGTGCAATCCGCGCGTGCGTGACGTGCAGCCTATCTAAGCGTTGGATTCACACAACTCCAATTTTTGGTAGGTGCGCGACGATTTACCGAGTCAACTCGCGAAGGAGCCGATCGCGCACGAGCTCGCGATCGGCATCCGAGAAACCGAGCACGACGCGAACCGGATACTGCGCGAGCGGCCCGCCCGGCTCGACGGGCGCTTTCTGACCCTCCTGGTGGACACGCGCGATGCGCGAGAGCCGTTCGTCGAAACCGATCGCGAGGCCCGTACTGTCGACATCGATGCGCAGATAGCGCGCGGTGCGCAGCTTCCGGAACATCGCCTCGCGCTTGACGCGGCCGGCCTTCTCGCGCAAGCGCTTGCCGCCCGCCTTCACCTTCCGCGGCTCGTACGCGCTGCCGTCCGGATTCCGCTGCGCGGCGACGCGCGACTGCTGCGCGCGGCGCAGATCGCGGCCGAGCTCGCGCAGCAGTTGACGGCGGGCCGCCGGCGACAGCTTCGCGAGCAACCCGCCCGCCCATCGTTCGAGCGCCTGAAGATCGTCCGTCATGAGAGCCACTCGTCGGCTGCGTCGTCGATGTGCTCGACCGTGCGGTTGCCGGCTTCGTCGGTGCCGACCACGACGCTTTCCGACAGCTTCACCTTGAGCCCGAGGTCGACGGCGTTGTTCGACAGGATGTCGGCGACGAACGTCATGCCGTTGCGGCGCTCGTCCCGATTCGTCACGAGGTCTGGCTGATTCGCGCGCGCCCATTCGACCACGGCGATCATCACGTCGTCCGGGTTGCCGATGAAGTCGCGAATGATGATCTCGCACTCGTATTCATAGTCGAACGACGCCGTGCGCGTGCCCGTCGCCTCGATCCGGCCTTCGTTGACGAACACGAGCAACTGGTCCGGCGAGGCGTTGAGCTGCGGTAACGCGGCGACGAGCGCCGCGCGTAGGCTGCTCGGCTTATTCATGGCCGTCCGTCCGCCGCACGCGTGCCTGACACGTCGCGATCATGTCGACTTCGGACGCGCAGCGCGCCCACGCCGCGCGCGCGACGTGCAGCGCGTCGCTGAGTTCACCGTTGGTCCGTGGCGCCATCGCCGGCATCGTGCAGGGCGTCACCGCCACGCACTCGTTGAGCGTAATCGTCGGCGCCATTGAGGGCGGGGCTTGCGTGCAGGCGCACAACGTCGTCAGGCAGAGCGCCAGCAGCCCAGGTGCGCACGGCGGCGTTTTCATCGATCAGTCTCCGCAGTTCGTTTCGATAGGTCGCGAGCGTCGCGTCGACGCCGGCGCGCGCGCGGTCGAGCTGCTCGCGTTGTGCATCCTTCGCCTTGGCGTCGGCCAACAGGCGCTCGATGACGGCGGCGCTCGCTTGCGCGTCGCGATTCGCACGGCGCGCGTCGTCGGTCGCCCGCTCGAGCTGCGCGCGCAGCGCGCGGCCGTGCTGGCAGCTTGCGGCGAGCGCGATCAACGCGAACAGCGCCAGCCACGGCATGAGGCGCGAGAGGTTCATGCGGCCGCCTTGCCCGTGCCGGCGTACTTCGCATACGCGCGGTCGAGCTTCACGTCATACAGGTTGATCGCGAATTCCGGGCCGTTGTAGCCTTCCGCGAACGTCGCCCACTTCCGGGCACGAAGCGCCGCTAGCAGCTTCTTGTCGGCCGCGACGTACCGCACGAACGCGTCGAGGTGCTCGGCTTCGCCCAGCTCCATACGGGACACGAATTCGTCGACGCTCGCGTAACCCAGGCGTTTCCAGTGATACGCCATGATCTGGAACGCGCCCCAGCTCGCGGACTCGTAAGCGGATGCCGCGTCGATGCGCGCCGCGGTGTCGAGCCGCACGTATTCGGCGGCGCCGCCCTGGTAGCCGCCGCGCTTCGGGTTGACGACGCCCGGCCATCGTGCGGCGGCAGCGTCCGCCGCTTCCCTGCCGACATTCGCGACGAGCCGCTGATACATGACATGCCGCTCGAACAGGATTTTCGGTCGGCCGTCGTCCAGAAAGCCGACGCCGCGGGACTCAACTTCGTTGACAGCCCGCACGCACGCGAGCGATACGCCGAGCGTCGCGGCCGCGCGCGCGAGGTCGGCGTCCGTCAGGTGCTTAGGGTCGCGCTGCCCGCTGGCGAGCACCCGGTACGTCTTCGGGCCGGCGATGCCGTCGACGACGAGACTCGCGGCCGCCTGCAACGTCTGGACGGCTCGCTCGGTCTGTTCGTCGTAAAGGTGCGATACGTCGACCGGGTAGCCGGCGCGCACGAGGCGCTGCTGCAGCAGTCCGACTTCCGCGCCGTGATCGTTGAATCGAAGGATGTTCACGCTTCGTCACTCCGTAGAAGGCGCGCGACGTTGCCGCGCGCGAGGTACACCAACACGGCGAGCAGAACCGCGAGCGCCGCGTGAAAGAAGCCGGTCGGCTTCGGATGAAACAGCAGCTCGATCGCCGAGCCGCCCGAAATCGCGACGATCACCCAGGCCGCCCACGCGACGTGGAAGCGATGCCGCGCGCCGTTCTTGCGGTAGGTCAGCACGCGCACGATGACGGCCAGGTGCGCGGCGAGCGCGACGAGTGCGGACGAGACATGCACGTCAGTCTCCCTTGCGAAACAGCGCGAACAGGTCCATGCCCTTCACGCGCTCGATCAGCGTGAGCGTGACCGCGATCACGAGCGCGGCCGCGAAGAACGCGGCGACACCCGTCGAGCGGATCGGCACGGCGTGGATGATTTCAGGCGCGGCGAGGTAGCCCATCACGAGCGAGATGAGCATGTACGCGGCGCGCTTCGCGAGGCCGAGGTCTTTCGACGTGACGACGACGAGCGCCGCGCCCGCGAACGCGCCGATTAGCGCGTCGCCGTCGACGCCCGGCGCGATGCCGGCGAGGCCGACCGCGGCGAACAGCGCCGCGGCCGAAGAAGTGTTCGGTTCAGCCATTCATTCGGCTCCGGTCAGTCAAACAGTTGCAATAGCGGCGTGGTCGTCTCGATCGCGCGGCGCTCGGGCATCTCCACGACGGTTCCCATCGGCAGCACGACGCCGAGCTCGGCGAGGCCGGGGTTCGCTTCGAGCACGGCTTCAACCGTGCCCGCCGTGCTGCCGTAGTGCCGCCAGCACAGCGCGTCGAGCGTCTCGCCTTGCAGCGCCGCGATCTTCATTGCCCGAGCGCCTGCCCGTCGCGATCGAACAGGCCGAGCACGCGCGGCTTGAGCCGGGCTCGCCGGCGCGCGATCACGGCGGCTCGTATGGCCGCCTCCGCGCCGGTGCGATCCGAGCAATAGGCAATCTCAAGCCAGAACAGGCCAGCGACGCGCTGCTGCACCTGGCACGCGCCGGCGCAGAACAGCTTCCCGCCGCGCACGCGGGACTGCGCGAACTGACGAATGCGGTACAGGGGGCGGGCCATCAGATCAGCTCCACTGTCGAGCGCGCGAGGCCGAGGATGTCGCTGATTGCCCACCTCGCGTTGCGGCGCGCTTCGTCGATCGTCTCCGCTAGGTCGGCCGCAGCCTGGCCGCCGCTCTTCGTCGTGTCGTAGCCGCGGTACTTCTCGGTCACGTCCGCGTGCGTCAGGTGGTACACCGCGCGCCGGTAGCGGGAAACGAGCGCGGATTCCCCGTCGACGCGCGCGGCCGGCACGTCGGCGAGCGTCGCCGCGCCCGCCGTGCGATGCCGGGCGCGCCACGCGGCAAGCTCGTCGTTCACGGTCAGCAGCGCGTCGCGCGCGGCGTGCCGCAGCCGCTCGGCCGTCACGGTGCCGTCCAGGCGCATCGCGTCGCGCAGCGCGGACAGATCGATGTCCGGGAAGAAGCCGTCGTTCGTCAACGTGCCTTCGATCGGCGTCGCCGCGACGGCGGGCGCGGCGGTGGCAACAAAGCTGTTCATGGTCGGTTCGCAATGAGGTGGCGGTGGACCGGCGCACAAGGCCCGTGACCGTCAGGCGTAGGGCCTGGGCGCCGGTGCCGCCATGCCGAGGTGGGCTCTTTACGTGCCGTCGGCGCCGTCGCCCCGACGGCCCGCGGCTTCGACCTGCTTCGTCAGCCGGTCGATGTCCTTTTTCACGCCGACGCGATCGTTCAGCGCGACCGCGCGGCGCAGATAGTCGAGCGCGCGCGCCGGCGCGGCGGCCTGCGTCGCGTAGCCGAGCGCCTTGTACAGCTTCGCGCGCACCTGGTCGTGCATGTCGGCTTCGCGCGTCAGATCGTCGACGAGCTCGAGGCTCGCCGCGTCGAACGTCTCGCCGTCGAGGAACGACGACAGCGCGGCGTCGGCGAACTGCTCGGCGACGAGCGACGCGAGCGAGCGCTCGAACTGGTCGGGCAGCGTGAGCCCGTTCGAGAGCGCGTAGGCCGCGATCGCGAGCGCGCCGTCGAAGTCGCCGGCGTCGATGCGCCAGACCATGACCGTCACGAGCACGTCGTCCTGCGCGCCGCGGCCGCCGCTCAACACGCCCGCCACGTAGTCGGCGTAGTCCGGCAGCAGCTTGCGTTTCAGCTCGATCTTCCGCTCGATCGACTGAATGCCCTTGAGCGCGCGGCGGTCGGCCGCGAGCTTCGCGAGCATCAGCTCATAGGCGGTCGCGCCCTTCATCGTCGCGCCGGGCGACGCGGCGGCCGCCGCGCGCGCGGCCGAGACGCGATTGAAGTGTGCGCGGGCGGGCGTGTTGATCGTCATGCCGCCGCCAGTTCGATGTTTTCGGCCACGCAGCCGCAGCCGAAGTCTTCGACCACGTAGGCGTCGTTCGACGATTCGTAGTTCTCGATGCGGTCGCGTTCCGGCACTTCCTTCAGCGTGCGCCGGCGCGCGCCTTCCTGGTAGTAGATCGACAGATTTGACAGCTTCGTGACCATCAGCGCGCGCTTCGGGAAGAACGGCACGCGCACGGCCGGCAGATTGCCGATGCGCTTCTGGCTCACGATCAGATCGGCCGCGAGCCGCTCGGTCGGCGCCTGCGTCGCGTTGACGATCGGGAAATACTTGTCGTGCAGCAGCTCGCGGCCGCAGATCACGACGAGGCCCGTGTCTTCCTGGAACCACGGGTCGATCATCGACGACACGATATCCATCACGAGCGCGTCGAGGTTCTCGTAATCGCCCGCCTTGCCGACGAGCACCTTGCCGGCCTGCTTCGCGCCTTCGTGCAGCACGCGCTGCGCTGCGCGCTCGCGGTACTGTTGCAGCCAACCGATGTTCACGTCCTGCAACAGCGGGTTTGCCTGACGGTCGGTCGTCGCGGCCGCCTTCACGCCGTTCCAGCCGATCATGATGCGATCGAGCGCCCCCTGGTTGAGGATCACGTCGCGGATGCGCTGCTGGAAGTCGGCGAACTTCGCCCACATGTCGAGCTTGCGATACGGAATCGCCGTGTCGTAGTCGGTCTTCTCGCAGCGGTAGCGGTTGCTGTCGAGCGCCGTCGGGTCGATCGGTTGGCGTGCGGCCTTCGTCGTGTCGGTGCGGCTCGCGATCGGGCCGGACACGGACAGGCCGAGCTTTTCGCCTTCGAGCTCGGTCACGGGTAGCACGTTGATGCGCTTGAGAAACTCGCTCGATTCATGCATCTTCGTTTCGAGCCGCTGTTGCACGGTCGGCTCGACCGCGAATTTCTTCGACACGTCGCCCGTGTCGTTCAGCTTGGCGATTTGCGCGGCGTACTTTTCATATGCCTGGCGCGTTTCCTTCCTCATTGGGAAATTCTCCTGTGTGGTGTGCGGGATGGGTCAGCAATCGGTCACGAGCTCGCCCGTCGAGCCGGTCGACGGCGGGCGCTGCGGCGCGCCGTTGTCGGTGTTCGACAGCTTCTCGGTCAGCGCTTCGACGGCGGCGAAGGCTTCATCGGCGCGCTTCTTCGCGTCGGCCGCGGCGCCCGTCACGCTCGTGACAGCCGTGCTCAGCGTCGCGACTTCGCGGCCCGTGTGGTGCGCATGGGTGGCGACCCGCTCGAGCGCTTCGCGCACGTCGGCGAAGCGCTCGTCGTCGTTCTCGCGGTTGCGGGCGAACAGGCCCTTTACCCATTCCTTGAGGCCGGCCGTTTCGGCCGCGCCTTCGAATTCGATCGCCGTCTCGCACGCGGGCGTATAGAGGTTGTTCGAGCGCTTCGCGGCGAATTGCAGCGCTTCGGTGCCGAGGCTCGCCGGGTCGTCGGTCGCCGCGAGCCCGACGAGATACGCCTCGCCGATGTCGGCGAAGTCGGGGTTGATTTCGATCGACGTGAAGAGCTTCTGGCGCTTCTTCGACAGCGCGACGAGCTCGTCGGTCGGATCGATCTGCGCATACAGCGCCATCTTCCCTTTCAGCGGGCCGTCTTCGATTTCGGCCGCCTTCAGCGCGATCACGTCGCCATACGCGCCGAACGGGTTGTTCGCCGACAGCGGCGCCCAGCCCTTGATGTGCTCGACGTTCACGCGTGCGCCGTACAGCTTCGGGTCGTAGTGCTTCGCCATCTGCGTGAGCCATTCACGCTTGATCTCGCGACCGTCGACGGTCGCGCCTTCCACTGCGACGCGGAAGAATTTCGTTTTGCTTGCCATAGAGAGGGTCGAACGTGGTTGAGTGAGCGTGGTTCTCATGTTCGGCGTTCACGCGCCACGGCTCAATCCGCGGCGTTTGTGGGCCACGCGGGTACAGCGCGCTGCGCGTGCTCGCGCGTGCGCGGCGGCCTACGCTTGGCCGCATGCTCGAAACCACGGACCCTCATCAGCTCGAAAACGACGTGCGCAAGGTCGCGCGCACGCTCTATTGGCAAGGCTGGCGCATCGCGTCGATCGCCCGCCATCTCGACATTAAGCCCGCGACCGTCGCGTCGTGGTGCCGCCGCGAAAAGTGGAAGGACGCAACGCCCGTCGAGCGCATCGAGGCATCGCTCGAAGTGCGCATGATGGTGTTGATCGCGAAGGAGAAGAAGGACGGTGCGGACTACAAGGAAATCGACCTGCTCGGCCGCCAAGTCGAGCGGCTCGCGCGCGTGCGCAAGTACGACGAGACGGGGAAGGAATCGGATCTGAACCCGAAGATTGCGTCGCGCAACGCCGGCCCGAAACGCCGTGCGCCCCGTAACGAAATCAGCGACGAACAGCACAAGCGCATCATCGAAGCGTTCCGCGATTCGCTGTTCGACTATCAGAAAGTCTGGTATCGGAACGGCGATCAGCGCACGCGCAACATCCTGAAATCGCGGCAGATCGGTGCGACGTGGTACTTCGCGCGCGAGGCGCTCGTCGACGCGCTCGACACCGACCGCAATCAAATCTTCCTGTCGGCGAGCAAGGCTCAGGCGCACGTCTTCAAGCAGTACATCACGCAGTTCGCGCGCGCGGCGGCCGACATCGAGCTCACGGGCGATCCGATCATCTTGCCGAGCGGCGCGACGCTGTACTTCCTGGGGACGAACGCGCGCACCGCGCAGTCGTACCACGGCAACTTCTACTTCGACGAATACTTTTGGGTTCCGAAGTTCCGCGAGCTGAACAAGGTCGCCTCCGGCATGGCGATGCACAAGCGCTGGCGCAAGACGTACTTCAGCACGCCGTCGAGCGTCACGCACGAAGCGTACGCATTTTGGAGCGGCGCGCACGCGAACCGTGGCCGTGCCGCGGCCGACCGCATCCAGATCGACACGAGCCACGAGGCGCTCGTGCGCGGCATGTTGTGCGAGGACGCGCAGTGGCGGCAGATCGTGACCGTGCTCGACGCGATGGCGGGCGGCTGCAACCTGTTCGACATCGACGAGCTGCGCCGCGAATACAGCGCCGAGGAATTCGCGAACCTGCTGATGTGCCACTTCATCGACGATTCGCTGTCGGTGTTCAAGCTGTCGGACCTGCAACGCTGCATGGTCGACTCGTGGGAAGAATGGGCGGACGACTTCTCGCCGCTGCTGCTGCGGCCGTTCGGCTATCGCGAGGTGTGGGTCGGCTACGATCCGGCGCTCACGGGCGACTCGGCGGGGCTCGTCGTCGTGGCGCCGCCACGCGTCGACGACGGCGCCTTCCGCGTGCTCGAACGTCACCAGTTCCGCGGCAACGACTTTGAGGAACAGGCCGCGGCAATCGAGGCGATCACGCAGCGCTACAACGTCGGCTACATCGCGATCGACACCACGGGCATGGGGCAAGGCGTCTACCAGCTCGTGCGCAAGTTCTTCCCGGCCGCCGTCGCGCTGAACTACTCGCCCGAGGTGAAAACCCGCCTCGTGCTCAAGGGCCAGTCCGTCGTCCGGAACGGCCGCCTGCAATTCGACGCGGGCTGGACCGATCTGGCGGCGGCGTTCATGGCGATCAAACAGACGATGACGGCGAGCGGCCGTCAGGCGACCTACACCGCCGGCCGTACCGACGAGACGGGCCACGCCGACTTGGCGTGGGCGTGCCTGCACGCGATCGATCGCGAGCCGCTCGCCGGCGGCGGCATTCATTCATCTTCATTCACGGAGTTTTACGCATGAGCAAGCGCCGATCGCGCGCGCCGCGCACGTTCGCGGCCGCGCCCAATCCGAGCGCCGGCAGCGCCGCGCCGGCGCGTGCCGAGGTCTTCACGTTCGACGATCCGACGCCCGTCATGAACCGGGCCGAGATTCTCGATTACGTCGAGTGTTGGTCGAACGGCGAATGGTTCGAGCCGCCGGTCAGCTTCGCCGGCCTGGCGAAATCGTTTCGCGCGAGCACGCACCATAGCTCGGCGCTGTTCTTCAAGGCGAACGTGCTGGCGTCGACGTTCCGCCCGCACCGCTGGCTGTCGCGGCACGCGTTCGAGCGGTGGGCGCTCGATTTCCTGACGTTCGGCAACGGCTATCTGGAACGCCGCCGCAACATGGTCGGCGGCACGCTGCGGCTCGAGCCCGCGCTCGCGAAGTACGTACGGCGCAAGGCGGATTTCAGCGGCTTCGTGTACGTGAACGGCTGCCAGGAGCGGCACGAGTTCGCGCCCGACAGCGTGTTCCAGCTCGTGCGGCCGGACATCAATCAGGAGGTCTATGGCCTGCCCGAGTATCTGAGCTCGCTGCACTCGGCCTGGCTGAACGAATCGTCGACGCTGTTCCGGCGCAAGTATTACGAGAACGGCAGCCACGCCGGCTTCATCCTGTACATGACCGACGCCGCGCAGAAACAGGACGACGTGGACAACATGCGCGACGCGCTGAAGAACGCGAAGGGGCCGGGCAACTTTCGCAACGTGTTCATGTACGCGCCGGGCGGGAAGAAGGACGGCATCCAGCTCATTCCCGTGTCCGAGATCGCCGCGAAGGACGAGTTCTTCAACATCAAGAACGTGACGCGCGATGACCTGCTCGCTGCGCACCGCGTGCCGCCGCAGTTGCTCGGCATCGTGCCGAGCAATTCGGGCGGGTTCGGCACGCCGGATACCGCTGCACGCGTGTTCGGGCGCAACGAAATCAGGCCGCTACAGGCCCGCTTCGCCGAGCTGAACGACTGGCTCGGCGAGGAGGTCGTGGCGTTCGACGATTACGAGATTCCGCCGGCGCCGGTCGCGGCGTAGCGCATTGAGCGGGACGCGTCCGCGCCCGCGAACGCTGCCTCACACGGATAAAAGTATGTACAAATATTCGTTGCGCCGGGATATTTTTGTACTTACAATAAAGCCCATGGAACTTGAATACGATCCGAACAAACGCGACAAGACACTGACCGAGCGGGGGCTGGATTTCGCGCGTGCAGTGGAAGTGTTCGCCGGGCACCACTTCACGTTGGAGGATACGCGGGAGGATTACGTTGAATCGCGCTACATCACGGTCGGCATGCTGGACGGCCGCATGATCGTGATGGTTTGGACGCCACGCGGCGAGGCTCGCCGCATTATCAGCATGAGGAAAGCAAATGACCGTGAGCAAGCGCGCTACGCATACCGATTGGGTTGATCCGGACGACGCGCCGGAGCTGACCGACGAATTTTTTGAACGGGCGGACGAGTACGTCGGCGACCGTTTGGTCCGCCGCGGGCCGGGCCGGCCGCTCGGCAGTCACAAAACCGCGACGACGATCCGGCTCGACGACGACGTGCTCGACGCGTTCAAAGCGACCGGCCGGGGCTGGCAAACGCGGGTGAATGCCGCGTTGAAGGAGTGGCTCAAGACGCACAAGCTGGCGTAGCGAATCGCATCGGTCAAATGCAGGGCCGCGCACCGGGCAACCGGGCGCGGCCTTTTTTGCGTCTGGAGAACGCGAACCGCAGAGCGACTCGGTGGGACGGCGCGCGGCGTGTCCCGTCAGTGTCCCGACTAGCGTCCCGTTGTCCCATCTAGCGTCCCATCGTCCCGATTGCTGTTGCCGCGAGTCCGCGAAAGCGGTATGGGTCGATTCCGACGGCGCGATTAGAGGGCCTACAGCGGCTTGGCGCTGGCAGGGTGGATGCGTCCCAGCCGCGCGCCGCGAGCGGCTCCACGAGGCCGTGACGCGGCCGCACGGGGTATTTGAGGGTCCGGCCCGCCTGCACACCGGCGGTCGCTGCGGCGGCTTTTGCGCGGTCCCCCTCCTCGCCCGCGGGCTTTCTTGATGGGGCAGTTTTCATGCATTCGCCGCCCAGCGCCCGAGCGCCTACTGGCGCGGGCTTCGCGTGATTTCGCATGGTGGCAAATTTGTGCGTTTTCATGCGCTTTCGTGCGGAATTTGGCACCACTATTGCAACTCGCGCAATGGCACCCTTGCCGTTACGGCGACGGCGGCAGCTTCGGCATCTTGTGCAGCGCTTCCCAATAGCCGTAGATGCGATCGGGATCGATATCGAATCGGTGCAGCCAAGCCTCTGTCGAGACTTCGGTGTTTAAAAGCGGCGCGGTGCTATTCGGCGTGCCGCTCTGAAGCGTGCCGACGGCATCGGCAATGAGTGGACGCAGCGCCTGATTCACGAGTACATATGCTGGCGGCGGTTCGGGCGCTTGCCCCTTCTCCCCTGCGATTCCCGTTTGCGGTGCCACTCCTGCTTGAATGAGCAAGCCGTCGTTACCGTAAGACCGCAGCCCGAACCAATCGGGAGGGAGAGCCAGACTCTGCCGCCCGCCGAGCTCGCGCACCATATCGGCATTGATTGCCGTGAGCCAGTCGACCGTTTTGATACGGTTCGTGAGTCGGCGCACCCCCCTTCGAACTGGGTCACCTACATCGAGCCCCGGACCATAGCGACGGGCCAGAAAATACTCCGACGCCTCGTTCGGATCGCGCCGCAGCAGTGACAGATTCACCGCATACCCGGCATGCCCATGTACGGCGTCCAGATCGTCGGCCGCTTGTGCGAAAAGTGCCTGAAAAACATTCGGGCACAACGTCAGGAACGCCGGCGGGACTGAGAACGACAGCACATCGAGCCCGCGATTCAGCGCTGCTTGCCAGTCTTCGAGACAGAACGTCACAAACTCCATCGCCCCCGCGCCTTCTTTCTCTTCCGCATCTGACAACCCGACGACGAGTAGATCATCAGACGGAATGTCCTTCGCGAGCGAGGAAAACGACGGAGCTTTTTCAATCGCCGTCGGTTGCTTCCCCTCCTGATACAGCCAGCGGAGTGGCGTGCCCATCGATGGTTCGCGTCCTTGCGATTGCTCAAGTGCGCGCTGATATGTGCGAAGCGCAGCGTCGTAGCGTTCGAAGCAGCGAGCTAGCGCCTCGCGCCTCTGCGGCGTGTGCCCGTCTCGGAAGTACAGTACGCCGCGGACGGCCAAAATCGCGCCTACGATCTTGCGTTGATGGTTTGGCTCAAACAGCCCATAAGGGAGTGATCCGGCCCGGCCCGGATCATTCGCCCATGCGGCCAGTTCATCTTGCGTCATTGCCATAATTAGAATCAGGGAAGCGGTAACGGTACGGGGGGAATCGGCGGCATCAGCGGCATGATACCGCCCGACGACGGCAGCTTGTCGCCGAACATGTCTTCCAGATTGGGTTGCTTTTGAGTGGAGGTCGACGGCTGCGATTGACGATCCGCCTCGCCGCACCGGCAATCTTCCGGCCCAATCGCCGCAAGCTTTCGGTCATCGCCGGCGATATCCAGATACGCCTCGCGCTGGCCCTTCGAAAAGTCGTCGGGCGGAAACTTCATCTCGACAATCTGCTTGATGTTGGACTGGATCGGCGGCTGGCTTGGATCGTTCACGATCACGACATCAGGCCGGCGGAAGTACGTCTTCTTCGCTTGCTTGTATGCGTCCATGCCGCCCGGAAAATACTTCTGAATCCATGCGGGCAACCAGCTATGCGGCATGAGCGGGTCGGCACTACTCATCACGGGCGCTGGGGGAGATTGCCGCATGTCGTAAGTGACTTCCGGAAGATACTGCGTCGGCGCGCCGGTCAGTCCCTTGGCGACCAAGTTTTTCGCCTTCAGCCGTTGCGATACGCATGCCTGGCGCAAAATCTTGCCGTCCGTCGTCGCGACGCCGACACGGCTGCAACGGCAAATCGCATCACATAACACAGCATGATCCTGCGGCGACAATTGCCCGCGGCTCAACCCAACTCGCGTGGTGTGGCCTTCGCCCGTCGACATGCCGCCGACGGCGTTGCTTGTTCCGTAGTCGCTCATGCGGGGCTCGCGCCCGAGTTGGTGAACGTCAGCGACGAAGCTTCGTCACTGTCGAGCCAGCTTGTGAATCCGTTCGCGTCGGTTTGACCGTGGACGGTCCGACCGTCCGCGGACGTGATCGTATATGCGTGATTCGCGAGTGGCTCGCGTGTATGGTCATCGAGCAACTGGAAGCGGCCGCGATACGGTTCATTCGGCGCCGAGCGCGCCTGCGCGATGACGCTCTTTCCGCCGCCAATGGGGCTACCTTGGCCCGCCGTGGGCGCAACCGTTGCGGTGCCTTGCGAAGCGATCAGCGTCGCACCGCATGCCGTCTTGTCGCCATCGGTCGCGACCGGCCGGTCGCCGAACGTCATGTTGAGTCCGCTTTTCACGCTCACGATCGGAAAGATTCCACCGCAGCGCGGGCACGTCACCATATCGCCGAGCAGCGCGATTGCCTTGCCGTAAACGAGATTGGCCGTGTTACAGCCGACGACACGGCCACCGTGCGTCGTCGTGTCGCCTTCGCAGATGAATGCAAATCCCATGTTGACAACCCCCGGAGTATTTGGCGGGGAATGTAGCATGTACTCCAGAGCGCCAATCCTGTCAGTTTTATCAGGGCGGCTGCGCTCATGATGCGAGCGTCGTCAATCGCGCATCGTCTCGTCAACGAAGCGCGACGCGCCCAAGGCGAGCACGGCGTTTCGCGATATACCCATTGCATGCGCCGCACGGTCGACGCGTTCGAGCAGTTCGGCATCAATATCCATGCTGATTTTTTTCTTTCTCGGCCGGCGCGGCGCTGTCGGGCTCTGCGGCTCGACTGTTACAACAGGCGGTGCCGCCGGCCGCGCGTCAGGTGCACCCGAAATGAATGCGGCAATCGCCGCCTCGCCTTGAGAAAGCGTCGGTCTTTTCGTAATCGACATGTCAACCCCTATCTATTAACTATCCTCTCGATACCATGTCGATATCCATTCGATATCGACATGATGTCTTTTCACTAGCACGCGAGCGCCCCGCTTGCTCGCAGCACGGCATCCTGCACACGTTCGATTTCTGCACACGCTACGGTGTCGCGGCGCGGCATTTCTTCGACGTGCAACCCGGCCGCGCTCGCGTTCGAGAACGCTTTGCGACGATGCAGACGGCACGGCAGCAATTCGATGCCCGCGTAGCCCGCGATGATCGATTCGGCGTCGCGATTGTCCGCCCCTTGCACATCCGCGGCGTTCAGAAAAGCGAATGCGCGCAGCTCGCGCACTGCGCGAGCCTCATCGAGCAATTTCGCCATGTCATCGAGCGCCCACACGTCGAAGGATCGCGGGAGAACCGGAATCAACACCGCGTCGGCGACGGTCAGGGCCGCCCGGAACGCACCGGAGTCGCGCCCGCCAACGTCGATCACGACGTGATCGAACTGCACGCACTGCTGCAGCACTTGGGCCCGCAACGACGGGCCGTCCGCATAGGCCGACGCCGCGATCAACGGCCGGCCCGTGTGTGCGCGAGCCGTGATCGCCGACAGGCTCGTTCGCTGGCTGTCACCGTCGACGAGCCAAACGCGCGCGCCGTCGAGCGCCAGACCGATCGCGAGCTGTACCGCAGTCGTCGACTTTCCGACGCCGCCCTTCGGGTTTCCCACTGCCAGAATCATCAACCACCCCTATCTCTGTTCGATATCGACTCGATGCCGTTTAGACACCGTGTCGATGCCGTTTAGACACCGTGTCGATACCGCTCCACTTCGCAGCAGCTCAGACAGCGAGCCGCATCTGTTCGCCGACGCGCTCGCGCCGCTGCACGGGCGCCGTCGGCGTCATTTCGAGCCGTGCGCGGTACGTATGGCCGCACACTACGTCATCGCACTGGTAATCGATCTCCCACGCCAGCGCGGACTTCTGTTCCAGCACGCGGGCGATGCCGCGCGCGCCGCAGTGAGGGCAAGCAATCGTGAATCTCACTTCGCCGCCTCCATCAGCCGGAGCGTCGTGCGCGAATCGACAAAGCCGCGCAGTCGATCCGATGGCCGCACATCGAGCGCGACGTCGGGCCGCGGCCGCGCCGGGGGCGACAGCGAGAACAGGATTTCGAGACCGGCCGGCGTTCGAAAGCCGCAGTCGTCGCACACGAAGTAGAGGCGGCGCAGCGTCTCCGACATCGCTTCCGTATGGCGTGCCTCGATTTCGCCTCCGCAGCACGGGCATTCGATCGTCATATGCGTCATAGGGTGTTCCTCACTCTACAGGTTCCGATGACCCCGTTTCGCGCCGTTCCCTACCCCGTTGGCACCGATCCGTACAGCTTCCGCGGGTATCTCGGCCACCCCTGGCCGATCGTCCCGCGTACAGTTATTGACACGAGTCCAAGGGCGGGCGGCTCCGCCGCCACGCCGAACGACCCGCCACTCGTGCCGCGTCGACGGGACGAAAATCTTCGTCTCGCGCGAGTACGAGCAGAGCCCATCGACGATGTGCGCAACGCCGAGCGCCTCGACGCCGTGCGGCACTCGCACCGGGCCGATGCCGTACCGCCCTTCGCGCTGCTCGACGGTATGGCGCACGTACACGATGCGCGCTTCGCCGGCGATACCTCCCATTGCGCGCGAATACTCCGCCCAGTCCGCCGCGTGCTCGTCGGTCTTCTGCGCGGCAGTCCACGCAGCGCGGATACACGGCGCTTCGTCCTCGCTCGGCAAGTCCTCTTCCTTGACGCGGCGCAGCTCGCGCCATACGCCGACCGGCGCCCCGCCGAACTGTTGGAACTGACGGATACCCCACAGCGCCGCCCATGCCTCGACACGCTGCGACGGCGTGATTTCGTCTCCGTCCCACATGTCCGCTTGGATGACGTAGCCGTCCTGCGTCTTGTGCTCGCCGACCGCATGGCCGTCGATATTCTTGCTGATGTACTTCGCGACGTAACCGACCGCCGAGCCTTTCGCCCGGTCGATCATCTCGAAGCGCACACGATGGCGCTGCGCACCTGGCTCGTCGCCGGAATCGCGCAGGCCGTGCTTGCGCATGACGGAGCAGAATCGTTCGATCTTGTCGGCAAATACCAAGCCGTGCCAATGAGGCGTACCGTCGTGATTTGGCTCGGCAACGCGCATCCCGAAATAGACGATGCCTTCGCGCTTCAGCTCGGCACGAGTCCGTTGCCATACCTTGCGCAAATATGCTTGCGCCGCGCGCGGATCGACATCGTCATAGCGCGGGTTCGGGCGAACCCAACTGTCCGTCGTCGTGACCGCGTGAAATCGGCTCGGGCAGGTCAATGTGAACATGACGCCCCGAAACTTCGCGTCGTCGGCAAGCTCTTCAAGCCCGCGCAGACGCGTGAACAGCTCGCCGCGCTTCATCGCCTTGTTTGATATGCCTTTTGCCGCCAGTTCAGCGAGCGTGAATTGCTGGCCGACCTCGTTCTCCATCGTCACGGATTCGAGCGTGCGCGCATTGCGCCGATTCTGTGCAACGCGACGACGCACGGCGTCATCACTCGCATACGGTTCTGCGCGACGATGCACGTAATGTAAGCGGATATTGCTAAATTCGAGCGCACGAATATGCATCTTGCGCAGTTGTCGCCGCCACCACAACTCGCAGCGCACGCGTGCGACACGCTCGGCCGGATGCTCGAAATTGGGTAGGTCGACGCCATACATCGCGCACGCATTCTCCGCGACAATGTGCGCGTCGAGTATCGACAGCCCATGCGACCGCAGCGAGACATCGATTGCGATTCGACGGGCTTTCAGGCAGATTTCGAAATCATTGGCGTCCGGCCGGACAGGGAAACTGTCGGGGGCGTGCTCGTCGAGAAACTCGCGAATTGCACGCGCAGCTTCCGACACGTCGAACATACGATCCGCGACCTGCTGGTCGGGCCGTGCAAACTTCACGGCGCTCGCATGGCCGGCCGCTTCCGCGTGGCTCAGCGCGCGCCGATACCAACGCGCCGGCAGGCGCTTCGCGGCTGCCTTCGCTTCGGGGATTCCGGGCAGGAAATCCGCTACGTCGTACGCGTAGATCCACATTATCGAGCCCTCGCCTCTGCCGTCGCGAGCTGTTCGACGAGCTCGATTCGCTCACCGATCCAACGCATCACGGACACCGCCATGCTGTTGCCGAGCGCCTTGTAGCGCGGGCCGTCTTCCACGTGCGCTGTCCACGAACCGTCCAGATTGGGCACAAAGAGGTCCGGATATTTTCGGCACCGTTTGGCGCTCGGCCGCGCCCGCATTACACGAATGGGAATCCGCGTGTAGTCGTCCGGGAAGCCTTGCAGGCGCTCGCATTCGCGTGGCGTCAGCCGCCGCACCGTCGACCCGATCATCGCGTGCGCCTTGTCGCTTCCGCCCTGGCTTGCCCGAAGCGCCGGCGTGACGCCCTCCGACAACTCCGGGAGATTGGCGCCGTCACGTCCGCGCAAACTCAACGCGACGGCCGCATGTCCGCCGCCGAACCCCTCTCCGCGCAACGTGCCCGCGATTTCGCCGATACTGAACGACGTGTCGCCGCCGGCCTTGCAATCGAAGGCGATCACCGGCTCACTGGTAGCTGCAAGCGTGAAGCACGGATCGGTCGATTGTGGGTTCGACCGATTACTAGGGTTTGTCACCTGCTGAAGGTCATACGCACGCGCGACGAGCGGTACACCGCGGCCCGTGCCATCTTCGCTCGCGTCATACCCACTTCCCTTCAACGTATGTGCAACGAGCGTTTCCGTCTCGAAGTCCTGCCGGCTCATCCCGCCCGCATTCAGGCAATACGATACGTCGCCCGTGCTTGCGATCAGTCCGCCGTCGCACTCGAAGTCGGTTCCGAGTCCGCCGCCGCTCTGAGGGCGTGCGCTAAGGCAGGCGGCAACACCTTCCCGCGCTTTGCGGCGCGGCGCCGGATACCCGAGCATGCCTTCGCGCTCAAAAAGAACCGCTGCGGCACGTCGCCAGTCTCCAAGATGTCCGACAACGAAGACACGCCGTCGTCGTTGAGGGACGGCGCGAGGGTGTGATTCCACTCGGACGTACTGAGCGTCAAGAACCCGGTATGCGAACCCATACCCGAGTTCTGCCAAGCCCCCGAGGAAGGTTCCAAAATCCCGTCCGCCGTTGGACGACAGGACACCGGGGACGTTTTCCCAGACCAGCCAGCGGGGAGCGTAGCGGCGAGCAATCGCAAGATAGGTGAGCATGAGGTTGCCACGCGGATCATCCAGCCCCTTGCGGAGTCCGGCGACGCTGAATGACTGGCAGGGAGTTCCGCCGACGAGAAGATCGATAGCTGCATCAGGCCATTCCTTGAAACGCTTCATGTCCCCAAGATTGGGAACCGTTGGGTAGTGATGGCGCAAGACTGCGCACGGAAACCGTTCAATCTCGCTGAACCATGCCGGCCGCCAGCCGAGCGGATGCCATGCAACCGTAGCCGCCTCGATGCCCGAACAAACGGAACCGTAGATCATTCGCAGAGCCCGTATGCAGACGCGCACGCGGTCGGCGGCTCGACATCCACGAGAAGATCGTATTGCCGGCCGCCGCGCGTCGTTTTCGACCATTCGACGACTGAATAGATGGTACTGTCCTGCCCCGCATGTCCCTGCGTGCCCAGGTGAAAAAACGAGACTGGCGAGCGCGGACGGCAAACCGTCGAAACTAACCGCTCCCATTCCGCGATACGCTCGACGTGCTCGGGAAATCGACGCGCGATCTCACGAATTTCGCGCTTCTGAGCATTGATGCACGGCATACAGCCAACGCGCGACATTCCCCGGCGATACAGCGGGTTCGCGCGAATGCCCGCTGCCGCGTGCGCCTCGAACACAGCCTCAACGTTCCAACGTAGGATCGGGCGATAGACAGCGTAGTGGCCGCCGCGCCATTCATAAGCGGGAAGCCAGCGCCGAGCGTCGCTTTCGTCCGCTCGCACGCCCTGCCACGATTCCACGAAGTACCCTTGGTCAATCAGGCCAATCGCGTATTCCGTCAGTGGATTGCGCTTCAGGTACTCCGTGCAGTACTGGCGGTTACGAGACGGGAACCCACCGCGCACCATACACAGGTCGAGGAACGGGACGCCGGTCGGGTGCAGCACTTCAAGCGCTCGTGCGGCCGCCTCAGGCGTCCAGCGGTACATGAACTCACGCTTGCCGTATACGGCCGACTCGAGCTCGCCAGCGGCGATCCGCGCGAGGTTTGCCCGCTTCGTCGCGAACTCGTCGGCGAAGTCGGCGCGGACAACGTCGACGGGAATGTCGAGCACGTGCGGCAAATATTCGAGCGCGTACTCGTAGGTCGCCTCATGCTCGTTTCCCGTGTCCGCGAACACGGCACGCACGTTCTCGCGGCCATGCAATTCGAGCGCGACTAGCAGCGTTGCGGTGCTGTCCTTCCCGCCAGAAAGCGAGACGACATGCAGTGTTGAACGACGGTTACGGACACTATCCACCCAACGGCTCCAAACTAAAAAAAAGCGGGGCGCTGTCCCAGCCGCCCCGCAAAGGCTCGCCGTGGCTATCCGAGGGCCAGAAAGTTGCACGGCGAGTGACCACACGTCAGCCCAGCTACCGCGCGCTATGCGCATGAAACCGGGCGAATCTCCTGTCGTGCCGGCTCTTCCGGCTCACCATGTACACCGCACCACGCAATGATCGCGACGAGGGAAATCAACCAGATCGCCCAAAGCGGCAACGTCTTCTCCGTCCTTTTCATCTGCTCTCCTATCGCAGAATCAACCGACGCCGCGCAAGCTTCGCGAGCAGTGGTCGCAATTCCTTCATCGCATTGGCCGCCGCTCGATCGCCGCGCGCCGTACGCGGTGGGGTGTACACAACGAAAGCCGGCACGCAAACGCCCGCGCCTATCCCAAGTTCCGCGAGGTCTTCGAACAGCGCTTCTCGCCGTTCAGCGACCCCGCGCTCGTTCGATTGCTCCATGCCCTACCACCGATGCGAAGCAAGCTGTAACGCTTCATCGCGCGTCATCATGACCGTCGTGTCGCTCGCGTCCGGCTGCTCGCACCAGTGATATTCCCGGCAACCCGACGGCGTTTTCACGATGAAGTAACCGCCGCGCATATACCGCTCAAAGAAAGGGCCGACTTCGACCACCCCCGGCGCAACGACGCGCGGCTGTGCCTGCGCAATATCGAAATCAGTCACGCGAGCCTCACAATCGAATACACCCGCCCGATGCGCTTCAACGTCGCGCGTGGTCGATCGACATCAGCCGCATCGCTCGCGCGACGGCGTGCCATCTGCTCCGCGTTGCTCGCGCGAATCATTCGCCGAATCGCAATCGCTTCCGCCTCTTGTTGATTAGGATTGCTATAAATATGAGTCATTGAATCACCCCGCTATGTGTGTTTGTGCTGTCAACAGTTTGGGTCGCTGCGGCGGGCTATACTTACTCGCCCCTCAAGACCCATCCAATCGCGATAAACAGAGGCAGAAATGAACACGAAGGATTCTCCGAATTCACCCGCAACTATCGAGAACGTGCAGCAATTCACGAACGCCGGTCTTTTCGTGACCGGCCAGATCATTGCGCGCGTTATCCCCGTCTTTCTCAGCCACCCTGTCACTGACCACGCCAGCCTCGAACGACTTATCGAGGCCCTTAAGGCACTCGGTAATGAACTCGCGAAGGAGTCGCCGCTGTTCAGCGTTCAAGTGATGGACGGCATCATCGGCGAATTGCTCGACAACCCGCACAAGGTCTTTCCACACGTTGCTTGATCGCAGGCGCATCAACACATCTTCGAACTCGCGAGCCCGCGCCCGCTGTGCACGGACTCGCTCGATCCAAGACTCGCCGCCATACACGAGCGCCTCGGCGACTAGCTGATAGGCAGCGACACCGTCCGCGGCCGAATTACCGCCACACGTGAGTACGGCACGGGTCAGCAACCGCCGTCGAACATCGTCGCGCACAACGTTCTGCGACATGACACCGGCAAACCGGATCGCCACGGTCCACAGTTCAAACTGGTGATCTGAAAGCAGCGATCGAGCGTTTGCGATGATGCGATCCGCGCACTTCAACTCGCGATACAACGCATCGACGCTGCCACCGTCAATCGCCGCTTGCCGTTCGTTGGCACGCGTGATGCCCTCTCCGATCACGGCGTCACGCTCGTTCATGTTCGCCCATTCCATCTTCTGGTCGAACGTGGCAACTGAAAGTGCGCTGCGGATGATGATGTGCGCGACGCGCAACTCGTCGCGCAGTTCGTTCACGATCGTTTTCATGCCGCCCATCCCCCGCGGAGCGTAGCCGGCGTTTGCGTCCACTTTTGGACTAATCCGATCATTGCGTCCATAAACGCACGGAAATACGGTTCGATCGTCTGGCGCACCAGCGCCGAAGGTGTAAGCGTTTGTTGCAGCGAAACGTGCATCTGACTTCCCCTTTCTCAACCCCTTGAACGGTGTACGGCTTGAAAGTCGACCGGCGGCTGGATAGCTAGTCCAGCACCGGCGGGGTTGGGAACCGGCTGCCGAGTCGACAGGCGGAGAATAGTCTCATTTGATGAAACGTGTCAATGACTGATACGTATCATGCACAGTGACAGTTGCATCTGATGAAGCGTCGCAGTACCTTTGACGCCGGGTTGACTTTGATTGGATAGGGGTTGTCTATGAAAACGACAGTCGATTGGCTCGACGCGGTGAAAGCTCGCCTCGACCTTCCCTCCGACTACGCAGCAGCGAAAGTGCTGGGAGTGACGCGTGGCGCGGTCAGTAAGTACCGCAACCAGCAATCAGTGTTCGACGAGAAAACAGCTATCCGCGTTGCGGAAATTCTGGGCGTCGATCCGTTCGAAGTGATCGCCACCGCGCATGCCGAAAGCTCGCGCGACGATCGCACGAAGGCAATTTGGGTTCATGCATTGGAAGTTTTTTCCAAGGGCCTCCAGGGTTTTCGGTGGCTGGCGCTACCCGCTAACGCTTGCGGGGCCTTGGTCCTGCAGGTGTAACGCCAGCTAAAGTTAGCGATCCCTTTTTACGTTATGTCAAATAACAGATACCGACGAACTCCCCCTGACAGTCCGCCGCGCGACACCCGTCGTTCGGCTCGGACTCCAGCCACATCCGTGCGGGCCACTCACTTCGCTCAGGAAACCACCCCCTGAATCTTGTGCGAGAAGCTCGCCCGCTCCGCCTTGTCCATCAGCGAAAGAAACTCGTCGCGGTCCATGTGGATCAGCTCTTCGTGATCGCCGGCCTCGAAATACACGTCGGGCTGCCGCGCAAGGCTGTCGTCGAGGAACGTCTGCATCCCGTAGGCCATGCACACGGGCGGCAGCGCACCCACGTCGCAATCCTTGAACAACTCGCGCAGTTCAACTTCCTTCGCGAGCACGAGATGGCGTCCGGTCTTCGCCCACAGCTCCGATAACCGCACCGCGTGCGTCGTCGGCAGCACGGCCGCTACGTAGCCTTGCGCGTCTTCGAGCAGCACGGTCTTCGCGAGTCGGTCGCCCGGTATATGTGCAGCCGCAGCCGCCTCCATGTTCGAGTGGCTGTACGGATGATGGATGACTTCGTATCGCGAAGCCTTCTGGCGCAGGCAGTCCTGCAGGGTGACGGACATCGACATGGCACACCTCCGTCTGAGAAACGTTGATCGCCGCCGGTTGGCAGGATCTTTGTAGGATAGGTCGCGTTCGCTCGTCCGAACAATGCGGCATCGCCGCACCTACGTCGGCTCGAGCCCGCGTTCGCGCAGCCAGTCGCGGTTGAAGCGCCGCGTTCGATACATGTCGCCGCGGTCGCACAGCAGCGTCACGATCGTATGCCCGGCCCCATCTGCCGCGCAAGCCAGACGGCTACCGCGACATTGATGCCGCGCGATCCTTCACCGAGCCGCCCGGATTCATGAATTCGGCCTTGCCGAGTATTTCGCCGCCCGTTTCCGCGCTGAGCTTGCCCAGGCGGATCAGCGGCGTGCGTCCCACGCACTCGGCGAAAGCCTGCCGCACGTCCACGATCGTTCCTCCTTCCTCACCCGCTGCGCGCGCCGTCCTCCCGGTGGCGCGACCTCACGCCCCACTCGCAAGGATAGATGACGGTGCCGGCACGCGCCGCGCTTTCGTCGCCCGACACCGCGTACTAAGCTGAAAAATAAGCAGGCAACCAAGCAGAAGAGTGTCCTGAAAATCGAACCGCAACGCGATTGCGCCGCGGCGCTCGCCCGCCGGCGCGTTGCGCGGCCGTTCGCGTCGTCATGAGACGAGGTGCGACATGCTGCAATTGCTTACCGTTGCAATCGACAAGCCCGAGACGGCGAACTTCATTCTCGGTCAGACGCATTTCATCAAGTCGGTCGAGGACATCCACGAGGCGCTCGTCGGCGCCGTGCCCGGCATCCGGTTCGGTCTCGCGTTCTGCGAGGCCTCCGGCAAGCGCCTCGTGCGCCATTCCGGCACCGACGGCGCGCTGACCGAGCTCGCCTGCCGAAACGCGACCGCGATCGGCGCCGGCCATTGCTTCGTTGTCTTTCTCGGCGACGGCTTTTATCCGCTCAACGTGCTGAACGCGATCAAGGCGGTGCCCGAGGTCTGCCGGATTTTTTGCGCGACGGCGAATCCGACCGAAATCGTCGTCGTGCAATCCGATCAGGGGCGTGGCATTCTCGGCGTCGTCGACGGCTTTGCGCCGCTCGGCGTCGAAAACGACGAGGACGTGCGCTGGCGCAAGGAACTGCTGCGCAACATCGGCTACAAGGCGTAGCCGACGCGCGCGGCCGGGCGGCGGCTCGGAGTTGCGCGCGTGCGCCTCGGCCGCATCAGCAGGATGCCCTATCGTCACGCGCCGGACGGCAAGCGCGGCGCCCGGCGCTCGCGACAGCGATCGCGCGGCGGTTGGCCACGCGGCCGGCGGGCGCCGGATCGTTCCGGCGGCGCCCTCGCGAACGCATTTCCAACCCGCCGCCCACCGTTCGGACGCCCGCTTTCGCCCCCGCCGAAGCCCCCCCGTCATGCTCTCCGCCTCACCTTCCACTCTCCGATTTCCGCTAGGCATCGCGTAGGAAATCACCGACAAGTAGCCGCGCCGGATGACCCGAAGTTCGTCCCCCGCTGATTGGAACGGCCCGTCGCGTCGACGATACTTCAGTCACGACAAAGAGAATTTCATGTTTTGCGGCGGCGCTGGAGAGGCGCCGCGGCGAAGGAGACCAACATGAGCCTCGCTGCGCAAGATCTCATCGAACTGCTTCGTCTCGCTCAAGGCGGCGCCGGCGCGCTCACGCAGCATCTGCTGCGCGAAATCGCCGGGAATCTGATCGCATGCGGCGTCGCCGACTGCCGGGGCGGGTGCTGAGCGCATCGTGACGAACGATGCCGGCACGGCGGGGCGTCGTGGTCCGCCCCCGCCGAACCGGAGTCGAATCGTTTTTTCGTTCGATCGGGTATCGATGCCGACCGCCCCGCCCGCAGCGCAGCATCGCGTTGCAGCCGCTGCGGCTTCTCCAGCCCCTCCTCCCGTCCGCTCGCTCGCGGTACCCGACGCGCTTTCCTGCAGCGATCGGCAACGATTCGGTCCGCCGCGGAAAACGCATGATCCGCGCACCGCGCGACGTTCCTGACGGACTTGTCACCTCGCAGTCATCGTCACGCTGCGCCCCGTCGTCACACTGAACGGGTCCGCCGTTCCGGCGGCGCCACCCAAGCGAGATATTCGATGAAACGAGCCACATCCATCACCTTCGCGGCGCTGTTCGCCTTCGCCGCATCATCCGCGTTCGCGCACGGCATGCCCGAGCGCGTGTTCAAGGAGCGCAAGCCGATTGGCGCGGAGGCCCCGCAGCAGTCGCATCGCGGCGCGCCGTCGACGGCCTGCGCATCCGGCTGCCAAGCCGGCGCGACGCTGTCGCAGCGAGACGGCGGCGCGCCGGGCGCGAACCCGCCGGCTGTCGGCGTCGAGGCCACCGCCCGCGCGCATTCCGTCGTCGGCGGCGGCTGATCCGCGTTCCCCGCCATCCCGCCACGCCTGCCGGCGCGCGCTCGCGCGCCGCCGCGGCCCGCTCGACGCGGTCGACGCCGCCCTTCCAACGCCCTTCCCTCACGCCGCCTGCACGCCCGGCTCGCCGATGAACCCGCTGCATCGCGCACGGCGCTCGCTGCGTCGCGAACGTGACAAAAATGTCATGTTCACCTCATGTTTGCATTGCGGCACGCCCGTAGCATCGATCGCGTTTCACCGGAACTCGATCACTCATGCCCAAGCGTATCTTCGCCGCACTCGTGTCGGCCGCGATCGCGGTGTCGGCGGTGCAGGCGCACGCGCAGCACGCGCCAGCCTCCGCCGCGCCCGACCACCCGAGCGCCGAACCGTCGGACGCCCGTGCGTCTTCCCTGCCCTCCGCGCCGCCCGTGTCCGCCGCGCCGCTTGCGTCAGCTTCGGCATCGACCACGCTGTCGCTCGACGATGCGCTGGATCTCGCCGCGGCGAACAATCCGCTGCTGAAAAGCGCGCAATCGGGCGCCGAAGCATCCGTCGGCGCGCTCATCCAGGCAGGCGCGCGCCCGAATCCGAACGTGTCGTTCCTGCAGGAAGGCTTCGAGCGGCGGGAGCGAACGTCGACCGGCCTCATCAACCAGACGATCGAGCTCGGCGGCAAGCGGCGCGCGCGCATCGACGCCGCGTCATACGGCCGCGAATTCGCGCTCGCGTCGCTCGACGGCCGCGCGGCCGCGCTGCGCGCCGACGTGACGAGCGCGTTCTACGGCGTGCTCGCCGCGCAGCGTCAGTTGCAAGTCGCGGAGGAATCCGCCGCGATCGCCGCGCGCTCGGCCGACATGGCCGACAAGCGCTCGCGCGCCGGCAAGGTGTCGCCCGTCGAGGCGACGAAGGCGCGCGTCGCGCAGACGGCCGCGCAGATCGAGCTGTCTAACGCGCAAACGCGCGTGTCGGCGGCGCTCGCGCGGCTCGCGAACGCGACCGGCAGCGCCGACGTGCACGGCCGCGTCGCATCGGGCGATCTCGACGCGCTGCCGAGCGTCGCGCCGCTGCCGCAATTGCTCGGCCGGCTCGACGACGCGCCGCTCGCGCGCGCGGCGAAGGCCGACATGCTGCGCACGAACGCGCAGATCGCGATCGAGCGCGCGAAGCGCGTGCCGGACATCACCGTCAGCGCGGGCGTCAAGCGCGTCGTCACGGGCGGCTTACTGGACAACCAGGCGGTCGTCGGCGTGTCGATTCCGCTGCCGCTCTTCGATACGAACAAGGGCGCGATTCTCGAAGCCGTCCACAAGGCCGCGAAAGCGAACGCCGATTTCGACGCCGAGCGCGCGCGCCTGCGGCTCGATCTCACGCAGGCCTACACGAGCTACGAGCGCTCGACGGGCGAAGCGCGGCGGCTGAAGGCCGACGTGCTGCCCGCCGCCCGGCTGTCGCTCGATGCGATGTCGCGCGGCTATCAGCTCGGCAAGTTCAGCTTCCTCGACGTGCTCGACGCGCAGCGCACGCTGTTCGACGCGCAGTCGCGCTACGTGCAGGCGCTCGCCGACGCGCATCAGTCGTTCGCCGATATCGAGCGCGTCGTCGGCGCGCCGTCGAGCGACGCCTCCCGCCCCCTCGCCCAACTTCGCTGAAGAACTCGTCATGCAACGCAAGCCCCTGATTCTCGCCGGCGCCGCCGCGGCCGGCGCCCTCGCCATCGCGCTGGCGCTCGCGCGCGCGCCGTCCACGTCGGCCATATCGTCCGCGCCGGCCGACGCTCCCGCGTCCGGCGCGATCGGGCCGCACGGCGGCACGATGCTCGCGCAAGGCGCGCTGTCCGCCGAAATCGTGCTGTCCGAGAAGCCGGACGATGCGCGCCTCGTCGTCTATCCGTTCGTCGACGGCAAGCCCGTCGAGAAAGACGTAACGGTTGCCGGCGCGCTGACCCGCTACGACGGCAGCCGCGTCGCGCTGCAGTTCTTGCGATCCGGCGCGAAGTACACGTCGGCGCAGTCGATCGCGAAGCCGCACGTGTTCGACGCATCGATCGACGTGAAGGTCGGCGCGCGCAGCGCATCGTTTCCGCTCTCGCGCGCGGACGGCGCGATCGCGCTCACCGACGAGCAGATCGGCGCGGCGAAGATCGGCGTCGCGCGCGCGGGCCCCGCGCAGGTCGTCGCGAGCTTCCAGTTGCCCGGCGAGATCAAGTTCAACGAGGATCGCACCGCGCACGTCGTGCCGCGCGTCGCGGGGATCGTCGAGCGGGTAGCCGTGTCGATCGGCGAGAACGTCAAGGCGGGGCAAGTGCTCGCGGTGATCGCGAGCACGGATCTTGCCGATCGCCGCAGCGAGCTGATGACGGCCGAGCGCCGGCTGCAGGCCGCCCGCACGTCGTATGCGCGCGAAAAGACCTTGTGGGAGGAGCGCATCTCCGCCGAGCAGGATTACCTGCAGGCGCAGGTGCAGTTGCGCGAGGCGGAAATCGCCACGGCGAACGCGCGGCAGAAGCTGGCCGCGCTGAACGCGAGCGCCGCGCCCGGCGCGCTCAACCGCTACGAGCTGCGCGCGCCGTTCGCCGGCACGATCGTCGAGAAGCACATCGCGCCCGGCGAGGCGATCGCGGCGGACGCGAACGTGTTCGTCGTGTCCGATCTGTCGTCGGTGTGGGCCGAGATGGCCGTACCCGCGCAGCGTCTGAACGACGTGCGCGTCGGCCGCCACGCGAGCGTCAGCGCGGCCGCGTTCGAATCGAAGTCGAGCGGGCCGATCGCGTACGTCGGCGCGCTGCTCGGCGAGCAAACCCGCACCGCGTCCGCGCGCGTCGTGCTGCCGAACCCCGACGGCGCGTGGCGGCCGGGGATGTTCGTCAACGTGACGGTCGACGCCGGCACCCAGAACGTGCCCGTCGCCGTCGCGAGCGACGCGCTGCAGGAGATCGACGGCGCGCCCACCGTATTCGTTCGAACGCCGAAGGGTTTCGTCGCGCAGGCGATCGAAGCGGGCCGGCGCGACGACAAGTCCGTCGAGATCGTCAAGGGCCTCGCGCCCGGCCAGACCTACGCCGTCGCGAACAGCTTCGTGTTGAAGTCCGAGCTCGGCAAGGCCGCCTCCGAGTAGCGCCGACGCGCCGCGCGGCGGCGGCGCGCATCGCTTTCTTTTTCGCATTCCAAAGGACCGTCACCATGTTTGAGCGTCTGATCCGCTTTGCGATCGCGCACCGCTGGCTCGTGATGCTCGCGATCGTCGCGGCTGCGTCGCTCGGCGTCTACAGTTACCAGAAGCTGCCGATCGACGCGGTGCCCGACATCACGAACGTTCAGGTGCAGATCAACACGTCCGCGCCCGGCTACTCGCCGCTCGAGGCCGAGCAGCGGATCACGTATCCGATCGAGACCGTGATGGCCGGCCTGCCGAACCTCGAGCAGACGCGTTCGATCTCGCGCTACGGGCTCTCGCAGGTCAACGTGATCTTCAAGGACGGCACCGACATCTACTTCGCGCGCCAGCTCGTCAACGAGCGCATCCAGGAAGCGAAGGACAAACTGCCGCCCGGCATTGCGCCTACGATGGGGCCGACGTCGACCGGCCTGGGCGAAATCTATCTGTGGACCGTGGAGGCCGATCCCAGCGCGCGCAAGCCCGACGGCACGCGCTACACGACCGCCGATCTGCGCGAGTTGCAGGACTGGGTCGTGCGCCCGCAGTTGCGCAACGTGCCGGGCGTGACCGAGGTGAATACGATCGGCGGCTACGTGAAGGAATACCGCGTCGCGCCGAATCCGACGAAGCTGATGTCGTACGGGCTCACGCTCGCCGACGTCGTGCGCGCGCTTGAGCGCAACAACGACAACGTCGGCGCGGGCTACATCGAAAAGCGCGGCGAGCAGTACCTCGTGCGCGTGCCGGGCCAGGCGCGCTCGGTCGACGACATCGCGAACATCGTGCTCACGAACGCGGGCGGCGTGCCGGTGCGGATGAAGGACGTCGGCGTGGTCGACATCGGCCGCGAGCTGCGCACGGGCGCCGCGACGCAGAACGGCGAGGAGGTCGTGCTCGGCACCGTGTTCATGCTGATGGGCGAGAACAGCCGCACGGTCGCGAAGGCGGTGGCCGCGAAGATGGGCGACGTGAACCGCACGCTGCCCGCCGGCGTGCGCGCGATCCCCGCGTACGACCGCACCGTGCTCGTCGAGAAGGCCGTGCAGACGGTCAAGAAGAACCTGCTCGAGGGCGCGGTGCTCGTGATCGCGATCCTCTTCCTGTTCCTCGGCAACATCCGCGCGGCGGTGATCACCGCGCTCGTGATTCCGCTGTCGATGCTGATGACGTTCACCGGAATGGTCAACGCGAAGGTCAGCGCGAACCTGATGAGTCTCGGCGCGCTCGATTTCGGCATCATCGTCGACGGCGCGGTCGTGATCGTCGAGAACTGCATTCGCCGGCTCGCGCACGCGCAGCACGCGGCGGGCCGCCCGCTCACGCGCGACGAGCGCTTCGCCGAGGTGTTCGCCGCATCGCAGGAAGCGCGCCGCGCGCTGATCTTCGGGCAACTGATCATCATGGTCGTCTACCTGCCGATCTTCGCGCTGACGGGCGTCGAGGGGAAGATGTTCCATCCGATGGCGATCACCGTCGTGATGGCGCTCGCGGCCGCGATGGCGCTCACCGTCACGTTCATTCCGGCCGCGGTCGCGCTCTTCATCGGCCGCCGCGTCGAGGAAAAGGAAAACCGGCTGATGAGCGCGGCCAAGCGCCTGTACGCGCCCGTGCTCGACGCGTTCGTCGCGCGGCCGAAGCAGGTGCTCGCGGGCGCGGCCGCCGTCGTCGCGCTCGCGCTCCTGCTCGCGACGCGGCTTGGCAGCGAGTTCATCCCGAATCTGAATGAAGGCGACCTCGTGGTGTCCTCGCTGCGCATTCCCGGCACGAGCCTTACGCAGTCGATCGCGATGCAGCAGTCGATCGAGAAGACGCTCAAGGCGCGCTTCCCGGAAATCGAACGCGTGTTCGCGCGCACCGGCACCGCGGAGATCGCGGCCGATCCGATGCCGCCGAACATGTCGGACGCCTATGTCATGCTCAAGCCGGTCGATCAGTGGCCGAATCCGCGCAAGTCGCGCGATACGCTGCGCCAGGAAATCGAGACCGCGCTCGCCGATCTGCCCGGCAACGCGTATGAGTTCTCGCAGCCGATCCAGTTGCGCTTCAACGAGCTGATCTCCGGCGTGCGCAGCGACGTCGCGGTCAAGATCTTCGGCGATGACATGGCGGCGCTCAACGCGACGGGCGAGCAGATCGCGGCCGCGCTGCAGAAGGTGCCGGGCGCCTCCGAGGTGAAGGTCGAGCAGACGACGGGCCTGCCCGTGCTGACCGTCAACCTCGATCGCGACAAGCTCGCGCGCTACGGCGTGACGGTGGGCGACGTGCAGGACGCGGTCGCCGCGGCGGTCGGCGGGCGCAAGGCGGGCCTGCTGTTCCAGGGCGACCGGCGCTTCGACATCGTCGTGCGGCTGCCCGACGAGTTGCGCACCGACGTCGAGGCGATCAAGCGGCTGCCGATCGCGCTGCCCTTCCCGGCGGCGACGGGCGCGAGCGGCCCGCTCGCCCAGGCCCCGTACGTGCCGCTCACCGAGCTCGCGACGGTCGACCTGTCGCCCGGGCCGAACCAGATCAGCCGCGAGAACGGCAAGCGCCGCGTCGTCGTCAGCGCGAACGTGCGCGGGCGCGACGTCGGCTCGTTCGTCGCCGACGCGCGCGAGCGAATCGCGGCCGACGTCCAGGTGCCGGCCGGCTACTGGCTGTCGTGGGGCGGCCAGTTCGAACAGTTGCAAAGCGCGAGCGAGCGGCTGAAGATCGTCGTGCCGCTCGCGCTCGCGATGGTCTTCGTGCTGCTGTTCGTGATGTTCAACAACGCGAAGGACGGCCTGCTCGTGTTCACCGGCATCCCGTTCGCGCTGACGGGCGGCGTCGTGTCGCTGTGGCTGCGCGGCATTCCGCTGTCGATCACGGCCGCGGTCGGCTTCATCGCGCTGTCGGGCGTCGCGGTGCTCAACGGCCTCGTGATGATCTCGTTCATCCGCAACCTGCGCGAGGAAGGCATGCCGCTCGACGCCGCGGTGCGCGAAGGCGCGCTCACGCGGCTGCGGCCGGTGCTGATGACGGCGCTCGTCGCGTCGCTCGGCTTCCTGCCGATGGCGTTCGCCACCGGCACGGGCGCCGAGGTCCAGCGCCCGCTCGCGACGGTCGTGATCGGCGGCATCCTGTCGTCGACCGCATTGACGCTGCTCGTTTTGCCGGTACTCTATCGGGTGGCGCACTCGGCGTCGCTGCGCGCCACGCTCGGCGAGCGCCTTGCCGGCCGGCTCGCGAAGCTCGCGCCCGCGGCCATGCTGCGCCGCCGGCGCGAATCATCGAGGTGAATCCAGATGCGAATACTGATCGTGGAAGACGAGCCGAAGACCGGCATGTATCTGCGCAAGGGGCTGACTGAAGCGGGCTTCATCGCGGATTGGGTCGAGGACGGCGTGACGGGCCTTCATCAGGCCGAGACCGAGGAGTACGACCTCATCATCCTCGACGTGATGCTGCCCGGCCACGACGGCTGGACCGTGCTCGAGCGGCTGCGCCGCGAGCGCTCGACGCCCGTTCTGTTTCTGACCGCGCGCGACGACGTGGGCGACCGCGTGAAGGGGCTCGAGCTCGGCGCGGACGATTACGTCGTCAAGCCGTTCGATTTCGTCGAGCTGGTCGCGCGCGTGCGCTCGATCCTGCGCCGCGGACAGGGGCGCGAATCGACGATCCTCAAGATCGCCGATCTCGAGCTCGACCTGACGCGGCGCAAGGCCACGCGCCAGGGCGACGTCGTGCTGCTGACCGCGAAGGAATTCGCGCTGCTGTGGCTGCTGATGCGCCGCGAGGGCGAGATCCTGCCGCGCGCGACGATCGCCTCGCAGGTGTGGGACATGAACTTCAACAGCGATACGAACGTCGTCGATGCGGCGATCCGCCGGCTGCGCTCGAAGATCGACGACGCGTACGAGCCGAAGCTGATCCACACGGTGCGCGGGATGGGCTACGTGCTCGAGGTCAGGAGCGGGAGCGCGCCGAGCCGATGATCAAACGCCTGTTGCCTCGCACGCTGCGCGCGCGCCTGACGGCGCTCATCATCCTGTCGACCGCGGCGACGCTCGCGCTGAGCGGCATCGCGCTATACAGTGCGCTGCACAACCGGCTCGCAGGCATGTCGTCGTACGAAATGTCCGCGACGCTCGCGGCGATGCGCACGCATCTCGCGAGTGTCGCGAGCGTCGACGACATCCCGCGCAAATCGGATCTGTGGATCGATCAGCTGCACGGCCACCAGAATCTGGATCTCGCGATCTACGACACCGGCGGCCGGCTGCTGTTCGCGACGCGCGGCTTCGTCGCGCAGCGGCCCGCGCCAGGCGCGCCGCAAACGCGCGTGCCGGAGAACACGGCGCGTGCCGGCACGACGTACAGCTACCTCGCGGGCGACGCGCCGCTGCGCGACGCCGCGAGCCGGACGGCGCGCATCGTCATCCAGTACGACGGCAGGAACGACCACGCGCTGCTGCGCGCGTACGCGTACACGGTGGTGGTGATCGAGGTGCTCGCGGTCGTGCTGACGGCGGCGCTCGCATACGGCATCGCGATGTTCGGCCTGAGCCCGCTGCGGCGGCTCGTCGCGCGCGCCGAGCAGATGTCGTCGAGCCGGCTGGCTCAGCCGCTGCCGGAGCTCGACACGTCGGGCGAGCTGAAAGAAATGGAACACGCGTTCAACGGAATGCTCAAGCGCCTCGACGAATCGTTCGTCCGGTTGAGCCAGTTCTCGTCGAATCTCGCGCACGACATGCGCACGCCGCTCACGAACCTGCTGGCCGAAGCGCAGGTCGCGCTGTCGAAGCCGCGCACGGCCGACGAATATCGCGACGTGATCGAATCGAGCATCGACGAATACCAGCGCCTGTCGCGCATGATCGAGGACATGCTGTTCCTCGCGCGCTCCGACAACGCGCAGAGCCATCTGGCAATCCGCACGCTCGATGCGGCGGCGGAGGCCGAGCGTGTCGCCGGCTATTACGAGCCGATGGCCGAGGATGCGGGGGTGAATATCGTCGTGAGCGGCAAGGCCGACGTGCAGGCGGACGCGCTGCTCTATCACCGCGCGCTCAGCAACCTGATCAGCAACGCGCTCAATCACGCGCCGCGCGGCTCGACGATCACCGTCGAATGCCGGCGCACGGCCGACGCGACGATGGTCAGCGTCTCGGACACGGGCCGCGGCATCGAGCCGCAACACCGCGAGCGGATCTTCGAGCGGTTCTATCGCGTCGATCCGGCGCGGCACAACTCCGCGTCGGGCACCGGGCTCGGCCTCGCGATCGTGCGCTCGATCATGGAGAACCACGGCGGCACGTGCGGCGTCGACAGCGAGCCGCACGTGCGCACGACGTTCTGGCTGAAGTTTCCCGGGAATTCGGCCTGAGCGGGCGCATCGCTCGCGGGAGGCGGCAGGTCAAGCCGCCCGCGCGAATGCGATCTGGCGTGCCGCTTGCCCGGCCCCGGCCGCGCGCGCATCAGCGCGCCACGGCCTGATCGTGCTGATCGAGCGCGACGCTGGTCTTGCCGCCGTGCACCGCGATCGCGTGCACTTCCTTGTTGCGCTTGACGAGCGCCGCGCTCGGCGGATAGTCGTTCTTGCCGGCGGGCACGACGCCTTCGTGCTGCGCCTGGATCAGCTCCTGCTTGACTTCCCCGCGCGTCTTGCCCTGCGCGAATGCAGCGGGCGAGACAGCCAGCGTCGTCAGTGCCGCGGCGGCGGCCCATGCCATCAGTTTTTTCGTGTTCATCGCGAACTCTCCATAAAGTAGATCCCTGTCGGTCGACAGTTGGCTCTACTTTGAACGTCGGACGGCACGCAACCATGAGCGTGAGATGACAAATCCGTCATGAGCGCGATGCGCGGAAACGGCCGCGAGCGCGGCCGGTTCGATGACGAAAATTTCACGTTCGCGTCAGCGTGGCGCCGCGACGATCCCGTAGCATCTGCATTCCAAGATCGCCGATCAGACGAAACTGGAACGAGGTGTTGGGTTCCCCCCTCGAGCACGCGAGGCGCATTGGCACCAGCAGGTGCTATCGCTCTTTGGCCGGACAGCTCCCCCTGTCCGGCCGTTTTTTTGGGTTTTCGAATCCGCGCGCCCGAGATCGCGATTCGCCGCGCGCGTCGCGCAGATGCGCACCCCGTCGCGCGGCGGCACGAAGCAGCCGGCGGTTCGCTTCGCATTCCGCGCTTCGTCATGGCGCGCGATTTCTCCCCGTCGTCGCGTCTCGGGCGCGCGCGTCTCACGCTGCCTGACCATTTCCCTTGCCGATGCGTGCGTGCCGAGCACGCCGCGGATCGCATGCTCCGCCTCGACGACATCTTTGTCATGTTCGGCTCACGTTCGCGCAGCGACGCACGCGCAACATGAGCGCACATCGACCGATGCGATCGAGTCCCGTGGCCGCGTCGAAGTCGAATCGAACGATACGAAACAAGAGGAGCATCATGAAAGCGTCGATCGTCGCAATCGCGCTCGGCATTGCGCTGGCAGCCTGCGCCCCGCTTCGTCAGGCGCCGCGATCCGTCGAAGCGGGGCCGTCCGTCGCCTCGTCGAATCGCGGCGGCGGCGGCGGCGGCGGCGGCGAAAGCCTGGCGAGCGAATCGCGGCGCCCGGCGAACGAAGTCGTCGACTACACGGGACGTCCGTGCGTGAATCAAACGCTGTACGTGAAGATGCGTCCTTGCGTCTTTCCGCAGTTACAACGCTGAACCGGCAGGTTGCCGTTGCATGCGGCACGGCGCGCGCTCGCGCCGTTCAACGCGCGGGTCGAGCGCGCTCACACGGCGTCCCGCACGGCGCGCGTCATGCGAGCCGCGCATCGCGCCGTGCGGACCTCGATCGCGCCGATTCGCGGCGCGACGGCCATCGGCTCGCCGCCTCTTTCTCCCCCCTCCCCGTCGATTGCTTATCGCGTCGCGCTTCATAACGAATCGCGAACTGCTTCTTTGTGTTTTGCGGGCGCGCTTCGTATAACTGCGATTTGCCGTTCGAATCGCCCCAACCGAGGAGCCGCCCCTTGAGCACACTCGATCCCGACGCCGCCCCCGCTCCGCGATCGCCAATCCCTCTGATCGCCCGACGCCGACCGCACTCGCACCCGGGGCCGTGACCACGCGCACGCAAAACGCGCGCCCGGCCCGCGGCATCCGCCGAATCACGTTTCTTCACTCCCTGAGGACTTCGCCATGTCTCACGCCCTTGCCGATCCGGCGATCTCGACCGGCACCGACTACGCATCGCTCGCGGCCCGCTTCCGGCCGATCTTCGCGCGCATCGCCGAAGGCGCGATCGAGCGCGACCGCACGCGCGCGCTGCCGCACGAGCCGATTCGCTGGCTGAAGGAAGCCGGTTTCGGCGCGGTGCGCGTGCCCGTGCACGCGGGCGGCGCCGGCGCGTCGATTCCGCAGCTCGTTCAATTGCTGATCGAGCTCGGGGCCGCCGACTCGAATCTGCCGCAGGCGCTGCGCGGCCATTTCGCGTTCGTCGAGGACTGGCTGAATGCGCCGGCCGCCTCCGCGCGGCAGGCATGGTTCGACCGCTTCGCGAGCGGCCAGCTCGTCGGCAACGCGTGGACCGAGGTCGGCGACGTCGCGCTCGGCGAAGTGCGCACGAAGGTGGCGAAGCGCGACGGACGCTGGATCGTGAACGGCGAGAAGTACTACAGCACGGGCGCGATCTTCGCCGACTGGATCGATGTCTACGCGCAGCGCGCCGACGACGGCAGCCCGGTGATCGCCGCGGTCGCGACGCATCAGGAAGGCGTGATCCGCGACGACGACTGGGACGGCTTCGGTCAGGCGACGACGGGCAGCGGCACGACGCGCTTTGTCGACGCGCACGTCGACGAAGCGAACGTCATCGATTTCGCGCGGCGCTTCAAATATCAGACCGCGTTCTACCAGCTATTCCATCTCGCGACGCTCGCCGGCATCGGCCGCGCGGTCGAACGCGACGCGAGCGCGCTCGTGCGCGAGCGCACGCGGATCTACAGCCACGGCAACGGGCCGCGCGTGAGCGACGACGCGCAGATCCTGCAGGTCGTCGGCGAGATCTCGGCGTGGGCGTACGCAGCCGAGGCGATCGCGCTACGCGCCGCGCAGCCTTCGCAGCGCGCGTACGAAGCGCACTTCGGCGGCGAGGCGGCCGCCGAGCACGACGCGAACATCGCCGCCGAAATCGAATCGGCGCAAGGGCAACTGGTGGTATCGGAACTCGTGCTGCGCGCGGCGACGCATCTGTTCGACGCGCTCGGCGCATCGGCGACAAGCGCGTCGAAGGCGCTCGATCGCCACTGGCGCAACGCGCGCACGGTCGCGTCGCACAATCCGCTCGTCTACAAGGCGAGGATCGTGGGCGAGCGCGCCGTCAACGGGACCGCGCCGCCGTACGTCTGGCAGATCGGCGCGGGGCCCGGCAAGCCGCAGAAACACGAAAAGGCCGCATGACCCAGCGGCGGCGGGCGGGTTCGCGCGGGGTTCGCGCATTGCCCGCCCGGCACCCGTGCGGCGTCGGTCGAGCCGGTTCTGGCCGGTCGATCCAAAAGCGCCGCGGCCCGCTCAGAACAGGCCCGGAATCACCCGGTAGCGAACCGAGCGCCGGTAGGCGCGATACGCGGCGTCCTCGGACAGGACCCGCTCCTCGCGACGAATCCGGCCGATCTGCAACCCGATCTGCAGCACGACCGCGATCAGGTTGCGCGCGCTGAAATTCGTCAGCAGGAAGCCGGTGTCGATGATCAGATAGCCGAGGTACATCGGATGCCGGACGAACCGGTACGCGCCGCGCGACACGACGCCGCGATTCGCGGGCAGGATGCCGAACGATTGTCTCAGCGACACTTTCGCGAACAATTGCCAGAACAGGCCGAACAGCTGGATCGCCGCGCCGGCCGTCTCCGGAATCAGTTGTCGGCTCGCGGTGAGCTGGAAGACGAGATAGTAGAAGGTGCCGCCGAGCGAGAAGAACAGCGCGACCGGGCTCCAGTCGCGCTTTTTCGGCGGCTCGGCGAACAGCGACAAGCCGACTGTCAGCGTGGTCGACACCGCGAGCAGGATCAGCGTGATGCGCGACGGATCGAGCCGCCACTGCGTATACGCCGCATATGCGAAAACCCCGAGCGCGAGCGCCGCGGCGACACGCGCGCACACTTCGATCAGGATGCCGGAGAACCCGTCGGATTGACGCGCGGCGCCCGTTCGGGCGGCCTCCGCCGGCGCGGCCGTCGTGTCGTGCCGCCGCGTCGTGGCCATCGATGGTCGGACTTCGTGTTCCATCGCGAACACCCCCGTTCGTCTCGTGCTGCTTTCATGTCGATCGAGCTTATCACGCTGCCGCCGCCCGCCGGCTCGCCGAATCTAAAAAATCAGGTCGATTATTCCAGCATCGAACCGGCGATTTTCTCGATCCGGGCCCATGCAATCGTTTGCGAATCGCCGGCCAAGACGGGCCGCACGATCATCATTTCGAATCGCGCCGCGCGTGCACGCCGTTCATAGGGGTTCTCCCGCGCATCCCGCACATCCCGCGCGCAATTCAATCATGACGGAAGCCATCCCCGGATGGTTTGGCCTCATCCGATTCGTTGCGATCGGCGGCATTTTCCGGCTCGCCCGCAATCGAGCTCTTTCGATTCAACGGCGCGTCGCCCGATTGATCCGGCATTTCCCCCGGCGTTTATTTTTCATTGCGCGGCCCAAGCGTGCGCCGGACGATCGGAGCGTGGCCTCATCGGTTCCTCCCGCGCGCGTCGCGCCGTGCGCCGCACGGCCCGACACTCGCTTCGTCGATTCGGAGAATCCGCCATGAAAAGCGGCGGCCCGATTCAGAACTGCAGCGTCGTCAGCAGCGACACCTGCCGCGCATCGCCGACCGACACGAAGAACCGGTTCACGCTCGACGGGTAATACGTGCGGTTGAACAGGTTCTTCACGTTCAGCTGGAACTGCAGCTTCTGCTTGCCGACGCGCGTGTCGTAGGTCGCGAAAGCATCGGCCGTCGCGTACGCGGGCAGCGTGAAGCTGTTCGCCGAATCGCCCGGCCGCGCGCCGACGTAGCGCCCCGCCGCGCCGATCCGCAGGTCGTCGCCGCCGAACACGGCGCCCGCGTCGTAGACGGCCGCGAGCGACGCCGTGTGCCGCGCGACGTTCCACAGCCGGTTGCCCGCGTACAGCGGATCTTCGGTCGTCTTCGCATCGATGTACGCGTAGCTCGCGATCACGTTCCAGCGCTCGCCGATCCGCCCCGACACGTCGAGCTCGATCCCGCGCGAGCGCGCGCGTCCGGACGTGCGCCAGTCGGTCTGGTTCGTCGCGTCGTTGTATTGCGACACGAGCACGTTCTTCTTGTCGATCTCGAAGAACGCGAGCGTGCCGGCGAAGCCGCTCGGCAGGTCGAGCTTCGCGCCGAGCTCCCACGACGCGCCCTGCTCGGGCGCGGTCGAGCCGTCGATCACGTAGCCGCCCGACATCGGCGCGATCTTCGACGTCGGCTTCAGCGACTGCGTGTAGCTGCCGTACAGCGACAGCGCGTCGTTCCACTTGTAGACGATGCCCGCGCGCGGCAGCCACTTCGTGCCGCTCAGGTTCGTGTTGACCCGGAACGGCCGGCCGCGCCCGGCGAGCTGGCTGTAGCGGACGAAGCGCGCGCCGCCGACGAGAATCCACTTGTCGGTCAGATGGATGCTGTCCTGGAAGAACAGCGACGCGGTGTGCAGCGTGTCGCTCTGATCGCTGTCGGACGCCGATACGCTCGTCGACGGCGGGATCAGCCCGTACGTCGGGTTCAGGTAGCTGAACGGCGTCTTGATCGCCTGGCGCAGCATGTCCGCGCGGTAGACCTGCCGGTATTCGCTGTCGACGCCGAACTGCACGTCGTGCCGCATCCCGGCGAGCGTCACGCGGCCGTCGACGTATGCGATTGCGTAGCTGTCGGTGCTGCGCGAGCCGTGCGTCGCGTCGTTGCTGCGCGTGAGCGTGCCCTTGACCGGATCGACCGCCGTGATGCGTATCTGGTTCGCATCGTAGGTCTCGCGGTTGTAGCTGTAGCCGAGGTGCGCCTTCCAGTTGGGCGCGAGCTGATGGTCGACCGTTAGTTGCACCAGATTCGATTCGCCGCGCATGTCGTTGAACGGCTCGTCGAGGCGGCGGCGCGCCGGGATCGCGAGCGGCTCGTTCGTGCGCGGATCGAGCGCGGTGCCCCGATCGAACGGCATCAGGAAGCGCCGGTACTCGTACGACAGCACGACCTGCGTGTCGCGGCCGTACCACGCGAGCGACGGCGCGACGAGCGTCTCGCGATGCTCGCCGTAGTCGCGCCAGTACTGCTCGTTCGTCTGATCGACGATCAGCCGGTACGCAAGCCGCGAATCGCCGATCGCGCCCGTCGAGTCGAACGTGAGCTCGCCGCCATTCCTGCCGTGCCCGTAGGTCGAGCCGAGCACCGAGATCGCGTTGTGGCGCGTGAGCTGCGGCTGCTTCGTGACGACGTTGATCACGCCGCCCGGGTCCATGATCCCGTACAGCAGCGAAGCCGGCCCCTTCAGCACTTCGACGCTGTCCGTCGTCGCGTTCAGCGAGCGGCCCTGCACGATCGGCATCCCGTTGCGCATCACCGAGCCGTCGCGGTTGTCGCCGAAGCCGCGCTTCATCACCGTGTCCTGCGTGCTGCCGAGCGTGTTGCCCTGCGTGATGCCGCTCACGTTCGCGAGCGCGTCGTCGAGGTTGCGCGGGCGCTGGTCGCGCAGCACCTGCGGCGCAACGATGTTGACGGCCTGCGGCACCTCGGCGAGCGGCGCGTCGCTGCGCAGCCCCGCCGCCTCGCGCGGCGCACGGTAGCTGTCCGCGTGCAGGCCGCTCGCGCGCACCGAGACGGTCGGCAGCGTCGTGTCGGTCGCGAGCGCCGCCCCCGCGCTCGGCGCGGCCGGCCCGGCGGGCGACCTGACGAGCGTGTAGCCGCCGCTCGGCTGCCGCAGCGCGACGAGGCCCGTGCCCGTCAGCAGCCGGTCGAGCGCCGCGGCCGCATCCGCGCGACCGTGCAGGCCGGGGCTTTGCAAGCCCGCGGCCAGTTCGCCCGGAAACGACAGCAGGATGCCGGCCTCGCGGCCGAAGCGGGTCAGCGCGGCGTCGAGCGGCCCGGCCGGGATGTCGTACGCGCGCGTCGAGGCGGCCGGCTCGGCCGCGCTCGCCGCGTCGGGCGCGGCGAACGCCGAGAACAGCGCGGCGGCGGCCACGCTCGCGACGACGCGGCGCGGCGCGAACGGCGCCGCCGCGCGGCTTCGCCGGCTCACGCCGCGCGGCGCCGCATGCGGGCGGCCGGGCGCGCGCGCGCCCGACTCGATCGAACTGGCCGGCGCGCGCGCGGAATCGGCGAACGCGTGGCGAGAATGGCGATTGCGGAGTGAATCCATGATCGATGACTCGTTGACGATGGGTGAAATGCAGCCTTCATTTCCCATGTCACGCGAACATCGAAAACAGCTCAGGCCTGGCGAAAATTTTCTCGAGGGTATTCGGGAAGCGTTCGGATCGCGCTCATTCGCGCGCCGCGACGACCGTCACCCAGTAACGCGTCACGTACTCGACGTCGACGGGCAGCGTCTCGCGCAACGTATCGAGAATGCGATCGGTGTCGTCGAGCGGGTATGTGCCCGACACGCGCAGGTTCGCGACCGTGGCATCGCAGCGCACGCGGCCCGGGCGGTAGCGGTCGACCTCGGCGAGCAGGTCGGCCAGACGCAGGTTCGACGCGACGAGGATGCCGTCCGCCCACGCGCCCGCTCCGCCCTCGATCGCGCGCGGCGGCCCGGCGAGCGCGTCGCGCGTGAAATCCGCGCGCCGCCCCGCCGCGACCAACGGCGCAACGCCCGTCGCGCGCAGCGGCGCGATCCGAACCGCGCCGTCGAACACGTCGACGCGCGTCGCGTCGCCGCGCTCGCGCACCGAAAAGCGCGTGCCGTCCGGCCGCACGTCACCGTGCGCGGTCGCGATCACGAGCGGGCGGGCGGCCGCGCGCGCCGCGTCATGGCCGCTCGTCACCATGATTTCGCCGCGCCGCAGGCGCACGCGGCGCGTCGTGTCGTCGAAGCGGACGTCGATCGCGGTATCGGTGTTGAGGATGACCGTCGTGCCGTCGGCAAGCGTGATCGCGCGCCGCTCGCCGACGGCCGTGCGCACGTCCGCGCCCCAGGCGCGCCACGGCGAGTGCGCACGGCCCGCCCACGCCGCGCCGCCCGCGAACAGCAGCACCGCGAGCGCCTTGACCGCCGCGCGCCGTGCGCGCGAGCGCGGCGGCAGCAGCGCGGCGCGCGCCGCCCGTGCGCCGAGCGTACCCGCGACATGGCCGAGCCGCCCGTTGACGGCCTCGATGTGCCGCCACGCGGCGTCGTGCGCCGGGTGCTCGGCACGCCAGCGCGCAAGACGCGCGCGCGTCGCGTCGGTCGCGTGCCCCGAGCCGAGCTCGACCCACCATTCGACCGCGCGGCGCGCGACGGACGCCGGCACGGCGGGCGGGCCGCCGGCCGCCTGCGCGCCGCTCATGCGGCGATCGCGAAGTAGCACTGCGCGCCCGCCTTCACCAGATAACGCTTGACGGTCGCGAGCGACACGCGAAGCTCGGCCGCGATCTGCGCGTGCGTCATCCCGTCGAGCTGCGCGAGCAGGAACGCACGCCTGACCGCGGCGGGCAGCCCGTCGAGCATCCGGTCGATCTCGACGAGCGTCTCGAACAGGATCGCGCGCGTCTCCGGCGACGGCGCGACCGCCTCCGGCAGCCGCGCGAGCGCGTCGAGATAGGCGCGCTCGAGCCGCTCGCGCCGCCAGTGGTTGAACAGCACGCGTTGCGCGACGGTCGTCAGGAACGCGCGCGGCTCGGCCGCGTCGATCGGCTCGTCGCGCGCGAGCAGGCGGATGAACGTGTCGTGGACGAGATCGGCCGCGCGCTCGCCGCAACCGAGCTTCTTCTGCAGCCAGCCGTGCAGCCAGCCGCGATGACCGGTGTAGAGCGCAGCGATCTCCCGCTGCAGACGCAGAGTGTTGCCCGGCATGGACGTGATCCCCCCGGACCGTCGCGCCCGGATATGGTTTTGTAAATGAGAATGATTATTATATACGGATATGTAACCGAACGGTGAACGAGACGTCTCGATCCGTGAGGCCGTCGCGACAATCACGCGCACATCGACGGCATCGCGTGCTGCCGCGTGCGGCGCGCCGCGCCGTTCCAGCCCGTCATGGCCGCGCGACGTGCCACATGCCGCCGAAACCGTCGCCGTTGTGCTGGCCGGGCCTCGTGTCGCCGGAAAACCGATACAGCGGACGCCCCTTGTACGTCCACTGATGCCTGCCGCCCGCCGCGGCGATGAGGCCGAGGTCGCCGCCCGGCTTGTCGTACGCGTCGGCGAGCGCGGCCGGCCAGTTCGCCGTGCAGCCGCCCGCGCACGCGCTCTTGCCGGGCACCGTGTCGCGATCGAACGTGTAAAGCGTCATGCCGGCGTCGTCGACGACCATGCCGCCCGACGCCTTCGGCGGCTCCGCGAGCGCCGCGGCCGGCACCGCGCACGCGATCGCAGTCAGCAGAATCTTGACCATGATGACCCTCCTCGAACGAAGAAAAACACACGCGCGGGCTCAAGGCTCCGCGCGCTCCCTGACGAACTCGGCGCGAATGCGCATCCGCACGTCGTCGCCGACGGCGGGCAGCCAGCGCGACAAACCGAACGCGGCCCGGCTGAAGTGACCGTCCGCGACGAAAGCGAGCGTGCGCGCGTCGCGGGAGCCGGATTCGCGTTGGCCCCACTCCGCGCGCGGCCGGGCCGCGCCGCGTTCGACGCCTTCGCGCGCGCCGGTGCCCGGCTGCCCGGCGGCGAAACGCACGGCAAGCGTGATCGGCCGCGTCGTCGAGCGGATCGTCAGATCGCCGGTCAAGCGGCCCTCCGTCGCGCCGGTGCGCTCGAAGCGCGTGCCGACGAAGCGAATCTCCGGGTAGCGCGCGACGTCGAGCATCGCCGAACCCTTCAGGAGCGCGGCGACGAACGGCACGTTCGCGCCAAGGCTCGCCGCGTCGACCGTCACGTCGACGCGACTCGCAAGCCCATCGTCGTCGATGCCGGCCAGCTCCGCGCGCATCCGCGTGAAGCGCATCGTCAGATGCGCGTGCCAGAAATTGTCGACGCGAAACGTGACGCCGGAATGCCGGGGATCGAGCCGGTAGCGCGGCGCCGCGTGCGGCGACGCGTCAAGCGTGCCGGCCGGCTCGGCGTCCCGCACGACCTCCGCGCTCGCCGCGGCCACGAACAAGCGAGGCGTGCCCGGCGGCGCACCCGGCGCGCCTCGCGCGTCCGGCACCGGCGCGACGCTCATCGCGCCCACGCCCGGCGTGAGCCACGCGCCGAGGGCGCACGCGAGCGCCGCGACGGCCTTGGCGAATGAACCGGCGGCACGCATGATCGACTTTTCGGCGGCCTCGACATCGCGACGCGACGCGCGCCTACCGCCACCGCTCCGGATGGCCGCCGAGCTCGCCGCAGACGTCGGCCGCGATCTCGCGCAGCCGGTCTTCGGCGAGTTGGCCGGACAGCGCGTACGCGGTGCGCCCGCTGGCCCAGTAGAAGGTGCGCCGCTCGCCGTCGCGCAGCAGCCGGACCGCCATCTCGCGCTGCGCGGACGCGCTCACGTAGAGCGCGAGCCGCCCCCCCGCCGCGTTTTCGTACATGAACTGCGCGGTGGGGCCGGCCGCGCCCGGCAGCAGCCGCGCGCCGAGCAGCGCGAAGCCGTATTCGTCGAGCCGCGGCGCGGCGATCCGCCGGCCGACGCGTGCCGACAACCACGCGGAAAGCGCGCCGTCGCGATCGGCGGCGATCTCGACCGGGTGCCGCGCGTCGGGCGCGTAGACCGCATACGCGAGATCCGCCTCGCGCGCGAACGCGGCCTGCGCGGCCGCGGGCGCGACCCATCGCAGCGCGGCCGACGGCGCGAGCACGCCGCCGAGCCAGCCGAGCGCGATGCCCGCCGCCAGCGCGCCGCCCGCGAACACCGCGCGCCGCCACCACGGCGTGCGCACGCGCAGCACGACGCACGGCCCGCTGCGCCGCGCGACGGGATCGGCAAACAGCGCGCGCAGCGCCGCGCGCTGCGCGCGATAGTGCGCGGCGATGTCGGCCGCGCGCGGATCGGCCGCGAGCCGCACGGCGACCGCACGGCGCTGCGCATCGGGCAGTTCGCCGTCGACGAAAGCCGACAGCGCGTACAGCCCCGGTTCGTCGGATTCCGGCGCAACGGCTGGATCGAGATCGTCGCTCATCGATGATGCCTCGCAGTGGCGAGTGACAGCGGCGGCCGCCGCGGTGCGCCGGTCAACAGCGCGCGCATGTGCTCCCGCGCGCGCGAGAGCCTCGACATCACCGTGCCGACGGGCACGCCCAGCACCGCCGACGCCTCCTGGTAGCTCAACTCCTCGACGCACACGAGCAGCAGCACCTCGCGCTGATCGAGCGGCAGCCGGTACAGCATCCGCTGCACGTCGCGCAGCACGAGCGCGTCGACCTGGCCGACGGGCGCCTCGAGCGTGCGCCACGGGCCGTCGTCGTCGTCGACGGCGAATTCGCGGCGCGCGCGCAACTGATCGATGTACAGGTGGCGCAGGATCGTCAGCAGCCACGCACGCAGGTTGCTGTCGGGACGAAACGCGCCCATTCGCGACAGCGCGCGCTCGGCGGTGTCCTGTACGAGATCGTCGGCCCACGCGGCATCGCCCGTCAGCGCGCGCGCATAGCGCCGCAGCTGCGGCAGCCAGCCGACGACGTCCGATTCGAAGCTCACGCGCGGCGCCGTCGTTCAATAGCCGCCGCCGCTGCCGCCGGCACCGCGGCCGTAGCCGCCCGTCGGCGCCGCATGGCCGGACGGCGACATGTCGTCCGGCGACGCGCAGCCCGCCGACAGCATCAGCGCAAGCAGCGCGCATACGGCTGAAAGCATCCGTGTCGATTTCATTTCCGCCTCCGGGCGGCGCGTCGGTCTGGTCCGGGCGTCGCGCGCACGCCGCGGCGGGCGGCGCCCCATGTGAACGAAAACGAACGTCGCGCGCGTTTTATTCCTTCGGGCGCTCCACATAACCACAACGATAGGCGGACTCGCGTGCTTTTCACGTGCAGGAAAACGCTGTGATGCGGCAGCGGAGCCTGCATCGACGTCCCGGCGAGCATCGCACGTTCCTGCCCCTCGGCCGCGATGCGCGATCGCCCGCGATGATGCGCTGCGATGCGCCCCGCCGCCGGCTGCCGCGGGGCGACGGCGCGCGGCAGCCGGTCCGCGGGCGGGGTTTCCCGCGTCCGCCCCAATCGCGCCGCGCTCGGGCGCCGTGCGCTCGGCCGGCGCGAACGCGCCGCGACGTCGCACGGCGAAGGGTCGCCGCGACATCCGCGCCCATGCGAGCGGGCGGCGGCATGACGCCCCGCGCGGCCGAACCGGTCCGCGCCGGCGCTCGGCGCCGCGCCCCGCACCGGCCCGTTTTTAGCGACAATTCGATCATTGCCCGTCGCGCCGCCGCACGCGGCCGACCGCACCACCCGCATCACGACCACGACAGCCCATGCCATCCCCAGCCAAGCCGCGCACGTACGGCATGCCCGAGCGCAGCGACCGCCTCGATTTCTACATCCGCGACGAGGCCACCCGCCGGGCGATCACCGAGCCGCACCGGCACGCGTACTTCCAGATTCAGTTCAACCTCGGCGGCGACACCGAGCAGCAGATCGGCGGCGTGACGCGCGCGTTCCCGCGCGGCGCGCTCGCGTTCGTGCTGCCGTACCGCGAGCACCTGATTGCGCATCCGCCGGGCGCGCATTTCGTCGTGATCAACTTCTCGCAGACGTTCCTGCGCGCGGACCTCGACGTCGATCCGCTCGACCTCGAGGACGTGTCCGCGCAACGCGCGCCGGAGCTCGCGCCGTTCCGCTTCCAGGAGCACCTCGACTTCATCCTCACGGGCGCGGCGTTCGACGACGCGCGCCGCCTCGCGCAACGGATGCTCGAAGCGGACCGCGCGCGCACGTTCGGTTCGGCGCCGCTGTTGCGCGGCTATCTGCTGCAGCTGATCGGGCTCGTCTGCACGCAATACGCGGGGCCGCTCACGAAGCTCGCCCAGAGCGGCGCGCACCGCACCGGCCGCCGCGACGCGTTCGCGCGCGTGCTGCGCCACGTGCGCGCGAACCTGACGAACGACGCGCTGACGCTCGCGGGCACCGCACGCGCGGCGTTCCTGTCGCCGAACTACCTCGCGCATCTGATCCGCAAGGAAACGGGCAGCACGTTCACCGAACTCGTCACCGAACGGCGGATCGCGCTCGCGCAATCGCTGCTCGCGCACACGACCCGGCGCATCGCCGATATCGCGCACGCGGTCGGGTTCCGCGACGAAGGCTATTTCTCGCGGCGCTTTCGCGCGTGCGTCGGCGTGTCGCCGAAGGATTACCGCGAGGCGAACGGTGCGCTCGACGCGGCCGGCGGGCGCAACGCGCCGGGCCGCGGCGAAACGCCCGGCGCGTCGGGCGCAGCCATGCCCAAAGGCGCGGCGCGGGCCGCCACGAAGCCGCGCGCGTAGTTTTGTCCATGAAAACCACACTTCCGTCGCATCGGCGCGCAGGCCGCGCCGGTATCGTCGACATGCCGACGACGCTCACCGCGACGCGCGGCCGGGCGCTGCGCCGCCGCCGGGCGCCGCCGCCCGCGCCTTCGCTTTCCGACACTTTTTCAGAGACATCACGATGACCGATTACGTTTTCGCGCCGCCCGCCGTTCCGTCCGTCGAAGTCGCCGGCTGCGCCGCGCGCTTTCCGGTGCGCCGCGTGTTCTGCGTCGGCCGCAACTATGCGGACCACGCGCGCGAGATGGGCGCCGATCCGAACCGCGAGCCGCCGTTCTTCTTCACGAAGCCGGCCGATGCGATCGTGCCCGCGAGCGGCACGGTGCCGTATCCGACGCTCACGTCCGACCTGCATCACGAGATCGAGCTCGTGATCGCGATCGGCCGAGGCGGGCGCGCGATCGCCGCCGACGCGGCGCTCGATCACGTGTGGGGCTACGGCGTCGGCGTCGACCTGACGCGGCGCGACCTGCAAGCCCAGGCGAAGAAGGCCGGCCGGCCGTGGGACTGGGCGAAGGGCTTCGACGCGTCGGGCCCGCTGACGGCGCTCCATCCGGCCGCATCCGTCGGTCATCCGCTGCGCGGCCGGATCTGGCTCGCGGTCAACGGCGACATGCGCCAGCAAGGCGACCTCGCCGACATGATCTGGCCGATTCCCGACGTGATCGCGTATGCGTCGCGCGCGGTCGAGCTGCGCGCGGGCGACCTGATCTTCACCGGCACGCCGGCGGGCGTCGCCGCGCTGCAGCCGGGCGATCGCGTGACGGGCGGCGTCGACGGCGTCGCGTCGTTCGAGTTCGTCGTCGGGGAAAAGCCGGCCGCGTGAGCGGTTTTCCCGCGCGTGCGGCTGCGGCGCGCCGATGCGCCGCCCGAACGCGGACACCTGTTGCCCGAGCCGGGCGCGCGCCCGCGCTCACACCCCGCTGCTCAACCGGCGTTCCGGCCGGCGCGCAGCGACGCCGGAGCGCGACGGAACGAACGGGCCGTCGCCGTCTTCGATGCCGCCCGCTTCGCCGCGCATCACGCCCGGCCGCTCGGCTCGCGCCCGTCTTCGCATCGACGGGCTTAGCACCGAACCATGCGAGCGGAACACGCGGCGATCGCCCGCCACAGAACCTCGTCTGCTCGGACGAGCGCAAACGCCGGCGTCACCTCGCGCCGGCGGCCCCCAACGGCAAACGCGTTATGATGTGCGGCCTTTCATAAGATCATTCGTGGTTCTATTCATGTCTGGCAACACTTTCTGGCTCGCGGCTCCGTGGGCCGCCCTCTTCGTCGCCGCGCTCGCGGCCGTCTGGTTTCCGAAGCTGCGCGCGGCGAGCGTCGGCCTCGGCGCGCTAGGCTATGCGGGCGCGTTCGCGACCGGCCTGATCGCGCCCGTCGCGCTCGCGCCGATCGCACTTCTCGCCGCCGCCGCGTACGCGGTCGCGCCGCAGCGCCACGCGGCCGTTCGCATCGCCGGCCACGCCGTGTTCGTCGCGCTCGCGCTCGCGCTGATGCTCCACTGGCTGCCGGGATTCCACAACCCGCGCGTGATCGGGTCCGTGCGCTACACGCCGGATGCCGCGCCGTTCTCGATGTATCTGAATCTCGACAAGCCGCTCGTCGGCTTCTGGCTGCTGTGGACGCTGCCGTGGCTGCGGCCGATCGACGATCGCGCACGCGCATGGCGCGCGGGCATCGTCGCGGCCGTCGCGACATCGGCGGTCTGCCTCGTGTTCGCGCTCGGCGTCGGCCTCGTAGGCTGGGCGCCGAAGTGGCCCGAATCGGCGTGGCTGTGGTTCGCGAACAATCTGCTGTTCGTCTGCTTCGCCGAGGAAGCGCTGTTCCGCGGCTATCTGCAAGGCGGGCTGAGCCGGCTGCTCGCGAACCGCGCGCCGGCTTCGGGCGCGCTCGCGCTCATCGCCGCCGCCCTGCTGTTCGGTGCCGCGCACGCCGCGGGCGGCTGGCAATGGGTCGCGCTCGCCACTGTCGCGGGCGTCGGCTACGGGCTCGCATATCGCGCCGGCGGGCTGCAGGCGGCGGTGCTCGCGCACGTCGGCCTGAATCTCGCGCATTTCGGGCTGTTCACGTATCCGATGCTCGCGGTCGCGCGCTGAGCGGCGTCCCGCGCGCGGCGCAACAGGCCGCGCGCCGCTTCCGGTCACGCGCGCGCCCGGCACAAACTGCGTGCCGCAGCTTCTTGCGCGCGGCGAATCGGCTGTTCGTCACATCCTTTCGCAAGCGGCCGAGCCGATCGGCCGCCGCGCCGTTCAAAGGCGGCCGGCCAGCGACTCGTCGCGCCCTTTCACGCGCGCCCAGGCCGGCCGCGCGTCATTCTCTTTCGCCGGCCGGCGCGCGATCCGCGCGCGGCGTCGGCGAGGCCGTCACTTCACCTGATCGGCGATCGGCCGCAGGAACTCGGAAAAGCCCGTCAGCATGATCTGCACGCCGACGCACAGCAGCAGGAACGCCGACACGCGCATCGCGACCTTCGTTCCCTCGGTGCCGAGATAGCGCGCGAGAAACGCCGCGCGGCTGTACGTCTGCCAGATCACGAGCGCGGCGAGCGCCGACACCGCGACCGACACGATGCTCGACAGCAGGAACTCCGAGAGCTTGTGCGTGCGGTTCGCGTTCAACGCGATTGCGGTCGCGATCGAGCCGGGGCCCGTCGTCAGCGGGATCGTCAGCGGGAAGAACGCGCGCGCCATCGCGTTGCGCGGCTCGACGGGCTTCGCGGCCGAATCGCCGCCGCTCGGCACGTCGGGCTCGTTGAGCATCTGCCAGCCGGCGACGGCGACCGCGAGGCCGCCGCCGATGCGCAGCGCCTCGAGCGAGATCCCGAAGAAATGCAGGATCGGCGTGCCGACGAAGAACGCGGCGAGCAGCACCATGAACGCGTTGATCGCGACCTTGCGCGCGAGCGCCGCGCGCTGCGCCTCGGTCAGCGATTCGGTGCGCTCGAGAAACAGGAACGCGATGCCGAACGGATTGATGATGCCCATGAGGCCGGTGAAGCCGAACAGGATTTCGGAGATCAGGCGGTCGACGATCATCGGAAAGCGGGAAGGACGAGGAATGGTTATCGAAGGCCGCGCCATTGTAGAGCATGCGCGGCGGACGCACTCCGTTGCGCAGGCATGAGCGTCAGGCCGCCTTCCCGCGCCGGTCGATCACCCGTCTCGCCTTGCCCGTCGCGCTCGTCGAGATCGCGCCCGCGGGCAGCACCGCGACGCCCGCCGACACGCCGACCATCGTCTTGATCCGATGCCGCAGCTCGTTCGCGAGCGCCGCGCGCGCGTCGTCCGACAGGCCCGCTTGCGCATCCGTGCGCAGTTCGGCCGCGACGTCGAGCCGATCCATATGCCCGTCGCGCGATACCGTCAGTTGATACTGACCGGATAGCTGCGGCAGCGCGACGACAAGCGCCTCGATCTGGCTCGGGAACACATTGACGCCGCGGATGATCAGCATGTCGTCCGAGCGCCCCGCGATCCGCGCGAGCCGGCGCATCGCGCGCGCGGTCGGCGGCAGCAGCGCGCTCAGGTCCCGCGTGCGGTAGCGGATCACGGGCAGCGCCTCCTTCGTGAGCGACGTGAACACGAGCTCGCCCTCGCTGCCGTCGGGCAGCACCTCGCCCGTCACCGGATCGACGATCTCCGGATAGAAGTGGTCCTCCCAGACGGTCGGCCCGTCCTTCGTGTCGACGCACTCGCACGCGACGCCCGGCCCGATCACCTCGGACAGCCCGTAGATGTCGAGCGCGTCGATGCCCGCGCGCGTCTCGACCTCGTCGCGCAGCGCCTGCGTCCACGGCTCCGCGCCGAAGATGCCGATCGCGAGCGACGACTCGGCCGGGTCCATCCCTTGCCGCGCCATCTCGTCGAGCAGATTCAGCATGTACGACGGGGTGACGAGGATGATCCGCGGTTCGAAATCGCGAATCAGCTGCACCTGCTTCTCGGTCTGCCCGCCCGACATCGGCACGACCATGCAGCCGAGCCGCTCCGCGCCGTAGTGGATGCCGAGCCCGCCCGTGAAAAGCCCGTAACCGAACGCGTTGTGCAGCGTGTCGCCGGGCCGGCCGCCCGCCGCGCGGATCGAGCGCGCGGTCACGCTCGCCCACATGTCGATGTCGCGCGCGGTGTAGCCGACGACCGTCGGCCTGCCCGTCGTGCCGCTCGACGCATGCACGCGCACGACCTGCTCGCGCGGCACCGCGAACAGGCCGAACGGATAGTTCTCGCGCAAGTCGTCTTTCGTCGAGAACGGAAACTTCGCGAGATCGGCAAGCGTCTTCAGGTCGTCCGGACGCACGCCCGCCGCGTCGAAGCTGCGGCGGTAGTGCGGAACGTTCTCGTACGCGTGGCGCAGCGACCACTTCAGGCGCGAGAGCTGCAGCGCCCGCAGTTCGTCGCGGCTCGCGGTCTCGATCGGCTCGAGTGCGCCGGCCGGGTGGGACGGTCGTGTCATGGGGATCGCTCCTCCGGTGGAGTGATGTCGTTCTGTTTATATGGAGTCGCAATTTATAAACCGACCAGTCGGTCGATTATAAATACTTTCCCGGTCCGCCCTGCAAAGATCCTTTACCGTTCCCGCAACCATCGGCGGCATCGCGACGGCGTTTTTCCGCTCGGCCGCCGCCCGCCCGTCGAGGCGCCGCACGGCCGCGCCCCGGATTTCGGTGCCGGACCGCCTGTTAGAATCGCTGCTCGCGCCCTGCCACGACCAAGGACACTCCATGCCGATCTCTTCGCCCGCCCTTCCGCGCTGGACGCTCGCCGCCCCGCTCGCCGCCTGGCTGGTGCTCGCGCTGTCGCGCGTCGTGCCGGCCGAAGGCATCGTCATCGCATTCGTCGCGGCCGCGCTCGCGGGCGCCGTGTTCTCCGCCGTTCACCACGCCGAAGTCGTCGCGCACCGCGTCGGCGAGCCGTTCGGCACGCTCGTGCTCGCGATCGCCGTCACCGTGATCGAGGTCGCGCTGATCGTATCGGTGATGCTGTCGGCCGGTCCCGAGAAAGCGGGGCTTGCGCGCGACACAGTGTTCGCCGCGGTGATGATCGTCTGCAACGGGATCGTCGGGCTGTGCCTGCTCGTCGGCGGCTGGAGGCACGGCGAGCAGGATTTCCAGGGGCGCGGCGCGACGAAGGCGCTCGCGGTGCTCGCGTCGCTGTCGGTGCTCTCGCTCGTGATGCCGAACTATCTGAGCGCCGCGCCCGGCCCGAGGCTGTCGACGTCGCAGCTCGCGTTCGCCGGCGTGTCGTCGCTCGTGCTGTACGGCGTGTTCGTGTTCGTGCAGACGGTTCGCCACCGCGACTACTTCCTGATCGACGGCAGCAACGCCGACGAATCCGTCCACGCGGTGCCGCCGAGCGGCCGCACCACGCTCGTCAGCATCGTGTCCCTGTTCGTGAGCCTCGTCGCGGTCGTGCTGCTCGCGAAACTGCTGTCGCCCGCGGTCGAGCGCACGGTGTTGCGGCTCGGCGCGCCCGAGGCGGCCGTTGGCATCGTGATCGCCGCGCTCGTGCTGCTGCCGGAGGGGCTCGCCGCCGTCGGCGCGGCGCGCGCGAACCGGCTGCAAACGAGCATGAATCTCGCGCTCGGCTCCGCGCTCGCGAGCATCGGCCTCACGATTCCGACCGTCGCCGCCGTGTTCATCTGGACGGGCAATCCGCTCACGCTCGGCATCGGCGGAATGGAGACGGTGCTGCTGTCGCTCACGCTGCTCGTCAGCACGCTCACGCTCAGCATGGGACGCACGACGGTGCTGCACGGCGTCGTCCATCTGTCGCTGTTCGCCGCGTATCTGTTCCTGTCCGTCACGCACTGACCCCGCGCCGCCGCCGCGCGCTCCCGCACCGCGCGCGTCGCCGTGCGCCCGGACGGCGCGGCGCGCGGCCCATCGCCCGACATCGCGCATCGCGATGCGCGGCGCGTCCCGCCGTTACGCGACCTCGCGCAACGCGTTGCCCGCGCCGCCGTTCAGCCGGTTGAGCTCCCTCAGATCGTTTTCGAGCGCCGGCGCGAGCGTCGTGCGCAGATGGTCGAGGAACGTGCGGATCTTCGCGTCGAGATAGCGGCGCGTCGCGTAGACCGCGTACACGCTCAGCGTGTCGAGCCGATAGTTCGGCAGCACGCGCACGAGCCGCCCTTCGCGGATGTCGTCGAGCGCCGTGTACAGCGCGATCGAGCCGATCCCGCGCCCCGCGCGCACCGCCACCGACAGCGCGTCCGGCACGTTCGCCTGGAACGGTGCGGGCGGCAGCGCGTAGACGGTCTCCTCCCCGTCGTCGCGCTCGAGCCGCCACTCGCCGCCCGGCGACGCCGGCGTGTCGAGCCGCAGGCACACGTGCTTCGCGAGATCCTCGGGCGTCGTCGGCGTGCCGTGCCGGGCGAGATACTCGCGCGACGCGACGAGCACGCTGCAGCTCGTCCCGCAGGTCTGCGCGACGTAGCCCGAATCGGGCAGATGCGACGCCGACACGATCGACACGTCGTAACCCTCCTCGACGAGATTCGGCATGCGCTGCGCGAGCGTGAGTTCGACCGACACGTCCGGATTGTCTTCCTGATAGCGGACGATCGACGACACCACGTGGCTCTGCCCGAGCCCCGTCATCGCATGGATGCGCAGCTTGCCGCTCGGCCGCAGCAGCGCGTTGCGCGCCTCGGCGTTCGCGTAGTCGATCTCGGCGAGGATCGACTTCGCGCGTTCGAAGTAGCGCTGGCCGCTTTCGGTCAGGCCGAGGTGACGGGTCGTGCGGTGCAGAAGGCGCGTCTGCACGTGCGCTTCGAGATTCGAAACGGCGCGCGACACCTGGGCCGTGGTCGCGTCGATTTCCTTCGCGACCGCTGTGAAACTGCCGGCTTCGACGACGCGCACGAACAGGCGCATGTTATCGAGCATGTCCATGGGATGGGCTTCGGGAATGAATGGGGAACGATGGCCGGCGGGATGCGGCGCTTGCCGCGATGCGCGGCCGGGGGCGGCTGATCGACCGGATGCGCGGGCCATGGGGCAGGCTGGAGGCGGGCATCGCGGGCGGCAAATTATGTGATTCGTCGAGATCAGAACGGGCGAATTGTACGCCGATGCGCGCCGGCGCGCGCTCTCGCGCGCATTTTTCGCATCCTGAAATGCCGACGGCCGGCCGCGCCATCCGCGGGGCCGGCAATTTATATCACAATGACATATAATTTCGGGCTTGTCGCGCGACCGATCGGCGCACCCCTCCATTTACGTTACGGCAGTCCGACCTTGTCCTCGTCCCTCGCGTTTCGTCACCGCCTCGTTCACTGGCTCCTGCGCTTCGTCCCGATCCCGGTCACGCTCAGCCTGCGCGAACGGCTGCGCTCGTGCGCGGGCGCGCTCGTCGGCATCGGCTGCGTCGGCGTGACGATGCGCGCGCTGCCGGGCATTCCGGGCGACGTGCCGCTCCTCGTCGCGCCGATGGGCGCCTCGGCCGTGCTGCTGTTCGCGGTGCCGGCAAGCCCGCTCGCGCAGCCGTGGTCGCTGATCGGCGGCAACCTCGTCGCGGCGACGGTCGGCGTCGCGTGCGCGCAGTGGATCGCCGATCCCGTGCTCGCCGCGTCGGTCGCGATCGCGGGCGCGATCGGCGCGATGTTCGCGCTGCGCTGCGTGCATCCGCCGTCGGGCGCGGTCGCGCTGACGGCGGTCGTCGGCGGCCCGGCCGTGCACGCGCTCGGCTTTCGCTTCGTCGTCGAGCCGATCGCGCTGCAATCGGCGGCCCTTCTCGGCGCGGCGCTCGCCTACCACGCGCTCACCGGCCACCGCTATCCGCACGGCGGCGCGCGGCCGCAGGCCGACGCGAGCGCGAACGTCACGGCCGCGCCGCAGCACGCGCGCTTCCTGCGCGCCGATCTCGAAGCGGCGCTGAAAAACCGCAGCGAATGGCTCGACGTCGCGCCCGAGGATCTCGAATCGCTGCTGCGCGAAACCGAGCTGCGCGCGTACGCGCGCACGTTCGACGAACTGTCGTGCGCCGACATCATGTCGCGCCACCCGATCAGCATCGCGCCCGACACGCCGCTGCCCGCCGCGATGACGCTGCTCGACCGGCACCGGATCAAGGCGCTGCCGGTCGTCGACGCGAATGCGCGCGTCGTCGGCATCGTCACGCGCGCGGACCTGTCGAAGGCCGCGCCTTACGCGACGCCGGGCTTCCTGCGCGGCCTGTCCGCGCGGCTGCCGCGCTCGCTCGTCGGCCCGGCGTTCGTCGCGCGGGCCGTGATGAGCACGCGCGTGCACACGGTGCGCCCGGCAACGCCGATCGCCGAGCTCGTGCCGCTCTTCGCCGATCACGGCCACCACCACATCCCGGTCGTCGACGCGGAGCACAGGCTCGCCGGCATCGTCACGCAGGCGGACCTGATCGCCGGGCTCTACCGGCAGTCGCAGGTGCGGCTCGCCGCCTGATCGGCGCGGAATCGACGCGGAAACGCCGGGGCGGAAAAGGACTCGACACCCTGAATCCGGGCATGCCGAGCGCCGCTCAAATACATCACAATATGATATATTTCGCTCTTTTCGATCACGTTGGAACGTCGATGACGAAACCGGCACGCGAACTGCGCAAGACAGATTTCGAACAGCTTTCCGAATTCCGCTATCAGATGCGGCGCTTCGAGCGCTTCTCCGAGCGGGCCGCGCAAAGCGAGGGCATCACGCCGCTGCAATACCTGCTGCTGCTGCACATCAAGGGCTATCCGCAGCGCGACTGGGCGACGGTGGGCGAGCTCGCCGAGCGGCTGCAGGCGCAGCATCACGGCGTCGTCGCGCTGGTGACGCGCTGCGAAGCGGTCGGCCTCGTGCGGCGCAGGCCGAGCGACACCGATCGCAGGCAAGTCGAAGTGCATCTGGAGACGGCCGGCGAGCGCGTGCTCGCGCGGCTCGCCGAGCTGCACCGCGCCGAGCTGAAATCGCTGCGCGGCGCGTTCCAGGTGCCGCAGATCGATTACTGAACCGATAAAACCACAAACGTCCCCCCCGACATCATGAGCATCGCCGCCCCACACAAACGCGATTTCGCGTCGAACACACGACTGCCTCGCATCGCGCTCCTCGCGCTCGCGATCGGCGTGCTCAGCACGCTCGCCGCATTCGCGCTGCTGAGCCTCATCCATCTGTTCACGAACCTGTTCTTCTTCCAGCAATTCTCGTTCGCCGACCGCTCGCCCGCGCTGAACACGCTCGGGCCGTGGGCGGCCGCGGTGCCCGTCGCGGGCGGCGTCGTCGTCGGGCTGATCGCGCGCTTCGGGTCGGAGAAGATCCGCGGCCACGGAATTCCCGAAGCGATCGAGGCGATCCTGTTCGGCAAGAGCCGGATGTCGCCGAAGGTCGCGATATTGAAGCCGCTCGCATCGGGCATCGTGATCGGCAGCGGCGGGCCGTTCGGCGCCGAAGGCCCGATCATCATGACGGGCGGTGCGATCGGCTCGCTGATCGCGCAGTTCGTGAAGGTGACGGCGGCCGAGCGCAAGACGCTGCTCGTTGCCGGCGCGACGGCCGGGATGACCGCAGTGTTCGGCACGCCGGTGGCCGCCGTACTGCTCGCCGTCGAGTTGCTGCTGTTCGAGTGGCGGCCGCGCAGCTTCCTGCCGGTCGCGCTCGCGTGCGCGGTCGCGGGTTTCGCGCGCGCCGCGTTCTTCGGCGTCGGCCCGCTGTTTCCGGTCGAGACCGCGACGCCGACGGCCGCCGCGCTCGGCTCGTGCGCGCTGGCGGGCCTGCTGTCGGGCGCGCTCGCGTGCGGGCTGTCGGTCTCGCTCTACAAGACCGAGGACTGGTTCGGCAAGCTGCCCGTCCACTGGATGTGGTGGCCCGCGATCGGCGGCCTCGCGGTCGGGATCGGCGGGCTGATCGAGCCGCGTGCGCTCGGCGTCGGCTACGACGTGATCGGCGATCTGCTCCACGGCCACATCGTGCTGCAGATCGCGCTCGCGATTCTCGTCGTCAAGGCGGTGATCTGGGTGATCGCGCTCGGCTCGGGCACCTCGGGCGGCGTGCTCGCGCCGCTGCTGATGCTGGGCGCGGGGCTCGGCACGCTGCTCGGGCCCGTGCTGCCGGGCGGCGAGCCGGCGCTGTGGCCGCTCGTCTGCATGGCGGCCACGCTCGGCGCGACGCTCGGCGCGCCGCTCACCGCGATCGTGTTCGCGTTCGGCCTCACGCACGACGCGAACGCGCTGCTGCCGCTCCTCACCGCGACGCTCGTCGCGCACGGCTTCGCGACCGTCGCGATGAAGCGCTCGATCATGACCGAGAAGATCGCGCGGCGCGGCTATCACATCTATCGCGAATACGGCGTCGATCCGCTCGAGCGCCATTACGTCGACGAAGTGATGACGCGCGACGCCGTGACGATCGACGCGGACCTGAGCGCCGACATCGTGCGCGCGCGCTACTTCGGGGCGACGCAGGCTCACCGCGCGTACCCGGTCGTGCGCGACGGCGTGCTGATCGGCATGCTCGATCGCGCGACGCTCGATCGGGGCGCGGACGCGCACGGCGGCAATGCGCACGTCGGCGGCCGGCAAGCGGGCGTTGCGCAAGCGTCGCAGACGCAGGCGGCCGACGTGCGGGTCGCCGACATGCTGCCGCGCCGCGCCCCGCTCGTCGCGCTCGCCGACGAAACGTGCCGCCTCGTCGCGACCCGGCTTGCCCTGCATCAGCTCGAACGCCTGCCGGTCGTCGCCGACCCGGACACGATGCAACTCGTCGGCATCGTGTCGCGCAGCGATCTCGTGAAGCCGGCGCTCCACCACTTCGACGACGAACACAAGCGCGAACGCTTTCGCCGCGCACGTCCGGCCGCGTTCGTCAAGCGCCGCTTCGCGCCGGCGCGCAAGACGGGCTGAGCGGCGCGCGGCGGCCGGCCCCGCCGGCGCGCGCTGTCGAGACCGCGCGCGACCCGCCTGGGCCCGGCACGCTGCGCGCCCGCGCCGCCGGTTGCAACGTCGCCTTCTTTTGTTTTGAAGCGGAATACTGAGCCGAAGAACGGATCGCATGTGCGTCGAGGCTGACCGAGCTTGACACCGCCGCCGATGGCGCGGGTTCGCAAGACGGCCTCCCGCGACGCGACGCCCGCGCCTCGCGACCGGAACCGGCCGCCCGATCCACGCCGCGCAGGGCGCACGCGCCTCGCGGGCCGTCACGCGGCCCTCGCCCGCTGGCCGTATGGTAAGCTCGCGCGGCAAGCCGAAGCCGGCCTGCCATGCCGGCCGCCGCACGGCCCGACGCGGCGCCACTGGCCACGGCCGTCCGGCCCCCGTGCCGCGGCGCTGCGTTCGAATCGCTCCGTGCGTCGCCCGTGCAAGCCGGAGCGCGCGTTGCGCCGAGCCGGAGCGCCGGCAACCGAAGTCGTGCCCCTCATTCTCATGCAAGCATCCGATCCCGCCTCCGGCTACCTGAGCGACGTGACGTTCCCGGACCGCTTCCACCGCGAGCTGTCCCCCTCATGGCTCAATTATGTGAGCGTGCTCGGCGGCGCCCGCCCGAAGGCGCTTGACCGGCCGTTCCGCTACCTCGATCTCGGCTGCGGCTTCGCGCATTCGACCGTGATCAACGCCGCGGCGTTCGCGCACGCCGAATTCCACGCGTGCGACTTCAATCCGGCCCACATCGAAGCCGCCGAGCGACGCGCGACGCGGCTCGGCGCCGGCAACGTCGTGTTCCACGAAGCGAGCTTCGACGCGCTGCTCGACCGGGATTTGCCGCCGTTCGACTTCATCGTGATGCACGGCGTCTACAGCTGGGTCGGCTCGGACGTTCGGCACGCGATCCGGCAGTTGCTCTCGCGCCGGCTCGCCGACGGCGGGCTCGTCTATCTGAGCTACAACTGCCAGCCGGGCTGGTCGGCCGAGGCGCCGCTGCGCAAGCTGATGGTCGAGCTCGCGCAGGCCGCGCAGGGCGGCACCGAGGCCCGCACGGGCAGCGCGGTCGCCGCCATGCGGCAGCTCGGCACCCCGAGCCTGCGCTACTTCCGGGACAATCCGGCCGCCGCCGGCGCGCTGGCGGCGCTCGCCGACGCGCCGCTCGACTACGTCGCGCACGAGTTCATGAACGCGACGTGGAAGGTCCATTATTCGGTGGACGTCGGCGACGAAATGGCCGAAGCGGGCCTCGCTTACGTGGGCAGCGCGACGCTCGCCGACAATCATCCGATGCTGCTGATCGACCGTCAGGCAGCCGACGCGATCGCGGCGCTGCCGAACGCGCGGCTGCGGCGTCTCGCGGAGGACTTCGCCGTCAATCGCCGCTTTCGCCGCGACGTGTTCTTGCGCGGCGCGGGCGAGCGCGTGGCGCCCGCCGAGGCGATCCGCCATCTCGACGAGATCGCGATCGGCTGCACGACCGATGTCGAACGGATCGACACGCGCATGACGATTCCGCGCGGCGCGATCAGTTTTCAGCCCGACTTCATCGCCGATTTGCGCGCGCTGATGGGCCGCGGCGCGATGCGCATCGGCGAGATCGTCGCCCGCCTCGGCGGAGAACGCCGCAACCCGCGCGAGATCCGGCAGAACCTGCTGTTCCTCGTCGCGAGCGGCGCCTTGACGCCGTTTGCGCAGCCGGGCGGCTATACGGAAACGGGCTCGCGGCGCGCGGCGAGCCCGGCCGCCGCGGCGGCGCTCGCGGCCGGCGCGCGCGAGGCGGCGCCCACGTTCGCGCCGTGCGAGCCGCTCGGCGGCGGCATCGCGGTGAGCGCCGACGAGGCGGCGAAGGCGCTGCGCTGGATCGCCGGCGACGCGGCGCCGCGCCCGGACCGGCTCGCGCGCGTCGGCGTGCTGCGCGGCGCGTGACGCGCGCGCCCGGTTCCGGCCGCCGCCGCATCGAATCCGCGAGGCCGGCGCGGCGGCACCGGTGCAGCCGATCAGGGCCGCCGAAGTCTCGGCGATGTGCCCCGTGACATCCAGCGTTCGCCGGCGCGCACCGCCGCCTCGCATTGCAAGGGAGCAGAACATGAGTTTCGCGCAATTGTATGGACGATATCTCGATCGAAAGATCGTCGTCTTCGACGTCGGCTGCCGTTGGGGATTCTCGAACGTCTGGGAGCCGCTTGCCCCTCACGTCAGCCTGTACGGCTTCGATCCCGACGAAGCCGAATGCGCGAATCTCGCCGAGCGCTACCGGGGGCGGGACGTCACGTTCGTGCCGAAGGCGCTCGCCGCATCGATCGGCCGCCGGACGCTCTACCTGACGCGCGAGCCGGCGTGCAGCTCGCTCTACGCGCCGGCCCCGGAGCCCACGTCGTCGATTCCCGAGCTGCGCTGCGCGGCCCGGGTCGGCGCGCAGGAAATCGACGTCACGACGCTCGATGCATGGCTCGCGGAATCCGGCGTGCGCGCGCCGGATTTCATCAAGCTCGACGTACAGGGCGCCGAGCTCGACGTGCTGCGGGGCGCCGCGGCCTGCCTGCGCGACGTGCGCGCGCTCGAACTCGAGGTCGAGTTCAACCCGATCTATCAGGACCAGCCGCTGTTCGCCGACGTCGACACCTTCCTGAGGCAGCAGGGCTTCGTGCTGTGGCGCCTGTCGAACCTCGTCCACTACACCGACGATCCCACCGCCTCGGTCTTTCCGGCCGCCGACGTGCACTATTACGATTCCCGCCCCGTCCCCGTGCCGACGATGGCGGGCCAGCTCTTCTGGGGACATGCGTTCTACGTGCGGCCGGAGACCGCCGCCGGCGGACGCGCGCTGGACTGGCGTCAATGCGTGACGGACGCGGCGCTGATGCACGCGTCGGGATTTCACGATCTGGCCGACCGGCTGTTGCGAAGCGCCGCGCGAAACTGCCCGGCGGCGCTCGCCGACGCATTCCCGTCCCCGCAGGCGCTGCGCTGAGCGCTGACCACCGATACCGGCAGCGCCGACGCAACGGATCGACGAAATCGGACACGCACCGGACGCCGCCCTCGCGCCCGCTTCACCACGCATCACATGTGCTTGAACAGCCCCGCATACGCGCGGCTCACCGGCAGCACGTCGCGGTGGCCGTGCAGATGAATGCACAGGCGCCCGAGCAGATCGCGCTCGATCCGGTCGATCGCCGCATACGCGACGATCACGCCGCGATGCACCTGCGCGAAGCGATCCTGGTCGAGCCGTTGCAGCAACTCCTTGAGCGGCGTGCGGATCACGTGCCGCTCGCCCGCCGTCACGACCTCCGTGTATTTGTCGAGCGCCTGGAAATACAGCACGTCGTCGACGGACACGAGCCGCGTCGTGTCTTTCAGCCCCACCGTCAGCCAGCGGATCAGCGTCGGCTCCTTCGGCATCCGCGCGTCCGACAGCGCCTGCGCGCCCGGCGGCGCGAAGCCGCCGCGCTGCAGCTTCGCGATGCAGCGCAGAAGACGCTCGTCGGTCACGGGCTTGAGCAGGTAGTCGATCGCCGAGCGGTCGAACGCCTCGACGGCGTACTCGTCATACGCCGTCACGAACACCACGTGCACGTCGGGCACGAGGCTCGCGAGCTTGAGGCCGTCGATGCCGGGCATCCGGATGTCGAGAAACGCGATGTCGGGGCGCGCGGCGTTGAGCGCCGCCAGCGTGTCGACGCCGTTGCGCGGCATCGCGACGATCTCGAGTTCGGGCCACAGCTCGGCAAGACGCTCGGCGAGCTCGGCGGAAAGGTTCGGTTCGTCGTCGGCAATGAGCGCGGTCGGCATGTCAATCGATCGGAATTTGCAAGGTCGCGGTCACGCCCCGCGTGGCGCCGGCCGTCGCGCCCACCGACACGCGGCCGCGCTCGCCGTGGAGGCTCTTGATGCGCGCGACGACGTTGGCCAGCCCGACGCCGCCGTGCAGTTTGGTTTCGCCGTTGCCGAGGCCGACGCCCGTGTCGATCACGCTCAGCTCGAGCAGCTTGCCGTTGCGCCTGCCGCTCACGCGGATCTCGCCGCCGTCGATCGACGGTTCGATCCCGTGCAGCAACGCGTTCTCGACGAGCGGCTGCAGCAGCAGCGGCGAAAACGCGAGCTCGCGCAACGACGCGGGCACGTCGATCGCATAGCGCAGCCGCTCGCCCAGCCGGATCGACGCGATCTGCAGCAGCGCCTCGACGAGTTCGAGCTCCTCGCCGAGCGTCGACGTCGCCTTGCGGGTGCGCCCGAGGCTCGCGCGCAGGTATCGGTTCAGGCTGTCGAGCATCGTCGACGCGCGCGCCGGATCGCGCTCGATCAGGCTCTGCACGTTTGCGAGCGTGTTGAACAGGAAATGCGGCTCGATCTGCGCCTGCAGCAGCGCGAGGCGCGCGGCCGTCTCCGCCTGGCGCGCCTCCGCCGCCTCACGGCGCTGCGTCTCGAGCGACGCACGCATCCGCGCCGCCTGCATGAACAGCGAAAGGAACGCGCAGGCGATGCCGGCCACCGCGAACGACGATCCGTACGCGAACCACTCGCGAACGCTCGCGCGCCCGATCAGGTGCGGCACGTGCCCGATCGTCGACGCCGTGATCTCGAAGCCGGCGAGCACGCTGACGGGCGCGATGATCAGCACCTTCGGCACCACCGCGAGCTTGCCGCACATCAGCTTGTCGGCGAACAGGCTGAGCGGCAGCGCGGACAGGCCGATGCCGTTCGCGAGCACGAGATAAGGCAGCACCGCGTCGTCGCGGCGGTTCGCCCATGAGCTCAGGCCGACGATGCAGTTGAACAGGACGAGCCCGGCCAGCCCCAGCATCCTGCGCATCGGCCGCGGGGCGCCGGAGTCGGCCGTCCGCGCGGAAAAGAAGGAATGGAGCCGGCTTTGCATGGTGTCGAACGGGGCATGTGCGTGAACGCATACGGGCGCGATACCGCAACCATAACGCAGGTGCGCATCGACGGCGCCGCGTGCGACGAACGGCGCCGGCGCGCGACGAGGCGCCGCTGCATCCGACGCGCCGCGACGCCACGGTGACGATTGTAGTGGAACGCCGCGCCGGTTCGGCGCATCGGATGCGGCGGGCCGGCCGGGATGCCGGCCACTCGTCGCCTGTCTGTCCGGTGCCGTGGTTTACCTGCGAGCTTACGAGTCGGTCAGCCATGCCCGGCGCTCCATCGGCGAGTACATCAACTTGTACAACCGGAAACGGCCCCATTCGAGCCTGGCGGATCGGACGCCGGATGAGGCATACTTCGCGACGCTGCCTGCGATCAAATCGGCAGCATGATTGCCTCGGACGTTCCACTTAAAAATCTCAGAAAACTGTCCGAACGAGTGAGGCCACCTCTATGCGGCGCTGCGCGCGAGCTCGATGACGCCGTTCGCGCGCCCGAGCTCCGCGCGCTCGACGAGCGCGCAAACCAGCGCCGGCGCGGCCACGCTGTACGCGACGGTCCCGCACGCGCCGACGAAGCCGAGCATCGCGAGCGACGGCAGCGTCAGCGCGTGCGATGCAAGCAGCGCCAGCGCGACGGCGAGCGCGAGCGCGCGCAGGCCTTCGGCCGCGGCCATGATCCGTTTGCGCGAGTGCCGATCCGCCCACACGCCGAGCGGAATCGACAGCAGCAGAAACGGCAGAGTCTGCGCCGACTGCAACAGCCCGGTGTCGCTCGCGCTCGCGCCGAGCGTCAGCACGGCGACGAGCGGCGTCACCGCGAGGCCGATCTGCTCGGCCGACTGCGCGGCGAGATTCGACAGCGCGAGGCGCCGGAATGCAATGGGAAGGCGGGTCATCGTTGCACCTCGTTCGGGGTCGTTCGACAAGAGATGCCCCGCACGTTACGCAAGCCCGCCACGCGACGCACTCCACTTGTTGCGGGCCAATCCGGCTCGCGCGCCGCGTCAAGCCGTGTCCCGATCGGCATCGCACGTGCAGGATCGGGCCACGCCGGATCGCACCGGAGCGACGCGGCGCGCGGCGATCCCCGGCTCGCGACGACCCGCCGCCGCGCGTTCGTCGCGAAGCCGCCATTCGCCGTCCCCGCATCGCCGTCCTCGCATCGCCGTGCCCGATCGCTGCGGCGGCAACGGCGGCGATCCCGAAGGGAAGATGCTGTATCGCGTGAAGCGAAGAACGCGCGCAGGCGCACCCGCTTCGGCACGTGCACGCAAGAGGGGCGAGAGCGCCAAGGCCGCGCCGTGCGCCGTGCGCCGGACGGCGGCGGCAAGAAGCCGCAGAGCCGGCGGACGACCGGCTCGCCAAACCGGAAGACCGCTCCGAGGCCGACTTTCGCTACCCCACGCGTGAATCCCGGGCATTGAAAGCTCCGTTGGTTCAATCGGGGGCGGCAGCCCCGTCAAACCGCGGCCGCGCGTCAAACAATCTATGACATTCGCCGCCCGCCGATTTGAACGTGCTTAACAGTCATCGAGCGCGGTCTTTGCCATCATGAGGTCAACGAACACGAATACGAGCGCGACGGGGCCACCGTTAGCATGCACCCTACGCCAAGCGGCCGAAGAGCCGCGCGGCGTAGGCTAACGGTTTCGATCGCGTCATCCAGCGTGGCGGATCACCCCCCGCCGTTTCGCCTCGATTCTTTGCAGCCCCACTCAGCAGCCCACATCAAATCGTCCGCAAGCACGCACGTCGCCCTGGCAATGCCGGGGCGACGCATTCATTCGTCCGCGCGGCGGCACGCGCACGCATCGCATACGCATACGCCGTTGCGATTGGCAAACTCCTTAACATCTTGTTTCCGAATTGCCGGAACATCACCGACGATGCGCACTCAGACTGGATCGTAGTACCCGTTGAAATCCGATTCACGAATCACGACCAGAGGGAGATAACGTGAAATACTTACCGCTCATCGCATTGATCGCGGCAACGTCGGCGAGCGCCGCGGGCGCCGGCATCCAGAACGTGGGACAAAGCCAGAAGCCCGCGCAGGACGTCTCGGCCTGCATCGCGAAGACCTGGGCCGACAAGTCGCAACAACAGGTCGTCACGCAGAACGTGCTCGCGAACGGCCTCGCCGCCGACGTCTACGTGCCGGGCCAGCAGCCGCCGAACGGCGCGGCCGCGGTCGTGCGCCCCGCATTCTCGGGCAACGCGAAGACGTGGGTCGGCTTCCGCGCGGGCAGCGGCTCGACGGACGGCGCAGCCGCGGGCGACATCAACAGTTGCCTGTAACGCCCGACGCGCCTGCAACGCAGGCGTGACATGAACCGAAACGCCGGCACGACGAAAGTCGCGCCGGCGTTTCGCGCATCTGCCGCGGGCGCTGCCGCGCCTCGATGCGTGCGCGCGCCGCCGTCATCGAGTCACCCCGTGTTCCGTCAATCGCAATCCCTTCACGTCGCCGCCGATCATCTTGCGCGTCGAAAGCCGCGCGCCGTCACGCAGCGGATCGAGCGCCGGCACGTTGCCGCTGCGCCGCACATCGTTGCGCGCGGTGACGGCGAACATCGCCGGACACGTGGGCGTTTCGGCGAGCCGCTGCTTGTCCGCGTCCGGCATCGCGCGAACGCGCGCATCTCGAGCGCGACGCTTCGCGCACGACGTGCCGCCGGCGCCGCTAGCGCTCCCGTTTCGCACGCAACGCCGCGCGCCGCCTGAGGCTCTCGGCCGACCAGACCTCATCGGACGAGTAGTATTCGGGCACGGCGCGTGCCTCGGGCGGCAGGATCACCCACGGCTGCTTGGTCGACGTGAAGATATGAATATCGGGCGACAGGCGATCCGGCTCGTCGAGCGTGCCGACGCGAACGAAGCTCACCGCGCCGCCGCCGCCCGCATAGTGGCTCCACACCGCGATGCGGCAGTGCGGGCAGCGCGCGATCTTCTGGCCCTTGCCGCTGTTCGACGGCGTATCGACGATGTCGACTTCGCCGCGCAACAGCAGCAAGCGGTCCGATTCGATCAGCGCGTTCAGCGCGAACGCGGTGCCGGTTTCCCGCTGACACCAGCGGCAATGGCAGCAATGCACGATGAGCGGCCGGGACGTCATCCGGTAGCGCACCGCGCCGCATGTGCAACCACCTTCGTAGTTCGGGGAATCGCCGGTTTGCATGCGTCGCCTCGCTTAAAAAGGGCACGACTGCCAATGCGTCGCGCAATGCGATGATCGCGCTTCGCGCGATGCGTGTGAAGCGGCCGCCGCGTGCGCGCCCGCCAGCCCGCCAGCCCGCCCGTGCCGCCCGCGTTGCGCCCCCGTTTGCCGCCGCGCGCCGCGCCGCACGGCGAATCTGCGAAATCCTCGCGATCGGTGGCATGATATCGACCTTGCGCGTCATTACATCCATCTGCATCCGAACATGTCGAACCTGATCGTCCACGGCGGCGCCCCGCTTCGCGGAGAAATCACGCCGTCCGCCAACAAGAACGCCGTCCTGCCCATCCTGTGCGCGACGCTCCTCACCGACCAGCCGCTGCGGCTCGTCGGCGTGCCGGACATCACCGACGTCCGCAAGATCCTCGACATCTTCCGCACGCTCGGCAGCGACGTCGCGATCGACTACGCGACGGGCGTGCTCGACCTGCACCACCGCGCGACCGCGTTCGATCCGGCCGTCCACCGGCTGCCGGAGGAGATGCGCTCGTCGATCATGCTGGTGCCGCCGCTTCTCGCGCGCTTCGGCGTCGCGCGGCTCGAGAACGACGTGAAGGGCTGCACGCTCGGCGTGCGCGAGATCGATCCGCACGTGGAGGTGTTCGAGCGCTTCGGCGCGCGGATCGAACGCACGCCCGATTCGCTGATCGTGCGCGCCGACGGCCCGCTCGCGCCGAATCATCACTGGCTCGACTACGCGTCCGTCACGACGACCGAGAATTTCGTGCTGTGCGCGGCGTCGGCGAACGGCACGTCGACGCTCGTCAACGCCGCGTCGGAGCCGCACGTGCAGGAGTTCTGCCGGTTCCTCGCGATGCTCGGCGTGCCGATCGAGGGCATCGGCACGTCGCACCTGAGCGTTCAGGGCGGGCGCGCGCTCGCGGGCGGCGAATACCGCTTCAACGAGGACTTCCACGAGATCGCGACGTTCCTCGCGCTCGGCGCGATCACGGGCGGCGACATCGCGGTGCGCAACGGCTCGCCCGAGCAGTTTCCGCTGATCGATCGGACCTTCGCGAAATTCGGCGTGCGGGTCACGCACGAGAACGGCTGGTCGCATGCGCTGCGCGACGGCCCGCTGAAGGTCAAGCAGCCGTTCACCCGCAATATCCTGACGAAGGTCGAGGCCGCGCCGTGGCCTTACCTGCCCGTCGATCTGCTGCCGATCTTCATCGCGCTCGGCGTGCAGGCGCAAGGCAGCGTGATGTTCTGGAACAAGGTCTACGACGGCGCGATGGGCTGGACGGGCGAGCTCTCGAAGTTCGGCGCGCACGTGTTCCTGTCCGATCCGCATCGGCTGATCACGTTCGGCGGGCTGCCGCTCAGCCCGGCGCGCGTCGAGAGTCCGTACATCATCCGCGTCGCGATCGCGCTCTTGATGGTCGCGGCGAGCATCGACGGACGCTCGGAAATCCTGAATGCGCAGCCGATCCGGCGCGCGCATCCGCGCTTCGTCGAGAATCTGCGCTCGGTCGGCGCGAACGTCGAGTGGACGAGCGGCGAGTAAGCCGCCTTGCGGCGGCGCGCACGATCGCGGCATGCGCGCGCCGCCTGCCGGCTGCCGGCTACTTGAGCCGGCCCGACAGGAACTGCGACAGCCGCTCGCTCTTCGGATTGACGAGCACGTCCTGCGGATGCCCCTCCTCTTCGATCCGCCCCTGGTGCAGGAAGACCACGTGATTCGACACGTTGCGCGCGAAGCCCATCTCGTGCGTGACGACGATCATCGTGCGCCCTTCTTCCGCCAGCGCCTGCATCACCTTCAGCACTTCGCCGACAAGCTCCGGATCGAGCGCCGACGTCGGTTCGTCGAACAACATGACTTCCGGCTCCATCGCCAGCGCCCGCGCGATGGCGACACGCTGCTGCTGGCCGCCCGACAGGTGCGACGGGTACTTCGCCTCGACGCCCGGCGCGAGCCCCACCTTCTGCAGATACTTGCGCGCCCGCGCTTCGGCCTGGTCGCGCGGCAGGCCGAGCACGCTGATGGGCGCCTCGATCACGTTCTCGAGCACCGTCATGTGCGCCCACAGGTTGAAGTGCTGGAACACCATCGCGAGCTTCACGCGCATCCGCTGCAATTGCTTCGGATCGCCGATCTTCGGCGCGCCGCGCCCGTCGCGCGTCACGCGGATCGACTCGTCGCCGAGCGTGATCGTCCCCGAGCACGGCTGCTCGAGAAAGTTGATGCAGCGCAGAAACGTGCTCTTCCCCGAGCCGCTCGAGCCGATGATGCTGATCACGTCCCCTGCCTTCGCCCGCAACGAGATGCCCTTGAGCACCTCGTTGTCGCCGAATTTCTTGTGCAGGTCGTCCACTGTCAGCTTGTACATTCGCCGTCGTCCTTGATCGTCGTTGTGCTTCGTTGATCGATGCCGCGCGCGACGCGCGCGCCGGTCAATGCCCCTGCGGCCTCAGATACGCGAGCCAGCGCGCCTCCATCCTGCGGAACACCCAGATCAACGCGAACACGATGAGGGCATACAGCGCGGCCGCGATTCCGTACGCCTGAAACGATGCATAGGTTGCCGAATTGACGTCGCGCGTGACTTTCAGGATGTCGGGCACCGTCGCGGTGAACGCGAGCGTCGTCGCATGCAGCATCAGGATCACTTCGTTGCTGTAGCTCGGCAGCGCGCGGCGCAGCGCCGACGGCAGGATCACCCGCGTGTACAGCTTGAAGCGCGACATCCCGTACGCAAGCCCCGCCTCGATCTCGCCCGGCGCCGTCGATTTGATCGCGCCCGCGAAGATCTCCGTCGCATACGCGCATTCGTTCAGCGTGAACGCGAGCAGCGTGCAGTTCATCGCGCTCCGGAAGAAGCTGTCGAGCCACGCGTGGTCGTGCACGACGCTCAGGCTATAGATGCCCGTGTAGCAGAGCAGCAGTTGCACATAGAGCGGCGTGCCGCGGAACACGTACGTATAGAGCCACACCGCGCCCGATACCGCGCGGTTGCGCGACGCGCGCGCAACCGCGAGCGGCACCGCGAGACCGAAGCCGAGCCCGATCGACACGACGAGCAGCCACAGCGTGATCGCGAGGCCACTGATTCGGTAGCCGTCGCTGAACAGGTAGTTCTGCCAATATTGACCGATGATCTGAATCACAGCGCCAGCCTCCGCACACCCGCCGAATAGCGTTTTTCGAGGTACATCAGCACGACGTTCGACAGCGTCGTGATCGCGAGATAGATCGCGCCCGCCGCGAGCGTGAAGAAAAAGAAGTTCAGCGTGCTCTTGCCCGCGTCCTGCGACGCCTTCACGACGTCGGCCAAGCCGATGATCGACACGAGCGCCGTCGCCTTCACGAGCACCTGCCAGTTGTTGCCGATGCCGGGCAGCGCAAAGCGCATCATCTGCGGAAACATGATCCGCGCGAAGACGCGCCACGAACCCATGCCGTACGCGAAGCCCGCTTCGAGCTGCCCGCGCGGCACCGCGAGGAACGCGCCGCGAAACGTCTCGGTGAAGTACGCGCCGTAGATGAAGCCGAGCGTCAGCACGCCGGCGACGAACGGGTCGATGTCGATCTGATCGATGCCGAGCATGTCGGTCGCGTTGTTCAGCAGGATCTGGATGCCATAGAACAGCAGCAGCATCAGCACGAGATCCGGCACCGCGCGAATCAGCGTCGTGTAGAACGTGCCGACGCTCGCCAACGCGCGATTGGACGACAGCTTGGCGGCCGCGCCGGCGAGCCCGAGCACAAGCGACGCGGCAAGCGAAAGCACGGCGAGCTTGACCGTCTCGATCGTGCCGGCCCACAGCAGCGGGCCGAAGCCTTGAAAGAGCATCTGCGATTTCCTCGATGTGCGCGGGCGCGGCGCGCCGCCGCCATGAAGCGGGCGTGCAACCTGTCCGTCGGGTTTCCGGAAGCTTACGAACGGTTTCGATGCGCCGATTCAGGCCGCGCCGAAGTTGTATGTACAACTTTGCGTCGACCGATTTTGCCCGGCAATCAGTGTTTTTCTCTAATGTTCAATCGAACGCATCATGCTCAAGCGCGACGCGCGGGCCGCGGCGGTCGATTGTGCGGACATCGAAAGGAATCGGCCGCGGTGGGCGACGCGCCGCGCGCATGCGGGGCCGTGCCGTGAAAACCGGCGGTAAACCGCCGACGGTGCCCGGCGACAACGCGCAACGGCGCTCTTCCGCATTCGGCGGAAACGGGCTGCGCGCGGGACCGAATCGTCGGCGCCCGGAGCGACGGCGCGCTCCTGTACACTCGGCCCCTCGGCTCACTCGCTGCGACGATATGGATACTCAGCTTTGGATCATCTGCGGCCTGACGTTCGTCATTCACGTCATCGCCACGCTGGCTTATGCCGTGCGAATTGCAGGCGTTCGCACGCGCCGTATCGCCGTGTCGTTTTCCCTGTTCGGCATCATCGCGCTGGTGTCCAGAACGGCCAATTCCTTTCAGGGGCCATTCATCGCGAAGCGCGTCGAGCTTGATATCGCTCAACACCTCGGCCAGGGTTTGCTTGCCGACTTCAGACTCTTCCTGCTGACTGCCACGGTCGCGAGCATTGTCGGAACGCTGCTGATCCCCACGTTCCAGCGCTATGTCAGCCGCGCGGTGCATCACTTCCAAGCGAACCGTTCGATTCCCCGTCTGCTGCTTCGCATTTTCAGCCGCGGGGGCGTCGGCTACATCCGGGACGGAGCGCGGCTGCCCTCCCGGCGAAACGTCACCCAACTGGCGACAGGCACGGGAGTGTCCTGGCAAGTGATCGTGCTGAACGTCCTCGCCATGGCGATCTGGACGGTCGGCGTCTTCGCGTCCCTTTACGCCGGCTACCTGAAGCCGGAGTTGCGGGTGACATGCGCGAACCTGTCGTCGATCATCAACGGATTCGCGACGGTGGCACTGGCGGTCGTCATCGATCCGCAGGTATCGGTGATGACCGACGACGTCATCGAGGGCCGTCTCCGCGAAAATCACTTCCGCCGCGCCATCACGACGCTGGCGGGCGCGCGGGTGCTCGGCACGCTGTGCGCGCAAGCCGCACTCGTTCCCGCGGCATTCGTCATTGTCCGCGTCGCCGAGCTCATCTAGGGTTCGCGGCGAGCGCGTCGGTCGGCCGCAACGGCCCGGCGCCGGCGTTCGGCGCGATCGAGGCGCGGCCGCACGGGCGTTTTCGCCGATCCGCTTCGGCGCGACAGGCGGGCCCTTTTGCTCGAAGCGCAATACGGAAGGTGAAGAAACGGCTCCGGCGTGCCGGCCAAAGCCCTTCCTTTTCCGTATCGCGCGCTTCGCGCGTCAGAACGTATGCATCATCCCGGCATACGCGCCCGTTTGCGATTCCCCCGCGAGCGGGCTCGTGTTCGGCGTCGCGTCGCGCGGCGTCGCGAGCAGCGAGAAGTTCGAGTTCCCGCCGTTGCGCACGTAGGCGAGCGTGCCGTACAGGAAAGTCCGCTTCGACAGGTTGTAAGTCGTCCCCAGCGCATACATGGTCGCGTGGCCCGACGGATCGTGCGACGCGTCACTGCCGTCGCCGCCGCGCACGCGCACGTAGTAGCCGCCGCCCGTCACCGCCCATTGCGGGGTGGCCTGATACGTCGCGCCGAGCCAGAAGTGATCGGCGCGATCCGCGAGGCCCGCCGGCGTATCCGGTGCGGAGTAATGCGTGTAGGCGCCCTGGATCTTGAACTTCTGCACCTTCACGTTCGCGCCGACGAAATACTCGCGCGAGCTGGAGAAGATGTTGCTCATCCGGCCGTTGCTGTCGCGCAACTCGTCGTACATGCCGCGCACGTCGAGCATCGGCGAGTGATACGAGATCATCACGCCGTCGGAGCGGCCGAAGTCGCCCTGCGCACCGTAGTTGAAGCCGCGCGACTGATTGCCGAACGCATACTGCGCCTGCACGTCGAAGCCGCCGAACACCGGGCTGTGGTACTCGACGTTGTTGCTCGTCTGCTGCCAGTTGCGCCCGCGCACGAGCGACGCCGACGAGAACGCCTGCTGGACGAACGGATCGAATTCCCACACGCCGTCGCTGTCGATGAAGAGGTTGCGGCCCGCCTGCAGCGTGCCCCACGTGTCGTTCTTCAAGCCGACGTACGCACGCCGCGACCACATCCGGCCGCCGCCCGTCGTGCCGTTCATCACCTGGAACGCGGTCTCCAGGTTGAAGATCGCCGACGTGCGGCCGCCCAGATCCTCGGCGCCTTTCAGGCCGAACATGCTCGTGCCCCAGTCGCCGCTCTCGGCGCTCCAGCGCGACGCGCTGCCGCCCGAAGGATTCGCGATGTGATTCAGATATTCGACGCCGCCGTCGACGCGGCCGTACAGCGTGACGCTCGTCTGCGCGCACGCGAGCGCCGGCCCGGCCGCGACGAGCGCGACCAGCATTCTTCTCGATTGAAAACCCATTGTTCTCCGCCTGTTGTCTTCTCTCAGGTTCAACACACGTCCGGCGCGCCGCTCAGCCGCGATCGAGCGAATAGCGTCCGGGGCCAGCCGCGCACAGGGCGAGCAAGCCGCCCGTGATCGCGATGTTCTTGTAGAAGTGGATCATCATGTTCATCTGCTCGGCAGCGGGCATCGACCAGTAGTGATGGCCGATGAACGCGGTGCCGACCGTGTAGAGGCCGAGCAGCAGCGCGAGCGGACGCGTGCAGAAGCCGAGCAGGATCGCGATGCCGACGAAGAACTCCATGACGATCGCGACGACCGCCGCGATCGACGGCAGCGGCGTGCCTTCGGCGCCCATGAACTGAACCGTGCCCGAGAAATTCAGCAGTTTTTCCCAGCCGAAGATCACGAACAGGATGACAAGCAGGATGCGGGACAGCAGCAGAAGGAGATCTTTTTGAGGCGCAAGAAAAGTCTGTCTCATTGTCGTTGATAGCCGGATGCGGGCGCCGTGCGCGCTGCGCGCGACGCATCGCGCACGTGCCGGTTGCGAACCGAGGCGGCGCGCGATGCGCGTCACGCGCGAGGCGCCGCCTCCCTGTCGACTGCGACCTGCCACCGGACGGCCGCCCGGTGCGATGCCGTCCTCCCTGATCGCCGGATAACCGACTCGTACGTTACTGCGCGGCGCGCAGCTTCGCAACGTCCTGCTCGCTCACCTTCGCCGCCGGATTGCCGAATTGCGCGGTCAGGTAGTTCGCGAGCGCGGCGATCTGCGCATCCGACAGCTCGCGCCTGAACGCCGGCATCCCGACATCCTCGCCGCCCGCCTTGCGCGCGACGCCGTTCAGGATCACCTGCACGAGGTTCGTCGGATTCGGCGCGCCGACCGTCGAATTGTGGAGGAGCGGCGGATAGTAGCCGTCCGGCGTGCCCTTGCCCTGCATCTGGTGGCAGCTCGCGCAATTGCCGAGATAGAGGCGCGCGGGATCGATGCCCGTCGCGGCGAGCGCGACGCCGCGCAGCCGGATTCCGTCCTCGGCCGGCTTGCCCCATGCGGAGCGCGCCTTCGCGGTGCCGTCCGCGACGGCGGGCACCGTGCGGATGTACGTCGCGATCGCGCCGATATCCGCATCGGTCATCTGCGAGAAGCTGTGCTCGACCGCCTCGGCCATCGGCCCCGCCGCCTGCGCGAGCCCCGGCACGCTGCCCGTGCGCAGATACTGGACGAGTTGCTGCTGCGACCAGCCGCCGATCCCCGCGTTCGTATCCGACGTGATGTTGTAACCGTCCCAGCCGGACAGCACCGAGCCCGCGAGGAAGCTGCCGCCCGTTTCGTCGAGCGACTTCTCCTGCAGCGTGACGGCGCGCGGCGTGTGGCACGTGCCGCAGTGCGCGAGGCCCTGCACGAGATACGCGCCGCGGTTCCATTCGACGCTGCGCTCCGGCCTCGGCTGGTACACGCCTTCCTTCAGGAACAGCAGGTTCCAGATCTTGAGCGGCCAGCGCATGCTCAGATACCACGGGATGCCGTTCTTGCGCGGCGGCTGCCTGACCGGCTCGACGCCGTGCGTGAAGTACGCGTAGAGCGCCTTCACGTCGTCGTCGGTGACCTTCGCATACGACACGTACGGCATCGCCGGATACAGGTTGTCGCCGTTCTTCGCGACGCCGTGCCGCACCGCGCGCTCGAAGTCCGCGAACGTCCAGTCGCCGATGCCCGTTTCCTTGTCGGGCGTGATGTTCGTCGTGTAGATCGTGCCGAGCAGCGGCGCGCGCATCGGCAGGCCGCCCGCGAACGGCTTGCCGCCCTTCGCCGTGTGGCACGCCATGCAGTCGCCCGCGACGGCCAGATAGCGGCCGCGCTCGACGAGCGCCGCGTCGGCGGAGGGCGCGGAAGAAGCGGATGTCGCCGCTGCCGCAGACGTGGCGGCCGCGACCGGCGCGGACGAAGCCGCGACTGACAGGCCGGGCAGCGCGAGGCAGCCGGCCAGCACGAAGGAAAGCGTTCGTTTCAGCATCAGATTTCCTTCTTCAACTGGTCCGAGATCCGCAGCGCGAGCGCCGCGATCGTCAGCGTCACGTTCACCGTGCCGACCGTCGGCATCGTCGCGCTGCTGGAAATGAACAGGTTCGGATGGTCGAACGTGCGGCAATCCTTGTCGACGACCGAATCGCGCGGGTCCGCGCCCATGATCGTCGCGCCGGTGATGTGGTTGTTCGGCGCGAACTCGTCGTTGAACACGACGTCGGTGCCGCCCAGCACCTGCGCCGCGCTCGCGTAGACCTCGCGCGTGTGGGCCGCGCCGCGCTTCACGTAGTCGTCGATCGCATAGGTGATTTCGGGGCGCGGAATGCCGATCGCGTCGGTCGCGGTCTTGCTCGGCACGATGCGGTTCTCGGGCTGCGGGAGGATCTCGTGGAAGCAGTCGAACTGCACGTAGCGCGCGGAGCGGTCGCGGATCTGCGCGTCGAGTTCGGCAGGCTTGAGCAGCTTGCCGGCCTTGAAGATCTTCTGCGTTTCCTGGTCGATGCGCGACAGGTTCGACAGGTGGATCTTCTTCGCCGCCTCGGTCGCGCGGAACGGGCCGTCGCGAAAGCCGATCAGCGACGTCATCTCCTGCGGCCCGCGGCCGGGCCACAGCTTCTCGCTCGCGTAGAACGACACGCCTGTGCCCGGGTGATCCATCAGGTTGCGGCCGACCATGTCGGAGCTGTTGCCGACGCCGTTCGGGAAATCGTGGCTCGTCGACATCAGCATCAGCTTCGGCGTCTCGATGCCGTTCGCGGCGAGCACGAAATACTTGCCCTCGACGCGGTGCTCGGCGCCCTTCGGGTCCTTGTAGAGCGCCGCGACGATCTTCTTCTGCGGGCCCACCTCGAGCTTGTGGACGACCGCGTTCTCGATCAGCTTCGCGCCCGCCTGCTCGGCCTTCTCGACGTGAACGATGCCGTTGTACATCGCGCCGATCGGGCAGATCGGCATGCAGTTGTTGTTCCCGCAGCAGGTCGGCCGTCCGTCGTACGGACGGCTGTTGCGCGCGACGGGCTCGGTCACGACGTGGTACTTCGGATCGTGATCGTTGAGCGCGGCCTTGATCGTCCGCTCGTTGTAGGACAGCGGCAGCGGCGGCATCGGGTACGGCGCCTTGCGCGGCGACAGCAGGTCCTCTTCGGCGCCAGGCCCCCACACGCCGAGCTCTTCCTCGGCGCGCTGATAGAAATGCTCGAGATCGTCGTACTGGATCGGCCAGTCCCGGCCCACGCCGTACACGGTCTTCATCTTGAAGTCGTTCGGAATGAAGCGCCACGCGGACGCGGCCCAGTGCCACGTCGTGCCGCCCACCGCGCGAATGTACTGCGAGTTGAACTTGTGCTCGCCCTTGAGCACGAGGTAATCGTTCGGCGGCGCGTATTCCGGATGCGGCGCCCACGCGCTCGACGGATACGGCGCCATGAAATCCATCTTGTCCGGCTGGTTGCGGAAGCGCTCGACGATTTCCCAGCGCGGCATCCGCGGGCCGGCTTCGAGCAGGATCACCGATTTGCCCGCCATCGCGAGCTGATGAGCGACGATCGCGCCCGCGACGCCCGAGCCCACGACGACGACGTCGGCTTGTTGTGTTTCGGCCATCAGGCTTGCCTCTCGATCGGTTTGTCGGCCCAGAAGCCGGGTTTGTTGGGGCAGTACGAGCGGATCACGAGCATGTCGGACACGACGCCGAACATCAGCGCTTCCTCGTACGTCACCACGACGTTGTCGACGACGCCGAGATACCACGCCTCGAGAATGCGCAGCGCGAGGGCTTCCTGATCGGGCGTGAGCGCGTTCGCGGCAAGCGCGCCCGCGAGCTTCGGCAAGCGGTCGCCGAGTTCGAACGAACCCTTTTGCAACGCACGCAGCAACCGGTCGCCGACCGCGCGGTTCAGGCCACTCTTGCCGGTCAGCGCCTCGGACAGCGTCATGAATGCGTCGAGCGGCGCGGCGCTCGGCGCTTCGGCGAGCGCGTGCAGCGTCAGCGAGCCAGCGAGGCCCAATGCGGTCAGCGCCAGCGAGCGCTGCAGCCATTGGCGTCGGGTGAGCCCCCCACCCATGGGCTCGTCCGCGTCGATCGAGCGACGCGCGTGGGGATTGGTGTCGTTATTCATCGTTCCTTCTCTCTGGCGTCGGGTTCGGGAAAACGAGTCTTGATATTTCTCAAACTACGGCGCGGACCCGCAATGTACGCGTTCGTCGTGATTTGAACAATCCCTTTATAGTTCATCGAATCGTTTTGCACTCCCTTGCAATAAGGGTTGCGGCAGATTTTTCGGTTTTCGCAAGAAATTGTTTCGTAATATGGCTTGGCGGTGTCCGGACTATCTGCCTATCCGTGATAAGCAGCGCCACATGAAAGGCTCGTGGAGCCGCGCCCCGAGCGTTCCTCTCGCGGCGGCGTACGGCGCGCGGCGGGCGGCACAAGCCGCCGCGATCGGCAAAGACGGCCGGGGCGGCCGCCTGCGACGCCGAACAAACGGCACTCGCGCGTTCGGGCCGCTCTGCCAACCGCATTTTTTGATTGCGCGCGTTCGAGGCATGGTCGAAAGGCACGGGCATTTCCGCGCGCCCGCGGAAAGTCCGGCATGCAATCCGCACGACCATCCGCACGAGGGGGATCGAGCGCATGAACGACTTGCCGCGATGCTTTCCACTTCGCCCGATATCCGTATCCGCATGATCGTCTCGCACCAAGCCGCTTGAACGCGGGATCGCCGACGCGAGCGACGCGCGAACTTCCGTGCGCGCCGAAGCGGATGCCGCGCCGAACGGCACGGCCCGGGAACGCTGCCCGCTTCGGCCGCCCATACGCATGCGCCGCCGGTCGGCATTCGACGGCGGCCATGCCGCTGCGCAAGTGCGAGAGCACACATGCGCAGCGATCGGCATTGCCCGCGCGGCATCGGCCACCGCTCGATCTCGCCGGCGACGATCTTCGCCGCGATGCCGCACGAATGGCCGGCGCCTCCCTGCCGATTGCCGATGCACAAGCGCGGCGCCGGCCAAGCCTCGCGTGCCGTCTTCCACAACGCTCGCCCGGCCGATCTTCCGATGCGCACCGGCGAGCCCGTGCACGCGGCGGCCGTCCCTCGGGCGACACCCACGTATGCGGCAGCGAAGCGAGCTGAAATGAACACGCGTGCTTTTCTCGGGCAGGCCGAGCGAGCCAAGACCGGCGTCACGCCCGCCCCGCCCACTCATCGACGGCGCGGCGGCATGCCGCCGCCGTCGCGGCCGCGCATTCGATTGCCCGTTTGATACGGCCGTTCTCGGATGTTCGCGCTTATCTCAAAATCATCCTCAAAGCGGCGGGTTTCTTACACGAAAATACTCACTCTTTTGTGCGGTAAGAGACTATATTTTCCGAAAGACTATCAAGAACTGTCAAAACCAGCCGTTACCCTCACCAGTATCTCCGTTCGGGCGTCGCGCGAGCCCGACGGATTCAGGACAAGACCTGGCGACGTATCGGGATGCAACGAGGAATGACGATCGTGCTCGCGACGCCTTCACGCCACGGGTCTTGGCCGCGTTGACCGCGCATGCGGTATCGAACCCAAGAGTGGAGAGGCTTCATGAACAAGAAACATAGCAATCCTGAACAAACGCGGCGCGGCCAGGTCCGCGCCGTCGCCGGCATTCTCTCCATGTCCGTGCTCGTTCCGCTCGCCGGTTGCGGCGGCGGCGGCGACGGAGGCGCAAGCGGCACGCCGTCCGCAGCCGCCCAGCCGACGGCGCCCACGCCGGCTCCGGCGCCCGCGCCAAGTTCGGGCTCGTCGCAATCCGCGAATTCGTCCACGTCGACGGCGGCCTGCCCCGTCACGCAGGCCGCATCGACCGCCGCAAGCGAATCGCTCGCCCCCAGCACCGTCGCGTACGACGCGCCCGTCGACCATCTGATCGTCAAGCTGCAAAGCGCACCGGCGACGAGCGCATCGGGCGCGCGCATCATGGCCGCGACGAACGACGCGGCCCGACTCGATTCGCTGATTCAGCGGGTGATGTCGCAATGGAACGCGAAGAGCGGCAACGTTCGCTCGTATGCGCAGAACGTCGCGCCGATGAACGCGGTGCAGGTCGAGCGGACGATGTCGGACGGCGCCGCGCTGCTCGCGCTCGGACAAAAGATGAGCGCGGATAACGCCGGCGCTCTCGCGCAAACGTTCGCGGCCGATCCGGACGTCGCGTACGCGGAGCCCGACCGGCGCGTGTTCGCCCGCACGGTGGCGACCGATCCGAGCTACTCGCAGCAATGGAATTACTTCGATCCGACGGCCGGCATCGACCTGCCGAACGCGTGGGACGTGACGACCGGCCTGCCGAGCGTCGTCACCGCGGTGCTCGACACCGGCTACCGTCCGCATCCGGACATCATCGCGAACCTGCTGCCCGGCTACGACTTCATCTCCGACATCAACACCGGCAACAACGGCCATACCCGCAGCCCGGACGCGACCGACCCGGGCGACTGGGTCACGCAGCAGGAACTGACCGATCCGTCGAGCCCGTTCTACCAATGCGCGAGCGCGCCGTCGAACAGCAGCTGGCACGGCACGCAGGTCGCCGGCATCATCGGCGCCGCCGCGAACAACGGCATCGGCATCGCGGGCGTCAACTGGTACGGCAAGATCCTGCCCGTGCGCGTGCTCGGCAAGTGCGGCGGCACGACGAGCGATATCGCCGACGCGATGCGCTGGGCGGCGGGCATCCCTGTCGCGGGCGCCCCGACGAACCTCACGCCCGCGAAGGTGATCAACCTGAGCCTCGGCGGCACCGGCCCGTGCGGCGATACGTTCCAGCAAGCGATCAACGACGTGATCGCGCGCGGCGCCACCGTCGTCGTCTCGGCCGGCAACGACGGCCAGGCGACGACGCTGGACCGCCCGGCGAACTGCAAGGGCGTGATCTCGGTGGGCGCGACCGACAGCACGGGCCAGCGGGCGTGGTATAGCAACTTCGGCTCGGACATCACGTTGAGCGCGCCGGGCTCGAACATCCTGTCGACGACCAATGCGGGCACGACGGTGCCGACCACCGACGCGTACGGCACCCACAGCGGCACGAGCCTCGCCGCGCCGCAGGTGGCGGGCGTCGCCGCGCTGATGCTCTCGGCCAACCCGAACCTGACGCCCGCGCAGATCGCGCAGAAGCTCGCGAGCACCGCGCGGCCATCGCCGGCGACGACGTCCTGCCTCGCCCGCGCACCGGGTGCGGGCATCCTCGATGCCGGCACGGTGGTTGCGTCCGCAACGAAATAGCCGCGCGCACGCTGGCACGCAGCTCACACAGTGGCCGCCCGAACGGGCGGCCGTTCGCGTTGGCCGGCATGCGACGGCCGCCGCGCCACGCCCGAATGCCTGTGCGGGCCGCGTAAACCCACCGTAAAAAACTTGACGCTTCGCACGCCGACCCTTTACCATCGCCCCGTCTTGATACTTGGAGTGTTCCGTGAACACCGATGCGAGTTGTAGTCGGTCCTGCACCGGCTTGACTGCTGACTGAGGCATTCGCGCAGAGCCCCACGCTTCTGCCGCATCCCGGCCAGCAGGATGCGGCGTCTTTCCGGCCATCCCGGCCCGATCTTCCCGCCACGATTTTCCGAACGAATGACGCACGCGCCGCAATGCGCGCGTCGCACACGCTCGTTCCCGCGATGTACGGCCCGCGCCGTGCATGCGCGTGCACGCCCGCTCGCGCGTCGGCGGTTGCCGCAAGCGCGCCCGATGCACGCCCTTCCCGCCGTACGCCCATTCGCGTTCGGCCAACGCTAGACAGGAGTCCAGATGGAAGCAGACGACAGTAGCCGATTACCGCTCGCCGGCGCCATGCCGTTCGGCGCGCGCAACGCACGCGTCATGTCGGCTGCGCCGGCGAGCGCCCCCACCCCCCTCTTCACTCAGCCGAACGCGCGCGACGCGAAGCGGCGGGAGACGCTCGTCCGTCGATGACGTCGGCGCTCCCCGCTCGCCGCGCGCGACACACGGAGCGACCGATGACACAACGCACTCCTTCGAAACACAAGCAACGCGGATTTCTCCGTGCCGGCGCGCACGGCGACGGCGGCGATCGCCGCCCGATGCGCATCGAGCGCGAATCCGCGCAACCGCTCGCCGACACGCTCGCGAACCTGCGCACGAGCGAGCGCGGCCTCACGACGTCCGACGCCAGGGAGCGGCTGCTGCGCGACGGCCCGAACGAAATCGCGCACGACAAGCCGCCGCACTGGAGCCGGCAGCTGCTCGCGTCGTTCAACAATCCGTTCGTCTACGTGCTGCTCGTGCTCGCCGCGATCAGCTTTCTGACGGACATCTACTTCGCCGCGCCCGACGATCGCGACTACGTGAAGATCACGATCCTGCTGTCGATGGTGACGATCAGCGTGCTGCTGCGCTTCGTGCAGGAATTCCGCTCGCTGCGCGCGGCCGAGAAACTCAAGGCGATGGTCCGCACGACCGCGACCGTGCAGCGCCGCGCCGACGACGCGAGCGCGCCGATCAAGCACGACGTGCCGATGCGCGACGTCGTCGTCGGCGACATCGTGCACCTTTCGGCGGGCGACATGATTCCCGCCGACGTGCGGCTCATCGCGTCGCGCGACCTCTTCATCAGCCAGGCGGTGCTCACGGGCGAGGCGCTGCCCGTCGAGAAGTACGACACGCTCGGCGCCGTCGCGCAAAAGTCCGCCGATCCGGCGAGCCGTCACGGCGGCGGCGACGCCGGGCGCCACGATCGCCCCTCTCAAGGCGGCTCGCTGCTCGATCTCGCGAACGCGTGCTTCATGGGCACCAACGTCGTGAGCGGCACCGCGACCGCGGTCGTCGTCGCGACGGGCGGCGACACGTATTTCGGCGCGCTCGCGAAGAACGTCGTCAGCCACAAGCGGATCGAGACGAGCTTCGATCGCGGCGTATCGAGCGTCAGCTGGCTGCTGATCCGCTTCATGCTCGTGATGGTGCCGGTCGTGTTCATGATCAACGGCCTCACGAAAGGCGACTGGCTGAGCGCCCTCACGTTCGCGCTCGCGGTCGCGGTCGGTCTCACGCCCGAGATGCTGCCGATGATCGTCAGCGCGAACCTCGCGCGCGGCGCGGTCGCGATGGCGCGGCGCAAGGTCGTCGTCAAGCGGCTGAACTCGGTCCAGAACTTCGGCGCGATGGACGTGCTATGCACCGACAAGACGGGCACGCTCACGCAGGACAAGATCATTCTCGAGCATCATCTCGACGCGTCCGGCCGCAAGAACGAGGACGTGCTGCGGCTCGGCTGGCTGAACAGCTTCCATCAGAGCGGCCAGAAGAACCTGATCGACATCGCGATCGTCAACCGCGCGAACCAGCTCGGCGACTGGATCAAGCCGCAAGGCTATCGCAAGATCGACGAGCTGCCGTTCGACTTCGTGCGGCGGCGCCTGTCGGTCGTCGTCGAGGACGCTCGCGGCACGCATCTGCTCGTCTGCAAGGGCGCGGTCGAGGAGATGCTCGCCGTCTCGACGCACGTTCAGGATGACGAAGGGGTGCATCCGCTCGATTTCGCCGCGCGCAAGCGGCTGCTCGCGCAGGCGAACGCGTATAACGAAGACGGCTTTCGCGTGCTGATCGTCGCGACGCGCACGATACCGCGCGGCGACGAACGCGAACAGTACCGCACGGCCGACGAGCGCGACCTGGTCGTGCGCGGCTTCCTCACGTTCCTCGATCCGCCGAAGGAATCGGCCGCGCCCGCGCTCGCCGCGCTGCGCGAGAACGGCGTCGCCGTGAAAGTGCTGACGGGCGACAATCCGGCCGTCACGCTGAACGTCTGCCGGCAAGTCGGCCTCGAGCCCGGCAGGCCGCTCGTCGGCGCCGAAGTCGAGGCGCTCGACGACGTCGAGCTGGAGAAGGTGGTCGAGCGCACGACGGTGTTCGCGAAGCTCACGCCGCTGCAGAAGGCGCGGATCGTCAAGGCGCTGCAGGCGAACGGTCACACGGTCGGCTTCCTCGGCGACGGGATCAACGACGCGCCCGCGCTGCGCGACGCGGACGTCGGCATCTCGGTGGACAGCGGCGCGGACATCGCCAAGGAAACCGCCGACATCATCCTGCTGGAGAAGAGCCTGATGGTGCTCGAGGAAGGCGTGATCAAGGGCCGAGAAACGTTCGGCAACATCCTCAAGTACCTGAACATGACCGCGAGCTCGAACTTCGGCAACGTGTTCTCGGTGCTCGTCGCGAGCGCGTTCCTGCCGTGGGAGCCGATGCTCGCCGTGCAGATGCTCGTGCTGAACCTCATCTACGACACGTCGCAGATGCTGCTGCCGTGGGACAAGATGGACCCCGAGTTCCTGAAGAAGCCGCGCAAATGGGAGGCGGACAACATCGGCCGCTTTATGCTGTGGGTGGGGCCCACGTCGTCCGTGTTCGACATCACGACCTACGTGCTGATGTGGACCGTGTTCGGTGCGGGCGCGCTCTACCACGCGCAAGGCGGCGCGGCCGGCCAGCTCGTGATGAACTCCGGCTGGTTCGTCGAGAGCCTCGTGTCGCAGACGCTCGTCGTCCATCTGCTGCGCACGCGGAAGATCCCGTTCCTGCAGAGCACCGCGTCGCTGCCCGTGCTGCTGTCGACGACGATCGCGATCGCGATCGGCTGCTGGCTGCCGTTCTCGCCGTTCTCCGAAGCGCTCGGCTTCATCCGCCTGCCCGGCAGCTACTGGCTGTGGCTCGTCGCGACGATGGCGGGCTACATCGCGCTCGCGCAGATCGTGAAGACGCTCTACGTGCGCCGCTACAAGCGGTGGTTCTGACACCACGCGCTTCGTTTTGTCTCCCGGCCGGTGCGCGCCGCGCGCGCCGGCCGCCCGTCTCATCGAAAGGTGACGCCATGAAAAAAATGCTTCCGCTCGCCGCCGCGGGCGCCCTCTTCGCGCCCGCGGGCGCGCACGCCGACCCCCCGTTCACGTCCGACGACGCGAACACGCAGGGCGACGGCAACTGGCAGTACGAGCTGAATGTCGAGCGCACGTCGAAGCAGCCCGACATCGGCCGCCAGCAGCTCTGGAACACGACGCTCACGCGCGGCGTCGGCGAGCGCGTCGACCTGTACGTGCAGGCGCCGTACACGCACGTGCAGACGCGCTCTGACGAGGACGGCTCGGGCTTCGGCGACGTCGAGATCGGCGCGAAGTGGCGCGTGCTCGAACGCGGGCCGCTCAGCATCGCGGTGAAGCCGCGCTTCACGATGCCGACCGGCAATGACGCGCGCGGCCTCGGCAACGCTCGCGCGAACGCGGGCGCGACACTGCTCGCGCAGTACGATGTCGCGCGCTTCCAGTTGCTCGCGAACGCGGGCCTGATGTATCAGCCGAACCGGCAGGACAGCCTCGCGTCGATCTGGCAGGCGTCCGGCGCGATCATCTATCGCGCGACGGACAAGCTGCGGCTCGGCGTCGACATCGGCATTTCGCGCAATCCGGAGCGCGGCGCCGGCGCGAATCCGGCATACGTGATCGCGGGCGCCATCTATACGCCGCGCGGCTGGCTCGATGTCGACGTCGGCTACCGGCGCGGGCTCAACGATCAGATCTACGATCACGCGTTGATGGCGGGGATCACGGTGCGCTGGTGAGGGCCGCGGCCGCGGCGTGACGGAAGCGATGCCGGTTGCGGCTTGCCGGGCGCCCCGCCCTTCTTCACGCCGCCGGCCGCATCGCATCCGCGTGCGTTTCACCCGCGCGCGGCGCCACCGCCGCTTCAGGCGTCTTCGCATCGTGCGTGCGCGCCGCCGGCGAACAGCGCATCGCACCACCGCCGCCCTTGCGCCGTCAGCGCCGTGCGGCCCGCGCCGTCGTCGCGGACCATCGTCTCGGTCACGCCCGCCGCGTCGAGCCGAGTCAATGTGCGCCGCAGCGTGCTCATCGGCACGCCCGCGCGCTTGCCGAGCTTCGCAAGCGACCAAGGCGCGCCGCGCGCGTCGACGGCCGCTTCGCGCAATTGCAGCAGCACCGCCAGGATCGGCGGATCAAGGCCGTCATCGCCGGCGGCCATCTCCGCTCGCGCGTCGCACACCTGCCGCGTCGGGCGCGCCGCGCGCGCATCGCGTGCGTCGTCATCGCGATGTCCGCCGCACGCGCGACGCCCGTCTTCCGTCGCGTCCCTCTTCATCGCCCCGCCCTCATCGTTTCGCGCACACGGCGGCCAGCCGCCCGAGCGCCTTCACCGCCGCCTCGATCTGCGGCGACCACGGATAGCTGTAGTTCAACCGGATGCAGTGCCGGTAAGCAAGCGTCGTCGAGAACATGTGCCCCGGCCCGAGCGTGATCTTCTGCGCGAGCGCGAGCCGGTACAGCTCCATCGCATCGACGCCGCCCGGCAGCTCGATCCACAGCACGTAGCCGCCGCGCGGCCGCGACAGCCGCGTGCCGTCCGGAAAGAAACGCTGCACGAGCGCGGCCATCATGCTCGCCTGCTGCGCGTAGAGCTTGCGAATGCGCCGCAGATGATGATCGTAGCCGTCGTGCTTCAGGTACTCCGCGATCGCGAGCTGGTCGATCGCGGGCGTCGCGAGCGTGTTCAGGAACTTGAGCTTCTCGACCTGGTCGCGGTAGCGGCCCGGCATCGCCCAGCCGACCCGGTACGCGGGCGACAGGCTCTTCGAGAACGACGCGCAATGCAGCACGAGCCCGCGCGCATCGAACGCCTTGAGCGTGCTCGGCCTCGCGGCGCCGTAGTACAGCTCGTGGTAGACGTCGTTCTCGATCGCCGGCACGTCGTGCCGCGCGAGCAGCTCGACGAGCGCGCGCTTGCGCTCGTCCGGCATCAGAAAGCCGAGCGGATTCTGGAAGTTCGGCATCACCATGCACGCGGCGATGCGCTCGCTTGCCAGAATCCGCGCGAGCGCGTCGAGGTCGATCCCCTCGCCCGGATGCGTCGCGACTTCGATCGCACGCATCCCCAGTCGCTCGATCGCATGCAGCATCGCGTAGAACGTCGGCGATTCGACGGCGATCGTGTCGCCCGGCTTCGCGACCGCCTGCAGGCAAAGATTGATCGCCTCGGTCGCGCCGATCGTCACGACGATCTCGGCCGGATCGACCGCGACGCCGCCCTCCAGATAGCGGCGCGCGATCTGCCGGATCAGCTCCGGATTGCCGGGCGGCAGATCGTCGATCACACCCCAGCGCGTGCGCCGCCGCGCGATCGCGTGCGCATGCCGCGCGATGCGCTGCGCGGGGAACGGCGTCGCGTCCGGATACGGCGAGCCGAGCGGCACCGCGTCGTCGCGCGCGATCGAGCGCAGCGTCGATAGCACGAGCCGGCTCACATCGACGGCCGACGACACCGCGACGGGCGTCGACGCATGCAGCGCGAGCTCCGGCGCGTCCTGCCGCGCACGCACGAAGTAGCCGGACTGCGGCCGGCTCTCGATCGCGCCGCGGCTCTCGAGCACCAGGTACGCGCGCACGACGGTCGTGATGCTGAGCCGGTGCTGAACGCTCGCCTGCCGCACGGAAGGAATCCGCTCGCCCGGCCGGTAGACGCCGCGCCGGATCATCGCGTCGATGTCGTCCGCCAGTTGCTCGTAACGCTTCACCGTTCGCCCCGCTTGCCCGTTTGTCGATACGCAAGAGTACAGTTTCTTGACGCAACGCACCAGATTCAACAACTGTGCTCTTTCTCTTTTCGGCGAGGTGTGCCCCCGGCCCGCGCCGCCGCGCGCGTACGCTTCGTTGCGTCGCCGTCCCCAACCGGCGCTCAGACATTTCGACGACATGAAAACCAAGGAACCCGACGCGCGCATCGAGCCGTACGCCCATCCGGCGGGCGGCTGGGGCGCGCTCAAGCAAGTCGCGATCAACCTGTTCAAGGAAAAGGTGCCGGGCGGCAACTACCGCGCGCTGCTGCGCCAGAACCAGCCGGACGGCTTCGACTGCCCGGGCTGCGCGTGGCCCGATCGCGAGCATGCATCGACGTTCGAATTCTGCGAGAACGGCGTGAAGGCCGTCGCGGCCGAGGCGACCGCCAAGCGCGTGACGCCCGCGTTCTTCGCCGAGCATACGGTGAGCTCGCTCCTCGATCAGTCCGACTACGCGCTCGAACAGCACGGCCGCCTGACCGACCCGATGGTCTACGACGCCGCGACCGACCGTTACATGCCGATCGCGTGGAGCGCGGCGTTCGAGCTGATCGCGAAACACCTGCGCGCGCTCGACGACCCGAACCGCGCGGCGTTCTACACGTCGGGCCGCGCGAGCAACGAGGCGGCGTTCCTGTATCAGTTGCTCGTGCGCTGCTACGGCACCAACAACTTCCCCGATTGCTCGAATATGTGCCACGAGGCGACGAGCCGCGGGCTGCCGGCCACGGTCGGCATCGGCAAGGGCACGGTGACGCTCGATGATTTCGAGCTGGCCGACACGCTGCTGATCTTCGGCCAGAATCCGGCGACGAACCATCCGCGGATGATGGGCGAGCTGCGCGCATGCGCGAAGCGCGGCGCGACGATCGTGTCGATCAATCCGCTGAGGGAGCGCGGGCTCGAGCGCTTCGCGAGCCCGCAGCATCCGGCCGAAATGCTGACGATGTCGAGCACGACGATCGCGTCGACGTTCGTGCAGCCGTGCGTCGGCGGCGATCTCGCGCTCATCAAGGGCGTCGCGAAGCGCGTCGTCGAGCTCGACGACGCGGCGCGCGAGCGCGGCGACGCGCGCGTGCTCGACGTCGATTTCATCGCCGCGCACACGGCCGGCTTCGACGCGTTCGCCGCCGACCTTCGCGAGCAGGACTGGGCCGCGCTCGTCGCGCAAAGCGGCGTGCCGTACGAGCAGATCGATGCGCTCGCGCGCCTCTACGCGCGCGGCGAACGCGTGATCGCGACGTGGGGGATGGGCATCACGCAGCACAAGCATTCGGTTGCGACCGTGCACATGCTGTCGAACCTGATGCTGATGCGCGGCAACATCGGCCGTCCGGGCGCGGGCCTCTGCCCCGTGCGCGGGCATTCGAACGTGCAGGGCAACCGCACGGTCGGCATCGAGGAAAAACCTTCCGACGCGTTTCTCGACCGCCTCGGCCGCGTGTTCGATTTCGCGCCGCCGCGCGGCCACGGCTACGACGTCGTCGAGACGATCGAGGCGATGCTCGACGGCCGCATCGGCGTGTTCATCGGCCTCGGCGGCAACTTCGCGATGGCGACGCCCGACACGCCGCGCACGTGGCAAGGGCTGCGCCGTTGCGATCTCACCGTCCATGTCGCGACGAAGCTCAACCGCAGCCATCTCGTGCATGGCCGCGAAGCGCTGCTCCTGCCGACGCTCGGCCGCACCGAGATCGATCTGCAGCGCGGCGTCGCGCAGGGCGTGACCGTCGAGGATTCGATGTGCATGGTCCACGTGTCGTACGGGATGAACCCGCCGGCGTCGCCGAACCTGCTGTCGGAGATCGCGATCGTCGCGCGGCTCGGGCACGCGCTCTTCGGCAGCGAGAGGATCGACTGGCTCGGCTACATGAACGACTACGCGAAGATCCGCGACGCGATCGAGGCGAGCATCGAAGGCTTCGACGACTACAACGCGCAGATCGCGCGGCCGGGCGGCTTCCATCTGCGGGTCGCGTCGCGCGAGCGCGAATGGCTCACGCCGAGCGGCCGAGCGAACTTCGTCGTCCACGCGCTGCCCGCCGACACGCCGATCCAGCGCGCCCGCGCGCGCCACGGCAAGCGGCTGATGACGCTGATGACGACGCGCTCGCACGATCAGTACAACACGACCATCTACGCGCTCGACGACCGCTATCGCGGCGTGTTCGGCCAGCGGCGCGTCGTGTTCGCGAACCCCGACGATCTCGCGATGCTCGGCTTCGAAGCCGGCGAGCGCGTCGATCTCGAGACGGTGTGGGACGACGGGATCGAGCGGCGCGTCGAAGGCTTTCTGCTCGTCGCATACGACATTCCGCGCGGCTGCCTCGGCGCGTACTACCCGGAGACGAATCCGCTCGTGCCGCTCGACAGCGTCGGCGACGTCTGCAACACGCCGACGTCGAAGTCGATTCCGGTGCTGATGCACCGATCGGCGAGCGCCGCGGCGCGCGCCGCGTGACGCGAGGCCCGCATGATCGTCAGACCGCGCGAGCACTGGTTCCGGATGCTGTTCGTCTGGAACGGTTCGGTGCTCAAATCGATTCTGCCGCAGCTTGCGCTGATGAGCGCCGTGAGCGTCGTCGCGCTGCTGACGAACGGCCGCATTCTCGGCGAGAAGGTGCCCCTCAATCCGACGCCGTTCACGCTCGCGGGCCTCGCGCTCGCGATCTTCGCCGCGTTTCGCAACAACGCGAGCTACGACCGCTACTGGGAGGCGCGCAAGCTGTGGGGCGGCGTGCTGACCGCGGCGCGCGCCCTGACGTCGCAGGCGCTCGGCTACGACGCGAGCGCCGACGGCGCTTCGTTCGCGCGCGCAACGGCGGGTTTCGTCTATGCGCTCAAGCACCAGTTGCGCGGCACGGACCCCGCCGAAGACCTGCGCGCCCGCCTGCCCGCCGACTGGCTCGAGCCCGTGCTGGCCGCGCGCCACCGGCCGGTCGCGATCCTGCACGCATTGCGCGGCCGGCTCGCCGGCCGGCATCGCGGCGGCGCGCTGACCGACACGCAGCTGTGGATGCTCGACGCGCAGCTCAACGAGCTCGGCGCGAAGCTCGCGGGCTGCGAACGGATCGCCTCGACGCCGATTCCGTTTCCGTACCATGTACTGCTGCACCGGACCGTCTATGCGTATTGCGTGATGCTGCCGTTCGGGCTCGTCGACTCGATCGGCATCGCGACGCCGTTCGTGTCGGTATTCGTGTCATACACGCTGATCGCGCTCGATGCGATTGCAGGCGAGATCGCGGAGCCTTTCGGCGACGGGCCGAACCATCTCGCGCTCGATGCGCTCGCGCGGCAGATCGAGCGCTCGCTGCTCGAACTCGCCGGCCTGCCGCTGCCGGACGAAATCCGCGCCGGGCCGAGCTACCGGCTGTCGTGACGGCGGCGATGCGCATCGCCGCGGTATCGCTGCAAAAGAGCGTGCGCGACCGCCTCGAAGGCCTTCGGGTCACGGGCCTCTACTACGGTCTTGCGTGGGCTTCGGTGATCCTGCCGATCGCGCTGCTCGCGATCGGCCTCTTCAACGCGACGCTGATGCCCAGCGAGAAAGGCTTCTACGCGATGTCGTTCGCGCTCGCGCTGTCCGGCTCGGTGGCTGTGCAGAAAAACACGCGGGACCTCAAGGCCGCGGGGCGCGGACGGGCCGAAACGGAAATCGTCGCCGATGTCGCGGAATAACGGGCACTAGAACGGTCACTGGCACCTGCGCCGCCAACCGGCGGTTCGCGCCGGCATGCGGCGCGAAACCCGGCGCGGCGCTTGCCGTCGCTCCGCGGCGCGCCGGCCGCCCGCGCCGCTGGCACCAAACGCGCCGCCCGCCGTCGCTCGCGCGTTCGCTCAATGGAACGCCGCCCAGATCAGATACCCGTTCAGCGCGACGATCGCCGCGGCCGCCGCGCTTGCCACGACCCGCATCGGCATGCGCAGCGCATGGTCGCCGAGCACCGCGCGCCGGCTCGACAGCAGCAGCAGCGCGGCCATCGGCAGCGGCAGCACGAGACTCAACGCGACCTGGCTCAGCACCATCGCGCGCGTGACGTCACAGCCGAGCGCGACGATCGCGAACGCGGGCGCGATCGTCGCGAGCCGCCGCACCCAGATCGGCACCTGGCGCCGCAGGAAGCCCTGCATCACGACCTGCCCCGCGAGCGTGCCGACGACGGAGCTCGACACGCCGGACGCGAACAGCGCGACGAGAAAGAGCGCGCCCGCCGCCGGCCCGAGCAGCGGAATCAGCGTGTGATAGGCGTCGCCGATGTCGGCCATGCCCGGCATCGTCTCGTGGAACGCGGACGACGCCATCATCACCATTGCGATGTTCACGAAGCCGGCGACGCCGAGCGCGACCGCCACCTCGCGGTTCGAGAAGCGCAGCAGCAGCCTGCGCTCGCGCTCGTCGCGCGGCGCCGTGCGCCGCTGCGTGAGGCCGGAGTGCAGATAGAGCGTGTGCGGCATGATCGTCGCGCCGATGATGCCGACCGCGAGCGTGAGCGCCGCGCCGTCCCGCAACTGCGGCGCGACGAGATGATAGGCGGCCGCATGCCAGTCCTGCGGCGCGATCAGCAGCTCGCCGAGATAGCTCGCGCCGATCACGCCGACCAAGGCCGCGATCGCGGCCTCGAGCGGCCGGAAGCCGCGCTTTTCCAGCGTGAGGATCGCGCAGGTCAGCACGGCCGTCGCGCCCATTCCGACGATGAGCGGCAGATGGAACAGCAAGCCGAACGCGAGCGCGCCGCCCAGGAATTCGGCGAGGTCGGTCGCCATCGCGGCGATCTCCGATGCGACCCACATGCCCCAGACGACGGGCTGCGGGAAATGCTCGCGGCACAGCTCGGCAAGATTGCGGCCCGTCACGATGCCGAGCTTCGCCGACATCGCCTGAAACATCATCGCGATCACGTTCGCGGCGAGCACGACCCACAGCAGCTCGTAGCCGTATGCGGCGCCCGCCTGGATGTTGGTCGCAAAGTTGCCGGGGTCCATATAGCCGATCGACGCGATCACGGCCGGCCCGACGAACGGCAGCGCGGCCGCGACGCCCTTGCGGCGCCCTTCGAGCGCGTCGCGCGCCGCGCGGATCGTGCGCGAGGTCACGTCGCCCGCCGGCGCGAAATCGCCGGCGGATTGGCTCATCGTGGTTGAGGAAAGCATGATGGGTATCCGTTCGAGTGCTGAATGATTCGACATGCGCGGCGCGCCCGGCCGCCGAGCCCGCGGCCGGGCGACTGCGGCCGGTCCGGCCGCTCGCCCGCCGCGCGCTTACGCCGGCACGACGTCCGGCCGGTTGCGCGGAAAGCGCGCGATCACGTCGGGCGCGACGTTCAGATGCGCCTCGACGAGCTGCGGCGGCGTATGCGCGAGCCAGTCGGACAGCGACACCTCCGCGTAGCGATCGGCCTTGAAGATCTCGAGAAACACGAGATCGGTCGTGCCCGTGTTCTGCACGTAGTGGCCGAGGCTTTTCTTCACGTAACCGACGTCGCCCGCGCGGAAGTCGGCCGTCTGCGCCTTCGGGCCGGTGTCGAACACCGTCATCCGCGCATCGCCCTGGATGTAGTACTGCCACTCGTCCGCGTTGGGGTGCCAGTGCAGCTCGCGCATGCCGCCCGGCTTCACCGTGACGAGCGCGGCCGCGATCGTCTTCGACACGTCGAAGTTCGTGCTGTCGACGATCCGCACTTCGCCGCCGCGTGTCTTCACGTTCGGCTTCATGTCGCCCATCGAGAAGATGAACGGACGCTTCGGCGCGCCGCGCGACGACGCCGACGCGCGCTGCGCGGCGGCGAGCGGCCCGGGATCGTCGCCCTGGAAGATCCACAGGTTGTCGAGCGGAATGTTCCGGAACGCGCTGGCAGGCACGCCGAAGTTCAGCGCGAGCACGTCGGGCGGCGTGTGCGCGATCCAGTCCGTCACGAGCAGCGTGTTGAATTCGGACGCACGGCCGTTGTCGAACGCAAGCAGGAATTCCGCGCCGTCGACGCCGAGCCCCTGCAGCGAATGCGGCAGCCCGGGCGGGAAGTACCACAGATCGCCCGCCTTCACGTCCTGCACGGACGGCCGCCCCTCCTCGTCGAGCACGGTGATCCGGCAGCGGCCGTCGAGCATGAACGCCCATTCGGCCTGCTGGTGCCAGTGCATCTCGCGAATGCCGCCGCGCGTGAGCCGCATGTTGACGCCGGAAATCGTCTCGGAAATCGCGAAATCGTCCTGCGTCACTTCGCGCGCCCAGCCGCCGTTCTGAATTCGCTTGTGCGCATTATTGAACGATGCCCAGAAAATCGGCATTCCGTTAACGTCGGTGGCCGGCGGATTCTGAAACGAAGGAAATTCCTTCATCAGCGCCGGATTTCGCGGCCCGGGATCGGTCAGGCTCTGCGGGTTGCGCGCGTTCACCGCGCCCTCGGGCGGGCTGTCCGGATTGCCGAACGACGCGGCCTTCGCGGAAACGGCGATGCCGGCGGCGGCGAGCGCGCCGGCCGTGCCGGCGAGCATCTTGCGTCGGGACAGATTCGTCATATTCACCTCTTCGAACATTTCGATAAAAAAAAGACCCCTCCGGAATACCGATTCGATTTTCTTCAAATCGATATCCCGCCACGCAAGTTAAATACAAACCACCCAAAAAATTAAATGACTTGTTAATATGAATCGATGAATTAATCTGATTCCCTTTAAATTTGTAATCTTCAAATGCGCGGGCGGCGGGCCTTGCCGCGGCGCAACAGGGCCTCGCGCCGGGACGGCCGAGGTTTCTGAAACGCGCCCGGCAATGAGAGAATCGGGCTCGATACCTTTCCGACGGAGTCCCGATGAAGCTCTTGCTGTCCAAGCTCGCGGCGAGCGCCGCGCTCGTCGCGCTGCCCCCCCTGCTGGCCCCCGCGTTCTGCGCGCACGCGGCCACGCCGCCCGGCATCTTCGTGATCGCGACGCAGCTCGGCGAATTCACGACGCTCGATCCGGGCGAGATCTACGAGCTCGTGCCGTCCGAATACGTCGCGAACACGTACGAGCGGCTCGTGCGCGTCGATCTGCGCGACCCGTCGAAGTTCGAAGGCCGGATCGCGCAGTCGTGGAGCGTCGGCGCCGACGGCCTCACCTACACGTTCAAGCTGCGCGCGGGCCTCAAGTTCCACTCGGGCAATCCGGTGACGGCCGACGACGTCGCGTGGTCGCTGCAGCGCACGGTGCTGCTCGACAAGGGGCCGGCCGGCGTGCTCGCGGACCTCGGCCTCACGAAGGACAACGTCGCGCGGAAAGTGAAGCGGCTCGACGACGTGACCGTGTCGATCGAAACCGACCGCAAGTACGCGCCGAGCTTCGTGCTGAACGTGCTGAGCGCGGACCCCGCGTCGATCGTCGACAAGAAGCTGCTGCTTTCGCACGAGAAGAACGGCGACTTCGGCAATGCGTGGCTGCGAAACGCGGATGCGGGCTCGGGCCCGTACCAGCTCGTCAAGTGGACGCCGAACGAGAGCCTCGTGCTGCAACGCTTCGACGGCTACCGCACGCCGTATCCGATGAAGCGCATCGTGCTGCGGCACGTGCCGGAAGCGTCCGCGCAGCGCCTGCTGCTCGAGAACGGCGATGTCGACGCCGCGCGCAACCTGAGTCCGGACAGCCTCGACGCGCTATCGAAGGCGGGCAAGATCCACGTCGCATCGTGGCCCGTGTCCGCGCTCCTGTACCTGAGCCTGAACACGAAGAACCCGACTCTCGCGAAACCCGAGGTGCAGGAAGCGATGAAGTGGCTCGTCGATTACGACGGCATCCAGCGCAACATCGTCAGGACGACGTACAAGGTGCACCAGACCTTCCTGCCGGACGGATTTCTCGGCGCGCTGAACGCGAACCCGTACCAGCAGAACGTCGCGAAGGCGAAGGCGCTGCTCGCGAAGGCCGGGCTGCCGGACGGCTTCGCGGTGACGATGGACATGCCGAACGATTACCCATACGTCGAGATCGCGCAGGCGTTGCAGGCGAACTTCGCGCAGGGCGGAATCAAGGTGAAACTGATCCCGGGCGACGCGAAACAGGCGATCGGCAAGTACCGCGCGCGCCAGCATGACATCTTCATCGGCGAATGGTCGCCGGACTACATGGACCCGAACAGCAACGCGCGCGGTTTCGCCTGGAATCCCGACAATTCGGACAACGCGAAGCACAAGCTGCTCGCGTGGCGCAACGGCTGGGACGTGCCGCAACTGACCGCGAAGACCGACGCGGCGCTCGCCGAGCCGTCGACCGCGAAGCGCGCGCAGGAATACCAGGCGCTGCAGAAAGCGGTGCTCGCGAATTCACCGTTCGTCATCATGTTCGAGAAGGTCGTGCAAGTGGCGACGCGCCCGGGCGTCACGGGCCCGGAGATCGGGCCGATCAACGATCTCGTTTCATATCGGACGCTGAAGAAGTGACTGCGTCGGCGTATGTGGGCGCACCGCGCGCTCGCGCCGGCCCGCGATCGCCGGCACGGCAGCGCGAGCGCGGGCGCCCGCATCGCGCGCGCTACGGGCGCCATTGCGTCTTGAACATCAACGTGATCCGCATCTCCGGGCACGCGCGCGACACCCCGCGCGCGACGTGATAGACGAAGCCCGGAAAAATCAGCAGCCGGTTCGGCTTCGGGTAGATCGCGGACAGGATGTCGGAGCGATCCTTGTTGAAGAGGACCGTCTCGCCGCCCCAATCAGGGTCCCAGCGCTCGTGCGGGTAATACACGGCCGTGCACGCGCCCATCGCGAGCGAATCGGCGTGCAACGCGCCGTCCGCGCCGTAAGGCAGCCCGTTCGCATAGCAGCTCTGCAGCGCATGCTGCTTCAGATGCGTCCGCGCAAGCCGCTGCCAGCACGCATGCAGCAGCGGGGCGGCGCGTGCGAGCTCGTCGTGCGCGCCGGGCCCGACGCAAGGCCGCGCGGGGTCCGTCGCGCCCGCGAAATGCCGGTTCCAGAACGGCTGCGTCTGCGCGCCGTTGTGCGAACGCCAGCCGTGGCTCCATTGACCCGAAGCCAGGAACCGGTAAATCCGCGCATGCTCGTCCGGCGGCAGCAGATCGTCGACGATCGTGATGTCCTGCCACGCGCCGGATGCGCCCCGCCGGGATGCAATGTTCATGTCGTCTCCGCGAATGTCGTTGATGGCGCGCCGCGTGCGTCCCCGAAACGGCCGTGCACACGGCGCACGATGTGCGCGGGATGCGGCCCTCGCTCGCGCCCCGCGTCACTCGTGCGTCAGAACTTCCAGTGCAGGCCGCCTTGCACCGCATGCTCCGACTGACGGCTCGCGAGCGCCCCGGAATAGCCGACGCGCAACAGCCCGTTCTTGCCGAGCTCGAGCCCCGCGCCCACGTTCAACACCGCCGCGTCCTTCGCAACCGGCACGCTCGCCACGATGAACGTATTGCTGCCCGTCGCGAACGCGAGCGCCCCGGTCGGCTGCCCGTCCGTCAGCGCATGCTGCCAGCCCGCACTGCCTTGCAGCGTCAGTTGCAGCCGTGAGGTCAGGCCGAGCCTCGTCTCGCCTCGCACCCCGAGCGTCGAGAACGTCACGTCATGATTGCCTTCCTGCACGCGCAACGCCGCCGCGCCGCCGGTTTCGGTCGTCCCCTCGTTCTTCAGATGCACATAAGCGATGCCGAAGAACGGCTCGACCGTCGCGGCGCCGCCGAGCGCGAGCTGATAGCCGGCCTCGCCGAACACCTGTGTCGTTTCCGCGTGCAGCGTCGTCGTCTCGCTTTCCGCAACCGTGCCGTATTGCACCGCGCGATCGACGCCGCCGCGATGCCACGCATGCGCCGCGCCGACCCGCACGCCGAGCGCGCCGGGTTGCCATCCCGCGTATGCGCCGAGCTGAAAGCTGTCGAACGACGCCGACGACGGCTGATTCCTCAGGTTCACGCCGGTGTGGCGATAGCCGGCGAAGCCGCCCGCGCGCACACCGTCGAGCACCGCTGCGTCCGCGCCGGCGAGCAAGCCGCCCGTCGAGCTCGTGTAGCCGTTGACGTCGCCGCTGCCGCGCGCGCCGCCCCACGAACCGAGCAGCCGCGCCCACGCGCCGGCGCGGCCCGGCTCGCCGCGCGCCGCCCACAACCGATCGAGCGCCGCGTCGCGCACTTGCCGGCTTTCGTTGACGAGCGCCGCGTAGGCGGCCGGGTAGATCTCGCCCGTCAGTTGCGAGAGCGTCGCCTGCGGCGCCTGCGCGGACGCAGCAAGCAGCACGCTGTTGTAGACCGCGCTGCCCGGATTCGCCGTTTCGAGCGCGTCGGCGACGCTGCGCTCGTTCGCGGTCCGCGCGACGCTCGCGAACGGCGTCGCGTTGCGATCGATCGTGAGGCTCACGCTCGTCGGGCCATACGCCAGCACCGGATCGACGAACAGATAGCCGCCCGGCGCATCGAAGCGGCCTGCGACGCCGCCCGCCGCATTCAGGATCTCGAAGCGCCGGCCGAGCACCGAGCGCGACTGGTCGGGCGTGAGCGGCGGCGGCGCGTTCTCGAGCGCGAGCGTCAACGCGCCGCCGTCGATTTGCGCGCGCCCGCCCGCGACGATCCGGTCGCTCGCGCCGCCCTGCGACACCTCGACCGCATAGGCCGAGCCCGGCGCGAAACGCACGTCGCCCGACACCGTCAGCGTGCCGACCGAATGTCCGGGCGCGACTGTGCCGTTCGCGGCCGCCGTGAGCGTGCGCACCGTGCCGTTGCCGTTCACGATGCCGCCGTTGCCGACGGACACGTTGCCGCTCGCGCCGTCGAGCGACGCACGGCCGCCGTCGACCGCCACGTCGGCCGTGCGGCCCGTGATCACGGTAACGCCGAGCGCACCGACCGCGACGTTGCCGCTCGTGCCGCCGAGCGAAGCAAAGCCGTTCGCGACGCGCACGTCCGCCGTCGTGCCGGTCACGGCCGCCCGGCCCTGCCGGTCGACCGACAGGTTCGCGCTCGTCCCGGCGATCGTCGCCACGCCGCCGTCGACCGCGATGTCGGCCGCGCGGCCGGTCACCGTGAGCCGCCCCGCCGGATTGACGACGGCGCCCGCCGCGATCGATCCGTCGATCCTCAATTCGCCGCCGTCGACCGTCGTCAGCCCGCGATAGGTGTTCGCGCCGGCGAGCGTCAGCGTGCCGCCGCCCGACTTCACGAGGCTGCCCTGATACTCGCGCGCCTGGTACGCGGCGTCGCGCGCGACGCCGAGCGCATAGTCGATCCAGTCGCCGTCGCTCGCTCCCGCAGGCAGTCCGCGCTCCCACCCTTTCGTCTTCAGCGTGTCGAGCCATGCGCGGTGCTCGGCATCATCCTCGAGCTTGCGCGCGGCGAGCGCGACGTCAGAGATGTCGTTCGACCAGACGTCCGCGACACCCGCGGGCAGCGCCGCATGGAACGTGCCGAGCAGTTGGCCGGGGCCGTTCATCGCCCGGCGCAAGTCGACGAGCCCCCAGCCGCCGAACCCGTTCGGCACGCCCGACGCGCCGGGCTTCGCCGGGTGCACGGGCGAGAACAGCCCGTTGTTCGTGTAGTCAGGCCGGCTCGGGTCCGCCTCCATGTTCTGCGCGGTCGTGAACAGCACGGACAGCGCCTGCTCGCCCGTCATGTACGGAAAGCGCTCCATGATCAGCGCGAGCGCCGCCGACGCGTGCGGCGCGGCGGCCGACGTGCCGTTGAAGTTCGCGTAGGTCGCGCCCGTCGGCGCCGCCGCGCCGCCGGAGTACGACGTCGACGGCACGCCCGTGGGCGCCATCACGCACCACCACTTCGCGACCCCGCATTTGTTGTAGACCTGGCCGCCCAACTGGTCGTAGCCCGTCGTCGTCATCCAGTGCCCTTCGAGCTCGGGATGGAAGTACGGATACGCGCCGCGCAGGCTCGCGTTGTCGTAGCCGGTATTGCCCGAGCTGAAGTTGTTGATCACGCCGTCGCGCGACACCTTCGCCGCCGCGTCGAGCCAGGTGCCCTGACCGGTCGCCGTGCGCACGGCCTCGTGCAGCTTGTATGCGTCGGTGAGTGTGTTCAGGGTGCTGTAGTTCTCGTTGGCCGGCTGCGAGCCCCAACTGTTGCTGATGATGCGCACGCCTTTCGCGGCAAGCGCATCGTAGACCTCGGAGAAGTACTTCGCGTCCGACGCGGGAAACTTCGGATCGGACACGCCGAACCGAAAGCCGTCCGTCGCGTTCGTGTTGCCTTCGAACACCGTGGCGTCCGGCGCGACGCCGTGCATGCCGACACCGTCGCGCACGCCGCCGACGACGCCGCTCACCAGCGTGCCGTGATTGTTGTTGTTCGCGTTCAACACGCCGGACACGCCTGCCGCCGTCACCGGAACGAAGCGGCTGCCGGGCAGTTCCGGATGCTGCGCGTAGTAGCCGGAGTCCAGCACGCCGATCGCGACGTTCGCGCCGGTATGGCCGGCCGCGTATGCATACTCGGCGTGCATCGCGCCGAGCCCCCACGCGTTCGTGAATTCCGGCGTGCGCCAACTCGCCGGATCGCCGCGCCGGCCCGGGTCCTGGTAAGGCGCGGCCTGCGTCCATCCGGGGCGGGCGGCGACCGCGGCGGCGGCGGCGACAACCACGGGCGCGAGCAGCGTCGCTCCGCGGCGCTTCATCGTTTTCTGTTTATTGCGCCGGGCCATCAGCACTCTCCTCGCATTGCCGATTTGCTCGTGTTTCCGATATGGATCATCGATTTCTTCTCCTTTTTATTTATTGGCGGCCCAATTGAGCCGCCTCACTCTCTTTGCATCTGCATGCGACATGTCGTCGAACGGCCCTCTCCTCGCGGCCGCGACGGCGCAGCCGCTGCGCCGCGCGCACGGCCGGGAGTGCGCAGCGCAGCGTCGGATCGCCTGCGCGCCCATTCCTTTGGAATCGGGCGATCAAGCGACCGCGGATTTTAATGAATATGTAACTGATGCGTAATGCGACAGAAATGAAACACGAACAAAATCCCCGGTGCAATACGTCGCGCCGAGATTTGTATACATGGGAAGGTCTAATAATAAGCAGGTTCTATGAATTCAGAAACTCGATAGCACCCGTTGCCGAAGTATGCGATGCATCGAAATGACGTTCCTCGCCCGAACGCGTCGTCGCGTCGTAGACGAAGTCGCGCAAGGCCATCGAACATGCGACGCCATGTTGGCCATTCGGCGCGGAGCCTTTGCTTGCCTGGGTGAAATGCGCCATTGAAGCATCGATGAGTTGTCTCATGACCGGGACGAGCGAACGCGTGCTCCGAGCAACAATTCTGTTCTTCAGTCTGTTCTGGTCGAGTTTTGAGACAGGCCTGGGTGAAAGATGCGATCGGCAACCGATGTTTTTGCGGCGACATCAGACACGCGCGCCCGATACTCCACAGCGCGAGTCGATTTCTCTCCGCTGCTCGGGGAATCTATTTTCAGCAGCGTTATCCGCCAGATACGGCTTTCCAATTACACACGTACAGGCGGAAATTATTTTTACAATTCCCCCCAAATTCCATCCAACTCATTCTCACATTTAAATACTAAAAATCAATCTCGATGAACAGCCCCTCTTGCACTCAAAATCGCCGTTCATTGCGAGTCTTTATCAGCATTCATCGTCAGAACGGATTACGGCCTCCCTTAAAAAAGACCGAGCCGCGCCGCTCCTTTCGCCCGCCACCCGCCATTCGCCAAAGGCGTGTCATGGGGCGCCCATACGAGAACACGTGGCGCGTAGGCGATCACGACGCCAATCTCAATGGGAAGCGGGCCGACCTAATCGAGGCGAAGTGAACCGGTAAGAACGGTATTGCGAAAGAGTCGCCCCCTATATTCCCGAGCACGAATTCCACAACGAGCCCCAAATTTTCGATCAGGCGGGCAAGCTGCTCGAGCTCAATGCCACTTCCGGCGAAAGCGCGGTTCGTTATACAGTGTCGAAGGCAGAAATCTTACGCAGCAATCCGTGCCGTATCTCCGACAGAAATGCAGGACGGACATTGAAGCGCCTGGCATTTACCACGAAAAAGAATGTGAGGGTGTATGAGCGACTTCATCAAGATTGCAAGGATTGCAGCGGAAATCGACTGGAAGTGGGACGGCGAGTGGTGGATGAGCGAGGTCTCTCGGCTGGGTTTCAAGCAAGAGAAATCCAGCGCGGGCCTGGAAATTCACTCCGATCCTGAGGGCAATGCGTAGCGAGCCTGCATCAAGGACGGAAAGATACTCTTTATTGAAATCACATTTAAAAAATTCGTCGATGTCGAATCGCTGTCCGTATCTGAGTACGAGGACAAGGTGGATGAATTTTTCGCCAAGTTCGAAGCGGCCGTTGCCGAATTGACGCCTGCGATCGGCAAGCCGGACTTCTCGGACGGCGCCGCGGCGAACGGTTTCCCCGACGATCAAGAGGCGAATTGGCTTGCGCTGTGGCGTGTCAAGAACGCGCGCCTGATGCTGGAGCAGAAGCACGAATCCCGAGAATTTCCATTCCGGCTTTGTTTCGTGATCGCGCCTGTCTGATCATTACCGGAGAACCGTCGCCGCAGCTTCCGCAAGGCACGCACAATCGCTCGTATGCGCTTACGGATGGCTGTTATCCGTTGGGAATGACCACATGGCGCGTCGTTCGGCGCGGAACGCGATGCGGCGAGTTGCGGCGAGTTGCGGCCCCGGCGTAGCACCCGGTTCGGCCACGCCTTCATTCGGCCACGCCTTCAAGTTGCGCGAAGCTTCGGCATCCCGGTTTCACCTTGCTCGCCGCGCCGAGCGCAGCGGCCCCGTCTCGCATCAGGCGAAACAGGCCACGTGGCCGGATGCGTCGCCGTACATGCTCAATCCACAATCACCATGCCCGGAATCTTTTCCAGCAACGGCCTCAAGGCATCCCGGTCGACCTTGTATTCCTTGGCAAACACCTCGGCATCCCCAAAAATCGCGTTGCACCGCGGGGAATTGTTCGTATAGACGCCCATTCGAATCCCCATGTCGGCCGGCCACGCCTGCGAAGTGACATAGTCCCTTGCGAGATACGGGTTGACGATCGTAAACCGCGGCCATACCGGGAACCCGATTCGCTCGGGATCGCATTCGAAGACCCGTGAATCGCATACCTTCGCCTGTGAAAAATCGCAATCCAGCGCCTTGCCCGGCAGCGATTCGCTGTTGTTTCCGAAATCGCATCCGATGAAAGTACCGGTGAACTTCACGCCATTGAAGATCACCCGGTCGAACTGGAAATTCTTGAGCGCCTTTCTCTGGTTGAATACGCCGCCGACCATCTCGGTATTGCTGGCGATCAGCGAACGAGTCGTGCAGTCGGAATTGATCGTGCAATTCTCGAGCCTGAGGTTGGGCCCGAGCGTATGCACCTCCTTTGCATCCAGCTCTATAACCGAATCGCTGATGACCTGATTCCTCAGCTTCATTCCGCCTTCCTAGAAAGTGATCATTCTGAAAACAACATCGGACATCCGCATCGCGTGCGCATCCATGTTGCTCTTGCTACCCGACATGATGTCATAACTCAACCCCGTATTCGGATCGACCGCATCGACTCCCACGCGATTCCAATCCAGATCCATCCCCGCGATGTCCGGATCGCTCTTGACCTGGGATTCGATCCAGCGCCCCTTGGCCTGCTGCTGAAGCAGGTTCGCGCGCCAGTATTCGCCCGATGCTCGAGCGCTTTCGATCGCATTGCTTTCCGCCGGCGTGAGATTCGACGTGTTCCAGCGGGCAGCAGCGTTGTCCGTCGCATCCTGGAGCTTCTTTCCGATCGGGTCCGATTCCGGAATGACCTCCGTCGGATTCTTGCCTTTCGGGACGTTCCAGCGTTGACCGTCGTAATCGATCTGCTTGTTGCCCGCCCGATGGTTTCTCACCGTATCGTATCCCTGCAGACCGAACGGATCGCCCCACTGCATCGGATCATGCACGTAAGCGTGCGTTCGCAACCCGCCCGCCAGCCCCACCGGATCGGCGCTGAGATACTGGCCGGTCGATGGGTCGTAGTAGCGGTGCAAATTGTAGTGCAGCCCGCTTTCCTCATCTGCCCACTGCCCCGGGAATCGCAATTCGCAGTCTGGCGGATCGAATTCGTCACTATCCCGATGCCCCAATCGCAATTGCTCTCGCACCGCGCTACGAAGCGAATCACGCCCGTCGTCGCCGGCCGTGTCGCCCCATGCCGTCCGCCGCGCGCGCCACAGCGCCCTGCCGTCGCTGCTGTACAGCGTATGCGGCGCGCCATTGGGATCACAGGCGAGCGGATACCACTCGCTCGTTTGCGGATCAGGTTGATCGTCGAAGCGCAGCCGTTCCTGAGCAAGCGGTATGTGGGTGCTCGGCCGATAATGCCAACGCTGGATATCGTGCCGCGATCCGTCGCGCTCGTCATAGGTTCGCCAGGCCTCGATCATTCGGCTTCCGCACCACAAATAGGCGGCACGCTTCAAACGGTTCCGGCGGCCCCCATGCGTGCAAACCTTGCTGATGCGCCGGCCAAACGCGTCGTAGCGATACGCCCAGCGTTCGCCGCCGGGTGTCGTCACTTCTCTCAGGCGGTCGAAATCGTCCCAGCGATACCGCCATGAGCGCGGACGGAAGCCGTCGCGCAGTTCGGTGCGCGCGACCATGCGCCCACGCGCGTCGTATTTGTAGACGTTCGGCCCCGCACTGATCAGTTGATCGCCCAGGTAGTCATGCGTGCGGATTTCGCCGCCATCGATCTGCTGCTCGACCACATGGCCGAGCGCGTCGTATCGGTAACGCTCCCGAGCGCTTCGACTTTCGGTGCGCTCGTGGTAAGCGTCGACCATCTGGCCGCGAGCGTCGTACCGCCAGCGGCCCGCTTCGACAGGCAGGCCCTTGCGTTCTTCCTGCATGCCGACGCAGTGGCCCGCGACATCCCATTCGTAATGCCGGGCGCGCTGCGGGCCAAAGGCTTCGGGCGCGACCTCGTCGTGCCAAGGCAGCGCCCCGAATACCTGCGAGGTCAATTGGCTTCGCGCGTCATGCGCCTGCCGTTGCGCAAAACCGTCCGGATAGCGATCCGCCCATTCCGGTTGCCAGTTCCGCCGTTGCTCCGTCGGCAAATAGCGGCGATGGCTTTCCCGGCCGAGCACGTCGTAGCCGAAGCGGAATTGGTGGCCGTTGCTCTCGATCACGTCGAGCTGGCCGGCGAGATCGTACTGCCAACGCGTCTGCCCGCTCGGCGTACCGAGCGACGCGGGCCGCCCCATCACGTCATATTCGTAACGGATCGCCTGCCCGCTCTGGCTTTCCTCGATCAACCGGAATGCGTCGTCGTATTCCAGGCATACGTCGTTGTCGGCCCGCCACGCATCCGCGTCATCGCTACGCTCCCAAACCTGGGCTCGGGTCAGTTGCCCGCGCGATCCCCAAGCGAACGTATGCTTCTGCAGCGGCCCGGCAAGGGAAATCAACCGGTCGTATGCGTCATATTCATAGCGCAGCACGACGCCGTCCGGCAGATGCTTCTCGGTGACCTGCCCTAGCCGGTTACGCACATATCGCGTGCAGCGCCCGCGCCAATCCGTTTCGGCGATCACTTGTCCCGCGGCGTCCCGCTCCAACGTCCATCGCTGCCCCAGCGCGTTCGTCACACCCGTCAGGCGGGCAGTGCCATCGCGATGATATTGCGTGACCGCCCCCGACGGGTCCGTGACGCTCGCCAGCAAATCGAATGCGCCCCACGTATAGCGGATGCCATGTCCCAGCGGATTCACCGCCTCCCGCAACATGCCTTCCGAGTCATAGTGAAAGCGCGCGATTGCGCCGTCCGGGTACGTCACGCTGCTAAGCGCTTCGCGCGGATTGGACGGGCCCGGCTCATAGCCATAGACCGTCCGATGACCGGCCGCATCGGTTCGGCTCCTCAGTCGGCCGTATCGATCGCGGTCGAGATGGGTGTGCCGGCCGAGCGGATCGGTCCATCTGTCGGGACGCCCTGCTTCATCATGGCGCCATGCGTACGTCGCGCCATCGGGATCAGTCCGGCTGACGAGCAGGCCACGCGGGTCGTATCGAAAACGCGTCTCGCCTGACGGCCCCTCGAACGCCACCAGATTGCCCTCTGCGCTGAAATGCCAGCGCAGCGCGCCGAACGGATCGGTTCGCTCGATCAACTGCCCGGCCCCATTCCATCGATATCGACTCTCCCGTCCGTAGACGTCGATGACTTTCACGGGGCGACCGCGCGCGTCGTAACGGTACTGGCTGACTCGGCCGATCGGGTCCGTCCGCGCGCTCAGCCAGCCCCGCTCGTCGAAACTGGCATGCATCACCCGGCCCAGCGGGTCCTGCGACCGAATCAGCCGGTTCTGCGCATCGAACCAGCGTTGATGCCGGTGCCCGAGCGCGTCGATGTACGTCGTCCGCCGTTGCTCGTCGTCATACTCGAAGCGATCGTCGTACAGCGCGGTATTCGTGCGCGTGGCGATCACCCTTGCCCGCTCGTCATAGCGCAGCGCAACCTCGGTGGCGCCGCTGTCGCGCCAGTGATTGAGCCAGCCCTCGTCGGTATAGCCGAAATGAAATTCGCCCTGGAAGCGGCTATGAACGTCGGTGAGGCGCTTGCCGTCGAAACGATAGCGGACCAGTTCGCCCTCCCCGCCCGGCCGCTCCGACACGCTCTGCAACAGCCCGCGGGAATCGCAGGTGACCCACAGCGTCATCCCGCCGCTGTGCCGCACCGTGCATAGCCGGCCGAGCGCGTTGTACTCGAAGTCGATCGTGTTGCCGTTGCGGTCCTCGATGCGGGTCAGGCGGGCGACGTCGTCCTCGGCATGCGCCGGCTCGAAAATCAGCGATTGCTGCGAGCGCTCGTCGAAAACGACGGCCCGCGCGCGATTGCCGTGCAACGCGTAGTGCGGCGCCCAGAAGTTGATCGCGTTGAACGGCTCGTGCGGAACCGGATACACGAGTTGCTGGCCATCCGCGTCGAAGAACGTGACGGTGGCCGGGCCGTCCGCCGGCCGCCGATATCGCAGGCGCTGCGACCAGTTGCTGATCCACCTGTCGCCGAGCAGCCCCTCGACCGGCTGCCGCCCCGCGTACGCACGGGAAATCGTGAGCGGCAGCACGTGCGGCCACGTGAAATCCGTCCGGTAGTCGGCGTAATCGCCCGTCGCCATGTCGATCGGCTCGCCGAGCAGCTCGCGCAGCACGCCGTCCAGCAAGCCGCCTTCCTTGGTCGCCGAACGCATCATGATGACGTCGGTGGCCGTCAGCACCAACTGCTCGAGAAGCGACACGTTCGCGTCGATCTTGCCGAACGTGCCGGTCGTCTCGTCCGCGCTGATCGTCGTGCAGCCTTCCTGAATGACCGCCGAGCACGTGATCTTGTGGCCGATCCGCGCGAGCGGCAGGCCGTTGACGGATACGGTCAGGCTGCCCTGCGCGATCTGCGGCGGAGGCGTGCCGGGGTCCTTGCTGCATGTCACCGGGTCGGTCACGCGGGCAACCCGCGCCCCTTCGAACGAGACGTTGGGCGAGCCGTCCGCGATCGCGCCCGTCACCGAGCCGGTATGGCCGATGCCCTTGGCCACCGCCGCGCCGACGAATCCGCCCACCGCGCCCGAGACGAACCCGACGACGAACGGGCCGGCCGCCGCGATGGCGACCGCGGCGGCGCCGCCCGTCGCCACGATCGCGGCCGCCGCGGCGGCAATGGCCACGCCGACCGCGATCCCCGCCAGCAGGCCGGTCAGCGCGCCGATGAATGCGTTCTCGTGGACGATCTTGTGTCCGACGCGAGCCGGCGCCTTGCCGGGCTTCGCGACCGCCGGAAGCCCCATCTTGCCCAGCACCCATGTGACCGGGCGGTCCGCGCCGACCGCCTCGGCGAGCGCGCCGCCGAGCATCGCGCCGCCAAGCGGCGCGATCACGCGCCCGGCGAAGCACTGGAACGTGCCGGCCGCCCACGCGCTCGTCCCGGCCGCCGTGACTTGCGCCGCGTTGATCGCGAGCCCCATGTTGGACACCGTCTGCACGGCGTCCGCATTGCTGCCTCGTTGCGCTAGCGCCGCGAGCTTCTGCCGGCTGTCCGGCGGCGCGCTACTCTGCACTTCGCCCATGAGATCCAGCTCCTCGCCAAGTGACCGGAAAAACGGCGTCGCCCCGCGGCATCACGAAGCGGGAAGTTGCGCGCTCCGGTGAAATCTGAAGCTCGCCAACGCCGCGCCGATCGCGTCGCGAACGCCGTCCGGCAGTCGGCCGGGGCTCGTGTAGGTCAGCGCCAGCACCAGCGGCGCGTCGAGAGCGATCACCGCCATCTGGTGGATGAGCAGGTCGTCCTTGTTCCAGGTAAAGGCGAGAAACTGGCAGGGCCGCCCGTCCAGCACGCCCGGCTCGTCGCGCTGCATCTGCAGACCGCTCAGTTCCTTCCGGTATTTCGCGCGCTGCACGTCGACGTAATCGGCGAACTCGACGCCATAAGGCAGCTCGTCGCGCGTCAGCACGAGGTTGCTTCCCGTCACTTCCGCCATGGCCGGCAGCAACGCATTGACGCTGCGGTCCAGCCACTGGCCGGGCAATTCCAGATGTCCTTCGTTGACCGAGTAGCGCATGTCAGGTCTCGATGTCGATGTCGATGTGGCGCGTGCCGACGCACGCGGAAAAAGGCCGTCGCGACGGGCGCGGCCATCCACAGCCCGCGGCCCGCCGCCCGGGCGGTCAGCTCTTCGAATTCAGCCCGATATGCGTCGGGCCGCTGATCTCGATCGTGCCGTCCGCCTTCAGATGGATCACGCTCGCCCCCACTTCGATGACGATTTCCGTCGCCGCCTTGAGATGGATCTTCCCCTGGCTCGACTGGATCTCGATATCTCCGACGGTGCCGGCGGCGCCCGGCTGCGGCCCCGTGGTCGTGATCGACGCGTTGCCGCCGATGACCTGGGCATGCGTGCCGGCGACGTTCTGCTTGTGCGCGCCCTTGATGGTCTGCGTATGGTCTGCGCCGATCGTCTGCGTGCGCGCGCCCGTGATCGTGTGGGTCTGCGCGCCGCCGATCGTGACGATCTCGTCCGCGCCGATCGTCTTGGTCCGCTTCGCGCCGACGGTGTGCGATTCGTCGTGCTCGACCTCGATGCGCTGATTCCTTTCCGCATGCAGCCAGATTTCTTCCTCGCCCAGCTTGTCCTCGAAGCGAATCGCGTTGGCGTTCTCGGACGTCCCCTTGTGCGAGCGCGTGAGGAACCCGCTTTGCGTCGCGCCCGCCGGCAGCGCCCACGGCGGCATGTTCTGCGCGTTATAGACGCTCGATAGGATCAGCGGGCGATCCGGATTGCCGTCGAGGAACGTGACCACCACCTCGTCGCCGATGCGCGGAATCTGCACCGAGCCGAACCCGCCGCCCGCCCACGGCTGGCTCACCCGCACCCAGCACGAACTGCCTTGATTGCGCTGCCCGATGCGGTCCCAATGAAACTGGATCTTCACTCGCCCCAGCGCATCGGTATGAATTTGCTCGCCCTTCGGCCCCACGACGATCGCGGTCTGCGGCCCCGGAATGACGGGCCGCGCATGCGCGAGCGGCGGCCGAAACGGAATCTTCTTGCGGATGCACTGGAAGCTGGCGTGGTACGACCCCGATCCTTCGTTAGACTGATAATTGTTGACGCCATGGTGGCGGACATTCGTCAACAGGAACTGGCGGTCATGCATCGGGCCGTTGTCGTGATCGTAATGCGCGCTCAATTCAAAATAGCGGCCCGGCGCGAGCGTCCTGCCGGTGCTCGTGCCCGAAAAGGTCTTGCCGCTCGCGGCGAGCGATTCCAGCCTGAATCGCGCCAGTTCCTCGCCCCGGTCGGTCGAATCGAAACCATGCAGCCCGACGTAGTCGTAGATTTCATACCGCTCGACCTCGCCCTGATTGAAATCCGACTCGCCCGATACGTAGCGGCGGGCGGCAGGCACTTTGTAGTCATAAGCCTTCATGCTGACAGCGCCGGACATGAGTTGCCGCTGCGCCGCCCATTGCGTGACCACCGCTTCGTCCTCGAGAATCTCGCCGCTCGCATACCGCAGCGACGGCAGCCCGTCGATGGGCTTTGCACGGGTCGAATCGTCGTCGATGATCAGCTTGTGTCCGTCCTCCGCGTGCTCGAAATAGAAAAAGAGCCCTTCCAGCTCCATCAGGCGCAGCACGAAATTCAGATCCGTCTCCCGGTACTGCGTGCAATAGCTGTACGGCTTCAGCGTGCGGCCGGCGCGGAATTCGTAGGAAGCGAGCGCCGAATATTGCGAAAACACCTCGTCGAGAATGTCGCGTGCGCTCTTGTCCTGGAATATTCGCGAATCCACCCGTCGCGACAGCATCCATAGCCACGGCTGCACAGTCGCGCTATAGGTGGCGAGCCCGCCGTCGGCGCCGGTATGCGAAAACTGCGTGACGTAACCGTGAAAATGCCGGGCGGAACCGCCGACGATCCCGCCTGGGGGCTGAAGGGATATCGTGACGGCCTGGCCGATCATCTGCTTCAGTTCGATCGTCGGATCGCGCGACGCAAGCCCCAGCCGCATGTCGAACAGCACCGACAAGCCCTCGCTGCACTGGAAATCGCTGAGCACCAGCTCGGCGCGCCCGGCAAGCGGCGTCTTGATCGTCAGCAGGCGGCTGTTTTGCAGACTCAGGAAACCCGCAATATCGGACATTTTCATTATCGCCCCCGGGACAGCCGATTAACGACGGCCTATTTAAGACGGCAAATCATAGCGCACGGCAACGCCATTGAAACGAGATTTAAATAGCGCCTTTTCACTCAACTTCCCCGATCGATCGCGCCGGTAAATTTGACGGAATTCGATCTCGCAAATACCGCGGGCGAGTAAATAATTCAAGCGCGCCCGTTATCTCGAAATCCCTGATTTGGCGGTCTATTGCGGCGGATGCGATACCCCCACTGGCCTTGTGATGCGCGGCGGATTATATTGACGCCGCGCGATGCCGATGATTATCGGGTTATCCGAGAACGGAATCTCCCTCACTCGAATACGGAATACGCGAAGACCATGTCGAAGTCACCTGCTTTTTGGGAGCCGTATTGCCATCGCTCGGAGGCGGAATTCCACTTGTCGAATTTCGCCGCGCGGGTGCTCGGGCGCCATGCCGGCGTCGTGTTCTTCGACGGCATCGACGCGGCCCGCCTCAAGCAGGCGATTCCCGATGCGCACGGCGACACGCTGGATCTCGTGGCGGCCGTCGTCAGGCCGCCGCTCATGCCGATCGAGCCTGCCGAAACGCTCGGCGCGCTGACGCTCGAGCAGCTCTCGCGCGAACGGGGGCAACGCATCGCGGCACGCGCGCCGTCGGCGCGGCCGTCCCTGCCGGCGCAAGGCACCGCGCACGCACGGCGTTTCATCGAAGCGCACAAGACCGCGTTCGACGCCGCCGTCGGCGGCGAAACGTTCGGCGTGCTGGCAGGCGCCGTGTCGGTCGCGGCGATCGTCGGCGGCAGCATCGCGCTCGCGCCGGTGCTCGGCGCGGCGGCGGACGCGGCGTCCCTGCTCCTGCTCGCCGAAGACGGCTCGATGCTGCGCTACGAACTCAAGGGCGACGAGGTGCGCAAGAAAAAGCGCGAGACATCGTGGCATTGCAAATTGACCGAGACCGTCGGGCCGCTGCTCGTGCTGGCTGATCTGGCGGTCAGCGGCATGCGAACGCTCGCGTCGCCGCCGAAGGTCGCGCGGGAAGCCGGCGAAGCCGCCGAGGAAGCGGCCCAGGCGGCGAAGCGGCTCGCGACGCCACGCCACGCGTCCGACGCATTCAGGCGTGCCTCGCTCGACAATCCGGACCGCGCGGCGCGGCAAACGGGGATGCACGCAATGCAGACCGAAACGAGCAGCCTGGCGGCCGGCGTGCGCCGCGCGCAGCAAAAGATGCTGGCCGCCCGGCGAGAATTGCTGCTGCTGCGCACCATCGAAGCGCCCGCCCATCTCGCATCGATCTACGGCGCCGGCGTCTACGGCATGGACCCGCCCGAAGCCGTATCTCGCAGCACGAACTGGCTGCGGCAACAGAGGGACGAGCCGCCGCCCGTGCACCCCGATCACCCCGCGCATCTGCTGATTCCGCAGCGTCCGGCCGTCGACGGTTCGAGCGGCGCGCCCGCGATGCAGCTTCACGTTGCTGTCGGCCATCGTCCGCGCGCGGCGCCGGCCGCGCCGTCGGCCGCCTGACCGGTTACGCCGAGCACCCCGGCGATCGGCCGCGCGGCGCGCCGGGCGGCCGTCGCGGGCGGCGCGCTTTTCATCGGCGCGGGTTCCGCACCGACCGATTCAGGGCTCGCCCGGGTGCTCTTCGGGTTCGCCTTCGTCAAACTGCGTTGCCGCTTCACCGTTTATCGGGCGCAGAAACAAGTGCGCTGACTCGACCCGGCATCATTGCCGCACGAATGAGAACCGTCGGCCCGGCGCGATGCGTGACGCATGACGATCGCGGTCACGCGCCAGTGGGCCGATGCCGTTCCGGGCCGAAGGGCGGGCGCGCGCGTGCCGCACCGCATCGATCGCCGCGCCCTCGCGATGATCGCCGGCTCGAAGCGCGCCGCGCATTTCAATCGGCTCGCGTCGATCGCGCACGCATGACGTTCGAGCGCGCGACGCGCACTGCGGCGTTCGTCCGCTTCGCGTGCGCCGCTCTCGATCGGCCGGGCCGATCCGGTCGCCTCGCAAGCCGATGCCGGCGCATCCGCTCCGAAACCATGCTGGCCCGACCGCCTTCGCTCTTCGACTGCTCTTCCGCCAGGACGGGCGTGAACGCGCGAGCGGTCGAATTCGCTATCGCCGGTTCATAACGATAGATTTTTGGGTATGGCGCGCATTATTTTGTCTTTGTTAGATGGATGTCACTTTCATCAACATCGACAGCGAGCTAACACGCGCGTCCATGCCGCCCGCCTTCGTCCAAACCGTCGAAACCCGCTTTGCCGAGCTCACGCCCACGGCGAAGCGCATCGCGAGCTACATGCTCGCGAACCTGGAGCGGCTCGGCCTCGAAACCGCGGATCAGATCGCGCGTCAGACCGGCACGAGCGGCATCTCGGTCGGGCGCTTCCTGCGCAGCGTCGGCTATCGCAATCTCGACGACCTGAAGCGCGAGCTGCGCGGCGCGACCGAGCGCTCGTGGATGATCACCGACCGCCTCGACGAATATCGCCGCATGACGGCCGCGAGCGCGCCGGCGCGCGATGAAGCCGCGCCGAGCGACGCGCCCGGCCCGCTCGACGGCGCGCTCGCGCGCGAGCTCGATGCGATCCGCCACGTGTATCAGCTCGCGCGCTCGCCGGCGTTCGCGCAAGTCGCGGATCGCGTCGCGCAAGCCGACGCGGTGTTCATTCTCGGAATCCAGTCGACGCGCGGGATCAGCAACGCGTTCCACAGCTATCTCGAATACCTGCGCCCGCGCGTGTTCTACTCGGATGGGATGTCCGGCTCGTACGTCGATTCGCTGAACGCCGAATTCGCCGATCCGTATTGCATCGTCACCGATACGCGCGCGTACTCGCGGATCGCGCGGCGCTACTGCGAGGCGGCCGTCGCGCGCGGCGTGCGTTTCGCGCTCATCACCGACGTCTACTGCCCGTGGGCGCGCGAGCTGCCGTGCGACCTGCTGCAGGTGAGGACCGACGTCGGCCAGTTCTGGGATTCGCTCGCGCCGCTCACCTGCCTGTTCAACCTGCTGATCAGCGCGGTCGTCGACCGGCTCGGCGACGCGATCGACGCGCGCGTCGCCCGCAATCGCGAGCTGCAGCGCGAGCTCGATCAATTCGAACCCTGAAGCCGCAGGAGACGCCGCCCTTGAAGACTCCCGCCCATCGCCTCGTCGAGATCACGCCGCGCACGCACGGCGTCGACGTCGATCTCGCCTACGCGACCGACCGCAATCTGACCGGCAAGCCGATCTACCGGCGCACGCACTGTCTGCTCATCGAGCCGGCCGAGGCCGCGCTGCGCCGCGCGGTCACGGTGGCCGCGCAGATCGGCCTGCGGCTGCGGATCTACGACGCGTACCGGCCGCCGCGGGCGCAGCAGGTGCTGTGGGACTTCCTGCCCGATCCGGCCTTCGTCGCCGATCTCGGCCGCGGCTCGAACCACAGCCGCGGCGCCGCGCTCGACCTGACGCTCGTCGACGCGAATGGCGTCGCGCTCGACATGGGCACGGGCTTCGACGACATGGTCGCCGCGTCGAATCATTTCCACGACGGCCTGCCCGAGCCCGTGCAGCGCAACCGGCTGCTGCTGCTCGGCGTGATGCACGCGGCCGGCTTCACGCACATCGCGAGCGAGTGGTGGCACTACGAGTTGCCCGGCTCGCGCGCGCTGCCGCTGATCGACGGCGACGCAAGCGGACCGTGGCGGCTGATGTGACCGCCGCCCGCGTCGCTCGAGCCGCCGTCACGGTGCGCAACACGCCCGCCGCGCCCGGCGGGCATCCGGATGCGAGCCGAAACGATTGCCCCACTTCGAACCCTCTGCCTCATGGAGCGCGTATGAAACTGTCATTGCCCAAGCTCGTCACGGCGCTCGCCGCCGCTTCCGCGTTCGCGGCCGCGCCGGCCCCCGATGCGTGCGCGGCGCCGCCGAAAGACATGTTCGTGATGGCCACGCTGCTCGACGAATTCATCTCGCTCGATCCGGGCGAAGTCTACGAACTGGTGCCCGAGGAATACGTCGCGAATACGTATGACCGGCTGGTGCGCGTCGATCTCGCCGATCCGTCGAAGTTCGACGGCGACGTCGCGCAATCGTGGCGCGTGAGCCCCGACGGCCTCACGTTCACGTTCAAGCTGCGCGCGGGCCTCACGTTCCATTCGGGCAACCCGGTGACGGCCGACGACGTCGCATGGTCGATCCAGCGCGCGGCGCTGCTCGACAAGGGGCCGGCTGCGGTGCTCGCGGGCATCGGCCTCACGAAGGCGAACGCGCTCGCGAACGTGAAGAAGATCGACGACCTGACGGTCTCGGTGACGACCGACCGCAAGTACGCGCCGACCTTCGTGCTGAACGTGCTCGGCTCGTGGCCGGCGTCGATCGTCGACAAGAAGCTGCTGCTGTCTCACCAGCAGGGCAACGATTTCGGCAACGGCTGGCTGAAGACGCACGAGGCGGGCTCGGGCGCGTACCGGCTAGTCAAGTGGACGGCGGGCGACAGCATCGTGCTGCAACGTTTCGACCGCTACCGGCTGCCGCTCGCGATGAAGCGGATCGTGCTGCGGCACGTGCCGGAGGCGGCGAGCCAGCGGCTGATGCTCGAAAGCGGCGACATCGACGCGGCGCGCGACCTGAGCCCCGACGATCTCGCGGCCGTCGCGAAAAGCGGCAAGGCGAAGGTGACGCCCTCGCCGCAGGCGACGCTGCTGTACCTCGGCCTCAACACGAAGAACCCGACGCTCGCGAAGCCGGACGTGCAGGAAGCGCTGAAATGGCTCGTCGACTACAACGGAATCCAGAGCCACGTCGTGAAGACGACCTACAAGGTTCATCAGACGTTCATGCCGGAAGGCTTCCTCGGCGCGCTGAACGCGAATCCGTACAAGCTCGACGTCGCGAAGGCGAAGGCGCTGCTCGCGAAGGCCGGCGTGCCGAACGGCTTCACGGTGACGATGGACGTGCGCAACGACTATCCGTACACCGAGATCGCGCAGGCGGTGCAGGCGAACTTCGCGCAGGCGGGCGTCAAGGTGCAATTGATTCCGGGCGACAACAAGCAGACGCTCGCGAAGTACCGCGCGCGCCAGCACGACATCTACATCGGCGAGTGGTCGGCCGATTACATCGATCCGCACAGCAATGCGCAAGGCTTCGCATGGAACCCTGACAATTCGGATCAGTCCAGCTACAAGATGCTCGCGTGGCGCAACGCATGGAACATCCCGCAGTTGACCGCGCAAACCGACGCGGCGCTCGCGGAGCCGTCCGCCGCGAAGCGCGCGCAGCTGTATCAGGCGATGCAGAAGGAAGTGCTCGCGAATTCGCCGTTCGTGATCCTGTTCGAGAAAGTCGCGCAGGTCGCGACGCGGCCCGGCGTGAGCGGCCTCGAAGTCGGCCCGATCAACGATCTCGTGTCGTATCGCAATCTGAAGAAGCCGTGACGCCGCACCGGAACCCCGACATGTCGACACCCGCCACTCCTCTCGAAACGCTGCGCACGCTGCCCGCGCGGCGGCCCGGCGTGCGCTGGGCGCTGCGCGTGCTGCGCTGGGCGCTCACGCTCGCCGTGACGTTCGCCGGGCTCCTCGCGCTCACGTTCGTGATCGGCCGCAAGGTGCCGATCGACCCGGTGCTCGCCGTGCTCGGCGACCGCGCGTCGGCCGACGCCTATGCGGCCGAGCGCGTCGCGCTCGGGCTCGACAGGCCGCTTGCGACGCAGTTCTTCATCTACGCGCGCGACGTGCTGCACGGCAATCTCGGCATGTCGCTGCTCACGTCGAACCCGGTGCTCGACGACATCAAGCGCGTGTTCCCCGCGACGCTCGAGCTCGCGACGCTCGCCACGCTGATCGGTGTCGCGCTGGGCGTGCCGCTCGGCGTCGCCGCGGCGGTCAGGCACAACCGGCCGATCGATCACGTCGCGCGCTTCGTCGGACTGATCGGCAACTCGGTGCCGGTATTCTGGCTCGGGCTGATGGGGCTCCTGCTGTTCTATGCGCGGCTGCATTGGGTCGCGGGGCCGGGGCGGCTCGACCCCGTCTACGACGGAATGGTCGACACGCGCACGGGCAGCCTGCTGATCGATGCGGCGCTCGCCGGCGAATGGGACGTGTTCGGCAACGCGCTGTCGCACATCGCGCTGCCCGCGGCGATCCTCGGCTATTACTCGATCGCGTACCTGAGCCGGATGACGCGCTCGTTCATGCTCGACCAACTGAGCCAGGAATACATCGTCACCGCGCGCGCGAAGGGGCTTGCCGAGCGTCGCGTGATCTGGCGGCACGCATTCGGCAACATCGCGGTGCCGCTACTGACCGTGATCGCGCTCACGTACAGCAACCTGCTCGAAGGCTCGGTGCTCACCGAGATCGTGTTCGCATGGCCCGGCATCGGCTCGTATCTGACGGGCGCGCTGCTGAACGCCGACATGAACGCGGTGCTCGGCTGCACGCTCGTGATCGGGATCATGTTCATCACGATCAATCTGCTGACGGACGCGCTCTACCGCGTGTTCGATCCGCGCGCCCGCTGACCCGGCGCGGGCCGCGCCGGTCCGACCGAATTCATCATGCACATGAACGCTTCATCCGACCGCTCTCCTTCGAATCCCGCCGCGCCGACGCTGCGCGCGTGGCTCCTGTCCGACGCGCCCGCGTCGCGCCGGCAGGCGACGCTCGGCCTCGCATATCGCCGCTGGCGCCGCTTCGCCGGCAATCCGCTAAATCTCTTCGGGCTTGCGATCCTCGCCGCGCTCGTCGCGCTCGCGCTCGTCGCGCCGCTCGTCATGCCGCACGACCCGCTGCGCCAGGTGCTCGCCGACCGTCTGCTGCCGCCCGGCTCGCCGTCGCACTGGCTCGGCACCGACCAGCTCGGCCGCGACATCCTCTCGCGCCTGATCGCGGGTTCGCGGCTCACGCTCGGCATCGCGATCCTCGTCGTTTCGATCGTCGTGCCGATCGGGCTCGCGATCGGCACGACGGCCGGTTACTGCGGCGGCCTCGTCGACTGCGCGCTGATGCGGATCACCGACGTCGCACTCGCGTTCCCGAAGATCGTGCTCGCGCTCGCGTTCGCGGCGGCGCTCGGGCCGGGCGTCGTCAATGCGGTCGTCGCGATCTCGATCACCGCGTGGCCCGCGTACGCAAGGCTCGCGCGCGCCGAGACGATGCGCATCGCGAACGCGGATTTCATCCACGCGGCGCGGCTGCAAGGCGCGTCCGGTCAGCGGATCGTGCTGCGCTACGTCGTGCCGCTCTGCCTGTCGTCGGTGATCGTGCGCGCGACGCTCGACATGGCGGGCATCATCCTGACCGTCGCGGGCCTGGGCTTTCTCGGGCTCGGCGCGCAGCCGCCGAGCCCCGAATGGGGCTTCATGGTCGCGTCGGGCCGCAACGTGCTGCTCGATGCGTGGTGGGTCGCGACGCTGCCGGGCGCGGCGATCCTCGTCGTGAGCATCGCCCTCAACCTGCTCGGCGACGGTCTGCGCGACGTCTTCGATCCGCGCCATGGAGCCTGACATGTCCGCTTGCACCGCTTCCCCGAACACGCCGCCGCTCTGCGAGATCGACGGGCTGCAGATCGGCTTTCGCGCGCACGACGGCACGCTCGTCGAAGCCGTGCGCGACCTGTCGCTCACGCTCGCGCCGGGCGAGCGGCTCGGCATCGTCGGCGAATCCGGCTCCGGCAAATCGCTGACGGGCCGCGCGCTGCTCGGCCTGCTGCCCGCCGCCGCGCAATGGCGCGCCAACGCGCTGCGCTTCGAAGGCCGCGACCTGCTCGCGCTCGCCGCGCGCGAGCGGCGCAAGCTGGGCGGCGGCGCGATGGGAATGATCCTTCAGGACCCGAAATATTCGCTGAACCCGGTAATGACGGTCGGCAAGCAGATGGGCGAGGCCTTCCGGGTGCGCGAGCCCGGGCTGCGCGGCCGCGCGCTGCGCGCGCGCATCGTCGATGCGCTCGCGTCGGTCGAGATCCGCGATCCGGCGCGCGTCGCCGACGCGTATCCGCACGAGCTGTCGGGCGGGATGGGCCAGCGCGTGATGATCGCGATGATGGTGTCGACGGGCCCGCGCCTGCTCGTCGCCGACGAACCGACCTCCGCGCTCGACGTCGCGGTGTCGATGCAGGTGCTCGCGGTGCTCGACGACATGATCGCGCGCCATCGCACGGGACTCGTGTTCATCAGCCACGACCTGCCGCTCGTGACGTCGTTCTGCGATCGCGTCGCGGTGATGTACGCGGGCCGCATCGTCGAAACGTGCGCGGCGCGCGACCTCGCCCACGCGGCGCATCCGTATACGCGCGGCCTGCTCGCCGCGACGCCGCCGCTCGCGAATCCGCCCGACGAGCTGCCGGTGCTCGAGCGCGATCCGGCGTGGCTCACGGAGGCGGCACGATGAACGGCGCACCGATGATCGAGATCCGCGACGTATCGATCCGCTTTCCGACCCGCAGCGGCCACGTCGATGCCGTGCGCGGCGCGAATCTTCGCGTCGCCGCGGGCGAGGCGTTCGGGCTCGTCGGCGAATCCGGCTCCGGCAAGTCGACGCTGCTGCGCGCGCTGACGGGCCTCGTGCCGCTGGCGGGCGGCACGCTGTCGATCGACGCACGACCGCTCGAAGGCAAGCTCGACCGCGCGTTCCGGCGCGACGTGCAGATGGTGTTTCAGGACCCCTACGCATCGCTGCATCCGCGCTTCACCGTCGACGAGACGCTGCGCGAGCCGCTCGCGATCCACCGGATGCCGGGCGCGGACGAGCGGATCGCACGTGCGCTCGCCGAAGTCGGCCTCGGCCCCGCGTTCCGCTTTCGCTATCCGCATCAACTGTCCGGCGGCCAGCGGCAGCGCGTCGCGATCGCCCGCGCGCTGATCGTCGAGCCGCGCGTGCTGCTGCTCGACGAGCCGACATCGGCGCTCGACGTATCGGTGCAGGCGGAAGTCCTGAACCTGCTGAAGCGGCTGCATCGCGAACGCGGGCTGACGATGATCCTCGTGAGCCACAACCTCGCGGTGGTCGGCTTTCTGTGCAGCCGCGTAGCGGTGATGCGCGACGGCGCGCTCGTCGAGCAGCTCGGGATCGACGACGTGCGCGCCGCGCGCGTCGGCAGCGAGTACACGCGCACGCTGCTGCGCGCGACGCAGGGCTATCGGCGCGCGAACTGACCGATCGCGCCGCCCGCGCGCGATGCCGGCATCCGGAAGCGTTCGTGCGCCGCCGCCGACTACGCGCCGCTTGCCGATCGCCGCTCGTCGACCGCCGTGCCGATGAACCGGCTCGACGCCCTGCGCGAGCGACGCGCGCCGTGCCGGCGCGCCGGCGCATCACGCGCTCACTTCGCGCCGTAGACGTCGAAATCGAAGTACTTGCGATTGATCTTCGCGTACGTGCCGTTCGCGAGTATCGTCGCGCGCGTATTCGCTCGCGATGCCGCAGACGATGGTCGAGCGCGCGGACATGCGCGCGTGGTGTCCGGCCGTGCTCGGCGTCGTGCCGCCGTTTCGGGAACGCATGGCGGCACTCGCGCTGAAGGCGCATTTCGAGCCGCTCGCGCTCGGCATCGTCACACGGCGCAACAGCACGCGGAGCAGCGCCGCGCATTGCTTCATCGACTGCCTGTTTCAGGTGATCCGCCGGCACGCGCGCTCGGCGAAGAAAGAAGACCTCGCGCTGTTCGGCACGTTGACGCTGCCCGTTTGATGATCCGCTCGCATCACGGGGCGGTGCGGCCGGCCGACATTACTCGGCGCACCGCGCCGCGCCGATGTGCCGCGCCCTTCCCGCATGCCCGCCTGCCGCCTTGCATTCGCCGCGCATCGCTCCTATCTTGAAAGCGTCGGCATCGTTCAAAGGACATCGAACCGTTCGTTGTCGACGCAACCTTCCAGTCCTTTCGCATCAAGTTTTCGCATGCACTGCCGTTTACGCATTTAGCTTCGCAGCGTATCCGCAGCCTGCCGTTCGGAACGTTGCGGGGCGCTCATTCGCGTGGAGCATTCTATGCAACGTCCATCGCTGATTGCATCCAGCCTGTTGGCCGCGTCGATGTTTGCGCTTTCCTCCGCGGCTCACGCGCAGCAAAGCGGCATCATCCGTTTCAGCGGCATGATCGTCGAGCCGCCGTGCTCGTTCTCGGTCACGCGCGACGCCAGCGCGCACGCGCAGCTTCAGCCCGCGTGTCCCCGTCCGGCGAAAGGCGCCGTCACGTTCGTCGATCCGCAAAGCGGCGCGGCGCTGCGCACCTTCACGTTCACCGAGCTGTCGCGCGCGATCCCGCTGCCCGCCGGGCAAGCGGGCGGCGCGCGGCCGGTCGTCGCCGTCGTATCGTATCTGTAGCGGCCGTCGCGTGACGGCCTGCGGCGCGCGAGACTCGCGGCGAGCGTCGCTGCATGACGGATCACATGCGGCGCGCGGCTTGCGGCATGACCCGCGCCGCGTACGACGTGCGGCGCCATCGCACCGGCCGCGCCGCCCGCTCAATCGCGATTCGCGTCGAGCCACGCGCTGAAACGCCGGATCTTCTGCTGCTGCGCGACGCTGTGCGGGTAGACGAAGTCATAGCGCGCGCCCGTCTTCAGCACGATGTCGAGCGGCGTCGCGAGCCGCCTCGCGGCGAGATCCTCTTCGCTGAGCGTAAGATCGCCGAGCGCGACGCCGAAGCCCTGCATCGCGGCGCTCGTCGCGAGATCGAGCGAGTCGAAGCTCGGCCCGCGATCCGGATCGACATCGGCCACGCCGGCATATTCGAGCCACCGACGCCAGTCGCGATGATCGCGCGTCGGATGCAGCAGCGTATGGCGCGCGAGGTCGCCGGCATGCGAAATCGGCTTGTCCGTCAGCAGATCCGGCGAGCATACGGGCGTGAGCCGCTCGTCGAACAGCGGCACGGCCGTCACGTCCGGGCCGGGCGATGCCCCGTAGACGATCGCCGCATCGAACGGCTCGCTCTGAAAATCCACGTCGTGCCGCCAGGTGGTCGTCATCTGCACGTGCAGGTCCGGATGCTCGCGCTGGAAGCGCATGATGCGCGGCAGCACCCAGCGCATCACGCATGTCGGCACCTTCAGCGCGAGATCGGTGCGCTGCCGCGTGAGCTTCAGTGAAATGTCCTCGATTCGCGCGAAGCTCTCGACGACGACGGGCAGCAGTTGCTCCCCCTCCGCCGTCAACGTGAGGCCGCGCGCGTGGCGCATGAAGAGCGGGAAGCCGTAATGCGCTTCGAGCGACTGAATCTGGCGGCTGATCGCCCCTTGTGTCACGCATAGCGCGTCGGCGGCCCGCGTGAAGCTGCGATGGCGCGCGACCGTCGCGAAGATCTGCAGGGCGTTCAAGGGCGGGAGGCGGCGCATGGCGGTCGACGACGGAACTCGGAAAACTCGGAGACGCGCAGGCAAGTCGGCACCGCGATGCCTGCGGGCGAGCCGTCACGATAAGCGAAATGCGCACGTTGCGCGAGCGCCGGCGCGTGATGCGGCCGCACCACACGCTCGCCGCGCGCGCAGCGAAGCGGGCCCGGCATGGGCCGAATCGATCGAAACGGACGCGGCGACAGGATGGCGCGGGATGATGCGAACGTTGCCCGATACGGTTCGAGCGCACCTTCATCGCGCCGTTATCGCACCTTTATCGCGCCGTTATCGCAGACGATCGCCGGCCTCAGCGCCGCGAATCGCGTCACGCGTGACATGCGCGTGACAAACAAGCCGCGCGGCCCGCGGACGCCATCGAGCGCTCCTGTTGGCCGCGAGCCGATGCCGGCCGCGACCGGCGTGCTGCCGGACCGCCGGCGCACGGCAAGCCGCCGCTCGCGGCGCGCGCGAATGCGCGGCCGGGCGCCGTCAGACGAAAGCGCGCGCGGCGATCCGCGCCGCCGACGCGATCACGTCGTCGCGCGCCTGCGCGTTCCGACTGCGCATCGTCGTATAGACGACGAACACGATCGGCGCGCGATCGGGCGGATACGCGACGCCGATGTCGTTCCCCGTGCCGTAGTCGCCCGTGCCCGTCTTGTCGGCAACGCGCCAGCCGGCCGGCACGCCCGCGCGGATTCGCGCGTCGCCCGTCTTGTTGCCGAGCATCCACGCATTGAGCTGAGCGCGCTGCGCGGTGCCGAGCGCGTCGCCGACGAGCAGCCGGCGCACGCTCGCGGCCATCGCGGCAGGCGTCGTCGTATCGCGCTCGTCGCCGGGAATCGCCGTGTTCAGTTCGGTCTCGCGGCGATCGAGGCGGAATGTCGCGTCGCCGATCGAGCGCGCATACGCGGTGACGGCCTGCGGGCCGCCGAGCAACGCGATCAGCAGATTCGCCGCGGTGTTGTCGCTGTACTGGAGCGTCGCCGCGCACAGCTCGGCAACCGTCATGCCGGCGCCGACGTGCTTCTCGGTGATCGGCGAGTAGCGGACGAGGTCGCGCTTCGCATACGGAATCCGTCGCTGCAACAGCGCGGCGTCGCCGGCGCTGCGCGCGAGAACCGCGGCCGACAGCATCGTCTTGAACGTACTGCAGAACGGGAAGCGCTCGTCGGCGCGATGCGCGATGCGCGCGCCTGTCGCGGTATCGAGCGCGACGAAGCCGAGGCGGCCGTCGAAGGTCGACTCGAGTTCGCGCAATTGCTGCTCGGCGGCGACGTTTCTGGCGTTGTCCCGCAGCGGCGCACATGCGCCGACGAGCGGTGCGGAAACGGCTGCGATGAGCAGCGAACGGCGCAACGGGGAATGATTCATAGAGCGGAAAGCGAGAATAGCCAGAAGATTGAACGGACGCGCATCGGGCCGCGGTGCCCGCGCCCCCGATATCGCGGTCCGCAAGCGTATCAGCTCTCGTCACATGAATGCGTGCAAATTTGTGGCCGCACGCGTGTGGCCGCGCGCGTGTGGCCGCACGCGCGGTGCCGTGCGCCACGCGTCGGCCCGGCGGCCGCCCGCCGTTCGCCCCCCCGCAGGTGCGTTTCGCTATCCCTGCTGCCGGCCCGCCAGGTACTGCATCGGATTGACGGGCTTGCCGTCGCGCCGCACCTCGAACAGCATGCCGGCACGCGTGCTGTCGCCCGTGCCCATCTCGGCGATCTGTTCGCCCTGCCGCACGACGTCCCCCGTCTTCACGAGCACCTTGCGGTTGTGCGCGTAAGCCGTCAGAAAATCCGCGTTGTGCTGGACAAGGATCAGCGTGCCGTAGCCGTTCAGTCCCGTGCCCGCGTACATCACGCGGCCGGACGCCGCGGCGCGCACCGGTTCGCCCGCGCGCCCGACGATCCGGATGCCGCGATTGCGGCCCGGCTGGAACGTTTCGACGATCGCGCCCTTTGCGGGCCACGCCAGCGCGATCGATTGCGCGTGCCGCTTCGTTTCCTGGACGACGCGGCGGTCCGCCGCGCGCTCCGCGGCGCTTTCGGGCGCCGATGCGGGCAGCGCCGCGTCGGCCGGTGCCGCTGCGCCGGTAGCGGGCGCTACGCGCGCGCCGCTTGCGGCATCGGCCGCATGCGCGGAATCGGCCGCATTGGCCGCCGCGGAGGCCCCGCCGGCACCGTTGGCCGGCTGAAAGGCGGGAGAGGCGGCCGCGCTCTCCGCGCCCGGCGGCGCGACGCGCAGCACTTGCCCGATGCCGATGCGGGTCCGCCGGCCCATCCGGTTCCAAGCCTGCAGGTCGCGCACGGTGCAGCCGTTCGCCTCCGCGATGGCCGACAGCGTGTCGCCGGACTTCACGACATAGCGCGTCGCGACGGGCGCGGCGGCCTTCTCCTGATGCTGCGCGGCGTCGCCCGGCAGCGGCGCGGCGGCGGGCTGTGCGGCGCTTGCCGGCGCCGCCGCGCCGGCAAGCGTATCGGTCGGCGTGACGGGCGACGTGGTCGCGCAGCCCGCGACGACGAACACGGCCGCCACGCCGGACAGCCATGCGACACTACGGTCGATCTCGCTCTTGCTCATGCTCGAGACAACTCCGGTCATTGAATTTTTCGAGCATCTCAAAATTCGTCGGGAGCGCGTGTAACCGGATGCAAGAATGATGACAAAATCGCAGCCGGCATTGCGGAGGCAGAAATTGAGCCTCTCGAATCCTACGGCGAACGAAATAATTCGCCGAGGCCGCGCAACGAGCGAGGCTTTCACACGCGGCGCAAAACGCGCGTTCGACCCTCTAAAAATATCGAACGGCGCCCATTTCGGGTGAACGTTTGCATTTTCGGCCGGATTGGCAGACGCACGAGGCGTCGCGGGCCCTGCCCGGCGGGCGGCGAAATGGATCCGCAGCACGCCCGACGGCCGCATGCGTCAACGGTCCGGCGCGACCAGCGTCGAATACGCGAAAGCGATGCCGCAACAGAGAAAGAAGATGTGCAACGCAATCTTGAACGCCAGCAGCCACAACGAGATGCTTCGCATGCGCGGCTCCATGTCGACGAACGAGCGGACATGATGCGCGGCGATTCGTCGCACGAAAATGCGGAACCCGCGAAGCGGGCCTCAGGTATAGCCTGACCGCGACGGCCGGCAATCCTGTTACCGTATCGGCCATTACAACGACAACGCAAGCCAGCCTCATGCGATTCGACCTGACCGATCTGCGACTTTTCCTGCATGTCTGCGAAGCCGGCAGCATCACGGGAGGCGCCGAGCGCGCGCATATGACGCTGCAATCCGCAAGCGAGCGGATCCGCGGCATGGAAGAAGAACTCGGCGTGCCGCTCTTGCAGCGCGCGAAGCGCGGCACGCGCGCGACCGAAGCCGGCCGCGCGCTCGAGCATCACGCACGCGTCGTGCTGCAGCAGATCGACCACATGCGCGGCGAACTGCAACAGTTCGGCGCGGGATTGCGCGGCCACATTCGCCTGCTCAGCAACACCGCCGCGCTCAGCGAATACCTGCCGGACGCGCTCGCCGAATACCTGCCGCGCCACCCGAAGCTGTCGGTGAGCGTCGAGGAACGGTCGAGCCAGGAGATCGTGCACGCGATCCGCGGCAAGACGGCGGATTTCGGGATCGTCGCAGATTCGGTCGGCCTCGACGGGCTCGAGCAGATGCCGTTTCGCGAGGACTGGCTGATCGCCGTCGCGGCGCTCGACCATCCGCTCGCCGCGCGCGAGCGGGTGGCGTTCTCGGAGCTCGTCGATGCCGACTTCATCGGCATGACGGACGGCAGCGCGCTGCAGGTCCACCTTGCCGATCAGGCGAAGGCGCTCGGCAAGCGAATCGACTACCGTGTCCAGTTGAAGAGCTTCGACGCCATTTGCCGGCTGATCGCGCGCGGCGTCGGGATCGGCATCGTGTCGCGCCACGCGGCGCTGCGCGCGCAACAGACGATGCAGATCCGGCTGATCGAGCTCACGGACCCGTGGGCGCACCGTCGCTTGACGATCTGCGCGCGCGCCTTCGACGAACTGCCGAAGTACACGCGCGAGTTCATCGCATTTCTCGCGCACGATCCGGGAAAGGACGAGTCGTTCGCAGCCTGATCGCGACTGCTTGCGACTGCTTGCGACTGCTTGCGGCTGCTTGCGGCCGGCAAACGCGAGCCGGCTGCCGGTCACGGCACCGCGAGGTTCCGGGGTGCGGCGCGAACGGCGGCGCCGCACTTTCTCGCGCGCACAGCTCGGCGGCCGTCAGATGCGTCCGATGAAATCGAAGAGGAATGAGGCGCGGCCCGGCGGAATGCCAAGGCTGATTGCACCCGAAGAAACGCTGGAAGTGGCGGCACGATTGCAGGCGGGCACATGTACAGTGCGCAAGACCGTGCGAGTGGCCGAACCGGCCCACCAGGCCGGGCGAGCGCGGCCCGACTGAATCGCGAAGCCGCCCGGCACCGCTGACCGGCGGTTCCAAACGTGCCCCCCGGGACAGGCCGTCCTGATCGGCCGCTCCGATGCGGAGCCGGCCGAACGCCTTGATGAAGCGGCCGCGGCGGCGAGCCCGATCGCCTCCGCCGCAGCCGACGCGATCAGAACTTGTGACGGATCGCCGCGCGGACCGCGAACTGGTTCGCCGATGCCGACGGGCCGTCCGTGCCGACGACGTAGCCGCCATCCGCGATCGTGCCCGTCTTGTCGCCCGCAACCTTCTGGTATGCGCCCTGCAGATAGACGTCGGTGCGCTTCGACAGGTTGTAGTCCGCCATCAGGCCGATCGTGTGGTACTTCGGCTTGACCGTGCCCGCAGCCGCGTCGAACTTGCCGTCCGTGTACACATACTGCGCGCCGATGAAGAGCGCCGGCGTCAGTTGGTACTTGCCGTTGATTTCGAAGTTCTGGAACTTCGTCGCGGTCAGACCGAGGCCCGCGAACGTCGCCGTCGGCAGATAGACCGTCGAGACCGGGTTCTTCACGTCGGTCTTCGTGTAGACGAAGCCGACCGTCGCCGGGCCGAACGTGTAGTTGACGCCGCCGCCGAAGATGCGCAGGCGGTCGGCCGTGAAGTTCGCGTCGTTGTCGGCGATCGCGCCGCCCGCCGTCTTGCCCGGGTTGTTCGCCTGCAGGTACGCGGCCGCGAGTTGCAGGCCGCCCAGCGTGTACGCGGCGCCGATGCTGTATTGACGGTTGTTCGAGAAGCCCGTCGCGTTGCTGAAGCTGTACGTGCCGCCGACTTGCAGACCGTTCCAGTCCGGGCTCGCGTACTTGATCGTGTTGTTCACACGGAACGAGTTATCCGTGTTGTCGTTGTCGAACGGGTGCGAGAACAGCAGGCCGCCCCAGTTGCCGTTCGCCGTCAGCGGCGCGAGGTAGTCGACGACCGAATCGTACTGGCGGCCGAGCGTGAGCGAACCGTATTGCGCGTGCGACAGGCCGACGAACGCCTGGCGGCCGAACATCCGGCCGCCCTGGCCAAGCCGGCCGTTATTCACGTCGAAGCCATTTTCCAACGTGAAGACGGCCTTCAGGCCGCCGCCCAGGTCTTCCGAGCCGCGCAGGCCCCAGCGGCTGCCCTGCGCGAAGCCGCTCGCGAGCTGGTAGTTGCTCTTGCCGACGCCGTTGACGTTCACGTTGCTCGTGTAGTTGAAACCCTCGTCGATCACGCCGTACAGCGTGACGCTGCTTTGGGCGAAAACCGGCGCGGCGAATGCGAGCAATGCGGCAGCGGAAATGATGTGCTTTTTCATTATCGATATCTCCAGACCTTGATTCGGCGGCCTCGCGGATGTCGGGCCGCCACGATGTGTTCGGCGTTTCTGCGCCCCATTCCGGGGCATTTCCAGCGCATCCCGTCTCTACGGCGCGTATCGCGGGATTACTGCAGCAAGAGAAATACTGTCATGCAAAAAATGCAGCGTCCATGTTGGTGCATCACTTTTTTTACATTCCGTTGCGTATTGCCAACTGATGCGTCGGGTATTTGTCGGAATCGTTTGTAACCCCGCGTAAACCCGTAACCCTCGCCATCGATGGCACAATGCGCGACCATCGTCGTCCGAATTCAATCATGTAGCGATGCCGCACTTCGTCATGCGCCGTTTGTCCGTCCCCGTTTTCGCCGTTCGAGCCCCGCACCGCGCCCGTCGCGCGTCGCGCAGATGCGACGCCGCATGAACGCCGCGCCCGCCCAACGCTACGCCGAGCTCGACTTCTTCCGCGGTCTCGTGCTGCTCGTGATCGTCGTCGATCACATCGGCGGCAGCATGCTGTCGCGCGTCACGCTGCACGCGTATGCGCTGTGCGACGCGGCCGAGGTGTTCGTCTTCCTTGGCGGCTTCGCGACCGCGATCGCATACAACTCGCTCGCCGCCCGCCATACCGAGGCCGCCGCGCGCCAGCGCTTCATCAAACGCGCGTTTGAAATCTATCGCGCGTTCCTGTTCACGGCCGGCCTGATGCTCTTCATCACTGCGGTGCTGAATGCGTTCGAGATCGACGCGCCGAACATGCCGATCAACGATCTCGACGGGCTGATGCACGCGCCGCTCGCCGCGCTGCGCGACATCCTGCTGCTCAGGCGCCAGCCGTATCTCGCGTCGGTGCTGCCGATGTACACCTTCTTCGCGCTGCTCGTGCCGCTCGCGCTGCCCATCGCGCGCAGCCGAGGATGGTGGCTGCTCGTCGCCGCGAGCGCCGCGACGTGGCTCGGCGCGCGCGAGATCGCCGCCTATCTGCCGACCGTCGACGGCGTGCCATGGGACTTCAATCCGTTCGCGTGGCAATTCCTGTTCGTGCTCGGCATCGTCGCGCGCTGCCAGCCGATCTATCCGGTGCTCGCGAAACGGCCGGTCGGCTGGTTCGCGACCGCGGCCGCGCTCGCCGTCGTCGCGGCCGGCGCGTACTACCGGCTGCGCATCGAGCCGTTCCCGACCGATCCGTCGATCAAGCAGAATCTCGGCGCGCTGCGGCTCGCGAACTTCATCGCGATCGCGTGGCTCGCCGCGAAGCTCATCCATCTCGGCTGGATGCACCGGATCGCGCGGGCCATGCCGTGGATCGGCACGATCGGCCGGCAGGGCCTGCTGTGCTTCGTCGCCGGGACAGGCATCTCGCTGCTCGTCGATTCGCTGCTGTACACGGCGACGGACGGCTATCTGGACGTGCGGCTCGGCCTCGTCGCCGACGCGGCCGCGGTCGGCCTGCTGTACGTCGTCGCGAAGCTCTACGCGCCGCTCGTCGCGCGGGCGTCCGACTTCGTCCGGCAAGCGCGGCTGCTGCGGCCGCAGCGGCCTTTCCGATTGCCGCTGCGCCGCCCGAAACGCTGAAAATCCGCGTACGGCTGTCATTCGCTGCTGCTAGCATATCCGCGCTCATATCCATTACGCCGTCATGCGCCGATTCGCCCTGCCTCTCGTCGCGCTGCTCGCCGCCGCGCTCACCGTCGCCGCGCGCGCGGCCCCCGCCAGCAGCATCGTCACCCGCACGTTCCGCTCGACCGCGCTGCACCGCGACTGGTCGTACACCGTCTATCTGCCCGCCGGCTACAACCCGGAAGGCGCGCGCTACCCCGTGCTGTACCTGCTGCACGGCAACGCCGGCAACGCGAACGACTGGATCACGCAGGGCCGCCTGCAGCTCACCGCCGACGCGATGATCGAGCGCCGCGACATTCCGCCCGTCGTGATCGTGATGCCGCAAGGCGGCACCGACTGGTACGTCGATCGCAAGGAAAAGATGCAGAGCGCGTTTCTCGACGATCTGATTCCCGATGTCGAAACGCATTACGCGGTGTCGAACCAGCGCGCGGGGCGGGCGATCGGCGGCGTGTCGATGGGCGGCTACGGCGCGCTGCGCTTCGCGTTCCTCGAGCCGGAGCGCTTCTGCGGCGCGATGCTGCTGAGCCCCGCGATCTACGCGAACGAGCCGCCCGCGGGTTCCGCCGCGCGCTATGTCGGCGTGTTCGGCGACCGGCAGTTCGACCCGAAGGTCTGGCACGAGCTCAACTATCCGGCGCTGTGGCGCAGCTACTTCGCGCAGCCGCTGCGGCTGCGGATGTTCATCGCCGCGGGCGACGACGACCTGTCGATCCAGGCAGAATCGAGCGCCCTCTACACGAGCCTGCGGCGCGCGCAGAATCCCGCGGCGCTGCGGATCGTCGACGGCGCGCACACGTGGGACGTGTGGCGCCGCCTGATCGGCCCCGCGCTCAAGTACACGCTCGAGTGCGTGAAATGAACTCGCGTGCGACGCGGCACGCGGCAAGGTCCCACGCCGCGCAGCCGACGCTCTTGAAGAACACGGGCAAGCCCGACGCGGGCCCGTCCGATGCGGTCGACGCGGACGCCGAAGCGCGCGTTGCCGCCGGCGCGCGCAGCGCGTCGGCGAGCGAGCGCACGCGCGCCCAGTCGACGCCCGCGACGATCAGGTCGCCCGCCTCATGGCGCGCGCCCGCCGGATCGTCGACATAGAGCGCGCTGCCCGCGATCGTCCGCGCGCCGACCTCGGCCGCTTCCGGCGTGAACGCACCGACGCCGACGACGAGCCGCCCGGCCCGCGCCTCCTCGTCATACACGGGCGTCGCGCTCGTCGTCGACGTGATGATCGCGTCGAGCGCATCGGGCAGCGCGTCGCCGCCGAGCGGCTCGAGCGTCGGCAACACCGTCCGCAGACGTTCGCAGAACGCCGCCGCCTGCGCGGCCGTGCGCGCCTTCACGCGCACGCGCACGCCGGGAAACAGCGCGGCGAGCGCGTCGACATGATGCGCCGCCTGCGTGCCGGTGCCGATCAGCAACACGTCGCGCGGCGCGGCGGCGAGAAACGTGCGCATCGCGAGCAGCGTGACCGCGGCGGTCCTGCGACCGGTGACGGTCGGGCCGTCGAGCGCGAAGAGCGGCGCCCCCGTCGTCGGATCGACGACGCTCACCTGCCCCTGGATCGTCGGTAAGCCGCTGCCGCGGTTGCGCGGGCATACGGTCACGAGCTTGTGAATCGCCAGATCGGGGGCCGACGCGGGCATCGACAGCATCACGCCGCCCTCGTTGAGCGGCACGACGAGCCGCGCCGGGCTCGCGATGCGGCCCGCGGCCGCGTCGAGCGCCGCCGTGCGCAACGCGTCGGTGAGCTCGGCGAAAGGCGTGACGCGCGCCGTCTGCGCCGCGTCTAAAACCGCTGTCGTCATCGTTGAGGTCCTCTTGGTCTAACGGGGGCGGCCCCGGGTTCGGGGCGACGGCGCGTCCGGGTCGCGCGGCGGATGCGTTCCCGCTGCGCTTCGTCCGCGCATTCGTGTTGCCGGCGGCGCAGGGCTGCGCGTCGTCAGTCGGTTCGACGCCGGCTCGGCGGTCCGGTCATTCGCCGGTTCCTCGGCCCGCGATCTCTACGCCTCGCGCGACATCGAGACTCGGCGACTCGGCGACTCGGCGACTCGGCGACTCGGCGACTCGGCGACTCGGCGACTCGGCGACATCAGTATCGACGATCGACGCCGATTCGCAAGCGTTCAGTCGCCGCCGCAACCGCCCGACGCCGCGACAACGTCACGCCCCGTCATCGGGCATGTCAAGCCCCAGCGCATCGATCACTTCCCGCGCGTTGCGGAACGCCTCGACAGCCGCCGGCGCGCCCGCGTACAGCGCGCTGTGCAACAGCACCTCGCGAATCTCGACGAGGGTCGCGCCGTTGTTCAGCGCGCCTCGAACATGCCCCTTGAGCTCGTGGCCACGGCCGAGCGCCGCGAGCATCGCGCACGTGCAGAGGCTGCGCGTCTTCAGGTCGATGCCGCCGCGCTGCCACGTGCTGCCCCACGCGTGCTCGTTCAGCCAGTCCTGCAACGGCCGCGAAAAGCCGTCCAGATTGCTCATCGCGCGCTCGACGAACGCGTCGCCCATCACCTGCGCCCGGCGCGCCTTGCCTTGTTCGCGGTCTCGTTCGCTCATGCCGCTCTCCTGTCCTGAAATTGAAAAAAGATCGTCGTGGATTCCGGATCGGCCCAGATGCTACACGGCTTCGATCCCCGCGCCGGCGCTTCGCGCCCGAGGTTTTCCCCCAATTGCCGCGCGAGCCGCCGTGCGCGGCGACGGGTACGCCGTCAAGCGCGCGTGCGGCAATTTCCGGATCGTCAATGAATCACATCACGAATATCCAATAGGCAAACCGGCAGCCGTCCACTAGACTTTTTCGACGCCTCGGGCTGGCGGCGCGGGCGTTCGCGGCCGCAAGCCCCGGCGACGGCCGCGCCCCCAGCCGCGAACGCGCCGCCTGTCCGCCGTCGGCGCGCTTCGGCATCGCCTTCGCGCGCACCGCGCGGTCACACGATATCGAAGTCAAAAATCAGGAGATCCGATCATGGATGATGCGCGCCGCGTGAGCTCGTTCAGTCACGAAGGATTGACTTTCGACGTCGTCGATACGGGCCCGGTCGACGGCGAGATCATCGTGCTGCTGCACGGCTGGCCGCAAACCGCGAAGTGCTGGGCACGCGTCGCGGCCCTGCTGAACGCCGACGGCTATCGGACCATCGCGCCGAACCAGCGCGGCTACTCGCCGCTCGCCCGCCCGCGCCGCGTCGCCGCTTACCGCATGCCGCATCTCGTCGGCGATGTCGTCGCGCTGATCGAGCGGCTCGGCGGCGGCCCGGTGCACGTCGTCGGGCACGACTGGGGCGCGGCCGTCGCGTGGGCGCTCGCGGGCCGGCATCCCGCCGCGGTGCGCACGCTGACGACGGTGTCGGTGCCGCACTCGGGCGCGTTCATGCGCTCGATGCTCAGCAGCGACCAGTTGTTCCGCTCGTACTACATGGGCCTCTTTCAGTTGCCGAAGCTGCCGGAGCTGTTCGTCACGCGCTGCCGCGGGCTGTTCGGGAAAATGCTGGCGGGCACGGGCATGACGCGCGACGACGTGAATGCCGTCTACGCCGACATCGTCGACGCGGGCGCGCTGACGACCTCGCTCAACTGGTATCGCGCGATCGCGCTGACGCCGCCCGGCTATCTCACTCGCAAGGTACCCGTGCCCGTTCTGCACGTCTGGGGCGCGCGGGATGCGGCGCTGTCGCGGCGCGGCGCCGAGCTCGCTCGCGAATTCGCGAGCGGGCCGTACCGGCTCGAAGTGCTGCCGCACGCGACGCACTGGATTCCCGAGCACGACGCCGAGCAACTCGCCGCGCTCGTGCGCGAATCGATCGCGGTGAAGCCGGACGCGGCGGCGCCTCCCCTCGCCGCCGCGGCAACGGCCTGATCGGCGCTTATCGGCGCGCCGCGCGCCGCGCGTCGGCCCGCCGCATCGCGCTCAGTCGGCGAGCTCGATGCCCGCGCGCTCCATCGCGCGCGTCGACTGGATCACGACGAGCGTATCGCCCGCCTCGATCCGGCATGGCGGATCTTCGTAGAACGACAGGATCTTGCCGCCGCGATCGAGCCCGACGACGAGCGCGCCCGCCACCGCATTCGACATGCAGCCGATCTCGTGCGCGGCGGCCGGCCGCTCGACGAGCGTCGCGCGGCCGCGCGTGGACAGCATGTCGTTGACGAACGGCACGATGTAGCGGCTCTCGACCGCGTCGGCGAGCAACAGCGCGCCGATCTTCGTCGACGACACGATCACGTCGGCGCCCGCCTGACGCAATTGCCGCTGATACAGGTTCTCCTGAATCCGCACGACGATCTTCGTATCCGGCGCGATGCTGCGCACCGACAGCGTAAGCAGGATCGCGGTCGGATCGTCGGTGACCGAAATGATGACCGCCTTCGCGCTGCGCACCTGCGCCTGCTGCAGCAGATCCTCGTGCGCGGGATCGCCGCAAAGGCCCGTCACGCCGAGCGCGGCTGCCGCCTCGAGCGCCTGCTCCTGCGAATCGATGACGATCAGCGTCGCGGGATCGACGCCGCTTTCGAGCAGCTCGCGCACGGCGATCGAGCCGCTCAGCCCGTAGCCGCAAATCACGATGTGATCGCGCAGGTTCTTTTGCAGGCGCTTCATGCGGTACTCCTCGATGACTCGTTGAATCACGAATTGATAAGCGGTGCCGAGAAAGATGAACCAGATGCCGATGCGGATCGGCACGATGAAGAATGCGTCGATGAGGCGTGCGCGCGCGGTGACGGGAACGATGTCGCCATAGCCGACCGTCGCGACCGTCACCATCGTGAAATAGACGAGATCGGCGATGCTCATCGGCGCGCTCTTCGTCGAATCGCGCAGGCCGTCGCGATCGAGATACAGCACGAGGAACGCGAGCGCGCACAGGCCGACGACGAGCGCGAGGCGCAACGTCAGCGTGCGCAGCGGCGACGCGGCAGGCCGCGTGAACAGCGTGCGCGAGCGCGGCGCCTTCCACTGCGTGCGTGTCCTGCGCAGGCGAAATCGCAGCGACTTGCGGTATTCGGATGGCAACGCCAATGATTTTCTCCAGAAGCCAAGCGTCGCGATTTTACGCCGCGAGACCGCTCCGCGCGCGGCGCAAGCCGCTGCCGCGTCGAGCGCGCCGCGCGCCGGCGCGGCACGGCGGCGATCGGCAGCGATCGACGACATTCGATGTTCGCCGCATCGATGATAGGGCCGCTACCGTTGCAGTTGCAGTTGTCGCTGCAATTGCCGCCATCGCCGCCACAACCATCGCCGCCCCGACCGGCCGTCGGCGCTACAGCATGCTCGCCGGCCGCCGCATCGTCCCGTCGACGAAGCGCGCCGCGCGAAACGCGGACAGATCGAGCGACGTCGTGCCGGTGTCGACCCACTCGGCGAGCAGGCGGCCGACGATCGGCCCCATCGCGAAGCCGTGCCCGCAGAACCCGGTCGCGATCGCAAGCCCGTCCGGCGCGCGCGGCGCATCGATCACCGGAATGCCGTCGGGCAGCACGTCGATCAGGCCGGCCCACGCCTCGACGATCTGCGCGTCTCGCAGCGCCGGGAAGGTCGCCTTCAGCTTCGCGAGCGCGCGCGGCGCATGGGCGGGATTCGGCTGCGGATTCGGATCGCGCGGCTCGATCGCCGGCGCGCCGCCCGCGGCGCGCGTCTTCAGATCGCGCCACGCCGCGCCGTTCAGATGAAAGCGGAATTTCTCGCGCTGCGCCCACAGCTCGGGCAAGAACAGGCTCAGCCCGCGCAGGTGGCCGAGCGTGACGTCGACATCGACCTGCATGTCGTCCGCGAGATTGATCGCGCCGTTCGCGCGCTGCCGGATGCCGAGGCCGTGCCCCCAGATCGTCGACGCGGACACGGCGGGCAGCGCGTTCGTGCGCATGCAGGTGCCGCGCACCGCCTGCTGCGGCAGCCGGATGCCGACACCGTCGAGCAGACGCAAGCTCGTCGCGCCGGCCGCGCAGATCACACGCCGCGCCTTCACGCTGCCGCGCTCGGTGACGACGCCCGTCACCGCGCCGGCCGACATGTCGATCGCGGTCACGCCGCAGCCTTCAACGAAACGCGCGCCGGCTTCGGCCGCGCGCGCGGCGAACGCCGCGGCGACGCGGCGCGGCTCGGCCTGGCCGTCGCTCGCCGTGTAGAGGCCGCCGAGCGCGGGCGCGGCGAGGCCGCTCACGTGCGCATCGATCTCGGCGCGCGCGAGCATGCGCGTATCGAGCCCGTGCGTGCGCGCGACATCCGTCCATTGCCGGAACGACGCCCACTCGTCATCGTTGCCGGCGATATAGAGACAGCCGCCCTGCCGCCACTCCAGATCGGCGCCGAGCTCGCGCTCGAGCCCCTCCCACAAGCGCATGCCGGCCATCATCAGCGGCACCTCCGCGGCTTCGCGGCCCTGCTGACGCACGAAGCCCCATGCGCGCGTCGACTGTTGTCCCGCTATGCGCGATTTGTCGAACACGACCGCCTTTATCCCGCGCAACCCGAGATAATAGGCGGCGGCGCACCCCATGATGCCCGCGCCGGCGATGACGACGTCGGCTTGCGCGGGAAACGGCTCGCCTGCGTGCGTGAGTGTCTTGTACAACGGATAGGTGGTAGTCATGTCGGAAGTTTCGACGAAAACGCCATCGGCGAAAACCCGTCACAGTAACGTGGCGAAACACCTTTCACAGAAAAACGCACACTGGTGCGCAGGACGAACTTTGTTTTGCGGTAAAGTTATCTTTCTACGCGTGGCCGGTCGGCTCGCTTCATCCGACGGCATCCAGTGATGCCGTACCGTGCGCCATCAGGCGCTCCGTCCTGAATCATTCGATCCGATCCGTTCCCGCAGTATGGCTAACGAAGCAATCACCACGGATTCCCTTGCGGTCGCCGAGCGCGTGCGCGAGCTGATGACCCGCCACGGCATCGGCAAGCGTCAGCAGACGACCGAGCTTTGTCGAATTCTCGACCTGAGCTTCTCGCAAGGGCATCGCAAGCTGCGCGGCAGCAGTCCCTGGACGCTCGCGCAAATCAAGAAAGTCGCCGAAGCGTACGGCGAACCTGCCGCGCAGCTGTTCGGCGCGCAGGCGCTCGACCCCGGCATGGTCGGCGCATGCGCGCGCGACGCGGTGCTGTATGCGGGCATCGCCGAGATTCCGTGCACCGCATGGATCGGCGGGCTCCTCGACGCCGGCGCGCGCCCCGAGTTCGTCGCGTACGAACAGCAGGGCCGCTGGCGCGTGCTGCGCCATACCGGCGTGCTCTACCAGAACGCGTACGACGTTCACAAGATCGAGATCTACCCGCGCCGCGCGGAAAGCGACAGGCTGCTCGTCGCGGTCATCGACGCCGACAGCGTGAGCGCCGACGAAGTCTGCCGCTATCTCGACGAGCAGGGGTTCGTGACGGCGCGCTTCGCCAGCGTCGACGCGTTCGTCGAGGCGCTGCAGGGCCAGGCATTCGACGCGGTCGTCACCGAGTGGATGTTCGACGGCCGCAACGCCGCCGACGCGATCCAGGCCGTGCGCGCGTCAGACAATCCGGGCGCGCCGATCTTCGTGCTGACGGGCGACCTGCTGACGGGCCGCGCGAGCGAAGCGGAAATCAGCGAAGTGATCCGCGTCTACGACGTTGTCTGCTACGAGAAACCCGCCCGCATGGCGATCCTGAGCGCCGATCTCGCGAAGCGTCTGTCGCACGCGTGACGGCGAAAGCGCGCGGCCCGCGCGCCGCGGCCCGCAGCTCTCGCGCATGCCGCGGCGGCCGCCGCGGCACCGAATTTTGAGATTGCGCCCCCCTGTCGAAATCGCGACCTTCGTTCGACATCACCACGCCCGTTGTCGACGCATCTCACGCCGCGCCCCGCGGGCGAGCGCGTATGCGGCCCACTTTCTCTTTCCACGTCGCCCGACGTTCGCCCCGCCTGCGACATGCCGCGTCGATCCGCGCGCCTCGCGCGTCGCCGCACGTGTCGGCGTCGCGGCCCGGAGAGCGTGCGCCTGCGTACAATAGCCGGCGATCCTTGTCCATCGAACGCACCGCCAGGACCCGACATGGCCCGCATCATTCCCGACGACTGGAAGAACCTTGCCGCCACGGGCGCGGCCGAGCGCGAACGCGAAACGCTCGCGACGCTGGAGCGGACGCTGCCCGACGCGTACACGGTCTATCACGGCGTGCACTGGACGCGCGCGGACCAGAATTTCTCGGTATTCGGCGAAGCCAGCTTCGTGATCGTGAGCCCGGCCGGGCGCGTGCTCGTGATCGAACAGAAGGCGGGCTTCCTGCGCGAGACGCCGAAGGGGCTCGTCAAGGTCTATCTGCAAACCGAGCGCAACGTATCGATCCAGCTCGCGCGCACGCTCGAGAACCTGCATCGCCGGCTCACCACCGTGCTCGGCGCGGGCGCGTACGGCGTCGAGGAGCTGCTGTACTGCCCGGACTACACGGTGAAGAATCCGGCGATCGCGGGCGTCGCGCCCGCGCGGATCGTCGACGCGACGTGCAGGCACGCGCTCGCCGCGCGCATCGTCGAAACGCTGCCCGCCGACGAGCCGCCCTTTGCGAGCGCGGCGAAGATCCATCATTTCCTCGCGGACGAGCTGTCGCTGACGCCTGACACGAGCGCGCTCGTCGGCCAGGCGGACACGCTCGTCACGCGGCTCGCGGGCGGCCTCGCGGCCTGGGCGCGCCGGCTTGCATTCGCGCCGTTCCGGCTGCGCGTGATCGCGACCGCGGGCTCCGGCAAGACGCAGCTCGCCGTGCAGGCGATGCGCGACGCGCTCTCGGCCGGCAAACGCGTGCTGTACGTGTGCTTCAACCGGCCGCTCGCCGATCACGTCGCGCGGATCGCGCCCGAAGGCGCGAAGATCGCGAACTACCATCAGCTCTGCGACTGGATCGCGCGCGACGGCGGCCACGCCCCCGACTTCGGCGCGCGCGACGCGTTCGCGCAGCTCGAGGCGCGCTTCGCGCAAACACCGATCGCCGAGCGCTGGCGGTTCGACACGCTGATCGTCGACGAAGGCCAGGACTTTCAGCCGTCGTGGGCGGACGCGCTCGAGCGGCTCGTCGCGCCCAACGGCGCATGGTGGTGGCTGGAAGATCCGCTGCAGAACCTCTACATGCGCGAGCGCGTCCCGCTTGCCGGCTGGGTGACGCTCAAGGAGACGACCAACTACCGCAGCCCGCGCGACATCCTCGACTACGTGCGCGAGGTCGTTGGCAGCGTCGAGCCGCTCGCGGCCGAGCTCGTGTCGGGCAGCCCGTTCGGCGGATCGGACATCTCGATTTCCGCGTACGACGACGCGCAAGCGGAATCGGCCGCGCAAGCCTGCATCGACGCGACGAAGCGCGCGGTCACGCACGCGCTCGCGCTCGGCTTTCGCAAGCAGGACATCACGGTGCTCTCGTTCAGGGGGCGCGAGGGCTCGGCGCTCACGGCGCTCGACCAGCTCGGGCCGCACCGCGTGAAGAGCTTCACCGGCAAATACGATCTGTTCGGGAACCCGGAATACCGGGAAGGCGACGTGCTGCTCGACTCGATCTATCGCTTCAAGGGGCAGGCGGCGCCGTGCGTGATCCTGACCGAGGTCGACTTCGACACGTTCGACGAGCGGGCGGCGCGCAAGCTGTTCGTCGGCGCGACGCGCGCGACGATGAAGCTGATCGTCGTCGCGTCGCGGCGCGCGGCGCGGCGGATCGTACCTTCCGCTTGAGGGAGCGGCCGCGGCGAACGTCGGCGAAGCGCAACGCGCAAACGGCGCGAGCGTGGCGCGCCGGCCGGGAATCGCGCGCGCCCGGCGTCCGCGCGCGCCGCACGACGGCCGGCTGCGGCCCGCCCGTCAGGCGACGACGCGGAACGCGCCGACCGTGCGGCGCAGCCCGTCCGCCTGCTCCTCGAGCGACGCGGCGGCCGCCGCCGCCTGCTCGACGAGCGCCGCGTTCTGCTGCGACACCTGATCCATTTGCGACACGGCGCGGTTGACCTGCTCGATGCCGTCGCGCTGCTCGTTCGACGCGGCCGATATCTCGGTCATGATGCCCGTCACGCGAGCGATCGCGCGCTGGATCTCCTGCATCGTGTCGCCCGCCGAGCCGACGAGCCGCGAGCCCGTCGCGACCCGCTCGACCGATTCGCCGATCAGCGCCTTGATCTCCTTGGCCGCCGACGCGGAGCGCTGCGCGAGCGTGCGCACCTCGCCCGCGACGACCGCGAAGCCGCGGCCCTGCTCGCCCGCGCGCGCCGCCTCGACGGCCGCGTTCAGCGCGAGAATGTTGGTCTGGAACGCGATCCCTTCGATCGTGCCGATGATGTCGGCCACCTTCTGCGAGCTCTGGTCGATCTCGGCCATCGTGCCCACCACCTCGCCGACGACGGTCGCGCCCTTCGTCGCGATGTCGGTCGCGCTATCGGCGCAGTTCTGCGCTTCGCGCGCGTTGTCCGCGTTCTGCTTCACCGTCGCGGTCAATTGCTCCATGCTCGCCGCCGTCTGCTGCAGCGCGGCCGCCTGCTCCTCCGTGCGCTGCGACAGATCGGTGTTGCCGGCCGCGATCTGGCGGGTCGCGGTCGCGATCGATTCGGAGCCGTCCGTCACCTTGCGCACGGTTTCCGACAGGCTGCGCTGCATCGTCGTGAGGCCCGCGACGAGCTCGGCCATCTCGTCGTGCGACGTCCAGCGCAGTTCGCCCGTCAGATCGCCTTCCGCCAGGCGGCGCAGGTGCCCGAGGATGCGCACGAGCGGCTGGGTGATCGCGAAGTGCAGGCCGATCGCGCAGCCGAGGCACGCGGCGAGGCCGAACACGATCAGCCCGCCGAGCACGAGCCGCAGCCATCCGTACATCTGCTCCGCGGCGTCGTACGCGGCCTTGCCATACGCGGCGCGCGCATCGTCGAGCGCGGCCGTCGCCTTCGTCCACGCAACGGACAGCGGCGGCGCGACCGTCATCATCAGGCGATCGGCTTCGTCGTGCCGGCCGGCCTTCAGCGCTTCGATCATCGGCTTGAGCGCCTCTTCGGCGAGCGCGCGGCGCGCGGCGTTCGCCTGCTCGGCGAGCGTCTTTTCGTCGTCGCCGCGCGGCAGCGCGTCGTAGTCGCGCCAGCCGCGGTCCGATGCGGCCAGATACTGCTCCGCCTTCGCGATGGTGTTCGCGGCGTCGGGCACCTCCGGATGCAGGATCACGCGGTCGAGCGTCGTGCGCGTGATCGCGAGATTCAGGCTCGCCGACGCCAGCGCCGTCTTCGCCGCGAGTTGCCGCGTGTACGCGTCGTCGAGCGCGGCGTTCGAGTTCTGCATGCTGAAGAAGCCGATCACGCCCGTGATCGTCAACAGCGCGGCGACGAGTCCGAGCGTCGAGAAAATCCGGGTGCGAATCGAAAAGCGGGAGAAAAAAGCATTCATGACCAGAAGAGTCGCAAGTGGTAGCCGCCGTTTAGGGGACAGTCGCCGGTATTACGGCCCGACTTCCGAAAACTTGAGACGCCTCAAGCGGTGCGACGACATGCCGCGGCCCGGCGGCCAAATGCGACCGAACCCGGCCATCGCCCGCCGGTAATCAACGGAAACCCTTTTGACGAAGCAGAGATTGACTAGTCAAACGATTGTTTCTACATTCCGTCTGCCCCCGAACGACAACACGAGCCCCCATGCCCACCGACTCCTCCGCGCCGCCCGCCCACGCCGATGCCGGCCGACCGGCCGCGTCCGTGCGGCTCACGATCGCCGCGCTGCTGCTCGTGCTGCTGCTGTCCGCGCTCGACCAGACGATCGTGTCGACCGCGCTGCCGACGATCGTCGGCGACTTGGGCGGGCTCGAGAAGCTGTCCTGGGTCGTCACCGCGTACCTGCTGGCGTCGACCGTCGTGCTGCCGCTGTACGGCAAGCTCGGCGACCTGTACGGGCGCAAGATCGTGCTGCAGGCGGCGATCGTGTTGTTCGTCGCCGGTTCGGCGCTGTGCGGGCTCGCGCAGAACATGACGCAGTTGATCGTGCTGCGCGCGCTGCAGGGGCTCGGCGGCGGCGGGCTGATGGTCGTCACGATGGCGGCGATCGCCGATCTGATCCCGCCCGACGAGCGCGGCCGCTATCAGGGGATGTTCGGCGGCGTGTACGGGATCGCGACGGTGATCGGCCCGCTGCTCGGCGGGTTCCTCGTCCAGCATCTGTCGTGGCGCTGGATCTTCTACATCAACCTGCCGCTCGGCGCGCTCGCGTTCGCGGTGATCGGCGCGGCGTTCAAGCCGCACACCGCGCACGTGCGACACCGGATCGACTATGCGGGCGCCGCGTTCCTCGCCACGGCGCTCACCTGCGTCGTGCTGTTCACGAGCCAGGGCGGCACGATCCTGCCGTGGTCGTCGCCGCAGCTGTGGTTCACGCTCGCGCTCGGCCTCGTCGCGACAGCCGGATTCGTCTACGAGGAACGCCTCGCCGCCGAACCGATCATGCCGCTTGAGCTGTTCCGCCACCGCACCTTCGTGCTGTGCTGCCTGATCGGCTTCGTCGTCGGGCTCGCGCTGTTCGGCTCGGTCACGTTCCTGCCGCTCTATCTGCAGGTCGTCAAGGGCTCGACGCCGTCGGAAGCCGGCATGCAGGTGCTGCCGATGATGGGCGGCTTGCTCGCGACGTCGATCGGCAGCGGCCGCCTGATCACGAAGCTCGGCAAGTATCGCCTCTTCCCGATCGCGGGCACCTTCGTCGCCGGCGCGGCGATGCTGCTCCTCGCGACGCTGTCGCTCGACACGCCGCTGCGCGCGATGTACCTGTACATGGCGCTCCTCGGCGGCGGGCTCGGCATGGTGATGCCCGTCATCGTGCTCGCGGTGCAAAACACCGTCGAATTCCGGCATCTGGGCGTCGCGACGTCCGGCGCGACCCTCTTTCGCTCGATCGGCGGCTCGCTCGGTGTCGCCGCGTTCGGCGCGCTGTTCTCGAACGGGCTGCACGCGCGGCTCGCCGCAGCGCTGCCGCCCGATACGGAACTGCCGCCGTCGCTCGGGCCATCGGCCGTGCGCCAGTTGCCGGACGCGGTGCGCAACGCGTATCTGCATGCGTTCGCAAGCTCGCTGCACACGGTGTATCTGTGCGCGGCGGCGGTGATCGCGATCGCCTTCGCGCTCGCGTGGTTCGTCGAAGACGCGCCGCTCAGGAAACGCGCGTAACCGGCGTCAACGCGCGGGGCCGCCGCGCGCGCGTGGCGCCCCGGGCGGTCACTTCGCACCCCGCTTGCACGGCTGCGGGAAGAACTTCAGCTCGGCGCCGACGCGCAGCGCATACACGATGTTGTCGTCGTCGAGGAACGCGACGCGCGCGCCCTGCGGCACGTCGCACGGCGACTTCTCGTACATTTCGAGCAGATAGACCGACTCCTCGGTCGTCGACGTCATGAAGCGGTCGTAATCGCCGAGCATCCGTTTCGCGAAGAACGTGACGACGCCGGCAAAAATGAAGAAGCTGACGAAGCGGAAGATTCCGGTGATCACCGGATACTCGCCGTCGCCCTGTTTCACCAGCCTGGCCGAGAAGAACGCCTTCGCCTTCGCATCCATCACGACGAAGAAAATGCCGTAGATCGGCAGGAACAGCACGGATGCCGTGTACAGCACCATCAGAATCAACAGCGCGATGAACGGGATCGACAGGATCGCGACGAAGATTTCCGTATGAGGAAATTTCGACGGATCGAGGCCCGCTACCGCGTTGATCCGCTGATTCGCGAGCGCGATCGCAAAATTGGTGAGGCCCGTGAACGCGAGCAGCAGCAGGCCCTTTCCGATGTGCGTCGCGTAGATCCGCTTGTAGAGCGTCAGCGCGTCGTAGACCATGCCGGCGAACCAGAAGGCGAGCGCGAGCATCGCCAGGCCGACGAAATTCCACGCGTGGTGCAGCGGATAGGTGACGCCGTACAGCAGCAATGCGAGCGCGCAGTTCAGATAGAGCTTTTGCGCGGTATCGAGCTTCCCGTAATGGGCCTGAAGCGATGTATGCGCCCTGTGCAGGCGCGGCATTCGCACGCTGGGCGGCGGGGCCGTTCGAGCAGGTTCGGCGGTGGACGAAAACGCCGTCGATCGTGCCGGGTCGGCCAGATCGTCCGATGCCGAAACGGGTTCGGACGGGGTCGCGCCTCGAGGTTGCGACGCAGGCGATCGATCGAGTTGCACCGAATCGCTTGACGCGGCATTCGTCGCAACCCGCGCGGTTGCGATGTCGTCATTCGAACGCTTCACGTCGCGCTGCGCCTGCGCTGTGCACGATGCGGATTTCGCTTCGCGCGCGCCTGCGGATGTGCGACGCGCATCGGTTTTCCTTCGAGATTCCGGCGGCCCGGCATTGGCTTTGTCCATCGAGTTTTCGATTGCTCAACTCGCCAAAATCGTCGCGAGCATTTTTTCATGACGTTCGCCCATCGGGCGGCGGCGTCTCTTTTCATCACGCGGCGCCGCGCGTCGAAGCGCGCCGCCGATCATGCAATCGCCGAAGGCATTGGAAGACGTCGCGCCCCACGTTCGATCAAATGCGATTCCCGGCCGTCGCGGCGACATCGCAATTCGATCGCGATGCATCCAGACACATGCGTTGCGTTGCCCGCCGCGCTCGACGATCGGCTCCGCGCTTTGCGGACATTTTTGAACGCGCGCATAGTAAGCATTTCACCATTCCCGCCCTGTTTTTGCGATGAAAATCACCGACGCCCCCGCCCATTCCTCCATCGTCCGCGACGCCACCGAGCACGATCTCGAAGCAATCCGGTCGATCTATGCGCATCATGTGCTGACAGGCGTCGCGTCGTTCGAGGAAACACCGCCGTCGGCCGACGATCTGCGCGCACGGCGCGAAGCGGTGCTGCGGCACGGCCTGCCGTATCTCGTCGCCGAATTGGACGGCGTCGTCGCGGGCTACGCGTACGCGACGCCATATCGGCCGCGCAGCGCGTACCGCTACACGCTAGAGGAATCGATCTACGTGAACGATGCCTGCCGCGGCCGCGGCATCGGCCGCGTGCTGCTCGCCGTGCTGATCGCGCGTTGCGAGGCGGGGCCGTGGCGGCAGATGATCGCGGTGATCGCGGACGGCGGGCGCGGCGGCTCGACGTCGCTGCATCGCGCGCTCGGCTTCGAGCCGGTCGGCACGCTGCGCGGCGTGGGTTTCAAGCACGGCCGCTGGATCGACACCGCGCTGATGCAGCGCGCGCTCGGAGACGGCGCACGAAAGCCGCCCTCGGACACCGACGCCTCGCACTGAAGCGCGCGGTCGCGCTAAAATCGTTGCATGCCGAAATCGAACTCAACTACTCCCGCCGACGTCACTCCGGACACAGCGACGTCGAACGAATATACGGTCGACGAGCTCGCGCGCGTGTCGGACACGACGGTGCGCAACGTACGCGCATATCAGGATCGCGGCCTGCTCGCGCCGCCTCGCAAACGCGGCCGCGTCGGCATCTACGACGACACGCACGTCGCGCGCCTGAAGGTCATCAATCACCTGCTCGCGCGCGGCTACACGCTGTCGAACATCCAGGATCTGATCAAGGCGATCGACGACGGTCACGACCTGCGCTCGATCCTCGGGCTCGAAAACGCGATCGGCGGACGCTGGTCGAACGAGCGCCCGCAAACTTTCTCGCTCGCGCAACTGATCCAGATGTTCGGCCCGCAAACGCCCGCGTCGCTCGGGCGCGTCGCGGAGCTCGGCCTGCTCGAGCGGCGCGGCGTGTCGTTCGTCGCGAAGAGCCCGGCGCTCATCGAGGCCGCGGCCGCGATGGTCCGCGAGGGCATTCCCGCGCGCGAGCTGCTCGACGCGATCAGCATCACGCGTCCGTATTTCGACGCGATCGCACGCGTGCTCGTCGAGCTCGTCGTGCGCCGACTCGATCGCTATGACGAGGGCTCGCTGCCGCCGCCTACCGACGTACCGGCGCTCGTCGATGCGATCTGGCGCCTGCGCCCGCTGTCGTCCGTGTTCGTCGAAGGCGAAATGAACCGGGCGCTCGAAGCGGCGTCGAGCGCGTACCTGGGCGGCCGCGTCGCGACGATCCTCGACAAGAAGCTGAGCTCACAGGCCGCGCGCGACGGCGCGCCCGAGCTCGCACGAACCGCAGCGAAAGGCGCGCCGAAAAAACGCTAGACGCAAGCGCGTCATATCGATATCGGCAATGCTTGGTTCGCGCGGGCGCTCGCCCGTGCGACGATTTCCCGACTCGGGCGGCCTGCGCGCCGCCCACTTCGTTCAACGTCGTGGAGATTGCCGATGATTCGCGTTGCCCGCTGGATACCCCGAACCGTCGCCGTCGCGCTCGCGTCGTCGCTCGTCGCCGCCGCTGCGTTCGCGCAGGATAGCGCGGGCGACAAGGTGCTGCGCGTCGGCTATCAGAAAGCGGGGCTGCTCGCCGTCGTCAAGGCGCAGGGCGCGCTCGAAACGCGCGTGAAGCCGCTCGGCTACACGGTCAAATGGTTCGAGTTCCCGGCCGGCCCGCAACTGCTCGAAGCGCTGAACGCGAACAGCATCGATATCGGCTATACGGGCGCGCCGCCTGCGGTGTTCGCGCAGGCGAGCGGCGTGCGCTTCGTCTATGTCGGCGCGGAGCCGCCGTCGCCGCACAACGAGGCCATCGTCGTGAAAGCCGATTCGCCGCTCAAGGCCGTCGCCGATTTGCGGGGCAAGAAAGTCGCGCTGCAGAAAGGCTCGAGCGCGAACTATCTGTTGCTCGAGGCGCTGCGCAAGGCCGGCGTGCGTTACGACGAGATCCGTCCGGTCTACCTGCCGCCCGCCGACGCGCGCGCCGCATTCGAGCGCGGCGCCGTCGACGCGTGGGTCGTCTGGGATCCGTACTACGCGGCCGCGCAGCAGGCGCTGAAGGCGCGCACGCTCGCCGACTATGCCGGCCTTCCCGCCGCACACAACTTCTACGAAGCGACGCGCGATTTTGCGACCCGTCATCCGGACGTCGTCGGCGCGGTATTGCAGCAGTTGCGCGAGACAGGCCAGTGGGTCAACGCGCATCCCGCCGAAACCGCCGCGCTGATCGCGCCGAAGGTCGGTCTCGACCGGGCGCTCGTCGAAACCTGGGTCAAGCGCGTGCCGTACGGCACGACACCGCTCGACGCCAGGATCGTCGCGTCGCAGCAGGGCGTCGCCGACGCGTTTCACGCGGCGAAGCTGATCCCGCGGAAGCTCAACGTCGCCGACAACGTCTGGGCCGACCGGAACGCCGCCGCCGCGCTCGCCGCAAAGTAGGCGCGGCACGACGCCCGCGGCCCGGTTAGAAGGGTTCGTCTGTCCCCGATAACGCGTTCTTGCCGATAATGAACGGCCGCGCGGACGCCGTGCGTCGCCCGCGACGCCACGCCGCCCGCGCCCGATCACGCGCCGCGCGCGAGGAGGAGACGCCCGCCCATGTTGTCCCATCTGCCCCCGCGCGTGCGCGGTCTCTGGCTCGCGGCCGCGCTCGCCGCGCTGCTCTACGGCTTGTCGCTCGGCCACGCGCCCTATCCCGGCCAGCCGGCCGCCAAGGCGGCGCTCGGCGCCCTGCTGCTCGCCGCGGCACTGCGGCATCCGCCCACGCGCGAGCGCGTGTGGCTCGGCGCGGCGCTCGCCGCATCGGCGCTCGGCGACGTGCTCCTCGCGCTTGCCTCATGGCCGCCGTCGTTCATCGCCGGCCTCGGCGCGTTCCTGCTCGCCCATCTCGCCTATTGCGCGCTGTTCGCCCCGTGGCGTGCCGCGCCGCGCGGCGCGCGCGCGGTCGCGCTCGCCGCGCTGTGGATCGCCGCTCCCGCGCTCTACGCGGCGTTCTTTCCCCATCTCGCCGCGCTCGCAGCGCCCGTCGCCGTCTATGTCGCCGTGCTCGCCGTGATGGCGAGCCTCGCGCTCTGCGCGCACACACCAGGGCCGCAGATCGCGGCCGGCGCGCTCGTGTTCGTCGCGTCCGATGCGCTGATCGGCATCGATCGTTTTCTCGGCGCGTTCGCCGGCGTCGATTATTTCATCTGGTTTCTTTATGCGATCGCGCAATTGACCATTGCGTTCGGCGTGCTGCAACGCAAATCGAAATAATCGAAATCGCGCCGTCATCCTCCAACTGCTGACGATGACGGCGAATTTTGCGACGCACCATTCCAATTCCGTCTCCCACCGCGCTTTGCGCCCCACTGCCCCGTCCGGCGGGCGTCGGCATCCGTTGAATCCCGCGCTTAGAGGGCTATGTCTACCCGGCTTGCGGTTTTGGCTTTCACGAACTATGGTTACATCCATCAATGTAACAGTAAAAAATGAGCCTAAATGGAGACGCTCGGATGAACGCGCGCAACATGTCTTTCGGTCCGCTCGACAGCACAAACCGGGAAGAAACTCTTGATATCGCCATCATCGGCACGGGCTTTTCCGGGCTCGGCATGGCGATTCGCCTCCGGCAAACCGGCAACCAGGACTTCGCGGTGTTCGAAAAGGCCAACTCGGTCGGCGGCACCTGGCGCGACAACCACTACCCCGGTTGCGCGTGCGACGTCCAGTCGCATGTCTATTCGTTCTCGTTCGCGCCGAATCCGCGCTGGACGCGCATGTTCGCGCCGCAGCCGGAAATCCGCGCGTACATGGAAGACTGCGTGCAGCGCTTCAACGTCGGCTCGCATCTGCGCTTCAATCATGAGCTCGTCAACGCGACCTACGACGAAACCGCGCACCGCTGGCGCCTGACGTTCGCGAACGGCAAGCGCGTGTGCGCACGCGTGCTCGTGTCCGGCATGGGCGGCCTGTCGCGCGCCGCGTATCCGAACATCCCCGGCATCGAGACGTTCAAGGGCGAAGCGTTCCACTCACAGCACTGGAATCACGATTATTCGCTCGAAGGCAAGCGCGTCGCCGTGATCGGCACGGGCGCGAGCGCGATCCAGTTCGTCCCGCAAATTGCGCCGCGCGTCGCGAACCTCGCGCTGTTCCAGCGCACGCCGCCGTGGATCATGCCGAAGCCGGACCGCCCGGTCCGCGGCATCGAGCAATGGCTGTTCCGCAACCTGCCGTTCACGCAGAAGCTGATGCGCGCGGGCCTGTACTGGATGCTCGAATCGCGCGTGCTCGGGTTCGCCGTGCATCCTTCGACGATGAAGCTCGTGCAGAAGCTCGCGCTGCGCCATATCGACAGGCAGATCTCCGAGCCGGAGCTGCGCGCCGCGGTAACGCCCGACTACACGATCGGCTGCAAGCGGATCCTGATGTCGAACGACTACTACCCGGCGCTCACGCGCAAGAACGTCGACGTGATCACAACCGGCATCGAGCGGATCGAGGAAGACGCCGTCGTCACGACGGACGGCAAACGCCATGAAGTCGATTGCCTGATCTACGGCACGGGCTTCCAGATCAACAACCCGTTCCCGCGCGGCACGATCGTCGGCCGCGGCGGCGTCGACGTGGTCGACGCATGGCGCGACGGCCTGCACGCGTACCTCGGCGCGACGGTGCCCGGCTATCCGAACTGGTTCATCCTGATGGGACCGAACACGGGCCTCGGCCACAACTCGATGGTGTACATGATCGAATCGCAGATCGAATACGTGCTCGGCGCGCTGAAGGCGATGCGTACGGAGCGTGCCGAGGCGATCGAAGTGCGACCGCTCGTCGAGCTCGAATACAACAATCGCATCCAGAACAAGCTCAAGGGCACGGTCTGGTCGACGGGCGGCTGCAGCAGCTGGTATCTCGATCCGCGCACCGGCAAGAACACGACGCTGTGGCCGACCTTCACGTGGCGCTTCCGGCAGGAAACCGCTTTCTTCTCGATGGCCGACTACCACGTGTACTACGCGAATCCGCGTCAGAACGCACAGGCGGTGCCGGCGCTGCCGAACGCCGCCGCCGCGACGGCAGCCGCCGAGACGACCGCCTGAGCCCCGAACCCACACGAGCCCACGACAATGAAATCCTTCTCCAACAAAGTCGCTGCAATCACGGGCGCCGGCTCGGGCATGGGCCGCTCGCTCGCGGTGCAGCTCGCGCAACAGCATTGCCACGTCGCACTCGCGGACAAGAACGCGGTCGGCCTCGCCGAGACCGAGCGGATCGTGCGCGCGCTCGCGCCGTCGGTGCGCGTGACGACCTGCGTGCTCGACGTCGGCGACCGCGCCGCGATGCACGCATGGGCGGACGAAACGGCCGCCGCGCACGGTCGCGTGAACCTCGTGTTCAACAACGCGGGCGTCGCGCTGTCGAGCACGATCGACGGCATGGAATACAGCGATCTCGAGTGGATCGTGAACATCAACTTCTGGGGCGTCGTTCACGGCACGAAGGCGTTCCTGCCGTACCTGAAGGCCTCGGGCGACGGGCACATCGTCAACACGTCGAGCATCTTCGGGATCTTCGCGCAGCCGGGCATGAGCGGCTACAACGCGACGAAGTACGCGGTGCGCGGCTTCACCGAATCGCTGCGCCAGGAACTCGACATGATGAAGTGCGGCGTGTCGGCGACCTGCGTGCATCCGGGCGGCATCCGCACGAACATCGCGCAATCGGCGCGGCTCGCGCAGAACATGGTCGGCTTCATGGTGGAGAGCGAGCAGCAGGGCAAGGCCGATTTCGAGAAGTTCTTCATCACGACGGCCGACGAAGCGGCGCGCGTGATCCTGCACGGCGTGCGCAAGAACAAGCGCCGCGTGCTGATCGGGCGCGACGCGCGCGGCGCCGACTGGCTCGCGCGCACGCTGCCCGCCGCATATCAGCCGCTCGTCGTGCTCGCGACGAAGCTTCAGGGCGCGCGGGCGCGCCGTCGCGCAGGCCATGCGTCGCCCGGCGCCGCACCGGCCGCGGCGACGCCCGCGCACGCGACGTACAACAACGCTGGCAATCAGGGAGAGCCGTCATGACGACACCGCATATGATGCCCGTGCGGCGCGACATCCGCTTCGCGCTGCCGCCCGATCGCGCGCACGACTGGCATGTGCAGGGCGCGCCCGTCACGCACTTCATGAACGCGCTGTCGCTGCTGTTCCCGGCGGGCGAGCGCTTCTTCATGGATTCGGTGCGCAACTACCGCGATCAGATTCACGATCCCGAGCTGAAGAAGCAGGTCGCGGGCTTCATCGGCCAGGAAGCGATGCATACGCGCGAGCACATCGAGTACAACGACCTGCTGCAGTCGGCGGGCCTGCCCGCGCACAAGCTCGACAAACGGCTGTGGGCGCTGCTCGGCTGGGGCAAGAAGGTGCTGCCGCATTCGATGCAGCTCGCGATCACGATCGCGCTCGAGCATTACACCGCGATCCTCGCGAACCAGCTGCTGTCGGGCTACGAGCACCGGATCGACGGCTCGGTCGAAGGCTACAAGCAGATGTGGATGTGGCACGCGATGGAAGAGACCGAGCACAAGGCGGTATCGTACGACGTGTGGAACGCCGTGATGAAGCCGGGTGTGAAGACCTATCTGCTGCGCACCGGCACGATGCTCGCGACGACGCTGATCTTCTGGACCGTCGTGTTCGATTTCCACATGCGCCTGATGTTCGCGCACCGGATGCGCCACGGCAAGCTGAAGGGGATGTGGCGGCTCGTCAAGTATCTGTATAGCCCGAAGAACGGCGTATTCCCGAGCATCGCGCTCGAATGGCTCGACTATTTCCGGCCGGGCTTCCATCCGTGGGACCACGACAATCGCGTGTATCTGCAGGGCCTCGACGCGCTGCTCGCGAACATCGACGCCGCGAACGAGCGCTACGCCGACCAGGCCGCGCCGCGCCGCGTGCCGCTGCATTCGCCGCCCGAGCATCAGCACGCATAAGCGATCGAACGATGGCGACCGTCCGCGACACGCTGACGGTCCGCTCGGGCGACGTGCGTCTCGCCGTCTACCTGAGCGGGCCGCGCAATGCGCCGCCCGTGATCCTCGTGCACGGCTATCCCGATTCGGCGCGCGTATGGGAGCGCGTGCGCGAGCACCTCGACAAGCGATTTCGCGTGATCGCTTACGACGTGCGCGGCGCGGGCGCGTCCGATGCCCCGAAGCGGCGCGCCGACTACAAGCTGCCCGTGCTCGCGCAGGACCTGCTCGCCGTCGCCGACGCGACGTGCGGCGACCGGCCGTTTCACCTCGTCGGCCACGACTGGGGATCGATTCAATGCTGGGAAGCGGCGACCGATCCGGCGATCGAGGGCCGCCTTGCATCGTACACATCGATTTCCGGACCGTGCCTCGATCACGTGTTTCGCGCGCCTCTCAACCTGAAGCAGACGCTGAGGTCGTGGTACGTCGCGTTCTTCCACCTGCCGCTCGTGCCCGAGCTCGTGTGGCGGCTGGGCGGTGCGAAGCTGTGGCCGCTGTGGCTGCGCAAGACCGAGCGCATCGTCGTCGCCCCCGATCCGGATCAATTGCGCAACGGCCTGAACGGCCTCGAGCTCTACCGCGCGAATTTCATCGAGCGCGCCCGCCGGCCGCGCGAGCGCTATGCGCAGGCGCCGGTGCAGATCATCGTGCCCCGCTACGACCGGTACGTGACGCCCGCCCTCACCCGTGGCCTCGATCGCTGGCTCGGCGCGCATCGACGCGACGAAATCGCCGCGTCGCACTGGACGGTGATCCGCGACGCGGCGCTGATCGCCGCGCGGATCGGCCGGTTCGCGACCGCACACGAGCCGAGGCGGCAGGCGATCGCGGCCGGCGCGAAATCCGGCGGCCAGCAACGGACGGGACAGCGCGCGAATCAGCGAGCATCGGGCGGCAAGCGTCTGAAAAGCGTTTCATAGCCACGCGCGCGCCTATCCCGATCGAACTTCGCGCCGCCCGGCAAGGTCGCCTTCAGCATTTTCGCGACGACACGGATTCGGCCCGATGCGCGGCTCCGCCGGCCTCGCGCACCGAACCACCGAACCACCGAACCACCGAACCACCGAATCGCCGAACCACCGGACCGCCGATCGAAGCAGGGGCGACGCCGGTCGGGCGCTCCGCCGAGCGCATTCGAGTTGCGACCGATGCACGTCGCGCGTCCGCGCCCTTCCCGTTCACTGCTATTCGAGCGATTGCACGCCGTGCGACACCAGCCGATCGCGCAGGTAGTCGACGAACGCCCGAACCTTCGGTGACGCCACCCGTCCGCGCGGAAACAGCGCGTTGAAGTCCTGCGCCGGCCCGCTCCAGTCGCTCAATACCCGCCGCACCCGGCCGGCCTCGTGGTCCGCCGCCATGCTCTGATGCATCGCGAGCGTCAGTCCTTCGCCCGCGCATAGCGCATCGTGGATCAGCGCCGGATCGCTCGCGACGATCACCGGGTCCAGCGCGAAATACTGCGCACGTCCGCCCGGCTTGCGCAGCGGCCATGCATAGCCAACCGCGCGGCGCGCCTGATGCAAAGTCAGCGCGCGATGCGCGCCGAGCTCGCCGGGATGCTCGGGAACGCCATGCCGCATCAGGTACGACGGGCTCGCGTAGACACCGGTTGCGAAGCTGCCCAGCCGCCGCGCGACCAGATCCGAATCGGCAAGCACGCCCAGGCGCAGCGCGATGTCGATTTCGTCCGCGACCAGATCGAGCGGCACGTGCGACGCGAGGATTTCCAATCGCACGTCCGGATACGCCTGGCGAAAACCGGCCAGCAGCGGCGCGATCCATGTCGTGCCGAACGAGTACGGCAGCGTTACCCGCAGCCAGCCGCGCGGACCGCTCTGCAACTGGCTTACCGCTGCATGCGCTTCGTCGAGCTGCGCAGCCATGTTCCGGCAGTGCGAGTAGTACAGGCTGCCCGCTTCGGTCAACCCCAGGCGGCGGGTCGTCCGGTGCAGGAGCTGCACGCCCAGTTGCGCCTCGAGCGTCATCACGCGCCGGCTCACCGTCGTCTTCGGCATGCGCAACAGCCGCGCCGCGGCGGTAAAGCTGCCGGCCTGCACGACGCGCACGAAGATCAATGTGTCGTTCGGATCAGCCGCCATATCGGGCTCCACGTGGTTGGACCGGCGCCATTGTCCCATTGATGGGTCAATCGAACCCATATTTGCAGGCTAATCGGCTCCGCTTGCCGCCCGTAACATAGCCTCGCGCTTTCAGAAGCGACATACGGACATGGACACTGAGGCCCCCATCATGAAACTGAGCGAATACGCCGATTACGATGCTGTCGGACTGGCCCGGCTGATCGCGCACGGCGACGTCAGCGCGGCCGAGCTGGCTCGTACGGCCGGCGAAGCGATCGAAGCGGTCAATCCCGCCGTCAACGCGGTGGTCGAGCACTGGCCCGCCGACGCGGCGGGGCCCACGGTCGCCGCCGGCAGCGGCCCGCTCGCGGGCGTGCCGTTCCTGATCAAGGATCTGGCGCTGCCGATGGCAGGCAAGCGGATGGAGCTCGGCTCGCGGCTGGCGGCGGGACTCGTGTCGCCGTCGGATTCGATGCTGATGCGACGCTTGAGGGCGGCCGGCCTCGTGACGCTCGGCCGCACCGCCACGCCAGAGATGGCGTTCAGCACCGCCACCGAATCGGTGCAGTTCGGTGCGACGCGCAATCCGTGGAACCTCGCCCTCAGCGCGGGCGGCTCCAGCGGCGGAGCGGCCGCCGCCGTCGCCGCCGGCATCGTGCCGCTCGCGCATGCGACCGATGCGGCCGGATCGATCCGGGTGCCGGCAGCCTTCACCGGACTCTTCGGACTGAAGCCGACGCGCGGCCGTATTTCCAACGGGCCGGAGCTCGACGAAGTCTTCGCCGGGCTCGGCGTGCAAGGCGGCCTGAGCCGCACGGTGCGAGACAGCGCCGCGCTGCTCGACGCGATGCACGGCATGGCGGCGGGCGAGCCGTATCACACGAGCGCGCCGGCCCAGACGTTCCTCTCCGAGGTGGGCCGCGATCCGGGACGGCTGCGCATCGGGCTGATGCTGGAACCGTTCGACGGCGCGCGCGCCGCGCCGGCAATGACGCAAGCGACGTTGGATGCGGCCGGTCACCTGGAAATGCTGGGCCACGATATCGAACCGATAACACCTGTGCTCGGCGTGTCGTGGGAGGCGTTCGTGCTCGCCACCGCGCGGATATGGTGCGCCACGCTCGTAGGCTGGATCGACGGCGTCGCCGCCGCGACGGCCCGGCCGATCGACGGCACGACGCTGGAGCCTTCGACGCTCGCGGCATACCGTTACGGCAAGCAGGTCACCGGGCCGGACTTCGCGAGCGCGCTGGCGGTGCGCAATGCCGTGACGCGCAGCACGGCCGACTGGTTCCGGCGCGTCGACGTGCTGCTGTCGCCGACGATGCCGAATCTGCCGGAAGCGATCGGCGACTATTACGTCGGCGCGCAACGGACGGACGGCCTGCAATGGACCGAACGCCTGTTCCGTCACTCGCCGTACACGCCGGTCTTCAACGTGGCGGGGCTGCCCGCCATGTCCGTGCCGCTCTTCCACGACGAGGCGTCCGGCCTGCCGATCGGCGTGCAGTTCGGCGCCGGCTTCGCGCAGGAAGCCACGCTGCTGCGGCTCGCCGGGCAGCTCGAGCAAACCATCCCGTGGCGCCGCCGCCGGCCGGCGGTGTGGGCCGGCTCCTGCGCCGCCTGACCCGATGCGGCCGGCATCGCCTCCGTCGTTCGTCAGCCGCGCTCGCCCACGCCATAAATCAGCGAGTGATGCGCGCCCGCTGCCGCCATCACACCCGCGGCGGCGGCCAACGTCGCATTCGCCATCGGCCGCGCGACATCCCCTGCGGCGAACACGCCGGGCACCGATGTCTGTTGCCGCTCGTCGACGGCGACGTAAGGCCCTGTCGGCGCGTCGTTGAAGAGGCAGCCGAGCCGCTCGGGCAGATCGCAGGCCGGCACGGTTCGGGGCGCGATGAACAGGCCCGAGAGTTCCGCTGTTCTGCCATCGGCAAGGCGGACCGCTTCGAGCGCAGGCGCGGCGCCGACAAGCGCCGCGACCGGCGTTTGCTCGACCGCAACGCCGCGAGCCGAGAGCATCGCCAACTGGTCTCCCGTGGGAACGAACGTGCGCTGAGTAAACAGCGTGGTCGGCCCCCAATCCGATACCAGCATCGCTTGATGCACGGCCAGCTCGCTGCTCGCCAGCACGCCCATCGGGCGCCGATCCAGTTCGTAGCCGTGGCAATACGGACAATGCAGCACGCTGATGCCCCAACGCTCTTGCAAACCAGGCAGCGCAGGCAGGATGTCACGAACGCCCGTCGCCAGGATCAGGCGCTTGCCCAGCGCCTGCCGGCCGTCAGCCAGCGAAACGCGAAATCGGTCGCCGGCGGCGGCGGCAGCCGCCGCGTCGCCTTCATCGAATTGCACCGTCGGATACGCGGCGAGCTGCCGCGCAGCGGCGGCGATCATCGCGGACGGCGCCTGCCCATCCTGCCCAAGAAAGCCGTGGGACGCCCGCGCGAAGCGATTGCGCGGCTGCTTCGCATCGATCAGCAAGACATTGCGTCTGGCGCGGGCCAGTTGAAGCGCCGCCGCCTGCCCGGCGAAGCTCCCTCCGACGATGACGACATCGAAAATCATGAGCGTTGCCTCCTTATGTACTTTTCAAAGTTACGAGATAGAGCGAGGTTTGTCAAATCAAAGCACTTGCATTGTTACGTGAGCGACGGGGTGGTAGATTGCGGTCTGATTCGAAAGGAACTCAAACGATGCCGCGCGACAACCGCCTGTCCCGCATGCTCCACGTGCTGATCCACATGGATCGGCACGTCGAGCGCGCCACGTCCGACGCGATCGCGAAGATGCTCGGCACGAACCCCGTCGTCGTGCGCCGGATGATGGCCGGACTGCGAGACCAAGGCTACGTCAGATCGGAAAAAGGCCACGGCGGGGGCTGGGAGCTCGCTTGCGAACTGGACGCGATGACGCTGCTCGACGTGTATCGCGCCATCGGCCAACCGCCGTTGTTCAGCATCGGCCCCCATGCCGATCAGCCCGATTGTCTCGTCGAGAAAGCCGTCGACGCGCGCATGGCCGAAGCGCTGAACGAGGCCGAAACCCTGCTTCTCGCGCGTTTTGGTGCCATCACCGTCGGCGATCTGGCAAGGGACTTCGAAAAGAGGCTCGCCAACCACAAGGCCGGGAAACGGGGGAATTGCGCTGCGGCATAGCAACATCGCGTGCAGGCATTCAACCGACGGAATGGCTTGAACCGCGTCGCGTTGACCGAAGGTCTCCGCGTTCGGCGCTGCCCGCCCGCACCGACAGGCCGCTCCCGGGCCGCAGCGCTCAGCGCGCGTCGCTCGGCAATCGCTTGAAAAGCGCTTCGTAATCGATCACAAGTCCGTCTCGATCGACTTCCAGCCGCGCGGTGAAGCCGCTCGCGACGCTTTCGTAGCGATAGACGCGATCCGGCTCGATGCATCGATACGCCTGCTGCATGCGGCGGGCCGTCAGATCGGGAATCGATAGATAAACGACGTCGATCAGCCGCCGCTCGTCGCGCGCAAGCCCGAGGCGGCGGATCGGCAGCGTGTTCGTGTATGGGGTCGCGGCAATGTCGATGTCGATGCATCCGTCGAGCGCCGCCAGCGGCGCGTCCGCCGCGTTGCGCCAGCGGCCTTCGCCGTCAGCTCGCAACTCGAGCGTGCCGCCGCCCATCATCTTGACGATCACGTGCTTCGCGCGCCAGCGCTCGTCGCAAACGACGCGGTAGGCAAGACCGTAAGCAAGCCCGCCGGCGCGCCCGACGACCACGCTCTCGGCAACGCTGCCGCGCGCATGCCGCTCGAACGCCAGATGCTCGATTCCGTCGTGTTCGAGCGACGCCCAGCGCACTTCCCGCATCATTCCGCTCCTCCGTCCTCATTCGATTCCGACCGTCATGCACGCGGGCGCGGCCGCCGCACGCATGCGACCGTCGGCGCGGGAATCTCGCGCCGCGCCAGGCGCAGCCGGCCGCGAGCGGTTCGCGGCGCTCCACACGGCACCGCGCGGCCCCGCTGCATTGGCGCGCGCACCGGCTCAGCCTGCTTCGAAACTCCGCCGAGCGCATCGGGTGCCGCCCCGCTCTCGACGCACGCACCGATGCCACGTCAGGTCGTTGCGCCGCCGTCGCGCCGCCCGGCGGCCGCCGCAGTTTCGTCGGCGCGCGCCGCTGCCCGCGCGTACAGCGCCGCCGCGTCGAATCCGCTCAGGTCGACACCGAGGCGCTCGCACACGCATGCTGCCCACGCGTCGGCATCCGTCAGCCGGATCGTTTGCGCCGCGCCGTCCGCCGTTCGCAGCGTCAGCGCATCGTTGTAGAGCAGCGCGCGCGCGTCCGGCAGGATTCGGCACACGATCAAATCGTGCGTGAAGAACGAATCGGGATGCCGCGACGTGTACCAGTTCGCCACCTCGTAATCCACCCATTCCACAGGCTTCAGCGAAAAGCGATACAGCGGATGCCAGCCGTTCGCCGTGTCGCACTCGATCTCGAGCTCGCCCGCGACAGGCGCGTCGACGACGCGAAACGTGCCGTGCGGCGTCGGTTGCTCGACGTTCGGGTCGTGGCGCAGCGGCGCTGTCGGCGTCGTCGAGCCGAAGCCGACATCGGCAAACCACGTATCGCCGTCCAGATCGATCCGCAGCAGCATGTGCGTCTGCGGCGTCGATTGTTCCGGCGAACGCTGCCAGCGCACGCGTGCGATCAGCGGCGTCACGCGAAAGCCGAGCTGCACGAGCACCGTGTAGAAAAGCTTGTTCTGCTCGAAGCAGTAGCCGCCGCGACGCTGCCCGATCAGCTTGCCGACGACCGATTCGAGATCGAGCGCGACGCGCGCGCCGGTGAACGGATCGAGGTTTTCGAATGGAATCGACTGAGGATGCAGCAGCTGCAGTTGACGAAGGACGTCGAGCGTCGGCTCCGCGGCACCGCGATAACCGATGCGGGCGAAATAACGGGAAAGATCGACTGCGTCGCGCATAAGGGCAAACGGATGGTGGCGGAACGCCACCATAGCATTACGCGGATAACCCCATCCGATGCAAGGAAAAGCGCGCGCCGGCGAACGCGGCGGCACGCGCACCGACGAAATGCACTACGGCAGCAGCTTGAGCGCCGAGGATGCGACGGACGGCACCGAAATTCCATGGCTCATCGCGTACTGCACGGCGGCGCTGAGCGTGCCGCCGATCGACTGGATCTGGCTCGGCGCATTCTGCGCGATGTACGACACCGCCTTCAGATTGTTCGGGTCGAGTCCCGACTGCAACAGCGAAGCCGGATTCGATGCGCCCAGATCTCCGAGCCCCGACTGCAATTGAGAATACTGCGTAATGCCTTCGCCGAGCGACGCGAGACCCCGCGTGAACGCCGCCTTATCGACGCCGGCGCCCGATGCGCCACCGCTTGAGCCGCCCGTGCCGCCCGACGCGAAAGCCTGCGTCAGCGCCTGAGCGACCGATTGTTGCGCGCCGCCGACCTGCGACAGCGCACCGGGCGTCGGCACGCTCGTGCCGCCGTTGGTCAGCAGACCCGCTGCGTGCTGCGCCTGCCCGGCCGCGCCTGCGAGCCCCATCGCCGAAGCGAGGCTCGCCTGCCCCGCGAGCACCTGCTGGTTCGCGCCGACATATGACTGCAGCACCTGCGACATGCCGGCCGCACCTGACGCGCTCGCCTGCTGCGACGCGCCGCCGCCCAGCAGCGATGCGCCGAGGCTTTGCAGATCGACCTGCGCGAACGCGGCGCCGCTCGCCAATGCGGCGCTTGCACAACAGACGAGCGTGGCCCGCTTGACGAAGCGATTGATCGTTTTCATCGACTCTCCCTGTGAATGCTGGCGTGCGGAATTGTCGAGGCGAGCAGGCGGCGAATGCAATCACGGATACATATCGAAACGTATTGGCCGGCTCGGTTGCGGATACGCGCATGGGGCAATGCGATCGGCGGGCCGGTTGGGCCGGATGGGTTGGTTGGTCGAGCCGGACGGTACGGCAGCCCCGCTTCCCCTGACTGCCGTGAAGCGAACGGCTTTGGCGAAAGCGACGATCGCGGCCGGTCATATGCGCGCCGCAGCTGCGGCGCTTCCGTTCGCATCTCGCAGCCGCCCGCCCGACGAAAACCCGGCCGCCCATTTCCTTCGAAGACCTGATCGAATGCAACAGAACAGCCTTTCATCATTCGTTAAATCGGGCATTGAAAAAACATCAATCGACGAATTGACCATTCGCGTCAAATTACCTAGGTTAACCACGTCGACACTTTAAAATTTTTATTATGGATACCTCAACAATCGACGCCGGCGTGATCGCCGAAAAGCTCGCCAACGAGATCTCGCCCCATCCGCCTCAGTGGGTCATCGATCTATATGCGGCAACGCTCGTGCCCAAGCATGGCTTCGCCAGAACGGGCGACGAAATCAAGCAGGCGCAAAAGGAGTTCTTCGAATCCAGACAGGCGATCATCGCGGCACTATCGACGTATCGATCCCGCTCCGCTTGACTCGAACCGAAACCGAAGCCAAACGGCCGTGATCGATCGACTTCGGTTGACGGTGCGCTGCCGTCAACCGAAGCCGATTTCGGGTGTCCGACGGACATCGCGCGTTCGCATTCGGGCATGCGGCAAGCCCGGCGCGCCGTGCACCGGCCGCGCCGACGTCGCCGCGCCCCGCGCGAGCCGACGTCGCCGCGTCAGCCGCCTGCCGCGATGCCGGACCGGCGAAACGCGTTGTCGAGATCGGCGATCAGATCCTCCTCGTGCTCGAGCCCGATCGACACGCGAATCAACCCTTCCGACACGCCCGCCGCCTTGCGCGCCGCCTCGGGCACGCCGGAGTGCGTGGTCGACGCCGGATGGCAAATCAACGATTCGGTGCCGCCGAGGCTCACCGCGGACTTGAACAGATGCAGCGCATTGATGAACCGGAATGCTTCGGCGCGACCGCCACTCAGCACGAACGCGAACGTCGAGCCGGCGCCGGTGCATTGCCGCTTGTACACGGCCTGATAAGCATCGTCGACGATCAGCTCCGGGTGGTATACATCGACCTTCTGATACGGATTCGCCGCGAGCCACTTCGCGACCGCCGACGCGGTGCGCGCCGCCTGCTTCATCCGCAGCACGACCGTCTCCATCGAGCGGATCAGCATCCACGACGAATGCGGATCGAGTTGCGAGCCGAACGCGCTGCGCACCGCGCGGACCTTCGCGACGAGATCCCGGCGCCCCGTGACGCCGCCCGCGACGAGGTCGCTATGGCCGCCCACGTACTTGGTCAGCGAATACACCGACATGTCGACGCCGTGCTCGCTCGGCTTCTGGAAGATCGGCCCGAGCAGCGTGTTGTCGCACACCGAAATCGGGCGATAGCCGTGACGCGCTTCGAACGCGTCGAGCGCGCGGCGCATGCCGTCGAGATCGATCAGCGCGTTCGTCGGATTCGCCGGCGTCTCGACATAGCAGAGCCGCACGGGGCCCTGCTGCGCGGCGGCTTCGAGCGCCGCGCCGATCGACTGCGGCGACAGTCCGTTGTCGATCGGATGCGCGCCGACGCCCCAGTCGCGCAGATATTTCGCGATCAGCGTTTCCGTGCCGCCATACAGCGGCACCGATTGCACGAGTTGATCGCCGGGCCGCAGGAATGCGAGAAAGATCGCGCTGATCGCCGACATTCCGCTCGACGTGACGACCGCCGCATCGGAGCCGTCAAGCAGCGCGAGGCGATCCTCGACGATCTCGAGATTCGGATGATTGAAGCGACTGTAGACGAGGCCCGCCGCCTCGCCTTGCGGGAGCGGCTTGCGGCCCGACACGACGTCGAAGAAATCGGCGCCGTCCTCCGCCGAGCGGAATGCGAACGTCGACGTGAGGAACACCGGAGGCTTCACCGCGCCTTCGGACAAAAACGGATCGAATCCGTACGACATCATCTGCGTTTCCGGATGCAGCGGACGGCCGTCGATGTCCTTCTTGTGATAGCTCGAATACGTCATGTGGTGGCTCCTTGGCACAGTGGATGCGATTCGTCCCGCCGGCATGCGACAAGCCGCGCGGCGCCGATCGCCAATCGACTCAGTGTAAGAAAGCTAGCAGGAAATATGCTTTCCATTTCATTCCTGCGCCCCCCTATAATCAAAAAAATCTTTCCTCTTTTATTCCTTCCATAAAAAGGCGATCGGCATGAAGCTCGACGATACAGATCTGAAGATTCTGAAGATCCTGCAGGAGAACGGGCGCCTGAGCAACGCGGAGCTGGCCGATCGCGTCGCGCTGTCGGCGGCGCCGTGCTGGAAGCGCCTGCGCCGGCTCGAAGCCGACGGCTTCATCTCGGGCTATCAGGCGATCCTCGATCGGCGCGCGCTCGGCTACGAGATCGTCGCGTTCGTCAACATCTCTCTCGACAGCCACACGGAGAAAACCTGCCGCGCGTTCGAGGCGGGCGTGATGGCGATGCCGGAGGTGGTCGCGTGCCACAACACGACCGGCCAGCACGACTATCTCGTGCAAATCGTCGCGAAGAATTTCGATACGTTCTCGAGTTTCGTGTTGAATCGGCTCCGGTCGCTGCCGGGCGTGAAGGAACTGCTCAGCACGATTTCGATGCGCGAATTGAAATCGACAAGCCGGCTGCCCGCGGGAGAACTGCGGATCGCGAAGTGAGTCTCATCGATCGCGACTATCAAACCGCATCAATTATTTTGCATGTCGAAACAATAACTCGGCGCTGCCCGGCCGCACCGTGCATGTACTCGCCTGCACGCCTATTCGATACGCGCGCCGGATAATGCGGGCGGACGCGCACTCACCCAATCGCGCTCCTTCTCGTATGCATGCGCGAGTTGCAGCACGGCGAAATCGTCGCGCGGCCGGCCGATCAGTTGCATGCCCATCGGCAACCCCACCACGTTGAACCCGACCGGCACGCTGATCACGGGGCAGCCGGCGAGCGTCCACGGCACGACCGTTTCCATCCAGCGATGATAGGTGTCCATCGCACGCCCGGCGATCGTCCGCGGCCAGCGAAGGTCGACGTCGAACGGAAAGACCTGCGCGGTCGGCGCCGCAATGTAGTCGTAGCGCTCGAAGAACGTCGCGAGCGCCTGATACCACGCGCTGCGCGCCGCGCTCGCCTCGTAGATATCGACCGCGCCGAGCGCGAACAGGCCCTCCACTTCGTAGACCGCCTCCGGCTTCAGCAGCGCGCGCCGCGACGGCTCGCGATAATGCATCAGCAGACTCCCGCCGGAGAGGAGATGGCGGTGCGCGAGCCACGTCTGCCAGATTCGCTCGGGGGAAAATGCCGGCAGCGCCGCGTCGACGTCGCAGCCGATCGCGCGCAACGCGTCGAAGCTCGCCTCGCACAGCTCGAGCACACCCGCCTCCATGGCGAGATACCCGTTCCAGTCGCCGACCCATGCGATTCGCTTGCCTCGCAAGTCGGCATCGAGCGACTGCGCGAAGCGCTGCGGGTCCTCGGCGAGCGACAGCGGATCGCGCCGGTCATAGCCCGCCTGAATCGCGAGCAGTTGCGCGACGTCGACGACCGTGCGCCCCATCGGCCCTTCGGTGCCGAGTTGCTGGACGAACACGTCGATGCTCGGCCAGCGCGGCACGCACCCTTGCGACGGTCGAAATCCGTAGACGTTGCAGAACGCGGCCGGATTGCGCAGCGAGCCGCCGAAGTCGCTTCCGTCGGCGACAGGCAGCATCCGCGCCGCGAGCGCGGCCGCCGCGCCGCCGCTGCTGCCGCCCGCGCTCTTCGTCAGATCGTACGGATTGCGCGTCGCGCCGTAGACCTCGTTGAACGTGTGCGAGCCCAACCCGAACTCGGGCGTGTTCGTCTTGCCGATGAACACCGCGCCCGCCGCGCGCATCCGCTCGACGACGATCGCGTCCACCGACGGCGTCATCGTGCGAAAGATCGGCGAACCGAGCGTCGTCACGATGCCCTTCGTCATCGCAAGATCCTTCGGCGCCTGCGGCATGCCGTGCAGCCAGCCCGCATACTCGCCGCGCGCGAGCGCCGCATCCTTCTGCGCAGCCTCGGCAAGCAGCACGTCCGGTTCGCGCAGCGCGACGATCGCGTTGACGTCGCCGTTCACGCGTTCGATGTGCGTGAGATACGCACGCATCGTCTCGACGCACGACACGTCCTTGCGCCGGATTGCCGCGGCGAGCGCATGCGCCGGCATGCCCACGAGCGGATCGGACGGCATGGACGGCGAGCGGGGCGATGGAGAAATGCGTTCGGACATGCGTGGCTCCGTGTGAACCGGCGGCAAAACGGCCTGCGGTGCGCCGGCGCGGCGCTGCGCCGCGGGTGGCAGGAATGTCGACGATTATATAAACGCCGCGGTTCGCGCTGCGTCGCCACCCCGGCTACCGCGGCCGCACGCCGAACCTGCCGCGCCGCAACAAGTCAAGGACGCGATTTGGATACCGCGTCAACCGGCGCGCCGCACCCGCCATCTCAGCGCCGCAATGCACGTGGCGATGCGTGGCGACGGCCCCACGCCGCAGCACTCGATCGAGCCGTGCACCGTACATCGGCGCCGGCATCCCGGCGCGAAGCACCCGAACGATCCGAATCGGTTGCCAATCGACCCGTCCCTTTATGCGCATAAACTTATATTTCTTATATTTTTTATAAGGCGAGCGCGGGATGAGTGTTTACGACATTTTTATGCCGCCCCCGAATTTCTTTAGACCATGCCGACGCGGGCGCGACTAGCCTACCGTCATTGCGTTACCGAACAGGTTTTCTCATGCTCAAACTCCTGGTTCCCGTCGGTCATTCGCAGCGTTCGCTGCAGGCCGTGCGGCACGCCGCCTTCCTGTATCACGAGCGATGCGCATCCGAAGTCGTGCTCGTCAACGTGCAGCCCCCGCTCGAATCCACCCGCCTCGAGGCCTTCCACTCGCTCGCGAAGCTCCGTCAGATCGAGCGCGATTTTTCGGAAGGCGAACTCGCCCAAGCCATCGGCATCCTCAAGGACGCCAACGTCAAATATTCGGTCTCGATGAAAGTCGGCCCGATCGCCGACACGATCGCCGCATGCGCGACCGAGAACGGCTGCGACGAGATTGTCGTCGTCGCCCCGCGCCGCGACCCCGTCCACGCGCTCGCCCACTTCTTCCATCGCAGCATTCTCGATCGCCTCGTGCGCATCGCGAGCGTGCCCGTCACCGCCGTCCGCTGAATCGCGCAGCGACTTGCCACGATTCGGCGGACGGGCCGGCTCGCACATCGAACGGCCGTCTGTCACGCCGACGCGTCCGCACAAAACGCACATCGGCGCCACGATGGGCGCCGATGCGTACCGATACATGCCGACGTTGCGGTCTCGGGCCGGCTCGCGCCGGCCCGCCGCGAGACTACCGCCGCTCGCCGGCCACGTCGATCCTGACGCGCCGGTCCGGCGCGAGGCATGCGATCGCCTCGGCCGAATGCCCGTCGGGACAGCCGTTGCTCACCGGATCGGCCTTGCCGAGCCCCTGCGCGACGATCAGATTCCCGGGCAGGCCGCGCGTCGTCAAATATTCGCGAATCGCCTCGGCCCGCGCGAGCGACAGTTGACGGTTGTACGTGTTCGTGCCGAGCCGGTCGGTATAGCCCGTGACCCGTACCGAGCGGATGTGCTGGTATTGCTGCTCCAGCGTGGCCGCGATCCGGTCCAGCTCCGCGCGCCCGGCCGGCAGCAGGTCGCGCAGCGCCGATTTGTCGAACGGGAACAGCAACTGGTAATCGAGTGTGAACTGCTTCACGTCATCGCGCGGCGCCGTCTGCACGGCGGGCGCCGGCTTCGGGCCGTCGGCGAGCGCCTTGCACGCCGAATCTTTCCAGTACGTCGACTTCACGCGATAGCGATCGTCATACTGGATCTGGTACTGGCACGTCACGACGTCGCTCGCCCCCGGGCCCGTGCGGAAATTGAACACGTAGTTCCACACGTGCACGCCGATGATGCCTTCGCTGAAATGCGGCTCGCCGATCAGCGCATAGACCTGGTTCTTGTCGAGACCGGGCCCGATCTGGCGCAGATTCTCGGCATTCACGAACGTGCCTTCCTTCAGCCACGCGCTGTCGCGCGCCGGGAAGCCGACCGAGCCGTCCGGTGCGGTCTTCGGCGCCATCCCGCATCCCGCCAGCAGCGCCCCGAAGATCCCGGCGGCCGCCACATATTTCGATATCCTGTTCATTTTCATATTGGATTCCTTATCGTCCCCACGGACGGCCGTACGCCGGCCGCCGTACGCCACTCGCGTCACCACTGATAGCCTGCCCCGAGCACCGCGCCCGTGCCGCCGCGCGTGCTGGTCGTGAGCGAGCCCTTGTACAGCCACTTGCCGTTCTCGGAAATCGTCGATACACCGAGCGCGAAGCCTTGCTGCCCTTGCCACGTCGAGCCCGCGATCGCGACCATGCTCTTGCCCGGCGCGGTCGGCTGCGGCAAGCCTGCCACCGCCATCGCCGCCGCCACGCCGCCGTTCATCTCGCGCCGCAGATGGTCGACCTTCTGATCCGTGTACTGATTCGCCTGGCCGACCGCATTGCCGATGCCGCTGTTCAACTGGTTCACGTTCACCGCATCGGTGCCGTTCACGCCCGGCGCGACATTCGAGATCGTCCGCTCGTTGCCGACCGAGCCGACCGACACCGTATTCGGCGCGCTCGCGACCGAATTGGCGCCGAGCGCGACCGAGTTGTTGCCGGACGCCGACGCGCCGTCGCCGATCGCGACGCTGTTCGCGCCGGACGCGACGCTGCCGCTGCCCGCGGCGGTCGAGCCGATGCCGCTCGCCACGGGCGGCGTGTAGGTCGACGGATTGCCCGTGATCCACTGGCCCGACACGTTCTGCCCGGTGTTGTTTCCATTGCCCCCGTTGCTGCCCGAGTTCGAGCCGTTCGTGATGTTCTGGATCGACTGGTTCAGCTGCGCGATCGCGCCTTGCAGCTGGCCGACGTTCACCGCGTCCGTCGCCTGCGTGCCCGCCGCGACGTTGGTGATCTGGCGCAGCGATCCTTCGAGGCCGACCGATACCGCGCCGAATGCGGTCGTGAAGCTGCCGCCCGTGATCGGATCGGTGTACGTGCCGGCCGCGCGATTCGCCACCGACCCGGCGCCGAGCGCGACGCCGCCCGCGGTGTTGACCGATGCGTTCGCGCCGAGCGCGAGCGATCGTCCGCCCGTCGCCTGCGCGCCGCTGCCGAGCGCGACGTCGCCCGAGACCGCCGGATTGCCGCTCACGCCCGCCGTCGCGTTCGTGCCTTCGGCGATCGAATCGTTGCCGTAGGCGAGCGCGGCCGGCCCGACTGCGACGCTGTCAGTGCCCGCCGCCGTCGAATCGGGCAAGGTCGAATTCGCGTGGAAGTACTTGATCCCGCCGCCGTTCACCGCGTTGTCGATCGTGCTCGCGACCGCATACAGCTGGCTGCCGTTGACGGCGTCCGTCGACGTCGGCGTGATGCGCCCCGCCGCGACGTTCGTGATCTGGCGCTCGGCACCGGGTGCGCCGACGCTGACGACGCTCGTCGGATTCGCCCCTGCGAAGCCGGACAGGGTCAGCTGGCCGCCCGACGTCGTCGTGATCGTCGCGCTGCTGGTCGGGTTCGCCGCCGCAACCGTCGTACCGTTGCCAAGCGCGACCGAACCGTCGAGACCCGAGCCGATCGTCACGTTGCTGCCGAGCACGAACGCATTGTTCGCGTTGATCGTGTTGTTGTTGCCGAACGAATACGAACCCGTGCCCGTGACCGTCGACGGATCGCCGAACGCACCGGCGTTCGCGCCCGACACGACGTTGCCCGTGCCGATGCTGATCGACTGGCTGCCCGTTGCCTGCGCGCCGGAACCAATCGCGACGGCGTTGATGCCGCTTGCGCTCGCATAGCCGGACAGCGCGGTCGCGTTATTGACGCTCGTCGCGCCGCCGATCGCCACCGCGCCTTGCGCGGTCGCCTCGGCGCCGCCGCCGACCGCGACGGCGCCCGCACCCGACGCCTTCGAATACGAGCCCAGCGCGTTCGCGTAATACGCGGACGACGCGGCGCCTTCGCCCAGCGCCACGGCGCCGCTCGCCGTCGCGCTCGTGTAGCCGCCGAACGCATTCGGCGCGGACACGTGCAGCGGATCGCTGTTGTCACCCTGCGCGATCGAGTTAGCGCCGATCGCGATCGTGCCGATGTCTTCGCGGCCGGGGATCGATTGCCCCATGTCCTTCAGCGCCTGCGCGTTCGTGCCGATCGCGATGCTGAAGTCCGGCAGCGCCCGTGCGCTCGCACCGAATGCATTGCTGCCGTCGCCGGCTGCTTCCGCATAGGCGCCGAGCGCGGTGCCGATGCGCCCCTTCGCGGTCGCGTGATCGCCGTAGGCGGAGCTGCCCTCGCCGTTCGCATACGCGTAGTTGCCGACCGCCGTTCCGTACAGCAGCGCGCCCGCGCTGAAGGCCGGGTTGTAGAACGCCCACGAGCCGGTATTGCCGCCGGGGCCGGCATAGGCGTTAAAGCCCGCCGCATAGCTGACCTGCGCCACCGCGTCGGCCGCGATCCCGCCCATCGCCGCGCTCACCGCAAGCGACATCAGGCCGAGCTTCGCCCATGACGGGCGCGACCGGCCCGAGGCCGCATGACGCGCGGCGACGCCGGACGCCGCCGTGACGACTCGCGTCGTCGGACCCTTGCCATTCGATCCGGCAAATTCGGAAACCGCAATCAATTGGCCTCGCACCCGACTCCAGACAACATTGTAGATTTTGTTCACTCAATATCCCCTGTGAATTCAATTCGCACGGGCCGTCAGCAGGGTCATTTCCGAATGCGAAGTCCGCAGGACATCGCCGCCGAATACGAAATCATGCATCGCGATTAACTGTCAAAACCATTTATACGATTTCCCCAGCATCAATCGCAAACCCCGATCACGCCTCGCAGGCAGGGATATTAATAACTTTCCACTCCGTCAAACTTCAAATACTCAAAAACAGTAATCCATCGAACACTGCGGAAAGAATGTGAAAAGTGTAATCCAGCGAACATTACGCAAAGATTCGCACAATCCAATTCCGATTCACCAGTAAATGTTTTAAACCGGCCATTAATAAATCCCGAAAATACGACTTAGCGAATCCACGCGGAGGAGCGCCCGCGGCCGGCCGACGCCGAACCGCCGGATGCATCGGCGGACGCAACCGATGCATCTTTTCCGCCGCATTCCAAATGCACGCGCATAAAAAAACGGCCCGGAATATCCGGGCCGTTTCTGCCGCGCCACCGAACGTTGCGAAAATGCCGCGCTATGCCTCGAGTTTCTCGAGCACCTGCCCTTTTGTCTCGATGCCGACGAAATGCACGGTCAGCGCGGCAATGAGCGGCACCGCCGCGAGCAAATAGAACGCCGGGCTCAGATCGCCGCCGACGATCGCGTGCGGCACCACCATCGGCGCGACGAACGACGCAAGCTTCAGCCACGCGCTGCCGAGCCCGCAGCCGGCCGCGCGAATGCTCGTCGGATACTGCTCGGGCGTGTACACGTAGGACGTGATGAAGCCCGACGCCATCAGGCCGAGCGCGAACGAGCAGAACGTCGCGACGACGTACACCGACGACGCGTGATAGATCCCCGCGAACACGAGCGACAGCGCGCAGAGCACGAACGACCACACGATCACCGGCTTTCGGCCGACCGCGTCGACGGCAAGCGCCGAAACGAGCGAGCCCACGACGCCCATCACCGAGCCGATCACCGCGAGATTCAGCGCGAGCTGCAGCGGCGCGTGATAGAAGTCCTTGTAGATCGTCGGCAGCCAGGTCGAGAGCCCGTACTGGATGAACCCGCACGTGGCCCACAGCGTCGCGACCGCGAGCGTGCGCTTCAGATACGCGGGCCCGAACAGGTCGATCATGCGGCGCTTCGGATGGCTGCGCACGAGTGCGTCGAATTCGCTCGCGTGCGCGACGGGCGGCAGCGGGCCTTTCACCGAGGATTCGAACACGTGCAACGCGCGCCCCGCGTCATCGAGCCGCCCGCGCGACGCGAGCCAGCGCGGCGATTCCGGCACGAGCCGCACGAGCACGAGCGCGAGCAAGAGCGGCATTCCGCCGATGAAGTACATCACCTCCCAGCCGAAGCGCGGCACGAGCCATGCGCCGAGCGCCATCGACGCGAGCAGGCCGATCGGAAACACGATCTCGTACAGCAGCACGAAGCGCCCGCGCCCGTGCGCGCGCGTGATTTCGTTGATGTAAGTCGCGGCGACCGGCAACTCGCCGCCAAGGCCAAGCCCCTGAACGATCCGCAGCAACACGAATGCTTCGAATGTCGAAGCGAATCCGCACGCAATGCTCGTCACGCCGATCACGGCCGAACTCCACGCGATCGCGCGCACGCGGCCGTGCTTTTCCGCGAGCGCCGGAAACAGGAACGCGCCGAGCAACTGCCCGATCGCGCCGGAGGCGATCAGCATCCCGACCTGATTCGGCGACAGCCCCCATTTGTGGATCAGCAGCGGCAGCGTCGCCGCGATCGTGATCACGTCGAAGCCGTCGAAGAAGGTCGCGGTGCCGATCAGCACGCGCGCGCGGATCTGCATCGCGTTCGCGGGCAGCCGCTCGAGGCGTGCGATGATCGCTCCGGGTGTCGCGGCGCCCGCCGCCGCGGCGGCCGCGGGCGAGCCCGCGATCGCGGTTTCCAGTGTGCTCATGCGTGTGTTCTCCTCCATGTAGTCGTTCTCGTGGTCAGGCAAGCGCCCTTGTCGTATCCGCCAGCGCGGCGACGTCGATCGCGCGCCCTTGATTCATCCATTTGCGCGCGAGCTTCAGCTCGCGCGCCGAGTTGATCGCGATCACGCCGCGCAGCGCGCCGTGCGTTACGAAGAACAGCGTCGCGCGTTTGGCCGCGATGTCGCCGCGAACGACGAGTTGCGCGTCCGCGGGCAGATCGCCGAGGATCTGCAGGTTCACGTCGTATTGATCGGACCAGAACCACGGAATCTCCGCATACGGCGCACGCACGCCCAGCACTGCCTTCGCAGCCGCAATCGCCTGGTTCTGCGCGTTCGCCCACGATTCGAGCCGCACGCGGCGCTTGAGCCATGCGTTCGGATGGTTCGCGACGTCGCCGCACGCGAAGATCGCCGGATCGCTCGTCGCCCCGTATTCGTCGACGACGATGCCGTCGTCGACGTGCAAGCCCGCTTCGGTCGCGAGCGACGTGTTGAGCGCGAGACCGATCCCCGCGACCGCGAAGTCGGCGTCGACGGCGGTGCCGTCGGCAAGCGTCGCGCGCACGCGGTTCGCGTCGGCGGGATGCGCGCCGAGCGACGCGAGCGACGCGTTCAGCCGTATGTCGACGCCGTTCGCGCGGTGCAATTCGAGCAGGAAGTCGGACACCGCGCCCGGCACCGAACGCGCGCAAAGGCGCGGCGCGCCCTCGACGACGACCGCGTCGACGCCGAGCTTGCGCGCGGTCGCCGCCACTTCGAGCCCGATCCAGCCGCCGCCGATCACAAGCACGCGGCGGCTCGCGCGCAGCCGCTCGCCGAGCGCAACCGCTTCATCGAGCGTGCGCAGATAGTGAAGACGAGGCGTTGCGACGATCGCATCCGGCAGACGTCGCGGCGCGCCGCCGGTCGCGATCACGAGCCTGTCGTATTCGATCTCGCGGCCCGACGCGGCGCGCACGACGCGCCGCGCGCGATCGATCGACACCGCGCGCTCCGGCTGCCACGCTTCGACGCCGAGCGCGCCGAATTCGTCGGGCTGCACGACGCGCACGGTCGAGATGTCGGCCTCGCCCGCGAGCACCGCCTTCGACAGCGGCGGCCGCTCGTACGGCAGATGCGCTTCGTCCGCGATCATCACGATGCGTCCGGCAAAGCCCTCGCCGCGCAATGTCTTCATCACCCAGCCCGCCGCCTGCCCGCCGCCGATCACGACGACGGTGCGCGGCGCGGCGCTCGCATCGGCACTCGCTTGCTCAGTCATCTTTGCGCTCCGTCATGAACCTGCCCTCCGGCGCCTGCGCGTTCTTTTGCCTGCGCGTGTTGCCGTCGAGACCGCCGTCGATCGCCCACTCGGCGAACACGGTCGGGCCCGGCTCGAACTCGCGCGGCTGCCATGCGGGCGTCAGCATGTCCTCGTCCGCGTAATACTCGATGAGGCCGCCCGCCGGATTGCGGAAATACCAGAAGTACGCGGACGACACCGGATGCCGCCCCGGCCCGAGCTGCGTCTGCCAACCGCAACGGCTCACGTGCATCCCGCCGCCGAACACTTCGTGGATGTCGCGCACCGTGAACGCGACGTGGTTCAGGCCGCGCTTGGCCGTAGGCAGCGCGAGCAGGAACAGGTCGTGATGGCCGCCGTGCGGCGCGCAGCGCATGAACGCGCCGCGGCCCGGATAGCGATCCGACGTCTCGAAGCCGAGCAGTTCGTGATAGAACGCCTCCTGCTCGGCGAGCCGGTTCGTGAAGAACACGACATGGCCGACCTCGATCGGCTCCGCGCGCTCGTAGATCGCGGCGGGTTGGTCGACGCGCAGCGTTTCGCCCCACACGTTCGGCAGCGAGCCCTTCACGTCGATCGCGCGCTTGCGCGTGACCTCGATGCGGATCGCCATGCCGTTCGGATCGATGCAGCCGATCGCGTCGTCGGTCTCGTAGTGGCCCGGCTGGCCGGCGAGCCTGCCGCGCAGCGCGTCGAGCTCCGCCTTCGCGCCGACGCCCCACGTGACCTCGCGCAGCGTCGGGCCCGCCTCGAAAGCGGGCGGCAGAGACGGATCGCGTGCGTCGACGACGCGCACCGTGCAACCGTTCATCGTCTCGAAGCGCACGTGCGCTTCGTCGCGCGCGACCTCTTTCAAGCCCCAGTCCGCAAAGAAACGGCGGCACGTCGCGAGATCGGTCACGCCGTAGGTAATCTGTTCGATGCCGAGAATGCTCATGCGATGCTCCTCTCCGTCAGTTCGCCCACGGCAGCGGCGAATCGTTCAAGCCCCAGTAGAGGCTCTTCTGCTGCATGTACTCGCGAATCCCGAGGCTGCCTTTCTCGCGCCCCATCCCGCTTTCCTTCCAGCCCGAAAACGGCGTCGAGATCGAGAACTGCTTGTACGTATTGATCCACACGGTGCCCGCGTCGAGCGCGCGCGCGACGCGCCATGCGCGCTTGTAGTCGCGCGTCCAGATGCCGGCCGCGAGCCCGAATACGCTGTCGTTCGCCTCGGCGACGAGCGCCGCCTCATCGTCGAACGGCAGCGCAACGAGCACCGGCCCGAAAATTTCTTCCCGGCAAATCCGCGCGCGGTTCGACAGGCCGTCGAGAATCGTCGGCAGGTAGAAGAAACCCGCGTCGCGGCCCTCGCCCGTCGGCCGCTCGCCGCCGCACAGCACGCGTGCGCCTTCGTCGCGGCCGAGCGCGACGTAACGCTCGACCGTGTCGCGATGCTGCGCGGTGATGAGCGGGCCCATCTGCGTGCGCTCGCTCGCCGGATCGCCGACGCGCAGCTTGCGCGCCGCGTCGACGAGGCGCGCGACGAACGCGTCGTAGATCGAGCGCTGGACGAACAGGCGCGAGCCCGCGATGCACGATTCGCCCGACGAGCTGAAGATGCCGTACAGCACGCCGTTGACCGCGTGGTCGAGATCGGCGTCGCCGAACACGATCGTCGGCGACTTGCCGCCCAGCTCGAGCGACAGCGGCATCAGCTTCTCGGCCGCGAGCCGCGCGATCCCGCGGCCCACTTCGGTGCCGCCCGTGAACGACACCTTCTTCACGAGCGGATCGCGCACGAGCGCGTCGCCGATCACCGAGCCCTTGCCCGGCAGCACCGAGATCACGCCGCGCGGCACGCCCGCCTGCTCGCAGAGGCGCGCGAGCGCGAGCGACGCGAGCGGCGTCACCTCGGCCGGCTTCAGCACGACCGCGTTGCCGGCCGCGAGCGCGGGGCCGAGCTTCTGCGCATCGGACGCGATCGGCGAATTCCACGGCGTGATCGCCGCGACGACACCGAGCGGCTCGTGCACGCTCATCGACAGATAGTCGCCGCGCGACGGCGTCAGCGCCTCGTCGAGCGTCTCCGCGCACGCGGCGAAATAGCGGAAGGTATTCGCCGCGCTCGCGACGAGCGCGCGCGTCTCGTTGATCGGCTTGCCGTTGTCGCGCCGCTGCAGTTGCGCGAGCGCCTCGCGATTCGCGTGAATCAGATCGGCGACGCGGTACAGCACGCCCGCGCGCTGATGCGGCTTCAAGCCCGACCAGTTCGCTCGGCGCCACGCGGCGTCGGCCGCCTCGACCGCCTCGCGCGTGTCGGCCGCGTCGGCCATGTGGATCTCCGTGTTGAGCGAGCCGTCGGCCGGATAGAAGTTCGGCGTCGTCGCGCCGCGGCCGCGCCGCCACTCGCCGCCGATCAGAATGTCGCCCGACGGCACCAGGGAAGAATCGAATGCAGTCATGATGATGGGTGTCCTAACCGTTCAGATCACGCAGTGCGACGCGCGGTTGCGCAGCGCGCGGATCGCGCTGAACGCCGTCAGCGCGGACGTTTTCGGGTTATCCGGCAGCGGCTTGCCGCTCATCTCGATCGACATCTCGCCGAACGCGCCGCGCGCGACGACCCGGTGCACGTTGCGCGTGACGGCCGGATCGGCGATCAGGCGCACTTTCGTCGCATCCAGCCCGACGCCCGCAAGCGCGACCGTCGCCGCGACGTTCGCGTTCTTCGGATAGAGCCGCGCCGCATCGCGCGCGCTGCCTTCGAAGATCGTCTGCTCGGCCGTCATCGCGCGCAGATCGCAGAGCGCCTCGGCCGGCGTGCCGAGCCAGCCGAGCGGCGGCTTGCGGCCGATGTACTGCACTTCGTCGAGGCCGCCCTGCTTCGCGGCCGCGAGCGCGTCGACGCCGCCGATCGCGCCCGACAGCAGCGTGAGCGTCGCGCCGCCTTCGTCGGCCGCTTCCGACAGCGCGTCGAGCAGCGCGAGGTCGGACAGCGCGCCGATCGACGCGACCGCGCAATCGGTGCCCGCCCTCAGGAGCGGCACCACGTGGTCGACGAGCGCGCCATGCCCCGCGCACTCGAGCGCGAACTGCGGACGGTATGCGAGCGCGTCGACCGACGACACGACGTCGACGCGCTCGCCGAGCGCGCCGCGCACCGCATCGCATTGGTGCTCGGGCACGATCACGTGTGCGACGCGCAGCGCGGCGTCGTGCTCGACCGCGCGATAGACGGCCGCGCCGATCGCGCCGAAGCCGATCATCGCGACGTCGACGGGAGCGTGAGCGTTACGCATACTGACGCTCCGCGGGCGTGTCCTTCTTGACGGGCGGCCCCGCGAACGCGGCCGCGAACGAACCGACCGACAACATGTCGACCTCGACGAGCACCGGGCCTTCGTGCGCGAGCCCCTCGCGAACGATGCGCTCCGCGTCGTCGAGCGACGTGATCCGGTGATGCGCGAGCTTCAGGCTCGCGCAGAACTGCGCGAAATCCGGCTGATGCAGATCGACGTAGCAGCGGCGGCCGCCGTACTGCGCGTCCTGGATGTTGCGGATCACGCCGTAGCACTGGTCGTTCATCAGCACGATCATCACGTTCGCGTTTTCCTGCACGGCGGTCGCGAGCTCGCCGACGTTGACCATCAGGCCGCCGTCGCCGACGAGGCACACAGTCTTCGCCGCCGCGCCGGCGAGCGCCGCGCCGATCGCCATCTGCATCCCCTGCCCGATCCCGCCGCCCAGCGCATGCACGCCCGCGCGCGGCTCGAAGATCCTGAGCAGGCGGTTGCCCCACGTGCTGTTCGAGATCGTCACGTCGCGCACCCAGTTGTAGTCGCGGCCAAGCGCCTGCTGCAGCGTGTCGACGAGGCGCTTGTACGGGCCGAGCCCCTTGCCGACTTCGGCGACGGCCGCCTCCCGCGCGGCCGCGAGATCGTCGGCGAAGCGCGGATCGACGGCGAGCTTGCCTTCGAGCCGGTCGGCGAGCTCGGCGAGCACGCGCTTCGCATCGCCGTGCACGAACAGATCGTTGCGATAGCCGCGGTTGTCGGCGAGCGCGTCGGCATCGACGCGGAACAGCGGGCTCGGCAGCGCGAGCTTGTACTTCAGCGTCTCGTTGCCGCGCAGCCGCGAACCCACCACGACGAGCGCGTCGCACGTCTTGTAGAAGCGCTCGACGGCCGCGTGCACGTTGAATGCGCCGAGCGTCGCCGGATGATCCTCGGGCAGCACGCCGCGCCCCTGTACGCTCGTGACGACGCCGAAGCCGAGCGCGACGAGCCGCTCGACTTCCGCGCGCGCGTGCCGCGCGCCGCCGCCGAGCCACAGCAGCGGCCGGCGCGCGTTCGCGAGACGCTCGGCGAGCTGCGCGACGCGCGCGCTATCGTGCTCGCGCACCGCGACGTGCGGCGGCGCGAGGTCGTCCGGCCACTCGATCTCGGCCGCCTGGATGTCGATCGGAATCTCGACCGACACGGGGCCGCTCGGTGCGGTCATCGCGACACGCACCGCCTCGCGGATCGTCGGCAGCACGGTTTCGACCGTGCGCACGCGATACGCGGCCTTCGAGATCGCGTTGAGCATCGACAGTTGATCCGGCGCTTCGTGGATGTACGCGAGATCCTGATCGAGATAAGGCGTCTCGATCTGCCCGGTGATGTGCACGAGCGCGGTGCCGGCCGTCAGCGCCTCGACCATCGCGCCCGCCGCGTTGCCCGCCGCGGTGCCCGTGCTCGTGAACGCGACGCCGAGCCCGCCCGACACGCGCGCGAGGCCGTCTGCCATGTTGACGGCGCCCGCCTCGCCGCGCGCGCCGACGTAGCGGATCTTGCCGCGGGTATGGATCGCGTCGAGGATCGGCATGTTGTGAATCGAGATCACGCCGAAGGCGGTTTTCACGCCGCATTGTTCGAGGAAGGCGGCAATCAGCTCGCCGACCGTGGTCGTGGTTTTGTTAGACATGGCGTGCAAAGCCTCCTGATACGTCGATATGGCTGCCCGTCGTGTACGACGACAGATTCGTTGCTAGATAAAAGAGCGCCCACGCGGCCTCGCCGGGCCGGCCGAAACGCGCAAGCGGAATGTTCTTCTTCGCGGCGAGCGCGGCCGTCCACGCTTCCCACGATTCGCCCGGTGCGGCCTGCGCGTCGTAACGCCGCCGCCACTGTCCCGATTCGACGATGCCGATCAGGATCGAGTTGACGCGGATGCGCTCGGGCGCAAGCTCGTTCGCGAGCGATTTGACGAGGCTCAGCACGCCCGCGCGCGCCGACGACGTCGCGACCATGTGCGGCTCCGGCTGCAGCGCGAGCAGCGAGTTCACGCAGGTAATCGTCGGCGCGACCGACGCGCGCAGCAGCGGCAGGAACGCGCGCGTCGGACGGACGACGCTGAAGTACTTCAGTTCGAGCTCGTCGCGCCACGCGTCGTCCGTCGTGTCCGCGAACGTCGACACGCGCCCCTGGCCCGCGTTGTTGACGAGCATGTCGGCGCCGCCGAAGCGCTCGGCGACAGCCTGCGCGAACGCATTCACGTCGGCCTCGTCGAGCACGTCGCAGCGCGCGGCGAGCACGCGCTCGCGCGGAAACTGCTGCGCGAGCCGCGCTTGCGCGCTCGCGAGCCGCTCGTCGCTGCGGCCGCATATCGCGACCGACGCGCCCGCGCGCAAGAAAAGCTCGGCGCTCGCGTAGCCGATTCCGGACGAGCCGCCCGTCACCACCGCGACCTGCCCGCTCAAATCGATCTGGATCATCGCAATCCCAATGCCTTCAAGTAGGTGTTTTCGTCGTCGGACCGGTAATTGAGCCGCCGAGACAGCTCGGCCGCCGCACGCACGACCTTGTCGATCAGCCCGTCGGCGACGAGCGACGCATCGATCTCCGGCCTCGGCACCGTCACCGTGACGACTGCGACGATCCGGCTCGCCTCGTTGCGCACGGGCGCCGTGACGACCGAGATGTCGCGCTCGAACGCCGAGTTGCCGATGCCGTAGCCGCGGCGCGCGTCGGCACGGATCACGTCGAACAGCGCATCGACGGTCTCGGGCGTCGCCTTCGTCACGCGTTCGAGCGCCCGCTCCGGATACAGCGTGCGCAACTCCGCGAGCGTCAGGTCGCCCATCAGCACGTGGCCGTGCGTCGTCGCGTGCGCGGGCAGGCGCGTGCCGACGTTCACCCGCACCGAGCCGAACGCGTGCCCCGCGTTTTGCGCCTTTGCGACGAACACGACATCGCGGCCGTCGCGGATCACGATGTGCGCAGTGAAGCCTGTCGCGTCGCGCAAGCCCTCGATCACCGGCAAACCGAGATCGGTCAGCTCGAGCGAGCTCAGGTATTCGAAGCCGAGGCGCAGCACCGCGACGCCGAGGCGATAGTTGCGATCCTTGTCCGCGCGCTCGAGAAAGCCCAGCGATTCGAGCGTCTGCAGCAGACGGAACACCGTCGTGCGCGGAATGCCGAGCCGCTTCGACAGCTCCGGCGCGCCGAGCACTGGCTCGCGCGGCGAGAACTCGGCGAGGATCCGCAGCCCGCGCTCGAGCCCAGGCACGACGTAGTTCGAATCGTTACGCGCGTCGTCGGCGTCCTTCAGCAGCGGCTCGCTCATGCCGCACCTCGCGATCCGTCGCATTGACGGCAAAATGCGTCGATCAACGCGTTGTATGCATCCGGCGCTTCGACATAGCCGGCATGGCCCGCGCGCGGGATCACCTGCAACCCGGCGCCCGCTGCCCGCGCGATCCGCTCGCACGCGGCGGGCGGCGTGATCGTATCGTCGGCGCCGACCGCGACCGCGACGCGGCCGCGATAATGCGCGAGATCGGACGCGAGGTCCGCGTTCGCGAGCAGGTGCGTCGCCTGCGCATAGCCGGCGGGCACGATGCGCGCCATGTTCCAGCGCACCCACGCGCGCGCGGCGTCGCTCGCCTGCGCGGACAGCATGTTTGCGCTGCGCTCGGCGGCGAGCCCTTGCGGGCCGAGCGACGCGAGCAGCGCGAGGCGGCTGTCGCGCCGCTCGGCCCGCACGTCGGCGGGTGCGCCGCCGTAGCCGCCCGCCGGAGAAATCAGCAGCAATCCCGAAAGACGCTCGCCCGCTTGCCGCGCGAACGCGCCGGCGACGATCGCGCCGAGCGAATGGCCGACGAGCACGCAGCGTTCGATCCGCAGCGCGTCGAGCCACGCGGCGAGCGACGCCGCGTAGTCGGATGCGACAGGCGAATCGGCCGCGACGCGCGACGAGACGCCATAGCCCGGCGCGTCCCACGCGAGCGCGCGACGCGTCGCGCCGAGCGCATCGAGTTGACGCACCCACGACGCCGCACCCGATCCGATCCCGTGCAGCAACACGACGGGATCGCGCCCGGCATGCGCTGCGTACGCTGCGCCCGCTTCGCGATAGCCGATCGTACGCGCGCCGCCTGCGGCCGCGCGCCGCTCGGCAAAGCGTTCGAGCAGCGCGGCGAACGGCGTCGCGCTCGCATCGGTAGTCGTCGTGGAGATTGCGCTCATCGTCGTCGCCCGTGCATCAGCGCTTGATCTTCGCGAGCGGCGAATCCGGCGGATACGTCGGCGTGATCGGCTTCGGCGAGCCGAGCATCACGCACATCAGCGCGTCTTCCTCGCCGACGTTGATTTCGGTCCGATAGACGCCGGGCGGCACCGAGATCAGGTCGCGTTCGCCGAGCACCGCTTCCCACGTCTCGCCGTCGCGCTCGCAGATCACCTTCATCTTGCCGCGCAGCACGAAGAAGATCTCCTCGACGTCGATATGAATGTGGCTCGGGCCGACGTTGCCGGCCGGAATCACCATCGTCGAAAACGTGAAGCCGCCCGCGGGCACCGTGTTCGCGTCCTTCGCGACGCCCGTGCCGCCCGTGCCCACGTAGCGCATTTGCGCACGGCGGTATTTCGGATCGAAATCGGCCTGGAATTTCAGCGCGTCCCAGTCGTAACGGCGCGTCTCGAAGCGCGCGACGCGCCCGTCCATCCATTCGGCGAAGCTCTCGCCCGCCGGCTGGTCCCACGATTTACGCTCGATATCGGCGTCCGCCATCGTCATCTCCTTCAAGAGTGCTAAGTGCTAACAATCGATCAATGCATCACGAAGCCGCCGTTCACGGGCAGCAGTTGCCCCGTGACGAAGCGTGCGGCGTCGGACAGCAGGAACAGCGCCGGCCCGGTCACGTCGGCCGGCGTTTGCGCGCGCGGCAGCGCGCGGCCCTGCAGGTAATACTGGTGGCGTTCGGCGGGCACGTAGGCGGTCGCCTCGACTTCGGTCAGGCCCGGCGCGATCGCGTTGACCGTCACGCCCTGCTCGCCGAACTCGCGCGCGAGCGCGTGCGTCATCGCGATCACCGCGCCCTTGCTCGCGACATAGGCGAGCAGCTTCGGCGCGCCCCACAACGCGGTGTCGGACGCGAGATTCACGATCGCGCCGCGCCCCGAGCGCACGAGATGCGGCAGCGCCGCGTTGCACGCGAGCCAGACGCCGCGCACGTTGACGTTCATCACCGAGTCCCACATGCCGATCGAAAGCTCGGCCGCGCGCTTGCCGCCCGAATTCGTGATCGCCGCGTTATTGACGAGGCCGTCGATGCCGCCGAGCACGCGTGCGCCTTCGTCGACGAAGGCGGCGACGCTTGCCGGCTCCGCGAGGTCGAGCGCGACGAAATGCGCGTCGTGGCCCGCATCGCGCAAACGCTGCGCGAGCGCGCGGCCTTGCGCGTCGAGCACGTCGCCGAACGCGACCTTCGCGCCCGCCGCGACGAGCGCCTCGACGAACGCCGCGCCGAGCCCGCGCGCACCGCCCGTGACGAGCACGCGGCGGCCCGCGAGCGCGATCGCCTGCATGGGCGCGCTCATGCGCGCTCCGCCGCGTCGGCCTGCGCCGCGCGATGCGCGTCGAGCGCGGCGAGATGCTCTTGCGCGCGCTGGCGCAGCATCCGCCGCACGCGCGTGATGCCGACGTCGTGCTGATACAGGTACTCGTGGTCGCGCGCATTCGGCGCCATGCTCTCGAGCACGTAGCGGTCTTGCTCGAGCACCGCCCAGTGCAGCCCTTCGAGGCGGTTGCGATACAGGAAGCGCCACACGTCGCGCTGCCAGCCGGCGACCTTGCGGGTGCGCCAGAAATAGACCTGGCAGTGATCGTCGTCGATCGGCGTCGCAAAGCCGACGATGCCGAAGCTGCCGCCCGGGCCGAACTTGCGCTGATACGGAATCGCGAGGCGCAGCCAGAGGCAGCCCGTCTCGCCGAGCTCGACCCAGTCGAAGTTCACGTCGCGCTGGTTGACCTTCTCGAACATCAGGCCCGTCTCGGTCTTGCGCACGCGCATGTCGGCCTGCTTGTCGCCTTCGGCCATCGAATGCGACGTCGCGTGCAGATACGCGCCGTGCATCGGGTCCATCACGTTGTCGATCGCATACTGGTAATTGCAGGTCCAGTTCGACACGCAGACGAACTGCGCATACCCGGGCGCGACGAGCTCGTCGGGCAGCACGAGCGGCGCGGGCTCGCGATGCGCGTCGTCGCCGAACCACAGGAAGATCGCGCCGGCACGCTCCTCGACCGGGTACGACCTCACGCACGCCTGCCCTTCGAGCGGACAGTTCGACACGGCCGGCACCTTCGTCACGGTGCCGCCGCCGTTCACCTCGACGCCGTGATACCAGCACGCGACACGATCGCCGAGATTCCAGCCGAGCGACAGGCGCGCGCCGCGGTGCGGGCAGCGATCCTCCAGCGCATGCACGTTGCCTTCCCGATCGCGCCACAGCACGATCTGTTCGGACAACCGAGTGATGCCGACGGGCGCGCTCGACACCTGCCAGCTCGGCGCGACGGGATACCAGTAGTTGCGGATGCCGCGGTCGAGATACGCGCGCACCGGATCGGCGCCGGGATTCGTTTGGTCGGAAGACGTCATCTGTTTGCTCCGGAAGCGTTTGAGGGCGGCTGCGTCATTCGGCGAGCGCGGCGAGTTCCGCGCAGAAGCGCTCGGCGGTCCACTCCGCGCCGTCGGGCGCGCGAAAGCCGAGGCGGTTCAGGCCCGCGACGACGTCGGCAAGCTCGGTCGCTCCACCTTCGAACACGCGCTCGAGCGCGTCGCCGAGATCGTTCTCGTACTGCGTCGGCTCGGCCTTGCGCGTCTGCCACACCAGATTCGGCATCTGCCCGGGGATCTCGATCTGCCCCTTGCCCGCGACGTTGTTCGGCTGCGGCGCACGCCACGGCGTGAGGAAAGGGTTGAAGTTCACGGTCGTCTCGTTCATGTCATTCCACCTTGATCTGGATTTCCTCGCCGGCGAGCCGCACCGCGTACGTCTTCAGCGCGCGCCCGCCCGGCCCTTTCAGGCACTGGCCGGTCTTGATGTCGAACACGGCCTCGTGCAACGGGCACTCGACCGTGCCGTCGTCGACGAAGCCTTGCGTGAGAAGCGCATACGCATGCGGACAGACGTTCTCGAGCGCGTACACGTCGTCGCCGACTCGATAGATCCCGATCTCGACGCCATCGGTGCGCTTGAACTCGATCGGCGAATCCTCGGACAACGCGCCGGCGTGTCCGGCGCAAACCCATTGTTCAGACATCTCACACCCTTCCTTCAAGTCGATCCGCTTATTTGTTCCAAATACGGAACATCAGTTTATGGATGGTGATTATAGGAGCACCGTTCGAAGATCAAAATAAAAAGCCGCGACTCCTAGGGAAAATACCGAGACGGTGTTTCCGCCCGATGCCCGGCAACCCAGACGGAACGGGCACGGAACGGAAATTTCGGGTTTTCCCTCGTCCTTTCAAAGCCTTGGCGACATGCCTTCGGACAAATCGCGGGCCCCGCCTCGATTCGAAAATTTATTTTGTTCCCGCTGATTTCCGCCCCTATACTCCATTCCACCAAAGGCACATAGTTCCATATATGGAACGCAAGAAGGCCAAAAATTCAGCCGTGGGAACGCGCGTGGCCGACCGTTTCGCGCGCGGCCACCGCCCGCGTCATTTGGAGCAAAGGTCAGGAGATCAGATGGTCAAGCAAGCGGTAGCAGCACTACTCGGCGCGGGCGCCGTCGCCGGCGCATGGGCGCAGAGCAGCGTCACGCTGTACGGCAGCCTCGACGCCGGCGTCGCATACGTGAACAACGTCGGCGGTGGCGCGAAGTGGTCGATGATTCAGGGCAATACGCAGCCCGACCGGTGGGGATTGAAGGGCACCGAGGATCTGGGCGGCGGCCTGAAGACGATCTTCCAGCTCGAGAACGGCTTTTATACGAACAACGGCCAGATGGCCGCGGCGGGCACGATGTGGAACCGCCAGGCATTCGTCGGCCTGAACTCCGACAAGCTCGGCACGCTGACGCTCGGCCATCAGACGCCGTTCAACTTCGACTGGCTCGACCCGCTGTCGACCGCGTTCCTCGCGCAGAGCTGGTACGCGTTCCACCCGGGCAACCTCGACCAGCTCGCGGACACGAGCACCGTGCCGTTCAACAACTCAGTCAAGTACCGAACGCCGACCTTCGCGGGCTTCACCGCAGGCGCGATGCTCGGCTTCGGCAACACGACGAACTTCTCGACCGGCCGGACGATGAGCTTCGGCGTCAATTACGCGAACGGCCCGTTCAAGGCGGCCGCCGTCTACTCGAACGAGCACGACCAGGCGTTCTCGATGGCGACCGTCGGCGGCATCGCCGGGCCGGGCGGCACGTTCCAGGGCATGCCCGTCGCGAGCTATGTCGCGAAGAAGGCGCAGAACATGGGCGCGGGCCTGTCGTACCGCTTCGGCCCGCTGCTCGTGCACGGCCTCTACACGCGTGTGAAGCTGCAGGCGAACGACCACTCGGATACGTTCCAGAGCTACGACGCCGGCGCGAACTACCAGAGCTCGCCGTTCAACGTGATCGCGGGCGGCGCGGCGAGCTCGACGCTCGCCGGCCGCCGCTGGACGCAGTTCGAGCTCGGCGACACGTATTCGCTGTCCAAGCGCACACAGGTCTATGCGAACGTGTTGTACGAGCATGCGAGCGGCAATGCGAAGGCGGCGTTCTTCACGGCGGGCGCGTCGAGCACGGCGAACCAGGTGATCTTTCTGACGGGGATTCACCACTCGTTCTGAGCGCGGCGTCGCGCGGCGCGCGTGCGGCGCCTCGCGCCATGTAGCGCGTGGCGTGACGTGGCGTGACGTGGCGTGGCGTGGCGTGGCGTGACGTGGCGTGGCGTGACGGGCGGCGCGGCGCCTCCCGCCCAAGGCCGCGACAACGCGCGCGAATGCGAAAAAGCCTCCGCTACCGCGAAGGCTTTTTCTTTTATGCGTGAGCGAATGAAATGGACTGACCCGCCGGCCGACCAACCGATGCGCGACACACCGCTAATGAGCGCATCGCACGCCGCCCGCGCCTATCGAAACGATCAGGACGCCGTCAAAACAGCGCGACCTTGTGCCGCGCATGCGCGACGGTCGGATCGCTGTCGAGCGGCCGATAGTTCAGCCGCTGCGACAGATCGACGGCCGCGCCGCACACGAGCTCGACGAGCCGTTCCTTTTCGTCGGCGGAGCCGATCTCCGAGCGCGGCACCGTCGCGGTGATCGCCGCGACGATCGAGCCCGAATGGTCGCGCACCGGCGCCGTCACCGCCGAAATCCCGCTCTCGAACGCCCCTTCGCTGAGCGCGTAGCCGAGACGCGCGTAATGGCGCACGCGCTCGTACAGTTCGTCGACGGTCGCGGGCGTGTGCTCGGTGAACGCCTCGAGGCGCTTCTCCGGATAGAGCTGGCGCATCGCGTCGCGCGTGAGGTCGCCCATCAGCACGTGGCCGTGCACGGTCGCGTGCGCGGGCAGCCGCGTGCCCACATGCACCTTCACCGAGCCGAACATCGGCGCGTTGCTCTGCGCCTTCGCGACGAACACGACGTCGCGACGATCGCGGATCAGCAGATGCGTCGACAGTCCGGCCACATCGCGCAGGCGCTCGAGCACCGGCGTGCCGAGATCGGTCAATTCGAGCGAATTCAGATATTCGAAGCCGAGACGCAGCACGCCGACGCCGAGCCGGAAATGGCGGTCGCCGTTCGCGCGCTCGATGAAGCCGAGCGCTTCGAGCGTCTGCAACAGGCGGAACGTCGTCGTGCGCGGGATGCCGATGCGCTTGGACAGCTCGGGGGCGCTCAGCACCGGCTCGCGCGCCGAAAACTCGGACAGGATGCGCAGCCCGCGCTCGAGCCCGGGGACGAGATACGACGACGCGCCGCCCGCGGCTTCGTCGTCGGCCGCATCAGGCGCGGCGAGCGCACCGGCCGGCGCGTGGCTCGGCGTGCCCGATGCGGCGTCGGCGGCGTGCTTGCCTGCGGCTGTCGTAGTGGTTTTGGCCATGTCGGCTGCAATGGACGGAAAGAAACCGAATCATAACGCGAAGGCCGCGCGGCTTCGACGCGCGAACGCGGCCCGCCTTCATCCGCGCGGCCGCGCCCCCGCGCGGCGCTCGGCGGCGGGCCGCGCGCTCACCCAGCGAAACGTGAGGTTGATCCGCTCGCCCTGCACCGCAGGCTCCTTCGGCACACGGTGTCGCCACTCGCATTGCGTGCGCCCGCGCATCACGAGCAGGCTGCCCTTCGTCAGACGATACGCGTGTGCGACGCCCGTCTCGTTGTGCCGCAGATCGAACACGCGTGTCGCGCCGAGGCTCAGCGACGCGATCACCGGCTCGGGACCGAGCTCCGGCTCGTCGTCCGCGTGCCAGCCCATGCTGTCGAAGCCGTTGCGATAGCGGTTCAGCAACACGCTGTTGAAGCGCGCGCGGCTCGTCGCCTCGGCCATCCGCTTCAGCTCGAGCACGGCGGGCGTCCATGGCGCCGGCTCGTTGCGGATGCCCGAATACACGTAAACCGCATCCGGCTCGCCCTGCCACGCGGTCAGGCGCGGTAGCGGCAGCAAGCCGCGCGGCGTGCGCATCGTGTCCTGCCGCCAAGCAACCTCGTCGACGAGGCGCGCATGGAACCGGTCGGCATCGGCGGGCGCGAGCCAGTCCGGATGCCAGTCGACATCGGGTTTCGGCAGATCGTCGAACAAATCGAACATCGTCGGTCAAAATCTCCGCATCCGGCTATCATCGCGAAATGGCGCGAACCGCAACCCGCGATCCGCGCCCCCTGTTCAAATTCTAGCCGCGCGAACGCCGCACCGTTTGCGCGCTCATCCGGACCCCGACATGACTCTTTCCGATTCCGCTCTCGATCAGATTTTTCGCACCGCGCGCACGCACAACGCATGGCAGCCGAAGCCCGTCGACGACGCGCTGCTCCACCAACTGATCGATCTCGTCAAGTGCGGCCCGACGTCGGCGAACTCGAGCCCCGCGCGCTTCGTATTCGTGAAGTCGCCGCAGGCGAAGGCCAAGCTCAAGCCCGCGCTGTCCGAAGGCAATCTCGCGAAGACGATGGCCGCGCCCGTCACCGTGATCGTCGGGATGGACATGGCGTTCCACGACCATCTGCCGAAGCTCTTCCCGCATGCGGACGCGCGCAGCTGGTTCGCCGGCAACGACGCGCTGATCGAGGCGACCGCGTTCCGCAATTCGTCGCTGCAAGGTGCGTACCTGATCATCGCCGCGCGCGCGCTCGGCCTCGATGCCGGCCCGATGTCCGGCTTCGACCAGGCGGCCGTCGACGCCGCGTTCTTCGCCGGCACGTCGATCAAGTCGAACTTCCTCGTGAATCTCGGCTACGGCGACGCCGCCGGCCTGTTCCCGCGCAGCCCCCGCTTCTCGTTCGACGAAATCGCGCGCATCGAATAAGCGCGCAACGGCGGCGCGTTCGCGCGCCGCCGCTCTCTCGGCTCCCCCCGTTTCCGCCCATGCGACGCGTTTCATCGTTTCTGCTGCGCCTGACGATCATCGGCGTGCTGCTGCACGTGTATGTCGGCTTGCGCCTGCTGCCCGACCTCGCGCCCCCCGCCGCCCGCTACGCGGGCGCGCTGTGGCTCGTCGCGTCGTGCTTCCTGATTCCGCTCGGCATGCTGTCGCGCGTGTTCGAGCGGCAGCCGCTCGGCGATCGCGTCGCGTGGGCCGGGCTCCTCGCGATGGGCTTCTTCTCGTCGCTGCTCGTGCTGACGCTCGCACGCGACGTGCTGCTCGCCGCGCTCGCGGCCATCAACGCGCTCGCGCCCGGCGCGGTGCCGTTCTCGCACTGGCGCGCGCAGACATCGGCCGGCGTGCCGCTCGCCGCGCTCGCGGTGAGCGTCGTCGGTTTCGTCAATGCGCGACGCCGCGCACGCGTCGTCGACGTCGCCGTGCCGATCGACGACCTGCCCGCCGCGCTCGACGGCTTCACGATCGTGCAGATCAGCGACATCCACGTCGGCCCGACGATCAAGCGCGGCTACGTCGAGGCGATCGTCGACGCGGTCAACCGGCTGAAGCCGGATCTCGTCGCGGTGACGGGCGACGTCGTCGACGGCACGGTCGCGCAGCTCGCGGGCCACGCGGCGCCGCTCGGCCGGCTGCGCGCACGCCACGGCGCGTTCGTCGTGACGGGCAACCACGAGTACTACTCGGGCGCCGACGAATGGATCGCCGAGTTCCGCAGGATCGGCCTCGCGGTGCTGCTCAACGAGCACCGGACGATCGACCACGGCGACGGCCAGCTCGTGATCGCGGGCGTCACCGACTACTCGGCGGGCCACTTCGACCCCGCGCATCAAAGCGACCCGAGCGCGGCGCTCGCGGGCGCGCCCGTCGACGTGCGCATCCGCGTGCTGCTCGCGCACCAGCCGCGCAGCGCGAGCGCCGCGGCCGACGCGGGTTTCACGCTGCAACTGTCCGGGCACACGCACGGCGGCCAGTTTTTCCCGTGGAACTTCTTCGTGCGACTGCAGCAGCCGTTCACCGCGGGGCTCGCGCGGCTCAACGGCCTATGGGTCTATACGAGCCGCGGCACCGGTTACTGGGGACCGCCGAAGCGGCTGGGCGCGCCGTCGGAGATCACGCGCGTGCGGCTCGTGCGCGACGACGGGAACCGAGCGGGCGCGGGCGCGGGCGCGTCCGCCACGCTGAACGCTGAACGCTGAACGCGCAGCCGTCGAAGAAGCGCGCGATGCAGCCGCGCTCGTCTTCGCAAGCGCTGTAGATGCGTCCCGGGAAACGCTGACGATCGTCACACCCGCACTATCGGCCCGCTCGCCTTCACGCGCCCCCAAGACCCGGCGCGAACGAACCGCCGCCGCACATGCGCCCAAACCTCGGCACCCGCGCCTTCACCGCCGCCGCGGGTTGACTCGCGTAACCGGTCCCGCCTAGAATGCCCGCCATCCATTCTTTCAGGAACCGTCGTGGACAGTAGCAGCACAACGTCCGCACGCCGCTTCGCCTGAACGCCTGCCGGCCGATTGCCGCCACACGCGTTCGTCGGAACGCGTGCGATTTCCCGTTTCACACAATCGCATCGATTCGCGCGCTAAAGTGTCGCGCGAATCTGTAATGCACGCGCGCCCGCACGGCTCGCCCGCTCCGCCGCGTTCGCCGCGGGGCGCATTCGGCATGGCAGGACACCAATGACTTTCGAATTCGCACTTCGCCTCTTCACCGCGTTCGCCTGCGGGGTCGCGATCGGCCTCGAACGGCAGATCCGTCAGCGCACGGCCGGCTTGCGCACGATCACGCTCGTCGCGAGCGGCGCGTGTCTGTTCGTCACGCTTGGCGTCCTGACGGGCAACGGAATCCCCGGCGTCACGCAGATCGCCGCGTACGTCGTCTCCGGCGTCGGCTTTCTCGGCGGCGGCGTCATCATGCGCGACAAAGGCTCAATCCAGGGCATCAACACCGCCGCGACCCTCTGGTGCTCGGCCGCGGTCGGCGTGCTGTCGGGCGCCGGCCACTACCTGCCCGCGCTCGCGGGCACGGGCGTCGTGCTGCTCACGAACACGCTGCTGCGCGGCGTGAGCCAGGCGATCAACTCGACGCCCGTGTCGAACGCCGATCTCGTGCGCGAATATCAGATCACGGTGATCTGCCTCGCATCGGACGAAGTGCACATCCGGACGCTGCTGTCGAACTCGATGTATGCGAAGCCGCTGTCGTTCCAGAGCCTGACGAGCGAGGACGTGCCGCGCGAAGCCGATGCGCCCGAGCGCATCAAGGTCACGGCGACGCTGAAGCTGCACCCGAAGGATCAGCCGAAACTCGAGCAGATCGCGAGCCGGATGAGCATGGAGAAAAGCATCTCGAGCGTGAGCTGGACTGCGAAGGAAGCCGAGCCGCTGATGGAGTGACGCGCCGCGAGCCGCGCGGCGCCGTCGCTCACGGCGTATCGATGAGCCCCATCGCGATCGCCTTCACGACGGCCTGCACCTTGTTCGTCGCGCCGAGCTTGTCGAGGATGTTGTTGACGTGGAAGTTCACCGTGCGCTCGGAAATGCTGAGGATCTGGCCGATCTCGCACGCGGTCTTGCCCTCGCCCGTCCAGCACAGCACTTCCCGCTCGCGGTGCGTGAGCGCCACGCCCGATTCGGGCGCGAGCTTCGGCACGAGGAAGCGGCTCATCAACGAGTGCGACATGTTCGCGAGCCAGTTCGCCTGAAGCGTCAGATGGTTGATCTCGGCGGACGTCAGGCGGTCCGTGTGCCGCGCGATCGTCAGGAGGCCGAACACACCGCGCGATGCCCAGCTCGACTGCGCGACGCCGACTGCGAGCCCGTGATCGCGCGCGTCGCTCCACAGCGTCGTCGCATCGTTCGCGCTCGCCTCCGGCCAGACGATCATGTTCGAGCTGAGCGCGCCGTCGCGCACGGTCGGATCGACCTCCAGGTAGTTCATTTCCTGATAGCGCTCCATCCAGCCGTTCGGATAGGTGTCGAAGATCGCGACGACCGGCTTCGAGATCGGCAGCGGCACACGTATGCCATAGCAGCAATATTCGAAGCCGAGCCGCTTCGTATACGCTGCGATCTGTTGGAAGAGCTGCTGCTCGTTCTCCGCGGCGCTAAATTGAAGATAGGCGTCTTGCCAGCGCAGTTCCATTCGTTCTCCAGCAGCTTCACGCTGTCATACTTGCTAGGTTTCAGCACGCGCGCGGACTGATACATTCCGCGGCATGAATTCACCACTGCTCCACCGCTTTCGCGGCCCATCCACCGACGGCTACGTGCGCCTCCCGGTGCACGCGTTCGCCGAACTGCAGCTCGTTCACGTATCGTCCGGAATCGATTCCGGACTGCTCGGCGAGCTGCGCGCGAGCGACATCGACGCCCGCGTCGCCGGCTACACCGAATGGGAGCGGCCGTCGAGCACCGGCGCGGCGCACCTGACGGTGGGCTGGGACTGGTACATCGACGGCGCCACGGGCGCGTTCGTCATTGCATGGGGCGACGTGCGCAGCAACCTGATGGGCATCGACGGCAACGGGCTCGACATCGGCATGGACCCGACGTCGGCCGCGCTGTCGCGCCGGCTCGCCCAGTTGAACTGGCCGTCGGCCGTCGCTACCGCGATGCTTCGTCGCGGCGATTTTTCGCATGCGGGCCCCACCCTGCAGTGATGCGCGTCAGCGCAATCGGTGCACATTGTCCAATTTTCCTCGAACGTTGCGGATTGACAAGCAAATTATCGAATCTTTGCAGTCCGACGCCGACGAAATCCATTCCCGCTCCCCCTGGCCGCCTCGCTTTCCGACCCTGTAAGGGTTAACAGTTACCTGTCCTCGGAGCGCGCGATGTAATGCGCCCATTCCAAAGCACACGCACGAGGACGACACCATGCGAACTTTCGTTCATGGCGACGGGCGCCTGCCGAGCGACTTGGCGGCTGATCTGGGCCTTTATCGGCACCGCATTTTCGTCGAGCAGCTCGGCTGGAAACTGCCGTCGGCAAGCGAAGGCTTCGAACGGGATCAATACGATCGCGACGATACCGTCTACGTGTTCGCCCGCGACGACGGCGGTGAAATCTGCGGCTGCGCCCGGTTGTTGCCGACGACTCGCCCGTATCTATTGAAAGAACTGTTCCCGGCGCTGGTCGCACACGACATGCCGTTGCCGCAATCCGCAGCCGTCTGGGAACTGTCGCGCTTCGCCGCGAACGCCGAGGATCCGGCCGGAACCGGCAATCCGGCGTGGGCGGTACGGCCGATGCTCGCCGCCGTGGTCGAGTGCGCCGCGCGGCTCGGCGCGAGGCAACTGATTGGCGTGACGTTTCTGAGCATGGAGCGCCTGTTCCGCCGGATCGGCGTGCACGCGCACCGGGCCGGGCCCGCGCAGCAGATCGACGGACGCATGGTCGTCGCATGCTGGATCGACCTCGATGCCCAAACGCTCGCCGCGCTCGATCTCGATCCGCTGCTGTGCGCACCGCCCGCCGAAGCCGCCTGAGCGCGTCCGATCGACGGTCCTCGGAACCGTGCCGTTCGTCATTCAAGGAGACCTCTACACCGTGGACCACTCATCGGTATTTCGCGCGATGCTCCCTACGTTCGATGCCGGCGAAACCCGCATCGCCGTCGCGTTCCCATCATTCGCCAATCGCCTGCCGCTCGTGCGGCTCGGCCGGCAGGGGCTCGTATTTCGCGCGCGCGGCGCGATGCCGCCCGTCTGCGGGCTGCCGCGCTCCGCAACCCTGTATCTCGACGACAAGCCGCTCTGCACGCTGCGGCTCGTGATTCGCGAAGTCGAGCGCTGCGACGACGGCGCGCACGATCTGACAATGCAGCCGTCCGCGGCGAACGGCGACGCGCTGCTCTGGCACGCGCTGCGCACGCGATGCCGGCACGCGCACGCGCCGCTCGCGCAGCGCGCGCCGGGCGAGCGCGCGACAACGGCGACGCAGGCCGCGCCCCGCCGGCACGACTCCGCGAAGCGCGCCGAATCGGGCGCGCCGCATGCGGTCGGAACCGGCACCTGCGTGCGCATGACGCGCAGCGCGGCGTTCCGCCTCGCGGATCGCGGCGACGCGCTCTTTTTCGCCGATTGGCTCGAATACCACTTCGACGAGTTGCGCGCGCTCGCGCAAGGCCTGTCGCCGCGGCTGCATCTGAACGAGCTCGAGCGGAACCTGATGGGTGACGAAGTCGACGTTCGCTTCGTCTACGACATCGACGGCCACGCGGACCGCCGGATGCTCACCGATTGCGCGCGCCAGGCATGCGACTGGATTGCGGCGGAAGTGCGCCGCCGCTTCGATCTGCCGATCGCCGAGCAGCGCTTCGGCGCGCGCAAGCCGCGCCGCGCGACGCGCGCTATTCGTTTTCGTCGAAGTAATAGTGGCCGAACTTGAGCTGCTTCGTGCGGATATAGCGCTCGTTTTCCTCGCGCACCGGCACGGCGAGCGCGACGCGCTCGCAGACCGGGATGCCGTGCCGCGCAAGCGTGTCGAACTTCTTCGGATTGTTGCTCATCAGGCGCACGGACGTGACTTTCAGGATACGCAGGATCGCGGCGGCGGAATCGTATTCGCGCGCGTCGTCGGGCAGCCCGAGATCGAGGTTCGCCTCGACGGTGTCGCGCCCCTGCTCCTGCAGCGCATACGCGCGGATCTTGTTGCTCAGGCCGATCCCCCGCCCTTCATGCCCGCGCAGATACAGCAATACGCCGCGCCCCTCGGCCGCAATGTAGCGCAGCGCGAGATCGAGTTGCTCGCCGCAATCGCATCGATACGAGCCGAACACGTCACCCGTCAGACATTCGGAATGAAGCCGCGTCAGCACCGACGGCTGCTCGGCGACGTCCCCCATCACGAGCGCCAGGTGCTCAGCATCGCCGCCCGCGACGCGAAACGCATACGACGTGAAGGTGCCGTAGCGGGTAGGAAGCGTCGCGGTGGCGACGAGCGTCACACACTCGGACGCAGCGCCGTCGTCCGGTTGCGGCGATTCTGGATGCGAAGACTTCATGGAATGCATCAAACGAAAGAATTAAGGAATGTTCTGGATGGCGAGTGCACGGAGTTTACCGCTAATCTGCGAACTGGACGCGCCCGCCCGCAGACGCCGATCTATACTGGATTTTCCACCCGACGCAGCGGCCGCGCGCCGCTTTCCGTGAATCGCCCAGCCAAGGGAGACAGCGTATGAGCCTCACCGTCGCACAGATTCTCAAGTCGAAGCCCGATTCGGGGCGCACGATTCACATGGTCGAAAAGTCCGATTCCGTCTACAACGCGATCAAGCTGATGGCCGAAAAGAGCATCGGCGCACTGCTCGTGATGGACGGCGCGAACATTGCCGGCATCGTGACGGAACGCGATTACGCGCGCAAGGTGGTGCTCCTCGACCGTTCGTCGAAAGCGACGCGCGTCGAGGAAATCATGACGTCGAAGGTGCGTTACGTCGAACCAACGCAAACGAGCGACGAGTGCATGGCGCTGATGACGGAGCACCGGATGCGTCACTTGCCCGTCCTCGACGACGGTAAGCTCATCGGTCTCGTATCGATCGGCGACCTCGTGAAGAGCGTGATCGCCGATCAACAGTTCACGATCGATCAGTTGGAACATTACATCCACGGAATACCGGCCGCCGCCCACTCGTAGCAGGCGTGCGCCGCGACACGCGCATCAAAAAATGCCCAAACGCAGCGCGTCTGGGCAAAGCCGCCGGAATGCGGCGACGGAGGTTCGGCTCCCGCTCCACGAGCCCAGCGCATCGCGTGCGGGCTTGCGGTTTATAGAATCGACCTCTTCACGTTGGCTGGCGGACACCCGGCAACGCCGGGCGCCCATTCCGACTGACGGCCCGATTCGGTCAGTTGCCGAAGTAGACCGAATGGCCGAACGCCGGCGAAGTCGGCGACTTACTCGCGCGGCCGCCGGATTCCGACGCGCCGGCCGGCTGGACACCGTAGCCGCTCGTATCCGCGTGCGTGAGCGTCTGTTGCGCAGGCTGTATCCGTTGCGACGCCGCCTGTACGTTTGCCGGATACTGGGTCTCGCCCGATTCGGGCTTGTAGCCGTTCTGTTCAAGCCGCATAAGCTCGGACTTCACCTGTTCGCGGGTCAGCGGCGGCTGCTGGTCGGCCTGCGCGAACGACGCGAGCGGTGCGGCGAGGATTGAAGCGGCAACGGCTGCGTAGACGAACGATTTCATGATTGACCTCCGGAATGTTGTATTTGCGTCGCTCCAGGCATCCTGGCCGGAAGCGATTGATTCCAGTCTAGTCACCGGAACAGCAAGGGGAAACCCCTACTTTAGACATACAGCGTTGCGCCAATGATAAAAATGGCGGACTGTATTTCGACCGAAAGCCGGTTAATTTCGACCGAAAGCCGGTTAAAAGCGCCATAGCAGCAACAATGGAAAATCGATTCGCAGAACCGTCTGCCGGCTGTCTAAATGGTCGTTTTGTTGTATATTTGTAAAGTTTGCCCCGTCTTTTGCCTTTCGTTTCATCGCCTCGTTATGCGCACGCCGACCTTCCACGCCTTTCTTGCGCACCGCATGTGCGGTTCGCGTGCGGCCGTGGTCGCGGCGGCGACGCGCCCCCTCCTTCGAAGCCCGCTTGCAGCGCCGCTCGCCGCGGCCCGGCGCTTGATCTGACAGCAGCCTCCATCCTGGAGCCGAGTCAGTCAGGCTCCGGGCGATCCCGCAGGTTGGCCACGCCACCCAAGCCGATCATTTGGAGACTGTCATGAAGAACAGGATTTACCAACTTACCGAACTCGACGTCGCGCGCCTTGAAAAGCATGCGGAACGCAATCCGCACTATCAGGAAATGCTCGATACGCTGCTCGAGCGCGCCGATATCGTCGAACCCGACAAGATTCAGGCAAACGTCGTCACGATGAACTCGCAGATCAAGCTGCTCGACGAGACTGCCGGCCAGGACATGACCTGGACCATCGTCTACCCGGACGCGGCCAATTTCGAGCACGGCTGGTTAAACGTGTTTTCGCCGGTCGGCATGGCGCTTCTCGGAGCGCGCCGCGGCGAACGGGTGAAAGTCACGCTGCCGGGCGGCACGGACGCGACGCTGAAGATCGTCGAGATTGTCTATCAGCCGGAAGCGAGCGGAGATTACACGCACTGAATCCGAACGACGGATCGGCTGATGCGGCACGGCTGCCCACCGAATGACCATCGGCGCGCGGCCTAAACGGCCGACTAGGGCGTGTTCACACTACATTAGTTTGAGGTTATGCTTCGGAGATGGAAATCTCCGAAGCCCAATTCAAGCAGATCGAACATTGCCTGCCGCGACAGCGTGGCAATGTGAGCCTGTCGAACCTGCAAGTGCTCAACGCGATCCTTTATGTGGCCGAGCACGGATGTAAATGGCGCGGCCTGCCACCACGTTTCGGCCGCTGGCACACGATCTACACGCGCATGAACCGTTGGTCTCGCAACGGTGTACTGGACCGAGTGTTCACGGAGTTGCAGCGCGCGCAGATCATTCGCGTTCGGATTGAAGCGGTATCGCTGGATAGCACGATCGTGAAGGTTCATCCTGACGGCACCGGTGCGTTAAAAAAAATGGACCTCAAGCCATCGGCAAGTCTCGCGGAGGATGGACAACCAAGATTCATATGGTTGCCGCGGATGCTCGAACAGCCATAACGTTCGCACTGTCGCCCGGTCAAGCCGGCGATGCGCCGCAGGGACGTGCACTGCTCGAACGCCTGGGGCCGCCGAATCGGCCGCTGCACCTGCTGATGGACAAGGCGTACGAAGGTAACGAAACCCGACAACTCGCGCTCGATCTCGGCTTCATCCCGGTCGTCCCTCCGTTGAGTACGCGCGTCGAGCCTTGGGAATACGACCGGGAAATGTACAAGCGTCGTAACGAAGTCGAGCGGCTGTTCCGTCGATTGAAGGGTTTTCGTCGCATCTTCTCGCGCTTCGACAAACTCGACTTGATGTTCATTGCCTTTATCAACTTCGCCCTGATTATCGAAGCCCTTCGATAGTGTGAACACGCCCTAGCCGATATCGGCCCTCGCCGCTGGCCGCCCCAAAGAAGCGAGGATGCGAACGCAGGCCTCGCTTTTTTGTTTTCGCGAAACGCGCGTCGTTGGCGCGAGCGCATAAAAAAAGGCGCCCGAAGGCGCCTTTTCGAGACTGGACAAGCCAGCCGTCACGCTTAGAAGCGGTGACGCAGACCAACCGTCGCTGCGGTTTGGTTGATCGACGTGCTGAACGGCGTGCTGAGGTCGCCGTTGTAGATCGACGCATTCGCGTTCTTCGACGAACGCTGGTACACAGCTTGCGCGTACACGTCGGTGCGCTTCGACAGCGCGTAGTCGGCTTGGACGCCAACTTGGTTCCAGTGCGCGCTTTCGCCGTTCGCCTTCGCGTTCGTGTACGTGTAAGCAACGCCCAGACCCAGTGCCGGCGTCAGGTTGTACTTCACGTTCGCTTCGTAGTTGTCGGCACGGATGGTCGGCGCGCCGTTTGCCAGGTTGTCGAGACGCGATTGCGTCCAGAGCAGGCCGCCTTGCAGCGGGCCGTAAGCGTAGCTTGCGCCAGCGCCGTACACGCGCGAACGGCCTTGGATGCTTGCTGCGTTCGTGCCGCCGATGTTGAAGCCGGTCAGCGGATCCGTTGCGCCCGTGGTGTTCGCGCCTGCGTTGTTAGCTTGCGAGTACGCGGCACCGACCTTCAGGCCTTGGAACTGGTACGAAGCGCCCGCGCTGTACGCACGGTTGTTCGCGAATTGCGAGTTGTTCGAGAACGAGTACGTGCCGCCGAATTGCAGGCCGGCGTAGTTCGCGCTCGTGAACTTGACCGTGTTGTTCACCGCGACGTCGCCGTTCGTGTTCAGGCGGTCGTTGTTGAGCGGGTGCGCGAAGTACGTGCCACCCCAGGTGCCCGTTGCCGACAGCGGCGACAGGTAGTCTTGGGTCGCGTCGTACTGACGGCCCAGCGTGACGGTGCCGTAGTTGCTCGACAGGCCGACGAACGCTTGACGGTTGAACATGCCGCCACCGTTGTTGAAGCGGCCGTTACCGATGTTGAAGCCGCTTTCCAACGTGAAGATCGCCTTCAGGCCGCCGCCCAGGTCTTCCGAACCGCGCAAACCGAAACGGCTTTGGTCGACGCCGGCGCCGACCGACCACAGCGACTTACCCGAGCCCGACGGCGTCGCGACGTTGCTTTGGTACGTGATGCCCGCGTCGAGCACGCCGTACAGCGTGACGCTGCTTTGCGCGTGTGCGACGGTAGCGAACGATGCAGCAACTGCTGCAACAATCAGAGTCTTGTTCATGCGTGGAGCTCCCTTTTAAAAAAGGTAGGCCTTGCGACCTCGTTTCGATAAACGGTCTGCAACCGCCCGGAAGCGCCATATCGGCTTGCGATACTACCTGCATGGCCGCGCCCGGATGGTTGCCCGTTCTGGGAACCGTGAGTTTAGGGGTGTACCCTAGGGCCGCCATTCACGAATAAAGAAATAAGCTTTTCCAGAACTAGAAATAATAGAAATGCAGCCCTCTTATAAGTATTTGTTTTGACAGACGTTTTTGACCTCTTGACACACCCTTTTTGGCGGAGTCGCCACGAGCATTCTTCTGTGTCAGCGTATTGACGGTTGCGTATAAACAACAAGCAGCTTCGCGTAAGCGCGACGAAATCGGTATTTTTTACCTATTCACTCAAGGTCAGCGTCATACCAGCGAAAGGCTATCGGCGGACAGCCTTTATAGATTTCTACCATCTCCGCAGTCCGCCCGGCTTCCGGGCACAGTAACAGCCGTTACAGGATTCGTAACGATCGCCGGCACGCAACGCGTTAGCGTCGAGCCTGACGAGTCTTGTCGGCTCGCCCTTCCCGCGCGCCCCTTTGGAGCAATCATGAATCGACGCCATTTTCTTCGCTCACTGTCGCTTGCCGGCGCCTCGCTTGCCGGCGGCCTGGGCTTCGGTCACGACGCGGCCGCTCAGCAGCCGCCCGGCCCACCCCAATCACCGCCCGGCTATCGATCGCCCGACTACCGCCCGCCGATGCAGCCTCGGCCCGCCCGACCACCGTATCCCGGCCGCCCTGACCGCCCGCCTCCGCCGCTTCGGCGCGAGCGCCGCCCCGCACCGCCGCGTCCGCGCGGCTACGTCTGGACGGACGGCTACTGGGGCTGGCGCGGCGGCCGTTACGTCTGGATCTCCGGACGCTGGGTCGCGCAACGCCACGGCCACCGCTGGGTGCCCGGCTATTGGCAGCAGCGGGGAGGCATGTGGATCTACGTCGACGGGCGCTGGAATTGAGCGTGTTGCACAGCCGGCTCTGCTGCCCGAAGCGCGTCGGGACCTGAAGCGGCCGCGTGCCGTCGCCGGCAAACAGAGGGGGGTTGCCTTCGGCGCGACGGATTGTCGAGCAAGTGCGCCCCCGCACGTTTGCTGGCGGAGAGGAAGCCGGGGCGAGGCGGCCCGTCGCCCTCCCTTCGCGGAAGACGCTATCGCATCGATTGCCCGATTCAATCACCCCTAGTCAACAGAGTGTTGCTGCTTATATCGTCATTGATCGATTTAAGCTTCGGACATCAACGATTCGCGGTTGCACCGTGTCGCCCATGACCTTCGACGCCGACGCCATTCACAAAGCGCTTGCCAGCCCCGTCCGCCGCGCGATCCTCGCGTGGCTCAAGGAACCCGACAAGCACTTCCCCGCATCGCACGCGGGGCCGTTTCCGCAAGGCGTCTGCGCGGGCCAGATCGACGCGCTGTGCGGGTTGTCGCAATCGACCGTGTCCGCGCATCTCGCGACGCTCGAGCGCGCCGGGCTCGTCACGTCGACCCGCGTCGGCCAATGGGCATTCTTCAAGCGTAACGACGCGGTGATCCAAGCGTTTCTCGATTCATTGCAGCGCGGCCTTTGATTTCGCCCACTCGCCGCAAGGGCTTAGCCACTCTCGAAGAGGTCCACTCATGCCTTCTCTGTTCGATCCGCTGACCATCGGCGACCTGTCGCTTCCGAACCGCATCATCATGGCCCCGCTGACCCGCGCCCGCGCCGGCGCCACACGCACGCCCAACGCGCTGATGGCGAGGTACTACGCAGAGCGCGCGTCCGCCGGGCTCATCATCAGCGAGGCGACGTCGGTCACGCCGCAAGGCGTCGGCTATGCGGGCACGCCGGGCATCTGGTCGCAGGAGCAGGTCGACGGCTGGCGGCTCGTGACGGACGCCGTCCATGCAGTCGGCGGCCGCATCTTCCTGCAACTCTGGCACGTCGGCCGCGTATCGGACCCGGTGTTCCTCGACGGCGCGCTGCCGGTCGCGCCGAGCGCGATCGCACCCGGCGGCCACGTGAGCCTCGTACGTCCGCAACGGCCCTACGTGACGCCGCGCGCGCTCGATCTCGACGAGATTCCGGGCGTCGTCGCCGCGTTTCGCCGCGGCGCAGAAAACGCGCGCGCAGCCGGCTTCGACGGCGTCGAGGTGCACGGCGCAAACGGCTATCTGCTCGATCAGTTCCTGCAGGACAGTTCGAACCGCCGCGACGACGCGTACGGCGGCTCGATCGAGAATCGCGCGCGGCTCTTGCTCGAGGTGGTCGACGAGGCGATCGACGTGTGGGGCGCGGCGCGCGTCGGCGTGCATCTCGCGCCGCGCGGCGATGCGCACACGATGGGCGATTCGGCCCCCGCCGCGACGTTCGGCTACGTCGCACGCGAACTCGGCCGCCGCCGCATCGCGTTCCTGTTCGCGCGCGAATCGTTCGGCGATGATTCCATCGGCCCACAGTTGAAGGCAGCGTTCGGCGGACCGTTCATCGCGAACGAGAATTTCACGCTCGACAGCGCGCAGGCGGCGCTCGAGGCGGGACGGGCTGACGCGATCGCGTGGGGCAAGCTCTTTATCGCGAATCCGGACCTGCCGCGCCGCTTCGAGCTGAACGCGCCGCTCAACGAACCGAATTCCGCGACTTTCTACGCCGAAGGCGAAGCGGGATATACGGACTATCCGGCGCTGGAAAGCGCAGCGTGAAGGTTCGCGGGGCCGGGACGCTGCGGTTGAGGGCGACCTTGGTCCACGTCGCGCCTGCTTCGGCGTTCGGGCTCGCGCGCGTCCTGCCGTCCGCCCGGCAAGCAACGTCGGACCGTACCGCTATTCGCCGACCCCACGCATCATGAACACGCGCTGCGATTCGTCGAGCCCGTGCGCGACGTGTACCGCGCGTATCGCCGCCAGAGCGGGATCGAGCGTACCGTCGTCGAGATCGACGAAGCCGAGGCGGCGATAGTATGGCGCGTTCCACGGCACGTGCCGGAACGTCGACAGCACGACCTGCCGCGCACCCGCTGCGCGAGCGCGTGCCGCGACAGCCTCGATCAGCGCGGAGCCGATCCGCCGCCCTGCATGCCCGGGCGCGACGTCGACCTCCTCGATATACAGACGCGACGCATCGAGTATCCGGTATATCGCAAAGCCGACGATGCGCTCGCCGTCGGCATCGACCGCCACGAGCGCGCGATCGTCGTCGATGCGCTCGTGCAGATCGGCGAGATCGGTCGGCGGGCTCGATGCGATGTGCGGCATGCCGATGCCGTCGAAGCGGTGCGCGGCGGCGGCTTCGACGGCAGCCATGAGTGGCGCTTCGTCGGCGCGCGCGGCGCGGATGCGGATTGGGGATGGTCGCGTGGCGGAGTCTTGTGCGGTCACTGTCGAATGGCAATCTGCCGATCGGATGCGAGTGGCCGCTACTATACTCAATTCTTCACATCGATCGCCTCGCGCACCGCACGGGGAGATTCGGCATGTCGCGGTCCGGCCTCGCCATTTTTGCCGTCGCCCTGCCGATCGCGGCCGAATCGCCCGGCCCGAGCATCGCCGCGCCGGTCGCGCGCGTACCGACGAACGGATTCCGCGACGTACTGCCGTTCCTCGCGGCGATGTGGCTCGGCGAAGTAGTCTGGCTTACGTGTGCGGCAGCCGGGCTCGCGGTGATTGCGCACACGTTCGCGGTCGACTTTCTCGCGCTGAAGTTCGCCCGTATCGCCGATCTGCTGTTTCTCGCGTGGAAGATGTGGTCATGCCTGCCGATGCGCCATCCTGCGAGCTCCCGAGCGAGCAGTCGCCGATGCGCATGTTTCTCGCCGGCCTCGCGGTAACGCTCTGCAACCCGCGCGATACTGAAGTACAAATTGGACCGGCTGATCTGCCGCGCCAGGAATGCCTGTAGATTGAAAGGTCTACAGGCACCTCCGGTTCTCCGGCCCGAAACCAACCACTGGCTCCAGCGCCGATCGACAGCTTGAATACGCGGATCGTCGGGCCGCCGGACACGAAGCGCCATTCGACGCATCCCTTTCATTGCGGGGTGAAGGCCCTCTCTCTGCATTTCACCAAAATCACGTCAGGCAAGGCGCTCTTGGAACGCTCGTTCGCGCCGTCGAGGACATGCGCCTACCTCCGGGTTCCAAGCTGACCTTTTCGACGCTTGAGCGAGCATGGATCGAATCGCCGGCTTTCCTCGTTGGCCCAGATCCTTCCATCGCCATCCGAGAGATCGGTCATGCGAATGGCGGCTTCGAGCGACGTCGAGCGGCAACCATTGACCGAAAAGGCGATCGTCGCGTGAACGCTTCGGAGCCACCGGATGAAGGCGAGGTTTGAGCCATATCCACCGCTGGACCGCGTCGCCCCCACATCATTCCGTGCTCCATTTCGATCTCGTTCCACAGAGCGCGCGAAAGATTCGATGTTGGTGCCCATAAAGGCGGAGATGCGCCGCGTTCACGCGACGGCCATATCACGTACTCCAATGGAATAGTTCTCTGCCAGATACCGCGTCTGGTCGCAGTAAATCCCGCGCTGCTCGTAGAGCGCGCACGGCCACGACGTAAAAGCCGCCACCGAATCATGCACGTACTCGGCCAACAGTTGATCGACCACCGCGGTCGGCGCGCCTGGCGCATCCCATGCCGACAGGATCATTTGCTCGTAGGGCGTCAAAGAGCGCGGCATCGGCGGATAGCTCTGGGGGCCGACGCGGCGTTCAACCGGATGACGCAGGAATTCGATGTGCCGTATGAGTCGCTTCTGCTCGCGTAAAAGCTGCTTTGCTTGCTCTTCCAGGTCTTTCGGCACGTCGTAGACCCACTCGTCCGACTGGCAGGCTGGATGATCCAAGTCCGTTCCCGCTGGCACCGCCTTACAAAAGGAATCGCTGAATTTCGCGTACCTGTTCCCCAGCACGCGAGCATCCGCATTGTTATGAGCCAAGACGCCACGCCACCAAAAATTAAGGTGACGATGCGGCTGGATCAGCGCTTCGAGCGTGTCGCCGGATGCGGACGGCAGGGCAGCCAGGTAGTCGTTGTACAGTTCGCCGACTCTCGCATTGCTCGCGAGTTCAAAATCATCTTGGAGACGCGGGTCCATCTGATCAAGAGGCGTCAAAGGAACCCCGGCGCGCAACGCGTCGGCAAACATATGGCGCAGTGGACGTGTCAGGAATTTCGTGTGCTGAGGCCGGTTAAAGGTCTCAGTTGATGGCGGAGGTGAATCGCTCGCCGAACAGAATGGCGAACTGATTAACTGCTTGCCGCCAAGTGATAGGCGGCATCTTCCAATCCTTTTCGATGTTGCGCAAGGCCAGATACAGCAGTTTGCTGGCGGCTTCGTCGCTCGGGAAGTGGCCGCGGTTCTTGACGATCTTGCGCAACTGCATGTGCATGCTCTCGATAGCGTTTGTCGTATATACGATTCGACGCACCTCCGGCGGATAGGCAAAGAAGGGAATCACCTGTTCCCATTGGCGCTGCCACATGGCCGCGACGGTAGGGAATTTGCGGCCCCACTCGCTCTGCGCAAAGGCGTCGAGCGCCGCTGCCGCCGCCTCGGCCGTGGCGGCCTGGTAGATCGGCTTGATCGCGGCAGCCAGCGGCTTGCGATCCTTCCAGCTCGCCAGATTCAGCGAATTGCGGATCAGATGCACGATGCAGGTCTGGATTTGGGCGGCCGGATAGACCGCCTCGATCGCTTCGGGGAAGCCGCGCAACCCATCGACCACCGCGATCAGGATGTCGTGCAAGCCGCGGTTCTTCAGCTCGTTGAAGACCTTCAGCCAGAACTTGGCGCCTTCGGTTTGCTCGATCCACAAACCCAGTACTTCCTTGCGGCCGTCGGCGCGGATGCCCAGCGCCAGATAGACCGCCTTGTTCTTGACCGTGCCTTCGTCGCGGATCTTCAGCCGCAGCGCGTCGAAGTACACAATCGGATACATGGCCTCGAGCGGGCGCTGCTGCCACTGTTCGACGTCGGCCAGCACCTCGTCGGTGACCGTCGAAATCAGGTCGGGCGACACCTGCAACCCGTACAGTTCCAGCAGATGGCCCTGAATCTCGCGAACGCTCATGCCGCGCGCATACATGCTGATCACGTGGTCGTCGAAGCCTGGCAGCCGGCGTTGGTACTTGCCAACCAACTGCGGCTCAAACGTCGCCTGTCGATCGCGCAGAATATCCAGCTTCAGTTCGCCGTTGGGCGTCAGGACCGTCTTGGGGCTGGTGCCGTTGCGGTGGTTACCGGCCCTGCCTTGCTCGGTCTCGGCTGCCAGATGGTGGCTCAACTCGGCCGCGAGCATGCGCTCGGCCAGTTGCTTCTTGAGCTGGCCGGCCAGCCCCGATTCGCCCAGGATCGACTCGGCATCCTTGCCCTGAACCTGGGCAAGCAACTGATCGATCAGCTCATCGGGAAACAGCTTTGGTGCCTTCGGATTCTTGCTCTTCTTGCTCACTGTTGCATCGGTCATAGGACGTTAGTTCCGTTATCGTCTCATGACCTCAGCACACTAAAAATCTGACAGGCTCGGCGCAGTGGAATCAACGACAGATCTTGGTGCCGCCCCTGCTCATCTGGCCCATATCCGCCTCCGACATCGGAATGCACGCCGGGGTACACGACCTCCTCGCAATTATCGGGATAAGTCTTGTCGACGCGCACCGAATCGAGCGGAAACGCCTGCCGCACCTCGTGCGCGGCAACATAATGCACACAACGCTCGATCTCTGCCGGAACCGCCAACTCCGACGCCCAGTCAAGATGCAAGGCCGGACCACCCACCGAAGCGACCGTATCGAACAGCCCCATGAAGTTGATCCGCAACGGCACGCGCATGCCGTTCGGGGCGGTCCAATACAGCTTACCCCCGTCCTTCACGCATTTTTGTTCGACAAACCGGCGGGCAAATGCTCGCGCTTGCGTTGCGCCCCGAGAAAATCCGAAAATCGCCACGGTGATTTCGCGCATGTGCTTCCATGAGCCCGGTCCCCAGTCCACATCAAGGATTCGTGAAAATTCAGCCACGGCAAACTTGATGCGCAGATCTCCCCCGACACCCAGCCCAAGCCCAAGCGTCCCCCCTTCGTCATCTTTCAACTGGTCGGTGTAGCCGACGACCTTGGGAAATTGAAATGGCGTGCCAACGCCTGGCAAATATCGCCGATAGCATCCGGATTGCCTCGAGTCTATTGCGGCAAGAAACAGCTTTGCCACATTCGAGTGTTTACGGAGCGGCAAATCCCGATCCATGTTGTTGTTCGTACCATCGAAGAAGAACGAGAGACTTGGATAGAGTCGGCATGCAATCCTATCCCCCTTGTCAGGCGGACATTCTCGAAGGGCGCGTTTAAGGCCCCCATCGATCGCCACTTGTTTAAGCTCCTCGTTGCTAATTGGCTTTCCGCTTTGTCGGACCGTCATGGCTGATCTCGTGTCTCCGATGGAATCATTTGTCCCAGCATTTACTCGAACCGGGCGCGAACGCCAGTTCGACGGTTTCGAGATTTCGAAAGATCACACACAGGTATGCATCGGTCTTGTATGGATCTGGGTCTTGGCGTGGACCGCCCGGCGGGAAATGCACTTGGACACTGTGCTTTTCATCCAGCAACGTGACTGCTTTAGTTTTCGGGTCCCGCTCATACCCCCACTCCCATGTCACCGTCACGGGCTTGGTCCAGTCCTTTATTCGGGAAAGACAACATGCGGCGCTCCCTCCACCACCTTGACGACCCACATTTCCCGCCCAACTTTTGTCGACGTAGATGTTCACGGCATACCGATCCGTGTGATTGACCGGCGTAATCGACAGCGCCTGTCCTTCACCCGCTAAAGGATCGTCGGTCAGAACGTTGGAACCTGCACAGGCGGTCAGCGCGACGACAGCAAAGCCCGCCGCGAAAGCCATACGCCGGAATGTGGAAAAGGTCATCTTGTGCTTCCTTGCGGGTAAATGCCCTGATGATGCTTGCAACCGATCGTTCGCAGCCGCCAGCAACGGCTTCAACAACGCAGCACCTTGAGACGTTGCGTCAAACGCTTCTCCATGCCGTGCAGCCAGTGCGCAGTATTCCATCCATGCTCCCGTTCCCTCGATGCCATGTTGTCGAGCGCGATCGATCTGGCGACAAATAAACTCATATCGTTCACGCTCCGGCATGTCGGCAAGTAAACTCGGTGCACGTTCTGCAAAATGTTGCAGCAAGCCGTCCGGCACGCTCGCCTCGGTCAATGCATCCACCTGCCCCTGATCGAGCTTGAGCGGCGGCTTGAGCATCGCAGCGGAGGCCGGCATCCGATCCTGACGCCAGTCGATCTGACGCAGCGCGCCTTTGCGGTCCCAATACGCCCACCTCAGGATCGGCGCGAGAAACGCCTGACGCTGTTCACCGGACAGCACCGGCCCTTTCACGAACAGCGTCTCGTCTTCCGCCGAACCAACGAGCGTCGCGAGAATCGCCGGATCCCAATACGCGAGCACGATCGGCTCGCCATCCGGCAAGCACACGCGCAGAAACGACTTCAGATGCTCCGCGAGCGCCGCAAGCGGCAACGGCGATGCCAGAATCGTCGCGCACGGCGATGCCGGTCCATGTCGCTCCAGCCACCCACGCGCCGACTCAAAGTGACTCGGCGGAATGTAGATCAGGTGTGGCGATACCGCCTGCACGTCCGCCCCACCGTCCAGCATGCATGCAACATGGTCGCGACGAACCGACAACGCCCCCGGCAAGCTGCCGTTGTGCAACGGCGCCGCGAGTACGTATACATGCGCGCCCAACGCTTCGGCTTCGGCGAACCTGGCTTGGATGCCGATGTCTTGGCTATTCCGCTCGGTCATCACGCCCCCATCGCCACGAACGCGCCGCGCCCGGCCGCCTGCTTCATCATGCACGGCACGCACACCGCATCCGGCTGCGTCGGCATCGGATACGGCATGCTGGCCGGGCCCGAGAAGTTGTGCAGGCTCCCCTTGATGTCGATCTTGCCCGGCGCATGGATCTGAATGTCGCCGCCCTTCAGCCGGATATACGCCTGCCCCGACGTGATCAGTATCTCCTTGTCCGCCGCGATCTCGATGCGCTCCGTCGCCGACACGAGCCGCACCGTCTTCTGGCCGATCAGGTCGAGCGTCTCGCGATGCGACTCGATCTGAACCGCGTCCTTCGAGAACAGCTTGATCCCGCTCTGCGCGAACACGCTGACCTTCTCGCCCGCGCTCGCCACGAACGACTTCCCCGTCGCGACGAACGCGCTTTGACCCGCCACGACGTTCACGTGCCGATCCGCCGACGCGTGCAGCGACTGAAACGTCGTCAGCCCCATGCCGCCCGCGCTGCCGAGCAGCATCGCCGGCACCTTGAAGCCGTTCGCGCTGCCCGTCCCGCCGCCCGACGTGCGCCCCCCGCTCGCGCCCGGCTCGACCGGCTGCCGCGTCGCGTCGGTCAGTTCCGTCAGCGCGTCGTGCCCCGCCTTCAGACTCTCCGCCCGATGCTGCTCGCTCAGCGACGACTGCCGCGCGAGCACGTCCGCCGCGGCCTTCAGTTGATCGCGCGCCGCGTCCACGTCCAGTTGCTCGGCGTCGTGGCGAGTCGCGTGCGTGCCGATGTACAGGCCGCGATTGGCGCGAACCGCGCCGTATTGGTCCGCATGCAGCGTGAAGCCCGAGCCGAGATAGCGGCCGCGCGTGTTGCCCTGCTGTACGATCCCGTAGCCGAGCGTCAGATGGCTGTAGTCGCCCCGCGTCTTGCTCAGCACACGGGCGCGCACCTGCCCGGTCGCGTCGTCGAGCTGCATCTCGCTGTAACCGCCGCCGCCACCGTATTCGCGCGACTGGAAGCCCGACAGCAGCCCGTCCGAATGCCACATCGGCGGCGTCGCCCCGCCCGGCGCGCGCGATACGATGTACGGGCGGTCGCAGTCGCCGCCGACGAAATCCACATAGACGGTCTCGCCGCGTCGCGGCACGTGCACGCCGCCGTACTGCGGCCCGGTATCCGATTGCGCGACCAGCAGCGGCGGCGACGTCTCGAACGCGTCGGGCGGACTCTGCCGATCCCAATGGAAGCGCGCGCGCACGCGATTCAGCGGGTCCGTCCAGACATCCTCGCCGTTCGGCGTGACGATCGTCGCCATCTCGACCGACATCGCCGGCTTGCGATGCTCGAACGGGCTACGGTATTCGATATCGGTGCGCTGCGCCTCCACCTCGATGACGTACAGGCCCGTCGCGCCGTCCTGCGGATGCGGCGCGACCGCGAACGCCGAACCGAAGCCCGAACGCGCCCGCTCGATGTCCGCTTGCAGGCTGTACGGGAAATGCCGGCTCGAACGGGCGATCGACACGTTGTTCTCGATCGTCCAGCGGGCCGCCATGGCGACGAATTCCCGCGCCTTCGGATCGGATTCCGCATGCGCCGGATGATCGTTCAGCACGAAGCGGCCGCCCGCGTCGATCCAGCGCGAGCCGCCCACTCCCGCGTATCGCCTCGAGCGCGACTCGTATTCCTCCGCTCGAATGCGTGCCCACGCCGCGCCCCGGTCCGAGTCCGGATACCGGTACGCGCCCGCGCTGTAGTCTTCGAGCGGCGGATACGGAATCGCCTTCTGTTCCTGCGTGCGCCAGTTCGTCTGCTCGACGTAGCGCGTCGTTTGCACGGACTGCCGAACCTCGAACGGCGTCGACGGCCGCTTGTAGTCGCCGGAACGCGAGGCAACGTGCACGCTGTTCAACTGGCGCAGCGTTGCCCATTGCGTGAATCCGCCGATCTCGTCGCCGGCATTGCCTCGATAGAAGTCGATCGGCTTGGCTGCCGGCAGCGCCTCGACGCGATCGACGATCCTGAGCGTCGTCTTCTGCTCGCGTTCGTCGTGAATCCAATAGCCGTAGAGCCCTTCGTCTTCCATGATCCGGTTGACGAAGTGCCAGTCGGTTTCGCTCTGCCGGCAATACGAACGCTTCGCGAGCGCCCCGCTCAATTCGAACCGGAATGCGCCCTGAAGCGGCGGATAGCGATTGAACACCTCGGACAGGATTTCCTGCGCATCGCGGTCGAGCCAGAAATGCTCGTCGCGGCGATGCCGGAGAAAATGCAGCGCGGACGAAAAGCCGATTTGCCACGACGTCAGGCCGCCGTCGGCGCACGGTATGCACGTAGCCGTGGATCGGCCGGTAGTCGGCATTCAGGTCGAGCACGCCGCGCGGCGGCTGCATCCACAGCGTCACCGGCTGGGCGATCAGCGCGTCGGGATTCAGGTCGTCGCGCGTGGTCGCGGCGTCGATCGTCCATGTGTAATCGCGGCCGAGCTGGGCGCAGCCGAGCGCACGTAACGGAATCAGCGTGTTCGCGCCGAGCGGCGTGTCGAGCTTCAGCAGCCGCTCGCGCTGCAACAGCCCACGATGCATCGCCTCGAAGATCGGCGCAAACGCCGTCCCCTGCGGCTCGCGTGGCCCCAATGTCATTGTTCCAATCCTTTTTTTCTCTCAGGTTCGCCGGATTGGGGCATGTCGCGCCCCTTGTTCTCGGGCAATCTCGCGCGGTATCGGAACCGGCGAACCGCCTTCTTCTTTGCCGAATAAGGATGCCAAATCCGCTGAGCAATTCCTCAAATCGGCATGGCTTCCGGCCCGCCATGCCGGCGGTCATTCAATCGACATTGATTTCTGAAGGTAGTAGAAGCGTGCGGCACGGCTGGATATCGGCAAGGGTTTGCGAGACCGCGTGCTTCCGCCATCCAAATGCCTGTCTGCTTCTCAGCGCCCACCTGAACCGGCGCACGAACTCTTCGAGGTAATGCTGAACGACGCGACACAGGTTCACCAACGCCGGCTGGCACTAGGCACTCGCTCGATATGCGCATTTGCTCAATACGCAATCGCTCGCGACGACAATACGCCGAAATTACCGGCACTCGCCCTTCCGCGCGGTTCGCGCCGCAACGCCGTGAGGACGCGCTTTCCCGCCGAACAAACGATTCCGTGCCAGCGGCACGTCAGAAATCCACTTTCACCCCCGCCATCATCGCGAGTTGCCGGCCCGAATGGCTGTTCGCCAAGACGGGAATCTGCGCGTAGTTCACGGGATCGCCGTTCGCATCGCCGCCGAGCCCACGCCCCGACGCGATCTGTCCGATCGCGACCGCATACAGCGCCGTGCGTTTCGACAAACTATAGTTCGCACCGACGTTGAATTGATGAAAGCGCGTCGTCCCTCGGCTGTCGGCCTTCGCGTTGTTGAAGATGTATGCGATGCCGCCGCGCAGCATCGGTGTGAACGCGTATGTCGCATTCAGTTCGGCAATGTCGAACGCGATCGATGCACGCTGCGGATGCGCGGCGGTCACGAAGTACGCGCTGTCGTCGAGGCGAGTGTGCGTATAGGCGAGCGCAATGGTCGCGTCGCCGAGCGCAATCGAGCCGCCGACGCCGAATGCCTGCATCGACGCCGCATCCTGCAATTGGCAGTACATCGCGCCCGCGTTGCTGCACGCGAAATCGCCGATGTATCCGCTCGCGCCGCCGAGCGCGGCGTCGAGCGGCTGCCGCAAATTCAGATAGCCGATGCCGAACGAAATCGGCGCGCGGTTGTAGGCAGCGGCGACCGAATAGCCGCGGCGCGCGGAGAAATCTCCTGCCTGGCCGCCGAAGCTGAATGTGCCGCCGAACGTCAGTCCGTCGAAATCGGCGCTCGTGAACTTGATCTCGTTGTTGAAGTTGAACGCCGCATTCAGATTGTCGACATCGCCAAAATGCGCGCCGTACGGTGTCGCCCAGCTGTTGCTCGATGCGTACGCGCCGAGCGTATCGGTGTACGAATCGTATTGGCGTCCGACGCCGAGCGTGCCGTATGCGTCGTGCCGCAAGCCGACCCACGCCTGGCGGCTGAACGCCGCACCGCCCTGCAACGCCTGACCGCTCGCCGACAGGAATTGCTGCTCGAGCGTGAACACCGCCTTCAAGCCGCCGCCAAGCGCCTCCACGCCCTGCAACCCCCATCGCGAAGGCACCAGGTTTCCGCCGCCCATCTGCCACGCATGAGCGCCGCTCACGCTGCCGTCCGCGCGCGTGAACTGCTGATTCGTCGAATAGATGATGCCCGTGTCCACCGTGCCGTACAGCGTGACGCTGCTTTGCGCGCGAGCCGGCGCAACGGCGGCGACCGCGACGCCGGCCGCGATCCAGGTTCTGATTTTCATGCTCCACCCACTCCCTTCGTTGATCGGGATTGCAAACCAATCGACCGAATCGGCTCGATCGGCGGCAGTGGAGGAACTCTATCCAGCGAAAATTCGGGCCCTGTATCCCGAATCGGCAAATGCATCGGCGCGGCGTGCGACGCACTCCGGATCGCGAACGCGCCCATTGCCCCGCGCGCGCGACGCGCGACGCGAGGGCGTCACATCAGGAATGCGCGATGCCGAAACTCAGGACAGACGACGCGTCTGCGACGGCAACTCGCCGAACAGGCCGCGGTACTCGCGCGCGAAATAGCCGAGATGCGTGAAGCCCCAGCGCGCCGCGGCCTCGCCGACGCACAGCGCATCGGCGGACGTCGTGCGCAGCAGACGGCGCACGGCGTTCAGACGGATCGTGCGCAAGTACGTGACGGGCGTCACGTCGGCGACGCGCTGAAAGCTCGTCTGCAGCGTGCGCCGGCTGCAGCGCAGCGCACGGCATAGCTCGAGCACCGTCACGGGCTCCTCGGGACGCGCCCGAAGATAGCGCTCGCAGCGGCCGACGATATCGCTGTACGTCGCATGCGTGATGTCGCGCCGCTCCTCGCCGATCCCGCCCGCGAGCGCATCGAGGAACACGCCGAGCATCGCGTCGCGAAACATCTTGCGGGTCGCGTCGTATTCGAGCCACGTCGGATTGCGCTGCGCATCGTCGATATACGACGACAGGCGCGCGCCGAGCGCCGCGCCCTGATCGTCCCTCAACCGGGTCACGTGCCGCGGCGCACGGTTTTCGCGCGCGCCGAATTCGGCTTCGCACAGCTCGTCGATCATGTCCGGCGCGGCGCTGATGCCGACGAGCCGCATCCCTTCCGGCGTGTGGAACTCGAAGTCCTCGCCGGGGCGCAACGCGAGCAGCGCGTAGCCGTCGACATGTTGCCGCTGGAACGTCCCCGACAGCGGCACGAGCACGGGCACCGCAAGCGACGTGCGCCCCTCCGGCGACACGCCCGTCTGCGCGACGCGGCGGTTCGTCGTTTCGCGGAAGAAGTGGAAATCGTCGTACAAAACCTGCGTGACCGTGCCCTTGAAGCGGCCGGGCGTCATCTGCCGGTAGACCTGACGCCAGCCGGCGATGGCGAGCCCGTGATCGTGGACGTCTTCGAGCGAACGCGACTGGAACAACATGGATGCCTCCAGAGAATTCCGATGCAGCGTGACGGCGGGCCCCGCAGCGACGCGGCGCGGCCACCGGCCGCCAGCCGCCCGTCCGGCGTCAATCTCCCGGCAGGCGCGCAAGCGCGGCTTCGAAACCGGCGAACGCCGCATGCAGCGCATCGCGCTGCGTGTCGGCAAGACGCACGTAACGCCGGAACGACGGCATCCTGCCGACCACTTCGCTGCCGCCGAACGGCACGATGCGCAGCGTCCAGCGCCGGCCGCGCGCGGCGATCTCACAGTATGTCAGATCGAGTGCCGCCAGCGGCGCGTTGAGCGAGGGCACGGCGAGCAGCGCCCGAACGAGCGAGCCGAATCGCGCGTCCGCGTCGCGCGCGATCGTTGCGGCGGCCGGCCCGCGACGCACCCACCCGCTCGCGGCAATCGATGCCGAGCCGTGCGTGTCGGGGCCCGCGAGCGTCCTCTCCAGTTGCACGCTGACCGTATGCAGCAGAAATTGCCGATCGACACGCTCGGTCGCACGCAACGCGATGCCGTCGTCGAGCGCCATTCGCGCGGCGTCGCCGCCGCCGGCCGCGGCAAGCGCCGCGCCCAGATCCGCGGCGACGCGCGCGAGCGTCGCGCCGCGCCGATAGCCGGGTACGTCCCCCGGTGCAAACCGGCGCAGTCGGCCGGCCAGCAACGCCACGCGGCCGACGCCCGTCGATCGCCCGCTCACCGCACGTGCTCGTTGCGCAGCACCTCTTCGGCGGGCACCGGCCGAAACGGATGCTTGCGCTGCACGACGACTGTCCAGAACAGCGCATAGAGCGCGGTGAGACCGAGCATCGCGCCGAATGGCACGTAGATGTCGCGGCGATTCATTCCCGGCGGCGCGATGTACCAGATCGCGAGCACGATGCCGGCGCTGGACACGATCTGCGGCAGCGGAAACCAAGGCGACCGGTACGGCCGCGGCAGATCCGGGCGGCGGATCCGGAGCATCACGACCGACAGCGTGACGAGCAGATATGCGGTGCCCCACGCGCAGGTCGCGGCGAGCACGAGGTGCATGATGCTGTCGAGATCGCCGTGGATGATCCACGCATGCGCGATCGGCACGATGGCCGCGGCGACGATGCCGACGACCGGCGTGCGAAAGCGCGGATGCAGGTATGCGAAGCACTTCGGCAGCGCGCCATCGACAGCCATGCCGTACAGGATGCGCGGCAGCCCGGCCATCAGCGTGTTGATCGTCGCGGCACCGGCGAACAGGAACGCGACGCCGAACCACACGCGCCCGAACGGGCCGAGCACCCGCAGCGCGAACGCGGGAATCGCGCCGGGCGTGTCGAGCAGATGCGTGAGGCCGTCCGCCGTTACCGCGACGTTCGGCACCTGCCGCTTGATCGCCGCGCCGTAGACGAACATGCAGACCGCGACGCCCGCGAGCCCGAGCGCCATCGCACGCGGAATCGTCTTGCCGGGCGTCTTCATTTCCGGCGCGAGCGGCGTGACGAACTCGCAGCCGACGAACATGAACATCGCCATCCCGACGAGCGACAGCACCGCCGGCACCGACGCGCCGACCTCCGAGCGCCCGAACCAGCCGTCGAGCTGCACGGCGGGCGCGGCTGCGAGCCCGAGCGCGCCGAAGATCATCAGTGACAGCCACATGCCGATCGTCAACACGATCTCGAGCTTGCTGAACACCTTGATGCCGATGATGTTGGTGATCGCGAACGTCGCGACGAGACCGACGCCGACGAGCCACGCACTGTTGTGCCGCTCGAACGCCGCGTTCAGCGATTCGAAGTTCACGAGCGCCATGATGCCGCTCAGGATCGTCTCCGCCGTGCCGGCGAACACGTGGACGAGGAAATACGCGGAGATCGTACCGGTGATCGCCCAGAATCGGCCGAGCCCGCACGACAGGTAGTCGTAGACGGAGCCCGCCGTCGGCAGCATCGCCGCCGCCTCGGAAAACGTCGTCGCCTGCGCCTGCATCATCACGAACGCGATGACCATCGCAACCGCGAACGCCCAGCCGCCCATCCCGAAGCCGGACGTCGCGGTCAGGATCACCGGGCTCGCCATGATGAGGCCGACGGCGCTCGCGAGCGCCGTCGGAAAGCCCACCGCGCCGGCCGCCAGCGAGGGCTGCCCGTTCGCGTCGCCGGACGGCGTCGCGGCCCGCGCATTCGAATAATCCGATAAATCCGACATCCTCGTCTCCTTTGCGATGCGTCAATGTCGAGAAAATACGGAGGCCAAAATTCCCGCGTGTAGCGCAAATTGGCAAAACGGCCGGGGCCGCGCGCGCCGCCCCGGCCGTCAGCCGTTTTTCGGTCATCCGTCAGCCGTTTTTCAGCCGCGCGTCATCGGCCGCCCGAGAACGGCGTCGCGCGAAAGCCGGCTTCGAGGCCCGCGACGATCCGGTCGATCTGCTCGCGTTGAATCACGAGCGGCGGCGACAGAATGATCTTCGTGCCGACCGGGCGCACCAGCACGCCGTTTTCGCGCGCGACTTCGGCGACCGCGTTCGCGTAGCCCGACATCGGATCGATCGGCGCGCGCGTCGCCTTGTCCGCGACGAGGTCGAGCGCGACCATCAGCCCCTTGCCGCGCACTTCGCCGACCGCGTCGAAGCGCTCGACGAACGGCTGCAGCGCTTCGATCAGATGCGCGCCCTGCTTCGCCGCGTTCGCGGGCAGGTTCTCGCGCAGCACGATGTCGAGACTCGCGAGCGCCGCCGCGCATGCGACCGGATGCCCCGAGTACGTGTAGCCGTGCATGATCGCGCCGCCGAAGTCCGCGTTCGACGCGAACGCGTCCTCGATCCGCGCGTTCACCGCGGTCGCGCCGAGCGGCACGTAGCCGGACGAGATGCCCTTCGCGAGGCACATGATGTCGGGCTTCACGCCCCAGCCGCGGCTGCCGAACAGGCTGCCGCTGCGCCCGAAGCCCGTGACGACCTCGTCGGCAATCAGCAGCACGCCGTAGCGGTCGCAGACCTCGCGCACGAGCGGCCAGTAGTTCGCGGGCGGCACGATCACGCCGCCCGCGCCCTGAACCGGCTCGGCGATGAACGCGGCGACCGTGTCCGGGCTCTGGAACAGGATCTCGCGCTCGAGCAGTTCCGCGCAGATGCGGCCGAGCGCCTCGGGGTCCTGCGTGAACGGATTGCGATAGAGCCACGGCGTCTCGACATGGAAGCAGCCGGGCAAGTTCGGCTCGTAGTTGCGCCTGAAGACCGTGTTGCCGTTTACCGACGCGCCGCCGAAATGCGTTCCGTGGTAGCCCTGCTTCAGCGAGATGAACTTCGTGCGGTCGGCCTGCCCGCGCACTTTCCAGTACTGGCGCGCGATCTTGAGCGCGGTCTCGACCGAATCCGAGCCGCCCGAGCTGTACAGCACGCGGCGCATGCCTTCGGGCTCCATCATGTCGATCAGCTTCGTCGACAGTTCCTCGGCGCGCGGATGCGTGATGCCGTCAAATAGCTGGAAGTACTCGAGTTCGTCGAGCTGGCGCACGATCGCTTCCTTGACCTCGGCGCGGTTGTGGCCGACGTTGACGTTCCACAAGCCCGCGACGCCGTCGACGAGTTGGCGTCCGCGCTCGTCGTACACATGGCAGCCGTCGCCGCGCACGATGCGGATCGGTTCGCGGCGCTTCATGTCGTTCGGGTGCAGCATCGGGTGCCAGAAACGGGAATCGTTGTAGCTCATTGCATTGCTCCGGGGAAAAATCGAACAGCCCGCGCGTTCAGTGCGCGATGCAGACGGATTTGGTTTCGGTGAAGCCTTCGATCGCGTATTGGCCGAACTCGCGGCCGATGCCCGATTGCTTGTAGCCGCCGAACGGCATCGACGGGTCGAGCGGAATGTGGCAGTTGACCCAGACGGTGCCCGCCTCGATCTGCGGCACGAGATCCATCACCGCCTTCAGGTCGTTGCTCCACAGGCTCGCGGCGAGCCCGTACGGCGACGCGTTCGCGAGCCGCACCGCCTCGGCCGGATCGTCGAACGGCAGCACGACGACGACCGGCCCGAACACTTCGTCGCGCACGATCGCGCTGTCGTGCGCCGCATCGGCGATCACGGCCGGGCGCACGAAGTAGCCGGGCAGATCGTCCGCGCGCGTGCCGCCCGTGAGGAACGTCAGGCCCTCGCGGCGCGCTACTTCGATGTGCTGCACGACCTTGTCGCGATGATGCGCGGACACGAGCGGGTTGATCTGCGCGGCCGGATCGAGCCCCGGGCCGAGCCGCATGGCCGCGGCGACGTCGGCCAGCCCTTGCGCGAGCCGGCGGAACTTGCTGCGGTGCACGTAGATGCGCGACGCGGCCGCGCACACCTGCCCCTGATTGAAGAAAGCGCCCGCCGCGACGCCGCCGAGCGCCGCATCGACGTCGACATCGTCGAGCATCACGATCGGATTCTTGCCGCCGAGCTCGAGCGAGAAGCGCGTCATGTTCTGCACGGCGGCCGCGCCGACGAGCTTGCCCGTCGCGGTCGAGCCGGTGAACGAGATCTTGCGGACCGACGGATGGCCCGCGAGCGCCGCGCCGCATTCCCGCCCGCCCGTCACGACGTTGAACACCCCGGCCGGCACGCCCGCTTCGAGCGCGAGCTCGGCGAGCCTGAGCGCGGTGAGCGGCGTCTCGGGCGACGGCTTCAGCACGACCGTGCAGCCCGCCGCGAGCGCCGGCACGAGCTTCCACACAGCGATCATCAGCGGGAAGTTCCACGGCACGATCGCGGCGACGACGCCGACCGGTTCCTTGCGCGTGTACGCGGTGTAGCGGGCGCCGGGCGGAAACGGAATCGATACGTCGAGCGTCTGCCCGGTGATCTTCGTCGCCCAGCCCGCCATGTAGCGGACGTATTCGATCGTCGCGCCCACTTCCACGCCGCGCGACACGAGAATCGACTTGCCCTGGTTCAGCGTTTCGAGCTGCGCGAGCTCCTCCGCATGCGCTTCGAGCACGTCGGCGAGCTTCAGCAGGACCCGCTCGCGATCGGCGGGCCGCAGCCCGCTCCAGACGCGCGCGTCGAATGCGCGCTTCGCGCTCGCGACGGCGGCGTCGACGTCGTGCGCATCGGCGTCGGGCACGCGCGAAAGACGCTCGCCCGTGGCGGGGTCGTACACGTCGAGCCGGCGCGGCGAATGCGCGGCGCGCATCGCGCCGTCGATGAAGATGCCGAATTCGCGCTTGGTGAAAGCGCGCACCGTGTCGGCCACGGCGACGAGGTCGGTCTGTGTCATGTGCGTCTCGTGTTGGGGTTCGATCGGCCGGCCCGCGCCGGACATGGCGGCGCGGATCGGTCGGACCAATGTAACGACGCGGCTTCTCGGCGGGTTAGCGCAAATTGGCAGGTTGGGCGGGGCCGCGGGGACGCGGCCGGGTTGCGCGGGGCTGTACGGCGCGTCGCTTCTCGCGGATCGCGCGCTCGTCCGTCTTCGCGCCCGTCGCGTCCGCTTCACCCGGCGTCCGAGCCATGTCGCACGCGGCCGCGCCGCCGAACCGCAGCCAACGACCGGCCGCCCGTCACAGAAACAGCGCGCCAACGAGTTCGGTGCGGTTCGACACCCCCAGCTTGCGAAACATGCGCAGCAGATGCGTCTTGACGGTCGGCTGGCCGAGCGCGAGATCGCGCGCGATTGCCTTGTTCGATCGCCCGTCGCGCACGAGCCGCGCGATCTGTTCCTCGCGATGCGTGAGCCGCACATCGCACGCGATCCGGCGAATCCCGCGCACCGCGCGCAACGGCGGCAGCAGCGCGACCTCGACGACCGGCTGGACCGCGTGCAACGCCGCGATCTCGGCCGCCGAGTAGCGGCCGCCGCCGGCCAGACGCAACAGCGAGAACGCCGCGACCGGCGCGCCGCCGTCGCGCAGCAGCACCTCGACGACGTCGGCGACGCCATGCCGCCGCAGGAAGCCCGTCCAGTACGACGACGCATCGCGCCGCTCGTCGGGCAACTGCGACGCGAGCGTGACCACCGCGCCCGGCTGCGACGCGCAGCGCGCCGGGTGCAGCGGATCGAGCGGCCGGTAGCGGCTCACATACGCGCGATGCATCGCGGCCGTCATCCCGAACAGCTCGAAATCGACGGGCTCGCCGCTCGCGTCGATCCGGTAGAAGACCGTCGCCGTCGGTCGCGCGAGCGCCTGCAGCGAACCCACGCACGCTCGCAACGCATGCGCGTATGACGAAGCGGAATCGGATCTGGCGGGGTCGTGCGTCATGGCGGCGGACATATCGATCGCGAGCGGGCGGCCTCGGCAGCGTAGCCGCGCCGACGACCGCGCGATGAGCCCGAATCGGCAAATCGTGCGGGCGGCCATCGGGCATTCTTTCTGCCGAGCGGCCGATGCCGCGACGAACGCGCGGCCCGTACACGCGCTCCGCATCCGCGTGCCGGCGCCGATCGACGGCTTCGGCGCCGCGCCCGCCCGACAGGCCGGCACGAGGAATACGGGCGGATGCCGTGCGGCCTTTGCGCGGCATCCGCCCCCGAGCCGCCCCGGGCGGCTCGCCCGACGCGCCGGCGGCCATGCCGAGCGCGCTATCCGGTCGCCGCCGTCGTCTCCGGCAGCGTCGCGCCGCCGTCGACGACGATCGTTTGCCCTGTGATGTAGCCCGCGGCGTCGGACGCGAGGAACAGCATCGCGGCCGCGATCTCCTCGGGCTCGCCCAGGCGGCCGAGCGGCACGCCGCGCGCGATCCGCTCACCGTGCGCCGCATCGCCGAGATTGCCGGCGGCCGGCGTGCGGATCATCCCCGGCTCGACGCCGTTGACGGTCACGTTCCGCCGCGCAAGCTCGAGCGCCGCCGCGCGAATGAAGCCGTTCACGCCGGCTTTCGACGCCGCGTAGTGCGCGAGCCCCGGGTACGCGACGCGCGGCCCCGTCACCGACGACGTCGCGAGCACGCGCCCCCGCCCCGCGCGCTCGAACGCCGGCAATGCCGCCTGCGTGAGCCAGAACAACGCGGACAGATTGACGGCGAGCGTGCGCTCGAGCACGTCGGGCGCGATCGCATCGAACGGCGTCAGCGGAAAATATGCGGCGTTGTGAACGACGATGTCGAGCCGCCCGCTGTCCGCCTCGGCCTGTTCGACGAGCGCGAACAGTTCATCCCGCCGCGCGGCGTCGACACGGTACCCACGCACCGTCTGCCCGTCAGCGGTCCCGCGCGCGGCAAGCCGCGCGGCGAGCGCGGCGGCCGCGTCGCCCTGCAAGTCCGCGATCGCGACGCTCGCGCCGGCGGCGGCGAACGCACCGGCGATCGCCGCGCCGATGCCCTGCGCGCCGCCCGTCACGAGCGCCGCGCGGCCGCGAAAATCGGCGACGAGCCGGCCGCACGGCGTCGCGCGCTTCGAATCGGCGCCGTTCATCGCGCGAGCGGATGCGCGGTTTCGTTCAGTACCTGCGCATGGGCGCCGACCGGAAAATTCGACAGCGCGCCAAAGTCGCCTTCGCGATACCCGAAGATCTTGCCGTCCGTCTTGCACTGGTCGAGATCGATCAGCACGACGCCGAGCGTCGGCACGACCTTCTCGCGCCAGACGAACAGGTACAACGCGTCGGCAAGCTTGAAGTAATGGCAGCGGTCGACATCCGCGAGCCCGCGCTCGACGCCGGCCAGGCAATGCCACGCGTAGAAATCGTCATTCAGATAAATGTGCTCGTAGCATTCGGTCGGGCTGTAGCGGTACATCGTCCGCTTGCCGACGAGTTCCCGCGTCGGCGCATGCAGCGGGCCGGGCGCGGCCGCGCCCACGATCGCGCCGTGGCGGAACGTCGTGTCGACGCCCGTCAACGGCAACCCGCGCGCGACGCGCGAAAACGAATCGATGCGCACGTCGCGCTCGGCCGGCAGCACGCCTTCGACCGACGTCCAGACGCTCCGCGCCAAATCGAGCACGAGGCTGACCGATGTCGCGCGCCGGAGCGGATCGACGTAGTCGACGAAGTAAATGCCGTCGCGCAGTTGCGTCGCCCGGTACGCCGCCTCCCGGTCCGCGTCGCCCGGGTCGCCCGCGTGCCCCGCATCGCGCGACGCTTGGCGCGCGTGCCAGCGCAGCGTCGATCGATCGGCGAACGTGTATTCGCGCGTCGCGCCGTCCGTCGCGGCGAGCACGATCGTGCGTCCCGCGAGGTCGTCGACGGGCGCGAGTATGTGACTGTCGGGCGCGAAGCCTTCGGCCAGCGCGCCGACTTGAATGAAGACCGGGTCTGCTCCCATGCTTTCCTCCGATTGGGCGACGCGCGAACGTGCGCAATCGCGAAACAGGCGTTCATGGTGCCCGTGTGCGGGAGCGCGCGGTATCGACCGAATGGTTGAATGGCGCCGGCAAGATCGGGCGCGAACGTCCGCGCCGCGGGTGCCGCGTGGACGCAACGCGGAAAGAGGAGAGGACAAACGAAGCGCGTCAAGCGTCGAGCACGAGGCTTGCCCATCTGCGCCCGCGCCCGAGCTGTCGCGATTGCACATCACAGCCGCTGCGCGACGAAGAAAGGAACGCAACCGGCCGCTTGCGACGCTGCCGCATTCCGCGCGGCGATATTGCGCTGCGCGATCCGCCGCCCGAACGCAACCGGCACGGCGCCGAACCGCGCGCCGCCGCGACCGCGTCGAGCGCCGCGACAATCCGCACCGCGCACAAACGCACGCGTGCGGCGGACCTGCGGCGGGCCAGCCCGCTTACGGCGCGCTCGCGTCGTCGAGCTGCCGCATGTCGTCCGCGTCGAGGTGCAGCAGGATCGACGCGCCGAGCGCGTTCAACTGTTCGATCGACGTCGCGCTCGCGATCGGTGCGGTGACGCTCGGCCGCGCGATCTGCCATGCAAGCGCGACCGACGTTTGCGTCGAACCGTGCTTCGCCGCGACCGCATCGAGCGCCGCGAGAATCCGCAAGCCGCGCGGGTTCAGGTATTGCTCGACGCGCCCGCCGCGCGCGCTCTTCTTCAGGTCCGCCTCGGACCGGTACTTGCCCGACAGGAAGCCGCTCGCGAGCGCGTAATAGGTGACGACGCCGAGCTTCAGCTCGGTCGCCACCGGCTCGAGCTCGCGTTCGTACGCTTCGCGGTCGTACAGGTTGTATTCGGGCTGGATCACCTGATACGCGGGCAGGCCGGTGCGCCGGCTCAGTTCGGCCGCCTCGCGCAGCCGCGCGCCGCTGTAGTTCGACGCACCGATGATCCGCACCTTGCCCTGCTCGATCAGCGTCTGATACGCGCCGAGCGTTTCCTCGAGCGGCGCGGAATCGGCCAGGTCGCGGTGCGAGAAATAGAGATCGATGTAGTCGGTCTGCAAGCGCCGCAGCGAATCGTCGGCGGCCTTCAGGATGTTCTCGCGCGACAGGCCGGCCCGCGTCGCGAGCAACCCGACCTTCGTCGCGATCACGACCTGGTCGCGCTTGCCCGAGCGCTTGAGCCACTTGCCGATGATCGTCTCCGATTCGCCGCCCTGGTTGCCGGGCGCCCACGCCGAATAGACGTCGGCCGTGTCGATGAAATTGATGCCGGCGTCGGTGAGCGCGTCGAGCAGCGAAAACGAAGTGTTCTCGTCGGCGGTCCAGCCGAACACGTTGCCGCCGAACACGAGCGGCGAAACTTGAATCGTCGAGGTGCCGAGTGAGCGTAGTGCCATCTTTTCTCTCCGTTCGATGATGAGCGTCCGGCAAGCGCGCGGAGCGCGGATTCGCGTCATCCATGCTAACGCGCGGCCGGCGCGGGTCAAACGGATTAAACCCGATTTCGAAAGACCATGCGCCGACAAGCGATCGGCAAGCCGCCGGCGGCCGGCCGGCGGCGGGCCGCCGCGGCGAGCGCCACCGTGCGCCGCCGTGCAACGCGGACGGCGGGCGGACCCGCCGCCCGCGTTCGGCAGTGACTCGTCAGTCGCCAGACAACCAACCGGACAGGCAAACGATCGGCCGACTACCCGGGCTGACTACCCGAGCTGACTTCGCGGGCTGACTTCGCGGGCTGACTTCGCGGGCCGACTGCCCGCCCCCCACCGGCCGCCTCCGGCGTCAATCCTCCTGCAGCACGCGCTCGACCGCCGCGACGGCCGCATGCGCGCCGCCGTACAGGCTCGCGCCGTGCAGCACGTAGCCGCGCTCGCCGACCGTCACCAGCAGTTGCGGCACGCCCGACGCGCCGAGCCGCCGCATCGCACGCTGCGTGTGGGCGATGCGCTCGGCCGCCGCGCTCGCGAGCGCGGCGTCGCCGTCGATCCGGCGCGCGAGCGCGTCGGCGTCGATCATCGCCATGCCCGCCTTCGCCGCGACATCCGCCGCGACGCGGGCAAGCACGTCCGCACGCGCGGTATCGAGGCCGTCGACATAGCGCGCGAGCTGGATCGCCTCGAGCAGCGGCCGCTCCAGGCGCGCATCGACGTCATGCAGCGCGGTCAGCACGCGAGTCGCGGGCCCGGAATCGAAATGCACGCCGCCGCGCCGCAGCACCTGCTCGCGATACGCTTGCGTGAAGCGCTGGCCCGTCATCTGCTCGATGCGCTGATCGTTACGCCATGCGTACTCGCCCCATTCGGACGTCAGCTCGCGCGCGCCTTCGCCGGCGAAAAGCCCCGACGGCATCAGCTCGAGCACGCCCGGATGCGCGGCGTCGAGCCCGGCCAGCGCGGGCGCGCTCGCATAGCACCAGCCGCACAGCGGATCGAAGAAATATTGAAGCCGGAAGGGGTTCATCGCGGTCATGCGTTCGCTCAAGAAAATGAAAGTGAAGCGAGTCTATTTGATATCCAATCGATCAAATACAATGCACCGGTCGACAATTTGTTGCATGGATTGAGCGAATATGGATCGAATCACCGCGATGCAGGTGTTCGTGGAGACGGCCGAGCGCGGCAGCGTGTCGGCCGCCGCGCAGCATCTGGACATGTCGCGCGCGATGGCGTCGCGCTACGTTGCATTCATCGAGCAATGGACGGGGGCGCGGCTGTTGCACCGGACCACGCGGCGCCTGACGCTGACCGCGGCGGGCGCGCAGATGCTGCCGCTCTGCCGCGACATGCTCGGGCTCGCCGATCACGTCGCGACCGTAGTCGCGAAGCCGGACGACGCGCCGCGCGGCGCGCTGAGAATCACCGCGAGCGCGATCTTCGCGCAGACGCACGTGACCGACGCGGTGCTCGACTACCTGGCCCGCTACCCGGCCGTGTCGGTCGATTTGCTCGTCACCGACCGCACCGCCGATCTCGTCGACGAACGAATCGACCTGGCCATCCGGATCACGAACGAGGTCGACCCAAGCCTGATCGCGCGGCGGCTCGGCACGTGCCGCTCGGTGCTGTGCGCATCGCCCGGCTATCTGGCCGAGCACGGCGCGCCGCGGCAGCCGCACGATCTCGCGCGGCACAACTGCCTGACGTATGCCTATTTCGGGCAGAGCCTGTGGCACCTGACGCGCGACGGCGAGCCGGCGACGGTGCCCGTGCAGGGCAATCTGAGCGCGAACGACGCACTCGTGCTGCTGCGTGCGGCGATCGCGGGCGGCGGCATCGCGCTGCTGCCGACCTTCGCGGCGGCCGAGCCGATCCGCGCGGGCACGCTCGCGCGCGTGCTGCCCGACTGCGCGGCGCCCGATCTCGGCATCTATGCGGTCTACGCATCGCGCAAGCAGATGCCGCTCGCGATGCGCGCGATGATCGATTTCCTGGCCGAGCGTTTCGGCGACACCCCCGCATGGGACGCGTAGCCGCGCTGCACTCGCATCGACAGCGTTCCGCCGCGAAGCAACGGCACGGCGGCGCGGCGACGCGAAACGACGCGGGACGACGCGGGACGAATCATCGCGAACCGGCGAGCGCCCACGCATGGTTCGGCCGCGTTCGCGCGACGCGAGGATATCGATGAGACGACGACGCCCGCGTACATCGAAACGAAAAACGGCGCAAAAAACGGCGGCCACGCGCGTGGCCGCCGTCGAGACGAGGCGCCGAGGCTCGCGTCGCGCCCCCCGCCCCCCGCTTCGGCGCGCGCCGGGCAAGGCCCGGCGCGCCCGTTCGCGTCACTTGTTGTTCGCGAGCGCGCCCGAGCTGTTCGCGCCGCCGAACAGCTGTGTCAGATAGTTGGTGTTCTGCTGCATCCGCGCCATCAGCGCGTCGAGCGCGGTGAACTGCGCCTTGTACTGCGCGCTCAGTTGCGCGGCGTAGGTCTCGAGCCGCGCCTGCCGCTGCGCGACGCTCTTCATGTCGCGGTCGATCGCATTCGAGCGGACGTCGAACGAGCCGTCCTTGCGCAGATGCACGTCAAGCGCCTTCGTGACCTGCGTGCCGATGCCGTTGGTCTTGTTGAACAGCGCCTCCACCGCCTGCGGATTGCTCTGCAGCGCTTCGTTCAGCTTGGCCTTGTCGACGATCAGCGAGCCTTCCGGCTGCTTGTCGCCGGCGCGCGCGAACGTGATGCCGAGCGCCGCGAGCGACGCGCGCTTGTTGTCGCCGTGCGGCACGCCGCCGCCGACGATGTGCGCGAGCGAATTGCGAATGCCGTTGAGCATCGAATCGCCGATCATCGGCCCGCCCTGCTGCCCCGGCTTCGCCGTCTTGTCGAACGACGTGAGCTGCGCCATCGTGCCGATCATCGAGTTGTACAGGTCGACGAAGTTGGTCACCGCGCGCGCCTGGCCGTCGATGTCGCGGGCGATCGACAGCGTCTGCGGCGCGCCGATCGCCTCCTCGGTCACGTTGATCGTCACGCCGGCGATCACGCCCTTGACCGCGTTGTCCGCGCTGCGCGCGGTGATCACGCCGCCCACCGTGACGATCGCGTCCTGCGCGAAGTCGCTCTGCTTCCAGGCGTCGCCCGCCGACGTGATCGCCGACTTGCCGCCCTTGTCGTCGGCCGTCGACTTGACCGCGAGCCCCGACAGGCCCGCGTCGTCCTTCACGTTCGAAACGCTCACGTTGATCACGTTCGCGCTGCCCGGCGCGGTCGAGCGCAGCACGAGGTGCGCGCCGTCGGTGCCCGTCACGACCGTCGCGGTCACGCCGGGGTTGTTCTTCGCCGAGTTGATCGCGGCCGCGATGCCGGCCGGAGTGTTGTTCGTCGCGTCGATGTCGATCGACGTCGAGCGCTCGCCGATCTTGAGCGTCAGCGTGCCGGAACCGAGCTTCTGCTTCGGATCGAAGCCGGCCGACACGAGCGTCTGCGAGCGCGCGACCTGCTTGACCTCGACCTGATAGCTGCCGGCGACCGTGCCCGCGTCCACCGTCGTAGTGAGCCCCTTGCCGCTCGCCTTCGACGTGAACTTCTGCGCGAGCGTGCCGTCGGACAGCGGCTCGACGCCTGTCTTCAGGTTGCTGAGCGCGAGCTTGAGCGCACCGAGCGCCGAGATCTGCGTGTTGTTCCACGCCGCCTGGTTCTTGATCTCCGCGGCCTGGCCAGCCGTCTTCGCGTTGACGAGCACTGACACGAGCCCGCTCACGTCCATCGCCGGCTTGCCGGTGGCGCCGTTGATCAGCGACTGCGCGGCATCCTGTATTTGCGACCAGACGTCGCTTTGCGAATTGGCCGCGAGAAGCGCATTGGTCCCCGTTTGGGTGATCGCCATCGAATTACCCCCGTTCGTGTGGTTGGTTTATTTCATGGTCATTCGTAATATGAAAGCAAGCATATCGCAATTATTGGAATCGGTTTGTGAAGATTGTTGTCAACGGTGATTCGGACGCAACGAATGCCGGCGCGGCGACGCGTCCGGGCGCGGATCGGGCGGCGCGCAGAGAACGATGACGCGCGGATCGGCGGCGGCGGGCGGGTGCGGAACGGCCGCGACGAACCGGGGACTGGCCGCCAACAACGGGCTACGGCTGCGGGCGTTCAGGGCTCGGCGCTCGGCAGCCAACCGTTCGACGTGACAAGCGCCGCGAACGCGGCGCCCCGTTACTATCTTCCCGCCCCGATAATTGGGGCTTTGGCCAGCCAGGCTCGGCATGATTCTCGCCCCCAGTCGCAGTCATGATCCGGGGGGTGTTGTCACCGGGCCTGGTGGGTGGCTGGTGATCGCTGATAGGGGTTTGGCCGGGATATCCCGACGCCGTCCGTAACGTGGATGCCGAGACTTGCCACCGTTGTTGCAGGCCAATCCGTTCACTCTGCACAAACTGCGATGCAAGACACACAACAACGTGATGCCGTCGATGTCTTCGTCGGCGTCGATGTCGGTAAAGGCCAGCATCACGCCGTCGCACTCGATCGGAACGGCAAGCGTCTGTACAACAAGGCGCTACCCAACGACGAGGCCAAGCTGCGCGCCCTCATCGCCGAACTCAAGACTCACGGTCGACTCCTGTTCGTCGTCGACCAACCTTCCACCATCGGCGCGCTGCCGGTGGCCGTAGCCCGTGCTGAAGGCGTACTCGTCGCCTATCTGCCGGGACTGGCCATGCGCCGCATCGCCGATCTGCATGCAGGTGAAGCCAAGACCGATGCCCGCGATGCCGCGATCATTGCCGAAGCCGCCCGCTCGATGCCACATACGCTGCGCTCACTTCGATTGGCTGACGAGCAACTCGCCGAGCTCACCATGCTGTGCGGCTTCGACGATGATCTCGCCGCCCAGGTCACTCAAACCAGCAACCGCATTCGCGGCCTGCTTACTCAAATCCATCCGGCGCTCGAGCGCGTTCTCGGACCCCGCCTCGACCATCCGGCAGTGCTCGATCTGCTTGAGCGCTACCCGTCGCCCGCCGCGCTTGCCTCAACCAGCGAGAAGACGCTTGCTAACCGCCTGACCAAGCTCGCGCCCCGCATGGGCAAAAGCTTGGCGGCCGAGATCGTTCAGGCTCTGAGCGAACAAGCCGTGATCGTGCCCGGCACGCAAGCTGCCACCATCGTCATGCCTCGTTTGGCCCAGCAGCTTGCGGCCTTGCGTAAGCAGCGCGACGAGGTCGCGGCCGAAGTTGAGCAACTGGTGCTTGCTCACCCTCTTTGGCCGGTCCTGACCAGCATGCCGGGAGTCGGCGTCAGGACCGCCGCCAGACTCCTGACCGAAGTCGCCCATAAGGCCTTCGCTTCGGCTGCACACTTGGCGGCCTACGCTGGCCTTGCCCCGGTCACCCGGCGCTCAGGCTCGTCTATCCGAGGCGAACATCCATCCAGACGCGGCAACAAGGTGCTAAAGCGCGCCTTGTTCCTATCCGCCTTCGCTGCCTTACGAGACCCAGTCTCACGGGCCTATTACTCCCGCAAGATCCAGCAAGGCAAGCGCCACAACCAAGCCCTCATCGCACTGGCACGGCGACGCTGCGACGTCCTGTTCGCCATGCTGCGTGACGGCACCATTTACCAACCCAAGTCAGCCCCTACCGCTTGACGAAACACATAGGGGCACCCCTCCGCCGCCTACGCGTCGCGAGCGCTCGCGAGCACGGCGTGCAGCAGCACGTTCGCGCCCGCCTCCGCCCATTCCGCCGTGATCGCTTCCGCCTCGTTGTGGCTCAGCCCGCCCACGCACGGCACGAAGATCATCCCGGTCGGCGCGATCCGCGCGAGGTGGCAGGCGTCGTGCCCCGCGCCCGACACGATGTCCGCGTGCGGCAGGCCGAGCGCGGCCGCCGCGTCGCGCACGGCCGCCACGCATGCGGGCGCGAACGGCACCGGCGCGTAATCGGCGATCGGCTCGAGCTGCGCGTCGAGGCCCGACGATTCGGCGATTCGCGCGAGCGCCTCGCGCAGCGCCGTGTCCATGTCGGCGAGCGCCGAGGCATCCGGATGCCGGCATTCGATCGTGAACAAACATGCGCCCGGCACCGTGTTGCGCGAGTTCGGCCGCGCGTCGATCCTCCCGACCGTCGCGCGCCCGTGCGGCGCATGGCGCCGGCCGAGCGCGTCGACGAAATCGATCATTCTCGCCGCGCCGACGAGCGCATCGCGCCGCAGCGCCATCGGCGTCGTGCCCGCGTGCGCGTCGACGCCCGTGAGCGTCGCCTCGTACCAGCGCTGCCCCTGCCCCGCCGTCACGACGCCGATCGCATGGCCGCCGCGCTCGAGAATCGCGCCTTGCTCGATGTGTAGCTCGTACGCCGCATGCACCGGAGCGCCGCCGACGGGCGCATCGCCCGCGTAGCCGATTTGCGCGAGCGCATCGCCGAGCGTCACGCCGGACGCATCCGCGCGCGACAGCGCGTAGTCGAGCGAATAGACGCCCGCGAACACGCCGGACGCCATCATCGGCGGCGCGAAGCGGGAGCCCTCCTCGTTGGTCCAGACGACGACGTCGATCGGCCGCGCGGTCTCGACGCCCGCGTCGTTCAGCGCGCGCACGACCTCGAGACCGCCGAGCACGCCATAAATGCCGTCGTAGCGGCCGCCCGTCGGCTGCGTGTCGGCGTGCGAGCCCGTCAGCACGGGCGCCGCATGCGGATCGCGGCCCGCGCGACGCGCGAAGATGTTGCCGATCGCGTCGACGCGGACCACGCAGCCCGCGTCGCGCGCCCAGTCGACGAACCGATCGCGGGCGCGCCGGTCATCGTCCGTCAGCGCGAGCCGGCACACGCCGCCTTTCGGCGTCGCGCCGATTTCCGCCATCCGCTCGAGCGACGCCCACAGGCGCGCGCCGTCCACGCGCAGCCCGTCATCGCGCCGCATCGCTCGCCTCCGGGTTCCCGTGTGCGCCGGCGGGCGGCGATGCGGCGGCGTCACGATCGCGCGCGGCCGTGGATGACGGACGCGCGCCCGGCGCCTCGCCGGCCGCCCCGGATTCCGGCAACGATTGCCGTGAAGACTCCGCGCGCGCCCCCGGCGACGATGCCGGCCGCCCGGCCGACTCGCCCGCCTGCGTTTCGCGCGCACCCCCGGCAGCCTCGCCCTGCGCCGCGGTTGCGTCCGGCGCGCGCCCGGCGTCCTCCGCGCCGCTCGCGCGTTCGTCCGCGCCGCGCCGCGCCGGCTCCGCCAGCCGGTAGCGAAAATCGCAGTGCGTGCCGCCCTGCATCAGCGTGCGCGTGCGCGTGAGCTCGATGCGCGGGTCGTAGCCCTCGATGAACACGCTGTCGCGCGCGCAGCTCAGCAGGTGCCCGATCTCGGCCAGGCCCATCTCGCGATACATCTGCGCATACGCGCAACGGCGCACGTCGTAGTCGTAATGCGTGTCGTCCGCGCGGCGCACCTCGATGTCGAGCGCATCGTCCTTCTCCCACAGCACCTGCAGCGCGACGAACGACGCGATGCTCGTGCCGCCCGGTTCCTTCGCGGCGAACGTGCGCCCCGCGTCGAGCGCCGCGCCGCGCACCGCCTCCGCGATCACCGCCTGCGCGCGCTCGACGCCGAACTCGCGCTTCATGATCTCGTAGATCGGCTTGATGATCTCCGCTTCGATGCGCCGCCGCGCAAGGATGCCGAGCGGCTCGCCGTCCGCCGCGCCGCCCGCGGCCGGGTGGATCGGAATGATCGTCATCGGTGTGTCTCCTGGATTGTTGTCAGTTCGATGCGTTCGCGATTTTCATCGAGCCAGCCAAGCCCGATACGTTCGACTCGACGCCCGCGGCGGCGACGCCGTTCGCGCCGGCGCCGCCGAGCACGTCGACCGCCGCCCATTTGCCGCCGCCCGCACGGTAAATCGTGAACGCCGGGTTCCGCAGATTGCCCTCGGCGTCGAACGCGATCGCGCCCGTCACGCCTTGCCGCTTCAGCGCATGCAGCACCGCCGGCAGACGCGCCGCGTCGGTCGAGTCCGCGCGCTCGGCGGCCGCGATCAGCGTCGCCGCCTCGTCGTACGCGAACGGCGCATGCAGCTCGATCGGCGCGCGGTAGCGCGCGCGATAGCGGGCGTCGAACGCCGCGCCGCCCGGCATCCGCGCGAGCGGCAACCCCGGCTCGAGCGCGGTCACGCCGTCGCCGCCGGGCCCCGCGAGCGACAGGAACGTCTGCGTGACGAAGCCGCCCGCGCCGACGAGCGTCGCGTTCAGCGTCAGTTGGCGCATCCGCCGCGCGAGCGGCGCCGCCTGCGCGTCGAGGCCGCCGAAAAACACGACGTCCGCGCGCTTCGCCTTGATTGCCGTGAGCACCGCGCTGAAATCGGCCGTCTTGTCGTTCACGTACTGGCGATCGACGATCGCGCCGCCGTTCGCGTCGACGCCCTTCACGAACTGGTCCGCGAGCCCCGCGCCGAACGCGGTGCGGTCGTCGATCACGGCGATCCGTTTCGCGCCCAGCGTCTTCACGACATACGCGCCCGCATGCGCGCCGCTCGCGTCGTCATGACCGACGATCCGGAACGCGGTCGGATAGCCTTGCCGCGTGTACTGGCGCCCCGTCAACGCCGGCGCGATCTGCGCGATGCCGGCGTCGCGATAGATCCTCGACGCCGGCACGCTGCAGCCCGTGTTCCAGTGCCCGACGACGCCGATCACGCGCCGCTCGACGAGCCGCTGCGCGACCGTCACCGCGGCGCGTGGGTCGGATTGATCGTCGACGGCGACGAGCCGGTAGACGACCGGCTTGCCGCCGAGCGTCGGGCGGCGGCTGTTCGCGTCGTCGAGCGCGAGTTGCGCGCCGTTCTGCAGATCCTTGCCGATTCGCGCTAACGGGCCGGTCAGCGGCGCGGCGAGGCCGATCAGCACCGTCTGCGGCGCGGACCGGCCGGTTTCGCCGGACTCGGCGCCGCGAGCCGGCGTCGGCGCCTGCGCGGCGGATGCGAAAAACACGGCGGCGACCGAGAGCGCGACGCCGGGCAAGAACGTGGAGGGAAACTTCATCTGCGTGACGGACCTGGAGATCGAAGAGGAGCGCGAGCTCGCGCAAAACATGAAAAATATTAAATATTCGTGGCCAATCGCCGCAAATATTCAATTGTCCGATGCTTATGCCGGTGCGGCGGTCCCGCATTAATTCATTGTATTCAAGCCAATTTTTTTCCTTTCCGCAATGAAAGTCGTTTCGATAAAATTCGATACATGAAAAATATCGAACGATTGGCGAATGACCCTCCATTGCGCGCCGTGCGCGTGTTCGAGGCGTTCGCGCGTGTCGGCTCGGTCGCGGCCGCGGCGACCGAGCTCGACATCACGCCGTCCGCGGTCAGTCACCAGTTGCAGTTGCTTGAATCTTTCGTGCAGACGCCGCTCACGCTGCGCGACGGACGCACGCTCAAGCTCACCGACGAAGGGCGCGACTACTACCGATCGATCAGCACGGCGTTCTCGGTGCTGCGCAGCGCGACCGGCTCCGTTCGCGATCGCTCGTCGCTGCGGCAGATCACGATCAGCCTGATTCCGCTGTTCGGAATCGGCTGGTTCATCCCGCGCTTGCACGCATTCCTCGCGGAGAACCAGGACGTCGACGTGACGGTGCTGTACGCGCATCACCGCAACTATCTGAGCGATGCGGCGGACCTGTCGATCCGCTTCGGCGTCGGCGACTGGCGCGGCTACCGGTGCGAGCGGCTGCTGTCGGGCGCGGTCGTGCCCGTGTGCAGCCCCGCATTCGCGCGCCGCCACGGCCCGTTCAGGCGGCCGGCCGACCTCGCGGCCGCGCCGCTCGTGCACGACGAGGATCGCAATACGTGGGTCGACTGGTTCCAGCGAGCGGGCGTGAAACACGTCACGCGGGCGGTCGGCCCCTTGTTCGAGGACGGCCAGTTGACGCTCGCCGCGGCGCGCGCCGGGCTCGGCGCGGCGCTTTTGCGCGCGCCGCTGATCGAGCGGGAACTGATGAACGGCGAGCTCGTGACGCTGGCCGATAACGCGCTCGACGACGGCCGCGACTACTACCTGTGCACGCGTGCGGATGCGGACCTGCCGGACGGCGCGCAGCGGCTCGCCGACTGGTTGAGGCAGTCGATGGGAAAGCGCGGCGCGGGGTGACGCGCCCGGCAGTTCGAACGATGCCGCGCACGCGCCGCGACACATGCGACACATGCGACGCGCGCCCCGATCCGCACCAGCGCCCGCGCGCGGGCGCGCCGCTTGCCCCGCGCCCGCGATCGGCGCGAGCGCCGCGTCAGCTCAGCCGCCACCACCGGGGCAACAGCCGGCGCACCTCGCCGCGCCGGAAACGGTCGTCGATCAGATGCAGCACGCCCTCGTCGTGCTCGGTGCGAATCACCCGCCCCGCTGCCTGCACGACCTTGCGCAAACCCGGAAACAGGTAGATGTAGTCGTAGCCGCGGCCGAAGCGCGCCTCCATCGCGCGCCGCATCTCCTCGTTGACGTCGTTGACCTGCGGCAGTCCGAGCGTCGCGACGAATGCGCCGATCAGCCGGTCGCCGGCGAGATCGACCCCCTCCGAGAACGCGCCGCCCAGCACCGCGAAGCCTATGCCCCGCCCGTTCGGCTCGAAGCGCGCGAGAAACCCGTCGCGCGCGGCCTCGTCCATGCCCGGCGCCTGCGCCCAGACGGGCAGCGCCGGATGGCGCTCGCGCAGCCGGGCGACAACCTGCTGCAGATACTCGAAGCTGCTCAGGAATCCGAGATAGTTGCCCGGCCGCGCCGCGTACTGCGCGGCGATCAGCTCGACGATCGGATCGAGCGAGCGCGCTCGGTCACGCCAGCGCGTCGATACGTGCGACGCGACCTTCACTGTCAGTTGCTCCGCGCGAAACGGCCCTTCGACGTCGAGCGTGCCGGCGTCGTCCGGCAACCCGAGCGTGTCGCGGTAGAAATCGAACGGGCTGAGCGTGCCCGAGAACATCACGGTCGCGCGCGCGGCGCCATGGCGCGGCGCGAGGAAGTCGGCGGGAATCACGTTGCGCACGCAGAGGATCGACGCGCCGGCGCGGCGCGGCGCGCTCGCGCGCACGCGCGTCGCATCGAAGATCGAATGCGCGCCGAACTGCTCGGCGAGCGCGACGAAGTGAATCGCGTCGAAACAGAAGCGCTGCACCGCAGCGTCGAGCGCGAGCGGCGCTTGGGCTGCGAGCTCCGAGAAGCGCCCGATCAGGTTCTGCGCGGCCGACAGCACGCGCGGCGGCACATCCGGATGGACGACGTATGCGGCTGCCTGTTCGCGATTGAGCGCGTTCCATTCGCGATTCAGGCGCTCGAGCGCCTTCGCGAGCGGCGCGGGGGCGAGCTTGCGCACGCCGGCGAGCTCGCGCTGGTCGAGCGCCGCGCTGTACATCCCGCGCGCGCGGTCGAGCAGGTTGTGCGCCTCGTCGACGAGCACGCCGACGCGCCACTGGTTCTGCTGCGCGAGCGCGTGCAGCAGCGCGCTGCCGTCGTAGTAGTAGTTGTAGTCGCCGACGACGACGTCGCACCAGCGCGCGAGCTCCTGCGCGAGATAGTACGGGCAGACGCCGTGCGCGAGCGCGGCCGCGCGCACGGTCGCGCGATCGAGCCGGCCATGCTCGAGCGCGGCGGCGCGCGCGGCCGCGAGCCGATCGTAGAAGCCGCGCGCGAGCGGACACGATTCGCCGTGGCATGCGGCGTCCGGATGCTCGCACGCCTTGTCGCGCGCGACGAGCTCGAGCACGCGTAGCGGCAGCGCGCCGCCCGCGGCCGTGCGCAGCGTGTCGGCCGCGTCGAGCGCGAGCGCGCGGCCGGGCGTCTTCGCGGTCAGGAAGAAGATCCGGTCCAGATGCGCGTCTGCGCATGCCTTCAGCAACGGGAACAGCGTGCCGAGCGTCTTGCCGATGCCCGTCGGCGCCTGCGCGAGCAGCGCACGGCCGTCGCGCGCGGCGCGATAGGCCGCAACCGCGAGCTCGCGCTGGCCGCTGCGAAAGCGCGCGTGCGGAAACGCGAGCGCGCGCAGCGCCGTATCGCGCGCGACGCGATGCGCGCCTTCGCGCGCCGCCCAGTCGACGAAGCGCTCGCACTGCTCCGCGAAGCATGCCTTCAGCGTCGCGGCCGTGTGCGTTTCGGTCAGCACCGTCTCGCGCAGCGTCCCGACATCGAAATAGACGAGCGCGACGCTCAGTTGCGCGAGCCCGCGCGATTCGCACAGCAGATGCCCGTACACGCGCGCCTGCGCCCAATGCAGCGCGCGCTGATTGGCGGGCATCCTGTCGAGATCGCCGCGATGCGTCTTGATTTCCTCGACGCGGTTCAGCGCCGGATCGTAGCCGTCCGCGCGGCCGCGCACCGTGAGGCCGCGGTGCTCGCCCGAAAGCGCGACCTCCTTTTCGTAGCCGGCGCCGCGCCGCGACGCGACCGTCGCGTGCCCGGCGATGCCTTCGAGCGCGCTCGGCGCCGGCGTGAAGCGCAGATCGAGATCGCCCTCGCGCGCGGTGAATTCGCACATCGCGCGCACGGCGACGACATAGCTCACGCGAGCGCCCCCTCGTCTTGCGACGACGCTTGCGCGTCGCCGCTCCAGCGCACGTCGATCACGCGCACCGGCATTCGATGCCGCACGCAGTAGTCGAGCCAGCGAATCTGGTTGTCCTGCAAGCGATCGCCCGGCCCCTTCACCTCGATCAGCTCGTAGCGGCGTTCGGCGGGCCAGAAACGCACCAGATCGGGCAGCCCCGAGCGGTTGCCGCGCACGTCGTCGAGCAGCCGCTCGAACCACAGCCGCAAATGCTCGGCGGGCAGGCACGCGAGCGCGTGCTCGAGCAGCGTTTCGTCGAGCGCGCCCCAGAATACGAACGGCGACTGCACGCCCCTCTTCCGCGCATAGTGGCGGCGAATCGTGTCGCGGTATTGCGTGCCGTCGAGTTGCGCCAGGCAGGCGTCGAACTGCGCGGCGCGGCGCGCGCGAAAATCGGGCGCGTGCAGATCGGCCGGCCCGCGCTGGAACGGATGAAAGAACGCGCCCGGCACCGCGGCGAACACGGGCTCCCAGCACAACAGCCCGAACAGCGAGTTGATCAGCGCGTTCTCGACATAGAAGACGGGCGCGTCCGCGCGGCTCAGGTGATCGCGCGCGACGTATTCGACCGGATACGGCACGCCCGGATGCGCGAGCTCGAGGCTGTCGCGCGGAATCTCGCGCGCACGCGCCGCGCGCCCGGCCGGCAAGCCGACACGCCGCCGCAGCCTCGGCAGCATCCGCGCGATCTGCTGCGCCTCCGCCTCGTTTTCAGGCGCGCGCGCCGCTTCGTCGGCGAGCGCGAGCGCCGTGTCGAAACGTTCGCAGCGCTCGAGCACGCGCACGCGCCGCTGCCGGCTGCCGGGCCACGCGCTCGATGCATACGCGGCGAGCGCGCCGTCCCAGTCCGCGCGGCGCTCGCACGCCTGACCGATCGAGAACGTGAGCTTCGCGCGGCGCATCGCGAGCCACGCATTCCCGCAGTCGACCGCAGCCGCCGCTTCGACGAGCGGCGCGAGCGGTGCGTCAGCGGGCCAGACCTCGAGCAGCTCGCGGCATGCGTGCAGCCGCAGATACGCGTCGACGTCGTCGCGCCGCTGGAACGCGCGCGACGACGGCGCGAACGCGACCGTCTCGTACTGCAGCAGCCCGAGATCGGCGAGCACGAACTCCGACCAGTCCTGATGCAGGTTGCCGAAAAACATCAGCCGCAGCCGGCTGCAAAGCGCGTCGACCGCGGCCGTCACGCGCAGCACGCGATCGTCGATCGACGGCAGCCATTGCGCCCACGGCCGCTCGCCGTCGTGGCGCGCGCGCAGCGCGTCGAGCCAGTCGGCCTTGCGGACCGCGCCGCTCGCGGGCGCGTCGGGGAACGCGTCACGCAGCTCCGGCTTCGTCGCGAGCGCGAACAGCGCGTCGAGCGAAAGCGGCGGCTCCGGATCGATCCAGCCTAGCGCGACGAGCGGCGCCGCGGCCGCGAGCGGACAGCCGATCTCGTCGTAGGCGAGCTTGCTCGCGCGAAACATCGGCCCCTTGCGCATCAGCATCCGCACGAGCAGCGCGCGCGATGCGCGCGGCAGCGCGCCGAACGCGCCGACGAACGCATGCTCGCCGGCATCGAGCACATCGTCGTAGCGCTCGGCGAGCCACGCGAGCGCGCGCTCGAAGTTCGACAGGTAATAGAACGCGGGGGAAGACGACGGATCGGGCGGCACGGGCTTCGGCGGTCAGGATCGGGTGGCGCCGCCCCGATTACGGGGACGGACAACCATGGCCGGACAGATGATCCACAGATGATAGCGCACGGCCGCCCCCCGGCGCGCGCATGCGAGCGCGTGCGCCGCCCGGCCTCGCGACGCACGCCGCCGGCGCGAGCGCGAGGCGGCGCCCGCGAGGCAATGCCCGATGCGCTGCGCCGTTCAGAACCGCGTGCTGCACCCGATCGAATTGTCCGAGCCGCTCGCGCACGTGACGCCCGGCACCGGCTTCTCGATCGCGATGTCCGGCCGGACCGGCACGCCGGACGACACCGTCCGGCTCGGCCATCGGCCGCGCCCGTCGAGCCGCGCATCGCGCAATCGCTGCACGGCGCGGTCTTCCTCCGCCAGCCGTTGACGACGCTCGGCCGCATCGAGTTCGTCCGCGAAGCCCGCCGCGCCGCCCCGCTTCGCTTCGAACGAAGGCGGCGCGCCCTTCGCACCGTCGAACACCGACGCCACGGGCGACCCGTAGCTACGCGCATCGGCGGCCGATCGAGCGATCTCGTTCGCGGCGAACGCGTGCGGCGACGCGTCGGCCGCGTCGAGCCGGCGCGCCCCGCTCGCCCAACCGGCCGCCGCCTGCACGACGATCAGCGAGGCAACGGACCATTTGAACGCATGCGAAAACTTCTTCATACACTGACAACCACATCGGCAACGAAGGGCGCCACTATATCAGCGGCCGTGCCGAATGCCGCGATTGCCCCCGCTCCCGCCGCGCGAATGCAAAAACATCGGAAGCCGAAACGTCTTTCCGGCCCCGCGCATCGCCGGCATGCGAATGCGAGCGCCCGCATCGATCGCCGCGCAGTCCGTTTGCAATAACGATTGAGCGCGCGCCGTCGATGTGATTCCATGCGAATGCGAGCGCCGCGAGGCGTTCATCCGGCGCTCGTCCGCGCCCGGCAATCACGACATCCACTTCACTTCCGAGGACACAACAGATGGAGACGATCGCCGTCATCGGCAGCAACATGGTCGACCTCGTGACCTACGTCGCGCGAATGCCCGCCGACGGAGAAACGCTCGAGGCGCCGAACTTCGAGCTCGGCTGCGGCGGCAAGGGCGCGAACCAGGCGGTTGCCGCGTCGAAGCTGGGGGCGCGCGTCGCGATGGTGTCGAAGGTCGGCGACGATCTGTTCGCCGAGAACACGCTGCGCAACCTCGAGCGCTTCGGCATCGACATCGAGCACGTGCGCCGCGTGCCTGGCGTATCGAGCGGCGTCGCGCCGATCTTCGTGAGCCCCGATTCGCGCAACCGGATTCTGATCGTCAAGGGTGCGAACCGGCACCTGAAGCCGGCCGACATCGACGCGGCCGCCGCGAAGATCGCAGCGAGCCGCCTCGTCGTGCTGCAGCTCGAGATCGACATCGATACGGTCTACTACGCGATCGACTTCGCCGCCGCGCGCGGCATCCCGGTGCTGCTCAATCCCGCGCCGGGCGCGGCGGATCTCGACTTCTCGCGGCTGGCGAAGCTCGAGTTCCTCGTGCCGAACGAAACCGAGCTCGCGCTCGTGTCAGGGATGCCGACCGACACGCCCGACGCGATCGAACACGCGGCGCGCTCGCTCGTCGAGCGCGGAGTGAAGCACGTGATCGTCACGCTCGGCGACAAGGGGTCGCTCCTCGTGTCGCGCGCGGGTGTCGTGCGCGTGCCGCCCGTTGCCGTCGACGCGCGCGACACGACGGGCGCGGGCGACGCATACATCGGCTGCTTCGCGCGCCATTACGTCGCGACGCTCGACATACCCGCCGCGATGCGCCTCGCGTCCGCGTATGCCGCGCATTCGGTGACGGGCTTCGGCACGCAGAAGTCGTACGCGGACGCGGCGACGTTCGAGCGCTTCCTGCAGACGCCCCGTTCCGGCGCGTGACGCGCGGCGATTCGTGCGCCGTTCGTCAGCCGACGAGCGTCTTGCGATAGAGCGCGAGCATCGCGGCCGCGTCCACGCCGACGCACACGTCGCGCGGCGGCCGTCCGTCCCAGTCCGGAGCCGGCACGGTCATCGTCGCCGGCTTCTGGATCGTTTCGCCGGCCGCGATGCCGCTCGTCAGCACCCGCACCGGGCCCGTGCGCGTCTCGTACAACTGCGGCGCGACCACGTACGCGACCGCCGACGAATCGTGCACGTAGATCCCCGCGAGCCCCGCGCTCGCGCAATGAAACGCCTCGTAGTGGCGCGACACGTCCCACACGAAGCGGCCCGCATCGCCCGCGTCGTCGCGCAACGCGGCCAGATACTCCGTCGTCATGATCGTGGCCTGCGTGACGTCGAGCCCGACGATCGCGAGCGGCCACGCTGCCGACATCACAATGTCCGCCGCGTCGGGATCGCCGGCGATGTTCGCCTCGGCGGCGGGCGACACGTTGCCGAGCACGCCCGCCGTGCCGAACGCGCCGCCCATGATGACGACCTGCTTGACGAGCGTCGCGACTTCCGGGTCCTCAGCGAGCACGTGCGCGAGATTCGTCAACGGCCCGACCGCGAGCAGCGTGACTTCATGCGGGTGCGCGCGCACCGTGTCGATGATGAAGCGATGCGCGGGCCGCGCGTCGAGGTTCGGCGCATGCGCGACGTCGACGGACAGGGCGAGGCCCGTGTTGCCGAGCCCGTCGTCGCCGTGAATGCCGCCGAGCGGCTCGGGCGCCGGCCGCCGCAGCGGCGCCGCCGCGCCGCGCGCGACGGGCACGCCGGGCGCGAAGCGGCCCGCGAGATAGAGCGCGTTGCGCGTCGTCGTATCGATCGACGCGTTGCCGAACACGCTCGTCACGCCGATCAGTTCGATGTCCGGATGAAGCACCTGGAACACGAGCGCCATCGAATCGTCGACGCCCGGGTCCGTGTCGTAGATGATCTTGTGCAGACTCATGGATATCTCGTGGTGAGCGCGGCATGCGGCGGCCGCGCGATGGTGGGAAGCGTCGAATGATACCCGTGCTGCCGCCTCGCCGCGCGTTGCTTTTTTGAGTCGCGCTGCGCGCGAGCTGCGATCGCTGCGCGCGCTCGGAGATGCGAATGCACGTGGCGATCGGCACATGCGGACACGGTCAACGGCGAAAGAACGGCGAAGGGTCCGCGCCCCGCTCAGGCACGGCCCCATGCTGCAACGCGCAGGCGCCGATGGCGACCGCCCATCGCCACGCGCCGGCGTCGCCGCGAATTTATCCGCAGATCGAGATGCGCGGCGGCGCTAGGCAAGCGGCTGCGCGGCCGCCTGCAACGAACGGCGCGGCGCGACGCGCGGATTCGCCCGATTCGTGCGAATTCGCGAAGCGCGGCGCAATGTCGCGCGCCGCACCTCGCATGGCATGCTGCCGTGCCGCAACGCGATGCGTTGCGCGGCAACGTCGCTCCCGCACGGATGCGCGACATACGACGCCACGGCCGCGCGCCGACACGCGCGAGCGCTCGGCTTCGCGTACGCTCCGGGGACCGGCCGCCGCCGCCCGCCAATCGACAGGTTCGGTCTTCCGCCCCATTCATTACATCGAACACTGAATCAGTTGACAAAGATCAAATCCCGGCGTAGCGTTCGTTGCATAACGATCGTTATCAAAAAGAACCGCCGCGCTCCGTGAACGGGACGTGGACGGCTCTACCGCCCGTGTCCGTCCGCGATGCGCCGCATCGACGCGGACGCGCCGTCGATTCGTATTGATATGGAGAGACCCGATGCCTGCCATCGTCCGTCGTGACGTTCGCTTCGCCCTGCCGCCCGATCGCATCGGCGATTGGCATGTGAACGGCGTGGCCAACACGCACTACTTCAACGCGCTGTCGCTGATGTTCCCCGCGGGCGAGCGCTTCTTCATCGATTCGGTCCGTCACTATCGGGACCGCATTCAGGACCCCGAATTGCTCAAGCAGGTTCAGGGCTTCATCGGGCAGGAGGCAATGCACAGCCGCGAGCACGTCGAGTTCAACGACGTCGCCGAGGCTGCGGGCTATCCCGCGCATCGGCTCGACCGCGGCTTCTGGAAATTCACGGGCCTGATGCAGAAGATCTTGCCGCCGCCGCTGCGCCTCGCGCAAACGATCGCATTCGAGCACTACACGGCAATCATGACCGACATGCTGCTCGGCAACTTCGAGCATTTCCACGACTCGGCCGACGCATACGCGAACATGTGGCTGTGGCACTCGATGGAGGAAACGGAGCACAAGGCGGTGGCGTTCGACGTGTGGAACGCGGTGATGAAGCCCGGGCTCGCGCGCTATCTGATGCGCGCCGGCTCGATGCTGCTGACGAGCGTCGTGTTCTGGGGCACGAATTTCTATTTCCACATGGCGTTCATGAACGCGCATCGGCGGATGCACGGCAAGGTCACCGGAAAATGGGCGTTCGCGCGGTTCTTCGTGAAAGGCCTCATCCATCTGGCGCCGAGCACGCTCGCGTACTTCAAGCCGGGCTTTCATCCGTGGCATCACGACAACCGCAGGCACTTCGCGCAGCTCGACCGTCTGCTCGCGAACATCGATGCCAGCAACGCGCGATATGCGGCACAAGCGGCGCCGCGCCGCGTGCCGCTGCATCCGACCACCATCCAGGCGAGCTGAGCGCCGCGCGATCGCCTGCGCCGCATACGCATGCCGCGCGGGCGATCGCCGCATCTTTCGCAGTCGCGAGCGCGTCGGCCACGTGTCGGAACGCTCGCCCCGAACAATCTCTCACAAACTGTGCATTCCATGCGTTCGACTTCGCCTCAGCGGCACGACCGGCCGCAAACCTCCCCTTGGCTGTCACTGATCACCCGCCTGCTCGGCGTGAGCTTCGTGCTGTTCTTCAGCACGTTGATCGTCACGATCCTGCTCGGCATCGATCATCAGATCGCGGGGAACCCCATCGGCCTGCTGGCGCTTCGTCTCGTGCGCTGGGGCGGCGTGCACGGCGGCGGCGAGCACTACGAACTGATGATCTCGGCCGTCTATGTCGTCTGGGGCGTCTTTCTGTGGGAAGCGGCCAACGAACCGTTCGAGCACAAGCTGTTTCTCGACTTCACCGTCGCCGCGAACGCCGCCCACTTCGGACTGATGTTCGTGCAGGGCCTGGTGATGCCGGGCGAACGCATCCACCTGGTCGGCGACGTCGCGCTCGGCTGGTTCGTGCTCGTGCTATTCGCCGCGACATGGATTCCCGCGCGAAGCAAGGCGGCGAAGCAGCATGCGGAGGGTGTCGGCCGTTGATTCGGCCGTCGATCGCGGTCGTATGCACGTGGTCGCGCAACTTGCGCGAGCGAAGGCGCGGCATGCCGCCCGCGCCCTTCCATCGCATCGCCCGCGCGGCGGGCGCGCCGGCGGCGGCGACGCGCGCGGCGTGCGATCGCAGCCAGCGCGCTAATCGATCAGGAACCGCTCGCGGTCCTGCCCGGCGATCCATGCGGGTGCGCGGCCGCGCCCCGTCCATGTCGCCCCCGTGTCCGGATCGCGATAGCGCGGCCTCGGCAGCGCGTCGACCTTCTTCGGCCGGCCGAGACGAGGCGGGAACAGGTCTTTTTGCGTGAGACCGTACTCGACGATCTTCTTGCGCAGCTCGACGATCACGTCGGGCAACTCGACCGCGCGCGCAGTCTTCGCCTGCTGCTTCAAATCATCCAATTGGGCAAGCAATTCCTTGTATGTTGCCATTACCATTTCCCCGTATGATTCCACTGCCTCTTTTCGACCGACAATCGAAAACCATGTTGTTATGCTGATTAGTGCCGAAGTCAGTTTTCGGCTATCATAGCCCAATTAGGCCAAGGTGGACTATTTGGATTCAGCAGGGAGCATTCGCCCATGCTCCCTTCTATTCATCACCCTCGTTATGTCGTGCTGCGCACGCATTTGCGCGCGCTGAGAAGAGCGGCCGGCCTCACTCAGACGCAATTGGCCGAGCGCCTGAGCATCGACCAGTCCTACCTCTCCAAGATCGAGCGCGGAGAACGCTATGTCGATATTCTCCTTTATCTCGATTGGTGTCGTCATTGCGGCGTCGAGCCAAACCACGCCGTATCGGAATTAATCGACGCAGGCGTTTGAATGACGCATGCGGCCCGGTCTCGCCATTTGAAACGATTTGAATCCCGCGCGGCGTCCGCCGCTTCGTTTGCCCGAGCGTTCGTTCGGCCGCAGCTCATCCGCGGCTCGCCTATTGCTCGATGCATCTCATGTTGCGCAGCGCGATTTCCGCCGTGCGCCGTGCGACACGCCCGCACACGTATCCTATCGGGCGGCGTATCCGCCGGACGTTTTTCCGTCGCCGGCTTCGCCGCGCGCCCATTCGTTGCGTGCACACGGCATGTCGCATTGCGTGTGGTGCCGCAAGGGACGATCGCACGGATGCCCGCACGTACGGCACCTGCGCCGCACGGCCATGCCACACGCGCCGCTGCCGCACGAAAAGCGCGCCTGCCGAAAGCGCCGGCCGACGAATCGGCCGCCGCCCGGCCCCGCGCGTGCGCGGCCTTCGATGCGCGGGCACGCACCGCTTCGACAACGAACCCGCCCGGCCCGATCGAGGACGGCAGGCGCGCTGTCGCGCGCGTGTTGCCCCGCCCTCACGGCCGGGCGCGACGCGCCGCTCAGCCGTCCGTCGGCGCGCCCAGCGGCGCGCGCCGGCCCGCCTGGCTCAGGTGGTAGTACACGGTCAGCGCGGCAATCCAAAGCGGCCCGATCACGAGCGCGACGCGCGTGTCGGGCGAAAACGCCATCAGCACGACGACGAACGCGAGGAACGCGAGCGCGACGAACGACGACATCGGATAGAGCGGCACGCGCAGCGGCAGCCGCGCGAGACGCTCGGCCGATACGCGGCGCCGAAAGCGCAGTTGCGCGATGAGGATCACGCACCACGTCCAGATCGCGCCGAACGTCGATACCGACGTGAGCCACACGAATACCTTCTGCGGCGCATAGTAATTCAGCGCCACGCCGACGAACAGCAGCGCCACCGAGATCAGCACGCCGTGCACCGGCACGCCGCGCCGGTTCACCGACGCGAGCCGCTCGGGCGCCTGCCCTTGCTCGGCGAGATTGAACAGCATCCGCGCGGTGCTGAAGATGCCGCTATTGCACGACGACAGCGCGGCCGTCAGCACGACGAAGTTGATGATGCCGGCGGCGGCCGGGATACCGAGCCGCGAGAACGTCATCACGAACGGGCTGCCCTGCGTGCCGATCTGGCTCCACGGGTAGATCGACATGATCACGAACAGCGCGCCGACGTAGAAGATCACGACGCGCCAGAACACCGAATTCACCGCTTTCGCGAGCGATTTTTCCGGATTGCGCGCCTCGCCCGCCGTCAGCCCGAGCATTTCGACGCCGAGATACGCGAACATCACGATCGGCAACGCATCGACGACGCCCGCGAGTCCGTTCGGCAGAAACCCGCCGTGCGCCCACAGGTTCGACACGCCGGTCGGCACGCCGCCGTTGCCGACGCCCGCGACGATCATCAGCGCGCCGCCCGCGATCATCAGCACGATGGTCACGATCTTGATCAACGCGAACCAGAATTCGAATTCGCCGTACAGCTTGACCGCGATGAAATTCACCGCGCCCATCACGATCAGCGCGGCGAACGTCCAGATCCAGTTCGGCACGTCGGGAAACCACATGTGCATGTAGACGCCGACCGCGGTGATTTCGGCCATGCACGTGACGATCCACATGAACCAGTAGGTCCAGCCCGTCAGATAGCCGGCGAGCGGCCCGATGTAGTCGCGCGCGTAGCGGCTGAACGCGCCCGCGACCGGATTGTCGATCGCCATCTCGCCGAGCGCGCGCATGATCAGGAAGATCGCGATGCCGCCGAGCATGTAGGTGAGCAGGATCGCCGGGCCGGCCGCGCGAATCGCGGTGGCGGAGCCGAGAAAGAGGCCGACGCCGATCGTCGCGCCGAGCGCCATCAGATTGATGTGCCGCTCCTCCAGACCGCGGTGCAGCCGTTCGTCTCGTGAAGTCACAGATGTCTCCTGGCGGCGCGCGGGCGCGGGCCGCTGTATGTCGTATCGAAGGAAAACCGTTGCGCGCGCAACCGGCCGCCGCACGCTCGCCGCCGGGCTCGCCTCTCGCCCGCCGCGGCGAAGCGCACGCGCACCGTCGACGGCTCACGAGCCCGGACACGCACGCGGCGCATCGCGCGCATGCTCTGCGAGCGCACGGGACCATCTGCTCGGAAACCGGCGACGATCGAACCGGCGTCGAACCGTGCATCGCGGCGCCCGAATCGGCGCTCGCGCACCCGGCCGCCATGCAGCGGCAATTATATGAAGAATAGGGTGCGCGCCGCCAGTCGTTTGTGTGACGCGCGTGGGCATCGTCGAGCGAATCGCTGATCGTCAGCAACAGCACCTCGCCGCTACGCAGCCTCGGGAAGTGGAACCACCTGTGCGCGGGATTCGCGAGGATTGCCGAATAGGTGTCGCCGCCCCTGCCGCGACGGACGAGATCGCTCGCCGCCCGATCGTCTGGGCGCGATCGGGCGCGCGTCGCACGGCGCGAGCGGCGGACTTTTGACGGCGTCGAGCGGATGCCGGACGTTGACGATCGAGAAGCGGTTGCGCAAGCGCCCGGCGGCCTCGCTCTCGCGCAAAGGGCCGCGCACGCGGCGCGGCGCGCGTTCGCCGGTCACCCAAGGCGTGACGGGCGGCGGCCCGAACGGTTACGGCATCGTGCGCGCGACGCGCTTCGCCAGATGAGCGGCCTCTGCCTCGCGCTCGCCGCCATCCCGTAGCGGCCGCCGCTCCTCGCCGGGCGTGCCCATTGCGACTACTCCTCGTCAGAACGCTTCGTCGCATGGGCGCAGATCGAGCTCCTGTGTCCATGCACTGCGGTGCTGCACATGCAGTTGCCAGTAGCTGTCGGCGATCGCGTCGGGCGACAGCAGCCCGGCGGCGCCCGCCTGCGCGGCGCGCTCGGGCGCCGCGCCACGCAGCCGCTCGCCGTCGATGCCGCCGTCGATCACCGCGTGCGCGACGTGAATGCCGCGCGGGCCGAACTCGCGCGCGAGCGTCTGCGCGAGCGAGCGCAGGCCCGCCTTCGCCGATGCGAACGCGGCGAACGGCGGGCGGCCGCGCAGCGACGCGGTCGCGCCCGTGAACAGCAGGCTGCGGGGCGTTTCGTCGCCCGGCGCGCCATCGCCCGCGTCGAGCAGTTGCTCGAGCGCCGCCTTCGCGAACAGGAAGCCGCCGATCACGTTCGTGCGCCACGCGCTCTCGAACTGCGCGACGCTCAGCTCGAGCGTCGGCGCGCGAACCGCGTTGCCCGCGTTGAACACCGCGGCGCGCAGCGTGCCGAGCGTGCGCACCTCGATCGCGAGGCGCTCGACGTCGGCTTCGCTCGCGATGTCGCCGCTCGCGACGTATGCGACGCCGCCCTGCGCGCGAATCTCGTCGGCGGCCGCGGCGACGCGCTCGTGCGTGCGCCCGGTCAGCACGACGCCGTAGCCGGCGCGCGCGAAGCGCCGGCCGACGGCCGCGCCGAGCCCGGCGCTCGCGCCGACGCCCGCGATCCAAGCGAGCGGAATGGAACTGGATGAAACCGTATCGACCGTCATGTCGGCGAACCCTATATCGTCTGTCGCGCGTGCCAACCGAGGAAAACGAGATATGTTCATCGGGACGACTGCGAACGCGCTCGTTGATGGAGCGTCGAGCATAGTGCCTTCTTAAAACCCTGTCGGTCGCGCAGTCTTGCCGGTGTTTTTCAGGCGCTTTGCAGTGTCTTGCCGGCGATTGCCGACGCAAGCGAATGTGCCTGCGGCGACTTCCGTCCGACTTGCGCGCGACGGATGCGGCGGGCGGCGGGCGCTCAGGCCGCGAAGTCCTCCGAGAACGTCAGCGCGACGCGCGATCGCGCTGCCGATCATCCGCATCGACATTGCCGCGCGCCCGCCTTTATGCCGAGCGCGGCGCCCGGCGTCGAACGAATCCGCACATCGCGAGCGCGACGGCGGCGAGTGCCGCGCCGGTGAAGAACGTCGTCGGCGCGCCATGGTGCTCCCATAGCCAGCCGGCGAGCGCGCTCGCCGCGAGCATCGCGATTCCGCCCATGAGATTGAACACGCCGAACGCGGTGCCGCGCAGTTCCGTCGGCGCGGTTTCCGCGACGAGCGCGGCCAGCATCCCCTGCGTGAAGCCCATGTGCAGCCCCCACACGGCGACGCCCGCGAACAGCGCCGCCGGCGACGCGCTCGCGCCCAGCAGCAGATCGGCCGCGATCAGCAGCAACATGCCGGCCGCGAGCGGCGCGCGCGCGCCGAACGTGTCGGACACGATGCCAACCGGATACGCGGACGCCGCATACGCGACGCTCATCACGACCATCACGGCCGGAATCCACGCGACGTCGAGCCCCGCCTGCTGCGCGCGCAGCACGAGAAACGCCTCGCTAAAGCGCGCGAGCGTGAACGCGGTGCCGATCAGCACGACGAACCAGTAGCGTCCGGAAAACGCGCGCAGCGCGCGCCAGTGCAGCGGCGAGCGGAACGCCCGCGCGGCGGCGGGCGCGGATGCGGGCTCGTCGACGCCGAACAGGATCAGCGCGACCGCGATGAACGCCGGCACGACCGCGAACCACAGCACCGCGCGGATGTGATCGGCGAACGCGAGCATCAGCGCGATCGCGAGCAGCGGCCCCGCGAACGCGCCGACGGTATCCATCGACTGGCGCAGCCCGAAACACGCGCCCCGGATCTCGGGCGGCGCGACATCCGCGACGAGCGCATCGCGCGGCGCACCGCGGATACCCTTGCCGACCCGGTCGAGCAGCCGCGCGGCGGCGACCATCGCCGGCCCGGCCGCGAGCGGAAAAAGCGGCTTCGTCAGCGCGGCGAGCCCGTAGCCGAGCAGCAGCAGCGCCTTGCGCCGGCCGAGCCAGTCGCTCAACGCGCCGGAGAATATCTTGACGATCATCGCGGTCGCCTCGGCCGCGCCTTCGAGCACGCCGAGCGCCGCGACGCTCATGCCCATCGTCGTCACGAGATAGATCGGCAGCAGCGCATGGATCAGCTCGGACGATACGTCCATGCACAGGCTGACGAAGCCGAGCGCCCACACGGTGCGCGGAATCGGCGGACGACGGGAAGAAGCGGAACGCGCGGGCATGGGCAGGCTCTCGAGCGATGATCGAAACGGGAACGGACGACATGCGTGCGATACGCGAAGCCAATGCGCCGAAGCGGCGCGCCGAAGCGATGCGGCGGCCGCATCGCCCGGCGGCGCGGCCGGATCGATCCGCCATGCCGCGCCGCCCGACGCGCGGCTAGTCGGTCAAACCGGCTCGCATCGGATAGCCGCCGGCGTCTAGCTCGGCGGGCTCGGCGGGCTCGGCGAGCGGCGGCGCGACGTAGCGCGCGGCGTCGAAGTCAGCGGGCAGCGGCTCGACCGGATAACCCTGCTTCTCCCACGCGTCGAGGCCGCCCTTCAGCGCGAGCGCGTGGCGGATGCGCTTGCGATGAAGCTGGCTCACGATGCGCTTCGCGGTGGCTTCGTTCGGGCACACGCAATAGACGACGATCGGGCGCGTCGTCAGATCGGGATGCAGCGGATCCGGCGAATCGAGATCGAGCGGATACGCGCCCGCGATCCGGTACGCCTCCTTCTCGCGCACCGCGCGCGGCCGCGCGTCGAACACGACGGGCGGCGCGGCCGACTTCAGCATCGCGTCGAGCTGCTGCGGGCTGATGCGGATCTTCGCGAGCCAGCGGCGAAAGCGCATGCGCATCGCCCAGCGGTAGAGCAAGAACGTGACGAAGATCGCGGCGAACGCGTCGAACAGCGTGCCGCCGCTCGCGCTCACCCACTGCATCAGCCGCACGATCTCGTCGTGCAGCGCCGCGCCGCCGAACAGCCACACGCTCGCCCACAGCGACGCGCCCGCAACGTCCCAGAACAGGAACACCCACACGGCGACGGCCGTCGTGCCGAGCAGCGGCGCCGACACGAGCCCCAGGCCCGGCAGGAACTTCGCGAGCACGAGAAGCGGCGCGCCGTGCTTCTCGAACACCTTGCGCGCGACGCGCAGCGTCGTGTCGAGCGACAGCGAGAAGCGCACGAGCGCGTTGAGGAGCCTCCGGCCGCGCGCACGGCCGGCGAAGAACCACATCGAATCGGCCAGCACCGTCGCGGCGACGGCCGCGACGAGCATGCTCGCATAGGACGCCTGCCCCATCGCCGCCATCGTGCCGCCGACGATCAGCATCGGCACGGCGGGCACGGGCATGCCGAGCTGCGTGACGAGCACGCTGGCAAACACGGCCCACGGACCGAGCGACGCGGGAACAGCCTGGGGAAAATGCCACACGAAACGCACCTCGAACGCGACGAATGCCGAGCCGGGTGGCGCAGGCGCCCGCGGACAGCCGCGGCGCCCGCCGCGGCGCGTGCGCGGTATGGATCGGCATCCCGCATTCTAAACGCGTTTCGTGACGGACTCGCGCGAGCGCCCGCATCCGCGGGGCTTCCGGAAACCGGGCGGATCGAGGAGGCCGGCTCGTCGGCCGATCGGCCAGTCGATCGGCCGTTCAATCGCGGCCGGTTGACGGTCTGCTAACGGCCGGCTGACGGGGGGCGACCCGCGCAGCAGGCGACGCGCGGCGCGCTTGCTGCCCGAGCGTGCCTATTCGGAGATGTCGGACACTTCGACGATGACCTTCAGCGCACGCGTGTTCGCCGCATGGCCGAACGTCTCGTACGCCTGCTCGATGTCGGCGAGCGGAAAACGGTGCGTGATCAGCCGCCTCGGATCGAGCCGCCCCGCGCCGACGGTCTTCAGCAGCATCGGCGTGCTCGACGTATCGACGAGCCGGGTCGTGATCGTGATGTTGCGGTCCCACAGCGTCTCGAGATGCAGGTCCGCCTTCACGCCGTGCACGCCGACGTTCGCGATCACGCCGCCCGGCGCGATGATCTGCTGGCACAGCTCGAACGACGCGGGAATGCCGACCGCTTCGATCGCGCAGTCCACGCCGCCGCCCGTGAGCGCCTTCACCTCGGCCACCGCGTCGACCTGGCCGTTGTCGATGCACGCTGTCGCGCCGAAGCGCTGCGCGACGGCGAGCCGGTTCGGATCCGGATCGATCATCACGATCTGCGCGGGCGAGTAGAACTGCGCCGTCAAGAGCGCCGCGAGCCCGATCGGCCCCGCGCCGACGATCGCGACCGTGCCGCCCGGCTGCACGCGGCCGTTGAGCACGCCGCACTCGAAGCCCGTCGGCAGGATGTCGGACAGCATCACGAGCGCCTCCTCGTCGGCGCCGGGCGCAATCCGGTACAGACTCGTCTGCGCGTGCGGGATTCGCACGTATTCGGCCTGCGTGCCGTCGATCCGGTTGCCGAGAATCCAGCCGCCCGTCGTGCAGTGCGAATACATCCCGCGCCGGCAGTATTCGCATTGCCCGCACGACGAGATGCACGAGATCAGCACGCGGTCGCCCTCCTTCAGCGTGCTCACCGCGGCGCCCGCGCGATGCACGACGCCGACGCCCTCGTGGCCGATGATGCGCCCGGGCTCGCAGCTCGGCACGTCGCCTTTCAGGATATGCAGGTCGGTGCCGCAGATCGTCGTGCGCGTGACGCGCACGATCACGTCCGTCGGCGCGGCCAGCTCGGGCATCGGGCGCTCGTCCAGCGACTTGCGGCCAGGCCCGTGATACACCAGCGCTTTCATGTCGTGTTCTCCGCTCGCGGGGCGCGCAGTGCCCCTCGCACCTCACTCTAGGCGCGCCGCGCGCGCGCCGGTTGACGCGCATCAAGCGCCGCGGCTCGCGCGGATGCGACTCCCGCGCGCAGCAGGCGCGCCCGGCCGGGCGGCCCGACGGGCTTTGATCTGAGTCAAGCGCGCCGCCCGCGCGCTTCATAGACTGGGCACATACGCCCAAAACGACGGCGCGCGATGCGCCGGAACCTAGGAGAACGAGCGATGAGCTACAAGAGCATCCTGGTCCACCTCGACACGAGCGATCGCGCGCGCGCGCGGCTCGAAACCGCGCTGACGCTCGCGCGCCAGTTCGGCGCGTACCTGAGCGCGATCTTCGCGATCTACACGCCCGAGCCGACGTCGTTCTATGTGATGGCGGGCACCGCCGACTACTTCGCCGACCAGGAGAAGCGGCGCGGCGAGAAGCGCGCGGCGCTCGAGCGCCTGTTCCATGCGGAACTCAAGCGCGCGAACGTCGACGGCCAGTGGATCGTCGCCGACGCGCGCGCGAACGAAGCGGTGCCGCATTACGCACGCTACGCGGACCTCGTGATCGCGGGCCAGACCGATCCGGACGACCCGGAAACCTACGTCGACGACAGCTTCCCCGACACGCTCGTGCTATCGGCAGGCCGCCCGGTGCTGCTGTTGCCGTACGCGGGCATGCCGTCGGCGATCGGCACGCGCGTGCTCGTCGCGTGGGACGGCAGCCGCGAGGCGACGCGCGCCGTCCACGACGCGGCGCCGTTCCTCGCGCTCGCGACGAAGACGACGATCGTCACCGTCAACGGCGCCGCGCAGGAGCCGCCCGGCGCGCGGATTCCGGGCGCCGACATCGCGCTCACGCTCGCGCGGCATCACGCGAACATCGACGTGCGCGACCTCGAACGCTCGCGCGACGCGTCGATCGGCGACGTGCTGCTGTCTCACGCATACGAATCGGGCACCGACCTGCTCGTGATGGGCGCGTACGGCCATGCGCGCTGGCGGGAACTGATCCTCGGCGGCGTGACGCGCACGATCTTCGCGTCGATGACGGTGCCGGTCCTGATGTCGCACTGAGCGGCACGACGGCGCGCGCGTCCGATGCCGCCCGAAGAGGCGCGCGGACGGCGAGCCGAATCGCGCGAGCACGCGCCCGGGAAGAGCCGGGGCGCGCTCGGCGAAGGTCGGCCCGGCCGTGCGATGGACGGCGGGCAACGGCCGAACGAAACGGGTGTTGGGAGACAGACATGTATTCGATCATTCTTGTCGCGCTCGACGGCAGCGAAACTGCGTCGCATGCGCTCGACGCGGCGCTGCAACTCGCCGTCGATACGGGCGCGCGGCTCGTGCCCGTCTATGTCGTCGACATGCCGGTGTTCGCGTTCGACACGCCGGGCTACGACCCGTCGATCCTCATCGACGCGTTTCGCGAGGAAGGCCGGCGCGTGCTCGACGACGCGCAAGCCCGGATGACGCGGCGCGGCGTGGCCGGCGCGCCGCGGCTCGTCGAGGTCGAGCCGCCGGGCGAGGACATCGCCGAGCGCCTCGAGCGCGCGGCGCGCGAGATCGGCGCGAGTCTGATCGTGATGGGCACGCACGGCCGGCGCGGCGTTCGCCGGCTGATGCTCGGCAGCGTCGCCGAACGGCTGCTGCGGCACGCCCGCTGCCCGGTGCTGATGATTCCGGCACGCAGCGCGCCGGCCGCCGACGCGAACGCCACTCATCCGACGGAGACTGCGTGATGAAATTCAAGACTTTGCTCGTCCATGTCGACGACAGCCGCCAGAGCGATGCTCGCACCGAGTTCGCGCTCGATCTCGCGCGGCGCTGGGACGCACACGTGATCGGCCTGTACGTCGTATGCCAGGACCTGATGCGACCGCTCTTTCGCCGCGACGAGAGCCTGCGCCTCGCGGCCAACGAGGCGCAGCACGCCGAGAGGTGCAACGCCGCGCAGGCGCGCTTCACCGCCGCCGGCGGGCGCGCGGGCGTCAACTTCGAGTGGCGCGCGCCCGCCGGGCCGCCCATCGACGTCGCGACGCTGCACGCGCGCCATGCGGACCTCGTCGTGCTCGGCCAGCCCGATCCGGACGACGCCGCCGCGTACATCGAGCCGCATTTCGTCGACGACGTCGTGATGAGCGGCGGCGTGCCGGCGATCGTGCTGCCGTTCACGGGCGCGATGCGCACGTTCGGCGAAAACGTGCTCATCGCGTGGGACGGCAGCCGCGAGGCGGCGCGCGCGGTTACGGACGCGCTGCCGCTGCTCAAGCGCGCGCGCTTCGTGACCGTCGAAAGCGTGCTGCGCCGCCGCACGACGGGCGCCGATCTCGCGCCCGCGGGCATCGACATCGCCGCGTATCTCGGCCGGCACGGCATCCAGGCATCGTTCTCGACGTCGGCGCACGTGCCGGGCGTCGAGACGGGCGCCGCGCTTTTGAACCGCGCGGCCGACCTGCACACGGACCTGCTCGTGCTGGGCGCCTACGGCCATACCCGCGCGCGCGAACGCGTGCTGGGCGGCGTGACCCGGACGATGCTCGAAGCGATGACGGTGCCGGTGCTGCTGTCGCATTGAGCGGCGCCGCGGCGCCCGGAACCGGTGCCGGCATATTCGCTCCCCGAGCCTCGGGCCCGGCGCATTCGCACCCGTGCCGGCTCGGACCGCGTGTGCCCAACGCGAGTGCCCAACGCAAAAGGCGCTCGGAAACGAGCGCCTTTTCTTGGTTCCCGCGCGGTGAACCGTGCGCGCCGATTGCGCAACGGTCGCCCCGCCGGCCGGCCGGCGGCGATCGCGGCCGCGGCCTCGCGACGTCAGGGCTTGGCCGCCTCGCGTTCCCTGCACGTCGCCGATTACGATTGCCGCGCCGCTTGCTGCAATGCGGCATGCGCTCCCCCGTGCGCGTTACGCCGCATACCGAGTCAGGCCGCGGATTCGTCGTGGCGGCGCAACAGCACGGGCCGATCCGCGATCCGCAGCAGCGATTCCGCAACGCTGCCGAGCAATAGCCGGCGTATGCCGTGGCGCCCGCGGGTGCCCATCACGATCAGGTCGGCATCGCACTCGGCGGCCGTGCGCATCAGCACCGCCGCGACGTCCTCGCCATACGAATCGATCGCGCGCACCGAGCCCTCGATGCGATGCTCCGCGAGCCGCGCCTTTGCGTCGGCGAGCACGCGGGTCGCGATGTCGGTCGCCGTGCCGTCGTCGTCCTGCGGCTCGATGTACGCGGCGTCGACGTCGACGAGCTGCGGCTTGTGCTCGACGACGCACACGGCCGTCACCGTCGCGCCGAACGTCTCGGCGATCTTGATCGCTTCGTCGAGCGCGACGCTCGCGCTGCGGCTGCCGTCAAGCGCCGCGAAGACTCTCTTGTACATGGTCGACACCTCCGGAAAACACCGTTCGATCGCGTGCGAGCACGCCCTGCCGAGAGTCTCGCGCGACGCGCACGGCCCGCCGTTGACGAGGATCAAGCGTGCGCTCGGGCAGCGCGCCGCGGATGCGGCGCCGCCGCATGCGCCGCACGTCCCGCTTTCGATCCCATTAGCCAAAAACAGCCAAATCGAGCACAATTTCATCTCAATATTGATGATAAGAGGCTGCAGCCCGCTTGCGGGGCGTCCGTGCGTTCGGGGCGCCGCGCGGCCGCCCGCCTCGACCGGGGAGCAAAACCTTGACGAGCGCTCTGACGACGGTTCGCAACGAACGCGTGCACACCACGCCATGCGCCGGCGCGCCCGCGCGGGCGTGCACCGCCGCGGCCATGCCCGCCGGCACGCACGGCGCCGGTTCGCCCGGACGCGCGCCGGCCGCATCCGTCCGTCCGCACGGCTCGCGGCCGCGCAACGGCCCGGCGCGGTCCGCGACGCGCGACGCCCGCCGGTCGGCTCCCCCGATGCAATCGACTCGACAGGAAGATTCCCCCTCATGATCAAGGTTCTGATTGCCGACGACCACGCGCTCGTGCGCGACGGCCTACGCCATATCCTGCAGAATGCGGCCGGCTACGAAGTCGCCGGCGAAGCCTTCGACAGCGCGACGACGATCGCGCTCGTGCGCTCGACGCCCGCGCAAGTGCTCGTGCTCGACCTGTCGATGCCGGGCCGCAACGGCGTCGAGCTGATCAAGCAGATCAAGGAAGAGAAGCCCTCGCTGCGGATTCTGGTGCTGACGATGCACGCGGAGCAGCAGTACGCGGTGCGCGCGTTCCGCGCGGGCGCGTCCGGCTATCTGACGAAGGAAAGCGCGAGCTCGGAGCTCGTCGGCGCGGTGACGAAGGTCGCCTCGGGCGGCGTCTACGTCAGCCTCGCGATGGCCGAGCGCTTCGCGCAGAGCCTGAACGAGCCGGCGGAGACGCTGCCGCACCACCGGCTGTCGGATCGCGAGTTCGACGTGTTCCGCCGCATCGCGTCCGGCCAGACGCTCACGCAGATCGCCGACGAGCTGTGCGTCAGCGCGAAGACGGTCAGCACGTACAAGACGCGGATTCTCGAGAAGATGCAGATGCCGCACGAAGCGGCGCTCGTGCGCTACGCGTTGCGGCACAAGCTGATCGACGATCCGGACGAGGATTGACGCCCGCGACTTCCCGCTCGTGCTTCGATGCGCGATGCGGCCGGCGGGCCGCGCGGCGCTGCCGCGTTACAAGTTGAATGCTTTCGACATCTTCAGCTCGATCCAGGTCATGCCGGCGCGCAGCCCCTCGATCATCGCGTCGCGCTCGGCCGGATACGTGCCGCCATGCCGGAACGCATGCCTGAACGCGCCGCCCGGCGTGCCGTGCATCACCTTGATGTCGCACACGTAACCGCCCTGCACAGGCGACGTCGTGACCTCGACCGTCCAGTCGCCATCCTTGATGTTGCCTGACAACGTCATGTCGCTCTCCTGCCGGATCGGCCAACGCGGCGCCCTGCGACGCCGCCCGCCGCGCGGGCGCTACTCGTAAAGAAATCGAAAGAACCCGCTATGCAGCAGGACGGGCTTGCCGCCGATCTCGTCGAGCATCCGGCGCGCGGCATGCTCGATCTTGCCGCGATGCAGGTCGAACGCCGTGAGCAGATCGTCCTCCTTCAGCGAAGCCGCGCCGAAATGATCCTCGAGCGCCTCGGCCGTGATCGCGCATTGCACGTACTCGCCGTCGACGAGCGCCGGAAACGCGACGACGAGATCGCGCGCGCAATACTCGGGCGGCGGATCCTGGGGAAACGAAATCTTCATGACAGGCATGACAATCTCCTGTAGCCACTGCCGGCCCGCGCAGCGGGCCCATCGGTGCTTCAGCATAGAGCCGGACCGGGCCGCGCGCTTGACCCACGTCAACCGGCCGCGCGCGGCACGCGATTGATCTGCGTCAACGCGCCGGCAGGCGACCGGGCGATGATCGTTTCGTCGCGCGGCCCGGCACGCGCCCGTGCCGGCCATCGCGCGCATCGAACGATGGGCGAACCATGACACTGAAAGCGAATCTCGAAGGTGCGCGCGACACCTATCGCCTCTGCTTCGTACGCAATCCGTGGGCCTACTTCACGTGCCTGCCGCTCGACCGCCAGTGCGGCGACCGCTGGAGCGAGGCGCCTTACGAACTGTACGCCGGCCCGCCCTACGGCGACAGCCCGGACCAGATCCTGCGCGTCGCGTTCGACGGTCCGCTGCTGCCTCCCGAGGCCGGACGCGGGGGGCTCACGTGCAGCGTCGTCGACATCAACGAAGGTCTCGCACCGTGGCTTCGGACCGAAAGCTACTTCGGCGGCGAGCCGCTCGCGGTTGCCGCGGGCGCGACGCTCGGCACGTTCGTCGAGACGATCGAGAAAGCAGGCGGCATGGTGTTCATTCCGCTCACATGGGGCGCATTGCCGGACGCCGACAAGCGCGCGCATGCGGCCGCGATGGCGGCGGCGAGCTGAACGAGACGGGGGCGCATTCGGGACGTTCGGCACATCCGGCGCGGCCGGAATGCGCCGGGCAACGTCGCCGACGGAGCGTCAGCCCGCCATCGTGAGCCCGGACGACCGCGAATGGGCATGGCCATCGCGCCGCTTTTGCGGCGAAGCGTCGTGCGCGCACGCAACGCGGATGCCCGATCGGCCGCCCCGTCCGCGAGCGCGCTTGCCGACCGACGCGGCTCGCGCGCGGCGACGTCGTCAGCGCTCGTCCTTCGCCGTCGGATTGAGCAGCACGACGAACGCGGCGACGCCGACCGACAGCGCGATCACGCCATAGAGAAACTCGGCGTTGCTGTCGAACAGCAGGCCGCGAACGGCCTCCATCATCCCCGCGAGCGAAATGAACACGGCGATGGTCGCGAGAACGACCCGATATTTGCGCACCATGACGGTCTCCTGGCCTTCGTGTGTGCGGCCGCCATCCGATGTCGACGCCGCGCGCCGGCGTCGTCACGCGCGATCGACGCTCGTGCTTCCCGTCCAGCCTTTCGGTATGATCGCCCGTCGCGCGAGCGCGGCCTTGACCTGAGTCAAGCGCCGTCCGCCCGCGCGAACGCGCGGGCAAACGTACCGGCGCCACATGGAAGTGCGCTTGCGCACGCGCAAAAAGCCGAAAGCGCCGCTGTACAATGCTCGGGCATCATCGCCGCGCCGCGCCCGCGCAACGGGCACGGCCGACGCAATCGCAGGCGCCGCGCGCGTTGCGTCGAACGGCAACCGTAGCCTCGTGGGAGATTCATGGATTCGGACATCATGCATATCGGCGGACGCATCCGCCGCCTGCGCCGAGAGCTGAAAAAAACGCTGCTCGAGGTCGCCACCGAGGCACACCTGTCGGTCGGATTCCTGTCGCAAGTCGAGCGCAACCTGACCGGCATTTCGATTTCTTCGCTCGTCAACGTCGCCAAAGCGCTGCGCGCGCCGCTCAGCGCGCTCATCGACCAGCCCCGCCAGGATCAGCCGGATTCGCACGAGGGCAGCCGCGAGTCGTACTCGATTCGTCCGACGCAGCAGCGCTACGAGCGCCTGTCGACGACCTTCCCGGGCAGCCAGCTCAACGCGGTCAAGGTGTCGATGATGGAGGGCTATTCGTCCGAATGGGTCGCGCATGCCGGCGACGAATTCGTGTTCGTGCTGTCGGGGCAGGTTCGCTACACGGTCGGCAAGCAGGACTATCCGCTCGGCCCAGGCGATTCGCTGCACTTTAATGCGCACGAGCGGCATCGCGTCGTGAACGTGGGCAGCGAGCCCGTCGAGCTGATCGCGGTCGGCACGCTGCCGCTCTTCGGCGACGGGCAGCCCGCGTTTCCGTCGCTGCCGGGCGAGCAGAAGCCGCCGCGCACGCGCGCCGCGCGCAACCAGGCCGAGCTTCCCCCGGCGGAGCCGCCTTCGGCGCAAACGGCCGGGCGGCGCAAGAAAGCGCCCGTCGCGCGCGCGGCCGCGACGAACGACGCCGCGCGCCGAGCCGCGAAAAAACCCCCACGCTGAATGCCGCGCTAGCGATGCCGGCGCGTCGGCCTCCATCGCGTGCCCCGCATGCGGACGCCGGCCTGGCGATGACGCGACCGCGTCGTGCGACGCACGCGCCCCGCCACCGCGCATCCATTCAATCGGCGCACCCTCCAATCAAAAATAAATAAATAGATTGAATTTTCAATCATTCGAAACAAACAAATTCCCCATCGAAACGCCCTCCCAATTTATTTCCAATCATATTTATTTGCATATTTTTTGCATCTTTAATACGATTTCGGGCGCGGCCGGCGAGCGCCCCCTGACCATGCATGCCTTTCGCAACGCACGAGCGCGTGGCCGCCGCAGCATGCCGCCTCTCGCTCCCCAACGAGCATGACGCTCATCACGAATCGAATCGACAAAAGAGTCGCCAAAATTCGCGAAGCCCGATGATTTGGCGGCTCAAAATCCATGAATAAATCGACAGAAAAATCGAAGCGGCCATCCAACCCAATTCATAGACCAGCGTTGCAATTCGCCTGACCGGACCCATCCGGCGTCGGGACATGCCGTCGACGGCGATCACCGGAATAAAACGAACCCACTATGAAAAACAACCAAGTCGATGTACTGATCAACGGCAGCGGCATTGCGGGCGTCGCGCTCGCGCACCTGCTCGGCACGCGGGGCCACGGCGTCACGGTGGTCGAGCGCGCGGCGTGCCACCGCGCGCAGAACGGCGCCGATCTGCTGAAGCCTTCCGGCATCGGCGTCGTGCGCAAGATGGGGCTGCTCGACGATGTGATCGCTGCGGGCGGGCTCAGGCGCGACGCGATGAAGCTGTTCCACGACAAGGAGCTGATCGCCTCGCTCGACTACCGGACGTCGAGCGCGCTCGGCTTCTTCATCCTGATTCCGTGCGAGCAATTGCGCCGCTTGCTGCTCGCGAAGCTCGACGTCATGCCCAATGTGCGCTTGCGCTTCGAGACATCGATCGAGCGGATCGAACAGGACGCCGACGGCACGGTGACGTCCGTCGTGCTGAGCGACGGCGAGACCGTCGCGCCGAAAGCGCTCGTCGGCGCTGATGGCGCGCGCTCGATGATCCGCAGCGACGTGCTGCGCGTGCCTGCCGAGCGCGTGCCGTATGCAACGCCGATGGCGTTCGGCACGATCGCGCTCACCGACAGCGTGCGCGAGTGCAACAGGCTGTACGTCGATTCGAACCAGGGGCTCGCCTATTTCTATCCGATCGGCGACGAAGCAACGCGTCTCGTCGTCAGCTTTCCCGCCGACGACATGCAGGACTATCTCGCCGACGCGACGCGCGCGAAGCTGGTCGCGCGTCTGAGCGAATTCGTCGGCGACGAGAGCGCCGACGCGATGGCGGCGATCGGCGCGGGCACGGAATTTCCGTTGATTCCGCTTGGGCGAATGAATCTCGATCGCTATCACAAGCGCAACGTCGTGGTGCTCGGCGACGCCGCGCACAGCATCCACCCGATCACGGGCCAGGGCATGAACCTCGCGATCGAGGATGCGGGAGAACTCGGCGAGTGCCTCGACCAGCACCTGAGCGGCCGGATCGCGCTCGCCGACGCGCTGGACCGATTCGAGCGCATCCGGCATCCCGTCAACGAAGCCGTGATCTCGTACGGTCACGCGCTCGCGACGACGTATCACGATCGCGCCGCGCTCGTCGCCAACTTCCGGTCGCAGTTGCAGACGAGCGGGCGCGACGCCGCGTTGCTCGGCACCGCCGCCGAGGCGTGATCGCAATCGCTCCGTCAATCCGCGCGACTCGAAACGCGCGGCATTTCGCGACGCTGGCGGACGAAGCGGGAATCGGTTCCCGCCCCGCCACGCGTTTCGGATTCGGATCGACGCGCAGCCGGAAGGCAGCAGCAGCAACAACAGCAGCGATGAAGCTGAAACGAGTTGTATCGACGGCCCGCGCGGGCACGCACGGCGGAAACGGGGCGCGGCCCCGCGCCCGGCGCGCCACACGATCGCGGATCGCCGCATGCGCGCGCAGCGCGCCGCGCATGCCGTTCGCTCCTCGTTCCGCACACACATCGCAACATCCGATACGCGGCCGTTAACCCTCTCTTAAGCCGGATTTGCCAAGCTATAAAGACCGGCTGCGAGCACGTTCGCCCGCAGCGGAATCGACGGAGGTACGCATCATGAAGACCGCTCTGAAAATGGCCGCGCTTGCGCTGGCGCTCACCGTTCCGGCCCTGTCGTTCGCGCAGTCGTCAACCAACGGGCCGATGACGCGCGCGCAAGTACGCAACGAATTGATCCAGTACGAAAAGGCAGGCTACCAGCCTTCGAAGAACCAGTATCCGGCCGACGTCCAGGCGGCCGAGGCCCGTATCGCGCGGGCCAACGGCGGCGCCGACATGTCCGGCTACGGCGGCGCGGCCGGCGGCGCGACGCAGTCGGGCTATCGCGTATCGCCGACGTCGGGCGGCTGGGACACGCCGTATCGTCACCACTGACCGGCCGGCGCGCTGATCGCCGGCGCGCGCCGAAATCGTCGCACGTCGCGCGCACACGCGCCCGGCAACGCACGCGCTTGCGCGCACCGCCCGTCGGCGCGGCCGCCGGGTGTGGCCATATCGCCTCACGGCCGCGACCGCGGCAAGCGCCGCGGCCGGCCGACGATTGCGCAACACCAGCCCACGCCTTTCGCGTCGCGACCGTCCCGAGCGCGCGGCCGGCCGCGTCCGCTCAGCGCTGCGTCGGCAGCGGCGGCTCGCCCGCCGTCGTCGCGTTGCGCGCCCAGTCGACGAACTCGTTGTCGTAGCGGTTGCCGATGTACGCGACGTAGTTCGCGTAGCCGTCGTAATCGCCCGCCCGGAAGCGCGACACGATCGTGTCGACGTCCGCGCGGTGGCGCTCGAACATGAAGCGCGTCGCCATGTAGCCCCACCGGTATGCGCGCGCGACGTAGTCGCTCGACGAATACAGCGTGCCGAGCACGTCCGCGAACCGGTACGCGCCCGTGCGCGCCGCGTCGATCGACTCCTGGTTGCCGTTCTTTCTCGACAGATATTCGGCGACGCCTTCGATCCACCAGACGGTGGGCTTCGCGGTGCTCGCCGCGAAGTCGCCCGCCATGTCGTAGCGGCCGTCCAGATAGTGCGTGAACTCGTGCTCGAGGTTCCAGACCTTGAACTCGGGCCGCAGCCACGACGCCTCATGGGCAATGAAGCGCGCCTGGTTGCCGGGCGCGGACGGATCGCCTTCGAGGTACATGCCGCCGTTGTCGGTGCTGATGCCGTAGATCACCGAAGCGTATTTGCGATAGTTCGCGTAGTCGTCGAAGATGACGAGTTCGATCGTGTCGTTGCGATCGCCCGCGACCGGCTTGCGCCCGGTCTTCATCATCCGGTGGAAGTAATCGTCCTGCTGCGCGACCGCCGCGCAGACCGACTGCAACTGCGGCGCCGTCATGTCCTGCGCGAGAATGCGCACGCTCGCGTTGCATGCGTGACGATGCGTGAGCACCGCATCGGTCAGCCGCTTCTTGTAGTCGCACGTGCCGTAGTCCGCGCAGTTGCCCGCGTCGCCGTAGTCGACCGCTTCCGCCGCCGCGAGCCACAGATCGTTGTCCGCCCCCGTCAGGCTCGTCGATGCCAGGATGTCCTGGATCATCTTCTTCACGCGCGGCTTCTGCGTCGGATAACGGAGAAAGCGAAACGTCTCGCGTGCGGCGTCGGCAAGCTGATACGCGGCGCTCGTATTCGACAGGCTCGCTCGGTTCGCGGTGACGAAGCGGTTGAGCGTCTCCGGCAGCGTCGCGTCGCTGTCGAGCATCTGCCGCGCGCCGCTGCGCTGATGCGCGTAGAAGAACACCGTGAGCAAGCCGGTGAAGCCGCCCGCCGCGCTGCGCTGCAACAGCGGCGCCGCCGCCTGCGGATTCGTCGCGCTCGCCGTGTAGGACGCGATGCGGTTCTTCAGCGTCGGCAGATAGTACGCCTCGTCCTTCATGTTCGTGATGAGCTTCATCAGCTCGTTCGCCGTGCTCGGCGCGCGGTCGTTCTCGCGATAGAGCGCCTCGCCTTCGAGGCTTTGCTTGATATACGGACGCAGCCACACGGCGAGATCCGGAATCGGATCGGCAATGCCCGATACATCATATTGGTAATAAGCGGAACGCAGATAAATCAGCAAATTGACCAGAATCAAATTGCTCGCATCATAGCGATAGACTTCCTGCACAAAACGGCTCGCGACGGCATGCACGTTTTCGGCATTGAAAATCTGCTGAGCCAGCGTTTTATCGACTGAGAACAAGCCGTAATGGCATTCGTAATCGGGAAGATTCGCGATGTAATCGGCGAGTGCCGCGCCGCGATACCGCGTCATCGCCGACATGTCGCGGCAATCGGCGCCCGGCGCGCTGCGCTTGCTGCGCTTGGCCTGCTGCTTGAGCTGCGAAGGCTTGGTCAACGCCGCCCGGTCCTGCTCGCTGAGCGGCAGGTTGTACTCGGCCTGCTCGGGTGAAACCGGCAGATTCTGCGGCATGCGCGGCATGCGCGCCTGCTTTTGTTGCGCCGGCTGCACCGGCTGCGTATTGGCCGATACCGTGCCAATCAGCCCCGTGAATACCGACAAAGCCACGACGGCCGACCAGCGCCGGGGCTTGCGAGACACATCCGTTATTGGCATTTTATTTACCCTCGGTTATTTTGGAGCGCCGAAGATATAACGCCGTCCATTAGCAAGTCAATTCAATTAAATGAAATCAATCCAATTGACATTAATTGAATTATCGCTACATTAAAATCGATTATTTCAATAATTTGAGATGAATCGTTCGGCCGCGCGGCCGACGTGCCTTTCGGCCCAAAGCGCCTCGAGTACAACCAGAAGGTTGAGATCGAAACGCGTCAGATCCAGTGGCTTCATAGGCTCTTCATTCATGACTCGACGCACGGCGCGTTCGCACCGCCCTTTCCAGGCCGCTACCCTGCGCGATAAAGACAACGGGGCGCGTCAGGGATGCGGGCAGGCTCACCATGAGCGGACACGAGCGCTGCGCGACGTCTCGTGGCAGTGCCCGGCGCGATCGACGCCACGACAGCGCGAGCGCCTCGCGATTCGCAACTTCGCGACACGCCGGGTCCAAAACGACGGGAGACGAGCAGCCCGAAGCGCCAGCACGCCAATGCGGCTGGAGCAAGCTCCGGTTCCAGGCCAGGCGTTCTTTCCCTGATGCCTCAAGGCTGCCGCTCGCGAGCGGTTGCTTGCGGCCGGCAGCCCTCGATCCCGATCGGATTCTTCCGCCCCGAAGCCGCCCTTCGTGCCTGCGTATCCGAACGTCCGGCGCTCGACCGTGGCGGTCGGTCGTGGCGGTCAGTCGTGGCGGTCAGTCGTGGCGGTCGGCCGCAGACGTGTCGGAATGCCGACCAATCCCTGCCGTCGAGTATCGAGTCGGCCGTAAGCAAAGGCTCCAGCTATTCCAGCTATTGGCCGGCATCGAATCCAGCTCGGAAATGTCAAATATCGTCTGAAATATTTGGTAAGATTCGCGCGCCTTGCCTGTTAGAACGAACAACAAACCTTTCCGCGAGACTCCATGAAGAATCCAGCCACGACCGCAAGCCGCCTCCTGCGCGCCGGACGGCGCACGCTGTCCGCTGCCGCGCTGATGTCGCTTGCCACGCTCGCCTGCGCGGCCGGCGACGAGCCGGGCTCGAAAGACCATCCGCTGCTCACCCGCTTCGCGGGCGCGACCATCAACGGATATTCGCAGACCGCTTTCGACGAAGCGTTCTTGCCGAATCAGCCGGTCGACGACGAGAAGACCGCCAAAGGCCTGAATCTGGAAGGCAAGGTGACGCGGATCTCGTACACGATCGGCGGCAACAAGTCGACGCTCGAAGTCGAGCGCAATTATCTCGATGCGCTGCAAAAGGGCGGGTTCCAGATTCTGTTCCGCTGCACGCAGGAGCAATGCGGGAAAAGCGGCGGCAACCAGTTTCAGAGTCTCGTGATCAACTCGAACCGAGTCCGGCAGTCGGGCGTCGGCCAGGCGCAATTCGGCGACAAGCACCGCACGATTCTCGCGAAGCTGCCACGCGCGTCCGGCGACGCGTACGTGTTCCTGCACATCATGGACGATTCGGCGTCTAACAAGCGAACGCTCGTCTACGAGGAAGTCGTCGAAGTCAAGCCGATGCAGACCGGGCAGGTGAAGGTGGTCGATTCGAGCGCGATGCAGAAGGGGCTTGCCTCGACCGGCAAGGTCGCGCTCTATGGCCTCTACTTCGATACCGACAAGGCGCAGGTCAAGCCGGAGTCGAAGGCCCAGCTCGACGAGATGGCCAAGCTGCTGACGGCGAACCCGAACCTGAAGGTGTACATCGTCGGCCATACCGACAATCAGGGGCAGTTCGCGCACAATGTCGACCTGTCGCAAAAGCGCGCGGACGCGGTCGCGCAAACGCTCGCGACGACGTACCGGATCGCGCCGGGGCGCCTCGTCGCGAAGGGTGTCGCGTCGCTGTCGCCGGTCGCATCGAACGGCGACGAAGCGGGCCGTGCGCAGAACCGCCGCGTCGAGCTCGTGCAGCAGTAGCGCCGCGCCTCCCTGTCCAACCCGACGCGTGCGCGTTCTCCGCCTCCGATGCCTCCCGACCTCATGAAACTGCTGATCGCCGCAGGGCTTGCCGGCCTCGCCGTCTCGTCGTTCGCGCAGACCGTTTCTCCCGGCATGTGGCACGACGAAACCGCCTACACGCTGAACAGCAAGCCGCTGCCGCAGGGCGGCTCCGCGCCCGACCAATGCCTGAGCGGCGCAGACGCGAAGAACCTTCGCAAGACGATGGAAGCGCGGATGCGGCGCGACAACGTCAACTGTACGATCACGAATTGGGATTACGCGGGCACGACGCTGAAGGTCGCGCTATCGTGCGCGAACGAGCAGGGGCGCGGCAACGGAACCGTGACGGGCGCCGTCACGCCGACGAGCTACGACCTGAAGGGGCAACTGCACGGACAGCACGCGCAGGCCGGCCCGTACACGCTCGCCTGGACATGGCGCGGCAAGCGGGTCGGCGACTGCCGGTAAAGGATCGAAGCGGGCCGGGCTGCTGGAGCGGCGTCCCGGCGACGTTCCGGGGCAACGGCACGATTTGCTCCTGCCGTGCGCGCGGCCGTTCGGTGAGGACGGGACTCGATCGGCCGCGGATGACGGCTTCTGCCGAACCTCGGACGTATCGCGCCGATGTTCCGCCGCCTCGCCTGGCCGCACCGAGCCGTCCCTAAGAGGCGTGGCGACCAGCTTGTCTTGCCATGCATTCGGAGAAGACGCCCCTGATTTCGCTTTTCCGCGCGCTACCGGGGCTGCTTCTCAACCGGCCGGGACATTCGCGTGCCCGGCAGCTCCCGACCGGTTGCCGTCCAACGCCGCCGACCGTATCCGCTCCCCTCTCGTCCGGTCATTCGGCGTCGGGGCGGATGACCGACCATTCCCGGAATGCGCGAGACAACGAATTCAATGCGACGTTGCCGGAATAGCCGCGTATCCGCCCTTCTGTCGTTTGGACGCTCGGCATCCAGCAGCCCGGCCGCCGATCCGGCCTCAGGCCAGCCGAACGACCGTGTCGTGCATGGAACCTTCCGCCCAGATGTCCTGATACTTATCGAGCAACGCCGCGTAGTCGCGGTCCCCCATCAGTTTTTCGTTGACTTGCTCCATCCTGTCGAGGCTGTCCGAATCGAAGTGCCAGTGAATATTCGAGCATCCGAATTGTTCGGCACCAAAGGACATATTGAGCGCGTAACTTTTGTTGAGGTGGGTGGTGACCTCCGATGCGAAAGCCAAGGCCGACGGCAGCGCCGCCGCGTTCTTCACCGTAGCGGTGCGGATGAATCTGTACATGATTGCTCTCCTATCGAACTCCATGGAACTGGTGCGGTTCGTCCGCGGCAGAGCGTCATTCAGGTTTCGCGGACCCCGCCACGTCGATGCTAGGAGGCTGCTTTGCCGTTGCTTTGCGATGGCTCAAGGATTGCATTCGAGGTTGTCGCGGCGGTTTTGCCGGAATCCAATCGCCCGGCCTCCCGCACAGTCCCGGCCTTTCGGACAGGGTCTTCGGCACGCATCGCTCGCCGGGGTCGGAGCCGCCCGCAAACTCAGGCGACCAAAGTAACTTCGCGTCTGACTGGTGGCAACGCTGACACCCAATGCCTTCCGTGGCCATTCGCCGATGATGCATCCGACATTGCGCCGATACGCGGCCGTCTACGCCCGCTCGGCCCGGTCAGGTCCTGACTGACCGCGGCAACGCTGGAATCGATTGCAAGACTCGCGGCGCCGCGAGCGCAGTTGCATGCGTATCATGCATGGATGCGCACGCCGACACGCCGCGCGCGCCACGCACGGCCGAAATCGCCCGAGGCCCGTCCGACGTGTCGCGCCGTGCATCGCCGCACGCGCGCGACGATGGAGGCGATGCGCGAATTCCGCCGTCAAAGGCATGGTGCGCGGCGTCTCAACCGAAGTCGACGATCAGCGCGTGATATTCGCGCCCGCCGGACGTGAAACGGCGAGCGGGTCGATATCCGAGCTTCGCGACTGCATTGACGGAGCGCTCATTATCGACGGCAATGAAACTGATCGCATTTCCGAATTGCGTTTTCGCCGATGCGATCGCGAGTTCGATCATTTTTTCGAGAATGCCTTTTCCGCGCGCCACCTGGCTCAGGCACATCGGCCCGAACAGGCACATGGTTTCCGATATGTTTTTCGCCGCATATTCATCACTCTTTTCGAACGATTCGACCAGTGCGTCGATGATCGCGTTGCCGCGCCAAGAAGCGAGACGGGAAATGCAGAAAAAGCCGGCGAATTCAGCCTGCTCGTATGCAACGACGATGCCGGCGTCGGCCGCAAACGCGTCGATCCGCTCCTCGGGAATTTCGGCGGACAAAAAGCCGTTCTTGCGTTCGGCTTCCGTGAGATTGCCGATCTGATTCGCTTTTTGCAGGGAAATAATATTCGGATAATCGTCGGCACGCGCCATTCTGACCACGGTCGATTCAATCATGTCGTCCATTTTTTTAAAGAAAGACCGCGATTCTATAGACGATTTCATTCCGAAAGCTAGAATGTTCATACAAATTCAATGATTGCGGGTGCGTAATTTCGTCGATTGCCTTCCGTAGAAAAAAGCCCCCCAAACACCGGGCCTTTGATCTGATTGTCGTTTGTCGAAACCGCCTATGCGATACGCATCCGGCATGCGACCGCACTTGCGCGCGCGTGTAAAAGTGATTTTCAACCGGCGCGATAGGCATCGGCCGGCGATTCGAGGGAGGCACGCGCGTAGGCGCGTGCGAGCGCTTCTTGCCCGTTTGCGACACACACCGAACACGCCCAGGCCGATCCGCGCCCGGCATGCGCCGCGCCTCGCCCTTTCCACGCCTTTTCCATTGCCCCGGCTCGGTTAGAATTCCGTGCAATCAAACCGAAAGCTTCCCTCCGAGGGCAATCGAGCGATGAAGCACGACGACAAGCGGAACACGTCGAACAAACCGAATCCGTCGCTTCTGCGGCTGCTCTCGCGCGCCGGTGCCGTCGCGGCGCTGGGTGCGGCCGCCGCGCTGTCGCCGCCGGCCGACGCGGCGCGCACGACGAGCGTGTCGCCGCAAGGCACCGTCACCGAAGTGCGACAGACCGTCGTCAAGTTCGACGAGGCGATGGTCGCGTTCGGCTCGGCATCCGCGCCGGACCCCGCGCGCGTCGCGTGCGCCGATCCCGCCGCCGCGCGCGGCCACGGCCGCTGGCTCAACGACAAGACCTGGGCCTACGATTTCGAGAACGACTTGCCGCCCGGCGTGCGCTGCACGGTCGCGCTCAACGATACGCTGCGCTCGGTCGCCGGCAACGCGGTGACGGGCCCGCGCCGCTTCGCATTCCAGACGGGCGGCCCGTTCCCGGTGTCGGTGCGGCCGGGCGCGCGCGAGATCGAGGAGCGGCAGGTGTTCGTCGTCAAGCTGAACGGTCCGGCCGACGAGCGCTCGGCGCTCGCGAACATCTGGTGCGAGGCGGCCGGCATCGGCAACCGCATCCCGGTCGCGGCCGCGGACGCGCCGACGCGCACCGCGCTCCTCGATCACTTCCACTGGAAAAAAGACGCCGCGCGCGTGCTGACGCTCGCGTGCGCGCAGGCGCTGCCCGCGAGCGCGAAGATGCAGCTCGTATACGGCCGCGGCGTCGCGAGCCCGAGCGGCATCGCGAACGATACCGAGCGGCGCTACGACTTCACGGTCCGCGCGCCGTTCGCCGCGAGCTTCTCATGCGAGCGCGAGAACGCGAAGGCGCCATGCACGCCGCTCAGGCCGCTCACGCTGTCGTTCAACGCGCCGCTCGCGCGCAAGGACGCCGAGAAGATCAGACTGCGCGGCCCGGACGGCGCGCTCGAGCCGTTCTTCAAGCCCGACGACCGCTCCGAAGAAGTCACGCGCATCCAGTTCGCCGCGCCGCTGCCCGCGCAGGCCGCGCTGACGATCGAGCTGCCGCCGGCGCTGCGCGACGTGACGGGCCGCACGCTGTCGAACGCCGATCTGTTCCCGCTCGCGACGCGCACCGCGCCGATGCCGCCGCTCGCGAAGTTCTCGTCGGGCACGTTCGGCATCGTCGAGCGCTTCGCCGAGCCGGATTCGCCTGCGCTCGTGCCCGTCACGCTGCGCAACGTCGAGGCGGACCTTCACATCGCGGGGCTGAACGCGGGCGGCGCGCAGTTCTCGAACCTGAAGGTCGAGAACGACAACGAGATCCGCCGCTGGATGCGGCTCATCGAGCGTTTCGACGGCCGCGCGATGACCGTCGAATCGATCGACAAGCTGCGCCCCGGCCTCCTCGCGCGCGGCCAGCATCCCGTCTACGTGCCGCTCGCCGCAGGCGAGCGCGCGCCGAAGCCGCAGCACCGGCAGATCGACATCCGCTCGCTGTCGCTGCTCGCGGGCGAGCCCGGCGTGCAGACCCTCGCGCTGCCGAAAGCCGACCCGAAGGCGCTGCGCCCGTTCGAGGTCGTCGGCGTGCCGATCGACAAGCCGGGCTTTCACGTGCTCGAGCTCGCGTCGCCCGCGCTCGGCCGCTCGCTGCTCGCGAAGCCCGCGAAGATGTACGTGCGCACCGCGGTCCTCGTCACGAATCTCGGGGTGCATCTGAAGCAGGGCCGCGAAAACAGCGTCGTCTGGGTGACGACGCTCGATACGGGCAAGCCCGTGCCGAACGCGCGGGTGCGCGTGTCCGACTGCAACGGCGACGAGATCGCGGCCGGCAGGACGAACGCGCAAGGGCTTCTCACGATCGACGCGCCCTTCGAGCCGAAGCGCGAATGCGATTATTCGAAGGGCGACGGCGACTATTTCGTGTCGGCCCGCGTCGACGATCCGAAGACGGGCCCCGACATGGCGTTCGTGCGCTCGAGCTGGAACCGCGGCATCGAATCGTGGCGCTTCGACGTGCCCACCGACATGAGCGGCACGCCGACCGTGCGCGCGCATACCGTATTCGATCGCACGCTCGTTCGCGCGGGCGAGACAGTATCGATGAAGCACTTCGTGCGCGAGGAAACGCTGCGCGGCCTCGCGTTCCCGCCGCACTATCCGTCGCGCGTGACGATCCGTCATCTCGGCAGCGGCCAGACGTATCGCGTGCCGCTCTCGTGGGCCGCCGATCACACCGCCGACACGCGCTTCGCGCTGCCCGCCGCGGCGAAGCTCGGCGAATACGGCGTCGAACTCGAGGACGGCCCCGAGGACGCGCCGAGCGCGAGCTACTACGGCGGCAGCTTCCGCGTCGAGGCGTTCCGGCTGCCCGTCTTCAAAGGCTCGATCGGCGTGCGCGACGCGAAGACGAGCCCGCTCGTCGGCGCGAAGGACGCGCCGCTCGCGGCGCAGATCGATTATGTGTCGGGCGGCGGCGCGTCGAACCTGCCCGTGCAGGTGTCGGCGCTCGTGAAGGGCGCCGAGCCGCCGTTCGCCGGGCGCTACCCCGACTTCGGCTTCGCGCCGTACCGCCCGGAAACCGATGACGCGACGGCCGACGACGACGATGCGCAGGACGGCGAGAACGCATCGCGCGGCAACGATCCCGACGCGACGAAGCTCGTCGCCGACAAGATCGCGCTGACGCTCGATCGCACCGGCTCGGGCGCGCTGACGCTCAAGGGCCTGCCCGCCGTCGACGCGCCGAAGCGCGTCGCGCTCGAAGCGACGTTCGCCGATCCGAACGGCGAAGTGCAGACGATCCGCGGCGACGCGATGCTGTGGCCGGCCGCGGTCGTCGCCGGCATCAAGGCGGGCCGCTGGGTGTCGGTCGGCCAGCGCGTGCCGGTGCAGGCGCTCGTCGTCGATCTGCAGGGCAAGCCGCGCGCGTCGGCGGCCGTCGAGATCAGGGGCGTCGCGCGCGTGACGACGTCGTCGCGCAAGCGGATGGTCGGCGGCTTCTATGCGTACGACAACCGCGGCGACACGCGCGAGCTCGGCGTGCTGTGCTCGGGCAAGACCGACGCGCAAGGCCGGCTGTCGTGCGACGCGACGCTTGCGCAGGCCGGCAACGTGCAACTGATCGCAGTCGCGAAGGATGGCGACGGCCGCGCGTCAAACGCATCGACGTCGGTATGGGTCACGCGCGAGGACGAACTCTGGTTCGGCGGCGAGAACACCGACCGGATCGACGTGATCCCCGAAAAGACTGCGTACGAGCCGGGCGAGACCGCCCGCTTCCAGGTGCGCATGCCGTTCCGCTACGCGAGCGCGCTCGTCGCCGTTGAGCGCGGCGGCGTGATGGAGACGCACGTCGTCGAGCTGAACGGCAGGAATCCGACCGTCGAGCTGAAGGTCCGCGACACGTGGGGGCCGAACGTCTATGTATCGGTGCTCGCGCTGCGCGGGCGGCTGCGCGAGGTGCCCTGGTACTCGTTCTTCACGTGGGGCTGGAAGGCGCCGCTCGAATGGGCGCGCGCGTTCTGGCGCGAAGGCCGCCGCTACGAGGCGCCGACCGCGCTCGTCGACCTGTCGAAGCCCGCGTTCCGCTATGGCCTCGGCGAAATCAAGGTCGGCACGGGCGCGCACCGGCTCGGCGTCGCGGTGACGACCGACGCGGCCCGCTATCCGGTGCGCGGCACCGCGCACGTGCGCGTGAAGGTCACGCTGCCGGACGGCAGGCCCGCGCCGGCCGGCACGCAGATCGCGCTCGCCGCGGTCGACGAGGCGCTCCTCGAGCTGATGCCGAACCGCAGCTGGGACCTGCTCGACGCAATGCTGCAGCGGCGCGCGTACGGTGTCGAGACGGCCACCGCGCAAATGGAGATCGTCGGCCGCCGCCACTTCGGGCGCAAGGCGGTGCCCGCGGGCGGCGGCGGCGGGACGGCGCCGACCCGCGAGCTGTTCGACACGCTGCTGCTGTGGAACCCGCGCGTCGCGCTCGACGCGAACGGCGGCGCGAGCGTCGACGTGCCGCTCAACGACGCGCTCACGCGCTTTCGGATCGTCGCGATCGCGGCGACGGGCGCGGACCGCTTCGGCACCGGCAGCGCGACGATCCGCAGCACGCAGGACCTGCAGCTGATCTCGGGCCTGCCGCCGCTCCTGCGCGAAGGCGACGCATTCCGCGCGCAGGTGACGGTGCGCAACACGACCGAGCGCAAGATGGATGTCGTCGTGACGCCGCGCGTGCCGGGCGTCGACGTCGCGCCGCAACAGGTGTCGCTCGCGCCCGATTCCGCGCGCGAAATCGCGTGGACGGTCACGGTGCCCGAAGCGTCGATGGGCGGCGGCGCGGCGGCGGGCGCGCTGAACTGGCGCATCGAGGCGGCCGAACAAGGCGGCAAGCGCGCGGCCGACGCGCTCGCCGTCGCGCAGAAGGTCGTGCCGGCGCTGCCCGTGACGGTCCAGCAGGCAACGCTCGCGCAAGTCGACGGCACGCTGACCGTGCCCGTCGCGCCGCCCGCCGGCGCGACGCTCGACGCGCACGGCGCGCCGCGCGGCGGCGTCGCGGTATCGCTGCAATCCCAGCTCGCCGACGGGCTGCCCGGCGTGCGCCGCTGGTTCGAGCGCTATCCGTACCGCTGCCTCGAGCAGCAGGCGTCCCGCGCGATCGGCCTGCGCGATCCGGCGCAATGGCAGGCGCTCGCCGCGCGGATGCCGGTCTATCTCGATCGCGACGGGCTCGCGAGCTACTTCCCGCCGTCGTCCGACGATGCGCACGGCGGCAACCCGTCGCTGTCCGCGTACCTGCTCGTGCTCGCCGACGAGGCAAGCCGCGCCGACGCGCGCTTCGCGCTGCCCGAGGACGTGCGCACGCAGCTCGAATCCGGGCTCGCGCGCTTCGTCGAAGGGCGCATCGAGCGCGATACGTGGGCGCCGCGCCAGGATCGCGACCTGCGCAAGCTCGCGGCGATCGAGGCGCTGTCGCGCTACGGCGCCGCGCAAGGCCGGATGCTCGGCTCGATCGAGATCGCGCCGAACCAGTGGCCGACGTCGGCCGTGCTCGACTATCACGCGATCCTCACGCGCGTGCAGGACATCGCGCAGCGCGACGAGAAGCGCGCGCAGGCCGAGCAGATCCTGCGCGCGCGGCTGACCTACCAGGGCACGCAGCTCGTGTTCTCCAGCGCGCGCGACGACGACCTGTGGTGGCTGATGACGAGCAACGAGACGAACGCGGCGCGCCTCGCGCTCGAGTTCGCCGGCGATGCGGGCTGGAAGGACGAGATGCCGCGCGTCGCGGCCGGCCTGCTCGCGCTGCAGAGGAACGGGGCGTGGCGGACGACGACCGCGAACGCGCTCGGCCTGCTCGCCGTCGAGCGCTTCTCGCGCGCGTACGAGCGCGCGCCTGTTGCCGGGGCGACGAAGATCGCGCTCGGCGGCGAGGCGCTTTCGATCGCGTGGACGCAGCCGGCGGGTACGACGGGCACGATGAGCACGACGGGCACCGCGGGCGCAGCGGGGACGGCCGGCGCGTCGGCTGCGGCGACCGCGAAGCCGGCCGGCGCGAAATCGAGCGCGCCGTCGCCGTCGAGCGGCACGCCTTCGCCGAGCGCCGCGACGCGGGCCGCCGCCGCGCATGGCGTGACGCTGCCGTGGCCGCGCGGCGCACGCGCGCCGGGCACGTTGTCGATCGTGCACGAAGGCAGTGGGCGGCCGTGGGCGACGATCGAAAGCCTCGCCGCGGTGCCGCTGCGCGCGCCGTTCGCGGCCGGCTACCGGATCTCGAAAACGGTCACGCCGGTGTCGCCCGCGGTCAGCGGCGCGCTCACGCGCGGCGACGTGCTGCGCGTGCGCCTCGACATCGACGCGCACAGCGACATGACGTGGGTGGTCGTCAACGATCCGATCCCGGCCGGCGCGACGATCCTCGGCTCCGGCCTCGGCCGCGATTCCGAGGCCGCGACGCAGGGCGAGAAGTCGCCCGACGGCGCGTGGCCCGCGTTCGTCGAGCGCGACTTCGACGGCTATCGCGCGTACTACGACTATCTGCCGAAGGGCAAGCTCACGGTCGAGTACACGGTGCGCGTGAACAGCGTCGGCACGTTCGGGCTGCCGCCGACGCGCGTCGAGGCGCTCTACGCGCCGTCCGTGTACGGGCTGTGGCCGAACCCGCCGATGACGGTCAGGCCGGCCGTCGCGGGCAAGCCGTGAGCAGGCGATGAGCGGGTTCGCGTCGACGCTCGCGCGGCGGGTCGCGCAAGCGGCCGTGCCGCAGTGGGTTTGGCCGTTCGCCGGACCGGCCGGGTGGCCGTTCGGTTCGGCGTTCACGGCGCTCGCGCTCGGCCCCCTGCTCTTTGCGCCGCCCGTTCGGCCGCGCGCCCGGCAGAATCCGCGCCCGTGCGCCGCGCCGCGGCGCGCGGCGCTCCCGCGCGCGCGAACGGCCGCGCGCCGCGCGCTCGCCGCCGCGATGCTCGCCGCGCCGCTCGCCGCGCACGCGCTGCCGGCCTATGACGACGTGCGCCGCGACTGGCGCAGCTCCGACTGGGTGCTGCTCGCGCGCGACGGCACGCCGCTTCAGCGCACGCGCGTCGATCTCGCCGAGCGGCGCGGCGACTGGGTCGCGCTCGCCGACGTGTCACCCGCGTTTCGCGAGGCGATCGTCGTATCGGAGGACAAGCGCTTCTACGCGCACAGCGGCGTCGACTGGCGCGGCATCGCGGGCGCCGCGTGGGGCAATCTGTGGAACGAGCGCACGCGCGGCGCGTCGACGGTGACGATGCAACTGGCCGGCCTGCTGAGCGACACGCCGCGCCGCTCGGGCCAGCGCTCGCTGCCGCAGAAGGCCGTGCAGGCGATGGACGCGCTGCGGCTCGAGCGCGGCTGGCGCAAGGACCAGATCCTCGAGGCGTATCTGAATCTCGTGCCGTTTCGCGGCGAGACGGTCGGGCTCGACGCGATGTCGCACGCGCTGTTCGGCAAGGCCCCGTCGGGGCTCGACGTGCGCGAATCGGCCGTCGCCGCCGCGCTCGTGCGCGCGCCGAACGCGTCCGCCGCGAAGGTCGCCGAGCGCGCGTGCCGAATCCTGCGCGACATGCGCGCGGCGCAGCCGTGCGAAGCGCTCGACGGCTACGTGCGCTTCGTCACGTCCGCCCCGCCGAATGCCATGCGCGACGACGGCGAAGCGCTCGCGCCGCACTTCGCGCGGCGCGTCGCGGCCGAGGCGAAGCCCGGCGCGGGCGCGCGCGTGCGCTCGACGCTCGACGCGCCGCTGCAGCGCTTCGCGCGCGACACGCTCACGCGCGCACTCGCCGAGCTGAACGCGCCCGCCCATCGGCGCAACGTGCAGGACGGCGCGCTCGTCGTGATCGACAACGCGACGGGCGAGATCCGCGCCTGGGTGGGCTCGTCGGGCGCGCTGTCGGCCGCGCGCGACGTCGACGCGGTGCTCGCGCCGCGCCAGGCCGGCTCGACGCTCAAGCCGTTTCTGTACGCGCAGGCGATCGACGAGCGGCGGCTGACCGCCGCGTCGCTGCTCGACGACGCGCCGATCAACCTCGCCACGGGCGGCGGCCTGTACATTCCGCAAAACTACGACAGGCACTTCAAGGGCTGGGTCAGCGTGCGCACCGCGCTCGGCGGATCGCTGAACGTGCCCGCCGTGCGCACGCTCGTGCTCGTGAGCCCGCACCGCTTCGCGCGCACGCTGACGGCGCTCGGGCTGCCGCTCGCCGAAGAAGGCGACTACTACGGCTTCAGCCTCGCGCTCGGCAGCGCCGACGTCACGCTGCTGTCGCTCGCGAACGCGTATCGCGCGCTCGCGAACGGCGGCGTCGCGCGCGCGACGCGCGACATGCCGGGCGACAGCGGAAACGATGCGTTCGCGCCGCCGCGCGTCCCTTCGGGCGTTTCGAAATCGAAGATCGCCACGCCCGCGGCTTCCGCGCGAGCGGTTTCCACGGCGGCCGCTTCGAAGTCGGCGGGCTCCAGACAGACGGCGCGGCCCGCGCGCGCCGCGGCCGGCACGCGCGTATTCAGCGAAGCCGCGGCCTACATCGTCACCGACATCCTCGCCGACAACAACGCGCGCGTACGCACGTTCGGCTTCGACAGCCCGCTCGCGACGCGCTTCTTCTCCGCGGTCAAGACGGGCACCAGCAAGGACATGCGCGACAACTGGGCGCTCGGCTACACGTCGCGCTACACGGTCGGCGTGTGGGTCGGCAACGCGGACGGCTCGCCGATGTGGGACGTGTCCGGCGTCACGGGCGCGGCGCCCGTGTGGGCCGCGATCGTCGGCTACCTGCACCGCGATCTCGCGAGCCGCGCGCCGCGCCCGCCCGCGGGCGTCGAGCAGCGCCGCGTCGCGTTCGAGCGCGGCGTCGAGCCCGCGCGCCCCGAGTGGTTCGTCGCCGGCACCGCGCTCGACACGGTGCGGCTCGCCGCGCCCGCGACAGCCGGCACCGGCGGGCCGCTTGCGATCGGCGCGCCCACCGACGGCACGATCTTCGCGATCGATCCGGACATTCCGCCGAAGCATCAGCGGATCCGGTTCGAGCGCGCGCCGGGCCATGCGGAGCGCAGCTCGTGGCGGCTCGACGGCAAGGTGATCGGACACGGCGACAGGCTCGCGTGGATGCCGTGGCCGGGAACGCACCGGCTCGAACTCGTCGACGCGCGCGGCAACGTCGCGGACACGGTCGGCTTCGAGGTGCGCGGCGCGTTCGCGAGGACGGCGGCGAATTCGGGGCGGTGACGCGAACTGGGCGCCAGCGGCGCTTTGCTCGCACCGCGAGCGGCGCGCGTCATCGAGCCCGCGCGGCGCTTCGCGCCGACTCGTGCCGCGACCGCGAACGCGCTCCATCCGGGCGACGCCGATTGACGCCGATTGCGGGCATGCGCGAGGCCGCCAGTTGTCGCGCCGGCAACAGCGCGGCGGCCGCGAACACGCCCGGCATTCGCCGCCGACGCGCCGACGCTGCGCGTCGCGCATCCGGCAGTCGCGGTCATGCGCGTGCCGGCCGAAGCGGCCCCCGTTCACAGCGCATCGAGAAACTGCTCGAGCGCCGCCTTCATCTTGTGGATCGCCGCGTCCGGCAGCAGCATCACGAGCTTCGCGACAAAGCCGCCGTGCTCGAGCGTGAAATGCACTTCGAGCAACAGCGCGACATCCCAGCGGCCGAGACGCTCGTCGCCGAGCGCCGTCGCGAGCGAGCCGGGCGGCACGAACGTCGGGCGCAGGAACGTGAGCCGCCGGTCGAGCTGCTCGAACACGCTGTGCACGCACGCGCCGACGAGCAGGCTCGCGATGTCGGAGAGCACCTCGTCCTCGATGTCGTCCGTCGCGTCGTCGTAGCCCATCAGCTCCTTCAGCTCGCGCCGCCCGTCGCCGCCGAACAGCACGAGCGCCTCGCCGCAGATGTCGGACTGGAACGACTGCCGCACCGGCCGCGGCATGTCCGCGCGCCGCTCGCAGCGCTGCAGTTCGTCGAGCAGTTCACGCGCGCTGACAAGCTTGATGTCGGGCACCGAAAGCGTGACGAACGCGCCGAGCAGCTTCGCGAGCGCGGCGCCCGCGCGGCCCATGCCGATGTTCGAGATCTCCTGAAGAGCGTCGCGATGCTCTTCGGTCAGCGCGATGTCATTCATAGAGGCCATACCCCTTGAGGATCGGCACGATCCGCTCCGTGCTCACCGGCTTCGCGACGAAGCCGATCGCGCCGAACGCCATCACGCGCTCGACGGCGCCCGCCTGGATGTCGGCCGACACGACGATCACGAACGCGTCGAGTCCGTCCTCGCGGATGCGCTCGAGCACCTGAAAGCCGTCCATCACCGGCATCGTCAGGTCGAGAAAGATCACGGCCCCCTTGCCCGCGCGATAGTGCGACAACGCCTCCTCGCCGTTCGACGCCTGCGTGATCTCCACGTCCCAGTCGGGCGGCAGCGACTTGATCAACAGCTTGCGGGCCAACGTCGAATCGTCGACCACCAGCACGGGCAATGCCATGATGTCCTCCTCAGCGAGCGATGCCGGATGCGGCCGGCGTCGAATGGGAACCCGGTGCCGCGTCGGGCCGCTGCGCGCCAGCCTGCTCGACAGGCAGCGTCACGCGAAACGTCGTGCCCGCGCCGGGCGCGCTCGACACCGCGATCTCGCCGCCATGCGCGCTGACGATGCCGTAGGCGACCGACAGCCCGAGCCCCGTGCCCTTGCCGACCGGCTTCGTCGTGAAGAACGGATCGAAGATCCGCTTGAGGTTCTCGGGCGCGATCCCGCAACCCGCATCGACGACCTCGAACCAGATCCGCGCGGCTTCGTCCGCGTCCACGCCCGTACGGATCGTGATCGTGCCGCGCGGCGCGTCGCCGTGGCCGCCATGGCCGCCGTCCGCGCGCATGCTCGCATACGACTGCGCGGCGTTCACGACGAGGTTCAGCACGACCTGATTGACCTGCGACGGAATGCAGCGAACCATCGGCAGCGGCGCGTACTCGCGCACGAGATCGGCCGCGTATTTCACCTCGTTGCGCACGATGTTCAGCGTCGATTCGATGCAGTGATGGATGTCGACCCATTCCCACTGATGCACGCTGTCGACTCGGGAAAAATCGCGCAGATCGACGACGATCTTGCGCACGCGCGCGAGCCCTTCCTTCGATTCGTCGACGAGCGCCGGCGCGTCCTCGCACAGATAGTCGAGATCCGCCTCCCGCGCGAGCTCGGCGAGCGACGGCGCGAGCTGCGGCTGCCGCTCGGCGACGAGCCGCCCGACCGCGTGCGCATGCGCGATCAGCGCGGCGAGATAACCGCCGAGCGTGTTCACGTTCGACAGCACGAACCCGACCGGATTGTTGATCTCGTGCGCGATGCCGGCGGCGAGCTGGCCGATCGCGGCGAGCTTCTCCGACTGTAGCAGTTGCTGATGCGCGTGCGCGAGCTCGCGGTTCAGGTCCGACAGCTCCGCGTGGCGCGCGGTCAGCTCGGCGAGCGCTTCGGTCAGCCGCTTCTCGCGGTTTTGCAGCGCTTCGTGCGCGATGCAGACGTCGGTCGCGTCGACGATCGTCACGCCCACCGCGACAACGCCGCCGCGCCCGTCGTCGAGCGGCACGAAGCTGCAGTTCTGCCGCATCGCGTCGATCGTGCCGGTGATCGGCCGCGAATGGTCGAAGCGGAACAAATAGGGCCGATGCTCCCATGACGTGTACATCGCGACGCCGAGCACGAACACGCTCTCGAGCTTCTTGCGCAGCCAGCGCGCCGGCAGCTCGGGAAAGAGCCCGAACAGGTCCTGGCCGATCGCGTCGTCGCGCGAGCGGCCCGTGTGGTACTGCATGAAGCCGTTCCACGCGAGGATGCGCATGTCGCGACCGACCGAGAACACGCCGCAGTTGAGCTGCTCGACGATCGCTTCGGACATCTGCATACCGGTGGATTCAGACATGGCGCGGCTTCGGTTCGTGCGGAATCGGTCGAGAAACGGCCGGCGCCGCGCGCATCGCGCGAAACGGAGAACCGCTTCCAACAATCCGGATTACGGCCGAGGCGCGCGGCGGCCCCATCCGTGGAATCCCTGCCCGAATCGGCGGCGCGGCGCGCCGTGCCCCGGCGGGCGGGCCCGCCGTACGACGCCGCAACGCCCGCGGCCGCCTCGCCCATCCATCGGCGCACGGAAGACGCGACGCGTCACCGCCTCGACCAGCGCCGATCGCGCGTGACGTTCGGCGCGTCGGCGCGCCGAACGTCACTGAACCCGTTTCAGAAACGCGACATTGGGCTGCGCGCCGGGGATCTGGCCGCCCGGATAATAGCCGCACTTCGACGGATCGGACGAATATCCGACCGGCTGCCAGTTCGACGGCCACGAAAAACTCCAGCATGCGGAAATGGACGACCCCAACGGCATGTCGCGGAAATAGGTCATTTCCTGCCAATTGGGGCCCGGCAGCCCGCCCGGCGGAATGCAATCCGGGTTGTTGCGCTGATTCGTGATGATCCAGCCGGAAGCGATCTGGGTTGGAAAGCCGGCGATGACTTTCGTCCGGTAGTTATAGAAACAGGCCGACACCGTCGGCGCGCCGTTCTGCCCGATTCCCGGCGTGAGCCCCACCGCCGCGGGATCGGGAATGCCGGGCAGCGACTGCGCGCGCACGGCTCCCGACTGGACGCACAACGCGGCGGCGGCCGCGAAGAAAAGGCGGAGCATGCTGCGACTGCGTTTCATGTTTATCTCCTTTGATGGCTTGTTCGAATCAAGCGACTTCGCGCTTTTTATGTTCACACCAGCGCGCCGGTCATTTTAATGACGCACTCTTTCCAAACCATCCAATTTTTTCAATTAAAAAATTATTTTGATAATAGTTTCACCATTCCATCCGGCTTCGATCGCACCGCCCGGCCAATCGATATTAGGCGGCGAAATCTCCCATCCCCGATCGCCGTATGCGCCCTGCACGGCGGAATTTCGCCAACCGGAATACCCGCTCGGCAATCGCCCCAGCAGCTTCGAAATGTGCATGATGCCTTCCATCGCCGCACTTTTGCACACGCCCGCCGCGGTCCGATATCCCCTCATTCGAAAACATCATCGCCTCGATTTCAGCGGAAACCGAAACCGCGCATGAATCCATAAAAATATGGCAGCATGACGACACGCGTCCTCCGCGACAGAATGCACGCTTTCGTTGACCATCGACAATCAATAATCGAACGCTAATTTTCGTCGACATATCGAAAAACACATTCGATCGATAAAGCGATCATGTTCAAATCGTTCAACAAAGACGTCGTTGATGTGTTTGCCCGAAACAAACACAAGATGGCGAAAAACGGGGCCGGTCGCCAGGTGCAGGCGCTGCTCGACGAGATCGGCGCGGCGGCATTCAGGTTGCTGCCCCATCCGCTCCTGTTTCCCGCCGACGACTTCGAGAGGCTCGCCCGGCTCGCGCGCGACCTGCTGTCCGCCCAGAACAAGATCGTGCGCCATCTGTGCCGGCACGAGTCGCGGGCCGACATGCTCGCGCGGTTCTCGCTGAACGACGCGCTCGCGCGCTATGTCGACTGGGACGAACTGGAGGCGGGCCGCCGCCGGGTCGCCCGCGTCGACATCCTGCCCTTGCCGGACGGCTATGCGGTTTGCGAGCTGAATTTCTCGGCGGCGGTCGGTGGCGCCGAGTTGTACGACTGCTATCGCCGCTTCATGCAAACGTCGCGCTGGCCGGCGTGCGGGCGCGGCGGCTCGCCGTACGCGAATCTGCGCACGCTCTACGAAGACACGCTCCGATCGATGGAAATCGATCGAATCGTGCTGCTCGACTGGAGCTCGCACGCCGCCCGCGGCTATGCGTCGCCCGAGCTCGCCCGCCGATATCTCGCGGGCATCGCGAACGGCGTGCCCGTCGACGTTCACACCGAATTGACTTATCCGTCGAAGTGGCTGGGCGTCGGCAAAGGGAAAGGCATCCTGATTCACCGGAATTTCGTCTATGACGACATGACGGTGAACATCGATCTGTTCGACGCCATTCACCGCAGCGGCGCCCAGTTTTCGAACGGACTGGAAGCCGAGCTGCTGATGAACAAGGCGTGGCTCGCGCTGCTGTGCGACGAGCGTTTTCATCCGCTCCTCGACGAAGGCGAGATCGCCGCGATCAGGAACCATGTTCCGCATACGTTCCGTCTCGACGAAAGCACGCTCGCCGATGCGTTGGCCCGCAAGGACGATTGGGTATTCAAGCTGAACGTGTCCTACGGCGGCGTCGACGTGCTGATCGGCAAAGATCATTCGACCGGCGCGCTCGCCGAACGGCTGCGCCGGCAAGGCCTGACCAACTGGATTTGCCAGGCGTTCCGCGAAGTGGCGACGATGCGCCATCCGTTCGACGAAACCTTCGTCGCGGCCGAACACAAGCCCGTGCTGGGAATGTATCTGCATCGCGACGACGCGAGCGGCATGGTACTGCGCGCGAATCGCTTTTCGAGCGTGGTGAATGCGGGCAGCGGGGCCGGGGTTCACTGGGCGGCCGTCGTCACCGAAGCGGAGAAAGCGGCCGTGCTCGCCGCGATCGACGGCTGACGCAGCGGCGCGCGCGCCGGCTCCGCGCATGCGCCGCTCGAACGCGCGATGCGTTCGAGCATTGCGCGGCGGCGCGCTTCATAGGATATCGAAGCGATTTTTGCATATCGGATCTCGGACGAAAGCAATCGGGAGAAGCGCATGGAAACGATCGAACGGCATTTCCGCTGCAACGAGGGAAGCGCGGCGGACTACGCCGCGCAATTGAGGGAAGTGGGCACCGTGATGCTTCCCGCCTATGTGGCTTTCGACGCGCACGAACTGGCGCACATCGACGCGCTGCAGGCCCGGCTGCCCGAAGAGCCCGTGACCGCCGGCGACGCCGGCGACACGCACGACATCTATGTCCGCCGCATCATGGTGGACCGTGCGGGCGAACGGCCGCAGCTCGTCAACCGGCCGCACTCCGAGCCGATACTGGCGCTGCTGACCGACGCCCGGCGAACCCGATTTTTCGGCGACATGTTCGGCGCGAACGCCGAGTATTTCATTCGACGATGCCAGATCAACCGGATGCTGAAGGATTCGTTCATCGGCCTGCACCTCGACGCCGCGAGCAATCCGGACTACGAATTCTCCGTCGTCATCCAGTTGGGCCGCGAATTCGACGGCGGCGAATTCGTCGTCCATCCGGAAGGCCGGTTGCCGAACGTGTTCGCGCCGACGTACGGCACGGTCATCGTCACGAGCTGCATGCATCGGCACGAAGTCAGGTCGGTGCGCGCGAACGAACGCACGTCGCTCGTCTACTTCTACGCGCGGCACAACGGCGTCAACCGGCGCGCGAATTGAGCGCCCGAGCGGCGAGCCGGCAACGATCGTGAGGGATCGACCGGCTCGCCGCTCGGCGGTCGGCTACCTGCGCGCGAGCCGGCCGGTAACGACGGCCGCCGGCCGATCGCTCGGGCTCCGCGGGCCGGCGGCCGGCCGCTCGAAGACCCGCATCGGCTCGCCCTCGTATTCGGCGACGGCGGCTTCCCGATAGCCGAACTCCGCGGCCAGCTGGATCGAGCAACGATTGTCCGGGCCGATCAGGCAAGCGGTGCGCCGCGCCGCCAGATGCGCGTGTGCCCAATCGAGCACCGCTTGCAACGCCTCGCGCGCGATGCCCTGCCCCCACGCGGCCGGGGCGAGCGCGCCGCCCGTCACGACCGGATCGATGCGCCCCGCTCCTCGAGCAGCTCGCGCAGGACGCTGCGATGGCAGCGGGCTTCGTTCTCGCAATAGCAGCCGATCGCGAAGTTCGACGTCGTCGACAACACGGCGAGCACGTCGAGCACCTTGCTCGCGTCGCCGTGTTTCATCTCCGCGCGAAACTTGCGCGCGAACGCCTTCCATTCGGCGTCGGATTCCGCCGCCTGCGCTTCGGCGACGAGCTCGGGGCTCGGCGAAAGCGTCGGCAGCCAGACATCGTAATAGTCGCGCGACGCGAACTCGTCTTTCGGCACGCCTCGCGGCGGACGGCGCACGGTGCCGATCCGCACGCCCTCGTCGTCGGCACGCGGCGTGCCGAGCCGCACGATGCTGATGCTCATGCTGGACTCCTGTTCAGAGCGGCCGGCGCGCGGCGCGCCAACCGCCCGACGCGCACGATGCACGCCTCAGACGCCGCTCGCGATCACAGCGCCGATCGCTTCCGCGACGATCCCGACGTTCGCCTCGTTCAGGCCGGCCACGCACATGCGGCCCGAGCGCAGCACATAAACGCCGTGCTGCTCGCGCAGGCACTCGACCTGCGCCTCGGTGAGCCCCGTGTACGTGAACATCCCGCGCTGCTTCACGTAGCGCGACAGCGCCTCGCCCTGCACGTGCGCGCGCAGGCCATCGTGGATCGCGCCGCGCATCTTCGCGATGCGCCGGCACATCGCCGCGAGCTCTTCTTCCCATTGCGCGCGCAGCGCGGGCGTCGTCAGCACTTGCGCGACGATCTTCGCGCCGTACGTCGGCGGGTTGCTGTAGTTCGAGCGCACCGCGCCCGCGAGCTGGCCGAGCACGCGCGCGGCGGCCGCCGCGTCCTCGCAGATCACCGACAGCGCGCCGACGCGCTCGCCGTACAGCGAGAAATTCTTCGAGAACGAGTTCGCGACGAACGCCGGCATCCCGCGGCGCGCCAGCTCGCGGATCGCGAACGCGTCGGCCGCGAGCCCCGCGCCGAAGCCCTGATACGCCATGTCGACGAACGGCAGCAACTCGCGCGCCTGCAGCACGTCGATCAGCTTGAGCCACTGCGCGTCGTCGAGATCGACGCCCGTCGGGTTGTGGCAGCACGCATGCAGCAGCACGACGCTCCTTTTCGGCAGCGCGTCGATCGCGGCCAGCATCGCGTCGAACTTCAGGCCGCCCGTCGCCTCGTCGTAGTACGGGTACGTGTTGACCGTGAAGCCCGCGCGCTCGAAGATGAACCGGTGGTTCTCCCAGCTCGGATCGCTGATCCACACCTGCGCGTGCGGGAAATAGCGCTTGATGAAATCCGCGCCGACCTTCAGCGCGCCCGAACCGCCGAGCGTCTGAACCGTCGCGATGCGTCCGGCCGCGCGCGCGTCGCTGTTCTCGCCGAACACGACCGCCTGCACCGCGTCGCGATACGCCGCGAGCCCCGTCATCGGCAAATACGGCTTCGGGCCGGATTCGCGCTGCACGACGGCCTCGGCCTCGCGCACGGCGCCCATCACCGGAATCCTGCCGTCGTCGTCGAAATAGATGCCGATGCTCAGGTTGACCTTGCGTGTGCGCGGGTCCTGCTGGAAGTTCTCGTTCAGCGTGAGAATCGGATCGCCGGGGTATGCATCGATATGTTCAAACATGGCGGTTTCTACAGGTGGAGATAAATCGGGATCAACGGGCCGACACGCCTTCGCCGAGCGCATAGCCGGCGCCGCGCTGGCGGAAACGGTAGCCGAGCGCGAGCACGACGAGCCACACGGGGATCAGGTAGACGGACAGCCGCAGATCCGGCGTGCGGAACATGACGACGAGGATGGCCGCCATGAAGACGAGACAGAGATAGTTCGTCAGCGGGTAGCCGAGACTCTTGAAGCGCGTCGTCTCGCCCGACGCGCGTTTCGCCTGACGAAACCGCAGATGAATCACGCTGATCATTGCCCAGTTGATGATGATCGCCGATACGACGAGCCCCATCAACAGCTCGAACGCCTTGCCCGGCATGAAATAATTGATCACGACGCACAGCGCGGTCGCGAACGCCGACACGCCGAGCGCGGCGATCGGAATGCCGCGCCGGCTCACGCGCGCGAGCGCCCGCGGCGCGTTGCCCTGCTGCGCGAGGCCGTACAGCATCCGGCTGTTGCAGTACACGCAGCTGTTGTAGACGGACAGCGCGGCCGTCAGCACGACGACGTTCAGCACGTTCGCGGCGACGTCGCTCGACAGCGCATGGAAGATCAGCACGAACGGACTGCCGCCCGTCACGACCTTCTGCCACGGATACAGCGACAGCAGCACGCCAAGCGCGCCGATGTAGAAAATCAGAATCCGGTAGATCACCTGGTTCGTCGCGCGCGGGATGCTGTGTGACGGGTCGTCCGCCTCCGCGGCCGTGATGCCGACGAGCTCGAGGCCGCCGAACGAGAACATGATGACCGCCATCGCCATCGCGAGGCCGCCGATGCCGTTCGGGAAGAAGCCGCCGTGCCGCCACAGGTTCGCGACGCCGGCATCGGGGCCCGCGTGCCCCGACAGCAGCAGGTAGCCGCCGAAGCCGATCATCCCGACGATCGCGGCGACCTTGATGATCGAGAACCAGAACTCGGTCTCGCCGTACGACTTGACGCTCGCGAGATTGACCGCGTTGATCGCGACGAAGAACACGAGCGCGGAGATCCAGGTCGGCACGCCCGGCCACCAGTACTGTACGTAGATGCCGACCGCGGACAGCTCGGCCATGCTGACGAGCACGTACAGCACCCAGTAGTTCCAGCCTGACAGAAAGCCCGTGAAGTGCCCGCAGTATTTGTTCGCGAAATAGCTGAACGAGCCGGCGACGGGCTCGTCGACGACCATCTCCCCCAACTGCCGCATGATGAAGAACGCGACGACGCCGGCGATCGCATAGCCGAGCAGCACCGACGGCCCCGCCATCTGAATCGTCTGGGCAATGCCGAGGAAAAGCCCGGTGCCGATCGCGCCGCCGAGCGCGATCAGCTGGATGTGGCGATTCTTCAGCCCCCGCTTGAGGCTGTCGTTGTCCTGATCTGAAACCATGTCTTCTCCGTCTCATCCGCCCTTTTTGGAGGCGGCGCGCCTTCGGGTCGCCCCGGGCGCCGTGTACTTGTTTCCGGCCGCCGGCGCGGGTGTCGCGGCGAGCGGCCGGGCTGGGGATGCCGAGTTCCTGCGCGGCGTGCGGCGTCCTCGCGTCGAGCGGAAAGCACAGCCGCCCCGCGCCTGCCCGCGCGCTCCGATTTTTTTATTGATCTCGCGCAAAAAATCGGGGCTCAGTTTATCGCCGGCAGGATGAAATGGGGTTTCGTAAGCCCTTCATGCAAACCCTACATTATGAGATAAAATTGCATGCAGGAGACAGCCGAGGAAACAAAAATGCAAGAACCGCTTCTTGATCGCATCGATCGCCATCTGCTCGAGATCCTGCAGGAAAACGGCCGCATCTCCAATCTGGAGCTGGCCAAGGCCGTCGGGCTGTCGCCCGCGCAGACGCTGCGGCGCCACCGGCGCCTGGAGGAGATCGGCGCCATCAAGCGCTACGAAACCCGGCTCGACGCCGACACGCTCGGTTTCGGCGTCACCGCGTTCGTCCAGGTGACGATGGAGCGCGGGCACATCCGCGATCTGTCGACGTTCCAGAAGCTCGTCTCCGAGCTCGCGCAAATCCAGGAGTGTTTTTCGGTCACGGGCGACATCGACTACGTGCTGAAGGTCGTCGCCGCGGATCTGAAGGGCCTGTCGACTTTCCTGCTCGATACATTGATGCGCATTCCCGGCGTGAGCGGCGTGCATTCGAGCGTGTGCCTCGACGAGATCAAGTGCACGAGCGCGATGCCGCTGTAGCGCCGGCAAACGGCGGTCCGGGGCGGCCCGCCCGCGCGCGGCGGCCCAGCCGGCGCGCGACGAACGTCGCCAAGCGATCGCCGCCGCGCGCAACCGGCCGATCGGGAAGCTGGCCGATCGGGAAGCCGACAATACTCGCCGCGACTTACGCGCGCGGGACCGTTCGCGTTGCGCGACACGACTTCGGCGGCCGCAATGCGCGCCGCGCCCGCTCGACGATACTTGCCGCACCGTATCGGTCGCGCCGCGACGACGGTCAATCGAGGGCACATCATGGGCGGGACGATTTCAAAAAGCAGCGAAGCGGCGTCGAGCGCATCGATACTGGCCACTCAATCGAACTCCAGCACGGCCGCGACGCCGAAGGCGTCGTCGCAACCGACGCAGCGCAGGAACTCGACCGGGGCGCTCGAAGGGCTGATGCCGTTTGCGCAAAAAGGCAGCATCGGCGAGCTGCAGAATTTCGCGGCCCACGCGTTCTCCGTCACGACCGGCGCGTCGCCGGCGCTCGTCGACGCAGCTCACCACAATCCCGCGATGCAGGAATTGCGCGAGCAGCCGATCACGAGCGATAACGTCACCAAGCTATGCCAGATGGAAACCGAAGCCGCGAGAAAGGGCGACCCGTCCATTTGGCAAAACAGGCTGGCAGCGAGCACGCTCGCGGACGTGGGGCGCCATGCCATCGCGCAGACGGCGGCGCTCAACGCATCGCTCGGCCGCAACGGCCCGCTGAAAACGCAGGAGGAAGGCGGCTGGAACGTGCACGAGCACGTCATCGGCGTGCACGGCAGCTAAACCCACGGCGACGTCGCCCGGCACCGGAACGAACCGGCGCCGCGGCCCGCCGCCGCGCGTCACGCGACGTAGCCCGCCACGCTGACGAACTGGCACAGGCTGCCCGCCAGCACGAACAGGTGCCAGATGCCATGCCCGTGGCGGATGCGCTCGTCGTTGATGAAGAAGTAGATGCCGGCGCTGTAGATGACGCCGCCCGCCACGAGCCACGCCGTCCCCGCCGCGGGCAGCGCGTGGACGAGCGGGCGGATCGCGACGAGCGCGAGCCAGCCCATCAACACGTACAGCACCATCGACACGCTGCGCGTGCGCCGCCCGAGCGTGAGCTCCTGCACGATGCCGAACGCGGCGAGCCCCCAGCTCACGCCGAACAGCGACCACCCCCACGGCCCGCGCAGCGTGACGAGCGTGAACGGCGTGTAGCTGCCCGCGATCAGCAGGTAGATCGCCGAGTGATCGCATTTCTGCAGAACGGCTTTCAGCCGCGGGCCACGCACGCTGTGGTAAAGCGTCGAGATCGCGTAAAGCACGCACAGCATCGCGCCGTACACGCTGAAGCTCACCACCTTGTAAGCGTCGCCGTCGAGCGCGCCCATCGTCACGAGCGTGGCGAGGCCCGCCACCGACAGCACCGCGCCGACGAGATGGGAAATGCTGTTGAAACGCTCACCGACATGCACGACGCGACTCTCCCGCACGGTTTCATCAAGACAAATTATGCAGATGATACCGGTCCCGGGAAGAAAGCGGCGGCGGCTTTTCTGCGCCGGACGGGCGCCGGATCAAGCCGACGCGGCTCGAAGCCGGCGGCGCGCGCCGAGAGCGCGCCGCGCCACACGGCTTCGTCTCGGCGGCGCAACCTTCGCGGCCGGTCGCGCCGAACGAAAAACGGGCGGACGCCGCCCGGCGCCCGCCCGCTTGTCACGATCGGCCAGCCGGCGGCGAACGCCGCCGCGGCTTACATCGTCACCTGATCGAGGAAGGTCTTCTTGCCGCCCTTGTAGTCGTACAGCGAAATCACGCCGTGTTGCAGGTCGCCCTTCGAATCGAAGACCGTCGTGCCGATCACGCCCGTGTAGTGCGTCTTCGGCATCACCGCGAGAATCTTCGCCGGGTCCGTCGAGTTCGCGCGCTTCATCGCGTCGACGATGATGTACACCGCGTCGTACGTGAACGGCGCGTCGAAGCGGATCGGCTGATTGAAGCGCTTCTCGTACTTCGCCTGGAACGCCGCGCCGCCCGGCATCTTCTCGAGCGCCGCGCCCGCCTGCGAGCACACGACGTTGTCGGCCGCATTGCCGGCAAGCGCGGGCAACTGCTCGGTGCACACGCCGTCGCCCGAGAGGATCTTCGCGCGCAGGCCGAGCTGCTTCGCCTGCTTCGCGAACGGGCCGCCGGTGGCGTCCATCCCGCCGTACATGATCGCGTCCGGGTTCGTACCCTTGATCTTCGTCAGGATCGCGCGGAAATCGACCGCCTTGTCGTTCGTCGCGTCGTGCGACAGCACCTTCAGGCCGAGCGCCTTCGCCTTCTTCTCGAACTCGTTCGCGAGGCCCTGGCCGTAGGCCGTCGAATCGTCGACGACGGCGACCGTCTTGATCCCCTTTTGCTTCGCGTAGTTCGCGAGCGCCGGGCCCTGCTGCGCGTCGGTCGCGACGACGCGGTAGGTCGTCTTGAAGCCTTGCTGCGTGTAGGCCGGATTCGTCGCCGACGGCGAGATCTGCAGGATGCCCGCGTCGTTGTAGATCTTCGACGCGGGAATCGACGTGCCCGAGTTCAGGTGCCCGATGACCGCGACGACCTTGCCGTCGACGAGCTTCTGCGCGACCTGCGTCGCGGTGCGCGGGTCGGCCGCGTCGTCCTGCGCGTCGAGCTGGAGCGTGACCTTCTGGCCGCCGATCGTGAGTCCCTTCGCGTTGATTTCCTCGACCGCGAGGCGCGCGCCGTTCTCGTTGTCCTTGCCGAGGTGGGCGATGCCGCCCGTCAAGGGTTCGGCGCTGCCGATCTTCACGACCTGATCGGCCAGCGCATGCGTCGAGGCCGCGGCCATCACCATCGCGGCCGCGCTGATCGGCAACAATCTGTTGATTTTCATTTTCACTGCAGTCTCCTTGTTGGACGGGCGAAGATCATATGATCGGATGATACCCGTTCAAAATTCGTTGCAGCGAGCCGCGCGAGGCGGGCGCGGGCGGGCTCGCCGGCGGCGGCGCCCGGTCCGCGCGGGCGGGCTCAGGCCTTGACGTTCATCGTGATCCGCGCGGTGAACACGGTCTGGCCTTGCGCATCGGTAATCTCGACCGGCACGATCTTCTCGCCTTCGCTGCGCCAGTCGACGGCCGAGCCGTCGGCCACCGCCGTCACGTCGGTCTTCGCCTTCGCCAGATACTCGACCGTCATGCCGCTCGGAATCCAGCGCATGCCGTCCGGAATCGATACCTGCGTCAACAGCCCCGCGACCAGCTCGGCCGCGTTGCACAGCGCGATCGCGTGAACCGTGCCGATGTGATTGGTGATTTCGCGCCGAAAGCCGACTTTCGCCTCCGCGCGGCCCGGCTGCAGCCCGACGACCTCCGGCTCGATCGTGCCGAAGTACGGCGCCATCTGGCAAACCATCTTGCTGAATTGCGCGGACCCGGCCGCGTTGAACATATCGAGAACCTGACTCATGTCGTCTCCTGACTGGGCTGAAACAGAACAATATTCTGTTGCAGAAGATTATTCTGTTTGATCGGCGTCCGTCAAGGTACTATTGCGCGACCCTTGTTATTTCGTTCGCCATCCAGCTTGCCTACCCTCGACATCCTGACGCGGCAGTTTCCCGGCCATCGCGCGAGCCTGAAGCGCACGATCCTCGCGACCGCGCTCGCGTGCTTCAACGAGCACGGACTCGAACCGACGACGATCGACATGATCCGCGAGCGCTGCGACACCAGCGTCGGCAACATCTATCACCATTTCGGCAACAAGGACGGCCTGATCGCCGCGCTGTTCCTGTGCGCGCTCGAGGATCAGTCGCAACTGCTCGCCGACTACCTCGAACGGGCGACGACCGCGCGCGAAGGCGTCGCGGCGCTCGTTCACAGTTATGTCGACTGGGTCAGCGCGCAGCCCGAGTTCGCGCGGTTCCAGTTCATGGCGCGCACCGCGGTCGCGTCGGGGCCGCGCGCCGACGAGCTCGCGCAACGGAACCGCGCGCGCAACCGCCGCGTGCTCGCCTGGTTCGCGCATGCACCGCAACGCGACGAGATGGCGCAGTGGCCGGCGGAACTGCTGCCGTCGTTGATCGTCGGTCAATCGGAGAACTACTGCCGCGCGTGGCTGAGCGGCCGGGTCAAGGCGCCGCCCGCCAAGTATCGGGACGCGCTCGCGACGGCGGCGTGGCGGTCGGTTTCGAAAGCGTGAGGCGCGCCGCCGCGCGTCACTGCTTCGACAGATCGAAGATCCGCGCCATCGGCGTCCATTTGACGCCGGCGGGCGTCCACGGCGTCGGCCGCTGAAACGTGCTCATCAGCGCCTCCCATTCGACGATCTTCGCGTCGGCGCGCGCGTCGGCATCGAAACGCGCCGCGTCGAAGCGGGTGTCGTCGGTTTCCATCACCATTGTCATCCGCGTGCCGAGCCGGTAGATCTCCATCGCCACGACGCCGTGCGCGCGAAGATGCGCGGCGACCTCCGGCCAGATCCGCTCGTGATGCGCTTCGTAGCGCGCGATCGCATCCGGGTCGTCCTTCAGGTCCAAGGCCAGGCAGTAACGCATCGCGCGCTCCGTCGTCGATCGATCGTTCGTGAAGCCGCGTCAGGTCAGCGCGCGGTCGAGATGCGTATAGCCGCCGTCGACGAACAGCCACTGCCCCGTCGTGTGCGACGCGCGCTCGGACAGCAGGAACACCGTCGTCCACGCGATCTCGTCGGCGCTCGTCATCCGCTTGCCGAGCGGGATCTTGCGCGTGATCGACTGCAGCTTCGCGTCCGGATCGTCGAACTGCGCGAGCCAGTTCGCGTAGAGCGGCGTCATCACCTCGGCGGGAATCACCGCGTTCACGCGCACGCCGTCGTCCGCGAGCGACGCCGCCCATTCCCGCGTCAGCGAAAGCTGCGCGCCCTTCGACGCGCAATAGCCGCTCGTGCCGCCCTGCCCGGTGATCGCCGTCTTCGACGACACGTTGACGATCGCGCCGCGGCTCGCCTTCAGGTACGGCAGGCAATAGTGCGCGATCACGTAGTAGTGGATCAGGTTGTTTTCGAGCGACGCGACGAATGCGTCGCGGCCCGCGTCGAGTCCGACGCCGTCGTTTATGCCCGCGTTGTTGACGAGGCCGTCGATCCGGCCGAACGCCGCGGCCGTTTCCTCGACGGCCTCGCGGCAGCGCGCGTCGTCGACGAGTTCCACGCGCACGAAACGCGCGCGCGGTTGCAACGCGAGGATGCGCTCGGCGAACGCGTCGTCGAGCGGGTTGCGGCCGAACACGACCGGAATCGCGCCTTCCTCGGCCAGCGCGAGCGTGATCGCGCCGCCGATGCCCGAGCCTCCGCCCGTCACGATCACGACCTTGTCTTTCAGGTTCAGGTTCACTTGTGTGCTCCGATGTGTCGACGGGCGTCGCGTCCGAACGCGTCGGCGCGCCGCGCCCGCGCATCGCTTGCGACGGCAGGCGAAAGCGACGCCGGCATCGCGCGTGCCCGGCGCGCGATGCCGGCTCAATAGCCAGCTTAATCGCCCGATCGCCTTGCCGCCCCGTTGCCCACGCCGGGCCGCGCGCCTTCTCGCATCAACCCTGCACGACCCGCTGCCGCTGCTCGCCGAGCCCTTCGATGCCGACCGTCATCACCTGCCCCGCGCGCAGATAGACGGGCGGCTTCTGACCGAGCCCGACGCCGGGCGGCGTGCCCGTCGAGATTACGTCGCCCGGCTGCAGGCTCATGAAGCGGCTCAGGTAGCTGACGAGGAACGGCACGCGGAAGATCATCGTCGCGGTCGAGCCATTCTGATAGCGATGGCCGTCGACGTCGAGCCACAGTCTCAGCCGGTGCGGGTCCGGCACTTCGTCGGCCGTCACGAGCCAGGGCCCGAGCGGGCCGAACGTGTCGCATCCCTTGCCCTTGTCCCACGTGCCGCCGCGCTCGAGCTGGTACGCGCGCTCCGACACGTCGTTGACCACGCAATAGCCGGCCACGTGCGCGAGCGCGTCCGCCGGCTCGATGTAGCGCCCGCCCGTGCCGATCACGACGCCGAGCTCGACTTCCCAGTCGGTCTTCGCCGAGCCGCGCGGGATCTCGACGTCGTCGTCCGGGCCGCAGATCGCGCTTGTCCATTTGCCGAAGACGACGGGCTCGCTCGGCACGTCCATGCCGGATTCGGCCGCGTGATCCGAATAGTTGAGGCCGATGCAGATGAACTTGCCGACGCCGCCGACGCATGCGCCGAGCCGCGGCGCGCCTTCGACGAGCGGCAGGCTCGCCGGATCGATCGCCCGCAGCCGCGCGAGCGCGTCCGGGCCGAGCGCGCTGCCCGCGACGTCGTCGATGACGCCGGACAGATCGCGAATGCGCCCCTGCGCGTCGAGCAGGCCGGGTTTTTCGTGGGACTTCGCCCCGTATCGCAACAGTTTCATGAATGCGCCCAGTAAGTGAGTGGCAATGGATGGCGGACGCGGCCGCCTCGCGGCGGGCTTCAGTTCGACCAGCCGCCGTCGATCAGATGGATCGCGCCCGTCGTGAACGACGATTCGTCGGACGCGAGATATGCGACGAGCGCCGCGATTTCCTGCGGCTTGCCGATGCGCCCCATCGGCTGGCGCGCGACGAACGCCGCGCGCACCGCGTCGACCGATTCGCCGCGCGCGCGCGCCTGCTCGACGATGCGCGCATCGAGCGACGGCGATTCGACGGTGCCCGGGCAGATCGCATTGCAGCGAATCCCGTGCGTGACGAAATCGGCGGCGACCGACTTCGTCAGGCCGATCACGGCCGCCTTCGTCGCACCGTAGACGAACCGGTCCGGCACGCCCTTCACGCTCGACGCGGCGGACGCCATGTTGATGATCGAGCCGCGCTCGCGCGCGAGCATCGCGGGCAGGAACGCGCGGATCGTCCGGTACATCGACTTCACGTTCAGATCGAAGCCGAAGTCCCATTCGTCCTCGGTCGCGTCGAGCACCGAGCCCGCGTGGACGAAGCCCGCGCAGTTGAACAGCGCGTCGACGGGGCCGATCGCGTCGGCGAGCGCGCCGATCGCCGCGCCGTCGCGCACGTCGAGCACGCGCGCGTCGAACGGGCCGTCGCGCAACGCGTCGATGCGCAGATCCGTCGCGATCACGCGCGCGCCTTCGCGCGCGAGCCGCTCGGCCGCCGCGCGGCCGATGCCCTGCGCGGCGGCCGTGACGAGCGCCGTCTTGCCTGCCAGTCTGTCTCCCATGTTCAGCTCCCGGTGTAATGATTTCCGATGGATGAAACGTGTCGTCGGCGCGCCGTCTCGCCGGCCGCTCGCGTTCGCCGTTCACGGCCCGCGTGGCGCCGATTGCGAACGGCGCGCCGAAGCGCATCGCGTGTGCTCCGGATACGCGCGCCTTTCGCTCATGGCCGATAGAACGCGGCGGCGTTCGCGCCGAACACCGCATCGCACGCGCTTTCGCCGAAACGCGCGGCGGTCAGCGCGCGCGCGCATGCGTGCCAGCCCGCGTAGTCGCCGTTCAGGTTCAGCACCGGCCAGTCGCTGCCCCAGATCATCCGCGCCGCGCCGAACGCGTCGAACAGATGGCCGACATACGGCGCGATGGTTTCGGGACGCCAGCCATGCGCGGCCTCGGTCACGAGCCCGGACAGCTTGCAATGCACGTTCGGCAGCGCGGCGAGCGCCGCGATCCCGTCGGCCCACGGTTGCCATGCGGCGCGGCCTGCGCGGATCGGCGGCTTCGCGCCGTGATCGACGACGATGCGCAGCCGCGGGAAGCGGCGCGCGAACGTCGCGAGCGGCGCCAGATGCCGCGGCGTCACGAGCGCGTCGAACGCGAGGTCGAGCTCGACGAGCGCGTCGATCGCGGGCGCGAGCGCCGCGCTCGCGATCCATGCCGCGTCGGGCAAGTCCTGCAGCATCGGGCGCACCCCCTTGAGCGCCGGATCGCGCGCGAGCGCCGCGAGCGTGTCGCGCGCATCGGGCGCATCGAGCGGCACCCAGCCGACCACGCCCGCGATCGACGGATCGCGCCGCGCGAGGTCGAGCAGATAACGGGTCTCGTCGACGGTCGGCGCCGCCTGCACGGCGATCGTGCGGGCGACGCCCGCCGCCGCGCGCAGCGGCGCGAGATCGGCGGGACCGAACGGGCGATACAGCGGCGCGAGCGCGGGCGTGAGCCAGCCGTAGTCGCCGCGCGCGGGGTTCCAGTAATGCTGATGGGCGTCGATGATGTCGGTCACGTGCCGCTCCACCCGGCCGACGGCGTCGCCGCCGCGTCCGACGCCGCACCGATCGCGCCGCCGATCGCCTCGGCATCGGATCGCCGAGGCGCGGCCTCGCGCGCGCGCAGCGCGCAGCGCATGCCGCCTATGCCGCACATGCCGCGCGCATCGCGACGGCCGCGCGATCGCCAGCCCGCGCCGGCGCGGCACGCACGCATCGCCCATCGTCCGGCGACAACGCACCGCCTCACCGCCGCCGCCATCCGCCGCGCCGCCCCGCTCATGCCGGCCGCCGCGCGCGCAGCGGCCCCGCGACGGGCAGGCACGCGGGCCCGAGCGGCTCGAACGCCTTGTACGTCAGGATGAACTCCTGATGGCCGAGCGCCTCCGATTTCGACGTCGCGCCACTCGCAACCGCCAGCGTCTTCGCGAAAATCTCGCGCCCGACTTCGTCGAGCGTCGCGCGGCCTTCGAGGATGCGGCCTGCGTCGATGTCCATGTCGCCTTCGAGCTTGCGGTACGTCGCCGGGTTCGCGCACACCTTGACGACGGGCGCGAGCGCGGAGCCCACCACCGACCCCCGTCCCGTCGTGAACAGGATCACGTGCGCGCCGCATGCGATCAGCTCGGCGATCTCCGCGTTGTCGCTGATGTTCGGGAATCCGAAGCGCGGCTCGCCGTCCGGCACGACGTCGAGCAGATAGAGGCCCGGCGTCGGCGGCACGTCGCCCGGCTTCACGATGCCGACGATCGGCGACGCGCCGCTCTTCGCGTACGCGCCGAGCGATTTCTCCTCCTGCGTCGTGAGTCCGCCGTCCGCGTTGCCGACCGCGAAGCTGCCGTGCCCGAGGATCGAGTAATAGCGCTGCGCCTTCTGCACGCACGCGACGATCTCGCGGCCAAGCTCGGGCCGCGCGGCGCGGCTCTGCATGTGATATTCGCAGCCGACGAGCTCGCCCGTCTCCTCGAACAGGCACGCCGCGCCCTGCTCGACGAGCAGATCGAACGCGCGGCCGACGGCCGGATTCGCGGTGATGCCGCTCGTGCCGTCCGAGCCGCCGCAGATCGTGCCGACGATCAGCTCGTCGATGCCCATCGGCGCCTTGCGCTGCTTCGCGAGCGTCGCGCGAGCGCCGCGCACCCAGTCGACGCCCGCGCCGATCGTGCTCAACGTGCCGCCCGCGTCCTGGATCGTCAGCACGCCGGCCGGGCGGCCGCTCGCGCGCACCGCGCCGACGAGGTAGTGCTTGTTCATGCTCTCGCAGCCGAGCGACACGAACAGCACCGCGCCGACGTTCGGATGCGTCGCGAGCCGCTCGATCATCTTTTCCGCGTAGCCGTTCGGATAGCAGCCCGGAAAGCCGATCAGATGCACGCTCGGCTCGTCGGCCCCGGGCGCGGCGTCCCGGCCGAAGCGCAGCGGTGCGCGGAATTGCGCGACGATCTCGCGCGCGACGTGATGCGCGCACTCGACGAGATATGCGACCGCGACGACGTTGCGGATGCCCTTGCGCCCGTCGCCGCGCGGGTAGCCGGCGAGCACCGCGCGGCGCACGCCGTCGGGCGGCATGTGCCCGCCTTCGGCGGGAATCGCCGTGGAACCCGGCGTCGAAACTGTCATTGACATGAATGGTTCACCTGAATAAACGGTTGCGGCCGCGTCAACGCTCGACGAACGCGCGGCCCGAGTCGTGCGTGTACGTCGGCAGGTAATCGCTCACGAGGTTGTGCGTGTGCAGATGCTCGCCGCGCGCGACGTCGCGGATCACGTGGCCGATCGGCGCGCCGTAGCGCAGCACCTTGTCGCTCGCCGCGAGCGGCGCGCGCGCGATCTTGTGGCCGAGCTCGATCGTCTGCGCGAGCACGACGCACTCGCCGTCGATCGTCACGCGCTGCCCGGCGCACAGGCGCGTCGCCGCGATCAGGCAGTTGTCGCCGGGCGACAGCAGCAACAGCCGCGCATCGGTGGCGGGCGCACTCATGCCTGCCCCTCGCCGCCCGCGACGCGCGCGATCATCAGCGCGCCCAGGATGATCGCGCCGTAGATCGCCTGAATCCAGAACGACGGCACCTGCGCGAGCGTGAGCAGGTTCTGGACGACGCCGAGCAACAGCACGCCCGTCAGCGCGCCGAGCATCGTGCCCTTGCCGCCGTCGAGCGAGATCCCGCCAATCACCGCGGCCGCGAACACCGTGAAGATCATCCCGTTGCCCTGGTTCGCGTTGATCGCGCCGACGTAGCCCGTGACGACGAGGCCGCCGATCGACGCGAGCGTGCTGCCGAGCACGAACACGCCCCACGTGATCCGCTCGACGCGGATGCCCGCCGCGCGCGCGGCCTCGCCGTTGCCGCCGATCGCGTATAGCGCGCGGCCGAGCCGGTGGTAGCGCAGCATGAACGCCGCGCAGCCGAACACGGCCGCCGCGAGCCACACCGACAGCGGCAAGCCGAACACGATCGTCGTCGCGAGCGCGAAGAACGACGGCGGCATGTCGAACAGCGTGCCGCCCTTCGTCGCGCCGACGAGCATCCCGCGCAGCACGATCAGCATCGCGAGCGTGACGATGAACGCGTTCAGGCGCATGCGCACGACGAGAAAGCCGTTGACGAAGCCGATCAGCGCGCCGACCGCGACGATCGCGGCGAGCCCCGCCGCGGCGGGCCACTGCAGGCCGAAGCCCGCGGACGAGGCCGGCATCACGAGCATCGCGCCGACAGCGGGCGCGATGCCGACCGTCGATTCGAGCGACAGGTCGAACTTGCCCGTCAGCACGATCAGCGATTCGGCGAGCACGACGAGCGCGAGCGCCGCCGACGCGCCGAGCACGCTGATCAGGTTCGCCTTCGTGAGAAAGCTCGGGCTCACGAACGCGCCGATCGCCATCAGCAGCACGAGCGCGGGCAGCAGCGCGAGATCGCGCAGCCGCGCGATCTCGAACGGCTGGCGCGCGACGTCGCGCGCCGGCCCCGGCGGCAGCGCGGGACTCGTCAGACTAGACTTCATGAGCGTCGACTCCTTCGATGGATGCAATCAATTCGTTGTCCTGCCAGCCGGCCGGAAATTCGGCGACGATGCGCCCGCGAAACATCACGAGCACGCGGTCGCAGGTGCGCAGATCGTCGAGCTCGCCCGACGCGACGAGCACCGCCTTGCCGTCGTCGCGCACGCGCTCGACGACGGCGAGCAGCGCCTCCTTCGATTTCACGTCGACGCCCGCGGTCGGATCGATCAGCACGAGCACGCGCGGATCGTTCGCGAGCGCGCGCGCCATCACGACCTTCTGCTGATTGCCGCCCGACAGCCCCGATACCGGCTGCCGCGGCCCTTGCGCGACGATCCCCAGCGCGTCGATCATCCGCGCGCCGAACGCGTGCTTCTTCGCGGGCGGCGCGAGCCCGAAGCGCCCGAGCGCGCCCGCGATCGTCATCGACGCGTTCTCCGCCACCGATTCGCCGAGCACGAGCCCTTCGCGATGGCGGTCCTTCGGCACGCAGCCGACGCCGCGCGCGAGCGCGGCGCTCACGTCGCCGGGCGGCAGCGCGTCGCCGTCGATGCGAATCGCGCCCGCGCGCGGCGCGCGCAATCCGGCCACGGCCTCGGCGACGCTCGTGCGGCCGCTGCTCGTCGCGCCGGCGAGCCCCACGACCTCGCCGCGCCGCACGCTAAACGACACGCGCGCGTAATCGCCTCCCGCGAGGCCGTCCACTTCGAGCGCGCGCGGCGCATCGGCCGGCAGCGGCGGGCGGCGCGCCGCGTCGGCCACGGCGAGCCCGCCACGCTCGCCCGTCATCGCCTCGATCAGCGCGTCGCGCGGCAGCGCCGCCACGGGCGCGCTGACGATGCGCCGCGCATCGCGCAGCACCGTCACCGCCTGGCAGATGTCATACACCTCCTGCAGGTGATGCGAGATGAACAGGAACGTCACGCCGTCGCGCTGCAGCTCGCGAATTCGCGCGAACAACCGCTTGATCTCGTCGCCGTCGAGCTGCGCGGTCGGCTCGTCGAGGATGATGAAGCGCGCGCCGTACGACAGCGCCCGCGCGATCTCGACGAGCTGGCGCGCCTCGACGGTCAGGTCGCCCGCGCGCGTGCGCTCGCCGACGTCGATCCGCCAGTGATCGAGCAGCGCGCGCGCATCGCGCCGCAGCGCACGCCAGTCGATCGCACCGCGCCTCGTCGGCTGCCGGTTGATGAACAGGTTCTCCGCGACGGTGAGCTCGCGGATGATCGTCGAGTGCTGATAGACGCACGCGACGCGCGCGCGCCAGCCGTCGCGATCGGCGAGCGGCGGCGCATCCTCGCCGCCGAAGCGCACGACGCCCGCGTCCGGCTTGCGCAGCCCGGTGAGGATCGATACGAGCGTCGACTTGCCCGCGCCGTTGCGGCCGACGAGCGCGTGCGACTCGCCCGGCCGCACGCACAGGTCGACCTCCGCGAGCGCGACATGCGGGCCGAAGCGCTTCGTGACGGCGCGCGCCTCGACGACGGGCGCGCCGGCATCCGCGCCGACGGCGGCGATGATCGCGTTCATTTGATCGTGTTGCCCCACAGGCTCTTGTCGTCGACGTTCGCCTTCGTCACGAGCGGCGCCGGCAGTTGGTCCTCGAGAATGCCGGGCGCGCGCTGCACGATCACGCTGCCGTGATCGGTCGGCCCCGGCTTGAACGTCTGGCCGGCGAGCGCCGCCTTGATGTAGAAGAGCCCGTAGCGCGCGTACAGGTCGGCGGGCTGCGACACGGTCGCGTCGATATCGCCGCGGCGGATCGCTTCGTATTCCTGCGGGATGCCGTCGTTGCTCACGATCACCACGTGCTTCGCGCCGCCTGCCGGATACAGCATCTGCTTGCGGCGCAGCGTCTGCAGCGTCGGCGACAGATAGACGCCGCCCGCCTGCATGTAGATGCCCTTCACGTCCGGGTTCGCGGTCAGCAGGCTGTCGAGCGCGGTGGCCGCGACGTCGCCCTTCCACGCGGCCGGGATCTCGAGCACCTGCAGGTGCGGATAACCCTTCATGCACGCGCGGAACGCCTCGGAGCGATCGCGCCCGTTCACCGACGCGAGATCGCCCATGATCTGCACGACCTTGCCCTTTTGCACGTGCTCGCCGAGGTACTTGCACGCCTTCTCGCCGTACGCGCGATTATCGGCGCGCACGACCATCGCGACCTTGCCCTGCGTCGGCGCGACGTCGACGGCGACGACGGGCACGTTGCGCGCGGCCGCCGCGTCGAGCGCGCGGCCGATCGCCGCCGAATCGAGCGGCCCGACGACGATGCCCTTCGCGCCGAGATTCAACAGGTTGTTCATGTCCGTGATCTGCTGCGCGGGATCGCCATTCGAATTGACGGGCGCGAGCGCATCGATCTGCATGTCCTTCGCGTAATGCAGCAGATAGTTGTTGTACGACTGCCAGAACGGCGAAGTCAGCAAGGGCAGGTCGAGCCCGACCTTGCCCGTGTCCGCGCCCGCCGGCGCGGCGGCAAGCGCCCACGCCAGCGCGGCGCACCCGGCGAGTGCTCGCCCGCGATTGATCCACGTCATGCCTGCCTCCTGTTTCCTCTGATGTTTTTCGGCCCGCTACGCGGACCGTTGCCATATGTTTATTGGCGAAATTATTATTTATATACGGACTTTTTGAAGTCAAGGAGACCGTGGCGCAGAATGACTGCGTACTTTCCCTATCCTTGTTTCCATCCGACGCACCCGATCGACAACATGAACGCCAGGAAACCCCGACCGGCCGGCCCCGCCGACGAACCGCAGGATCTCGACGACGCGGATCGCTATCGCGCGCCGGCGCTCGACAAGGGGCTCGACATCCTCGAGCTGCTGTCCGAACGCAAGGACGGCTTGACGCGCACGGAAATCACGAAAGAGCTCGGCCGCAACGCGAGCGAGATCTACCGGATGCTGGAGCGGCTCGTCGCGCGCCAGTACGTGATCCGCTCGCCGGGCGGCGATCGTTATTCGCTGAGCCTGAAGCTGTATGCGCTCGCGCACCGGCACCCGCCGATGCACCGGCTGATCGCCGAGGCGCTGCCGCCGATGCAGCGCTTCGCGGACGCGGCCGAGCAGTCGTGCCACCTGTCCGTCTACGATCGGGGCAACCTGCTCGTGATCGCGCAGGTCGACGGGCCCGGCATCTGGGGGATGTCGGTGAAACTCGGCTCGCGCGTCGGGCTCGTCGACACCGCGTCGGGCCACGCGATGCTCGCGTTCCAGTCCGCCGAGCAACGCGCGCACATGCTCGCCGAGCATACGAAGGTGAAAGGCGAGCAGCCGCTCGCCGCGCGCAATCTCGACGCGCGCCTCGACGCGATCCGCGCGGCCGGGCACGTGCAGCAGGACAGCCGCCAGATGTTCGGCGTCACCGACGTCACGCATCCGATTCTCGGCCCGGCGGGCCACGCGATCGCCGTACTCACGTGCCCGTACATTCGCCGGATCGACGCATACGTCGCGCCGCCGCTCGACGCGGTCGTCGCGCTGCTGCACGACACGGCGGCGGGCTTGTCGATGGTCGGCGAGGCGGCCGTGTGACGATCGCGCCGGCGCGAGGCGAATCGCGAATCACGCGGCGCGTCTCGCGAACCAAGCGAGACGCGCGCAACGCGCGGCTTCGCCGGCCGCGCGTTGCGGCGAAGCCGCGCGTTCGGCCGGTCAAACCGCCGGCGGATCGCCGAGCCACCGCCGCGCGCCCGGGCCGCCGCGCGACGCGCGGTCGTCGGGATTCGTCAGCTTGCAGCGCTTGAGCGACAGGCATCCGCAGCCGATGCATTCGTCGAGATCGACGTAGAGCCGCTGCAATTCCTCGATCTTGTCCGCGACGCGCTTCTTCCACTCCCGCGACAGGCGCTGCCAGTCCCGGTTCGTCGGCAGCGTGTCGGCCGGCAGGCTCGCGAGTTGCACCGCGATCTCGTCGAGCGAATAGCCGATCCGCTGCGCGAACACGATGAACGCGATGCGGCGCAGCACCGAGCGCGGGTAGTAGCGATGGCTCGAGCCGCGCCGGTGCGACGCGATCAGCCCGCGCGACTCGTAGAACCGCAGCGCGGACGCGGCCACGCCGCTGCGCGCCGACACTTCGCCGATCGACAGCAGCGGGTCATTTTCACCACTTTTGCAACGCATTGCTTCGCCTCCGGAATCTCTACTTGAAGTTAACTTCAATTTGCAAGCTGTGCGGCCAAGTCTAATGCATGGCGAGGCAACATGCGCTTTCTCGCTCTACGCCGGGGGCCGTCCCGGCTCGCGGGCGGCGCGCTGCCGCTCGCGCTCGCCGGCTGCGGCTGCGGCAAAGGCAAAGGCAAAGGCAAAGGCGGCGATGCGGCGTCGGCCGCCCCGAAGGTCGGCGTGACGACGGTCGCGGCGCGCACGGTGCGCCTGGCCGACGTATTCAACGGCCGCCGTCGAAGCGGTCGATGCGGTCGAGCTGAAGCCGCGCGTGAGCGGCTACCTGCAGCGCGCCGCGTACGAGGAAGGCGATGCGCTCGCGCAAGGCGCGGTGCTGCTCGTCATCGATCCGCGCCCATACCGGATCGCGCTCGACAAGGCAAACGCGCAATTGCGGCGCGCCCGCGCGGCGGCGGGCCTCGCGCAGGCGCGGCTCGCGCGCGGGCGCGCGCGGACCTGCGCGCGGCCAAGGCCGCCGTCGCCGGAGCGTGCCGGCGCGTTGCGTCGACAAGCGGAAATCGGCGCGGCGGCCGGCCTCGCGAATCATCGGCGACCGCGCACGACGGCCGTTCGGCGCACGTCCCGCCGCCGGCTGCGAGACAGTTCACAAAAATTCATTTAGCCGTTAAAATTGCGCCCCTTGCCCAGGTGGCGAAATTGGTAGACGCACTATCTTGAGGGGGTAGCGCCGAAAGGCATGCGGGTTCAAATCCCGCCCTGGGCACCAAATACAGTTCCACGGAGTTCCTGGAACGTCCTGAAACCCGCGACAGCTCAAGGCTTCGCGGGTTTTTTGCTTTCATTGACCTGCCCGGACGACTGCCCGGGCGAGCGACGCCGCCCCCTGCACGCGGGCGGCATCGCCGCCATGTGCTCTGGGAAGGGTTGGTCCGGCGCAACCGCGCGCTTGGGACACCAACGCGTGGCGCGAACGTGAGCCGGCACGGGTTGGTCCCGGGCGTTCACGGCGCCGCTCGCGCTCGGGCCTGCTCGACGAGCAGATCGCGGAATATGCGTGCGCTCGGGCTGAGTGTTGCGCCCTTGTGCCAAATGATCGTGAGATCACGTTCGACGGTCATGTCCGTGACTCGCAACGGAACGAGGGCCCCCGCTTCCAGCTCCGCTTCAATCGTGAAGCGCGATACCCAAGCGATCGCATTGCCGCGCAGCAGCAGGCGGTTCATCGCTTCCGCACTACCAACCGACAGGCGCGGCGCAAACTCGAGCCCGTGCTCGGCGAACGCGGTCTCGACGGCGTTACGTGTTCCCGAGCCGGGTTCGCGGGACAGCACGTCGCAATCCGCAATATCCTGAACGCCTACCCTGTGCTTGCGCGCGAGCGGATGCGAAGACGCCGCGACGGCAAGCAGCGTATCCCGGCCGAACACCATCGAGTCGAACGCCGTGGTGTCATAGGCGCCCTCGACGAAGCCAAGCTGGCGTTCGTAAGTTAGCAGCGCGGCTTCGACAAGCTCCGTGTTCATTTCCGCGACGTCGATCGTCACGCCCGGATATCGATCGCAGAACACGTCAAGAACCGGCGGCAACAGGTAACTGCCGATCGTCCGGCTGGCGGCGAGTTTGAGGTTGCCCCGCACGAGCCCGGAAAATTCGTCGAGCGCGGCTTCGGCTTCGTCCGTCAGCGCGAATATGCGTTTCGCATAGCCGGCAAGCAGCCGGCCAGCCTCCGTCGGGCTCATGCCGCGCGGCCGCCGGTCGAACAACACGACCCCAAGCCGCTCCTCCAAATCGCGGATCTCGCGCGTCAGCGCGGGCTGACTGACGTGCAGGCGCGCCGACGCGCCAGTGACGCTACCGGCTTCGACCACGGCCAGAAAGGCAGAGAGATGCGTAAAGTTCATCGCGGCCCATCAATATAAAAAACATATGGATCACATAATCTTTATGTATTTTTAATATGTCAAGCCGAATTTTATTCTTGTCGACATCGGCAATCGATGGAGATCAAGATGGCCAGCTACGTTCCCGATACAGTCGCTTCACCCAGGCAGCCATTGGCTGACAAGGTCCGGCAGTTCACACCGAATTGGTTCGCGATGTCGATGGGCAACGGCATCGTTTCACTTGTCCTGGTTGCGTTGCCCGTTCGCTTCGCCGGCCAGCAGTCGATCGCCGCGACGCTCTGGAGCATCAACATCGTGCTCTACACGGTGTGTGTCGCGATGCTCCTGTTGCGTGTGTCGCGCCACCCGGAGACGATCCGGCCGATGCTGCATCATCCGTTGCAGTCGATGTTTCTCGGTGCGATTCCGATGGGGCTCGTGCCCATCATCAACGGTTGCGTGCTGTTCGCGGCGCCGCACGTCGGGCCGCTCGCGTATCAGGTCGCCTTCTATCTCTGGTGCTTCGATTCGCTGCTGGCGATCGCGATTGCAATCGGCGTGCCGTACCTGATGTTCGCCGAGCAGAACCATGCGTTCGAGCGCGTGAGCGCGGTGCTCCTGTTGCCGCTCGTCGCGCCGGAAGTGGCGGCGTCGAGCGCCGCCGTGATCGCGCCGTATCTGCCGATGCAGACCGCGCGCGCCGTCATCGGCATCGGCTATGCGCTTTGGGCGATTTCGCTGTCGCTTGCGTTTGCCGTCCTGACCATCGTCTTCTTCCGTCTTGTCATCCACAAGTTGCCGCATCGCGATCTCGCTCCGTCGAGCTGGCTGACGCTCGGGCCGATCGGAACCGGCGCGCTCGGGATTCTCGGCCTCGGTCGGGTTGCCGCGGATGCATTCCGGGACACCGCATTCGCGCAGCTTGGCGCAATGGCCAGCGAGCTGGGGTTGGCCTGCGCACTGCTGCTCTGGAGCGCGGGTGTCTGGTGGCTTGTGATTGCCGCGCTGTTCACGATGCGCTACCGCAAGGACGGAATGCAATTCAACCTTGGCTGGTGGGGCTTTACGTTTCCGCTTGGCGTCTATACCGCCGCGACGCTGGCGATTCATCGCGTGACCGGAATCGCCGCGTTCGGGGTCGCCGGAACGTTGCTCGCCGCGATGCTCGCCTGCTTCTGGGGCGTCGTGCTAACCAATACGTTGCGGCTGGTTTTGCAAGGTCGGTTGTTCCACGCGCCATGCCTCGAGACACGCGCCGCGGCCACCGCGTGATACGCCCGCATGCGACGGAACGGGCGGCTGCCGAACCGCCATGCGATGAATTCTTCCAGGAAAACGAGAGGTCGATATGAACACTGAAGCAAAGCGCATTGCCGTGTCGGGCGCGGCCGGACAGATTGCCTACTCTCTGCTGTTTCGAATCGCGCAGGGCGACCTGCTTGGAGAGGATCAGCCCGTGATCCTGCAACTGCTGGACCTGCCGCAAGCCTACGGCGCCGTCCAGGGTGTCGTGATGGAGCTTCAGGATTGCGCGTTTCCGTTGCTCAAGGAAATCCAGGTGGCCACCGATCCGCACGCGGCATTTCTCAACGCCGATTACGCCTTCCTGGTCGGCTCGAAGCCGCGCACGAAAGGAATGGAGCGGCGCGATCTGCTGGCGGAAAATGCCGCGATCTTCCGCACCCAGGGGCGCGCGCTCAACGAGGCCGCGAGCAGGGACGTAAAGGTGCTGGTCGTCGGCAATCCCGCGAACACCAACGCATCGATCCTGCGCCGATTCGCGCCCGATCTGCCGGACGACGCCATCTCGGCCATGATCCGCCTCGATCACAACCGCGCCGTGTCGATGCTGGCGCAGCGATGCAATGTCGATGTCGACTCGATCGCCGACATGGTCGTATGGGGAAATCACTCGCCCACGATGTTTCCCGACTATCGTCACGCGCGCATCGGGCGGCGTCTCGTGAAAGACCTGATCAACGATGAGAACTGGTACCGCGAGAGCTTCATCCCGAAGGTGGCGCAGCGCGGCACGGCGATCATCGAGGCGCGAGGCGCATCGTCGGCGGCTTCCGCCGCAAACGCCGCCATCGACCAGATGCGCGACTGGATTTTCGGAAGCGACGGGCGCTGGGTCTCGATGAGCGTGCCTTCGGACGGATCGTACGGCATTGCGCCGGGACTGATGTTCGGCGTTCCGGTGATTTGCGACGGTGGCCGATACGAGCGCGTGAAGGACATCGGAATCGATGCGTTCGCCAGACAGCGAATCGACCTGTCCGTTCGCGAGCTGCAGGAGGAGGCGGACGTGGTCAATCGCCTGTTTGCCGATCGCTGAGCCGGCACGCCTGCGCGACCAGCGTTTCGAAATCCTTCGGAAATGCGTGCGGGGCCGGTTCGCCCGGCGTCCGGCGGACGATCGGACAACGAACGAATCGTGAATCTGCCGCGGCTCCTCCCTTCTCGTGTTCAAGCGGCCGCATCCAATGGGTCGCGCGAAGCAACGTTGCGGTTTTCAGATTCAATCGCGACGCCCTTATCGGCAGTCATGCCTTAACAATAAAAAGGAGCACACATGTTGAACCGACATCATGAAGCGAATGCAGGCGCGTTCCGTGCGCGGCAAGCCCGGCATCGCATCGCCTTCGGGCTGGGCGCGGCCCTGGCCGCCGCGACGTTCGCCGCATCCGCGCACGCAACCCTCCCCCTGCCCGCTTTCAACACGGCCGTTTTCGCGAAAGCGTCGGCGGACATCCCGATCGTCGTGCCGATCTGCTGCCGGGGACGAGCGCGATAAGCGTGCCCATGAACGTGCGCGACGGGCCTTGCCGGCGGCGAGAACCGGCGCGCGCGATTCGTCTCAATGCAAGGGGGGATAACACATGAATTTCACTCTGGGCGTCCTGCTCAGTCTCTCGTTCGTCATCACGGTGCTCGGACTGTTCGTGTTCATCTGGGCTCAGTCGAACGGCCTCCTGAAGATGGGGCAGTCCGCCGCCGAGGTGATCTTCGCCCAAGGCGAAATCGGCCATGCGGAGACGTTTGCCGGCGTATCGGGACACGAGCGCGTTGGCGGGGCGGCATCCGCCGACGCAGCCGAGCTTCAGGATCGATTGCGCGCCGACCGATCGAGTAGCGCGGCGGCGCTCGCGTTCATCGCTTCGTCGGTTGGCTGGCTTTTGCTCGGCTCGGTGTTCGGCATGCTCGCATCGCTGAACTTCCAGGTGCCGGACTGGCTTTCGACGTCGCCGCTGATCACGTTTGGCCGCACGCGTGTCGTGCATCTGAACATCGTGACGTACGGTTGGGCGTCGATGGCCGGAATCGGCGTCGCGCTATGGCTGTTCCCTCGCCTGCTCAAAACCCGATTGGCGGGGGCGCGCTTCGCGATTGCGGGGGCCGTGCTCTGGAACCTCGGCGTCGCGGCGGGTTGCGCGGCGATTCTGTTCGGCTGGAGCGACGGCATGGAATGGCTCGAAATTCCGTGGCAGATCGGCATGCTGCTCGCGATCGCCGGCGCGCTGGCCGCTGTTCCGCTGCTGCTCACACTTCGCCGGCGAACGGTGGACCATCTCTATGTTTCCGTCTGGTACCTGGCCGCGGCGTTGCTCTGGTTCCCGATTCTCTACGCCGTCGCAAAAGTGCCGCACATGCACTTCGGCGTCGAATCGGCGATCGTCAACTGGTGGTTCGCGCACAACGTCCTCGGCCTCTGGCTGACGCCGCTCGGTCTCGGCGCCGCGTATTACCTGATCGCGAAGATCGTCGGCCGGCCGATTCATTCCTACAACCTGTCCCTCATCGGCTTCTGGGCGCTGGCGATGTTCTACAGCCAGGCAGGCATTCACCATCTGATCGGCGGGCCGGTTCCGGAATGGATCGTGACGGTGTCGGTCGTGCAGAGCGTGATGATGGTGGTGCCCGTCATCGCGGTGGCGATCAACCACATGATGACGCTCCGCGGACATGGCGCCGCGCTGAAGCAATCGTATCCGCTGCGCTTCATCGCGCTGGGGTCGGCGCTGTACACGCTCGTGTCGATGCAAGGTTCGCTCGAGGCGATCCGCTCGTTCAATCGCGTCGTTCACTTCACGCAATACACGATCGGCCACGCTCATCTGGGCGTCTATGGCTTCTATTCGCTGATCATGTTCGGCGCGATCTATTTTCTGATGCCGCGCGTCGCGGACCGGGAATGGCCGTTCCCGAAGCTGATCGCGTGGCACTTCTGGCTGGTCGTGGCGGGAATCGGCATCTACTTCGTGTCGCTGACCATCGGCGGCGTGCTTCAGGGGCTCGCGATGCTCGATCCGAAGCAACCGTTCATGGCATCGGTGACGGTAACGCTGCCGTACCTGGCTGCCCGCACGGTCGGCGGCGCGCTGATGACGCTCGGCCATTTCGTATTCGCCTTCCACTTCTGCAAGCTGCTTGCCATGCGTGCGGACCGGCAACCCGTATCGCCGGTCGCAGCCGATGCATGGCATTAGACGGGACACCACATGAAACGAATCACGACGGTAATGATCGGATCGCTGATCATGATCGCGATCTCGATGATCGTGCTGATCGCGATGCCCTATCGGGAACTCCAGAACGAAAAGGCGCCGCAAGCGCTTAGCCCTTACACGTTCGCGCAGCTGCGGGGGCGCGCGACCTACGTGTCGATGGGCTGCGCAGCCTGCCATTCGCAGCAGCCGCGCCCGGCTTCCGTGGGGCCGGACGCGCTCCGCGGGTGGGGGCGCGCTTCCGTGCCGAGCGATTACGCGTACGACTACCCGCATTTGCTCGGTACGTCGCGCACGGGGCCGGACCTGTTCAATATCGGCGCGCGGCAGCCGAGCGCCGATTGGCAGCTCGCGCATCTCTATCAACCGCGCGCCGTCGTGCCGGGGAGCGTGATGCCGGCCTTTCCGTATCTGTTCAAGGTTGTAGACGCGCCGTCGGATGGTGACAAGGTCGTGAAACTGCCGCCGTCGTTTGCGCCGAAGCGCGGCGCGGTGATCGCGACACAGGAAGCGCTCGACCTCGTCGACTATCTGATCGCACTCAATCACACGTATCCGGTCGAGAAACCGGCTCGGGAGAATGCACCGAAATGAGCACGCGCGATGTCGAAAACGAGGCCGCGCGGCGCGAAAACGCCGAGCCGACCGAAAACATGCGGCCGTTGCCCTGGCTCTTCGTCGGGATGATCGCCTGTCTGACCGTGTGGGGCGGCGTGACGCTGTTCCACGGCGCGAGCGTCGAGCCCGATCAGGCGACGAAGGCCGGCACGGGTCCCGTCGTGATCGACGGCGGCGTTTTGTATACGGCGCATTGTGCCGCTTGTCACCAGGCCGACGGAACCGGAGTCGCAGGCGCCTTCCCGCCGCTTGCCGGTTCGGAATGGGTAACGGGTGAGCCGGACACGATCGCACGCATCCTGCTGCTGGGCATCGACGGTCCGATCGAAGTGAAAGGCGCTCCGTACAGCGGGACGATGCCGGCGTTCGGCAACACGCTGTCCGATGCGGAACTGGCGGCGGTCGCGAATTACATTCGCACGAGCTTCGGCAATGCCGCGGCGAAGCCGGCAGACGAGCGGACACTGAAGGAGGCGCGGCAACGCCTGGATGGCCGGACCCAGCCGTGGGCCGGCGGCGCCGAGCTTCGGGGCAGCAAATGAATGCCGCCGACCTGCGCACGGACAGCGCGGCAGCGGAGCGCGACGGCAGCGCCGTGGTGGACGTGCGGGGGATGTGGTGCCCGAGTTGCGCAAACGCGGTGGAGCGCGTGCTCGCCAGGCAAGCGGGCGTGCTCGACGCAAGCGTGAGCTTTGCGGCCGAGGCCGCGCACGTCCAGTGGGATACGGCCGTGACGACGCTGCCGACCTTGCTCGAAGCGGTTGCACGCCTTGGGTACACGGCGACGCTGGAGGGATCGCAACGTGATCGCCGCGCCCATCTGGCGCGCGAAGCCGCGCTCATCCGGATGCGGCTGATCGTCGCCGTGGTGTTCGGCATGTGGGCGATGCCGGCGCAATGGACGGTGTACATGGACCTGCACGACGCGATACCCGCTTCCATCCGGCTCGGCCTCGCATGGTTCGCGGGCGTCACGACGTTGCCGATCCTGCTGTTCAGCGGATGGCCGTTTCTTCGCGCCGCATGGCGCACGTCGCGCGCGGGCGTGCCCGGGATGGACGCGCTGGTCGCGTGCGGCGCGACGGTGGCCTTCGTGCTCTCGGTATGGCGGCTGCTGCACGGCGATTCGGAGGTCTTTTTCGATTCGACGGCGATGATCGTGACCCTGCTGCTCGCCGGCCGCTTGATCGAGCACACGATGCGCGGCCGTGCGGCGGACGCGATGCAGGCGTTGCTCGCGCTGCCCGCGCAGTCCGTTCTGCTCGAAGAGGCGCACGGCGGCCAGCGCGAGGTGCTGGCCAAGCGCGTGACTGCCGGACAGCGTTTCCGGCTTCGCCCCGGTGAACGGGCGGCCCTGGACGGGGAGATCGAAAGCGGGATCTCGACACTCGATCGAGCGCTGCTGACCGGGGAATCGACGCCGGTGGCCGTACGTCGCGGAGATACCGTCGAAGCCGGCGTGCTCAACGGAACGGGCAGCCTGGTCGTGCGCGTGACGTCGGAAGTGGGCGCGCGGCGAGCCGATGCGATCGCGCGCACGTTACGCCGGATGCTCGCCAGAAAGACGGCGGCGGATGCGCTGGCGGAACGGTTCACGCGCCGCTTCGTGCCGGCGATCTTTCTGATCGCCGCGGCGACTGGCGCTTACGGCGTACTGACCGGCGCGGGCTGGAGCGCGGCGCTCGAACACGCGATCGCCGTGCTTGTCATCACCTGCCCTTGCGCTCTCGGGCTCGCGACGCCGCTCGCGCTGATGGCTGGCGCCGGCCGGGCGGCGCGCGCCGGCATTCTGTTTCAGGACGTCGAGGCGATCGAACGCGCCACCGGCATCGGCATCGTGTTTTTCGACAAGACCGGCACGCTCACGCGCGGCGAGCCGACCGTCGTCGGCGTGCATCCCGCCCCCGGCGTCGGCGAAGCGGAATTGCTCGCGGCTGCCGTGATGGCCGAGCGGGGCAGCGAGCACCCGTTGGCGCGCGCCATTCGTGCCTGTGGGCAGGCCTGTCCGATCTCGAACGAGCCCGGCGAGTGCGAGGCCGTGCCGGGAATGGGCGTCGTCTGGCGCGGCGAAGACGGCGCGCGGATCGTGGTCGGCTCGGCGGCGCTGCTCGGACGCGAGGGCATCGTCCTCGACGAATCCGCGCACTGCGACGAGACGACGGCCTACGTCGCGCGGAACGGGCGCCTGCTCGGCCACGTGCGCGTGGCGGATGCGGTGCGTCCGGAGTCCGAGGCGGCGGTGGCGGAGTTGCAGGCGCGCGGCATCGAGGTGTGGATGTTGACGGGTGATCGTCCCGAGCCCGCCTACTCGGTCGCCGAGGCGGTCGGCATCCCACGCGAGCACGTGACGGCGGGTGTGGGCCCCGAGGAGAAAGCGGCGATTGTGCTCGATGCGCGGCATCGGCATCGCGTCGTCGCATTCGTCGGGGATGGCTTGAACGACGGCCCGGCACTGGCCGCGGCGGATTACGGAATCGCTGTGCAGAGCGCGTGTGCGTCTTCCGCGGCGGCCTCCGCGGTCGTGCTGACGCGCGGCGACATCCGGCAGGTCGCCGATGCGATCGCGTTTGGCGCGCGCATCTCGCGCGTGATGCGGCAGAACCTCGGCTGGGCGGCAGCCTACAACCTCATCGCCCTGCCGGTGGCGATTGGCGGCCTGGCGTCGCCCGCGCTTGCCGCAGCGGCGATGGTCTGCAGTTCGATCTCGGTCACGCTCAATGCTTGCCGCCTCTCATTGCTGCCGTCGCCCGGCAGCCGCAGCCGCGCATCGAGCGCGGCACTGGCCGCATCGGCATCATTCTCCATTCTGGATTCCAAAAAATGAGCAAGGTTTTATCGAATGTATCGTTGAGCCGTCGCCGCGAGTTTCTCGAGCGGACGTTCGGGCTGGGACTTGCCGGTCTCGCGGGCGCCAACGCGTGGGGCGCCGTTGAACGTACGATCGCGCTGCCGTTCGGCAACGGGCGCCGCCCGCTCGCCGACCATTTTCCGCAAAAGGGCCCGCTGATTCTGCAGCGCACGCGCCCTCCGCTGCTGGAAACGCCGTTCGACGTGTTCGACCGGCATGTCTTCACGCCGAATGACCAGTTCTACGTGCGCTGGCATCTGGCAAACATCCCGTCGCACGTCGATCCGGCAACGTTTCGACTGGCAGTGCGCGGGCACGTTTGCCGGCCGGTCTCGCTGACGCTCGACGATCTCGTGAACGACTTCGCGCCCGTTGAAATCGCCGCAGTCAACCAGTGCTCGGGCAACTCGCGCGGCTTCTACACGCCGCGCGTGCCCGGCGCGCAATGGGGCCACGGCGCGATGGGCAATGCGCGCTGGACCGGCGTCCGGCTCAAGGACGTGCTCGAGCGCGTCGGTGTCCGGGCCGGTGCGGTGCAGGTGCGGATGAATGGCCTGGAAACGCCCGCGGCGCCACAGACGCCCGATTTCAAGAAGTCTCTCGAGATCGACCATGCGCTCGACGGCGAAGTGGTCATTGCGTACCTGATGAACGGCGAGCCCTTGCCGCTCCTGAACGGCTTCCCGATTCGGATGATCGTGCCGGGCTGGTACGCCACCTATTGGGTCAAAATGCTATGCGACCTCGAAGTGCTTGATCGTCCGGACGACAACTACTGGACCAAGAACGCCTACCTCATTCCCGACACGCCCGGCGCGAACGTCAAGCCGGGGCAGACCGGCATGAAAATGGTGCCGATCAACAAGATGGTGCCGCGCTCGTTCATCACGAGCGTGCGTGACGGCGGCATCTTGAAGCGCAACGTGCAAACGGAGATACGCGGTTTCGCGTTCGGGGGGGATTGCGGTCTTGCGCGCGTGCAACTGTCGGGGGACAGCGGCCGCACGTGGCTCGATGCGCAGCTCGACAAGGATTACGGCCGATACAGCTTTCGGCGCTGGGCGCTTCGCTTCACGCCGACGAACGCGGGGCCGCTCGTCTTGATGGTTCGGGCGGTCAATACGTCCGGGCTCGCCCAGCCGATGCAATCCAACTGGAACGGATCGGGTTTCATGCGTAACGGCGTCGAATCCGTCACACTGCGGGTCGTTTGACAGGGAGGAAGACCAGCATGAATCGTCAAGCGCTCCGTCTCTTTCTGATGTGGGGTATTCCGGTCGTCTTGGGCGTCGCGGCGGTGGCGGCCATGATGCCGTCCGACGGCCTCGACTCGCACCGCAATGCCAGCGTTGGCCGCCCAGTCAAGCTCCCCGTCGTCGATGCGAAGCTTCCGGTCAGTGCCGAGCGGTTTCCTCCCGGCCCCGGATCGGACATCGCCAATGCGCAATGCCTGATCTGCCATTCGACCGGCATGGTGACGCGCCAGCCGCCGTTGACCGAGCAAGAATGGGCGACCATCAGCAACAAGATGCGCGTGGCCTACGGCGCGCCGTTGCCCGAGAAGGATGTCGACGCGCTCGCCAGGTACTTGTACAGCATCAACGGGAAAAAGAGCGACCGGGCCGCGGCTGCCCCTTCGGTCGTCGACATGCAGGGCAGTTGAGGCGCCGTCGTCCGGCGATGGCTCGTTCGCAAGGCGGGATGCGATCCGTGAATCGATCCCGCGTATCGCCCTGCTCGCCCTCGCGACGGCCGTCGCTTCCGCGTGCCTTGCCGTCGATCGCGCCGCATGTGTTTGCCGGCGCGCGCCGCCGGGCGACCGTCGCGCGGAGACGCGCGAGATCGGGTATCGTGACGAACGCGCCGCCGCCGAGCCGTCGCCGCGAATGCGCCAGGCCCGCGCGGGCCGCCGCCATGCCGCCGGCCGCGCGAAAAGCCGGCACGCGGCCCCGGCGAGCAGTTCCGGCAGGACAGCCGCGCCGACATCCGAAAGCCATTCGAACGCCTCCGGAGGCCCCGATGAAAAACACCGATTCGCCCGAAAACCAGGCGGCCTCCGAGTTGATCGACCAGCGGATCGCCGAACTCGGCGATTGGCGCGGCGACACGCTGAGCCGGATGCGCCGGCTGATCCACGAAGCGGCCCCGGATGTCGTCGAGGAATGGAAGTGGAGAGGCACGCCCGTCTGGTCGCGCGACGGCATCGTCTGCACCGGCGAGTCGTACAAGTCGGTCGTCAAGCTGACTTTTGCGAAGGGCGCATCGGTCGACGATCCGGCCGGTCTCTTCAATTCGAGCCTCGACGGCAACGTCAGGCGCGCGATCGACATCCGCGAAGGCGAAACGCTCGACGCCGGCGCGTTCAAGGCGCTCGTGCGCGCCGCGATCGCGGTCAATCAGTCGAGCGGCAAGGCCAAGACAAGGGCGAAGCGCGCGAAGCCGGACGCGCCATGACGCAACGCGCGACACGCGCGGCAAACGCACCCGCGCGCGTGCCCCGCTTCGCGCGCCCGCGATCTCACCGCAACGCGCCCGCCAGCTTGCGGAACACCTTGTGGACGAAAAGCGCCGGCCCGGCGATGTGCGGCCGCAGGATCGCGTGCTTGCGCACGTACTTCGGCACGTGCCACTCGGCGCGGCTGCCGGCGTAGAACAGCGCGGCGTCGCCCGCGCGCAGCGTGCGCGGCGCGTCGCCGTCCGACGAGACGATCACTTCGCCCTCGATCACGTGGATGGTTTCGTCGCAGTCGAAGTGCCAGTTGAAGCGCCCCGCGGTGCAATCCCACACCCACATGGACGTCGTCGAATCGGGGCTGCACGACCACTGGCCGCTGCGCGCGACGGGCGCTCCCTCGATGATCCATTCCGGATCGATCGGGGAAGGTTGCAATACGACGTCGTCCAGCCGTACGGCCTCGAAAACGGAACGCGACATGGATCAGCCTCTGCTGCGGTTCAATCCGGAAATGACGGGGAAAACACGGCCATCGGAAACGACGGAACCTCCGCCGGAGCCGGCGAGCGTCCCGAACGAGCCAGAGCAATCATTTTGTAAGATTTGCGTCGGACGACACAAGCATGCCATCGGCGATTTGTAATAAATCGCACTTTCGCGCAAGCCGCGCGCCCATGATCGAATCGCCGTGGCTGCTGCGGCTGCTGCGGCTGCGGCGGCGGCCGTTGCGGCGGGCCGCCCGCGCACGCCCCTCGGCCGTGCCGCGCATGCCTGCCGCGCCGGAGGGACGAACACCGCGCCGCCGTCCGGCCCGCGCTTCACGCCGGCGTTCGCGCAGCCCGCTTCACGCGTTGCGCGCGAGCGCGAACCGCGATGTCGCGAGCCCCGCATGGCGCGTATCGGCGACGAACACGCCGCCCGCGCCCGGACTGCGCGCGAGCGCGCCGTCGTCTAGACCGACGCGCGCGCTCGTCACATACAGCCGCCCGCCGTCGTCGAGCGCCACGCAGCTCGGCTGCGGCGTCGGCACCGCGATGCGCTCGGTCTCGACGCCTTGCGCGTCATAGCGCACGATCCGCGCACCGCCCCACTGCGCGTTCCACACGCCGCCGTCGGCATCGACGGCCGAGCCGTCGGGCTCGCCGCAATCGTCGGCGAGCCGCACGAACGACCGGATGCGATCGACGTCGCCGCCCGGCCGGTAGTCGCACACCTGGATTTCCCGCGTCGGCGAATCGCAGAAGTACATCGCCGAGCCGTCCGGAGAAAACGTGATGCCGTTCGCGATCGCCGCGAGCGGCAGCGCAAGCCGCTGCAGGCTCAAATCCGGGTTCAGCCGGTAATAGCCGCCCACCGCGCGCGGCGAGCCGCCGCCCTCGTCCTTCATCCCGAACACGAACGCGCCCGCGCGGTCGCAGCGGCCGTCGTTCAGCCGTGTCGGCAGATCGGGCTCGACGTCGACGATCGGCGTGAACGCGCGCCGGCGCGCGTCGAAGAACGCAAGGCGCGACGCGAGGCCGACGAGCAGCACGTCCGGATCGTCGGTGAGCGCGAAGCATCCGATGCGCTCGGGCATCTCCCAACTGTCCGTCGCCGCGCCGCCTTGCGCGCCGGCCGCGCGCCATCGCCACAGGCGCGCGCCTTCGATGTCGACCCAATACAGCGCGCGCGTCGCGTCGCACCACGTCGCGCCCTCGCCCAGCGCGTTGCGGCAGTCGACCCGCAGCGTCGCGGCGGATGCCGCACCGGTTCGCGCCGGCCGATTCGATGATTCCATGCTGTCTCCCGATTTCGCGTGGATGCCGCGCGGCCGGAGGGCCGCGGGCGTCGCGCACGCGCGAAGCGCCGGCCGTCGCGCCCGCTCGCGCGGCTGCTGGTTCGGCGGCCTTGCCCGGCCGCTCGCGCGGCCATCCGGCCCCGCGAGCGCGATGCGGGGCCGCCCGCCGTCAGCCCCGCATCGCGCGCCGCCGATTGCGACGATACTGGTCGAACAGCACCGCGAGCAACAGAATGCCGCCGCGTATCAGATATTGGTAAAACGTCGGCACGTTGAGAAGGCTCATCGCGTCCTGCACCGAGCCCATGATCAGCACGCCGACGAGCACGCCCGAAATCGTCGCGACGCCGCCCGTGAGCGACACGCCGCCCAGCACGCACGCGGAAATCACGCCGAGCTCGAGGCCGACCGACGTCTTCGGGTCGCCGAGGCTCATCCGCGACGCGAGCATCACGCCGGCGAAGCCCGTCACGAGCCCCTGCAGCACGAACACGGTGATCTTGATCCGCGTGACGGGCAGGCCGGCGAGCAGCGCCGCCTCGCCGTTGCCGCCGACGGCGAGCACGTTCTTGCCGAACACCGTCTTGCGCAGCAGGAAGCCGAACGCGACGAAGCCGACGATGTTGCTCCAGATCGGATACGAGATGCCGAGGAACGATCCCGAGCCGAGCGCGAAGAAGCGCTCCTCGGAGATCATCACCGCGTCGCCGTTCGACGTGATGAACGCGAGCCCGCGCACGACCTCCATCATCGCGAGCGTGACGATCAGCGAGTTGATCCGCCAGCGCGCGATCAGCACGCCGTTGACGAGGCCGACCGCGCCGCCCGCGAGCACGCCCGCCGCGACGCCGAGCGCGATGCTGTGCGTCGCCGTGATGAGCGTCGATGCGACGACGCCCGAGAACGCGACGATCGACGCGACCGACAGGTCGACCTCGCCCAGCGCGAGCACGAACATCATCGTCACCGCGATCGAGCCGATCAGCGTGACCGACAGCAACAGGCCCTGGATGTTGCGGGCCGTCAGGAAGTCCGGCACGGCGATCGCGAGCGCCGCGAACAGCACGACGAACGCGACGACGATGCCGGAGCGGTTGAGGAGATCCCGCGCGGCCGCGCGCGGCGGCGCGACGCTAGCCCGGGTATCGGGAGAAGAAGAAGTGCCTTGGGGTTGCATGGCTTGACTCATGTCGTTCGCGTTTTCCGGTGTGCGCTGCCGCGCCGTTAGCGAGGCAGCGCGAGCTTGATCAATGCGTCGGGGCTCGCCTGCGCCTTCGCCACGCAGCCGGCGATCCGCCCTTGCTTCATCACGACGATGCGGTCCGACACGCCGATCACCTCGGCCAGATCGCTCGACACGATGAGCACCGTGCGGCCCGCGTCGGCGAGCTCGTAGAACAGGTTGTAGATTTCCGCGCGCGCGCCGACGTCGATGCCGCGCGTGGGCTCATCCATCAGGAACACGTCGATGCGCTCGGCGAGCCAGCGCGCGAGGATCACCTTCTGCTGGTTGCCGCCCGACAGCGCGCCGATCGGCGTATCGGCGTCGCGCGTCTTGATCGCGAGCCGCGCGATGTAGCGCGCGGCGAGCTCGCGCTCGCGCCGCGCGTCGAGCAGCAAGCGCGCGGGGCTGAAGTGGCGCCGCGCGCTCAGGTTCAGGTTGTCCGCCACCGACGCGATCGCGACGATCCCCTCCTGCTTGCGGTCCTCCGGGCACAGCGCGATGCCGGCGCGCACCGCGTCTCGCGGGCTCGCGAACGACACGCGCCGGCCGTTCAGCTCGACGTGGCCCGCGCTCGGGCGCGCGGCGCCGTACAGCAGCTTCATCAGCTCCGAGCGCCCGGCGCCGACGAGCCCGAAGAAGCCGACGATCTCGCCGCGCCGCGCGCTGAACGACACCGGCTCGGCGAGCCCCGGCCCGCGCAGACCCTTCGCCTCGATCGCCACGTCGCCCGGCTCGCGCGGCCGATAGCCGTACACGTCGGCGATCGGGCGGCCGACCATGCAGCCGATCAGCCGGTCGCGATCGAGATCGGCGACCGATTCGAACGTCTCGATGCGGCGGCCGTCGCGAAACACCGTCACGCGGTCGCAGAGCGCGTCGACTTCCTCCATCCGGTGCGTGACGTAGATGATCGCGCGGCCGTCCGCGCGCAGCGCGTGAATGATCCGGAACAGGCGCTCGGTCTCGCGCGCGGACAGCGAGCTCGTCGGCTCGTCGAACGCGATCACGCGCGCGTCGCGCATCAGCGCCTTGCCGATCTCGATCATCTGCCGCTGCCCGATCGACAGCAGCTTCACCGGCGTGTTCGGATCGATCCGCTCGCCGAGCCGCTCGAGCTCGGCCGTCGCGCGCGCGACGAGCGCGCGCTCGTCGAGCACGCCGGCGCGGTTCGGCAGTTGCCCGAGCATCAGGTTCTCGGCGACCGTCAGCTCGGGCACGAGATGCAGTTCCTGATAGATGATCGCGATGCCCGCCTCGAGCGCCGCGCGCGTCGAGCCGAAGCGCTGCGCGAGCCCGTTCAGCCGCAGCGTGCCCGCCTGCGGCTGGTTCACGCCCGAGAGCACCTTCAGGAGCGTCGACTTGCCCGCGCCGTTCTCGCCCATCAGCCCGTGCACCTCGCCCGCGCGCACCGACAGCGACACCGCGTCGAGCGCGCGCACGCCGGGAAACGTCACGGTGATGCCGTCGAGCTCGAGGCACGCGGCGCGCGGCGCGCCGTCCGGCGCGTCGAGGGGCCCCGCGCCCGCCGGCGAGCCGGCGGCCTGCGCGCCGCGCGCGCGTATCGTCGTATCAGTCATCGGTTCCTCGTCGACGTGCCGCTCAGATGCCCAGCTCGGCGCGCACCGCCTGCCAGTTCTCGCGCGTCATCAGCTTGCCGCTCGTCTGCGTATCGGCGGGCGGCGCCTTGCCGCTGCGAATCCAGTCGACGAGGTTCTGCGCGCTCTGCTTGCCGTGGTTCGTCGAGCTGACCGCGATCGTGCCGAAGAAGCCCGTCGGCTCCTTCTTCTGGAATTCGGCGAACGCCTCGCCCGCGCCGTTGATGCCCACGCCGATCACGTCCGCCGCCGGAATGTGCAACTGCTCGGTCGCGCGCACCGCGCCCAGCACCGTTTCCTCGTTCAGCGCGAAGATCACCCACTTCTTCACGTTCGGATGCCGCGCGAGCACGGGCGCCGCCGCGCTGAAGCCGCCTTCGTCGTCGGTCGTCTTCTGCGGCGCGTCGAAGATGTTCTCCTTCTTGAAGCCGCTCGCGAGCAGCGCCTGCGTCGCGCCGTCGGTGCGCAGCTTCGCGGTCGGCAGCTCGTAGTTCGTCACGCGCAGCGCGCCGACCTCCTCCGGCTTCCAGCCGCGCTTTTTCATCTCGTCGGCGATCGCCTGGCCAACCTGGTTGCCGATCTTCGTCGCCGACATGCCGAGGTGCGGCACGTTCGCGAGCGGCTTGCCCGACGAATCGACGAGCTGGTCGTCGACGGTCACGAACTTCATGTCGTAGCGTTTCGCGCGCGCGGCGATCGCCGGCCCGAGACGCACGTCCGGCGCGCAGATCACGAAGCCCTGCGCGCCCTGCGAGCCGAGGTTGTCGATCGCCGCGAGCACCTTCTCGCCGTCCGGCGTGCCGATGTTGACGACCGAGAAGCCTTCCTTCTGGCCGAGCGCCGTCGCGGCCTTCTGCTCGTTGATGAACCACGCCTGCTCGGGCATCTTCACGAGGAAACCGATCTTCAGCGGCGTGTCCGCGCGGGTCGCGGCGGGCATCGCGAGCGGCGCGATCACGAGCGCCGCGAACGCGGCGCGCAGGGTCAGTCGGCGAATCGTGCGGGTCATGGTGCGTCTCCTTGTCATGTTGCGTCTCCTTGATATGGGTCGTCTCCGACCGTCGTGCTCGTTGCCGGGCGCGTGCCGGCTTGCTGCCGATTCATCCCGGCTTGTCGCGGCTCGTTGCCGTGTTGCCGTGTTGCCGTGTTGCCGTGTTGTTACGTTGTTGCGTCGCCGCGTGCTCTCGTGCTTGCCGCGTGCCGCCATCCATCGCGTGCGCGAATCCGGCGCATGCGCCGCGCGCCCGCCGGCCGCCCGCGCCCGGCGGCGCCTCAGCGCTGAAACGGGTCGGCCGCGATGCGCCGGCCGATCATGAACGCATCGGCGACGAGTCGCAGCGGCCGATCGTCGACGTCGCTCGCGCCCTCGCCGATCAGCGCACGAAAGCGCGCGTACAGCGACGGATATTCGCGCTCGGGCGGCAGCGCGACGGGCTCGCCCGCGATCGACAGCCGCGCGCCGCCCGCGCCGATCGAGAGCACGCCGCCGTCGGTGTCGACCGCGATGTCCCATTGCTCGACCGGGCCGTGCCGCCAGTCGAACTCCGCGCGCACCGGCACGCCCGCCGTGTCGACGCAGTCGAGCTCGGCCGCGATCGGCGTATGCGCGTTGGCGGGCACGACGAGCGTCGCCGCGCGTAGCACGAGTTCGCGCGGCAAGATCCGCGTGACGATCGACAGCGCGTTGATGCCCGGATCGAACACGCCGAGCCCGCCTGGCTCCCAGATCCACTGCTGCCCCGGATGCCAGCGCCGCACGTCCTCCTTCCAGCGCGCCTGCACCGCGCGGATCGTGCGCGTCGCGAGCCATGCGCGCGCGGGCTCGACCGCGCTCGCGTGCCGCGAATGCCAGGCGGCGAACAGCGTGCGGCCGCGCTCGCGCGCGAGCGCGCGCAGCGCCGCGATTTCGCCGGCCGTCGCGCCCGGCGGCTTTTCGAGCATCACGTGCTTGCCGGCGCCGAGCGCGGCGCGCGCCTGCGCGTAGCGCACCTGCGGCGGCGCGGCGAGCGACACCGCGTCGAGCGCGGGCTCGGCGGCGAGCAGCGCGTCGATGTCCGGATAGTTGCGCACGCCGCGCACTTGCGCGTGGCGGCTCGCGCACGCGAGCAGGTCGAAGCCCGGCTCGGCCGCGATCGCGGGCAGGTGCTGATCGCGCGCGATCTTGCCGATGCCAACCAGGCCGAGCGTGTAGACGGAATTCATCGCGTAGTTCCTCCTTGCCGTGTTCGCCGTTCGTCAGCGCGCCCAGCGCAGCACGAGCGGATCGAGCCGGCGCGCGATCGCGATCAGCTCGGCGCGCGAGTCCGGATGGATCGGCGGCAGCGGATGCCGCGGCCGCTCGCACGCGATCACGCCGCCCTCGCGCATCAGCGCCTTCGCGGCGAGCAACCCGGTCTGCCGGTTTTCGTGATTGATGAGCGGCAGCCAGCGCTGATACAGCGCGAACGCGTCGTCGGCGCGCCCTTCGCGGTGCGCTTCGACGATCGGCCGGATGCCGTCCGGATACGCGCCGCCCGTCATCGCGCCCGTCGCGCCCGCATTCAGGTCCGCGAGCAGCGTGATCGCCTCCTCGCCGTCCCACGGCCCCTCGATCGCGTCGCCGCCGAGCCGGATCAGCTCGCGCAGCTTGTTCGCCGCACCCGGCGTCTCGATCTTGAAGTACGACACCTGCTCGATCTCGCGCGCCATTCGCGCGAGAAACGGCGCGGACAGCACGGTGCCGCTCGCGGGCGCGTCCTGGATCATGATCGGGATGTCGAGCGCGTCCGACAGGCGCGCGTAGAACGCGTGGATCTGCGTGTCGGGCACGCGAAACGTCGCGCCGTGATACGGCGGCATCGCCATCACCATCGCCGCGCCCAGTTCCTGTGCGCGGCGGCTGCGCGCCGCGCAGACCTGCGTGCTGTAGTGCGTCGTCGTCACGATCACCGGCACGCGGCCCGCGACGTGCTCGAGAATCGTGCGCGTGAGCACGTCGCGCTCGTCGTCGGCGAGCGCGAACTGCTCCGAGAAATTCGCGAGGATGCAAAGGCCCTCCGAGCCCGCATCGATCATGAAGTCGACCGCGCGCTTCTGGCTCGGCAGATCCAGCTCGCCCGCCTCGGCAAACGTCGTCGGCACGACGGGGAAGACGCCGCGGTAGCGCGGCGAACGGCTCGTATTCATCGTTCGTTTCCTGCGTCAGTGAAAGCGTTCATCGGTCGGCGCGCGCGACCGCGCAGATCCGCGCGAGAAACGGCTCCGGCTTGCGTGCGAGCAGGCGCACGATGCGGCGCTCGTCGGCGCGCTCGTCAGTGCGTCCTTCATTGCGCCGTTTATTGCGCCCTTCATTGCGCCGTTCGTCACGTTCGCGCACCCGCGCTCGCCTGGCGCGGCGCGGCGGCTTCCCGCCGGCCGCCGACCCGGCGCGGCACCCCGAGCGGATTGCCGTCGCGCAGCGCGTCGGGCAGCAGCGCGCCGTCGACGTTCTGGTAGCAGACGGGCCGCTGGAAGCGCTCGATCGCGGCGGTGCCGACCGACGTGCCGCGGCCGTCCGACGTCGCCGGAAACGGCCCGCCGTGGACGATCGCGTCGCACACTTCGACGCCCGTCGGAAAGCCGTTCGCGAGAATGCGTCCCGCGCGGCGCTCGACGATCGGCAACAGCGTGCGCGCGAGGTCGTGATCGTCGGCGCTCAGGTGCAGCGTCACGGTCAACTGCCCTTCGAGCCGCCGCATCGCCTCGCGCATCTCGTCGGCGCTCGCGCACTCGACGAGCACGCTCGACGGGCCGAACACTTCGTCGGCGAGCGTCGCGTCGGTCATCAGCGCGCGCGCGCTCACGCGCAGCAGCGCCGCCTGCGCGCGCCCGTCGCCCGCCGCGCCGCGCGCGACGACATCCACGGCCGGATGGCCCGCGAGCCGCGCGACGCCCGCCTCGTACGCGCGCAGGATGCCCGCGCTCAGCATCACACCCGCCGGCACGTCGCGCAGCGCGCGCGCGGCGGCGGCGGCGAACGCGTCGAAGCCCGCGCCCGCGATGCCGAGCGCGAGGCCCGGGTTCGTGCAGAACTGTCCGCAGCCAAGCGTGACCGACGCGACGAACTCGCGCGCGAGCGGCTCCGCGCGCGCCGCGAGCGCGCCCGGCAGCATCAGGTTCGGATTCACGCTGCTCATCTCCGCGTACACCGGGATCGGCACGGGCCGCGCCGCCGCGAGCGCGGCGAGCGCGAGGCCGCCCGCGCGCGAGCCGGTGAAGCCGACCGCGCGGATCGCCGGATGCGCGACGAGCGCACGGCCGACCTCGTGCCCCGCGTCGGCGACGAGCGCGAACACGCCGGCCGGCAGCGACGCCGCGCGCACGGCCGCCTGCACCGCGCGCCCGACGAGCTCGGACGTGCCGGGATGCGCGGGATGCGCCTTCACGACGACCGGGCAGCCGGCCGCGAGCGCCGCGGCCGTATCGCCGCCCGCGACCGAGAACGCGAGCGGAAAATTGCTCGCGCCGAACACCGCGACCGGCCCGACGCCGATGCGCAGGAAACGCAGATCGCTGCGCGGCGGCTGCCGCTCGGGCAGCGCGGGCTCGATGCGCACGTCGAGCGCGTCGCCGCCGCGCACGAGCGCCGCGAACATCCGCAACTGGTTCGCGGTGCGCGCGCGCTCGCCTTCGAGCCGCGCGCGCGGCAAGCCGGTCTCGGCCATCGCGCGCACGATCAGCGCATCGCCGAGCGCTTCGATCCGTGCGGCGATGTCGTCGAGAAAATCCGCGCGGCGCGCGGCGGCGAGCGCGCGATACGCATCGAACGCCGCGTCGGCGAGCGCGCACGCCGCCTCGACGTCCGCCGGCAGCGCGCCATGAAAAACCGGCTCTGCGATCGCGGCGCCCGTCGCCGCGTCGATCGCGTGAAACGCCGCGCCCCGGCCGCGCCGCGCGCCGCCGTCGATCAGGAGTTCGCCCGTGGGCCCGTTCATCGCCGCGCCTCCCGTCAGTGCGAATGCCGCGGCACCGCGGCGCCGCGCCGGCCGACCAGGAAGTCGAGGTCGCAGCCCTCGTCCGCCTGCAGCACGTGGTCGACGTAAAGACGCGCGTAGCCGCCGCCCGCCGCATGCTCGGCGACGCCCGGCGCGCTCGCCGGATCGTGATCCGACAGCCGGCGCGCGAGCTCGTCGTCGCTCACGTCGAGCGTGAGCGTGCCCGCCTCGCCATCGAGCTCGATCCAGTCGCCGTTGCGCACCGCCGCGAGCGGGCCGCCCGCCGCCGCTTCCGGCGCGACGTGCAGCACGACCGTGCCGTACGCGGTGCCGCTCATCCGCGCATCCGAGATCCGCACCATGTCCTTCACGCCCTGCCGCAACAGTTTCGGCGGCAGCCCCATGTTGCCGACCTCGGCCATGCCCGGATAGCCGCGCGGGCCGCAGTTCTTCAGCACGAGCACCGAGTTCGCGTCGACGTCGAGCGCCTCGTCGTCGATCGTCGCCTTGTAGTGCTCGAAGTTCTCGAACACGACCGCGCGGCCGCGGTGCTTCAGCAATTCCGGGCTCGCCGCGGACGGTTTCAGCACCGCGCCGCGCGGCGCGAGATTGCCGCGCAAGATCCGGATGCCGCCGTCGGCGATCAGCGGCCGATCGAGCGGACGGATCACCTCGTCGTCGTGGCTCGGCGCGTCGCGCACGTTGTCCCACAGCGATTGGCCGTTGACGGTCAGCGCGCCCGGATGCGGCAGCAGGTTCGCCTCGCCGAGCCGGCGCAGCACGGCGGGCAGCCCGCCCGCGTAATAGAACTCCTCCATCAGGAACCGGCCGGACGGCATCAGATCGACGATCGTCGGCGTGCCGCGGCCGAGGCGCAGCCAGTCCTCGAGCTCGAGCGGCACGCCGAGCCGCCCGGCGATCGCCTTCAGATGGATCACCGCGTTCGTCGAGCCGCCGATCGCCGCGTTCACGCGGATCGCGTTCTCGAACGCCGCGCGCGTGAGGATCTTCGACAGCACGAGCCCTTCGTGCGCCATCCCGACGATGCGCATGCCCGACATGTGCGCGAGCACGTAGCGGCGCGCGTCGACGGCCGGAATCGCCGCGTTGTGCGGCAGCGCGACGCCGAGCGCTTCGGCCAGGCACGCCATCGTCGACGCCGTGCCCATCGTGTTGCAGGTGCCCGCCGAGCGCGACATGCCGGCCTCCGCCGACAGGAAGCGGTGCAGGTCGATCTCGCCCGCCTTCAGCGCTTCGTGCAGTTGCCAGACGGCGGTGCCGGAGCCGATGTTCTTGCCGTCGAGCTTGCCGTTCAACATCGGGCCGCCGGACACGACGATCGCCGGCACGTCGCAGCTCGCCGCGCCCATCAGCAGCGCGGGGGTCGTCTTGTCGCAGCCGGCGAGCAGCACGACCGCGTCGATCGGGTTGCCGCGAATCGCCTCCTCGACGTCCATCGACGCGAGATTGCGCGTGAGCATCGCGGACGGCCGCAGGTTCGATTCGCCGTTCGAGAACACCGGGAACTCGACCGGAAAGCCGCCCGCCTCGTAGACGCCGCGCTTCACGTGCTCGGCGAGCTTGCGAAAGTGCGCGTTGCACGGCGTGAGCTCCGACCAGGTGTTGCAGATGCCGACGATCGGCCGGCCGTCGAATTCGTGATCGGGAATGCCCTGATTCTTCATCCAGCTCCGGTACATGAAGCCGTTCTTGTCATGGGTGCCGAACCATTGGGCCGAGCGCAGCTTGGGTTTCGATGCCGACATCGTCGCGTCCTGTGTGGCGGAATATGCGGCCCAGTCTAGGGAGAATTTTGATAACCTACCAATGATGTTTTGGTGCTTTCAGATATCTTTTTGAATATTGATATAAAAATGCCGACAACACGCGATACGCATCCTCGGACGATCCGAAGCCGCCTGAAGACGCGGCAATTGCTGCTGATCGTCGCGCTCGCCGACGAGGGCAACATCCATCGCGCGGCGGCCGCGCTGAACATGACGCAGCCCGCCGCATCGAAGCTGCTGCGCGAGCTGGAGGACACGATCGGCGCGATGCTGTTCGAGCGGATGCCGCGCGGCATGCGCCCGACGCTGTATGGCGACGCCCTCATCCGCCACGCGCGCGCGGCGCTCGGCAGCCTCGATCAGGCGCAGGACGAGCTGGCCGCGCTGAAGGCCGGGCGCCTCGGGCAAGTCGCGATCGGCGCGATCACGTCGCCTGGCCTGCGGCTGCTGCCGCCCGCCGTCGCGGCGGTGAAGGCGACGCACGCGAACGTGCGGATCTCGGTCGAGATCGACACGAGCAACGTGCTGCTCGAACGCCTCGCGCAGGACAAGCTCGACGTCGTCGTGGGCCGGCTGTCGGCCGAGCACGACAAGCTGCGACTGCGCTACGAGCCGCTCACGGGCGAGCCGGTGGCGGCCGTCGTGCGGGCCGGGCATCCGCTCCTCGAGCGCGCGCCGCTCGCGCTGGCCGACGTGCAGCGCGCCGCGTGGGTCGTGCCGCCCGCGGGCAGCGTGCTGCGCCATCGCTTCGAGCTGATGTTCCAGCGCGCGAGCCTCACGCCGCCCGCGAACGTCGTCGAGACCGCCGCGCTGCTGTTCGTCACGCGCGTGCTCGAGCGCAGCGACATGGTCGCGGTGCTCGCCGAGGACGTCGCGCGCTACTACGCGACGCACGGCATCGTCGCGATGCTGCCGCTCGAGATGGATTGCCGGATGGACGATTTCGGGATCATCACGCGCACGGACAAGGTGCATGCGCCCGCGGCAAGCGTGACGATCGAAGCGATTCGCGATGCCGCGCGGGAGATCTACGGGACGGCCCAATAGCTGCGCTCAGATTCGCTGCACCGCGGCCGCCCTCGCGCACGCGATCCGCTCGAACAACTCGCGGCCGCGCGGCGTCAGGAGCGCGCCGGGGACGATCGGCCGCCCGCCGGCCATCGCCGTCGCGAGCCCCATCTCGACGAGCGAAACGAATTCCGGATCGGCGATGTCGACATCGTCAGGCGAACGAGCGATGCACAACAACGTCGAGAGTTCATGCGGCGTGAGCATGGTCGTGTCTCCGTCACCGAGCGCCCCGCGAGCCTGCGCCGGCCGCGTCGCTCGCGCTTGGTTCGTGTTCGAAACGGCGCGCCCTCGCACTGTGCAGGCCAGGATCGCGAAAGAAAATCGGCAATTACGAGATAAGCGCATGGCCGCAATCCGCGGCCCTGTAGGAATTTGCCGATTCCACTGCGGATTCCATCGCCGCTTTTCGCCGGCGCCGCGCGGCGATTCGCCGGTCGCGCCCCCGTTTGCGCGGCGCACGCGCCGCGCAAAGCGTTTTCGCCGTGTCGGGCCGCCGGCCGGCATCGGCCGCCCGCCATGCGGACCGATCGGCACGGTTTCGCCTCGTGCGGCACGCATGCCGCCTACGGTATGAATGATTCGCCGGGCTGCGCCGCGCAACGTCATGCGCGCTTTCACCAATACGATTGCGTGCGCAACTATCAGGATCACGTAAGCATCGCAGCATAAGATTGAAACGTGACGCTCGGCTCGAGCGCCGCACGTCCGCTGCTCGGCGGACGACGAAACCGACGATGTGAACGACAACCCGCGCGGATGCGTCAGCGCCGCATCCGCCGAACACCGCCGGCGCCGCGCAGCTCGCAAGAAGCCGCGGCCTCGACGCTTTTCAAGCCGTGGCGACCTGTCGCAACGCGCGTGCCGGACTCGGGAAAACCCGATCGCAGCCCGGCGCGGCGCAACGGTCCGGGGAACGAGCGTCCGGAGTTCGGCCGGGCCGCCGCATGCGTTCGCGCGCCGCCGCGACGCGGCGCGCCCGCCGCGCTCCGGTACGCGATGGCCATAAGCAGGTAAGCGCTACGAGGCATCGCCGATGATCAGGCTGTTGATGGTGGACCGTCACGCGGTGCTGCGTGACGGCTTGCGACACATACTCGAGAAATCCGGCGAGTTCGAAATCGACGGCGAGGCGGGCGACGCCGCCGCCGCGTTCGAGCTCGTCAAGCATGGCCGCGCCGAGATCGCGCTCATCGATCAAACCACGCTCGGCCGCGAGTGCGCGGAGCTGATCCATCGCATCCGCGGAACGGCACCGTCGACACGCATCCTCGTGATGGCCGCGCGCGCGAGCCAGCGGCACGCGGCCGCGGCGTTCCAGGCCGGCGCGTCCGGATACCTGACGAAGCAAAGCGGCTGCGATGAACTGATCGCCGCGCTGCGCAAGATCGCGGCGGGCGGCGTGTACGTCAGCATGCATGTGGCCGAACAGCTCGCGGAAAACCTGCATTCGCCGTCGGACGCGGACGCGCCGCCGCACGAGCGGCTGTCGAAACGCGAATTCGAGGTGTTCCGTCATCTCGCGGCGGGCGACACGCCCGCCGAAATCGCGCAAGCGCTCGGGATCAGCGCGAAGACCGTCCGGATCTACAAGGCGCACGTGCTCGACAAGCTGGAATTGCCGAACGAAACGGCGCTCGTGCGGTACGCGGTCGCGCATCGGATCGGCGATCCGCTGTGATCGGCGCGGCGCCGGAAATCGGCGCCGCGCGTCTCGGCTTCGGTTGCGTCGCGCCGATTTGCCGGTTTATCGATTCGCCGGTTTATCGATTCGCCGGCCGGCGGCGAAGGGGCGCCGCATCATGCCGCACCGCGTATCCGGTAACATGGCGCGCTCGCGCCCGGCATTCCGGCGCACGCGAGCCGTCGCGAAATCCCGTTATCCCGACGACCGCGCAGACCGGTGATGCAGCGGGATCGCCGCGAGCGGCCCGCCTCCTCGCCGATGACGATCCGCGCCCCGACATCGGCAACCCCGCACGCTCGCCGCCAGGCGCGCGGAGCGGGCGCGACGCCGGGCCGGGCGGCGCACCTTCGACGTCGGCTGCGCGCTCGGCGAGCGCGACGGCGCCCGGCGGGCGCGCACGCGTGTTGCCCCGCGATGCCGACGCCGCGCGAGCGGCACCGCCTTCCGATTCCGATCCGGAGCCTTCGACATGGACTTCACCCGACGCAATCTGCTCGGCGCCGCGCTCGCCGGCGCGCTCGACACGATCACGCCGGCCGCGCATGCTCAGTCCTCCGCGCGCGGCATGCCGCAGCCGGACGACGCGCCGCACGCCGTTCCCGATGCAACGATTCCGCTGTGGCCAGGCCCCGCGCCCGATCCGATCGCGACGGGCGCGGGCGACGGCGAGCGAGCCGGCAAGCACAGCAGCGTGTCGCGCGTCGCGCGGCCGCGGCTCAACGTCTACCGGCCCGCGCTTGGCAACGGCGGCGCGGCGCTCGTGATCGCGGGCGGCGGCTATGAACACGTCGAGCTCGGCAACGAGAGCTCGCCGATGTGCGCCTGGCTGAAGTCGCTCGGCGTGACCGCGTTCGAGCTCGTGTACCGGCTGCCCGAGCAAGGCTGGTCGCGGCTCGCGCCGCTGCAGGACGGCCAGCGCGCGATGCGCGTGATCCGCGCGCGCGCGAAGCGCGACGGCATCGATCCCGCCCGGATCGCGATCGTCGGCTTTTCCGCGGGCGGACATCTCGCCGGGATGACGGCCGTCGAGCCCGACGCGCGGCGCTACGCGAGCGTCGACGATGCCGATCGCGAATCCGCGCGCCCCGATCTCGCCGCGCTGCTCTATCCGGTGCTCACGCTGATGCCGCCGTTCGATCGCACGCACACGCGGCTGCATGTCGTGGGCGCGCATCCGGCGCAGGCGGACAGCGAAGCGCTGTCGGCAAACCTGCACGTGAGCGCGCGCACGCCGCCGACGTTTCTCGCGCACGCGTTCGACGATCCGATCGCGCCGATCGACAACAGTCTGCTGATGGCGAGCGCGCTGCGCGCGGCGCAGGTGAGCGTCGAGCTGCACGCGTTCCAGGCGGGCGGCCACGGCTGGGGCATGGGCAAGCCCGGCAGCGCCGTGCGCGCGTGGCCCGCGCTTTTCGAGCAGTGGGCGCGGCTGAACCGGCTGCTGCCGTGACGCGAGCGGCGAGCGGCGAACGCTCATCGAACGCGAGGCCTCGCGCCGTGTCGAACGCCGCGCATCGCGCATCGCGCATCGCGCATCGCGCATCGCGCATCGCGCATCGCGCATCGCGCATCGCGCATCGCGCATCGCGCATCGCGCATCGCGCATCCACATCGCCGCCCGCCGCGCGCGTCGCGACGCAACACCACGCGAAACGGCCGGACGCAACGCGTCTTTCGCGTCACCGCCGGCCGGGCGCGCGACGCGCGCCCTACGATCGCCTTTCCGCCCGTAAAGTCGACGATACCTGCCTGTAACCCCGCCGAAGGCGCAGCGCCTCCATAACTTCATACCGAACTGGTCCAATGCTGCCGTTTCGTTTCCGGCGCACGGCGCGTCCCCGACGCCCGCTCTTGCCGTGCGGCCGGCTCCCGGCGCGCGATCCCTCGCGGATCGCCGTCAATCGAGCGATCTTTCATTGGAGTCCTGTCTGATGTTTCGTCGAGCCTTGATCGCCACCGCGTGCGCCGGATCGGCCATCGCCCTCTATGCATGCGGCGGCACCGACAGCAACACGCCCGTCACGTCACAAAACGCGTTGCAGACCGCGACGCCGATCAAGCACCTCGTCGTGATCTACGGCGAGAACGTGTCGTTCGACCACTACTTCGGCACCTATCCGAACGCGACGAACCCGCCGGGCGAGCCGGCGTTCAGCGCCGCATCGGGTACGCCCTCGGTCAACGGCCTGTCGGGCCTGCTGCTCACCACGAACCCGAACGCGACGAATCCGGCGAACGGCACGGGCGCGACCAATCCGTTCCGCCTCGACCGCACGCAGGCCGCGACGGCCGACCAGAACCACGCGTACACCGCCGAAGAGCAGGCGTACGACAACGGCCTCGCGGACCTCTTCCCGAAATACACGGGCAACGGATCGAGCGGCGGCGCCGGCGCATTCGGCACGACGGGCCAGGTGATGGGCTACTTCGACGGCAACACGGTGACCGCGCTGTGGAACTACGCGCAGCGCTTCGCGATGAGCGACAACGCGTATACGTCCACCTACGGCCCGTCGACGCCGGGCGCGCTCAACGTGATCGCCGGCCAGACCGACGGGATGCAGATCGTGAAGACGTCGAAGGCCGTGTCGACGCTCGCGAAGACGTCGTACTACATCAACGACGGCCAGGGCGGCCTCACGATGATCAACGACGTCGACCCCGGCTACGACGTGTGCTCGAGCACGACCGACCAGGCGATGATGTCGGGCAAGAACATCGGCGATCTGCTGAACGCGCGCAACGTCACGTGGGGCGGCTTCATGGGTGGCTTCAACCTGCAGACGACGAACGCGAACGGCACGACGGGCTGCAAGCGCAGCACGATCGCGACCGCGGTGAACGCGGCGACGTCCGACTACATCCCGCACCACAACTGGTTCCAGTACTACGCGTCGACGGCGAACCCGCAGCACACGCGCCCGAGCTCGATCGCGGCGATCGGCTCGAGCGTCGAGACGGACGGCAAGACCCCCGAGCCCGCGAACCACCAGTACGACTCGGACGATTTCTTCGCGGCCGTGAAGGCGGGCAACTTCCCGTCGGTCAGCTTCCTGAAGGCGCCCGCCGCGCAGGACGCGCACGCCGGCTACTCGGACCCGCTCGACGAGCAGCAGTTCGTGACGAAGGTCGTCAACTTCCTGCAGCAGCAGCCCGACTGGGCGAACACCGCGGTGATCATCACGTATGACGACTCGGACGGCTGGTACGACCACGCCTACACCGCGCCGACGCGCGCGTCGTTCGATGCGGTCGATCAACTGAACGGCAACGGCGTGTGCGGCTCCGGCACGGCGACGACCGGCGTCGGCGGCGCGCCCGTCAACGGCCGCTGCGGCCCGGGCACGCGGATTCCGTTCGTCGTCGTGTCGCCGTGGGCGAAGCAGAACTACGTGAGCCACACGCTGATCGACCAGGCGTCGGTCGTGCGCTTCATCGAGGACAACTGGCTCGGCGGCCAGCGGATCGGCGGCGGCTCGTTCGATGCGACCGCGGGCGACATGCGCGATCTGTTCGACTTCTCGGGCACGGTGAACAAGGCGCCGCTGTATCTCGATCCGGCGCTCGGCACGAAGCTCGCGACGGCGCCCTCGATCTGACGTCCTAGATCCGACGGCCGCGTCACGCACACGCGTCGCGCGGCGCCGCCGCGCGACACGCGATGCGCATCCGGCCGGCGTGCACCACGCCGGCCGTCGCTCCGGCGCGGCGCGCGCCGGATTTTTCTTTTGCACGATCACGACCGAACGCTCCAGCATGGCCGAACCGCTTGCCGCGCAATCCGCACCGCCCTCACGATCCGACGATTCCGTCCGGCCTCCCCGCTCGGCCCGAGTCGACGCATCCGCGTCGACGGCGCCTCCCGCCGCGCCCCCTGATTCGCCTCATTCGCCCCGCCGCCGCGCGCGCGCGGCGCGCCACGTGCTGAAGACCGCCGCATTCGGCGCGCTCGGCTTCGCCGCATTCGCGCTCGCGTTTCCCGAGCACGCGCCGAATGCGCTCGGCGCGATCGTCGAGGATCTGACGGGCGCGAATCCGCATCCGGTCGCGCTGCGCCGCCCGGCCGCCGAGCCGTTGAGCGCGGTCGCGCAGCTCGGCCGGGCGCTGTTCTTCGATCCGTCGCTGTCCGCGTCGGGCCGACAGTCATGCGCGTCGTGCCACAGCCCCGACCGGGCATACGGCCCGCCGAACGATCTCGACGTGCAGTTGGGCGGTGCCGCGCTGACGCGGCCCGGCTACCGGCCGCCGCCGTCGCTGATGTATCTGTACCGCCAGCCGAACTTCAGCATCGGCCCCGACTCGTCGGAGAACGACGATGCGGCGAGCGTCGCGCAGCAGGCGGCGTCGGCCGCGGGCGTCGTGCGCGCGCGGAAGACCGCCGGCGCGGCCGCCGCACCGCAGCTCGTGCCGCAAGGCGGAATGTTCTGGGACGGCCGCGCGGACACGCTGCAGCAGCAGGCGTTCGGCCCGCTGATGAATCCGGTCGAGATGGCGAACGCGAGCACGGCCGACGTCGCGCGCAAGCTCGAGAACGCGCGGTACGCGCCGCAGTTCCGGCAGTTGTTCGGCCCGCGCATCTTCGACGACGCGCGTCTTGCGGTGTCCGAAGCGATGTTCGCGATCGCGCGCTACCAGGTCGAGGACCCGTCGTTCCATCCGTATTCGAGCAAGTACGACCGCTGGCTCGAAGGCGACGCGCGGCTCACGCGGGCCGAGCTGCGCGGCATGCGGCTCTTCAACGATCCGGCGAAGGCGAATTGCGCGGGCTGCCATCTGTCGAAGCCGAGCCCGGACGGCCTGCCGCCGATGTTCACCGATTTCCAGTACGAAGCGCTCGGCGTGCCCCGCAACCGCGCGCTCGCGCAGAACCGCAATCCGGCGTTCCACGATCTCGGCATTTGCGGGCCGTTGCGCGACGACCTGAAAACGCAGACGCAATACTGCGGGATGTTCGCGACGCCGTCGCTGCGCAACGTCGCGACGCGTCACGTGTTCTTCCACAACGGCGTCTATCACTCGCTCGATCAGGTGCTCGCGTTCTACAACCTGCGCAGCGTCGATCCGGGCAAGATCTACCCGCGCGACGCGAGCGGCCGGGTGCGGCAGTACGACGACATCCCGAGCGCGTATCGCGCGAACGTCGACGTCGCCGACGCGCCGTTCGACCGCAAGCCGGGCGACGCGCCGGCGATGACCGCGCAGGACATGCGCGACATCGTCGCGTTCCTGAACACGCTGACCGACGAGAAGCGCTGAGCGTCGCGCGATGCGCGGCGGGCGTGATCGCGGACGAAGAATCTCGGATGCCCTCCCCGCCGGCACTCCCGGCCCCGACCGGCCGCCGCGAACGCGCGGCGCTCGCGCGCCTGCACGCCCGCCGCCTCGCCCGCGTTGTCACGAACGCTCCGCCGGTGGCGGCCGACGTCCGCAAGCTGCCACCTCTCCGAGGTGCGCGCACTGGAATGCGATTCCTATAACGCTCGTACGGCCGTCCGCCGTTGACGAGTCCGTGCATCGGCCCTCATCAACAATACGATGGAGAATTCGACATGACTCAAAAATTCGTCGGTACGCACGTCGTCGGTCCGCGCGAGAAACTGCCGTCCGGCAAGCCCTGGATCAATACGCCGCTGACCGTCAAGGTCCCGTTCCCGGCAGCGTTCAGCGCCATTCCCGTTGTCGTCGCGAGCGCGTTGCAGGACCCGAAACATACGTCCTCGTACCCGGACACGTTCGCCGTCACCGTGATCGGCGTCACCAAGACCGATTTCACGGTCAACATCTGCCGCACCGACTACGTGCGCGACAATTACACGACGAGCGGGTGGGGGCAGAATCTGCATCTGTCGTACATCGCCGAGACGCCCGCGTGACGCAGCGCCGGGCGTTGCATTCGCGTCGCGCGATGCGCGCCCGACATGCGTGCGGAAAACGGCGATGCCCGCCGAATCGCGGTTGCGACGGGCATCGCCGCCGATCGGCCTGTTCAGCCGGTCACGCCTTTGTCTCCTTCCCCCGCGCGCTGCGCTCGTTCCGCCCGCGACGCGCCCCTCCCCGCGCCTTCCTTGCCTCCTGCGCGCTCGAGCCCGAATGTCGCATCGAAGAACGCGGCGAGCGGTGGAAGCTGGGGCCCGGACCGCTCGCCGCCGTCATGCGTCAGCGCGCGGCCGGGTAGTCGATGCGCTCGGGCACGCGGCGCATGATCACGTCGCCGCCCCGAATCGACAGCAGCGCCTTCGCCTGCCGGCGCAACGCCTCGTAATCGTCGGATGCGTCGAGCACGACGAGATTCGCGGGGCGCCCCGGCTCGATTCCGTAGCGCTCGCCGAGATGCATCGCGCGCGCGCTATGGTCGGTGACGAAATCAAGAGCGCGTGCGAGATCCTGATAGCCCATCATGTGGCAAATGTGCAGCCCCGCGTCGAGCACGCGCAGGATGTTGCCGTTGCCGAGCGGATACCACGGGTCCCGAATCGAATCCTGGCCGAAGCACACGTTCATCCCGGCTCGATCGAGCTCGGCGACGCGCGTGAGCCCGCGGCGCTTCGGAAACGTGTCGAAGCGGCCTTGCAGATGGATGCTCTCGGTCGGACACGAGATGAAGTTGATCTCCGAGCGCTTCAGCAAGCGGAACAGCTTCGAGCAGTACGCATTGTCGTACGAGCCCATCGCGGTCGTGTGGCTCGCCGTCACGCGCGCGCCGACGCCGCGCACGCGCGCTTGCTCGGCGAGCACCTCGAGAAAACGCGAGTTCGGATCGTCGGTTTCGTCGCAATGCACGTCGACGAGGCAGCCGCTGCGATCGGCGAGATCCATCAGGAACTCGATCGAGCTCACGCCCTGCTCGCGCGTGTTCTCGAAGTGCGGAATGCCGCCGACGACGTCCGCGCCCATCGCGATCGCGCGCGCCATCAGCGCGCGGCCGCCGTCGAACGATTCGATCCCTTCCTGCGGAAACGCGACGATCTGCAGATCGATCAGCCCGCGCGCCTCGTCCTTCACTTCGAGCATCGCTTGCAGCGCCGCGAGCGAAGGATCGGTCACGTCGACGTGGGTGCGCACGTGCTGAATGCCGTGATCGCGCAGCATCCCGATCGCCGCATGCGCGCGCGCCTTCGTGTCCTCGTGCGTGATCGTCGCCTTGCGCTGCGCCCAGCGCTCGATTCCCTCGAACAGCGTGCCGCTCATGTTCCACTCGGGCTCGCCCGCCGTCAGCACCGCATCCAGGTGGATGTGCGGCTCGACGAGCGGCGGAATCACGAGCTTGCCGCCGACATCGATTTCATCCGCGCGCGGCGCGCCTTGCGCATCGATGCGCGCCGGCTGCGGCGTGACGCTCGCGATCGTCGCGCCGTCGAGCGCGATGCTGAAAAGGCCGCTGCGCTTGCGCAGCGTCGCGTTGATGAGCTTCATCAGAACTCCTGTCGTTGCGTATCCGACATCCGCCACGCGAGCAGCGCGACGGACGCGTTCAACCGAAAATACGGATCGGCGAGCGATTGCCCCGACTGCGTCTCGATCCTGCGCAGCCGGTGGTTAAGCGTATTGCGATGGATCGACAACTGCTCGGCCGCCTTGATCGCGTTGCCGTTTTCCTGAAGCAGCGCTTCGAGCGTTTCGATCAGCATCGTCGGATGCTTGCGGTTGCTGTCGAGCAGATTGCCGAGCGTTTCCTTCACGAAGCCGTCGATCAGCGTCGGATCGGGGATCGCCGCGAGCAGCTTCAGCACGCCGAGCTCGCTGTAATCGCACAGCCCCTGCCCCGCGCGCATGCCCTCGGCGACGCCGAGCGCCTGCCGCGCCTCGGCGAGGCCGCGGCAGTAATGGCGCGCGGCGCCGACCGTCGACGAGATCCCGACGAACAGCGTGAGCGCGCCGATCTGCGGGTTCAATGCGTCGCGCAGCGCGCCGAGCGCGAGCTTTTGCTTCCTGAAGCGCGGATCGTCGCACGGCAGCAGCAGCACGAACAGCTCGCCCTGCTCGACCACCGGCAGCGCGCCGTCCTCATCGCGCAGCCAGTCGTCCAGGCCGCGCTGAACCGTCCGTCGCGCATCCTGCAGCAGCGCCTCCGCCGTGGCCGGATCGCGGCCGTCGAAGAGCGCGGGCACGCCTGCGAGCCGCAGCGCGACGACGCGGCGCGGCCGATCGAGCGCGAGCTGCAGGTTGCGCGCGCGATGAGCCGCGATGTCGATGCTCGGATAATCGCCCGTCAGCAACTGGTTCACGATGTCGCGCTGCGAGCGCAGCGTGTTCTCGTGGCGCACGAGCGCGGTGCCGATCAGTTGCGTGACGATCACCATCTTCAGCAGATACGGCTGCTCGATCAGCGGGATGTCGAGCTGCTCGGCGAGCGCCGCGACCGAATCGGGAATGCGGCGAATGAACGCCTCGCCCGTCAGGATCACCATCCCGGCGATGCCGCTTCTCGCGCCCTCGCGAATCAACTGCAGCAGGTTCGCCTCGTCGCGCGGGTGATTGATCCCGGTGACGAACACGAGCTCGCCGCCCATCACCCAATCGGCGATGCCCTCGTTCTCCGCGACGTAGTACCAGCGCACCGGCCGTTGCACGCCGCGCTCGCCCGCGCGCAGTTCGAGCTCTTCGAGACCGGGCAGTTGCAGGATCTCGCTGATGGTCAGACTCATCGCTTCACTCTCCCTGGACCGACGGCGCGCGCACCGCGCGGCCCGCGATCTGCACGAACACGATGTAGCAGAGCGACGACGCGGCGATGCCGACGAGCGGCGCGATCCACGGCGACGCGTACGCGAGCGCCGCGCCGATCGCGTACGCGGCGAGCCCGGCGACATTGAAGCGCGGCAGCCGGGCCGTCGCGATCGCCGGATAGCGGCCGCGGTGGCGATACCAGAAGTCGGCCAGAATCACGCCGCCGACGGGCGGAATGATCGAGCCGAGCAGGATCAGGAACGGAATCAGCAGCTCGTACATGCCGCCGATCGCGAGCACGATGCCGACCGCCGCGCCGACGAGCGTCAGCGTGCGGCGGCGCTCGCTGCGCAGCAGATGGCAGGCGGCCGCGGACACGTTGTAGATCGTCGGCCCCTGGATCGTCCACAGGTTCAGGCACAGCATCACGACGGCCGCGATCGACAGCCCCTGCAGCATCATCACCTCGACGATGTCGGGCTGCTGATAGACGATCGCGCAATAGGCGCCCGCGACGATCATCAACCCGTTGCCGACGAAAAAGCCGATCATGCTCGCGATGACGGCCGCGCGGCCGCTCTTCGCGAGCCGCGTCCAGTTCGTCGCCTGCGTCGCGCCGCTCGCGAACGTGCCGAACACCATCGTGACCGCGGCGGCGAAGCTCATCGGCCGCGTCGGCACGATCTTCGCGAGGCCCGCCCAGCCGCCGACGTCGCGCGTCGCGATCCACATCGACACGACGAGCAGCACGAACATCAGCGGCACCGACACGCGCGACAGCGCGTCCATCCCGCGATAGCCGACGATCGCGGTGATCGAGAAGCCGAACCCGAACAGCACCATCAGCGGCGCCGTCACCGATGCGGGCCAGCCGAGCAGCTTGACGAGCACGATCGCCACCGTCGCGGTGCCCCACGCGTACCAGCCGAGCTCGGCGAAGCCGAGCAGGAAATCGGACAGCTTGCTGCCGACCTCACCGAAGCAGAAGCGCCCCATCAGCACCGAATTGAGCCCGCTGCGCGACGCGACGAACGCGAGCGCGGCCGCGTAGGCGGCGAGCAGCAGATTGCCGACGACCGCGACCCACAGCATGTCGACGACGCGAAACGCGACGCCGATCTTGCCGCCCGCGAACATCGTGCCCGTGAAAAACGTGAAGCTGAGCAGCACCATCGTGATCGACAGTGCGCCTTTGCGCTCGTGCGCCGGCACTTCGCTCAATGAAAATTCGCCCCGTGTCGCCATCGTCTTTTGGTCTCCAGCATTCCAGCGTGAACGGATGATGCGCGGCCGGCAAAGCCGCCGCATCCCGATTCGGACAATTAATACCGAAATCGAACTCGAGTATGGCAAAGCGGACAATTCCCGTCATTCACCTTGCACAAGCAGCGCGCATCACGCCGCCACCCGGGCGCCATTTTACTGTGCAAAGCGCTCAACACAATAATACGATTAAAGAGGAATAATTCGAGCGGAGAAAACCGCTTCGCGCCGGGATCGAAATAATTTCCGATTATGTCCGGATATTGGCGGACAAAATCCCGGGAAACCGGTTGGCAGGCGCTTGCAAAAACATGCGAAAAATGCGGCGGGAACGGCGTGCGCATTCGGCGATTCTCGCCGGCGGCCGATTTGCCGATTGCGCTGCGCCATGCAAAGCGCCGCCAAACGCACGCGCGACACGACGCGTTGGCGGCGTCGCGACGGCATCAACGGAAGCCGCCGCGGCAATACGACAACCCAGCGACGCGCCGTGCGAACCGCACGCCGCGTTGCGACGACGCGCTCACCGCCCGCCTTCGATCGAAAGCCCGCCGTGCCGCCCGGCGTCTTCGCGCGACACGCGGCGCACCGTCTGGCCGAACGTCCGGACGTGCCCCTCCGGGCCGCATGGGCAATACGTGCGGTCGCCATAGAACTGACCGGCGGGCGCCTGCAGGATCGCCGCGCCCGCGGCGCGGGCTGGTTCGCAATGCGCGTCGATGCCGGACCGGAGTTGCACGTGCACGCGTTGCGCGTTCCCGCCGCCGAGCGACTCGGGGCTGACCGCGAAGTCGCGCCAGCCGCTCGCGCCGATCATCACGATGCCGCCGCCGAACGCCATCTCGGCGTGCGCGATGCGCCCTTGCGCATCGCGCTGATGACAACGCCGCGCGCGAAACCGAATGCGCGCCCGAGCCATTCGAGCGCGGCGCGCGGATCGCGGTGTGCGAACCGTCAGAAGCGCGTGCGCAGGCCGACCGCCGCGACGACTTGATTGCCCGTCGACGACGCGCCACCCGCGGTGTTGATCATCGCGACGTAATTGCGGCCCGACGCATGCTGGTACATGCCTTCGAGGTAGACGTCGGTGCGCACCGACAAGCGGTACACCGCCATCAGGTCGACCTGATGCCACTTCGGATCGGAACCGTATTTGACGGTGTTCTCGACGTGGCCGTTCGTGTACGTGTACGCGCCGCCGACGCTGAACGCGGGCGTCAGTTGATACTTGCCGTTCAGCTCGTAGTTGTCGAAACGCACCGTGCCGCCCGTCGAGCCGAACGATGCGGTGTTCTCGTATTCGGCGCGCGTGTAGACGAAGCCGAGCGTCGCGGGGCCGAACGCGTAGTTCAGGCCGCCGCCGTACGAGCGCATCCGGTCCGCGCCGAGCGAGAAGCCGCCCTTGCCGTTCGCCGCCGATTCGACGATGTCGACCGCGCCCGGGCTGCCCGCGGTCGTGCCCTTCGAGCCATTGATCTGCAGATAGCCGGCCGCGACGTTCAGCGGCCCGCGCGTGTAGCTCGCGCCGAAGCTGTATGCGCGGTTCGTCGCGAAATCGGTGCTGTTCGACATCGCGTACATGCCGCCGAACTTCAGGCCCGCGTACGTGTTGCTCGTGTACTTGATCGCGTTGTTGATCCGCAGCGAGTGGTTCAGGTTGTCGTTGTCGAACGGATGCGCGAAGCTCGCGTCGCCGAACGTGCCCGCCGTCGCCGACAGCGGCGCGACGAAATCGACGAGCGAATCGTATTGCCGGCCGATCGTCAGGGTGCCGAAACGATCGTCGGACAGCCCCACATACGCGAACCGGCCGAACAGCCGGCCGTCCTGGCCCAGCTTGCCGTTCTCGACGTTGAAGCCGTTCTCCAGCACGAACAGCGCCTTCAGGCCGCCGCCGAGATCCTCGGTGCCCCGCAGGCCGAAGCGGGTGCCGTTCACGGCGCCCGTCGTCGCCTGCACGAGGCCGCCGTGCGAATTGCCGCTCGCGACGTTGTTCGTGTACATGATGCCCGCGTCGATCAGGCCGTACAGCGTGACCGAGCTCTGCGCGTGTGCGGCCGTCGCGGCCAGGACCCCTGCGGTTGCGCATGCAAACCGGATGTTTTTCACAACGAAACTCCTTGTTGATTGGAATGAAACGACTCGATCCGACGACGGTCGAGTTTAGGGATTCGTGCGCCGCGGATCTGCGGCCCGACGCGCAGCGCTTCTTTGCGCAGGCCGGAACGAACGGACACATTTCCGTCACGAAGCCGCCCCCCCGATCGGCCGCGCGACACGCGCGGCGCGCCCTTCAGTGTTGTGCAATCCGGAAGGCTGCTTGCCGGCGCGGCCGGTTTTTCCACGCGCGGCGGCTGCGTAGACTTGGTCTCGTCAGTCCGGATCGCCGATCGCGGACTGCATCGAATCGAATCACACTGGAGGTCATCTTGAAATCGATCGTCGTCACCGCCGCCGCCGCACTCGTGCTCGCCGCGCCGGCCGTCTCGTTTGCTCAATCGTCGAACGGCTCGCTCACGCGCGCGCAAGTCATTCAGGAGCTCGTCGATCTGGAATCGGTCGGCTACCAGCCGTCGCGCGGCAACGACAACACCTACCCCGACGACATCCAGAGCGCGCAGCGCCGCCTCGACGCGAAGCGTCTCGCCGCGCGCAAGGCGGCCGAGGCCGCGTACGGCCCGGCCGTCGCGGGCGCCGCGCAGGCGGGCAAGCCTGCGGCCGGCGCGCGGTAAGCGAGCGTCGTTCGACAGGCATCGTTCAGGGAGGCGTCGTCAGTGAAGAGGCAGGCGCGCGACGCGCCGCCTCTTTGCCGGTTGATGTTTGACGTTTGCTGTTTTGCCGCTTTGTTGCCTTGCTCTTACCGCTTGGCCCGCGCGCCTTGCCGAAGCTATCGCGCCGCTCCCGCACCAGCAAGCCGTCGCCGTGCGCATCGCTCCGGCATTCCGGCAGCCCGCGCCGAGGCTCACGCGGCGATCACGCGACGATCGCCGTGAAGGAGCGCCGCGCCGCATCCCGAGCCCGGTATGCGATTGCCTTTCACGACCGACGCGACAGGCACGGACAACACGGCACGGGCATCGCTCAATGCGATACGCGGACATACGGACATGCTGATATACGAACACGCGCGACACGCGATGCACGACACGCGATGCGCCGCCGCCCAACGCACGCGGGCACGCGGCGGCGCATCGCGCCGACATCGAAGAATGGATCGCTCAGTGGCTGAGCGCGTGCGCCGATTCGAGTCCGACGTCGAGCGCGCCGGCGATCGCGCTTTGCGTCGCGTCGGACGCTTGCGCGACGATCGCCGACAGCATCGCCTCGTCGCGCGCGATCATCTTCGGCATGTGAAAGCGCAGCGCTTCGACCCAGGTGCGCACTTTCGCATCGATGAAGCGGCGCGACGGATACAGCGCGTAGACGTTCATCTTCTGCAGCCGGTGCGCGGGCAGCACGCGCACGAGGTTGCCGCAGCGCAGGTCCTCGATCGCCGCGTAAAGCGGCAGCATGCCGATGCCGATGCCCGCGCGGATCGCGACCGCGAGCGACTCGGCGGTATTGGTCTGCACCGGGCCGTCGACCTTGATCTCCTCGGCGCCGTTCGGCCCTTCGAGCAGCCATTCGTTCGTCGGGAACGCCGGCGTGCGCAGCGTGAGGCACGCGTGCCGCGCGAGATCGCGCGGCGTGCGCGGCGCGCCGTGCGCGCGCAGATACGCGGGCGTCGCGCACAGAATGCTGAACGTCGAGCCGAGCAGATGCGACACCAGCTCGGAATCGGGCAGCGACGATGCGGTCACGACCGCCATGTCGCTCGATCCGTCGAACAGGTCCGGCATCCGCTGCGACAGCGTGAGCTCGATCGATACGTCCGGATGCTGGCTGCGGTACGCGGTGAGCGCGGGCAGCACATAGTGCTGGCCGATGCTCGCGAAGCTGTGCATCCGCAGCACGCCTGCCGGGCGCTCGTGCGCGCAGCTCGCCTCTTCTTCGGCCTGATCGACGTCGGCGAGAATCTGCCGGCAGCGCAGCAGATAGCGCTCGCCCGCGGGCGTCAACGCGAGGCGCCGCGTCGAGCGGTTCATCAGGCGCGTGCGCAGCCGCGCCTCGAGCTCCGACACAGCGCGCGACATCGCGCCCGTCGTCGAATTCAGCGATTGCGCGGCCGCCGTGAAGCTGCCCGCCTCCACCACGCGGGCGAACACCCGCATGTTCTGTAGCGTATCCATTCCCGTCCGAAACGTATGTAGAGACGATATTGTCCTCCAGCAGGGCCCGCACATTGTTGCCGCCACGGCAACTATGGTTTCCCCGCGCCCGCGTTAATGCGCGTGCGCGCGGCTCCTACAATCGGCGCCTCTCCGGTCGGCCTGGCAGCGTCGCGCGAGGCCGGAGGCCCTCGATTCGCGCCCGCCAGAAGCACCGCCCACCACCATGAAGCACGAGCCCGCGCTACAGCGATTCCTCATCGACCCGCAACGATGGCAGGAGCGGCTGCGAAGCGCCGGCAGGCTCGCGCGCGACTGGGCGGGCCGCGACGGCCTCGTCTGGCTGCATCTCGCGAAGACGGTGGCGGCCGCGCTGCTCGCGATGGGCATCGCGATGCTGCTCGATCTGTCGCAGCCGCGCATCGCGATGACGACCGTGTTCGTGCTGATGCAACCGATGAGCGGGATGGTGCTCGCGAAGAGCTTCTATCGCGTTATCGGCACGGGCGTCGGGCTCGTCGCGGCGCTCGCGCTCGGCGGCCTCTTCGCGCAGCAGCCGGAGCTGTACATGGCCGGCATCACGCTGTGGGTCGCGTGCTGCATCGCGGCCGCCGTGCGCAACCGGCACTTTCGCTGGTACGGCTACGTGCTCGCCGGCTACACCGCCGCGCTGATCGGCCTGCCCGCGGTGATGGCGCCGAACACGCTGTTCCTGTCGGCGCTTACGCGCGCGGCCGAAGTCGCGGTCGGGATCTTCTGCTCGGGTGCCGTCAGCGCGCTCGTGTTTCCGCTCAGTTCGAGCGATGCGCTGATGCGCACGCTGAACGCGCGGCACGCCGATTTCGTCGCGTTCGCGGCGAGCACGATGGCGGGCACGGTCGAGCGCCGCGATTTCGAGCGGCGCTTCGCCGACTTCGTCGACGGCATCGTCGGCTTCGAGGCGACGCGCGCGTTCGCGACGTTCGAGGACCCGCACATCCGCGCGCGCAGCCGCCGGCTCGCGCGGCTGAACAGCGAGTTCATGAACGCGTGCGCGCGGCTTCATGCGTTTCATCAGTTGCTCAAGCGGCTGCGCGCGAATCATGCGGCCGAGGTGCTCGCGGCGATCGCCCCGCACGTCGATGCGCTGTCGGGCGCGCTGTCCGCGCTGCGCCGCGATCTCGCGCAGCCGCGGGCGACGCCGTCGCCGTCGCTGTCACCCGCGCCCGCGCTCGTCGAGCTGAGCGCGTATCTGGCCGCGCTGGCCAAGCGCGCGCGCGCGTCGCGACGCGCGCTCGAGACGCTCGCGCCCGCCGGCGTGCTCGATTTCGACACCGCGATCGAGTTGCTCTACCGCTTCGTCGACGAATTCCTCGGCTATGCGCAAACGCACGCATCGCTCGCGCTCGACAGCCACGTGCTCGAACGCTCGATCACGCGCTACGCAGTAAAGACCAACCGCTACTTCGTCGGCTTCACGTTCCTGCGCACGCTCGTCGCGATGGGCGCGATGAGCGCGTTCTGGATCGCGTCCGAATGGCCGAGCGGCGCGCTCGCGGTGATCGGCACCGCGATCGCGTGCGCGCTCAGCTCGACCGCGCCGCGCGCGAGCCGCTTCGTCGCGCAGATGGCCGCCGGCGCGGCGCTCGCGACGCTCACGGGCTATCTGTACGTGTGCCACGTGTATCCGAACATCGACGGCTTCCCGCTGCTATGCGCGGCGCTCGCGCCCGCGCTCGCGGCGGGCGCGTATCTCGCGACGCGCCCGGGCAAGTCCGGCTACGGGATCGGCTTCGTCGTGTTCTTCTGCCTGCTCGCGGGGCCGGACAACGTGATCGTCTACGCGCCCGACGTGCTGATCAACAACGGGCTCGCGCTCGTCGTGTCGATGCTCGCGGCGTCGATCGCGTTCGCGGTGGTGTTTCCCGCCGAGATGCCGTGGCTCACCGGCCGGATCGCGCGCGACCTGCGCCGGCGGATCGCGCTCGCGTGCGACGGTCCGCTGCAAGGGCTCGACCAGCGCTTTCAGTCGAGCTCGCACGATCTGATGTCGCAACTGCGCAATCTGCTGATGAAGCGCTCGCGGCGGCATCGCGATGCGCTGCGCTGGATGCTCGCGACGCTCGAAGTCGGCCATGCGGTGATCGACCTGCGGCGCGAGATGCAGGCATTCACGGCCGCGCAGCCCGCGCAGGCGCTGCGCTGGAGCGCCCTGATCGACGCCGTGCGCGACGCGCTGCCGCGGCTTTTCGAGACGCCCGACGCGCATCGGCTCGCGCGGGCGCTGAAGTCGGTCAATCTCGCGATTCGCGCGGTCCAGCACACGCAGCACCTGTGGTACGCGGTGCCCGACGAGCGCCGCCGGATGCAGCGCATCGTCAGTTGCCTGCACTTCATCCGCAGCGCGCTGATCGACCAGGACGCGCCGTTCAACCGCGGCTCGCGCGCCCGCGAGCGCGTGCGCGCGAGGCGCATGTGACGCGCGAAACGATCGTTGTGCGAAATGGAAAGAAGCTCCCCAGGCCCGGCGATTAATCCGCACCGGTCCGAGTCCTATAGTTTCATCACCGTCGAGCAAGACGGAAAACCCTCAAGGAGAAATTCGAATGAAGTCGCTGCAAATCGCCGTCCTCGCGCTGTCGCTGTCCGCCGTCATGGCCGCCGCTCATGCGCAAACCGCCGCCGACGCGGGCCGGCAACCGGCGAGTCGCACCGAAGCCGTGCAATCCGCCGGCCGCGTCCCCGCCGCTCACCAAGACCGCCAGGACCCGAACGCATGCGTCGGCCCGGTCAGCTTCTGCAACATCTATTTCGGCAGCTAAGCGGCATGCGCGCCGCGCTCCCGGCTGAACGGAAAGCTCGCATCGAGCTTTCCGTTCGATGACTTCAAGCTGTCAAAAACCTTTGCGAGACTGCGCGCTCGATTCACCGTCCGCGCTTGCGTTCCGGCGAGCGGCGGTGCCCTCCAGCCGAACCATCCTCTCGCCCTCCGTTTCGATGAAACGCCGTCTCGCCCGCCGCGTCGCCCCGACCCTCTTGTGCCTCGCGCTCGCCGCCTGCGGCGCCGATGACGCGAACGACGCCGCGCCGCCGTCCGCCCAGCCAGCCCCGATTCCCGACGCGCCCGCGTCGACGCCCGCTCCCGCGCCCGCACCCACCTACTACCAGACGAAGACGCCGTATCGGCCGCAGCAGGACGCTTCGAGCTACGAAGCGCCGCCCGCGGGTTACGCGCCCGTCTACACCGAAATGGTCGCGCGCCACGGCTCGCGCGGCTTGTCCGGCTTCAAGTACGACGGCGCGATCTACGACATGCTGAGCAAGGCGGACGCCGAGGGCGTGCTGACGCCGCTCGGCCGGCAACTGAAGGCCGACACGTTCGCGATGATGAAGGCGAACGCACTGCTCGGCTACGGCGTCGCGGGCATCTCCACGCCCGGCTACGGCAATCTCACGCAGGCGGGCATCCGCGAACATCAGCAGCTCGCCGCGAGGCTGCTAGAGCGGCTGCCCGCGCTGTTCGACACGGTCGCGGGCGCGGCGGGCGGCGCAGCGCGCAGGATCGTCGTCGTCCACTCCGGGCAGGATCGCGCGGTCGACAGTTCGGCCTACTTCTCGGGCGCGCTCGTCGCCGCGCGCCCCGCGCTCGCGCCGGCGATCACGCTGCCGAGCGCGCCGGCCGGCTATCCGGAAGGCGCTCCCGTCGCGCAAGCGGCGGGCGTCGACCGATTTCTGCTGTACTTCCATGCGCTGAAGCCGTCGGTCGATCTCGTTGCGTCGACGGCCGATCCGCATTACGCGACTTACCGCGACAGCCTCGCGTATCAGGCGTACGGCGGCGACGCCGTCGTCGCGGCGAAGCTCGACGCGATCATGCAATCGCCGCAAACGTCACAGGTCGCGCAAACGGTGCTCGCCGGGCTCGTGACGCCGGATTTCGCGGCGAAGCTCGGCACGGCGGGCCATACGTTCTCGAACACGGGCACGTACACGTTCGCGTCGTCGGACGCGAGGTTCGCCAATACGCTCAAGGGCGACGGCAAGACCACGATCCACTCCGCCGCCGACGCCGCGAACGTGCTGTACAACCTGCTGCAGGCCGCGCCCGCGATGACGGCCGAGACGGGCGGCGTCACGATGGAGCGCTACATCGCCGCGCCGCAGGCCGAGTATCTCGCGTATCTTCAGGATGCCGAGGATTTCTACGAGAAAGGCCCGGGCGTGGCCGAAGCGAATCCCGTCACGTACCGCATGGCGCAGGCGCTCGTCGACGATTTCTTCGCCGAGATCGACGCGATCGCGCGCGGCGACCTGACGAACGCGGCGAAGCTGCGCTTCACGCATGCCGAGGTCGTGATTCCGTTCGCGTCGATCCTGAAGCTGAAGAACGTTTTCGCCCCCGTGCCGCAAGCGCAGACCTACACGTACGCGAACAATCCGTGGCGCGGCGAAGCGGTTTCGCCGATGGCCGCGAACCTGCAATGGGACGTGTACCGCAACGGCTCGCGGCTCATCGTGAAGATGCTGTACAACGAGCGCGAGACCGATTTCCAGCCCGCATGCGACGGCGCGCGGATCGCGCCCGGCAGCCGCTTCTACGACTACGCGGGCCTCAAGCGCTGCCACGGCTATCGCTGAGCATCGCCCGCGCGCGGCCGCCAGCCGGTCTCGCGCAGCGCATCGACGAGCCGCGCGGCGCCGAGCGCCTCGACGCGCACGCCGCGCGCCGCGAGATCGGTCGCCGCGACGAGCGCGTTGACGATCGCCTCCTCGACCGCTTCCGCCGCCGCGTCGAACAGTGCGGAGATGTGCGCGTCGGCGACCATCCGCACGCCGACCGTCGCCGGGCCCGGCCGGCCGTAGCTCGCGATCGGCAGCCCGGTATTGCCGGTCGCGAACGCGACAAAAATGTCGCCGCTCGAATTGTCGGTGCCGCCGCCGACGCGCGCGAGCCCGACGCTCGCGCGCTGCGCGAGCCGCGTGCATTGATGCGGCAGCAGCGGCGCGTCGGTCGCGAGCGTCACGACGATCGAGCCCATGCCGGCCTCGCCCGCCGCGCCGGCCTCGCCCGCCTCGCCGAACGGCGAGTGCGCGTCGCGCAGCACTTCGCCGACCGGGTAGCCCGCGACGCGCAGCGCCGCGCGCTGCCCGTAGTTCGCCTGCACGAGCGCGCCGACCGTCCAGCCGCCCGCCGCGTCGGCGACGACGCGCGACGCGGTGCCGATGCCGCCCTTGAACTCGTGGCAGATCATGCCGGTGCCGCCGCCGACGCAGCCTTCCTCGACCGGGCCCGAACGCGCGGCGGCGAGCGCCTGCGCGACGTGCCCGACGCGCACGTGCTGCCCCCAGATGTCGTTCAGGAGTCCGTCGAACGTCTCCATCACGACCGGCATGCACCAGTACACGTGCTCGCGGTCGCGCGCGCCGCCCTGCGCGCGCTCGGCGGCGACGAGCGCATCGCGCACGATGCCGACGCTGTGCGTGTTCGTGTACGCGATCGGCGTCGTCAGCAACCCCGCCTCGCGAATCCATTCGAGCCCGGTCGCGTCGCCGTTGCCGTTGAGCACGTGAACGCCCGCGAAGCACGGCTCGTCGCGCGCGCGCGCGGCGCGCGGCTCGATCACCGTCACGCCGGTATGCGCCGACGCGTCGCCCGCGTCGACGTGCACCGTGTGGTGCCCGACCCGCACGCCGGCGACGTCGGTGATGGCGTTCAAGCGCCCCGGCTTGCCGCGGCCGATGCGAATGCCCAGATCTCGTGTGCGCATGCTGATGGTCCTCTCTTTCGGTTCGTTGTCCGGTTCGCTGTTCAGATTCAGAGCGCGCGAAACGCCTCGCTGCGGCGCGCCCACATCGCGTAGGTCACGAGCGAGACGGCCGCGAGCCCGGCGATGATGTAAAGGTCGGTCGGCTTCGTCGCGGCGGCGATCGTCGTGTACAGCGTATACCCGGCGCCCGCGATCGCGACAATGGGCGGCAGCGGCCACCACGGCATCCGGTAATGATGATCGACGTCGCGCCGCGTCACGCGGCTCGCGAGCGCCGCGACGCCGACGGCGAGATAGATGAGCAGCAGCAGATCGACGGTGAACGCGGTCAGTTCGTCGAGGCTCGACACGAACACGAGCAGCGTCGACGGCACGGCGAGCGTGAGCGTCGCGACCCACGGCGATTCGAGGCGCGGATGGATGCGCGTGAACGCGCCGTTGCACGCGCGCGACCACAACGCATGGCGCCCGCTGCTGTACAGGAAGCGCCCGACCATGATGACGATCGCGATGATCGCGTTGAACACGGACAGGAAGATCCCGCCGCTCACGACGCGCGACACGCCCGGATTGCTGAGCGCGCGCACGACGTAGCCGATCGGATCGGCGCTCTTCGCGAGCTCGACGAACGACGGCGCGCCGAGCACGATCGCGGTGAGCGGCACGAGCTCGACGACGAGAATCACCGCGAGCGAGCAGATCACCGCCTTCGCGATGTCGCGATTGCCGCCTTCGAGATCCTCGGCGAGAAACACGGCCGCGCCGAAGCCGTTGTAGCAGAAGATCGCCGTGCCGACGGCCGGCATGATCGCAGCGAGCGTCGCGGGCACGAGCGCCGCGCCGTTCGCGACGACGGGATGCACGAGCGCGAGCGGCGAGCGATGCGGCTCGGAGAAGCCGAGATACGCGATCAGCGCGAGCACGAGGATCTCGATCACGAGAAACGCGCCGGTGATCCACGCATTCGTGCGAATGTTCAGGATACCCAACGCATAGCTCGCGAGCACGATCGCGAGCGCCACGGACTGATTGCGGAACTGCGTGCCGAGCGCCGCGTTCAGATAAGGCGCGGCGCCGCTCGCGAGCACGGCCGGAATGAACACGTTGACGGCGAGCACCGCGACGAACGTCAGATAGCCGGGCAGCGCGCCGAACACGCGCTTGACCATCACGTACTCGCCGCCCGCGCTGCGGTGCGCGGCGCTCAGCTCCGCATAGCAGAGCGCGAACGCGAGCGCGAGCAGCCCGCCCAGCACGAACGACACCACCGCGCCGCTGCCCGCCTGCTGGATCGCGAACGGCGCGATCACGAAGATCGAGCTCGCGGGCGTCACGCCCGACACCGTGATCATCACCACATCGCGCACGTTGAGCGAACGCGCGAGCGTGTCCGGCGCGCGCGCGCCGCCCGGTGCGGCCGCCGCCGCGCTCGAAGACTCCGATATCATCGCCATCTTGCACTCCTTTGCCGCAGGTTTTTGAACGCCCATACTCGGGCAACGCATGGCGCGCAGTCTAGGAAGCCAAATTGCGCGCCGCCATTCCCCCTTGGGGTTACGCCAAACCGGGGCGCACATGGATCGACTGTTCAGCGAAGTAGCGATGCATCAAGCGTTCGGACGCGCGCTCGATCATCTCGGCGAGCCGCGCTTCTGGCGCTTGCTGATTCTGTTTCTCAACGAGATCGTGCCGTTCGACAACGCGCTCGCGACCGCGCTCGGCCGCGACGGCGCGCCCGTCGTGCTCGACGAATACGACACGGGCGGCGCGAGCGGGCCGTCGCCCGTGCCGCTGTACCTGGACGGGCTCTACCTGCTCGATCCGTTCCTGCAGGCCGCGCACGACGGACTCGCGGACGGCTGCTACCGGCTCGAGGAAGTCGCGCCCGACCTGTTCCGGCAAAGCGAGTATTTCCTCAGCTATTTTCGCGACGCGGTCGGCGAGGACGAATTGCAGATCATCGTGCGCACGCGGCCGGACGAGATGCTGTCGTTGTCGCTCGGCGCGCACGCGCGCTTCGATACCGGCACGCTCGGCCGCCTCGCCGCCTGCTCGCCGTGGCTCTTCGCGGCGATCCGCCAGCAGCGCCGGCTGCAGGGCGACGCGTCGCGCGCGCTCGGAGACGACGATCTCGCCGAACGCGTCGAGCGCGCGCTCGCGCGCTTCGGCGCGCCATTGCTGACCGAGCGCGAGATGGCGATCGCGCGGCTCGTGCTGCGCGGCAACTCGTCGAAGGCGATCGCCGAGCGGCTCGCGATCTCGCCCGAGACCGTGAAGGTGCATCGGCGGCACTTGTATTCGAAGCTCGGGATCTCGTCGCAGCCGGAGCTGTTCTCGCTGTTCCTGCAGGCGCTCGGGCACGATGCGCCGCGCTGACGCCGCGCCGCCCGCGCGGCCGCGCTCCCGCCCGCGGGCGACGATCGCCTTTCCTCCATGCGCAAGACCGTCTATGGTTTGAAAGGGTGCGCAACGGGCGCGCGCCGCCGCGACGCGGCGCACGTGCCCTCCCCGATGCCCGTCGCGCCCGCCGAAACAAGGAGACAGCCATGAGAACCGCTTATGTCGCGTGCGCGCTCGCCGCCGGATTCGCGTCGGCCGCCGCGTTCGCCGATGCGCCCGCGATGCCGAGCGGCGGCATGCTGGTCGCCGCCAACGGCATGACGCTTTACACGTTCGACAAGGACGCCCCGAATGCGGGCAAGAGCCTCTGCAACGGCCCGTGCGCGGCGAACTGGCCGCCTTACAAGGCGAGCGCGACCGATCGGCCGACGGGCGGCTACACGATCATCAAGCGCGACGACGGCACGCTGCAATGGGCGTACCAGGGCAAGCCGCTCTACTTCTTCGCGAAGGACGCCGCGAAAGGCGACAAGAAAGGCGACGGCTTCAAGGACGTCTGGCACGCGGTGAAGGAATAGCCGAGCGGGCGGCGCGGCGAACACCGGCGGCGCCGTGCGGCGTCGTGCTCGCGTGCGTGCGCGTCTCCAACGTGCAGGCGGAGGCGCGTGCGGATGCCTCGCGCCCCCGCGCCGGTCCCCATCGGCGGCGGCATCGATGGCGACGGCCGCGCTATCGGCGCGCCGATCGTGCGCGGCGTATGCGTTTTAGATGGAACAATCGCCCGACGGATCGCGCCGTCGTCGTGCGAACCGCATACGCGCCGCGATCGCGGACGACGAACGTGTCTGCCCGCATCGCTCGCGCATGCCGGCAACCATCGCAAGCGATCGGCGGCGGCGCGCGAGACACGAGGCATGGGCGCGCGCCGTGAACGGAATCGGCCATGAGCGTCGTCACGCTCGCATCGTGTGCGAACGCTTCCGCATGCGACACGACGTACGACGCGCCATCGACGCCGGCATGTCGACCATGCCGGCGCACGCCATCGCGACGGCACGCGATGCCGATGCCGATGCCGATGCCGATGCGATGCCGAAGCGATGTCGCATCGCGATGCGCACTCGCGCGCCGACATTCCGGCCGGCGCGCCGCGGCACGATGGGCGCGGTGCCGTGCGGCGCGGCGCGCGACGCGGACGACGCAGGCCCGCGGCCGCGCAACCGCGCGCCGGCACGCTCACCGCGCCGGCAGATACTTCAGCGGATCGACCGCCACGCCCTTGCGACGAATCTCGAAATGCAGCATCACGCGATCGGCGTCGCTGTCGCCCATCTCGGCGATCACCTGCCCCTTCGCGACCGGGTCGCCTTCCTTGACCAGCAGCTTGCGATTGTGCGCGTATGCGCTGAGGTACGTGTCGTCGTGCTTGATGATCACGAAGTTGCCGTAGCCGCGCAAGCTGTCGCCCGCATACGCGACGACGCCTCTTTCAGCGGCCCTCACCGGCTCGCCCGCCGTGCCGCCGATGTTGATGCCGGCGTGCTTCGCGCCCGCGGCTTGCTTGAGGATCGGGCCGCGCGCGGGCCACGCGAAGCTCAGCGCAGCCGCGGCGGACGCCGCGGGCCGGTGCGCGGCCGCGCTCGTCGGGCCCCGCGGCGTCGTGCAGGCGGCGAGCATCGCAACGGCGGCCGCGGCGGCGCAGGCGGCGCGCGACGCGAATCCGAACGACCGGCGCGGCTCGCTCGAATGGAACGCGCGCGGCCGCCGGGAAGAATCGGTGGGCTTCGTAACGGACATGACGGACATCATCGGTATCGACTTCTCTGTTGCAAGGGATCGACGCATCGCGCGCGGGACAGCGCCCTAGCGCGATGCCGAGAAGAGATACCACGCGGCGTCCGATCGACGCATGCCCCTTACACACTCTTACATCGTGCGCCCGATGCGACGCGGCGCCGCCGCTTCCCTCCGATGCCGCGTCGGCAAACGCGCCGCGCGCGAATCGGCGAACGTTGCGGCGAGTGAACCGCACCGGATTGTGTGGAGGCTCGGATTCTTGCGTTTTGATCCGCTTGAGCAAGAAGGTCGGATAACGTCGATTGTCGATAATTCTGATACTGGTGTCGAATGCCCCGTCTTGGCCGCCCCCAGCCATTCGCCGTCCCCGGCGATCCGCGACGTGCTCCAACCCACCCAAATCCGCCCTTCATGCCAGGGAATAAAATCAATGGCGGCTCGCGGCCCCTTGCCGTCATTTGCGGCCGTTCCGCGCGAACTGAAAACGCACGGCCCCGGTCATTGGGCGGGGCGATCGCTGCGCGCGATCAGGTTCTTCTTCAGCGCCGCGCTCATCGGCATTTTGAGATTCGCGCCGCGCGGTGGAATCGGCGATTCGAACCACTTTGCGTAAAGGCGCGCGAACTCGCCGCTCTTCATCAGCCGGGTCAGCGTACCGTCGACGAGCCGTTTGAACGCCGGATCATCCTTCCGCACCATGCATGCGTACGGCTCGATCTGCAGCGCTTCGCCGACGACTTCCCACGTATCCGGGTCGCTCGTGTTCGCTCGCAGCCCGTAAAGCAGAACGTCGTCGAGCGCGAGCGCCGCCGCTCTGTCGTCCGCGACCTCCTTCAGAGCTTCGGCATAGTCCTTCGTCAGCACCACGCTTGCATCGATATGCTGCGCGTCGAGCTGGTGGCGTAAGGCTCTTTCATTGGTGCTGCCGCCGACGGTCGCGACGGCCTTGTGTGCGAGATCGGCGTAATCGCCGATGTGTGATCCACGTTTGGCCATTAGCCGCGTGCCGGCGTAGAAATAGTTGGTCGAGAATGTGACTTGCTTGCCGCGCGCCGATGTGTTTGTCGTCGATCCGCACTCCAGGTCAAGGGTGCCGTCGACGAGCAACGGAATACGGTTTTGCCCAGTAACAGGCATGTAGACGGTACGTAGGTCCGGTTTTCGAAGTGCCTTTCGGACGTCATCGACAATTGCTTCGGTCACGTCCACCGAAAAGCCAACCGCCTTGTGCGGCGTCAGCAGATAACTGAAGGGCACCGCAGATTCCCGATACGAAACGACGATCTGATTGGTTCGCGCAATCTTGTCCAACGTCTGCGCGTGAGCGGCCGTCAACGCAGCATGGCCGACAAACAATGCGGCAAGCGCCGCAAGGGGTCGATGGATCATGATGCCTCCAGGGTCGAGATATGCGCGCTCAGCGGTACGTTTTAGTACGAGTCGCGCCGGCACGGCAGGCGGGCCGAACGTTGTCCGCATCCCATCCAGCACCTGTCATCCATTCGGCTCCTGGTCCACCGTAAGATCGAATCGACGGCATCCGATTGATTCAGATCAACGACTTCGCTCCCGTTGAAAATCATCTCGCAATCCAAACTTGGCCGCTCCACCCTGCTTTCGGAAAACAGGGTTGCCCCGACCAGGGGCGTGGAATGCCGCGACCGACCGCACGCGGCCGCATGCGACCGCATACGACCGGTGATGCATCGTTCGATTTCCGTCACCCGTCACCCGTCACCCGACGACCGGCGGCCGAGCGGAACGGTCGTCCGACGGCCGAGCCACACGCCGGCGCATGGCGGCTGCCGGCCGATCACCGGCAAGCCGCCCCACGTTCCCCAGAATTCCGCGAAGCGCAAAGAAAAAGGTTCATCGTGGAATTCCGGGGAATGCGGCGCGGATCTTGAGGAAGAAGTACTCCTCGTCGCGGTACCCATAAGCCCTGCGCTTGATGACCTTGATGGTGTTGTTGATGCCTTCAACGACGCTGGTGTTGAGCGGATGACGACAGCGAGTCACGATTCCGTGCCAGTACCCCTGCAAGCGCTGGGCGAACTTTTGTAGGGCGGCAATCCCGCTTTGCTGAGCCTGCTCGAACCATTGCCCCCAGGCCTTTTCCGCCCAGGCTGGCTTTCGGTAGAACCAGAGCCGTTTGAGTTCGTCGCGCAGCACGTAGACGCATAACAGCGACTGATTGGCGGCCAGTAACTCCTTCAGGTGCACGGCCTGATCCGGCTTCAGATTGTGGCGGTTGCGCAGCAGCAGCCAACGACTGGACTTCAGGACCTTCCGCGCCGGCTTGTCATGTCGGAGTTGATTGGCCTGATCCACCCGTACCCGGTCGATCACTTCGCGCCCGTACTTGGCCACGACGTGGTACAGGTCGAAGACGATTTCCGCCTGCGGGCACTGCTCCTTGATCTCCAACTCGTAGGCCGTGGTCATGTCGATCGCAACCGCTTCGATACGCTCGGCCACGCCTTCAGGGAGTTGTTCGAAGAAGGCTCGCGCCGTTTCCCGTGAGCGTCCTGGTCCGACCCAGAGCACCTGCCGGCCGATCGGATCGACCACCACCGTGGCGTAGCGATGGCCTTTATGGAGCGCGAACTCGTCCATCGCCAGATAGCGGATCGTCGACCAGTCCGGCTCGGCCACGCGCGCTCGCAAGCGCATCTTGTCGATCGATTTCACCGTGTGCCAACCCAACTCGTAGAAGGCTGCGACCGCTTGCACGCTGGCCGCTTGTAGCAGCTTCTCGCAGGCCTTGGCGAACCGCTCCGTCACGCGCTGGTAGCGGCCCAGCCACGCCAGCTTCTCCAGTCGCGGGCCACCGCAGTGCTCACACCAGACCCGGCGACGAGGCACATGCAACACCACCCGGTATTCGAACAGCGGCAGATCGCGCACTCGACGAACGGTCGTCTCGTGGATCTGCTGGCAGCGCGCCCCGCATTGCTCGCAGTACATGACCTTGCTGACCGGCTTCAGATACAGCGATAGCGTGCGCTCTTCTCCTTGCGGCCACTCCACCCGTTCCAACCGGTAGCCGGTCCAGCAGCCCAGTGCCTGAAGTGCCTTTCGATCGAGCAATTGCTTCCTCCGACATCCTTAGAATCAGGTGTCAGATTATGCAATCACTCGAAAACCCTCCACGGTTTCCTGCGTTGAACCAAGAAAAAGCCCGCTCGCGCGGGCTTTGAAACAGGCCGTCGACGCAACTCGCCGCCGAACGGCCTGGATAGGCCAACAACAAACCTGTTGCTCAGCGGCTCGACGGGAAGCTGAACACCGTCCCCTCGCGCACACCGGCCGACGGCCAGCGCTGCGTGATTGTCTTGCGCTTCGTATAGAAGCGCACCGCGTCCGGGCCGTATGCATGCAGATCGCCGAACAGCGAGCGCTTCCAGCCGCCGAACGAGTGATACGCAACGGGCACGGGCAGCGGCACGTTGATGCCGACCATCCCGACCTGGATGTTGTCGCTGAAGTAGCGCGCGGCCTCGCCGTCGCGCGTGAAAAGGCACGTGCCGTTGCCGTACTCGTGCGCATCGACGAGCGCCATCGCCTCGGCGAGCGACGCGACGCGCACGACGCCGAGCACCGGCCCGAAAATCTCATGCTGATAGATCGGCATGCCGGGCTTCACGTGATCGAACAGGCACGGGCCGAGGTAGTAGCCGCCGTCGTGGCCGTCCACCTTCACGCCGCGCCCGTCGACGACGAGCGTCGCGCCCGCGGCCACGCCCGCCTCGACGAAGCCCGTCACCTTGTCGAAGTGCTGCCGCGTGACGAGCGGCCCCATGTCGACGCGCTCGCCCGTGCCCGGGCCAACCTTCATCTTCGCGATCTCGGCTTTCAGGCCCTCGACGACCTGGTCCGCCGCATCGTCGCCGATCGCGACGACGAGCGGAATCGCCATGCAGCGCTCGCCGCACGAGCCGTACGCGGCGCCCATCAGCGCGTTCACCGCGTTGCCGATGTCGGCGTCCGGCATCACGATCGCGAAGTTCTTCGCGCCGCCCAGCGCCTGCACGCGCTTGCCGTGCGCGCAACCCGTCGTGTAGATGTACTCGGCGATCGGCGTCGAGCCGACGAAGCTCACCGCCTTCACGCGCGAATCGGTCAGGATCGTGTCGACGGCTTCCTTGTCGCCGTTCACGACGTTCAGCACGCCGGGCGGCAGGCCCGCCTCGAGCGCGAGCTCGGCCATGCGCAGCGTCGACGACGGCGTGCGCTCGGACGGCTTCAGCACGAACGTGTTGCCGCACGCGACGGCCATCGGCCACATCCACAGCGGCACCATCACCGGGAAGTTGAACGGCGTGATGCCCGCGACCACGCCGAGCGCCTGGAACTCGCTCCACGAATCGATCGCCGGGCCGACGTTCTTGCTGTGCTCGCCCTTGAGCAGCTCGGGCGCATAGCTCGCGTACTCGACGTTCTCGATCCCGCGCTGCAGTTCGCCCATCGCGTCGGCGAGCACCTTGCCGTGCTCGGCCGTGACGAGCGCGCACAGCTCGTCCGCGTGCTCCTCGAGCAGCGTCTTGAAGCGGCTCATCACGCGCGCGCGCTTGAGCGGCGGCGTGTTGCGCCACGCCGGATACGCGGCCTGCGCGGCGGCGATCGCCGCCTCGACGGTCGGCCCGTCGGCAAGGCGCACGCGCTTCGTCGACGCGCCCGTCGCCGGGTCGAACACCGGCTGCACGCGCTCGCCGCCGTCGACGCGCTTGCCGTCGATCAGATGGCCGAGGGTGGAAGTGACGTTGCTGTCGTGTTTCATCGCGGTGTTTCCTGAATTCGTGTGTTGCGTGGATGCGGCGAATGCGCGGCGCGGCGGCCGCGCATCGTCAGTCGGTGGCGAGCAGCGCGTCGTTCAACGCGCCGATCAGGCTGTCGATCTCGTGCTTCTCGGCGACGAACGGCGGCGCGAGCTGGATCGTGTCGCCGCCGTAGCGCACGTAGAAGCCGTTCCTCCAGCAGTGCATCGCGATTTCGTACGGACGCCGGGCGGGCTCGCCCGGCGCGTGCTCGATCGTCAGGCCCGCGGCGAGCCCGCAGTTGCGGATGTCGGCGACGTGGCGCACGCCCTTCAGGCCATGCACGGCCGCCTCGAAATGCGGCGCGAGCTCGCGCACGCGGCCGAGCGCGTCTTCGGCCACGAGCAGATCGAGCGCCGCGACGCCCGCCGCGCACGCGACGGGATGCGCGGAATACGTGTAGCCGTGCGGGAACTCGAGCATGTAGTCGGGGCCGCCCGCCGCCATGAACGCGTCGTAGATGTCCTTGCTCGCGATCACCGCGCCGAGCGGCTGCGCGCCGTTCGTCACCTGCTTCGCGACGTTCATGAGGTCCGGCACGACGCCGAACGCGTCGGCGCCCGTCATCGCGCCCGTGCGGCCGAAGCCCGTGATGACTTCGTCGAAGATCAGCAGGATGTCGTGCGCGGTGCAGATCTCGCGCAGCCGCTGCAGATAGCCCTTCGGCGGCACGACGACGCCCGCCGAGCCGGAGAACGGCTCGACGATCACCGCCGCGATGTTCGACGCGTCGTGCAGCGCGATCAGATCGAGCAGGCGGTCGGCCAGCTCGGCGCCGTGCTCGGGCAGCCCGCGCGAGAACCGGTTTTCCGGCAGTTGCGTGTGCGGCAGGAAGTCGGCGTCGATGCCCTGGCCGAACAGCTTGCGGTTCGGCCCGATCCCGCCGACCGAGATGCCGCCGAAGTTCACGCCGTGGTAGCCCTTCTCGCGGCCGATCAGGCGCGTCTTCGTGCCCTTGCCTTTCGCGCGCCAGTACGCGCGCGCCATCTTGAGCGACGTGTCGGCCGCCTCCGAGCCCGAGCCGGTGAAGAACACATAGTCGAGGCCCGCGGGCGTCATCGCCTTGATCCGGTTCGCGAGCTCGAACGATTGCGGATGGCCGAACTGGAACGCGGGCGAATAGTCGAGCCGCGCGATCTGGCGCGCGACCGCCTCCGAGATCTCGGCGCGGCCGTGGCCGAGGCCGCAGCACCAGAGGCCGGACAGGCCGTCGAAGATCTTGCGGCCGTCGGCCGCCGTGTAATACGCGCCCTTGCCCTCGACGATGATCCGCGGGTCCCGCTTGAACTGGCGGTTCGCGGTAAACGGCATCCAGTGCGCGTCGAGCCATTCGGCGTCGGTGCGCACGGTCGTGTCGGGGGTGGTCGGTTCGGTCAGAGCGTTCATGTCGGTCGGCGTCGCAATGCGCGGATGAATGAAGATGTTGCGCATTGTCGAATCGACGAATAGTCTTTTAAATATCGCAATATCAATGTTTACTTGAGCATTTATGCAAGCAAGAAAACCGAAGAGCCGCGCGCTCCTCGGCCAGCTGACCGACATGGACCTGCGCCTGTTGCGCGTGTTCAGGAGCGTCGTCCAGTGCGGCGGGATGGCCGCGGCCGAGCTGGAGCTGAACATCGGCATCTCGACGATCAGCCGGCACGTGAAGGATCTCGAAACGCGCCTGGGCCTCGTGCTGTGCCGGCGCGGCCGCGCGGGCTTCACGCTGACGCCCGAGGGTCAGACCGTCTACGAGGAGACGCTGCGGCTGCTCGCGTCGGTCGAGGCGTTCAGGAGCCGCGTGGACGGCATTCACGACCGGATGGGCGGCGAGCTGCAGATCGCCGTGTTCGACAAGACCGCGACGAACCCGCGCGCGCGGCTCGGCGACGCGATCGGGCGCTTTCACGACGAGGCGCCGGACGTGGCGCTGAATCTGCACGTCGCGTCGATCAACGAGGTCGAGCGCGGGATCATCGACGGCAGTTATCAGGTCGGGATCATTCCCGCGCACCGCAGCTCGGGCAGCCTCGTCTACGCCGACCTGTTCGACGAGCGGATGCTGCTGTACTGCGGCGCGGGCCACGCGCTGTTCGACGCGCCGCACGCAAAGCTCACGTGGCGCCAAGTGCGCGGCTACGCGTTCGCCGGGCTCGGCTACCACTCGCCGAACATGGAGCTGAGCCATCGCGCGAAACTCACGCGCAGCGCGACCGCGTCGGATCAGGAATCGATCGCGACGCTGATCCTCTCGGGGCGGTATCTCGGCTTTCTGCCCGATCACTATGCGGAGAGCTTCGAGGCGAAGGGGCTGATGCGGGCCGTCGCGCCGCAGCGCTTTCATTATTCGTGCCGGTTCGTGAGCCTGCTGCGCCGCTCGCCCCGGCCGTCGCGCGCGGCGCTGCTGTTTCAGGAATGCCTCGAATTCGCGCATGCGGCGGCGCGCGCGAAAGCGTGACGCGCAATCCCGCGGGACGCGCCCGGCGCGCGCAACCGTGAGCGTGCGCCCGCCGCGCGGGCCCGGGCCTGCGGGCCCGCAGCCGTCCGCCGTCGGCGTGATGGAATGGCCGCCCGGCGGTCGCGGCCGGCCGAAGCCACGCGCGGCCGTCCCGGAAGACGCGGTGCGGCGCAACTCGCGCCCGCGCCCGCGCCAGTGCCAGTGCCAGTGCCAGTGCCAGTGCCAGTGCCAGTGCCAGTGCCAGTGCCAGTGCCAGTGCCCACGCCAGCACCCGCGCCCGCCGACGCCGATACGCCGCCCGGCCGCGCCGCCCGTTCGCATTCCCGGCGGCGGCTTCGCCTGCCGGGCGAAGCCGCGCGCCGCGTTGCCGAATACTGGAGACGGTCGGGCGGGCGTCGATCGATGCCGCACGGGCTGCGGCGGCGAGCGCGCCGTCGCGCATGCCGTGGCATCGCCGCCGCCGCACCGGGGCCGGCGCACGAACGCCCTCTCCCGGGCGACGCCCGCCCGAACGGGCTGCGCGCGCCGATCGGCGCGAATGCGATCGCGCGCGCCGCATGGAAGATCAACTCTTACGACAGGATGAGCCGCCGAAAGGCCGCGCCCGCGGGCGCCCGACACGGCGACGGGACGCAACGCGCGGCGCGCTCACGGATCTCCACGCGAGCGCGCCGACGCGCCGCGCTCGCCGGGGGCCGGCGCGCCCCGCATCGCGCGGACGGGAGATGCTCATAGCGACTGAATGAATCCCAAAGTCACCGGCGGCAGCGGCGTCGACCCAACCTACGCCGCGACGTCGACCACCGCCGAACCCCAAGCGGCGAGCCATGCATCGGGCACGTCGCGCACGATCCCTTCCGAGCTTCGCGAACTGCAGCGCACGAAATTCAGGCTCGGCGGCTCGCCGGTGTTTCAGCGCCCGGTCCAGCCGAACAGGGACGGCAGCGGCGTCGGGGTCGTCGTTCCGGAAAACAGCCTCGGCAGGATTCCTCGCGGCGGGGCGGCCAACCTCTGCTATCCGAACATCAGCTCCTGCGTGAGCGTCTCGGCGCTTTCCAGGAACGGCAGTCTCCGCGGCGTCCATCTGACCACGCCTGAAGGCTTCGAGCAAAAGGACATGCAGACGATGTTCGAGGCGATCGACGCGAAGAACTGCGCGAAGGTCGTGGTGGCGGGGCCGATCCAGGAGGCCAAGGGGCGCACCGAAAACTCGGAGTTCAATACCCGGGCGAACATCACGGCCCAAATGCACAAGCTCGCGCCCAACGCGGAGGTCGGGTTCGTCGAAACCGAAGCGACCGTTCGTCCGCATGACATTTATGTCCGGCACGATCCGCAAACCGCCGAAGGCAAGCTGGAGGTTCACGTCGCTCCGTCCGACGTATCGTCGGAAGACGGCGTGAAGACCGGGAAGATTCCGCAGGACGCATCGATACCGGGCAACGCGCACCGCGTCGCCGACGGCGACATCGTCCAGAGCAGGCAAGGCGGCCTGCGCCGGCTGTTCTCGTTCTCGAAGAACGGGTGAGCGACCGCGCGAAAGCGCATGGCCGGCCCGACGGGCGGCGGCCTTGACCGGTTCGGCGAACCTTGCGCGCGCCGTCCACCGCCGCCCGCTCTGCGATAATCGCGTTTTCCCGCGTCCCTGCGCGCCGCGAAGGCGCCGCGCCCCGCCATGAAATCACCGTTGCCGCCCGCCCCCGCCGCGTTCCTGCCGCCGATCTCGTGCCTGCAGGACGACGATCGCCCATGGCTGCCGATGGACGCGAGCCTGCCCGGGCTCGCGATCAAGTATCTGCACATCAACGTCGCCGACGACGAGATGACCGTGCTGCTGAAGATGCCGGTCGGGCTCGCGCTGCCGCGGCATCGGCACGACGGCGCGGTGTTCGTCTACACGTTGCAGGGGGAATGGCGCTACCGCGAATACGACTGGGTCGCGCGGCCGGGCAGCACGGTGCTGGAGCCGGCCGGCTCGCATCACACGCCGGAGGCGATCGCGTCGGAAACGGGCGCGGTCGTCACGTTCAACGTGATGCGCGGCGATCTCGTGTTGCTCGACGAAGCCGGCAACGAAACGGCGCGCGAGAACTGCCGCGTCGCGCTGCTGCGCGAGCGCCGGTTCGCGCGCGGCGCGCCGGACACCGCACCGCCGTTCGTCACGCGCTGAGCCGGCGGGCGCCGCGCATCGGGCGGCGCCCGGAAGGACGGTAGATTCGCGCGGCGGCGGGCGGGCCGATCGATGAATCGGCCAAGCAGCGGACAGGCGGACTCGCGGATCGGCGAATCAAAGGTCTGCCGTCACGGATCGATCGAATCGACGAATCGACGAATCGGCCGGCTGCAGGCGCGGCGAATCGGCGGCCTCGGCCATGCCGCGATCGGGCCTTTGCCTCGCTCGCTTTCCCGGTCGCGGCGCGCATCGGCCATCGCGCCACTCGCGCTGCCCGGCCCCGCATCGCCTCCCGCATCGCCCATATCGCCCGCAAGCACGTCACGCCGATTCCCGCTGCCCGCGCTCGAACACGATCGGCACGAACTTCGCCCGCCCGGTGCGCGCGCCTCTGTACCGCGCGAGCCATTCCCGCCGCTTCAGCGCGGCCTCGGCAATCGAACGCCGCTTGATCTCGCCGTACCCGCGAATCGTCTGCGGCAAGTCGAGCAGCATGAGCGCAATGTCGGCCGTCGCCGCCGTCACGCTCGGCAGCACTTCGTCGAGCAGCGCGTCGTATTCGGCGATCAGCCGGCGCTCGGCCCGGCGATGCGGCAGATAGCCGAACACGTCGAAAGGCGTGCCGCGCAGACGCCGCAGCCAAGCGAGCATCCGCAGCGCCGGCAGCATCCCCGCGCCCACGCGGATCGCACGCTGCGCGCCGCGCTCGCGCGACAGCCAGCCGGCGAGCGGCGCACGCAAGTGAAAGCTCACGCGCGCGCCGGGCCCGAACTCGGCCGCGATCCGGTCAAGGAACGCGGGCTCCGTGTGCAGCCGCGCGACTTCGTACTCGTCCTTGCAGGCCATCAGCCGGAACAGGTTGACGGCCACCGCGTCCGCGAGCCGCGCGTCGCCGATCCGCTCGCCCGCCGCGCGCGCCGCGTCCACGCGCGCCCGGTATCGGCTCGCATAGCGCGCGTCCTGGTACGCGGCCAGGTACGCGGCGCGCGATTCGACGCGATCGTCGACGCTCGGCGACGCCTGCCGCCCGCGCGCGCCGTCCTCTCCGCCGTCGCCTTCGGCGCCGTGCGCGCCGCCGGCGGCCTCGAGCCGGCCGTACGAGAACGCCCGGCGGTTCGACGGTGCATCGGCTCCCAGCATGTCGATCGCCCGCTCGAGCGCGCCGAGCGACACCGGAACGAGTCCGAGTTGCCACGCGTAACCGAGCAGGAACATGTTGCCGTAGAGCGCGCCGCCGATCGCCTGCACGCGCGCGTGCGCATCGACGGACGCGACGCGCGACGCGCCGGCGCACGCGCGCAGCAGCGCGTCGATCGCATCGACGTCGACGCTCGCATCCGGGTCCCGCAGCATCGCGCCCGTCTGCGCCTCGTGCAGGTTGGCGACGATCCGCGTATGCCCCGGGCGGATCATCTCCAGCGCCTCGCCCGCGCTCGCGACGACGAGATCCGCGGCGATCATCGCATCGGCGCGGCCCGTGTCGATGCGCGCCTGGTGCAGCGCCGCCGAAGGCCTCGCGATGCGCAAATGGCTCAGCACCGCGCCGCCCTTCTGCGCGAAGCCGGAGAAGTTCAGCGTGCTCGCCACGTTGCCTTCGAGGTGCGCGGCGAGCGCGACGACGCCCGCGACCGTCACGACGCCCGTCCCGCCGATGCCGCAGATCGCGAGCTCGTACGGCGCGTCGCCGAGCGCGGTCTCGGGCAGCGGCAGTTGCGCGACGCGCGCGAGCGCCGCGTCGGCGCGGGCGCGATCCCGCGACGGCGCGCCGCTTGCGCCGTCGATCGTCACGAAGCTCGGGCAGAAGCCCGCCAGGCACGACAGATCGCTGTTGCACGCCTGCTGGTCGATCTGGCGCTTGCGGCCGAACTCGGTGTCGACAGGCACGACCGCGAGGCAGTTCGACTGCCGCTGGCAGTCGCCGCACCCCTCGCAGACGCTTTCGTTGATGAAGACCTTCGGCCGCGCGCGCGCGGCCGCCGCCGCGCCCGCCTTCTTCCTGCGGCGGCGCTCCTCGGTCGCGCAGACCTGGTCGTAGATCAGCACCGACACGCCGCGCGCGTCGCGCAGCTCGCGCTGCACCGCGTCGAGGCGCTCGCGCGGCTCGACGCCGACGCCGTCGGCGAAACCGTCGGTTCGATAGGCGGCCGGCTCCGGCGTCACGACGACGATGCGCCGCACGCCCTCCGCCTGCATCAGCCGCGTGATCTGCGCGACGGTGAGGCGGCCGTCGATCGGCTGCCCGCCCGTCATCGCGACGGCGTCGTTGTAGAGGATCTTGTACGTGACGTTGACGCCCGCCGCCACGGCCTGCCGCACCGCGAGATGCCCGGAATGGAACAGCGTGCCGTCGCCGAGATTCTGGAAGATGTGCGGCTCGCGCACGAACGGCGACTGGCCGATCCAGTCGACGCCCTCGCCGCCCATCTGCACGCTGCCGCTCGTGTTGCGCTCCGGCATCTGCGCGGCGAGCGCGTGGCAGCCGATGCCGAGCTGCGCGCGGCTGCCGTCGGGCACGCGCGTCGACGCATTGTGCGGGCAGCCCGCGCAGAAGAACGGCTTGCGCTTGGGCAACGCGAGCGGCGGCACCGAAGGCGAGCGCGCGTGATCGGGCTCGCGCAGTGCGAGCCCGTACCGCCCGAGCCGCGACGCGAGCGCGGCGGCGAGCCGGGACGGCCGCAGCTCGGTCGCGCTCGGCAACAGCGGCCGCCCCGCCTCGTCGTGCTTGCCCACGATTCGCGGGCGCGCGTGCGCGGCGCCGTACAGATGCGCCTTGAGCAGCGGCTCGACCACCGCCGCCTTTTCCTCGACGACGAACACCTCGTCGACGCGCGCGGCGAGGGCCGCGAGCGCGGGCGACAGCGGCGACACGAGCCCGACCTTCATCAGCGCGACGCCCGCGCGCGCGAGCGCGTCGGGCGTGAGCCCGCCGATGCGCAGCGCCTCGAGCACGTCGAGGTAGGCCTTGCCGACCGCCGCGATCAGGCACTTCGGCGAAGCGCACGGCGCGGCGAGGCGCTCGAGCGGATTCGCGGCGGCGAACGCGGCGGCCGCGCGCGCCTTGTATTCGAGCCGCCGCTCGATCTGCGGCCCGGGCAGGTCGGGCCAGCGCCAGTGCAGGCCGTCCGGGCCCGCGTCGACGGGCGGCAGCACGAGCGCGTCGCTCCATGCGCGGCCGGCGTCGTCGTCGAGCGTGCGCACCGTCTCGACCGTTTCGGTCACCGCCTTGAAGCCGACCCAAAGGCCGCAGAAGCGCGACAGCGCCCAACCCCAGAGCCCGAACTCGACGTAGTCGGCGATGCTTGCCGGATGCACGACGGGCAGGCCCCACGCGATCAGCGCGAGATCCGACTGATGCGACATCGACGACGACGCGCAGCCGTGATCGTCGCCCGCAACGACGAGCACCCCGCCCGTCGGCGACGCGCCGTACGCATTGCCGTGCCGCAGCGCGTCACCCGAGCGGTCGACGCCCGGCCCCTTGCCGTACCACATCGCGAACACGCCGTCGCGCGCGCGCGTCGGATCGGTCTCGACCTTCTGCGAGCCGAGCACCGCGGTCGCGGCGAGCTCCTCGTTGACGGCCGGATGAAAGCGCACGTTCGCCGCATCGAGCAGCTTCGCGGCGCGCCACATCTCGAGGTCGACCGAGCCGAGCGGCGAGCCTCGGTAGCCGCTCACGAAGCCCGCGGTGTCGCGCCCCGCGCGGCGGTCGGCCTGCGCCTGCGCGAGCAGCATCCGCACGAGCGCCTGCGTGCCGGACAGCAGGATCGGCCCACGCGGCTCACTGATGCCGCGCGTGTAGCGCGAGAACTGCGCATAGTCGCGATCGATCATGCGTCGCTCCCGACCGGCGCGTCGTCGGTCGCCCGCCGGCGCGCGACGGCGGGCGAGCGGGCCGCCTCGGCCGCCTCGGTCGCCTCAACCGATTCAACCGATTCCGCCGCGCCGCCCGCTTCGGCCGCGCGCAGCGTCTCGTCGAGAAACGCGAGCACCGCCGGCTCGAACGCTTCGCCGTGCGTGAGGAACACCGCGTGCCCCGCGCCCGCGATCCGCGCGAGCCGCGCGTTCGGAATCAGCGACACGAGCTGCTCCGCGTGCGCCGGATCGCCGAAGTGATCGGCCGTGCCGGCGACGACGAGCGTCGGCATCCGCAGCGACGGCAGTTGCGCGGTCGCGTCGAAGCGCACGAGCGCATCGAGATAATCGATCGCCTGCGCGGCGTCGAGCGCGAGGCTGTCGCGCATCAGCGCCGCGCACGCGTCCTTGCGCGCGAGCGCGGCCGGCGGCGCGTCGCCGGCGAACACGAAATCGAGATCGGTCTGGTAGAGGCCGCCGAGGCCGCGCGGTTCGCCGTCACGCGACGCGCCCGGCGTCAGGAATTGCGGCGCGAGCGGCCGGTATGCGCCGAGCGTGTTGACGAGGACGAGCGCGCGCCACGCGCGCGGCCGCATCAGCGCCGCGCGCTGCGCGATCACGCCGCCGAACGACCAGCCGAGGAGCGCGGCCGCGCCGTCGCCGCCGCATGCGTCGAGCGTGCGGTACAGATGAGCGGCGGCGGCGTCGACGTCGATCGGCGCGACGGGATCGCTGCGGCCGAGCCCCGGATAGTGGTAGACGATCACCTCGTGGCGCCGCGTCAACGCGCGGCACAGATCGCGAAACACAGTGCCCGCCATCCCGAGCCCGGGAATCAGCACGACGCGCGGCCCGCGTCCGCCGCGCAGGATCTCGGCGCGCGCGCCGCCCGGCAGCTCGAGCAGCTCGGCCGTCATCGCGCCGCCCGGCTCGAGCAGCGACAGATAGGCGAGCTCGCGCGCCGGCGCGTCGCGCGAGCTGCCGCGCCCGCCCGCGACGGCTTCAGCCACCGCGCGCACGAGCGCGCCGAACGTCGCGTGCTCGAGCACGAAGCGGCTCGGCAGCGCGAGGTCGAGACGCTCGTTGATCGCCTCGGCGAGCATCACCGCCTGGATCGAGCCGATGCCGAGCGCGCGCAGATCGTCGGCGCGCTCGAGATCCGCGCGCCGCAGGCCGAGCGACGCCTCGAACGCATCCTCGACGCTGGCGGCAACGCTGGCGGCAACGCTGGCGGCGATGTCGGCGCGCGACGCGCGAGCGGCCGCATCCGATTTCACTTCCGATTTCGGGCCTGCTTTCGAGTCCGCTTTCACGCCAGCCGGCGCGCTCGCCTCGACGCCCCCGTCCACGCCCGCCTGCGCGCGCGCGGCCGGCGGTTGCGCGTCCGGGCTGCGCGGATACGGCGCGGGGCCGCGCGCGTGCATCGCCTTCAGCGCGTCCGGATACGCGACGCTCGCGCCGAACCGCTCGGCGTTCAGGCGCCGGCGCTCGGCCTCGCTCAAGCGGCTCGCCTTGCTCAGGCGCAGCAGGCAATAGCTGACCCAGCCCTTCTCGAGCGACACGCACGTGTTCGCGAAGTTGCGGAACGACGCCTGCGCGACGCCAGGCAGCGCGGCGATGTTCCGCTCGTGCTCGGGGTCGTGCAGGAAGTTCGCGATCTGCGGCGACACGTCGATCACCTCGTCGACCACGAGGCCGTGCGCCGCCGCGACGTCGATCCAGTCCTGCCGCGTGCCGATGTCGATATCGATCTCCGGCGAGCTGATGCGCCCGCGGCCGTTCGCGACGAAATCCATCAGCAGCACGTGCCCGTCGTCGTCGAGCGAGCGCGCGATGTTGCCGAACACGCCGTGCTTGTCCTGGATGTGGCAGATCACCTCGATGCCGATCACGAGATCGTATTTGCCCGGGAACGGGTCTTTCGCGCTGTCGCCGTGGCGGATCTCCGCGCGGCCTTGCAGGCCCTCGCGCGCGATGCGCCCGGCGCCCAGCTCGGCCTGCGCGCGCGTGATCGTGTAGCCCGTCGTGCGCAGATGCGCGAAGCGTTTCGCGAGCTGGATCACATCGGTGCCCATCCCGCAGCCGATGTCGAGCACGCGTGAGATCCGCTCGAAATGCTCGCGACCGAACAGCACCTGGCGCATTTCGATCTGGCGCGCCTGCATCAGCGCGAATTCGTTCGGGTACTTCTGCGGCTCGATGAACATGCGCGTCATCGAGAAGCCCGGAATGCGCTCGGGGAACGGGCACAGCGTCAGGTACTGCTCCTGAAAATCCTTCGACGCGTTCAGCGTGCTGAGCGAGTAGAACGCCTCCGCGTTGCTCGCGGGCGCCGGCTGCAGGCGGGCGTCGCCGGCGGCGGCGGGCGCGCCGGCTTCGGCGCTTTCGGCCACGGCTGCCGCGCCGGCTTCCGCGGCTTCCGCGGCTTCTGCCGCTTCCGTGGCTTCCCCGGCGCTCGCATGCCGCGTGCCGGGCGCGTGCGCGGACGTCCAGACGAGCCGCCGCTCGAACGGGTACGGCGGCAGCAGGCCCACTCGGCGCGGCGCGGGTTCGTCCGCGCCGTGCGCCGCGCCAAGCGCGTTGCCGAGCACCCAGAGCTTCGCGAGGCTCGCCGCGCCCTCGCGCCGCGCCGCTTGCACGAGCGCGTCCGAGAGCACCACGCGATGCTGCTTCACGTCGCCGTAGAACACCTGATCGCTCGCCGCGCCACTTGCCGCGCCACTCGCCGCGCCGCCCGCCGCCCAGCCCCGCAGCAGCGCCGCGAGCTCGCCGCGTCCGTGCGCGAGCACGGCGAGCCGGTGCGCCATCGGCTCGCGCGCCGTGCGCACGGTATGCGCGATCGCGTCGACATCGCAGTCGGGATGCGCCTCGAGGTAGCCGGCCCAGCGTTCGGCGTACGCGCCCAGTTGCTCGCGCGTGCGCGCGGACAGCACGAACAGGACTTCGTCGTCCGTGCCCGCGCCAGGGCGCGCGGCGCGCGGCGGCGCCACGTACTCCTCGAGCACGACGTGCGCGTTGACGCCGCCGCCGCCGATGCTCGTGACGCCCGCGCGCCGCGGCACCTCGCTGCCGTCGACGATCAGCCGCCGCCACGGCGCGGCCTGCTCCTGAACCTCGAACGGCAGCCGCTCGAACGCGATGTTCGGGTTGCGCGTGCCGTCGCGCAGCGTCGGCGCGAGCACGCCGTCGCGCATCGCCATCACGACCTTCGTCAACTGCGACATGCCCGATGCAGCCTCGCAGTGCCCGATGTTCGCCTTCACGGAGCCGATCGCGCGCGTACCCGATACGCCGTCGCACGCGGCGAACACCTTGCCGAGCCCCGTCATCTCGATCGCATCGCCCATCGCGTGGCCGTTGGCCGCCGCCTCGACATAGCCGATCGTGCGCGGATCGACGCCCGCGCGCGTGAGCGCGTCCCGCACGACGTCGGCCTGGCGCGCGGGATCGGATGCGGTGAAGCTCGTCGAGCGGCCGTTGTGATTGACCGCGCAGCCGCGGATCACCGCGTGGATCGGATCGCCGTCGCGCTCGGCGTCGGACAGGCGCTTGAGCACGATCGCGCCCGCGCCCTCGCCCGGCACGAACCCGTCGCCGCCTTCGCCGAACGCCTTGCACACCGGGCCGCTCGACGCGAAGCGAAAGCGCGACAGATGTGCGTACTGCTGCGGATCGAGATAGAGATTGACGCCGCCGACGACCGCGAGCCGCCCGTCGCGCTGCAGGTATTCCCATGCCTCGTTCACGGCGACGAGCGACGACGAGCACATCGTATCGATCGCGAGGCTCTTGCCCCCGAAGTCGAGCGCATGCGACACGCGATTCGCGAGCGACGCGAACGACGTCGGCGGAAACGCGTAGTGCTTCGTGATCGCGGCGAACACGCCCGCGCGGCGGCGCACGTCGCCCGGCAACAGCGCGGGCGTCTGCCCCGCGTCCTGCAGCGCGTGCCAGCACATCTCGAGGAACAGGAGCTCCTGCGGATCGGTGTGCTGCGCGTCCTGCGGCGTCATGCCGAAGAACGCCGGATCGAAGCGGCCGACGTCGTCGACGAATCCGCCCCACTTGCTGTAGCTCTTGCCCTCGCGCGCCGCCTCGGCGGCATCGGCCCGGTAATGCGCCCGCCAGTCCCAGCGCTCGGCGGGCACCTCCGTGATCGCGCACGCACCCGCGAGGAGGTTGCGCCAGAACGCCGGCACGTCGTACGCGCCGGGATAGCGGCCGCTGATGCCGATGATCGCGACCGGCTCCGCGGCGGCGTCCGGATGCGGCGCGCGCGGCGCATATCGCGTATCGCTCGCGCGCGCTTCGCCGCGATGCCCGGCGCTCGCGGCGGGCGGCGGCGTGTCGGCGCGCGGCGCGGGTTGGGCGGGTTGCGCGGGCGGCCCGCTCGGTGCGGGCTGATCCGGCCGCGCCGGCGCGCTCGACGGCGCGCTCGACGGCGTGTCGGACCGCGCGTCGGCGTGCGGCGCGGCCGGCGGCGCGGCGCGCCCCTCGCCTGACGCTTGCGCTGCCTGCGCGCGCGCGCCGACGCCGCGGGCGGGCGCGCCGCCCGCGGGCGGCAAGAGCCTCGCGAGCGCGTCGGCATGCGCGGCGAGCAGATGGTCGAGCAACGCGTTGATCGTCTTGTGCTCGAACAGCAGCGCGCCGTCGAATCCGTCGAACGCCTCGGCGAGCTGCGCGGCGAACTGGGACGCAAGAATCGAATCGAGCCCGTATGCATGCAGCCCTTCGTCCGGATCGATCGCGCCCGCCGGCATGCCGAGCAGTTCCGCGGCGCGCGCGCGCAGATACGCGCGGCCTTCGCGGCGCAGCGCGGCGGCGGCGTGAGCGCTGTCGTGAGCGCTGTCGTGAGCGCTGTCGTGAGCGCTGTCGTGTGCGCTGTCGTGCGCGCTGTCGTGCGCGTCTGCTTGCGTGTCGCCGCTCGCGTCTTGCTGCGCGTCGTGCGCCGCCTCATGGCGCGCGCCGTGTTGCGCGTCGCCGTTCGACGCGCGCGCGTCGCGGCGCGCGCTCCCCGCCCGCCGCGCGTCGTTCTGCGCGATGACGATCTGCTGCCCCTGCCCGTGCGCATCGCGCGCGGGAAAAATCACGGACGAGAAGCCCTCCTCGCGCAGCACCCGGTCCCACGTCTGCGGCGCGACGGCCGGGCATCCCGCGACGCGCAGCGCGTCGTCCGTGAAGCGCCACCAGCCTTCGAGCATGCCGAACGTCAGATGCAGGTACGGCACGCTGCCCGTCATCTCGTTGATGAAGAGCAGTCCGTTGTGCTTGAGGAGCGCCTTGCAGTGGCGCAGCGTCGTGCGGATGTCGCGCGTCGCGTGCAGCACGTTCGTCGCGACGAGCGCGTCGTACGCGCCCGGCTCGAAGCCCTGCGCGTCGATCGGCTGCTCGATGTCGAGCACGCGCGCGCCGAAGAACGGCGCGCCTTCGCCGAAGCGGCGTTGCGCGTGATTCAGGAACGCCTTCGAGATATCGGTGAAGCAGTACTCGCCGACGTGCCGCGCGTGCGGCGCGAGCGCCGCCAGCAGGCCCTCGGTGGTGCCGCCCGTGCCCGCGCCCACCTCGATGAAGCGCAGCTTCGCGTCGGCACGCCGCGCGGCGCAGCCGGCGACGTAGCGCACCGCGTGATCGACAAGCACGCGGTTGAAGTGGTCGGACACGTGGTTGCCCGTGTAGACGCCCTGCACGCGCGCCATCGAGCCGTTCGGAAACAGCACGTCGGTCGCGCGCCGGCGGCCCGTGAGGATCGCCGGCAGTTGCGCGAGCACCGCTTCGATCAGCACGACGTAGACCGCGCGTTCGCGGTCGGCGAGCCACGCGTCGCGCGACGCGTCCCAGTGGCGCTGCGCGTCGCGCGCGTCGATCGGCGCGCGCTCGGCCGCGCGCCAGCCTTGCGCGTCGTCGCGCACGAGGCCCGCGTCGCGCAGCAGGCGCAGGCTCTCCTCGAGCCAGCGGCGGTAGAGCGGCTGCACCCGGCCGGCGAGCGCGTCGAATGCGTGCGCGCGGCCGTCGGCGAGGATGCCCGTCGCCTGCAACTGCGCGAGCAGCCAGCGCTGCATCAGATCGTCCATCGAGTGCCCGGCGAAGCCGTTCGGCGTGATCGGGAAAATGCTTTCTTGCACGTTCATATCGATTCCAGAAGTGGCAGTCAATGGAGCGCGGCGAAGCGGAGCTGCCGCGCCAATTCGGTCAGGCTTCCCGCCGTCGCGCATTGCGCGGCGCACACGCGGCGCCGGCCGGCGCGCGGGCGCAACGTCGCATTCAGCGTCTGCGCGAAAAGCGCGAGGGACACCGCGTCGAAGCCGTAATCGCGCAGCGGCGCGTCGGGCTCGATCAGCTCCGGCACGACGCCGAGCGTTTGCGCGGCCACGTCGCGCAGATGCGCGACGTCGACGTCGTCGTCCGCGTCGTCCGCGTTGGCGTCCGGCTCGCCGAAAAGCTCGGCAAGCGACGGCAGGTCGTCGTCGCGGGTCGCGCCGGTTTCGGCGAATGCGGCCAATTCGGCGAAGACGTCGGCCGCGGCGATTTCAATTGCCGTGTCGATGTCGGTGTCGATGTCGGCGAGGTCGGTGTCGGCGGCGGCTTCGGCGGTTGCAAAGGCCTCGCCGGTTCCAGCCGCGGCGGCCGCCGCGTTCGCGCCCGCGCCCGCCGCCGCGAGGCGCGCCGGCGCATCGCCCGAGGCCGCCGGGCTCAGCCAGAAACGCTCGCCGGCGAACGGATACGCGGGCAGGTTGATGCGCCCGGGCGTGTGCGCCGCGTGGAGCGCCGTCCAGTCCGGGTTGCCGCCGTCCGCCCAGTACCGCGCGATGTCGTCCGGCACGCCGCGCGCGAGCACGGCGCGCGCGGCCGCGTCGGTTGCGTGCGCGGCCGCGACGTGCACGACCGACGCGCCCGGCGGCACCGGCCGCCCGCGATGCACGCCCGCCGCGCGTTCGTCGCCCGCGACGAACGCATCGAGCCTGTCGGCGAGCTCGGACAGCGAGCCCGCGACGATCGCGACGCGCGCGGCCATCGGCACGCGCCCCACCTGCAGCGTGAACGCGATCCGCGCGAGCGTGTCGCCGTCGTCGGGCGCGTCGCGCAGGAACGCGAGCAACTGGCGCGCGCGCGCGGCGAGCCGGTCGTCGTCGCGCGCCGACAGCACGACGATCGCCTGCGCCGACGCCGCGCCTGCGCGCGGCACGCGCGCGTCGCTCACGTGCTCGCGCGCGACGACGACGGCATTCGCGCCGCCCGCGCCGAACGACGACACGCTCGCGATGCGCGGCCACGCGGCGTGCGCGGGCAGCGCCCAAGGCTCGTCGCGCCGCTGCAACCGGAACGGCGTGCGCGAGAAGTCGATGTCGGGATTCGGCGTGTCCGCGTTCAGCGAAGGCACGAGCCGGCGATGCCGCATCTGCAGCAGCACCTTCGTCAACCCGGCGATGCCGGCCGCGCTCTCGGCGTGGCCGATGTTGGTCTTCACCGAGCCGATCGCGCAGCCGCCGCGCATGGCCGCGTCCCGCTCGAACGCGCGCGCGAGGCCGCGAATCTCGATCGGGTCGCCGAGCGCCGTGCCGGTGCCGTGCGCTTCCACGTAGCCGAGCATGTGCGGCTCGACGCCCGCGGCGCGATACGCGCCCGCCACCGCGTCGGCTTGCGCGTGCGGGCTCGGCACCGTGTAGCCGTGCGTGCGCCCGCCCGCGTTGATCGCGCTGCCGAGCAGCACGCCGTAGATCGCGTCGCCGTCCGCCTGCGCCCGCGCGAGCGGCTTGAGCAGCAGCGCGCCCACGCCCTCGCCGTCGACGAAGCCGTCCGCGTCGGCGCCGAACGCGCTCACCTTGCCGCGCGTCGACAGCATGTTCATCGCCGACAGGCGCGCCAGATGCTCGGGCGCGACGATGAGGTTCACGCCGCCGACGAGCGCGCAATCGATCGAGCCGCCGCGCAGCGCGTCGAGCGCGAAATGCACGGCCGTGAGCGACGACGAGCACGCGCTGTCCACCGCCACGCTCGGGCCGTGCAGGTCGAACAGATACGACACGCGGTTGGCGATCGACCAGTAGCGCGTGCCGCCCGCATAGTTGCCGTTCATCACGCCGACGTAGACGCCGACGCGCTTCGTCGCGCTCAGCGTGGCGGGCGTGTAGCCGGCGTCCTCGACGCATGCGTACGCCTGCTCGATGAACAGGCGCTCCTGCGGGTCCATGCTCTGCGCCTCGCGCATCGAGATCTGGAAGAACAGCGGATCGAAGCGGTCGATGTCGTCGATGAAGCCGCCGATCGGCGCGCCTTGCGCGCCGCCGCTGCTTCGCCAGTCGCCGCGCGGCGCCGGCAGCGGGCCGATGCAGTCGCGGCCGTCGCGCAGGTTGCGCCAGAACGCGTCGAGCGACGCGGCCTTCGGATAGCGGCCCGCGATGCCGATCACGGCGACCGGCTCGGCCTCGCGCGCGTGCGGCGGATAGGGGGGCGTCGAGTCGGTCTTGGAGTCGGCCTTGGAGTCGGCGATAGGTGCGGCCGTGGTGACGGTTGCGGGGGCGGTCGCGCGCCCGGCGTCGGTCGCGATGCGAATGTCGTCGCCGCAGCGCGCGCCGCTCGCGTATGCACCGTCGACACTCGCGCACGCGGCCCCACTGACCGCGTGCGCCGACGCCGCATCGCTCGCCGCGCGGCCGCTTTCGCGGCCGTCGCGCGCCGCGCCGGCAACCGCCTCGCCTGCGTCCTTCGCGAGCGCGGCGCGCAGCGCGTCGGGCTGCGTCGCGAGCCAGTGGTCGACGAGCGCATCGACGGTGTTGTATTCGAACAGCAACGTATTCGGCACGTCGTCGAACGCATCGCGCAAGCGCTTGGTCAGTTGCAGCACGGTGATCGAATCGATCCCGTACCGTTCGAGCGTTTCGCGCGAATCGATGTCGTCCGCGCGAATGTCGAGCGCCGCGCCGATCCGCGCGCGCAGCCATGCCGACGCCGCGTCGCGCAGCCGCGCGTCGGCGTCGGCGTCGGTGTCGGCGTCAGGCTCGGCGTCGGCGACTGCGGCAACCGAGCCCCGCCCGCCGTCCCGATGCGCGGCAAGCGGTGCGGCGGCGAGCTCGTGCGCGCCGCTAGCATCGCCGCGTGCATCCGCATCATCCGCACCCGTCGCATCCGCCGCATCGAGCCGCACGACACCGTCGCTCGACGCGCAGACGATCGTCTGCCCGTGTCCGGCCGCATCGGCGGCCGGGAATGCGATCGAATGGAATCCGGCCGACGCGAGCAGCGCCCGCCATTGCGCGCCGGCGAGCGCCGGCCCGCCCGGCAGGCGCAGGAATCCGTCGTCGAAGCGCCACCATCCGTCGAGCAGGCCGAACGTCAGGTGCGTGAACAGCGTGTTCGCGCTCAGCTCGTTGACGAGCAGCAGCCCGTCGCGCTTGAGCAGCGACTTCACCGACGCGACGGTGCGCTGCATGTCGCGCGTCGCGTGCAGGACGTTCGCCGCGATGACGACGTCGTAGCGGCCGTATTCGAGCCCTTGCGCGCGCGCGTCGCGCTCGACGTCGAACTTCGCGAACGCGAGGTACGGCCGGCCTTCGGCGAACGTCGCGCGGCCATGCGCAAGAAAGCCGGCCGACACGTCCGTGTAGCGGTATTCGACGAGTTGCGGCGCGAACCGGTCTGCGCATTCGAGCGCCCGCGCCGACGTGCCGCCCGAGCCCGCGCCGATTTCGAGGATGCGCAGCGGCTCGCCCGGCGCGGTGCGCGCGCGGTGCGACAGATAGGCGTCGAGCGCGGCCGCCAGCACGTCGTTGAAGTAGTCGGACACCGCGTTGCCGCGATAAACCGATTCGACCTGATTGATCGAGCCGCTCGCGAACATCACGTCGGTCGCGCGCTTCGCGCCGCGCAGGATGTCGGGCAGCGCGTCGGTCATCGTGCGCAGCAGCGCGAGCTGCGCCGATTGCCCGTGCGCGCCGTCCGTGCCCGGCGCGCTCGTCGGCGCGCCGGACGCCGCGTCCGCATTCGTTTCAGGTCGCGCGGCGGCGGCGGCGAGCGTCACCGTGCCGTCGGCCGCCTCGCTCGCGAGACCCGCGCGCTTCAGGATGTCGATGCTCGCGTCGAGCCATGCGGCATGCGCGGGAGCGACGCCGAGCCGCGCCGCGCACGACGCGCGCGGCAAGCCTTGCTCGGGCCAGCCGAGCGCGGCGAGGCGCGCGGCGAGCGTCCCGGCGAGCGCGGCGTCGAGCGCCGCGGCCGCGCTCGCGTCGAACGCGGGCGCGGGCGGCCACGCCGGCGCGCACGCGCGCCACGCGGCCGCCTGTTCCGGCGCGGCGGCGAGCCAGCGCCGAGCGCCGTCCTGCATCGTCGGCCGGATCGCGTGAATCATCGCAAGCTGGCCGTGCGGCCCGGCGAGCAGACGCTCGAGCACGCGCATCGCCTGCGGCGCCTCGATCGAGCCGATCCCCGCCTCGGCCATGCGCGCGCGGAAATACGGCGTGGCCACCGCGCCGGCGCTGCCCCAGAACCCCCAGTCGACGACCTTCACCGCGCACGCGGCCTGCGCGCGCAACGCGTGCGCGAATGCGTCGACGAACGTGCAGCCGGCCGCGTAGTTGCCCTGCCCCGGCTGCGTCGTGAACGCGTTCATCGACGAGAAGAACAGCATGAAATCGAGATCGGCGGCGGGCAGCAGCACGGCCGCCATGCTGCGCGCGACGTCGATCTTCGGCACGAGCGCCGCGCGCAGCGTCTGTTGCGTCATCCGCGCGAGGCTGCGGTCCGCGAGCACCATCGCCGCATGCACGACGCCGTGAAGCGCGCCGAACCGCGCGCGCGCGTCGTCGCACACCGCGCGCAGCGCGGCGGGATCGGCCGCGTCGGCACGCCGGTAGACGGGCGCGGGGCCAAGCGCCGCGAGCCGGGCGACGGCGGCGTCGATGTCGGCGTCCCGCTCGCGCCGGCCGACCCAGATCACCTGCGCGCCGTAGCGCCGGATCAGGTACTCGCTGTAGACGACGCCGAGCCCGCCCGCGCCGCCGATCAGCAGATAGACGCCGCCCGCGCGGTGCGCGGCCGGCTCGCCCATCGTCTCCCGCGCGACGGGCAACAGCCGCCTGCGCAGCCACTGCCCGTCGCGGTACGCGAGCGCGTCGCCCTGCGGGTCGGGCGACAGCCGCAGCAGCGCGTCGACGGGCGCCGGCTCGGCCGACGCGTGATCCGCGATCCGCACCCGCCAGCGCGGGTGCTCTTTCGCGAGCGCGCCGACGAGCCCGGCGATGGCCGCGTGCGCGGGGTCGCCCGGATCGTCGGCGGCGATCGCGCGGCAGCCGCTCGTGACGAACAGCGCGTCGATCGCGCGGTTCGCCGCGCCCGCGGCGAGCAGCGCCGCGATCCATTCGAAGCAGTTCGCCGCGCAGTCGAGCGCGGGCGAATCGGCGAGCGCGCCGCCGCGCGCGGCGCGCGGCGCGATCCAGACGAACGCGTCGACGGCGCCGAGCGCCGCCGCGACCTCGCGCGCGGCGAACGCATCCGCGCCGACGATGCGCGCGTGCGGACAGCGCTCGGCCCAGCGCGCGCGCTCGGCCGCATCGTCGGCGACGACGATGCCGGGCGAGAACGGCGTGCCGGCCGCCGCGTCGACGATCTCCCAGACGGGCGCGAGCACGATGTCGCCTGTCGCGTCCGGCGCGCGCCATGCTTCGGCGTTGGCTTCGATGTTGGCTTCGATGTCGACCTCGGCGTTCGCGTCGGCTTCGACGTTGCCTTCGAAGGCGACCTCGGCGTTCGCGCCGGCCGGCTGCGCGGCGATGCCCGCAGCCATGTTCGCGGCCGCGACGTGCGTCGCGCGGCGGCTCACCAGATTGCGCACGGCGACGCAGCGCTCGCCCGAGTCCGCGTAAAGATCGATGTCGACGGCGTCGCGCTTGCCGTCGCGCATCCGCACGTGCGCCCACATCCGCGCGGCGCACCGAGCATGCAGCTCGACCGCGTCCGCGCAAAACGGCAGCGGCGCGGGACCGTCTTCGCCCGCGTCGCCGTTCGCCGCGCGCGCGATCGCGAACGCCGCCGCGGCCTGAAACGCGGCGTCGAGCAGCGACGGCGGCATCGCGCACGTGTCGAGCGACGAAGCGGCGGCCTCGGGCAGCGCAAGCCGCGCGAACGCGCCGCCCTCGCCCACCTGCACGTCGACGAGCGCGCGATACGCCGGCCCGTATTCGATGCCGAGCGACGCGAACGCGCGGTACAGCGTGTCGGCATCGATCGCGCGCCCCGCGCATCGAGCGCGCAGCGCCGCGAGGTCCGCGCGCTCGGCCGGCGCGGCCGCGTCGACGCGGCGAATGTCGCCCTGGCTGCAAAGCTGCCAGTCGCCGCCGTGCGCCGACGCATGGACCCGCCAGCTCGCGGCTCCGCCGTGCGCCGTCTCGCCGGGCGGGGCGACGTCCACGCGCACGTGCGCGTGCGGCGCGACGACGAGCGGGCGCACCCACGCGACATCGGCAAGCCGCACGACGCCGCGCGGCGCGTCCGCGCCCTCGGGCTGCAGCCGCGCGAACGCCGCGCACGCGAGCTCGAGCTGCGCGACGCCCGGCACGACCGCGCGGCCCTGCACGCGGTGGTCCCGCACGAGCGGATCGCTGTCGCGCCAGTGCGATTCGAACCGGTACGCGCCGAACGTCGATCGGTTGCGATGCAGCAGCGGATGCGACGGCGCGCCGTCGCGCGGCGCGGCGGGCGACGCGGGCGCGTCCGGAATCCGGCAGCGCACGCGCGCGAACGGATAGGTGGGCGCGCTCACGCGGCGGCATGCGCGCGCACCGCGCCACGGCGACCAGTCGACCTCGCGCCCCGACGCCCACACGGCGGCCGCGTCGTCGAGCGACGCGCACGGCTCGGGCGCGCGCCGGCTCGCGCCGCCGACGCGGCACGCGCCGAGCCAGTGGCGCGCGCCCACCGGCCGCCCGGCGACGAAATCGTCGAGCGCCGCGTGCAGTTCGTCGAACGACTCGACGCGCATCGCGATGCGCCGCTCCCAGTGGTCGCGCCCGCTTTGCAGCGTGAACGCGAGATCGTGCAGCGCGTGCGGCGCGAAGCGCCCCGCCGCCACCGCGTCGCGCAACCGCTGCGCGAGCGCGCGCAGGCGCGCGTCGTCGCGCGCGGACAGCACGACGGCGGCGGGCGACGCGGCCGCCTGCGCGCCGTCGTGCGCGTGCGCGGCGGCGGCCCGGTACTCCTCCACGACGACGTGCGCGTTGGTGCCGCCCGCGCCGAACGACGAAATGCCCGCGATGCGCGTGCCGCCGTCCGGCGCGGGCCACGGCGCGAGCGTGCGCTGGAGCACGAACGGGCTCGCGTCGAAATCGATGTGCGGATTGGGCGTGCGCGCATGCAGCGACGGCGCGAGGCGGCCGTGCTTCATCTGCAGCAGCACCTTCGTGAGCGCGCTGATGCCGGCCGCGCTCTCGCAGTGTCCGATCGTCGACTTCACCGAGCCGATCGCGCAGAACTGCCGCGCGTCGGTGAACGCGCGAAACGCGCTGACGAGGCCCGCGATCTCGATCGGATCGCCGAGCGCCGTGCCCGTGCCGTGCGCCTCGAGATACGACACGTCGCGCGGCGAGATGCCGGCGCGCCGGTACGCCGCCTCGATCACGCCCGCCTGCGCATCGGGATTCGGCACCGTGTACGCGTTCGACTTGCCGCCGTGGTTGATCGCGATGCCCTGGATGAGCCCGTACACGTGATCGCCGTCCGCGAGCGCGTGCGCGAGCGGCTTGAGCACCACCGCGCCGACGCCCTCCGACGGCACATAACCGTCGCCGCCCTCGCCGAAGCTGCGGCAGCGCCCGTCGCTCGCGGCGAATCCGCCCTGCGCGAGCGCGATGAACTTGTTCGGGTGCAGCGACAGATTCACGCCGCCCGCAATCGCCATCCGGCACTGGCCGGACAGCAGGCTTTCGCACGCGAGATGGAGCGCCGTGAACGACGACGAGCACATCGTGTCGACGGCCATGCTCGGCCCGTGCAGGTCGAGCAGATAGGACACGCGGTTGGCGATCGACGACGGATTGCCCGACAGCGCCATCGGCCGCCCGTTCAGCGTGTGCTCGACGCCGAAGTACGGATACTCCTCGTACATCACGCCGACGTAGACGCCGATGTTGCGCTCGGCGCCGTGCGGCCGCTCGCCGCCGAGCGCGACGCGCCCGTAGCCCGCGTCCTCGAGCGCCTCGTACGCGCACTGGACGAACAGCCGCTCCTGCGGGTCCATCACGCTCGCCTCCTTCGGCGAGATGTTGAAGAAGAGCGGATCGAACTCGTCGACGCCGTCGACAAAGCCGCCCCACTTCGCATAAGTCTTGCCGGTGGCGTCGCGATCGCTGTCGTAGTAGCGCGCGTGATCCCAGCGCTCGGCGGGAATCTCCTCGATGCAGTCGACGCCGCCCGCGAGATTCGCCCAGAACGCGTCGAGATCGCGCGCCTTCGGATAGCGGCCCGCGAGCCCGACGACGGCGATGTTCATGCGCGCGCCCGTCGCCGCGTGCGGCGGCCGCGCGCGCGGCGGCGACGCATCCGGCGAAGCGGCGGCGCGGCGCGCGCACGCCTCGTCGCTCTCATGACACTCGCGGCTCGCGCGGATCGCGCCGCTCATGCGATCGCCGCCGTCGGCGGCGCTCCCGTCCGCCGCCGCCCGGCCTCGCAAGTCGAACGCGCCGGCATCCGATCCGGCCGCGACGGCACCGGGCGCGTGCGCGGCGGCATCTGCATCTGCGCTGCCGTTCGCGCCGTTCGCGTGATCCGCCCGCGCGCCGCCCGCCCGAGCGGCATCGGCGCGCGCTCCGATCCACGCCGCGCACGCCGCCTCGTACGCGCGCACGAAGTAGTCGGCCAGATCGTCGAGCCGGCGCTGCTCGAACAGCAGCGTCTTCGACAGCGGGCCGAAGTGCTTTTCGAGTTGCCGCGTCATCCGCAGCACGACGATCGAATCGATCCCGTAATCCGCGAACTCCGCCGTCTCGAGCACGTCGTCCGGCGACATCTTGAACGCGTCGGCGAACATCGCCTTCAACCGCGCGAGCACCGGCGCGCGCAGGCCGGCATCGCCGCCGCCCGCGCCGCGTCCGCCCGCCGGCGCGTCGCCCGCCGCCCCGGCTTCGTCCGGCGCATCGGCCATTTCGGCCGCGGCAAGCCGCGCCGCGATCGTCCGCGCGTCGCCGTACAGCACGGCGAGCGCGTCGTGCGGCGCGTCGAGCGCCGCATGCAGCATGCGCCATCCGTGCGACGGCGGCATCGGCGCGAGCCCCGCGCGCGCGATCTCGGCGAGCGTGTCGGCGTCGGGCGTCATGCCGGCCGCGTCCCACAGCGGCCATCCGATCGCGCGCGTGACGCCGCGCCGCTCGCCGCGCGCCGCGCGCGCGTTGCGATACTGCGCGAAGCCGTCGAGAAAGCCGTTCGCGGCCGCATAGTCGGCCTGGCCGACGTTGCCGAGCGCGCCCGCGATCGACGAGAACAGCACGAAGAACTCGAGCGGCTGCCCGCGCGTGGCCGCGTCGATGTTGAGCACCCCGCGCACCTTCGGCGCGAGCACCGCTTCGACGTCCTCGCGGGTCTTGGCGATCAGCAGCCCGTCGCGCCGGACGCCCGCCGCGTGCACGACGCCCGCGAGTGGACCGTGGCGCGCGGTGATCTCGCGCACCGTCCGGACGACGGCGTCGCGGTCGGCGACGTCGAGCTCGCGATAATCGATCGCCACGCCGCGCTCGCGCCACGCGCGCAACGTTTCGGCGGCCTCGCCGGCCAGCGGCGAGCGCCCGCTCAGCACGATGCGCGCGGCGGGCGCGTGCTCGACGATCTGCGCCGCGAGCAGCATGCCGAGCGCGCCCGCGCCGCCCGTGATCCAGTAAAGCTTGCCGTCGCGCCACGGCGCGCCGCCGCCGCGCAGCTCGGCGGGCGTCCACGTACGGCGCCACGCGCCGTCCTCGCGCCACTGCCATTCGCCTTCGGCATGCTCCTGCACGGCGCGCAGCGCATCGACGACCGCGTGCGCACCCGCCGCGCATTCGACGAGCGCGACGCGCAGCCGCGGCATCTCCTGCCGCGCCGTCCTGAGAAGGCTCGCGAGCCCGCGGTGGCCGTGAAACGCCGCGTCGCCCGGGATCACGACGTCGACGCGCGCGCCCGCCGCATGGTCGCGCGCGATCGCCTGCAGTGTCTCGACGAGCGTGAGCACGCACGACGCATAGTGCTCGCCCGCCTCGTCGGCGTCGCCCGGCAGCGCGGCGACGCGCGCGGGCGACAGCGCCTGTTCGACGCGCGCCGCGTGCGCGGCGAGCGGCCCCGCCAGACAGATCCAGCGCGGCGCCGCGTCGCTCGCGCGCGGCGCGGCCGGCCGCGCGCGGCGCCACGCGCCGACGAGCGGCACCGCGCGGTGTTGCGGCGGCTTCGGCGCGAACGTGATGTCGCGCATCGCCGCCCGCACGAGGCCGTCGGCGTTCGCGAGCGTGAGCGTCACGTCGCCGTCCGCCCGCGCGCGCTCGACGCTCACCCACACGACGTCGGCGCACGGGCCGTAAAGCTCGAGCCGCCCGATGCCGAGCGGCAGCGCGGCGTCGGACGGGCCTTCGCCGCCGTCGCCGAGCGCGAGCCCCAGCACGCTTTGCAGCGCGGCGTCGAGCCGGCCGATCGGCAGCGCGTCGGCGGCCTCGCCCGCGCACGCGTCATCGCCGTGCGCGCGCAGCCGCGCGAGCGCGCGCTGCGCGTCGCCGCTCAGCGTCTCGATCAGCCGATGCGACGCGCCGTATTCGATGCCGAGCGACGCGAAGCGGCGATAGCACGCGTTCGCGTCGACGGCCGTGGCCGACGCGACGCGCGCGCGCAACGCATCGATGTCGACGCGCGCGCCGGCGAGCGCTTCCCATTGCGCGGAGCCGCTGCAATAGACGATCGCGCCGTCATCGGCGGACACGACCTTCCATGCGGCCGGCGCGCCGCGCGCGGACAGCACGACGCGCAGCCGCACGCCGCCGCCGGCCTGCAGCGTGCGCCGCCAGCGCACGTCGGACAACACGAGACACCCGCTCGCCGGCTCGCGCCGCGCGTCGGCGAGCGCGGCGCGAACCAGTTCGAGATAGGCCGAGCCGGGCAGCACGCGCTCGCCGTCGATCACGTGATCGACGAAGCACGGTGCGTCCGCCGGAATGCTTGCGCGCTGCTCGAACGGCGTGGCGGCGGCGGCATCGTCCGCGGCCGCGACAACGGCGGCGGTGACGGCGGTGACGGCCGCGGCGTCCGGCGGCGTGGCGGGCGCTGCCTGGAACCAGTGGCGCGCCGGCGCGAAGCGGTAAGTCGGCAAATGCGCGCGCGTCGGGCGCGCGTGCGGGTAGAGCGCGGCCCAGTCGACGGTCTGGCCGTTCGCCCAGCATTCGCCGAGCGTATCGAGATCGCGCGCGCGCAGCGCGGCGTCGATCTTCTCGGCCGGTTCGCGATGCGCGCCGCGCCCGCGCCACACGCCGTCCGGGCACGCGAGCGCGCGCACCTGCTCGAGCACGTCGGCGAGCGCCGCGAGCGACGACGCGCGCACGGCCAAGCGGCACGCCATCGCGTCGCGCCCCGTTTGCAGCGTGTAGGCGACCGACTCCGGCGCGACGCGCGTGCGCCGCAGGAACGCGACGTACGTATCGAGCAGCGCGTCGAGCTGCGGCTCGGTGCGCGCGGAAAACACGAACAGGTGCGGCGCGCCGCCGGCTGGCGCGCCCGGCGCCGCGGCGCCCGCGCTCGGCGGCTCGTCCGCCTGCAACACCATGTGCGCGTTGGTGCCGCTGAAGCCGAACGCGCTCACGCACGCGCGCCTCGGCCCGTGCTCGGGCGTCGGCCACGGCGCGAGCGCGGTGCTCACGTAAAACGGCGACGCCGCGAAATCGAAATGCTCGTTCGGCTCGCGAAAATGCAGCGACGGCGCGATCTGGCCGTGCCGCATCGACAGCAGCACCTTCTGCACGCTCGCGACGCCCGCCGCCGCCGACGTATGGCCGACGTTCGTCTTGACGGAGCCGATCGCGCAGAAGCCGCGCCGCCCGGTATACGCGCGGAACGCGTCGGCGAGCGCGGCGAGCTCGATCGGATCGCCGAGCTTCGTGCCCGTGCCGTGCAGCTCCGCGTACTGGAAGCTGTCCGGGTCCACGCCGTAGCGCTCGTAGACCGCGCGCTCGAGCGCGGTCTGGCTCGCGCCGTTGGGCGCCGTCATGCCGTTGCTGCGCCCGTCCTGGTTGACGCCCGAGCCGACGATCACGCCGTGGATCGGATCGCCGTGCGCGCGCGCGTCGGCGAGGCGCTTGAGCACGAGCGCGCCGACGCCCTCGCCCGGGACGAAGCCGTTCGCGCGCTGGTCGAACGTCTTGCACCGGCCGTCGGGCGACAGCATGCCCGCCGCGCACATGCCGATGTACGCGTCGGGGCTCAGATAGAGCGTGACGCCGCCGACCAGCGCGACGTCGATCTCGCCCGCGCGCAGCGCCTGGCACGCAAGGTGCGCGGCCACGAGCGACGACGAGCAGGCCGTGTCGACCGGAATCGCCGGCCCTTTCAGGTCGAGGTGGTACGCGATGCGCGCGGCGCCGATCGAGAAATGATTGGCGACCGCGTGGCCGCTGTCGGGCGCGTTGCGCGCGAGCAGCAGGTTGTATTCGTTGCTCATGATGCCGAGATAGACGCCGCATGCGCGCCCGCCGAGCCGCCCCGGCGCGATGCCCGCATCCTCGAACGCGCGGTACGCCTCTTCGAGGAAGAGCCGGTGCTGCGGATCGATGAACTCGGCCTCGGACGGCGGAATCCGGAAGAACAGCGAATCGAACGAATCGACGTCGTCGAGCGCGCCGAGCCACTTGCAGTACATCGCGCCAGGCTTGCCGGGCTCGGCGTCGAAGTACTCGCCCACGTTCCAGCGCGCGGGCGGGATCTCCTTCACCGCATCCTCGCCGCGCGCGAGCAGCGACCAGTACGCGTCGAGATCGGGGCTGCCCGGATAGCGGCCCGACATGCCGACGACGGCGATCGGCTCGGCGTCGCGCGGCGCGGCGGCGGCCGGCCCGGGTTGCGGCTTGTCCGCGGCGTCGCCCGCGCGCGCGGCGGACAGCATCCGCTTCGCCTCGTCCGGGCCGATCGCCGCCGCTTTCAGTCGTTCCAGCACATTCCGCAGATTCTGGCGTTCCATGCTTGTTGCGTCCTTTTCGTCTTTTCGTCTTTCGTTCGGATGTCTCGTGGCTTTCGCCCGCCGCGCGAGCCGCGCGCTCAACCGAGCGCGCCCGCCAGCAGCGCCTCGGCCGCCTCGACGCTCAGCTCGCCGCGATGCACGCGCGCGAGCACGTCGTCGAGCGGGACGCCGCCGCCCGGCGCGGGGTTTGCGAGAGTGGCGGGGTTTGCGGGGTTTGCGGCCCGCGCGGCATGTACCGCGCCCGCCGCGTTTTCCGCGGGCGCGGGAGTCGCCGCGCGCGCCCCGGCTGCGTTCGGCGCATGCGCGTCGCCTGCTGCGTTCGGCGCGTGCGCGGTGCCCGACGCGCTTGCCGTCGTCGCCGTCGTCGCTGATGCCGCCTCGGCGTCGGGCAGCGGCGCGCCGCCCGCGCGACGGCGAGCGAGCGCCAGCTCGGACGCGACGAGGCCGCCAAACGCACGCAGCGTCGGATACTGATAGATCTGCGGCGCCGGGATCGACGTGCCGTAGCGGCGGTTGATCGCCTGCACCCATTCGACGCCGATGATCGAATCCACGCCGAGGTCCTGGAACGTCGCGTCGGGCTCGATGTCGTGCGCGTCGGCGAACAGCGCGTCGGCGAGCGTCTCGCGCAGCGCCGCTTCGAGCGCGGCGGGCGCCGGATCGCCCGCGTCGTCCGCCCCGTGCGCGGCGGCGCGCGCGCGCGCCGCCTGCTCGCGCTCGAACGGCGCGGACGCCTCCGCCGCAGCCTCGGGCGCGGCCGTGTCCGCCCGCGCGCCGGACGCAGGCGCGGACGGCGACGCCGCCGCGGCCATCGACGCCTGCGCCGATGCCGCCGCCGACGCCAGATGCCGGGCGAAGCTCGACAGCGTCGGATGGTCGTAGATCGTCGTCGCCGACAGCGCGACGCCGAACCGCCGGTTCACCGCGTCGATCCACTCGACGCCGATGATCGAATCCACGCCGAGCGACACGAATTCGGCGTTGGCGTCGATCGTCTGCGCATCGACGTACAGCGCATCGGCGAGCAGCGCGCGCAGCGCCGGCACGACCGCCTCCGGCGAGACGGCGGGCGCGGCGCTAACCGCATCCGCGCGGCGCGCCTGCGTCGCGACGACGCGCGGTGCGGATTCCTCCGGACGAGATGCCGGCGGCAGGGCTTCGTGCGCGCGGCCGGCGGGCTGCGCGAACGTCACCGTCGGCTTCGCGGCCGGTGCGCGCGCCGACAGATCGAATGCGGCCGCCTCGGCGGGCGGCGACAACGTCACGCCGCCGCGACGGCGCGCGGCCGGTTCGGCCGGTTCGGCCGGTTGAGCCGTGTTCGCCGGGGCCGCCGCGTCGATCGAAGGCCCCGCCACGCGCTTGCGCGCATCGCCCGGTCCCGCGTCGTTCGACCCGGCCGACCCGGCCGACCCGTTCGACCCAGCCGCCCCGTTCGACTCGGCCGGCCCGGCCGCCTCAGCCGAAGCGCCCGAACTTCCCGACGCCACCGAACCCTGCGCCACGCCCGCGATCCCCTTCGCTTGCGTTGCGTCCGCGTGCACACCGGCCGCCTTCGCCAGTTGCTCCGCGTCGGGCACCCAGTAGCGCGTCGGCGCGAACGCGTAGCCCGGCAGCGACACGCGCGCCGGCCGAACGTCGCCGTAACACGGCGTCCAGTCGTCGAAGCGGCCCGCGACCCAGGCGGCGGCGAGCTCGGCGAGCCGCGCGCCGGCGCGCCATTGCGCGAGCTCGCCGGGCGCGAGCGGCTCGCCGAGCGGATCGACGCGGCCGCGCGACACGCCGTCGAGCCCTTCACCGCCGTCGACGAGCGCCGCGAGCTTCTCGCGCAGATCGTCGAGCGACGCCGCGATCACCGCGAGTCGCGCCGGCATCGCCTCGCGGCCGACCTGCAGCGTGTACGCGATCGACGCGAGCGTCGCACCGCCGTCGCGGTCGAGCTCGCCGTCGCGATGCGGCTCGCGCGACAGATGCGCGAGCAGGTTGCGCGCCTGCGCGGCGAGCCGCTCGTCGGTGCGAGCCGACAGCACGACGACGGCCGGACCGTCTTCGTGCGCGCCCCGCTCCGCGCCCGCGACGTCGTACGCCTCGACGACGACGTGCGCGTTCGCGCCGCCCGCGCCGAACGACGACAGGCCGGCGCGCAGCGGCAGCTCGGCCGGCCGGCCCGCCTCGTCGGGCAGGATCGCGCCGCGCCACGGCGCCAACGTCGTCTGCACGACGAACGGCGTATCGGCGAAATCGATGTTCGGATTCGGCGTGTCGGCATGCAGCGACGGCACGAGCCGACGGTGCCGCATCTGCAGCACGATCTTCGTGAGGCCCGCCATGCCGGCCGCGCTCTCGCCGTGGCCGATGTTCGACTTCACCGAGCCGATCGCGCAGAAGCCCTTGTCCGGCGTGTGGCGGCCGAACGCCTGCGCGAGCCCCGCGATCTCGATCGGATCGCCGAGCGACGTGCCGGTGCCGTGCGCCTCGACATAGCCGATGCTGCGCGCGTCGATGCCCGCGCGCGCGAGCGCGTCGCCGATCACGTCGGCCTGCGCGTTCGGGTTCGGCACCGTGTAGCCGTTCGTCTTGCCGCCGTGGTTGAGCGCGGTCGCCTTGATGACCGCGTGAATCCGGTCGCCGTCCGCGATCGCGCGCGCGAGCGGCTTGAGCAGCACCGCGCCCACGCCCTCGCTCGGCACGTAGCCGTCGCCGCCCGCGCCGAAGCTCTCGCAGCGGCCGTTGCTCGACGCGAAGCGGCCCTGCGACAGCATCTGATACTTGTTCGGATGAATCGACACGTTGACGCCGCCCGCCACCGCGACCTCGCATTCGCCGAGCATGAGGCTCTGGCACGCGAGATGGATCGCGCTCAGCGACGACGAGCACATCGTGTCGATCGCCATGCTCGGGCCGTGGAAATCGCAGAAGTACGACACGCGGTTCGCGATCGCGGCGGGATTGCCCGCGAGCGCGACGGGCGTGCCTTCCAGCATGCGCTCGACGCCGTACAGCTGATACTCCTCGTACATCACGCCGACGAACACGCCGACCCGGCGGCTGCGGCTCACGTTGCGGCGCGTGTAGCCCGCATCCTCGAGCGTGTGATACACGCATTCGAGGAACAGCCGCTCCTGCGGGTCCATGATCTGCGCCTCGCGCGCGGAGATGTTGAAGAACGCCGCGTCGAAGCGCGCGACATCGGACAGGAAGCCGCCCCACTTGCTGTAGCTCTTGCCGAGCCGGCCCTTCTGCGGATCGTAGAAGCGCCGGTAATCCCAGCGGTCGGCGGGAATCTCCGTCACGCTGTCGACGCCGCGCGCGAGGTTCCGCCAGAACTGCGCGAGATCGTCCGCCTGCGGATAGCGGCCCGCGATGCCGACGATCGCGATGTCGCCCGCCGCGAACGCGGCCGCGCCGGGCGGCTGCTGCGCAGGCGGCCGCGCGTCGCGATCGCCGCGCGACGCGTGCGGCGCGGCGTTCTCAGTCGTGTTGGTGGTCGCGGTCGCGGTCGCGGTCGCGGTCGCGGTCGCGGTCGCGGTCGTGGTCGTGGTCGTGGTCGTGTTCGTGTTCGCGGTCGCGCTTGCCCGCGAGACCTCCGCCGACGACCTCGCGGCAACGGCGCGCGGTGCCCCGCGAACGCTCGCCGCGTCGGCGTCGGCGCGCCGCTCGTGCGCGGGCCTCGCGCCGTGCGGCGCAGCCGGGTGCGATGCGACGGATGCCGCCGATGCCGCCTGCGTGCCTGCGGCGCGCCGCTCGACGAGCGCGCGGACCCGCTCGCGATGCGTGTGCGCGACGCGCGCCGCGATCGCGCGCAGCGTGCCGTATTCGAAGAACAGCGTCTTCGACAATGGCCCGAGCTGCTTTTCGAGTTGCGTCGTCACCTGCATCACGACGACCGAATCGATGCCGTACGTCGTGAGCTCGGCATCGGGATCGATGCGCGGCGCGGGCAGCTTGATCACGTCGGCAAGCCGCTCGGTCAGCAGCGCGAGCGATGCGTCGACGAGCTCGGACGCGCGCGGCTCGGCCAACGGCGGCACTTCATGCGCGCCGTGCGCTTCGTATGCTTGCGGCGCTTCCTGCGCCTCGCCCGCTTCGCCGCGCGGCGAAGCGGCGTGCGCCGCGTGCGCGTCGCCGCGCGTCGCGGCGGCAAGACGCGACGCGATCTCGTCGAGCGTGAGCCGCGTATCGAGCAGTTCCGCCCGACGCACCGCGCCGCCGGGCTCGACCTGCTCGACAAGCGCGTCGAGCACCTGCCGGTCGACGCCGAATTCGCCGACGGGCACGTGCGCGTCGAGCGCGTCGCGCGCGACGCCGAGCGCCGCGGCAAGCGCATCGCGAAGACGCGCGATCAGCACGGCGCCGGCCATCCCGCGCGCGTCGCCGGCATCCGCGTACGCGCTGCCCGCGTCGCTCGCGCCGGCCGCATCGGCGGCCGAACCCGCGTCGTCGCGCGCGGCGGGCGCAAGCGCGTCACGCAGACGCGCCGGATTCCCGTACAGCGGCATCACCTGCGCCACGCCCGCGCGCACCGCGCGATGGAAGAACGCGAGCCCCGCGTCGCCCGGCATCGCCGACATCCCCGTCTGCGTTTCGAGCAGGCGCTGCGCGTCGGCGCCGATGCGCATCCCGCCGTCGCGCCACAGCGGCCAGTCGATGCTCGTCGTCGCGCCGTGCCGCTCGCCGAGCGCGACGAGCGCGCGGCGATACTGCGCGAAGCCGTCCATGAAACCGTTCGCGGCCGCATAGTCGGCCTGCCCCGGATTGCCGGCCTGCGCGGCGGCCGACGAGAACAGCACGAAGAACGCGAGGCGAACGTCGCGCGTCGCGCGGTCGAGCGCGAGCGTGCCGTCGACCTTCGGGCGCAGCACCGCCGCGACGCCGTCCGCCGTCTTGCGCCGGATGAATTCGTCGCGCAGCACGCCCGCCGCGTGCACCACGCCGTCGAGCCGGCCGTGGCGCTCGAGCACGGACGCGACCGCCGCGGCGATCGCGTCGGCGTCGGCGCAATCGGCCTCGACGTATTCGATGCGCGCGCGCAGCGCATCGAGCGACGATGCGGCGCGCGCGTCGAGCGGCCGCCGCCCGACAAGCACCATGCGCGCGCCCGGGGCGCGCCGGGCCATGTCCTGCGCGAGCAGCCACGCGAGCCCGCCCGCGCCGCCCGTCACCAGATACACGCCGTCGTCGCGCCAGACGGGCGCCGCATGCGCGTCGGCCGTCTGGCCGGCATCGGCCGGCGGCATCGCGTCCGCCCACTCGCGCCACTGCAGCACGTCGCGCGCCGGCCCCTGCCCGTAGCGCACCACCGTTTCGTGCGCGCGCGCCGCGCATTCGGCCAGCCTCGCGCGCAGCGCGGCGCCCGTGTCGTGCGCCGGAACCAGCAGCAATTGGCCGCACATGTGCGGCGCCTCGTGCGACAGCGTGCGCAGAAAGCCCGCCAGCCCGATCATCGGCGCGAACGCCGGCGTATCCGGCACGACCACCTGCAACAGCGCGGGCGCGTCCGGCCGGTCGCGCAGCAGCGCCTGCGTCTCGGCGATCAGCGCCTGCAGCGTCTGTGCGAAGCGCTCGCCGATCGGCGTCGCATCGTTCGCGACAGTCACGACGCGGATGCGATCCGCGCTGCCGCCGGCGTCTAGACGCTGCGCGCCGCAGAGCACGACGAGCGTGTCGGCGAATGCGGGCGCGGCGGCGGCCGCGACGGGCGTCGCGTCCGCCCGCCGCCATTGCGGCGCGAGCGCGACGAGCCCGCGCTCGGCGGCGGGCGCGCTTTCGTAGCGGCGCAGCACGAGGCCGCGCAGCGCGATCCACGGCTCGCCCTGCGGGCCGCACAGCGTGACGTCGACGCGCGCGTCTTCGGTGCGCCGCACGACGCACCACGGCTCGTCGGGCCGCTCGCCGTAAAGCTCGCACGCGTCGAGCGCGAACGGCAGCAGCGGCCGCTCGGCGTCCGATGCGGGCGCGAGGCCCAGCACCGCCTGCAGCGCGCCGTCGAGCAGGCCGCAGTCGAGCGAATCGACGACGTCGGCCGCCGCGTGCGGCGCGGCCGGCGGCGACGCGGCGCGCAGCTTCGCGACGGCGACGCCGTCGCCGCGCCAGAGGGTGTCGAGCGTGCGGAACGCCGGGCCGTACGCCAGGCCGACGCGTTCGAACACGCGATAGCAGTCATCCGCCGTCATTGCGGCGCCGCACTGCGCGCGCCAGCGCGCGAGCGGCAGCGCGGCCGGCGCGGCGACGCGCACGCGACGCGCGCGAGCGCGCGCGAACACCGTCGCGAAGCCCGGTTGCCCGCGCCCGGACGGCGCGGCCGCGCCGATCGTCAGCGCGAGCGTGTCGCCCGCCGCATCGGACGTATCGGACGTATCGGACGTATCGGAAGCTTCGGAAGCTTCGGAAGCTTCGGAAGCGAGCTCGACGCGCACGTGGAGCGGCTCGCCTTCGACGATTGCGGGCCGCATCCACACGAGATCGGTCAAGCGCACCGCGTCGCCCGGCACGCCCGCCTCGCGCAGCGCGCGATACGCGATTTCGATGTAGGCGACGGCGGGCAGCACGGGCCGGCCCGACACGCGATGATCGCGCAGGAACGCTTCGTCGCCGCCGAACACCGACGCGAAGCTCACCCGCTCGAGCGTCGACGTGTTCCGCTGCAGCAGCGGATGCAGCGCGTGCGCCGCGACGGGCTGCGCCGCATCGGGCAACGCGTGCCGCTCGCCCGCGAACGGATAGGCCGGCAGGCTCGCGCGGCGCGGCGTGCGATCGCCGTGCAGCAACGTCCAGTCGATGTCGACGCCGCTCGCCCACGCCTGCGCGACGAGATCGAGCTTGCCCTTCGCGAGCCACGCGCGCACGGTGTCCGCGAGATCGTCGTCGGCCAGGAACGACAGCGGCGTCTTGCGCGTCACGCCGCTGCCGCGATGCACGCGCGCCGCCGCCGCGCCGGCCGCCGGATTCGGCGCGCCGCCCGCCGTGTCGAGCGTGTCGAGCGTGTCGAGCGTGTCGACGAGCGCGTCGAGCGAGTCCGCGACGAACGCGATCCGCTCGGCCATCGCCTCACGGCCGGCTTGCAGCGTGTAGGCGATCTCGGCGAGCGAGTACGGCACGCCCTCGCGCAGACGGCCGCGCAACTGCGCGATGCGTGCGGCGAGCCGGTCGGCGTCGCGCGCCGACAGCACGATCACCTCGGGGCGGTCGGGCCGCGCGTCGCGCTCGCGGCGCGGCGCTTCCTCGACGACCGCGAACGCGTTCGCGCCGCCCGCGCCGAACGACGATACCGTCGCGATCCGCGACTGCGCGGCGTCGCCGTGCGCGTGCGGCCAGTCGTCGCGCTCGCGCTGCAGCACGAACGGCGTGCGCGCGAACGGAATCTTCTCGTTCGGAATCCGCGCGTGCAGCGTCGGCGCGCGCATGCCGTGCGTCATCTGCAGGACGACCTTCGTCAATCCGGCGATGCCGGCCGCGGCCTCCAGGTGGCCGATGTTCGACTTCACCGAGCCGAGCGCGCAGTAGCCCGTGTCGCGATCGCCGCCGCTCGCGGCGAACGCCTGCGCGAGCGCGGCGACTTCGATCGGATCGCCGAGATCGGTGCCGGTGCCGTGCGCCTCGACGTAGCTCACGCGGCGCGCGCGCACGCCCGCGCGTTCGAGCGTCGCGCGGATCAGCTCGCGCTGCGCGTTCGGGTTCGGCACCGTGAAGCCGTTCACCTTGCCGCCGTGGTTGATGCCCGTCGCGCGAATGACGGCGTGCACGTGATCGCCGTCGGCAAGCGCGCGCGACAGCGGCTTGAGCAGCACCGCGCCCACGCCCTCGCCCGGCACGAAGCCGTCCGCGCCCTGCCCGAAGCTCTTGCAGCGCCCGTCGGCCGACAGCATCTGCACGCCCGCCAGCTCGAGAAAATTCGACGGATGCAGGTACAGGTTGACGCCGCCCGCGAGCGCGAGCGCGCACGCGCCCGAGCGGATGTGCTCGCACGCCTCGTGCACGGCGGTGAGCGACGACGAGCACATCGTGTCGATCGGCACGCTCGGGCCGTGCAGGTCGAGCACGTACGACACGCGGTTCACGAGCGCGCTGAACGACGTCTGCGGGTTGTAGCTCTGCCTGAGCGGCCACACGCGCGGGCCGTGCAGCGCGTAGCCCGTCTTCGTGATGCCCGCGAACACGCCGACGCGCTTGCCGTGGCGCTCCGCGAGCAGGCGGCGCGTGTAGCCCGCGTCCTCGAGCGCCGCCCAGCAGGTCTCGATGAACAGCCGGATCTGCGGATCAAGGTTGATCGCCTCGAGCGGCGACATCTGAAAGAACGGCGCATCGAAGCGCTCGTGATCGTCGAGGAACGCGCCCCACTTGCCGTAGCTCTTGCCCGCTTCGAGCGCGCGCGCCCGGTCCGGCTCGAAGAAGCCTTCGAGCGGCCAGCGGCCCGGCGGGATCGTCGTCACGCTGTCGACGCCGCCCGCGAGGTTGCGCCAGAACTGGTCGAGATCGCTCGCCTGCGGGTAGCGGCCCGCGATGCCGATGATCGCGATCGGCTCGTCGCGGCCGGCCGGGGCCGCGGCCGCGCCGGCCGCCCCGACGAATGCATCGGACGACGCACCGGGCGCGCGCGCTCCCGCGCGGCCGACGGCCGTCGCGTCGCCGTCCTCGGCGGGCTGCCGTTCGGCGTCGGCGATGCGCTGCGCGTCGATGTCGCGCGTGTCGCGGGCCAGCATGTCGGAGGCCTGCGCGCTGGAGGCCTGTGCGTCGGAGTCCCGCATGTCGGATACCCGCTCGTCGAAGCCCCGCGCGTCGGATACCCGGAGGTCCGGGGTCCGCACGTCCGGGCGAGACATGTCGACGGCGAGCGTATCGCGCACGCGCACGTCGGCGGCGCGCGCGCCCGGCCGCGCGGCCGCGGCGACGCCGCACCAGTCGCGGCACGCCGCTTCGTGCGCGTGCGCGAGGTGGCCCGCGAGCGCGCCGAGCGTGCCGTATTCGTAGAGCAGCGTCTGCGACAGCGCGTCGAACACGTCGTCGAGCGCGCGGTTGACGGTCATCACGACGACCGAATCGACGCCGTACGCGTCGAACGGCTCGTCGGCGTCAAGGCGCGACACGGCGATCCCGGTCGCCTCGCTCAGCACGTGCTTGAGCCGCTCGGCGACGGCCGCCGCAAGCGACGCGTCACCCGAAGCGGCGTGCGTCCCGGCAACGTCGTCGCCCGGCGCGGATTCGCCGGCCGCCCGTGCGCCCGCCTGACCTTCGGCGAGCGCCGTCGCGCCGGGCGCGTCCGGCCCGACCGTGTTCATGCCGGCCCGATCGCCGCCTGCCGCATCGGCAACGGCCGCATTCGCGCCGGCCGGGCTCGCCGCGCGCGCGTCCGCATCGGCCGCTTCCGCATCGGCCGAATCCGCAGCATGCCCGCCGGCCGCGCCGGCATCGACGCGCAGCAGCCGGCGCAACGTCGTCAAGTGTCCAGCCGCGACGATCACGTGCGGCGCATCGAGCGCAAGGCAGTCTTGCATGGTTCGCATTCCTTCGTCGATCGCGAGCGGCAGCATCCCCGCGCGCGCTTCGAGCGCCGCGAGCGTCGCGTCATCGACGCGCATGCCGCCGTCGCGCCAGATCGGCCAGCCGATCGAGCACGTGCGCCCGCGCCGCTGTCCGCGCGCGACGAGCGTGTTGCGGTGAGCGGCGAACGCGTCCATGAACGCGTTCGCCATCGCATAGTCACTTTGGCCGACGTTGCCGAGCGCGCCGGCCGCCGACGAGAAGCACAGCAGGAAATCGAGCGGCAGCCGCCGCGTCGCCGCGTCCAGATGGACGACGCCCGCCACCTTCGGCGCGCATACCGCCGCGAGGTCTTCGGCGCGCTTGCGCACGATGAAGCCGTCGCGGATCACGCCCGCGCAGTGAACGACGCCGTGCAGCGCGCCGTACTCGGCGACGCAGCCGGCGATCAGCGCGTCGCAATCGGCATGCGACGCGACGTCGGCCTGCCGGTACTGCGCACGCGCGCCCGCCGAGCGCAGCGCGTCGAGCAGCGCGGTCTGCGCCGCGCCTTCGGCCGAGCGGCCCGCGATCACGATCGTCGGGCGCACCGCGCCGCGCGCGATCGTCGCGGCCACGTGCGCGCCGAGCCCGCCCGCGCCGCCCGTGATCAGGAACACGCCGTTCGCGCGCCAGCCGAACGCGCGGTCGGCCGCCCGCGTCTGCGCCCAGCGCAGCGTGTGGCGGCGGCCGTCGAGATAGCGGATGTCGACGTCGCCCGCCGCCGATGCGTTCTCGCGCAGCCGCGCGGCGGCGCCGCCGGCATCGGGCCACGCGTCGAACGCGATCCACTGCGCGACGAGACGCGGATTCTCTTGCGCCGCCGTCTTCAGCAGCGCGGCGAGCGCCGCGCAGTCCCACGCATCGTCGCTCGCGGGCGCGACGACCTGCAGCAGCGCGCGCGCGAGCGGACGCTTCGCGAGCGCCTGCAGTTCGTCCTTGACGAGCGCGAAGAGGCGCGCCGCATGCGACGCGAAGCGGGCGGCGGGATCGCGCTCGTCCGAGCGCAGCGCGACGATCCGCGCGCCGTCCGCGAGCGCGGGCGCCAGCGCCGCGCCGAACGAAGCCGGCGTCTCGCAGAGCACGAGCACGCGCGCATCGAACGCGGGCGCGGCGCTCGCGCTCGGCGAGCATTCGGCCGGCCGCCATTGCGGCGCGAGCACGAGCACGCCCGTGCCCGGCGTTTCCTGCGCGCGGCCGGCCGGCGGACAAACCGGCGCGTCGGCGCGCGGCGCGCCGTGCTCGCCGTGCGCGTCAACGGCCCGGCTCGCGCGGCCGGCGGCCGGCGCAAGCGCCGACTGCGGCGCGACGCCGGGCACCCAGTACGATTCGCGCGCGAACGGATAGGTCGGCAGCGACATGCGTCGCACCGACGGCGCGCGGCGCAGCCGCATCCAGTCGATCGCCGCGCCCCGCACCCACGCGGAGGCGATCGCGCGCGCCGCGTCGGCCGCCGGCCAGCGCGCGAGCGTCGCCTCGTCGACGGCGGGCGCGTGCTGCGCGTCCGCCGCGCGCACGTCGCCGCGCAGCACGCCGGACGCCTGCGCGCCGGACGCTTCGTCTCCGCGCGCGATCGCGTGCAGCAGATCGATCGCGTCGCGCACGCGGCTGACGACGAACGCCGCGCGCCGGTTCATCGGCTCGCGCCCGACTTGAAGCGTGAACGCGACGTCGGCGAGGTCCGCGTCGCCGAGACGCGCGTCGCTCAGATGCGCGGCGAGCCGGGCCGCCATCTCGCGCAGGCGCGCGTCGTCCTTCGCCGACAGCACGCACAGCGCGGGCGCGTCGTCCGTGCCGCTGTCCGCGCCCGCGCGCGGCTCGGGCGCGTTGCGGTACGCGTCGACGATCAGGTGCGCGTTCGCGCCGCCCGCGCCGAAGCTGCTCACGCCCGCGCGGCGCACGCCGCCGTCGCCGGCCGCCCACGGCTCGTTGTCGCGCACGACGCGAAACGGCGAGCGTTCGAGCGCGAGGTTCGGGTTCGGCGCGCCGCCGTGCGACAGGTTGCGCACGAGCGTCGCGTGCTTCATCTGCAGCAGCACCTTCGTCAACTGCGCGATGCCGGCCGCCGCCTCGCTGTGGCCGATCATCGTCTTCACCGACGCGATCGCGCAGAACCCGACGTCGTCGGTGCCCGCGCGGAACACGTCCTCCAGCCCCGCGATCTCGACGGGATCGCCAAGCGCGGTGCCCGTGCCGTGCGCCTCGACGTAGCCGACGCTGCGCGGCGCGACGCCCGCCTGCGCGACCGCCCGCCGGATCGCGAGCGCCTGCGCGTCGGGGCTCGGCACCGCGAAGCCGTTGGTCCGGCCGCCGTGGCTCACGCCGCTGCCGCGGATCACGCCGTGGATCGCATCGCCGTCGCGCTCGGCGTCGGCGAGCGGCTTGAGCAGCACCGCGCCCACCGCCTCGCCCGGCACGTAGCCCGTGCCGCCTTCGTCGAAGGCGCGGCACCGGCCGTCGGCGGCGAGAAAGCGCCCGAGCGACAGCGACACGTACTTGCTCGGGTGCAGCGAAAGATTGACGCCGCCCGCGAGCGCGACGCTCGATTCGCCGCGCCGCAGGCTTTCGCATGCGAGATGGATCGCATAGAGCGACGACGAGCACGCGGTGTCGACGGTCAGGCTCGGCCCCGTGAAGTTCATCACGTACGACACGCGGTTCGAGATCGAGAAGATCTGGCTCGGCGCCGCGAACTGCCGCGCGCCGCGCCGCTGCGCCGCGTCGCTCACGATGAGCTGATACTGGTTGAAGCTCGCGCCGACGAACACGCCGACGCCCGGGCCGTCGCGCAGCGCGGCGAGCGACGCGCGCGTGTAGCCGGCGTCCTCGACGCACGCCCACGCGGTTTCGAGAAAGAGCCGCTCGTGCGGATCGGTGAGCCGCGCTTCGTTCGGCGTGATGCCGAAGAAAAGCGGGTCGAACTGGTCGACATCGGACAGGAACGCGCCCCACTTGCTCGCGCTCTTGCCCTCGGCCGCCGCGCGCGCGGGGTCGGCCTCGTAGAAGCCGTCGAGCGGCCAGCGCTGCGGCGGGATCTCGTCGACGCAGTCGCGGCCCGCGACGAGGTTGCGCCAGAACGCGTCAAGCGTCGGCGCATGCGGATAGCGGCCCGCGAGGCCGATGATCGCGATGTCGAGCGGCGCGGCGGCGGCCGTCTCGCGCGGCGCCGGCCGCGCGGCGCGCGATGCGAGGGCCGCGGGCGGCGATCCGGCTTGCGCCGGCGCGGGCGCGGGCGTCGATGCGGCGGACGACGCGCGCTGCGCCCCATCCGCCCGCCACGCAGCCGGATGACGATGCGCGAGATGCGCGGCGAGCGCGGTCAAGTCGCGGAACCGGAACAGCAGCGTCGTGTCGCGCTCGCCCGTCATCGCCTCGATGCGGCGCGTGAACTCGCCGATCATCAGCGAATCGAGACCGAGCGCATCGAACGTCGTATCGTCGCGCCATTCGTCCGGCCCCAGCCCGGTGACCGATTGCAGGATGTCCGCGACCGCGGCTGCGGCTGCGGCCGCCGCACCGGCGTCGACGTGCGCGCCGGCTTGCGCATCGGCCCTTGCATTAGCCCTTGCATCGGCTTTTACATCGGCTTTCGCGTCGGCGTCCGGCGCAGTCGCGCCGTCGGCCGTCGCGCGCACGGCGGACTGGGCATCCGCTGCGCGAACCCAATAGCGCCGCCGCTCGAACGGATAGGTCGGCAGGCTCACGCGGCGCGGCGCGCCGCTCGAATACGCCGCCGCCCAGTCGATCGCCCGGCCCTCGACCCACGCGGCGGCGAGCCGGTGCGGGTCCGCGTGTTGCGGCGAAAGCGGCTCGGCCGGCTGTTCGTCGGCGCGGGCTCGCCCGCGATGGCCGTCCGGTCGCGGCGCGTCGCCCGTCGCGGCGAACGTGTCGAGCAGCCGCGCCAGATGCGCGACGTCGCGCGCGACGAACGCGGCGCGCTCGGGCAGCGCCTTGCGGCCCACTTGCAGCGTATGCGCGATCGCGCGCAGCGACAGCGCGGCCGCGCCGTCGTTGCGCGCCGCGCCCAGGTCCGTCGCGCCGGCGAGCGCCGCATCGACGGCGCGCGCGTGCTCACGCCGCAACTGCCGCGCGAGCCCGGCGACCGAATCGAGCGCCGCGCGCTCGGGCAGCGCGTCGTCGATGTCGAGCCATGCCTCGAGCGCGCGCGCGAGGCGCCGCCGCTGCGCGGCGTCGACGCCGAACTCGCGCCAGTCCGCGTCGGGATCGATCATGTCGGCTGTGACGCCGAGCTGCTCGGCGAGCAGCTCGGCGATGCGCGCGACGAGCGGCTCGGCCGCCGGCGCCGCGCGCATCGCGTCGCGCAGCGCGCGCGCATACTGCCGCAGCGCCGGCTCGCTCATCGCGGAGAGCACGACGACGGACGGCCCCGCGTCGTCGTGCGTCGCGACGCGCGCGTCCGCGTACGCGTCGACGATCACGTGCGCGTTCGTGCCCGACGCGCCGAACGAGCTCACCGCCGCGCGCAGCGGCGCGCGGCCGCCGCCGGCAAGCGCGCGCGGCTCCCACCGCATCGCCCGCGCCGGCACGAAGAACGGCGACGCCGCGAGATCGATGTGGGGATTGGGCGGCTGCGCGTGCAGCGAGGGCGCGATCGTCCGATGGCGCATCTGCAGCAGCACCTTCGTGAGTCCGGCGACGCCCGCCGCCGCCTCCGCGTGCCCCACCGCCGATTTGATCGAGCCGAGCGCGCAATACTGCGTGTCGCGCGTGTGCGCGCGATACGCGCGCGTCAACCCGTCGATCTCGATCGGATCGCCGAGCGCGGTGCCCGTGCCGTGCGCCTCGACATAGCCGATCGTGCGCGCGTCGACGTTCGCGCGACGCAGGCACTCGCCGATCAGCGCGGCCTGCGCGGCGGGGCTCGGCGCCATGATGCCGGCGACCGCGCCGACGTGGTTCGTCGCGCTCGCGCGAATCACGCCGTGGATCGCGTCGCCGTCCGCGAGCGCGGCCGAAAGCGGCTTGAGCACGAGCGCGCCGCAGCCCTCGGCCGACACGTAGCCGTCGCCGCCCGCGCCGAAACTGCGGCAGCGGCCGTCCGACGCGTGCATGTCCATCAGCGCGCACGACACATACTTCGCCGGATGCAGCGACAGGTTCACGCCGCCCGCGATCGCAACCGCGCATTCACCGGCCGCGAGGCTCTGCGCCGCGAGGTGCACGGCGACGAGCGACGACGAGCACGCGGTGTCGATCGCGACGCTCGGCCCGTGGAAATCGCAGACGTACGACACGCGGTTCGCGACGGGCGCGCGGTTGACGGCGAGCGGCGTCGGCGCGCCCGCGAGCGCGTCGCGCTGGATCAGCGCGTATTCGCTCTGCATCACGCCGACGAACACGCCGACGGGCGCGCCCGCGTCGCCGCCGCCCGGCGCGCGGCGCGCGAGCGTGTCGGGCGTGTGGCCCGCGTCCTCGATCGCCGCCCACGCCGTTTCCAGGAACACGCGTTCCTGCGGGTCCATCACTTCCGCCTCGCGCGGCGTGATCCGGAAAAAGCGCGCGTCAAAGCAATCGGGCGCGTCGATGAAGCCGCCCCATCGCGACACGGGCTTGCCCGACGGCGAACGCACGTGCGCGACGTCGTCGGCGCGCCAGCGCTCGGCGGGCACCTCGGTCACGCAGTCGCGCCCGTCGCGCAGGTTCGCCCACAATTCGTCCAGATCGCGCGCGCCGGGGTAGCGCCCGGCCATGCCGACGACGGCGATGTCGAGCGAGCCGCAGCGCACGGACGCAGGCGGGCGGGCGACGGGATTCGAGCCGTTCGAGCTGTTCGCGTTGCCGGCGTCGTTCGCGTCGGTCCCCGCGCGCGCACCGTCGCGCGCACCGTTCGCATCGCCCGCGCCGGCTCGCGGCGCTGCATGCCGGGCCGCGTCTTCGGTCTCGCGATGCGGCGGCGTCGCGCGCGCCGCGAACGCGGCGCCGTGCTCGGCGTCGAGCCATGCGCCGAGCTCGCGCGCGTTCGCGTGCTCGAACAGCAGCGTCGGCGCCAACGACGCGCCGATCGCCGCGCCGATCGTCTCCGCCAGTTCGAGCAGCATGCCCGAGTCGAGGCCCAGATCGTAAAAGCCCGCGTCCGCATCGATCGCGGCCGGCGCGACGCCGAGCCGCGCGGCGATCGCGTCGCGCACGAATCGCTCGGCCCGCGCGCCGGGCGGCGGTGATGCGTCGTCCGGCAGCGCGCGTTCCGTTCGCGCGCCGTCGGTTCGTCCGTCAACGGTTCGCGCCGCGGCGGGCGCCGCACAGGAACACGCGCCGGAACACGCGCTGCCGGACGCCGCATCCGTGCGCGCCCGCGCCGGCGCGCCGTCGCGCGCGTCGCGCACCGCCTTGCAGGTCACGTCGGTCAGCTCGGCGATCTGCTCGCCGGTCGCGGGATCGAAGAATTCGAACGTCACCGTAACGAGCTCGCGGCGCCGGCGCACCGACGCCCGGCGCACGCGCGCGAGCACGTGCGCGCGAATCGGCCGCGTCGCCCGGAATGCGCCGATATGCAGCGGCAGGTAGAGGCGCGGCGCATCGGCGTCGTCGAACAGATGCGCGAAGAACGCAGCCGAGCCGATGCCGCTGCCGTCGATCAACGCGGGATCGAACAGATACGGACCGGCGTCGCCGTCCGCATTGCCGTCCGTATTGCGCTCCGTATCGCCTTCCGCCTGTCGCGAGGCCGTCGCCGGCCGCACGTCGACGAGCACCTGCTCGGCCGTCAGCCGCGCGGTGCCCCGCGCCTGCATCGCCGCGCCGTGCACGAGCCCGAGCGAGCGGCAGCGTGCGTACAGCGACGCGAGATCGACGACGGTCGCTTCGCCGTTGCCGTGAACGATGTCGCCGGCTGTGCCGACGTTGCCGTCATGCGTCGCGCCGAGTACGGCCGGCGCGTCCATGTCGCCGTCACGCATCGCGCCGAAGGCGGCCGGCGCGGCCTCGCGCAGCCGGACGGTGACGAGCCGGCGCGGCGCCGCGCCCTCGCCGCCGTCGAGCGGCGCGCCTTCGATCGTCAGATGCCAGCCGTCGGCGCGTTCGTCGCGCCACCGCAGCGTCAGCACGACCGCCTCGCCATCGGCGACGGCAAGCGGCGCATGCAGCGTGAGGTCGTGCAGCGCGTGACGCTCGAACGCGATGCCGCGCGCCTCGCCGAGCTGATAGACGAGGTCGAGATAGGCGAGCCCCGGCAGCCAGGGTTCGCCGTCGATCCGGTGGGCGTCGAGCAGCGGATGTTGCGAAGTCAGTACGACTTGGTCTTCCATAAGTTCTCCGGGCGCGATGCGCGAATCAGCGCGCGACGTAACGCGGCCATGCCGCCGCCGTCCGCGCGCTCGCATGTGACGTGCGGGCGTCGAGCCTCCGGCGCGCGAACACGGGCGCGGCGAGCGGCGTGCGCGACGGCCGCGTCGGGCCCTCCCACGCCTGCAGCACCGCGTGCACGTTCGTGCCGCCGTCGGCGAAGCAATTGAGTGCGACCGCGGGGGCCGCGACGTCGAACGGGATCGTTTCCCTGACGAAGCGCAGCCGCGAGCGCTCGATCGGGCTGTGCTGCATCGGCTGCTGCCCCGACAGGAACGGCGGCACGCTGCGGTGATGCAGCATCAGCACGCTCTTGATGAACGCCGCGATGCCCTGCGCGCACAGCGTGTGGCCGATGCTCGGCTTCACGGAGCCGAGCGCGCACCAGGCGGCGTCCCGCGACTGGCCGCCGTACACGGCGCGGATGCTCTTGAGCTCGAGCAGATCGGTCACGCGCGAGCCCGAGCCGTTCGCCTCGACGTGCCGCACGTCGTCGGCGCGCAGCCCGCTTTGCGCGAGCGCGCGGCGCATCACCGCCTGCTGGGCGGCGAAATTCGGGCTCGACGGGCCGGCCGTGCGGCCGTCGTTGTTGACCGCGAGCCCCTTGAGCACCGCGTAGATCGTGTCGCCGTGCGCGCGCGCGGCGGCAAGCGGCTTGAGCATCACGAGGCCCGCGCCCTCGCTCAGCACCGTGCCGTTCGCGCGCTCGTCGAACAGATGGAACGCGCCGTCCGGCGCGAGCAGGCCGCGCTGCTCGAAAAGGCGATGGCCGGCGTCCGACGACAGCAGGCTCACGCCGCCCACGACGGCCGCGTCGATCTCGCCCGCCGCGAGCGCGAGCACGGCCGAGTGCATCGCGACGAGCGCCGACGAGCACGCGGTGTCGACGAGCGCGCACGCGCCGTTCAGGTCGAAGTGCCGCGACAGGTTCGCGGCCAGATAGTTTTGTCCGACCGCGACGATCGGGTGATGCGCGTGCGCAAGCAGCGCGGCGTCGGGCGCGTGCTGGCTGCGGCCGCCGAGAAACACGCCGACGGCCCCGCCCCTGAGCTCTTCCGGACGGTAGCCCGCGTGATGAAACAGCTCGACGCCGAGCTCGAGCAGCAAGAGCGCCTGCGGGTCCATCGCGCGCGCGTCGCCGGGCGCGATGCCGAAATGGTCGGGGTCGAACCGGCCGACGGCGTCGAGAAAGCCGCCGCAAAAGCGATCGGCTTGCGCGAAGCGCTCGCGCGGCGCGGGGCCGATGCCGCGCGCGCCGTCGCGCAGCAGCGCCCAGTACGCGTCGACCGACGGCGCGCCGGGAAAGCGGCAGGCCAGCCCGACGACCGCGATGTCGCACGGGCGCGCCTGCGAATCCCGCATCGGGGATGGCGGGGCGGCGGGTGTCGCCGCTGTTGCCGCTGTCGCCGCTGTTGCCGATGTTGCCGCTGTTGCCGATGTTGCCGGGACTGTCGGCGCTGCCGGACTCGCAGGCGGCGCGGGCGTCTCGATTGCCGCCGATGTCGCGGCCGTCCCGCGCATCGCGCAAGTCGTCTCCACCCGCGCCGCGTCGGCGTGCGTCGCGGCGGCCGGCGAAAGCGCCCGCGGGTCCGGCGCGGCGATCCCAGCCGGCCGCGCGTCGGCCGGCGCGCGCGCGCCTTCGGCCGCGAGCGCTTGCCGCATCAGCTCCGCGCGATGCGCGACGAGCCAATCGGCCAGTTGCGCGACGTCGCCGTACTCGAACAGCAACGACGGATCGAGCGGCGCATCGGCTAGCCGGTTCAGCGGACGCAGCAGTTGCGTCAGCATGATCGAATCGACGCCGTACTCGCGAAACGGCTTCGCCGGATCGAGCGTCCCGCTCGGCAGCGCCAGCTCCCGCGCGAACGTCGACGCGAGCCATGCGCGCACGGCGGCGACGAAAGCGCCCTCGCCTTCGCCCTCGCCATTGCCCTCGCCATTGCCCTCGCCTTCGCCGTCGCCGTCGCGGGCGGCCTCGCCAATGCGGTGGCCATCGCCACCGCCGTCGACGGACGCCGCCCCGCTCGCGATGCCGCTTGCGCCGCCGGACAGGCGGTCGCGGCCGGCTTCCCCCTCCGCCGCGACCACCGAGGCCCGCGCCGCGGCCGGGCCTGCGTCGGACTCGGCGTCAAATGCCGCTCGGTGCGCCGTCCGCGCTCCCAGCCAGTCCAGCCACGGGCGTTCGCCGTCGCGCACGAAGGCGGGCAACACCACCGGCGCGGGCATCCGCTCGAGCGCCCAGTCGAACAGCGCAAGCCCTTGCGCGTCGTCGAGCGCCGACAGCCCGCTTTGCGCATACGCGCGGCTGCGCACCTCGCCCATTCCCGCGCCCCGCCAGTTCGGCCATTGCACGCTGACGACGGGCAGCGCGCGCGCATAGGCGCGCGCGAAGTAGTCAAGCCACGCGTTCGCCGTCGCGTAGTCGGCCTGGCCCGCGCCGAGCGCGGGGATCGCCGCCGCAACCGACGAAAACAGCACGATCCGCTTGACGGGCGCGCCCGCGAGCGCGTCGACGACGGTCGCGAGCCCGGCCGTTTTCGGCTGCAGCACCGCGCGCATCGATTCGCGCGACTTCGCGAAAAACGCCGGCTCGGACCAGTCGACCGCGCCCGCGCAATGAACGAGCGCCGTCACCGCGCCGAGCGTCGGACGCACGCGCGCGAGCTCGGCCGCGACGGCGCGCGCGTCATCGAGCGCGACGGCCGAATATTCGATCCGCGCGCCCATCGCCTCGAGCGCGCGCAGCCCGGCCGCCCGCCGCGCGAAATCCGCGTCGCGCGCGCCGAGCGCGTCCCATTCCGAACGCGGCGGCAGCGCGGTCCTGCCCGTCAGCAGCAGCCGGCGCACCCCGTGGCGCGACACGAGGTGCCGCGCGCACGTCAGGCCGAGTCCGCGCGTGCCGCCCGTGATCCATACGCAATCGTCGGGGCCGAGCACGCTCGCGCGCGGCGCGCGCCCGGGCGCGTCGACGTCGGCATCGATGTCGAGCGGACGCACGATCGCGCGCTCGCGCACGCCGTCGCGATAGCGGCAATGCACATCGGCCGACGCGCCGTCGTATTCGGCCGCCACGAGCGCCGCGAGCGCCGACGGCTCGCCGCCTTCGGGCAAATCGACGACGCGCGACGCGACGCTCGGATATTCGGCGGCCAGCGCGAGATACAGCCCCGCCTGCCAGGCGCCCGCGAGGCCGGCCGCGCCGCGCGCGGGCGTCTCGAGCCCTGCCGTGACGGCGTACAGCGCGCGCGGCCGGCTCGCGACCACCCGCTGCACGAGCGCGAGCCACCGCATCTCGTCGATCGGCTCGCGCGCGCAGCCTGTCAGGTCGACGACGCCCGCCGCCGCGGGCAGGCGGTCGAACGAGGCGTCGTCGCACACGTCGATCAGCGCCGCATCCGGCAGCATCGGCGCGAGCGCGTCGGCGAGCGCGCGGTTCGCCGCGCAGCGGCCGACCATCAGGATGCGCGTCGCCACAGGCCGCGCGCCGGACACGGCCGGCGCGCCGAGCGGCGCGGACGTCCAGTCCCTCACGAGCGCGACGCGCCGGCGCGCGCCAGCCTCGTCCGCGGGCGGCCGCGGCAGCCAATAGCGCTCGCGCGCGAACGGATACGTCGGCGCGTTCACGCGCACGCGCTCGGCGAGCGCCGCGCCATGCGCGGCGGGCCAGTCGATCTCCGCGCCCGCCACCCATGCGCGCGCGAGCGCGTCCCAGGCGTGCGCATGCGTGAGCGCTTCGCGCGCCGCCCCCGTACCGGCGCCGCCCTGCGCCGCGCCTGCGACGAGCGCCGGATGCGGCCGGCCGTCGACGAACGCGCTCAACGCGTCGCGCAGCGTATCGACGGCATCCGCGGCGATCGCGAGCCGATGCGGCATCGCCGCGCGCCCCGTCTGCAGCGTGTACGCGAGGTCCGGCAACGATACCGGCGACGTGTCGCTCACGTGGCGCAGCAGACGCCGCGCATAGTCGCGCAGGCGCTCGGCGTCGCGCGCGGACAGGACGACGAGCGCGTCCGTCGCCGGGTGCCGCGCGCTCGGGGTTTCCGGGGCTTCCGGGACTTCCGGTCGGCGCGGTGCGTTCGCGGCGTTCGACGCCGGCAGCGCGTCCCGCACGCCGGAGACGTTTGACGCATCCGGTACGCCCGACGCGTGCGCCGCGCCCGACGCATGCGAGGCGGCGCCGCGCGCCCGGCCGCGATATTCGTCGACGATCACGTGCGCGTTCGTCCCGCTCAGCCCGAACGAGCTGATCGCGGCGCGGCGCGGGCGATCCGCGCGCCGCGGCCACGGCTGCGCGTGCGTGACGACGCGAAACGGCGAGGCGGCGAAATCGAAATGCTCGTTCGGCGCGTCGAAATGCAGGCTCGGCGCGAGCGCGCCGTGCTCGAGCGCGAGCATGACCTTGTGCAGGCTCGCGACGCCCGCCGCCGCCGACGTGTGACCGATGTTCGTCTTCACCGAGCCGATCGCGCACGCGCCGGCGGCCGCGCCCGCTTCGCGATAGACGTCGGCGAGCGCGCGCAGCTCGATCGGATCGCCGAGCTTCGTGCCCGTGCCGTGCATCTCGCAGTAGTCGACGCTCGTCGCGTCGATCCCGAAACGCGCGTACACGTCGCGCACGAGCGCGCTCTGGCTCGCCGCGCTCGGCGCGGTGATGCCGTTCGTCTTGCCGTCCTGGTTGATGCCGCTCGCCGCGATCGTCGCGAGAATCCGGTCGCCGTCGCGCTCGGCCGCGTCGAGCCGCTTGAGCAGCACCGCGCCCGCGCCCTCGCCCGGCACGAAGCCGTCGGCGTCGTTGTCGAACGCGCGGCACGCGCCGCGCGCCGACAGCATGTTCGCGCCGCACATCGCGACGTACGACTCGGCCGTCAGATACAGCGACACGCCGCATGCGAGCGCCATCTCCACCTCGCCCGCGCGCAGCGCCTGGCACGCGAGATGGACGGCGACGAGCGACGACGAGCACGCGGTGTCGAGCGCGAGCGCGGGCCCCTTGAGGTCGAGCCAGTACGCGATGCGCGCGGCCGCGATCGAGAACGCGTTGCCGGTCGCGTTCACGATCGGCGCGCGCTCGCGCGCGAGCATCATCGCGTATTCGTTGCTCATGATGCCGAGATAGACGCCGCACGCGCGGCCGCCGAGCCGCTGCGGCGTGTAGCCGGCATCCTCGAACGCGCGGTACGCCTCCTCGAGCACGATGCGGTGCTGCGGATCGATGTACTGCGCCTCGGCGGGCGAGATGTGGAAAAACAGCGGATCGAAGCAATCGATGTCGTCCAGCGCGCCGAGCGCGCGGCAATAGATCCTGCCCGGCTCGCCGCGCCGCGCGTCGAACCATGCGTCCGTGTCCCAGCGCGACGGCGCGATCGGGCGCACCGAGTCGCGCCCCGCCGCCAGATTGCGCCAGTACGCGGCGAGATCCGGCGCGTCCGGATAGCGCCCCGAGCGGCCGATGATCGCGATCGGCATGGCGTCGGCCGCGGCCGCCGATTCGGCCGTCTTCGCCGCATGCGCGGCACGCTCGCCGTTCGCCGCGCTCGCCCCGCTTGCCGCATCGCCCGCATCGGCCGCATCGGCCGCGCCGTTCGCACCCGCCGCATCCGCCGCCGCCCGCGCGCTGCGCAGCGCCGCATGCGCCTCTTCGCGCGACAGCCGCCCGTCGCGCAGCGCCTCGAAGATCTCCTTGCTGGATCGCATGGCGTGCTCCCTCACTGGCCGAACCTCGATTCGATGCGGGCCTTCACATCGTCGTTGTGGAATGTCGCGTCGTGCATCGCCACTTCGTCCGCGACGATCGACGGCAGTTGCTCGCGCAGCCCGCGCACCATGTGCGACTTGAGCGTGACGAGCGCGCCGCGCGGCTTCTGCGCGACCTGCGCGGCAAGCGACAGCGCGTGCGGCAGCACCTCGTGCCGCGGCAGCACGGCAAACGGCACGCCGCGCCGCTCGAGATCCGCGCCGCGATAGGTCTGCGCGCCGAGCAGCATCTCGTGCGCGAGCGCGAAGCCGAGCTTGTGCGGCACGACGGCCGTCGCGCCCATGCCCGGCGTGAAGCCGTACTTCATGAAGTTGGTCGTGTAGACGCTCTCGCGGCTCAGGATCACGAAGTCGCAATACATGCCCATCACGAAGCCGCCGCCGATGCCGTGCCCCTGCATCGCCGCGATCACGGGCACCGGGCAGTCGAGCGCGAGGCTGTACATGTTGACGTCGGTGAACGCGAGCTCGCCGCGCTGGATCGCGAGCAGCCCTTGCTGCGTGCCGCCGCACGCGAAGTAGCTGTCGTAGCCCGTCATCACGACGCACCGGCACGCGGGCGAAGCGGCCGCGCGCGCGAACGCATCGATGAGCCCGCCGACGAGCGCCTCGGAAAACGTGTTCTTCGATTCGCGGTCGTGCATCGTGAAGAGCAGCGTGCCGTCCTGCGGCTCGCTGACCGTGACTGCGTGATTCATGCGTGTCCTCCGTGCGGCGGGGTCGATTCCCACGGCATGCGCCCGTGCTCGACGAACGAGCGGATCGCGGCCAGATTGCGCGCGTCGGCGAACGCCTCGCGGTTCAGCGCGAGCGCCGCGTCGCGCGCGCGCTCGACGAGGCCGTCGAGCTGCGACGCGTAGCGCTTGTAGCGCTCGACGCCCGCGCGCGGCAGCCGGCGCAGCCGCGCGAGGTGCGCGCGCAGCAGGCGCTCGGGATGCTCGTCGCGCGCGTCGACGAGCCCCCACTCGCACGCCTGCGCCGCGTCGAACGGGCGCGTCATCAGCGTCATGTAGTGGGCCCGCTGCCAGCCCACCTTGCGGATCAGGAACGGCAGCACGCACGCGGGCAGCAGCCCGAACAGCAGCTCGGAGAGCCCGAATTGCGCGCGCGGGCCCGCGAGCGCGATGTCGCACGCGCTCACGAACCCGAGCCCGCCCGCGTTCGCGCGCCCCTCGACGTACGCGATCGACACGAACGGGCCGCGCAGCAGTTGCGTCCACAGCGCGTAGAGCGGCGCGGGATCGAATTCGGCGGGCCCCGCCGCGGGCTCGTCGGCCGCGGCGGCGGCGAGCGCGCCGAAGTCCGCGCCGTTGCAGAACGTCTGGGCGTCGCCGCGCAGCACGACGACGCTCGCGTCGCGTGCGAGCCGCTCGAGCGCGTGCGCGCATTCGGCGACGAGCGTCGCGTCGATCGCGTTGCCCGCGCCCGGCCGATGCAGCGTCAGATAGCCGACGTTCGCGTCGATCTCAACTTCGATCGTCGAATAGCCGCTCATGACCAGACGTACTCGCGGTGGAATTCGCGGATGCGCGCGAGCACGAGACGGTTCTTGCCGGCGAGCATCGCGCGCGGGCCGGGCAGCAGCGACGCGCCGAGCTCGACGTTGCGCGTGCCGAACCGGACCGCCCCGCTGCCGAGCAGCAGCGCGTCGTACTCGGCGAGCGAGAGGCGGTAGCGCGCGTCGAGCTGCTGCCCGATGCGCATCGCGGCGAGCCGGCGCTGCCCTTCCTGCGTGACCACGCCGCTGAAGAACTCCGAGCAGCAGCCGGAGCCGTACGAGAAGAGCCCGATGCGCCTGGGCGTCGAAAAATCGCCGTGGTCGATCGTGCTCGCGAGCGACAGAAACACGGTCGCGCCCATCACGTTCGCGACGCGCTGGCAATACGCGAGCCCCGGCTCGACGCGCGCGACGAAATCGGCTTCGGCCTCGTCGGCGCGCGCGCGCACGACCTTGCGCATCATGCTGCGATGCGCGCCCTTGACCATTCCGCCGAACGGCGTATGGAACGCGAGGTACTGGAACGTGTTCCGATAGTCGGCGCCCGTGACGCGGCTCGCATACTCGCCCCACGCGCGCTCGCAGCATTCGAGATACGACATCAGCGACAGGTCCGAATCGCCCGCCTCGCTGTCCGGCACCGGCCGGCACGTGTCCATCACCTCGTAGCCGTAATAGCCGTGCGCGCCGACGTCGAGCTGGAACACGGCGGGCGCGTCGCTCACGAGCATCGCGACGGCGCCCGCGCCCGCGCTCGGCTCGGCGAACGACCAGTCCTCGGAGATCGCGTCGCCGCCTTCGACGACCATGAAGCGCGAGATGTCGGTGGCGACGACGAGCGCCTTCGCGCCCGGCGAGGTCTGCGACAGGATGAAGTTCACGGCCGTCTGGAAGCCGGCCGTGCCCGAATAGCACGCCTGCTTGACCTCGAACAGCCGGCAGTTGCGGTTCAGGCCGAGATGGTGATGCAGGTAGGTGCTGATCGACTTGCCGAAATCGATGCCCGATTCGGTGCACGTGATCAGCATCTCGATGCGCTCGCGCTCGGCGTCCGACAGCGCGTCGACGATCGGCTTCGCCGCGTTGACGCCGAACGTGATCGGGTCCTCGAACGGCAGCGCCACCGCCTTCTCGCGCATCAGCAGATTCGCGAAACGCGACATGTCGAGCTTGCGGTGGCGCGCGAGCTCGCTCACGTCGAGCGCGGCCGATCCGCCGTAGACGTTCATGGCCTCAATACCGACCGGCATGGGATACCTCCTCGCGTGGAATTCGTTGGGAAACGTGTTCGAGGCACAAGGCGGCGTTGATGCCGCCGAAGCCGTAGGAAAGCTTCAGCGCGCGGCCGACGCGCGCCGGCTGCGGCGCGCCGCGCACCCATCGCGCGGGCGCGATCGGATCGTCGAGATTGCGCGTCGGGTGCAGCCGCGACGCCTGCATCTGCAGCACCGTCGCCAGCGTCTCGACCGCGCCCGCCGCGCTCAGCGCGTGCCCCGTCAGCGACTTCGTCGCGTTCAGCCACGCATGGCCGAGCCCGGCGGCCGCGAGCGCGGCGAGCTCGATTTCGTCGCCGCTCACGGAGCCGCTGCCGTGCGGGTTCACGTAGTCGACGTCGGCCGCGCGCCAGCCCGCGTGCGCGAGCGCGCGGCCGATCGCGTCGGCTTCCGCGTCGAGCGTCGCGTTCGGGCCGCGATTCGCGCCGCTCACGACGCTCCAGCCGGCGAGCGCCGCGCGCGCCCGCGCGCCGCGGCGGCCCGCCGACTCGGGCGACTCGACGACGAGCGCCGCGCACGCTTCGCCGTAGATGAACCCGTCGCGCGCGCGATCGAACGGGCGGCACGCCGCGCCGGGATCGTCGGCGAAGCGCTCGGAGCCCATCGCGCCGAGCGAGCGAAACGCCTGGCATTCGAGATGCGACAGATCCGCGAGACCGCCGACGGCGACGCACGCGTCGAGCTCGCCCGCCTGCACGAGCCGCGCGGCCTCGACGACGGCGAGCAGCCCGCTCGCGGACGCGCCGCCCACCGTGCAGGCCGCGCCGCGCACGCCGAACGCTTGCGCGCACGCGCCCGCGAGGTCGGTGTCCATGTACGACACCGCGTGATTCGGCCGCACGTAGAGCGGCCGCTCGCGGAACGCCTCGTGCACGCGCGCGAGCTCGCGCTGCTGCAGGTTGGAGCCGCCGATGACGAGACCGACGCGCGCGGGATCGAGCTCGCGAAGCGCCGCATCGGCCCACGCCTCGCCGAGCGCGGCGAGCGCGGCCCGCGCGGGCAGCGAAAGCCGCTGCGCGCCCGCGAACGCCGAGGCCGGCAGCTCGAACGCCGGCAGCTCCGCGCCGAGGAATGCCGACGCCGCGTGCTGGCGGCCTTCGCGGCGCATCACGCCGAACGCCGCGCCGCCCGCGAACAGCGCGGCCTCGAACGCCGGCACCCCGATGCCGATCGGGCTCACGACGCCGAGCCCCGTGACGACCGCTCTAGCCATGGCGCGCCTTTTGCGCGAGCAGCGCGGCGAGCTCGCCGATGTTGGCCGGCCCGGCGAGCTCGGTGAGCGAGCAGCGGATCGACAGCGCCTCCATCGTCATCATCAGGATGTCCGCGCGGTCCATCGAATTCGCGCCGAGCGTCTTGAAGCTCTCGGAAGGCTGGAACGGATGCTGCGCGAGATGCGGCACGACCTCGCGCGCGTGGGAGACGAGCAGTTGAAAGACGGCTTCTTGGTTCATGGCTGGGTTCCTTCCGGCTGAATGAAAAAAGGCTTCACGGCTGCGCGAGCGGCTCGGGCCGCGCCGCGCGCGACTGCATGCGCCGCCAGATCGCGTCGGCGTCGCCGGCGTCGAGCTCGCCGCGCTCGATCGCGCGCAGCAATGCGTCGGTATCGGTGTGGGCAGCGGCGTCGGTGTGCGCGGGCGGCGCGGCGGCGCGGGCGGCAGCGGGCAGCGCGCGCGCGTCGGGCTCGCCGGGCTCGACGCCGGCGAACGCGCCCGCGCGCGCCGCCTGCGCGGCCGGCAGGCGCGCGCCGAGCTGCGTGCCGACGAATCGCGCGAGCGCCACGACGCTCGGGTGGTCATAGATCGCGACGGCCGGCAGCGCGGTGCCGAAACGCCGGTTCACCGCGGTGATCCACTCGACGCCCACGATCGAATCGAGCCCGAGCTCGGCGAACGGCTGGTCGACGCCGATCTCGGCGGGCTCGACGTAAAGGGCCTGCGCGAGGCTGTCGACGAGATGCGCGCGGATCGCGTCGAGGCTCGTCGCGCCGGCTGCGTCAAGCGCGCCGTCCGCGCGCGCGGGCGACGCAGGCGGCTCAGGCGGCGCGGCGGACGCGAAGGGCGCCGGCGAAACCGCCCCCGACGCAGACGAAGCCGCCGCTGCGAACGCCGACGGCGCAGCCTGCGGCGCGGATGCGTCGCCGCGCGCGACGCCGGCCACACCGGGCGTCGCGTTCGACGACACGTGGCGCGCCATCGCGCGCACGCTCGGATGGTCGTAGATGACGGTGGCGGGCAGCGCGGTGCCGTAGCGATCGTTGATCGCGCGGACCCACTCGACGCCGACGATCGAATCGACGCCGAGCGCGTTGAACGTCTGCTCCCGGTCGATCTCGTCCGTCGTCGCCATCAGCGCGGCGGCGAGCGAGCCGGCCAGGAACGCCTCAATGTCGAGCAGCGCCGCGCGCGGGTCCGGCGCGGCGGCCGGCGACGCGTGCTGCCGCGACGACATCCGCGGCGGCGACGAAGGCAATGGAGACGGCGACGACGGTGACGGTGACGACGCGGCCCCAGGCCGCGCGCGCGCCGCCGCGGCGGCGTCGGTGTCGAGCATGACGGTCGGCTTCGGTCGCGGCGTCGCGACGTAGCCGGCCGCCGTCGCCGGCGCGAGCACGACTCCCGGCTTCGCGCCGGCTGTCGCGAACGCGTCATGACTGGCCGGCGCGGCGACAGTCTCACCCGTCGAGGCCGCGACGGCAGGGCTCGGCGTGCCGGCCCTACTCGCCGTGCTCGCCGTGCTCGCGGCACTTGCAGCGCCCGCCGCACTGGCGACACTCGCCGCGCCCGCGCCGCTCGCGGCATGCTCGACGCCCGCCGGACCCGCCGCCCCGGCGACGCCCGCGACGTTCGCGACGCCCGCCGCGCCCGGCAGCCCCGCCAGGTTCGGCACGCCCCAATGCCGGTCGCGCTTGAACGGATAGGTCGGCAGGCTGATCCGCGCGGGCGGGCTGCGATGCAGCAGCGTCCAGTCGAGATCCACGCCGCGCACCCACAGTTGCGCGAGCCGCGCGAGCTGACCTTCGGCAACCCATCGGCCGACCGCGTCGCGAAACGCGTCGTCGCGCGCGAGCGACACGAGCGTTTCGTCGCGCTCCGCCCGCCGGGCGAAGCCGTCGGCATCGCCCGGCAGCGCCTGTCCGTCGAACAGCGCGTCGTTCGCGAGCGCATCGAGCCGCGCGGCGAGCGCATCGCGCGTCGCGACGATCGTCGCGAAACGATAGGCCATCGCCTCGCGCCCAACCTGCAGCGTGTAGGCGAGCGCATCGAGCGGCGTGCCGCCCGCGTCGGCGAGCAGCCGCGCGCGCAACCGGCGCGCCCGTTCCCGAAGCTGCTCGGGCGAGCGCGCGGACAGCACGACGAGCTGGTCGGACGCGGAGCGCACGGCCCGCTCGCCGTCGCTCGCGACGTATTCCTCGACGATCAGGTGCGCGTTCGAGCCGCCCGCGCCGAACGACGAAACGGCGCACACGCGCGGCCGGCGGCGCGCGACGCCGCCGGCTTCGCCCGCGTCGACGGCGGGCGGCCAGTCGGCGCGCTCGCGCTGCACGTAGAACGGCGTCGCCGCGAAATCGATGTTCGGGTTGAGCACGTCCGCGTGCAGCGACGGCGCGAGCGTGTCGTGCTTGAGCTGCATCAGCACCTTCGTGAGCGCGGCGACGCCGGCCGCGCTTTCCGCGTGCCCGATGTTCGACTTGACCGAGCCGATCGGGCAGAACTGCTTGTCCTGCGTGAACTCGGCGAACGCGCGGCTGAGCGCGTCGATCTCGATCGGGTCTCCGAGCGACGTGCCGGTGCCGTGCGCCTCGACGTAGCCGAGCCGCCGCGGATCGACGCCCGCCTCGCGCAGCGCGCGCAGGATCACGCGCCGCTGCGACGCCGGATTCGGCACCGTGAAGCCGTTGGTGCGCCCGCCGTGATTGAGCGCGGAACCCTTGATGACGCCGTAGACGTGATCGCCGTCCGCGCGCGCTCGCGCGAGCGGCTTGAGGACGACCGCGCCGACGCCCTCGGCGGGCACGTAGCCGTCGCCGCCCGCGCCGAAGCTCTCGCAGCGCCCCTTGCTCGACGCGAAGCGCCCGAACGACAGCAGCAGATACTTGTTCGGATGCAGCGTGAGGTTCACGCCGCCCGCGACGGCCGCCGCGCATTCGCCGGAGCGCAGGCTCTGGCACGCGAGATGGATCGCCGTCAGCGACGACGAGCACATCGTGTCGACGGCGATGCTCGGCCCGTCGAAATCGCAGAAGAACGACACGCGGTTCGCGATCGACGACGGGCTGCTCGGCAGCGCGCACGGCTCGCCGAGCGCGCTCGCCTGCGCGCCGTAGAGCTGATACTCCTGATACATCACGCCGACGTACACGCCGACCGCCGCGTCACGGCCCGCGCCGCCCGCGAGCGTGCGGGGCGTGTAGCCGGCGTCCTCGATCGCCTCGTAGACCGTTTCGAGGAACAGCCGCTCCTGCGGATCGACGATCGCCGCCTCGCGCGGCGACATGTTGAAGAAGGCCGCGTCGAAGCGGTCGACGCCGTCGACGAAGCCGCCCCACTTCGCGTAGGTCGTGCCCGGGTGCGCCTTGTCCGGATGGAAGTAGCGCGCGTGATCCCAGCGCTCGGCGGGCACCTCCGTCACGCAGTCGCGGCCGTCGCGCAGGTTCGCCCAGAACGCGTCGACCGAATCCGCGCCCGGATAGCGTCCGGCCAGGCCGACGATCGCGATGTCGAACGCGTCGCGGGCGGCGTCGGGCGCGCTCGCTTGCGCCGGCGCGTGCGCCTGTGCCGGTGCCTGCGTTCGCGTTTCCGGTGCCGCGCGCTCGCGCCGCGCATGCGCGCTCGCTTGCGCCGGCGCGCGCGCGGATTCCGATGCGGCTGCGGTTTGGGATGCTGGCTCCGGCTCCTGCCCCTGCCCCTGCCCCTGCCCCTGCTCCGGCTCCAGCGAACGCGCGGCGTCGCGCGCCGGCTCGGCGGACGGCGCGCGCGGCGCAAGCGGCTGCGCCGGCGCTGGCGCGAGGCGCGCGCCGTGCCCGGCGGGCAGCAGCCGCGCAAGCCGCTCGCGATGATGCGCGACGAAATAGCAGGCGAGCTCGTGCAGCGTCCGGTATTCGAAGAACAGCGTCTTCGACAGCGAGCCGAACGCCTTCTCGAGCTCGCCGTTCATGCTGACGACGACGATCGAATCGATCCCGTAGCGCTCGAGCGGCGCGTGCGCGTCGAGCCGCGACGCGGGCGTGTGCAGCGCCGTCGACAGCAGCCGCTTCAGGAGCGCGAGCGCGTGCTCGGTCAGCCGCGCGTCGTCGGCCGGCGCGGCATCGGCCGGGCGCGCATCGGGCGCATCGGACGCATCGGGCGCGGCATGTGCGACTGCGGCGGCGGGCGCGTCGTCGCGCGGGCGGGCGCCGGCGTCGGCCGGCGCGGTCGCTTGGACGTTCATCTCGGGAAGCTCCGTGGAGGAAGCCGCCGGCTCGATCGAGGCGGCGGCGGGGTCGTCTTGCGTCGGCGCGCTCGCGGCGAGCCATGCGGCGCGGCGCAGCGGCGCCGGATCGCCGTGAAACAGCACGACGTGGCTCTCGCCGCACGCGAGCGCCGCGTAGAGCGCGCCGATCGCCGCGGGCGTCGGCATCGGCCGCATCCCGAGGCTGCGCTCGAGCGCGGCGAGCGAAGCATCGTCGATCCGCATGCCGCCTTCCGCCCAGAGCGGCCAGCCGATCGACACCGTGCGCCCGCGCCGCTCGCCGGCCGCAACGCGCGCGCGGCGCCAGTGCGCGAACGCATCCATGAACGCGTTCGCGCCGCTGTAGTCGACCTGCCCGGCATTGCCGAGCGCGCCCGCCACCGACGAGAACAGCACGAAGCAATCGAGATCGAGCGACGCGGTGGCGGCATCGAGATGCCACGCGCCCTGCGCCTTCGGCGCGATGACCGCATGCAGCGCACGGGCGTCCTTGTTCAGGATGAAGTCGTCGTCGAGCACGCCCGCGCCATGCAGCACGCCGTCGAGCCGGCCGTGCCGGCTCACGATGCTTCGCACGGCGTCGCGCACGCGCGCGCCGTCCGTCACGTCCAGCGCGATGCGATCGACGGTGACGCCCGGGGCGTGCGGCGTGTCGGAGGCGTCCGTTGCGTGCCGCGCATCGGCGCGCGCCGCGCCTGGCTGCGTGCGGCTCGCGACGACGACGGTCGCATTCGCCGCGTGCGCGGCGATCGCGTCGATCAACCGGCGCGCGATGCGCCCGCCGCCGCCCGTCACGAGATAGACGCCGCCCGCCTTCCACGGCGGCGCGGCCTGCTCGGGCCACGCGTCGAGCTCGGCGAACGTCTCGACCTCGAGCGCGCCGTCGGCGTCGGCGTCGGCGTCGTTCGCGCCGAATCGCAGCCGGCGCGCGTCGGGCATCGCCGCGCAGTCGGCGAGCGCCGCCGCGATGCGCGCGGGCGAAAGACGCGACGGCAGCGCGATCTGCTGCCCGAGAACGCACGGCTGCTCCAGCGCGGCCGTCTTCAGCATCGCCGCGAGCGCGGCGGCGAACCACGGCGCGTCGTCGAGCGACACGAGCTGCAGCAGCCGCGGCGACGTCGGCCGCGCCCGCACCGCCGCCTGCAGCCGTTCGAGCACGCGCGCCGCAAGCGCGGCGAACTGTCCGGCCGGGTCGGCATCGGCGGGAATCGGCCAGACTTCGCATGCGACGCCGCTCGCGCCGAGCGCCGCCCGGATCGGCTCGGCCGCACGCGCGTCGACGCCGACGAGCACGACCTCGCGCGGCACGCCGCCCGACGCGCCCGGCACGCCCGAGGCCCGCGCGCCACGCCATCGCGCGCGCACGGCGAGCGTGCGCGACGGCGCGCGCGCCGGCTCCCGCACGAAGCGGCGCGCGGCCAGATCCCGCACGCGCACGCAGACGTTGCCCGCGTCGTCGACCAGATCGATGTCGATTTTCGCGAGCAGCGCGTCGTCCGACGCGGTGCGGCCGCCGTCCGCGTGAGCGCCGCCGATGCGCCGCACGCGAATCGACGCCCACATCTGCGGCGCGCACGGCGCGAGCACGTCGAGGCGGCCGAGCGCGAACGGCACGGGCGCGGCGTCGAGCCGTTCGAGCTCGTCGGGCGTCTCGGCGACCGCGGCGAGCGTCGCCTGGAACGCCGAATCGACGAGGCCCGCATGCATCGGGCGCGCGTCGGCGTCGGGCAGGCCGGCCAGCACGATGCGCGCGAGCAGGTGCTCGCGCTCGCCGCGCACGTCGACGACGCCGCGATGCGACGGCCCGTAGTCGAGCCCGAGCCGCGCATAGGTTTCGTAGCAGCGCGCCGCGCTCAGCCGCGGCGCCGCGCACCGCTCGCGCAGCGCATGCAGATCGATCTGCCCGGGCGCCGGCTCGGCGATCCGCTGCACGTGCCCCCGGCAGTGCAGCGCGCCGCCGCCGCCGGCGGTCTCGCTGCGGATCTCGAACGCGACGAGGCCGTCGTCGTCCGCCGGCGCGAACGCGAGCCGCACGGTGACGCTCGCGTCGACGACCTCGACGGGCCGGACCCACACGACGTTCGCCAGCGCGACCCCCGCGCCGGCGCCCGCCGCGGGCGCGAGCGCGCGCTCGGCCGCCGCGTGGATCATCTCCAGGTACGCGGCGCCCGGCAGCACGCGGCGGCCGTGCAGCAGGTGATCGCGCAGGAACGGCTCGCCGCCGTCGAACGTCGACGTGAACGCGACCTGCGACAGCGTCGACACATTCCGGTGCAGCAGCGGATGAAGCCGGCGCGACGGATCGTGCGCGTCCCGCGCGCCGCCGTACACGTCGCCGCCGAACGGATAGCCCGGCAGCCCGATTCGCCGGCCGCCGCGCGAGAGCGCGCGCCAGTCGACGTCGTCGCCCGCGACCCACCGCTCGGCGAGCCGGTGCGCGTCGCCCGCGTGCGCATGCGTCGCGTCCGCGCGCGCGGCGCCGCGCGGCGCATGCGCGCCGCCCGCCGCGACGTAGGCGGCGAGCTGCTCGCACAGCATGTCGATCGAGTCCACGACGAACGCGGCGCGCGAGCCCATCGGCTGCCGCCCGCGCTGCAGCGTGAACGCGACGTCGGCGAGCGCCGGCCGCCGCGCGTCGTCGCCGCGCAGCGCGTCGAGCAGTTGCGCGGCGCGCTGCGTCAGTTGCGCAGGCGTCTTCGCCGACAGCGGCACGACCGTCTGCGCGTCGGGCGCATCGGGCGCATCGGGCGCATCGGGCACATCGGGCGCTCCGGTCGCGCCGGTCGCAATCGCGGCGTCGCGCGCGTCGCGATGCGCTTCGACGAGCGCGTGCGCGTTCGTGCCGCCGACGCCGAACGCGCTCACCGCGGCGAACGTGCGGCCGGCGCGCGGCGCGATCGGCGTCGCGCGCTCGACCACGTAGAACGGCGACGACGCGAGATCGAGCGCCGGATTCGGCGCATCGAAGTTCAGGCTGGGCGGCAGCATGCGCTGCTCGAGACTCAGCGCGACCTTGACGAGGCCGACGAGCCCGGCCGCCGTGTCCAGGTGCCCGACGTTGGTCTTGACCGAGCCGAGCCCGCAATGGCCCGTGCCCGCGCCGTGCGCGCGATACGCGTCGGTCAGCGCGGCCACTTCGATCGGATCGCCGATCTGCGTGCCCGTGCCGTGCGCCTCCACGTAGACGATGTCGGCCGCGCGCACGCCCGTCCTGCGCAGCAACGCGTCGATCACCTGCGCCTGGCCGCGCACGCTCGGCGCGTAGAAGCCGGCCTTCGCCGCGCCGTCGTTGTTGAGCGCGACGTCGCGCACGATCGCGTAGATTCGGTCGCCGTCGGCGAGCGCTTCCGCGACGCGCTTGACGAGCACCGCGACGACGCCCTCGCCCGGCACCATGCCGTCCGCGTTCCGGTCGAACGTCTTGATGCGGCCGTCGCTCGAGAAATTCAGCCCCGGCTGGTGGACGTAGCCGAGCCGCTCATCGGCGAAGAGCGTCGCGGCCGCGACGAGCGCCTGCTTCGCGTCGCCCGCGCGGATCGTCTGCCACGCCGCGTACAGCGCGGCGAGCGACGACGAGCAGTTCGTGTGGACGTACAGGCTCGGCCCGGTCAGCCCGAGCTTGTACGAGATGAGCGCCGGAATCGTGCCGCCCTGCTCGAGTATCCATCCGACGTAGTCGGCCGGATCGTCGAGCACCGCCTCGGCCGCCGCGCGCGCGCCGTCGGCCTGCTTCGCCGCGTACCGGCTGTGGCTCGCCGATACGAACACCGCCGTGTCGGGCGCGTCGGCGGGCACGTAGCCCGCGTCCTCGAACGCAAGCCACGCGTGCTGCAGCAACTGCCGCGCCTGCGGGTCCATCAGCGCGGCGTCGCGCATCGAGACGCCGAAGAACTCCGCGTCGAAGCGGTGCTTGTCGGCGATCGTCGCGCGCACGCCGACCGTCTGCCGCGCGCCCGCGAGCGCCGACGCGACGCCGTGCGCCATCAGCCGCCGCGCGTCGAGCCGCTCGAGCGCCGAGCGGCCTTCGCGCAGATTGCGCCAGAACGCGCGCGCGTCTGCGGCGCCCGGCACGCGCAGCGCGATGCCGATGATCGCGAGGCCGTCGGCCGGCGCGTCGCCGTGCGAGGCGGCTCGCGCGGGCTCGCCGTCGCCGCCGGCCGCGCCGCCGCGCGAATCGATTGCGGCGGCCTTCGATGCATGCGCATCGGACGGCGCGGCCGGCGGCGCGTCTGCCCGCTCGTCCGCCGCCCGGGGCGCTCGGTCGCGCTGCGCGCCCGCCGCCTCGCCTGCCGGCCGGCCCGGCGGCGTCGCCACCGCCGCGCCGGCTTCGACGCCCGCGCGCGCGTTCGCGCCGCCGGCGCGCGGGCGCGCCTCGGCCGACGCGATGTAGCCGGCGATGTCCCGCACGCACGCGTACTTGAACAGCGTCGTCGCGGAGAACGTCACGCCGAACCGCTGCTCGATGCGCGCGGCGAGCGCGACCGCGAGAATCGAGTCGCCGCCCGCGTCGAAGAAGCCGTCGGTCGGGCCGATGTCGCCGACCTTCAGCGTCTCGCGCCACAGCGCGAGCACCTCGCCCTCCAGGCCCCCCACCAGCCCGCCTGCCTCCAGCCCATCCGCCGCCTGCGCGCCGGCCGCCGCGGCGAGCGGCCGCGCGGCAAGCCCGCGGCGGTCGATCTTGCCGTTCGGCGTGAGCGGCACGGCGGGCAGCGCCTCGTAGCATGCCGGCACCATGTGCGCCGGCAGCGCCGCGAGCAGCCATGAGCGCAGCGCGGACCACGACGGCGCGGCCGCGCCGCCGCGCACGACCACGTAGCCGACGAGCCGCTTGAGCCCATGCGCCTCGTTGACGACGGCGACCGCGTCCTCGATCGCCGGATGGCGCTTCAGGTGCGCCTCGATGTCGCCGAGCTCGATGCGAAAGCCGCGCAGCTTCACCTGCGCGTCCGAGCGTCCGGCGAACTCGAGCGAGCCGTCGTCGCGCCAGCGCGCGATGTCGCCCGTGCGGTACGCGTTCGCGCCGCGCCCGGCATTGACGAACGGATCGCGAACGAAGCGCTCGGCGCTCAACTCGGGCCGGCCCAGATAGCCGCGCGCGACGCCGTCGCCCGCGATCACCATCTCGCCGTAGAGGCCGGGCGGCAGCAGCCGGTCCTGCCCGTCGACGATGTACACGCGCGTGTTCGCCAGCGGCGCGCCGAGCGTGATCGGGCGGTCCGCCGCAATCGGCGCCATCGTCGACCAGACCGTCGTCTCGGTCGGCCCGTACATGTTCCACGCGCGCGTGCCGGTTTCGGCGAGGCGCCGCCGCACCGTCTCGGTGAGCGGCTCGGCGCCGCAGAGGAGCGCGACGCGCTCGGCGTTGCGCCAGCCCGCTTCGAACAGCATCGCGCACGCGGTCGGCGTGATTTGCATGATCGTCGGACGACGCTCGGCGATCGCCTCCATCAGCACGCGCGGATCGCGCGCGGCGTCCGCTTGCGCGAGCATGCACTCACCGCCGACGGCGAGCGGCAGAAAGAGCTCGGGCACCGACATGTCGAACGCGTACGTCGCGAGCGCGAGCATCCGCTCGCCGGCCGCCATGCCCGGCGCGCGCGCCATCGAGCACAGCAGGTTCACGACCGCGCGGTGCGGCACCATCACGCCCTTGGGCTTGCCCGTGCTGCCCGACGTGTAGATCACGTACGCGAGATCGTCGGGCGTCGCGCGCGGCAGCGGCGCGCGCGAGCCGCCCGCCGCGCAGCGCGCCGCGTCGAGCATCACGCGCGCGCCGTCGGCGCAGAGCGGCGCCGCGACGGGCGCGGATTCGGCGTCGGTGAGCACGTGCTCGAGCTGCGCATCGTCGACGATCGCCCGCAGGCGCGCGTCGGGATAGCGCGGATCGAGCGGCACGTATGCGGCGCCCGCCTTCATGACGCCGATGAGCGCGGCGAGCAGATCGACCGAGCGCGTCATGCACACGCCGACGAGCGCGCGCGGCGCGGCGCCCGCATCGACGAGCGCCGCCGCGATCGCGTCGCTGCGGCGCTTCAGCTCGCCGAAGCCGAGCGCGTCGCGCGCATCGGACACCGCGCGCGCGTCGGCGCGCGTGCGCGCGTGCTCGTCGACCAGCTCGTGCAGGCAACGATCGTCCGGATACGGTGCCGCCGTCGCGTTCCATCGCGATACGATCCGCTCGCGCTCGGCCGGCGTGACGAGCGGGTAATCCGCCAGCGGGCGCCGCGGATCGGCAAGCGTCGCGTCGAGCAGGTGGACGAAGTGATCGAGCATGCGCGCGGCGCTCGCGTCGTCGAACAGATCGGGATTGAATTTCAGGTGCACGACGCTCGCGGACGCGCGCTCGAACACCTCGACGCCGATCTCGCTCTCGCCCGCCTGATGCTCGATCTGCAGGAAGCGCGCGCGGTGCCGCGCGCAGAACGCGGCCTCGGCGTCGGCGCCCGCGAAGTTCTGATACGCGAAGAGCGCCTGGAACACGGGCGCGAGCGCCGCGTCGCGCGGCACGTTGAGCCGCTTGACGAGCTCCGGGAACGGATACGCGGCGTGATCGCGGCCGGCGTTGAGCGTGCCCTGCACCTGCGCGGCGAACGCGGCGAACGTCAGCCGTGCGTCGACGCGGCTGCGCAGCGGCAGCAGATTGACGAAGTTGCCGACCGCGCCGCGCGCGGCGAGCGGCCGGCGCGACACCGGCACGCCGACGACGATGTCGTCCTGCGCGGCGTAGCGCGACAGCAGCAGCTTGAACACGGCGAGAAACAGCGCCGCGCGCGTGAGCCCGCCTTGCGCGGCGAACGCGGCGGCGCGCTCGCCGAGCACCTCGGGCAGCGCGCGCTGCACGACCTTGCCGTTGAACGTCTGCTGCGCGGGGCGCGGGCGGTCGAGCGGCAGCTCGAGCGCGGGCGGCGCGCCGTCGAGCGCGCGCCGCCAGTAGTCGAGCGTCGCGGCGGCGTCCGCGCTCGCGAGCCAGCGCGCCTCGTCGGCGACGTACGCGTCGTGTGCCGGCGCGAACGGCTCGATGGCGGGCGTCGCGCCCGCCGCGCGCGCGTCGTGCATCGCGAGCAGCGTGTCGACGAGCGGCAGCGTCGACGCGCCGTCGTACGACAGATGATGGACGACGAGCATCAGCACGAAATCGGCGCGGCCCCGCTCGAACGCGAAGAGCCGCCACAGCGGCCCCGCGCGCAGATCGAACGGCTCGCGCTTCGCGTCGGCGAGACGCGCGGCGAGCGCATCGTCGGACAACGCGCCGACGCGCTCGTGGCGCAACTGCGCGGGCGCCGACGAAAACGCCGCGCGCCGCGGCTCGCCGTCGCGCTCGACGATCGTCGACGTGAGGATCGGAAACGCGAGCGCGAGATCGAGACACGCGCGGCGCAGCGCATCGATGTCAAGCGCCCGCGCGACGTGCAGCACGACGGGCACGTGATACGCGGTGCTGCCGGGCGCCGCGCGCTGCGTCGCCCAGATGCCCTGCTCGACCGACGAAAGCGGCGCGCTCGCCGAGCGCTCGCGCAGCGCGTCGAGCACGCGCTGCGCCGAGCCGGTGTCGAGCAGGCCCTCGCGATAGGCGAGCAGTATGTCTTTCTTGTTCACGTGGTCTCCGTCAAACCAGGTCGACGATGTCGTCGAGATCCATTTGCCCCGCGCGGAAGCGCTCGAGCAGCGCCGCGAGATCCGCGGGTGCTTTGGATGCCTCGGATGCTTCGGATGCTTCGGATGCTTCGGATGCGTCGGATGCTTCGGATGCGTCGGATGCCTCGGTTGCTTCGGACACGACAGACGCTTCAGCCACGTCGGACGCCATCGCGGCATCCGGCGCTCGCGCAGCCTCGGCGGCGCGCCGCCCGCCGTCGCGCGCGATCCGCTCGGCGACGTGATCGCGCAACGCGCCGAGCGTGCGATGCGCGAACAGCTCGCGCACGCTCAGCTGCACGCCGAGCGTCTCCTCGATGCGCGTCGCGAGATGCAGGTCGAGCATCGAATCCGCGCCGTACTCGCCGAGCGGCACCGCAAGCTCGAACGCATCGGGCGCGACGCCGAGCGCCTGCGCGAGCGCGTCGCGGATCACCGCCTCGATCCGCGCGTGCGGCGCGTCGGGGGCCGGCCGCCCGGGCCGTGCGGCCGGCGCGCCGGCGATCTCGCGCGGACACTCCCAGTGGCGCGCCCCGTCGAGCGGCGGCTGCGCGAAAACGCGCGGCGCATGCCGGCTCGACACGTCCTCCTCCAGCACGACGTGCGCGTTGACGCCGCCGAAACCGAAGCTGTTGACGCTCGCGCGGCGCGGCACCGCCGCGCCGTTCGCGTCGTCTCGCGGCGCGGGCCACGGCGCCGCCGCGCGCGCGACGACGAGCGGCGAGCCCGCGAGGTTCGCGTGCGGATTCGGCCGCTCGAAGCCGGGCACGCCCGGCAGCACGCCGTGACGCAACGCCATCAGCACCTTGCAGACCGCGAGCAGCCCCGAAGCCAGCTCGACATGACCGAAGACCGGCTTGACGCTGCCGATCCGGCACGACGCGGCGGGCGCGGCCGGCGCGGGCTCGCCCGACAACGCCGCATACGCGTCGCGAATCGCGTTCAGCTCGATCGCGTCGCCGACGGGCGAGCCCACGCCGTGCGCTTCCAGGTACGACACGGTGCGCGCGTCGATGCCCGCGTTTCGATAGGCGGCGGACATCGCCTCGCGAATGCCGGCCGCGTTCGGCGCGGTCAGCGCCGCGCCTCGGCCGCCGTGATGAACGGCCGTGCCCTTGATGCATGCGTAGACGAAGTCGCCGTCGCGCCGCGCGGCCGCGAGCGGCTTGAGCACGAGCGCGGCCGCGCCCTCGCCGCGCACGAAGCCGTCGCCCGCCGCGTCGAACGAGCGCGTGCGCCCGCTCGGGCTCAGGAAGCCGAGCTCGGCGAAACCCTCGAACTTCTCGGCCGACAGCAGCAGATTGACGGCGGCCACGACCGCCTGGTCGCACTCGCCGTCGCGCAGGCTGCGCACCGCGCGATGCAGCGCGACGAGCGACGACGAGCACGCGGTGTCCGTCATTTCGCTCGGCCCGCGCAGGTCGAGCGCGTACGAGATGCGGTTGGGCATCAGCGCGGGCGCCATCGACGTCATCGAGAACGGGTTGTCGGCGGCGTCGAGGCCGGCGCCGTATTCGTTCGCGCCCGCCGCGACGAACACGCCGGTCCGGTGCGCGGCCGCGCGCGCCGCGTCGCCCGCGTCCTGCAGCGCGCGCCACGCCTCGGTCAGCAGCAGCCGCTGCTGCGGGTCCATCCGGCGCGCCTCGCGCGGCGAGATGCCGAAGCGCGCCGCATCGAAGCGATCGATGCCGTCGAGCACGGCGGCGCGGTAATCCGCGCCCGCGTCGGCGGGATCGCGCGTGCGCAGCCACTTCGCGCCCACGTCGCGCACGCACGAGCGCTCGTCGACGATGCAGCGCCACAGCGCGTCGAGGCCGTCCGCGCCCGGGAAGCGGCAACTCGCGCCGACGATCGCGACGTCGAACGACGCCGCGTCGCGCGCGGGCGATGCGGGTGACGATGCCCGCGCGGACGAGATGGACGATGCGGACGATGCAAGCGAAGTGTCCGGCGCATCCGCGCCCGTGCGAGCGCGCGGCGCGGCGTCGAACGCGGACGATGCGGCGGCGTCGACGGCCGGCAAGCGCGCGGAGACGAAATCGGATGCGGACGACGATGCGAGCGACGATGCGGGCTCGACATCGCGCGCGCCCGCCGCTGCCGGCGCGCGCGCCGCGAGCTGCGAGCCGACGTACGCGGCGAGCGCGTCGACCGTGTTGTGCTCGAACACGGCTGTCACGTCGAGCGAGAGATCGAGCGCGCGGTTGATCGCGTCGACGAAGCCCATCCCGATGATCGAGTCGAGCCCGTAGTCGCCGAACGCGCCGTCGCCCTCGATGCTGACCGGCTCGACCTTGAGCGCCTCGCCGAGCAGGCTGCGCAGCAGCGCGGCGGTGCGCGTCGCGTCGGATGGCGCGGCGGGCGATTGCGTGGGCGCCGGCGTCAGCGCCGTCTCCGTCTCCGATACCGCCTCCAACACCGATTCCGACTCCGCTCCCGTCGCCCACGCCCACGGCTCGGCCTCGCGCGCACGCATCGCTTGCGCATCCGCCGCGTCGACGACGTCGCCCGCGTCGGCGAGCACGATCTGCTGGCCGAGATCGTGCGCATCCGCCCACGGGAACGCGACGTCGGCATACCCTTCGCTGCGCAGCGCGAACGCCCAGTGGTGCGCGTCGAGCGCGGGCGAGCCGTCGATGCGCAGCGCGGCGTCCTCGTATGCCCACCAGCCGTCGAGCAGGCCGAACGTCAGATGCGTGAAGAGCGACTTGTCGCTGATCTCGTTGACGACGAGCAGCCCGCCCGCCCGCAGCGCGTCGCGGCAATGCCGCAGGCTCGCGCGCACGTCGGCCGTCGCATGCAGCACGTTCGTCGCGACGACGATGTCGAAGCCGTGCGGCGCGATGCCCTGCGCGGCCGGCGCGCGCATCACGTCGAACAGGCCGTAGCTCATGAACGGCGCGCCCGCGCCGAAACGGGCCGCCGCGTGATCGAGAAAGCCCGGCGAGACGTCGGTGAAGCGGTAGTCGTCCACGCGCACGCCGCGCTCGCGCAGCACCGCGAGCACGCGCGCCGTCGTGCCGCCCGTGCCCGCGCCGACCTCGAGGATGCGCACGCCGCGCTCGCGGACCACGTCCGCCGCGCGCGCGGCGACGATCTCCGCGACGGCCAGGTTGAAGTAATCGGCGACGGGATGATGGCGATAGACATTCTCGACGAGCGCCATCGAGCCCTTCGGGAACATGATTTCGGTCGCCTTGCGCCGTCCTGTCACGATGTCGGCCAGATGGCGCAGCGTCGCGTCGACGAGCGCGTATTGCGCGCTTCGGCCGGCGTCGCCGTCGCACGCCGCGCCGAGCCGCGCCCACGCCCGCCACGCGTCGTCGGCCGACATCGCGGCAGCCGCGTGCGCGCCCTCGCGCAACGCGCGCAGCCAGTCGAGCGACGCGGCGAACCAGCGCGCGTGCCGCGGCGCGATGCCGAGCGCGGCGCGCAGCGCGTCGCCGCCCGCTTCGGCGGCGCGCCGCGCGCCGAGCGCGTCGAACGTCGCGTCGAGCAGCGACAGCAGCACGTCGCGCCATTCATCGCGCTGCAGCCCGCCATGCAGCCGCGCCGCCGCGGTCCGCTCGGCGTCCGGCCGCACGCGCGCGACGCTGTCGAGCGCGCGCGGGCCCGCGCCCGGCGCATGCAGCGCGACGCGGCGCGGCGTCATGAGCGGCGCGATCGCGTCGTCGCGCCGCACGTTGATGAGCGCGAGCTGGCCGACGTCGCACGCAAGCAGGCATTCGAGCGAGCGCATCGCCGCGTCCGGCTCGATCGAGCCGATGCCGAGCCGCGCCATCCGGTCGCGGTGCGCGGGCGTCGCGACGACGCCCGCATGCCCCCAGAAGCCCCAGTTCACCGTCTTCACGGCGAACGGCGCACGCGCGGCGAGATGCTGCGCGAACGCATCCTGGAACGCGCAGCCCGCCGCGTAGTTCGCCTGCCCCTGCGGGAACGAGAACGCGGCGAACGACGAGAAGAACAGCATGAAGTCGAGCGGCTCGTCCGCGAACGCTTCGGCAAGCCGCACGCTCGTGTCCAGCTTGGCCGCGAGCACGCGCCGGAAGTCGGCCTCGGTCATCGTCGCAAGCGTCGCGTCGCGCAGCGCGAGCGCCGAATGCACGACGCCGTGGATCGCGCCGTAGCGCGCCTTCACCGCGTCGCGCACCGCGCCCATCGCACCGGCGTCGCTCGCGTCGGCCTGCAGGTACAGCGGCGGCGCGCCGATCGATTCGAACGACGCGCAATCGGCGGCGATCCGCCCGTCGGCCGCGCGCCGCCCGACCCATACGACGCGTGCGTCCGCGCGGCGGATCAGATGCTCGGTCAGCACGCGGCCGAGGCCGCCCGCGCCGCCGACGATCACGTAGACGCCGCCGCGACGGAACGCGGATTCGCGCGCGGCCGGCGCGTCGACGCGCGCGAGCGCGCGCCGGTGCCAGCGGCCGAGGCGGTTGATCCGCGGGCCCTCGCCCGCCGGCCCGGCTTGCGCGACGAGCGCCGCGCCCGCGTATGCGCGAGCGCGCTCGACGTCCGCGCACAGAACGCGCCAGCGCGGCAGATCCCGGCCCAGCACGCCGGCCATGCCGTGCAGCGCCGCGTGCGCGGGATCGATCGGCTCGCCGGGATACAGCGCGACCGCCTGCTCGGTGACGATCGCGAGCGTGAGCGCGTCGTCGCGGTAGCCGTGCGCGAGCAGCGCCTTGACGATGCGAAAGAGCGCGATCGCGCCCGACTCCTGCGCGTCGATCAATGCCTGAGCCGAGCGCGCGTGCGCGCCCGGCGCGACGAACACGAGCGCGTCGAGCCGCGGCGCGTCGCCGAGGATCGCCGCGAGCCGCGCGGCGTCGGCCGCGTCGGATGCCGGCATGCGGCGCACGCTCGCGCCGCCGAACGCCGCCGCGGACAGATCGTGCACGCAGGCGTCGTCGGCGATCGCGAGCACGCTGCGCGGCGCGACGGCCCGCGCGCCGGCGTCGCGCTCGGGATCGAGGTCGCACGCGAGCCAGCGCGGCAGCAGCAGCCAGTCGTCGCCGTCGGCGGCCGCCGGCGTCGCCGCCGATGTCGATATCGCCGGCGATGTCGCCGCCGATGTCGATGTCGCCGCCGATGGCGATTCCGCGGCCGGGCCGAATGCGGCCCGCGCGTCGCCGCCGGCAACCGCTTCGTGCGGCGCACCCGCCGCCTGCGCCGCCGTCCGCCACGAAGCGGCCGCGCGCGACGCGAAGCCGCGCATCGTCACGCAGGCTTCGCCTGCGTCGTCGCACAGCACGAGATCGAGCGCGCCGTCGCCGGCGCGGCGCGCGAGCGCCCACATCGCCGGGCCGCACGCGCCGTGCACGTCGAGCCGCGCGAGCCGGTAAGGCGCTGCGAGCAGGTCGCCGTCGAGGCCGTGCAGGCCGATGAGCGACTGAAGCGCGCCGTCGAGCAGGCCAGGCCACATCACGAGGCGCGGGTCCGCCGGGCGCGCGCTGCGCAGCCGCGCAAGCGCGCGATCGCCATCCGCCCACACGCGCTCGATCGTCCGATGGCTCGGCCCGTACTGCACGCCACGCCGGGCGAACGCGCGATAGCACGCGTCGGCGTCGAAGGCGGGCGCCGCGCGAAACGCGTCGCGCATCGCATCGACGTCGATCCGCTCGCCGCCGCCGCGTGCGGCGCGCGACGGCGAGCGTCCCGTGCAGCAAAGCGCCGGCTGCGCGTGCGCGGACGTTTGCGAGATCGAGAACGCGATGCCGTCGCCGTCGCGCTCGAGCGCGATCTCGAGCGTCGCGCCGCCGTCCGGCACGATGCACGGCCGCAGCCATCGCACGTCCTCCAGCGTCGCGCCGCCGTCCGCATGCATGTCCGGCGCGGACGCTGCGAGCGCGGCGCGCGCCATTTCGAGATACGCGACGCCCGGCAGCACGCGGCGGCCGTCGACGCGATGATCGGCAAGCCAAGGCTCGCGGCCATCGAATTCGACGACGAAACGCTGGCGGCCGAATTCCGAGCGGTTCGCATCCAGCATCGGATGCAGGCCGCCGCCCGCGCGCGCCGCGCGCCGGCGCGCGTCGAGCGGCGCCGGCAGCCAGTGGCGCGTGCGCGCGAACGGATAGACCGGCAGATGCATGCGGCGCGGCGCGGGTCCGAACGGCGCGCCCGGGCCGTATGCGCGCCGCCAGTCGATCGACGCGCCGCGCACCCAGTCGTCGAGCGCCGCGCGGTGCTCGCCGCGCGCGAGCCGCGCGTCGGCGACGCCGGCGGGCGGCGCGTCGCCGCGCCGGGCGCGGCCGTTCCCGCGCAGTTGCTTCTTGCCCGGTTCGCCGCGCGCGAACGCATCGAGCGAGGCGATCAGATCGGCGATCGACGTCGCCTCGAACGCGAGCCGCTCATCCATCGCATCGCGCCCCGTCTGCAGCGTATAGGCGATTGCGTGCAGATCGGCGTCGCCCTCGCAGCCGGCCGCTAATTCGCGCAACTGCGCGGCGCGCGCGCGCAGGCCGTCCTCGTTTCTCGCCGACAGCACGATCCACGCCGGCCGCGCGCGGGCCGGCGCGGTCGATGCGGGCTCGTCGCGGCCGTCGCGCTCGTCGTCGCTGCGGTATTCGCGCACGATCACGTGCGCGTTCGCCCCGCCCGCGCCGAACGACGACACGCCCGCGACACGCTCGCCATCGCCCGGCCGCTCCCATCGCTCCAGCGCGCGCTGCACGCAAAACGGCGTGGTCTCGAACGCGATGTTCGGATTGAGCGTGTCCGCGTGCAGCGACGGCACGAGCATCCGATGCCGCATCTGCAGCAGCACCTTCGTCAGGCCCGCGATGCCCGCCGCGCTTTCCGCGTGCCCGATGTTCGACTTGACCGAGCCGATCGCGCACGGCGCGCCGCGGCGCGCGCCGGGCTCGCCGAACGCGCGCGCGAGCCCGGCGATCTCGATCGGATCGCCGAGCGTCGTGCCGGTGCCGTGCGCTTCGACATAGCTCACGTCGCCGGGCGCGACGCCCGCCTCGCCGAGCGCGGCTTCGATCACGGCCGCCTGCCACGCCGGATTCGGCACCGTGTAGCCGTTGTTCTTCCCGCCGTGATTGAGCGCCGTCGCACAAATGACACCGTGGATCGCGTCGCCGTCCGCGATCGCCGCGCGCAGCGGCTTGAGCACCGCGACGCCAACGCCCTCGGCCGGCACGTAGCCGTCGCCGCCCGCGCCGAAGCTTTCGCAGCGGCCGGCGCTCGACACGAAGCGGTTGTCGGCGAGCATCAGATACTTGTTCGGATGGACCGACACGTTCACGCCGCCCGCCAGCGCCAGCTCGCATTCGCCGCGCTGCAGGCTGCGGCACGCGAGATGGAGCGCTGTCAGCGACGACGAGCACATCGTGTCGACGGCCATGCTCGGCCCGTGCAGGTCCAGGTGATACGACACGCGATTGGCGATCGACGCGGCGCTGCCCGACAGCGCGGCCGGCCGGCCGGCCGCCGATTCCTCGATGCCGTAAAGCTGGTATTCGGAGTACATGACGCCCGCGAACACGCCGACGCGGCCCGCGCCGAGCGACGCGCGCGCGTAGCCCGCATCCTCGATCGCCTGATACGACGCCTGCAGGAAGAGCCGCTCCTGCGGGTCCATGCGCTCGGCGTCGCGCGGCGCGATGTTGAAGAACGCCGCGTCGAATTCGTCGACGCCTTCGATGAAGCCGCCCCACTTGCTGTAGGTCTTGCCCGCCACGCCCTTCTGCGGATCGAAGAAATCGCCGTGGTTCCAGCGCTCGGCGGGAATCTCCGTGATGCAGTCGCGGCCGTCGCGCAGATTGCGCCAGAACGCGTCGAGGTCGCGCGCCTGCGGATAGCGGCCGGCGAGGCCGATCACGGCGATCGCGTCCGCCGTCGCGGCCGGCGGCGCGCTCGCGGCGCGCGAGCGCGTGGCGGCCGTGGCTGCGGCAAACACGCGGCGCGGCGGCGCGAGCGGCGCAACACGCGACTGTTCCGCCTGTTCCGTCTGCGTCGCCCGCGTGGCCGCGCCCAGCGTGGCCAATGCGCCGGCCGCGCCGTGCTCGGCGCGCGCGTCGGGCGCGAACCACGCCGCGCCCGCATGCCGTCGCACGAAATAGTCGGTCAGCTCGGCGAGCGTCCGGTATTCGAAGAACAGCGTCTTCGGCAGCGCGTCGACATGCCGCCCGAGCGACTCATTGAGCGCAACGACGGTCAGCGAATCGATTCCGTATCGCTCGAACGGCGCGTCCGGCTCCAGCCGTGCGACGGGCACCTTCAGCACGTCCGCGAGCAGCGCACTCAGGCGCGCGCCGACGCGCGCGCGCAGCGCCGACGCGCCATCCGGCGAGCCCGCGCCGGCAAGCGGCGCGATCGATCGCGCCGCCTCGTCGCGCGCCGAACCTTCGGCGGCGGCCGCGTGCGCGCCGCGTTGCGGCGCTCCGGCGTCGGGCGGCGTCGCACGGGCGTCGATGCCGGCGCACTCGACGCAGGCCTCAGCGTCGGGGGCGTTGTCGGCGTCAGCGTCGGCGTCGGCGCCGATGTCGACTTCGGCGTCGCCGCCCGGCGCGCTCGCGTCGAGCGCGCGGGCGATCGCGCGCAGCGTGCGCTCGCCGCGCACGAACCCGAGGCCGACGTCGGCCCGGCCCGCGCGCTCGCCGATTTCCCGCGCGAGATGCGCGAGCGCGACGGCGTCCAGCCCGTATTCGTCGATGTCGGCGTCGACGTTGATGTCATGCGCATCGACGCCGATCAGCGACGCCGCGAGCGCGCGCAGCGCGTGCAGATCGACGCGCGCGGCGGGCATCGGCCGCGCCGCGCGCGCGCGCGGCGGCATGGCGTCCGACGTCGCGAGCCACGCGGCGATCGCCGCGCGCTCGCCGTACAGCACCGCGACGTTCGCGTCGTCGCGCGCGAGCGCCGCGCGCCACGCCGCGATGCCCTCGGCGCTCGGCAGCGGCGCGAGCCCCGTCGCCGCCGCGAGCCGCGACGCGATCGCCGCGGGCATGCGCATCCCCGCATCCGCCCACAGCGGCCACTGGATCGACAACGACGCGCCGCGCGACACGCCGCCCGCCACTCGCGCGCGGCGCTCGGTCATGTAGCCGTCGACAAACGCGTTCGCCATCGCGTAGTCGGCCTGCCCGGCGTTGCCGAACGCGCTCGCGAGCGACGAGAACGCGACGAAGAAATCGAGCGGCGCGTCGCGCGTCGCTTCGTCGAGCCACACGGCGCCCGCCACTTTCGGGCGCAGCACCGCATGCACGCGCGACGGCTCCTTCGCGACGACGAATGCGTCGTCGACGACGCCCGCCGCGTGCACGACGCCGCGCAACGCTTCGCCGTCCCGCTTCAGGCCGGCGATCCATGCGTGCACCTGCTCGCGATCGGCGACGTCGACGCGGCAGTAGCGAATCCGCGCGCGCTCGTCCGCCGTCGCGAACAGATCGGACGGCGCATGCGCCGAGCGCCCGAGCAGATACACGCGCGCCGCGCGCGTGCGGGCAACGATGTCGCGCGCGATCGCGCGGCCGATGCCGCCCGCGCCGCCGGAGATCGCATAGACGCCGTCGTCGCGCAGCGGCGGGCCGCCTGCGGGCTCGCGGCCGTCGCGATCGTCTTCGTCGGCATCGATCGCGAACGCTTCGCGGCCCGCGCCGCCGTAGCGCAGATGCCCCGTCCACGCGCGCTCGGCGAGCAGCGCCGCGGCGAGCCGCGCGCGGTCGAACGACTCCGACACGAGCACCACGTGCCCGCTCGCGAGCGGATTCTCGTCGGCCGCCGTCTTGAACAAGCCTGCAAGGCCCCAGGCCGTCGCCGAATCCGCTTCGCGGCAGACGGCCTGAAACAGCACGGGCCGGCCCGGCTTCGCGGCCAGCTCGCGGCGAACGGCGGCGAACGCCTGCGTCGCGCGCGCGGCGAACGCATCGGGCAGCGCGTGCGACGACACGTCGTCCAGCATTTCGCAGCGCACGGCGTCATGCGCGGCCAGCTCGGCCGCCAGCGCGCCGAAGTCCGGCGCGAGCAGCACGACCCGCGTCGCGGCTTCGGCCGCGCGCGGATCGGGCTCGGCCGCGCGCCAGCGCCACCCGCGCAGCGCGGCCGTCGCGCGCGCGGCGGGCGGCGCCCCCGCCAACTTGCGCCAACGCGCGGAAACCCAGCCGCGCAGGCTCGCGCAGATCGCGCCGTCGTCGTGCACGAGATCGATGTCGATCGGGCGCGTATCGACGCCGCCCGCGCCGCCGCCCGCGGGCGCCGCGACGCGTATCGCCGCCCACATCGTCCGCGCGGCGCGCGAGTACACGTGCAGCGCGCGCAGCATGAACGGCACCGCCGCGTCCTCGCGCGGCGCGCTCAGCGCCGCCGACGCCTGGAACGCCGAATCGACGATGCCCGGGTGCAGGCCGAAGCCGTCGAAATCGGCATCGGCGAGCGCGCCGAGATCGAGGCGCGCGAGCGCCGCATGCTCGCCGAGCCGCACGTGCGCGACGCCGCGATGGGACGGCCCGTAGCCGATGCCGAGCGAGGCGAAGCGCGCGTGGAGCGCCGCCCCGTCGACGCGCTCGCCCGCGCAGGCCGCACGCCATCCGTCGAGGTCGAGCGGCTCGGGGGCCGGCTCGTTCAGTTCGTCGACGACGCCCTCGCTGTGCAGCGTCAACGCCGCGCCGACCGCCGCCGCCCGATCGGCCGGCCGGCTCAAGATGCGATACGCGAACGCCGTCCCCGACGGCGTCAGCTCGACGTGCACCTCGGCGCCCGCGTCGCCCGCGACGAGCGGCGCGCGCCAGACGACGTCGCGCAACGCGACGAAGCGCGCCGCGCGCCCGCCCGCCGCCCGCACGCGCTCGAACGCCGCCCGCGCCATGTCGAGATGCGCGGCGCCGGGCAGCACGCGCTGCCCATCGATCAGATGATCGCGCAGATACGGCTCGCTGCCCGTGAGCGTCAACACGACGACGTGCGGCGCGGCCGCCGCCTCCGCGCGCTCGCGCGCGCCCGGCTCGCGCGCGTTCGCCCCGGCCGATGCGCCGCCCGCGCGCGCCGGCGCCGGATGCCAGTGGCGTTCGCACGCGAACGGATAGCCCGGCAGCCGCACGGTGCGCCCCGGCGCGGGTGCGACGACGAGCGCCGACGGCGTCGCGCCTTCGCGGTACGCGTCGCCGATCGCCTCGAGCAGACGCCGCGCTTCGTCGACGTCGCGCGCGGGCGCGTCACGCCATGCGGCATAGCGCGCGCTCAGGTGCGCCGCGTAATCGTCGAGCAGGCGCAACGCGCCCGTGCGCCGCGCGGGCGCGTTGCGCACCGCGTCGGCCGCCGCGCGCAGCGCGTCGATCGCGTCGGCCTTGCCGCGCGCGAACACGGCGCTGCGATGCTCGAAATGCTGGCGGCCGTGCAGCAACGTATGCGCGACGTCGGCCAGATCGCCGTCCGACCATGCGTCGGACGCGAGGCAATCGGCCAGGTCGCGAAGACGCTGCGCGAGCGCGTCGCCCGTCTTCGCCGATACGACGAAGAGCACGCCGCCGCGCGGCGCGTGCGGCGCCCGCGCGCGCGCCGGCTCGGCCGCCTCCACGATGACGTGCGCGTTCGTGCCGCTCATCCCGAACGCGCTGGCCCCGCCGAGCCGCCGCGCGCCGTCCGGCCACGCGCTCGCGACTGTGTTCACGCGCAGCGGGCTGTCGCCCCACGCGACGAATTCGTTGCCCTCGCGCCAGTGCGCGCTCGGCGGAATCACCGCGCGGCGCAGCGCCTCGACGAGATTGACGAGGCTCACGAGCCCCGATGCGGCAAGCGTGTGACCGACGTTCGGCTTGTTCGACGTGACCGCGCAGAAATGCCGGCGGCCGGTGGACGCGCGCAGCGCGTCGCCGAGCGCATTGAGCTCGACCGGATCGCCGAGGCGCGTGCCGGTGCCGTGCGCGACCACATAGCCCAGTTCGGCCGGGTCGATGCCCGCGGTGCGCCACGCGTCCGTCAGCAGCCGGGCCTGCGCGAGGCCGCTCGGCGCGGTCATGCCGTTCGTGCGGCCGTCGTAGTTGACGCCGCTCGCGCGAATGACGCCGTGAATCGCGTCGCCGTCGGCGAGCGCGTCGGCGAGGCGCTTGAGCGCGACGACGACGACGGCCTCGCCGGGCACGAAGCCGTCGGCGTCGCGATCGAGCGCGCGGCACACGCCGTGTTGCGACAGCATGCCGGCGCGCGCCATCTTGTCGTGCAGTTCGGCCGACAGCATCAGGTTGACGCCCGCGGCGAGCGCGATCCCGCATTCGCGCGCGTGCAGGCTGCGGATCGCGAGATGCAGCGCGACGAGGCCCGACGAGCACGCGGTGTTCACCGAGAGGTTCGGGCCCGTGAGATCGAGAAAATACGACAGCCGCGCGGCGAGCACGCCGTTGTGGTCGCTCACGATGCTGCGCGGCTCTCGCGACAGCCCGCCGTATTCGCCCGCTTCCGCGCCGACGAACATGCCGAGCGCATGGTCGGCGAGCGCGCGCGCGCCGATGCCCGCGTCCTCGAGCGCAAGCCACGCGTGCTGCAGCAGCAGGCGCTCGCGCGGGTCCATCCGCTGCGCTTCGGCGGGCGCGATGTCGAAAAAGAGCGGATCGAATTCGTCGATGCCGGGCACCGGCGCGAGCCACGCCGCCGCTTCGTCGCGCGGCGCGGCGAAGCGGTCGTGCGGATCGACGCGCCGCGCGGCGCCGCGCCCGCTCATCAGCAGCGACCAGAACGCGTCGATATCGCGCGCGTCGGGAAAGCGGCCGCTCATGCCGACGATCGCGATCGGTTCGTAGGCGGGGGGAATCGGCGCCGGGTGCGGCGCGGATGCGAACCCGGACGCGGACTCCGGCGCGATTTCGGGCGCGATTTCGGGCGCCGTGAGCGGCGGGCGCGCGTCGGCTGCGCGCTCGCCCGCGCCCGCCTCGGGCGGCCGCACGTCGATCCGGCTCGCGCGCGCGCCGTCGGCGCGGCCGGCCGCCGCGCATGCGCGGCCGGCGCTCGCGTGCGCCGCGCCGGAGCGCGCGCCCGCGACGGCCCGCGGCGCATCGTCCAGACGCGTCGCGAGGTGGCCGGCAAGCCGCTTGAGCGTCACATGGCTGAACAGCATCGCGGGCGACATGTCGATGCCGAACGCTTCGCCGACGGCGCGCGCGAAATCCATCAACCCGATCGAGTCGAAACCGAGATCGGCGAAGCTCGCCTGCTCGTCGAGCAAAGCCGCGTCGGCGCCGAGCACGCGCGCGGCGATCCCGCGCAACGCGGGCAGTCGCGCCGATCCGTGCGCGTCGCGCTCGCGCGGCGCGCTCGCATGCGCATGCGCCGGCGCGCCGGCCGCCACGATCGGCGCGGCCGCGTCGGTTGCCTCCGCCCGTTCGGTATCCCGGCTCGCGTCGCTCGCCGCATTCGGTGCAGCCGCCCCGCTCGATGCCGCGCCCGGCGATGCGTCGGCCACCGGCGCGCCGTCGATCGAGCCGAGCCACGACACGATGCGCGCCCGCTCGCCCGCGAGCACGACGGGCGCGGCGCTCGGGCTCGCGAGCAGGCGCTCGAACCACGCGAAGCCTTCGTCCGCATCCAGCATCCGCTGGCCGCTCGCCGCGAGATAGCGGTCGCGCTTGACCGGATCGTCGAATCCCATCGCGCCGTCGCGCCACAGCGGCCACGCGATCGCGACGACCCGGCGGCGGCGTCCGTGCGCGTCCACGCGGCCGTCGGCGCGCTGCGCGTAGGACATCAGCAGCCGGTTGCCGAGCGCGTACGCGCCGCAGCCGAAATCGCCGACGATGCCGGCCAGCGACGAGAACAGGCAAACGAAATCGAGCGGCAGCCCGGCCGTCAGGCGGTCGAGCACCGTCGCGGCCGCGAGCTTCGGCGCGAGCACCGCGTGCACGTCGTCGAGCGATTTGTCGGCGAGGCTCGCGCGATCCTCGCAACCGGCCGCATGGATCACGCCGTTCAGCCGCCCTTCGTGACGGCCGATATCGTCGAGCACCGCGGCCATCGCCGCCGCGTCGCAGACGTCGGCTTGCAGATAGCGCAGCGTGCCCGCGCCGGCCTCCGCGCACAGCGCCGCGACGCTCGCCTGCACGCCCGCATCGTGCGCCGATCGCCCGAGCGCGACGACCCGCGCGCCGTACCGGCGCATCAGGCGGACGGCGAACAACCGGCCGAGGCCGCCCAGGCCGCCCGTCAGCAGATAGCAGCCGCCCGTGCGCAGCGGCGCGCCGCCGGCCAAGCGCGCCGCGTTCTCCGACGCCGCGTTCGCGGCCCGCGCGAGCACCGCCACGCTGCGTTCGCCCGCCGCGTAGCGCACGGCCGCGCCGCCCGCCGCGCGCGCTTCCTGCAGGAGCGCGCTCACCCAGAGCGCCTCGGGCGTGCCGTGATCGAACAGTACCGGCGTCACCGCGAGCGCCGGGCGCCGCGGCGCGAGCACGGTGACGAGCGCCGGCCATGCGTCGGCGGCAAGGCTTTCCGACACGCCCGCCAGAAGCACGCGCCGCAGCGGGGCGCGCGTCTTCGCAAGCGCCTGGAGCAGCGTCAGCAGGCGGTCGTAAGCGCGAACGTCGATCGGCGCGCGCGCATCGCGCGCGAGATCCGCGCAATACCAGACCGAGATGGGCGCGGCCGCGCCGGAAGTATCCACGCCCGACACATCCGCGCGGGCCCGATCCGCGATGCCGTCGAGCGTGCGCACAAGCGCGTCGACCGCGCGCGCCGGCTCGCCCATCGTCGCATCCGGCTCGACGAACATGCAGGCGGGCGCCGTCGCGATCCGCGCAAGCGCGCGCTCGACTGCCGCGCGTTGCGCGGCGTCCGCAACGACGCAGACGACGACGGCGGCATCCTCCGGCCGCGCCGGCGCAGGCCGCGCGTCCGCCGCCGGCGCAAGGTGCCATCGGGGCTCGAGGACGAACACGTCGCCGTCCGCCGCTCCGGCTTCATCGACGGCCTCATCGACCGCTTCATCGACAGCCGGCCCGCGCGCCGGCCCGGCGACCGCGCGCGACGGGCGGGGACCGGTCCAGCACACGGTGCGCTCGAACGGATAGTCTGGCAACGGGACGTGCGGCGTCGGGCCGTCGGAGGGGCCCCAAGCGTCGGGCGATGCGCCGCGGACGTACCGCGATGCACGGCGGCGCGCGCGGCTCAGATCGTCCGCGCCCGCGCGCGCGCGTTCGCCGTGTTCGCCGTGTTCGCCACTGCCATCGTGATCGGCCTGCTCGTCGTGCGGCCCGGACGCGTCGACGAGATTGCCGTCGTCGTCGAGCGCGACCCGCCCCGCACGATAAACCGACGACGCCGTGTCGGCCCGCGCGCGCAGCGCCGCGAGCGCGCCGTCGACGTCGCATGCGGCCACCGCGATGCGCGACGCGAAATGCTCCCTTCGGCTCACGAGCGCCGCGCAGATGTCGGCGAACGCATGGCGCGCGCCGTCTCGCGCGAGCCATTCGACGAAGCCCGCGCGCACGCGCTCGAGCGCGGCATCGGTCTTCGCCGACAGGCACAGCACGCCCGCGCCGTCCGCCCGCCCGGCGGCGACGGCGGCGCGCGCGGCGGCCGGCGCTTCGCGCAGCACGACGTGCGCGTTGGTGCCGGCGAAGCCGAACGCGCTCACGCCCGCGATTCGCGCCGCGCTCGCGCCGTCGGCCGAAGCGCCGGCCTCCCATGGCGCAAGCGCGTCGGCGACCGCGAGGCCCGCGGCCGCGAAGCGTGCCGCGTCGACGCGGTGATTGAGCGCAGCGAAATGCGGCATCGGCGGCAGCATCCCGTGATGCAGCGCGAGCAGCGTCTTGATGACGCCCGCGATGCCCGCGGCCGATTCGAGATGCCCGATGTTCGCCTTGACGCTGCCGATCGCGCAGCGCGGCGCGAGCGCATCGCGCGGCTGCGCGCCGAACACGCGCAACAGCCCTTCCAGCTCGATCGGATCGCCCTTCGGCGTGCCGGTGCCGTGCGCCTCGACGTACGACACCTGCGCGGGCGACACGCCGGCCGCGTCGAACGCGGCGCGGATCACGCGCGCCTGCGCGTCGGCGTCGGGATACGTGAGCGAGTACGTCCGGCCGCTGTGATTGACGGCGCTGCCCGCGAGCACGCCGAAGATCCGGTCGCCGTCGTCGAGCGCGCGCGACAGCGGCTTGAGGAGCACGAGCCCGCCGCCCTCGCCGCGCACCATGCCGTCGGCCGCGTCGTCGAACGCGCGGATCGCGCCCGTCGGCGACAGCATCCGCGCGCGCGCGAATCCCAGGTAGCGCCGGGGCGTCAGCAGCAGGCTCACGCCGCCCGCGAGCGCCATTTCGCATTCGCCCCGCCGCAGCGCCTCGCGCGCGAGATGCAGCGCGTAAAGCGAGCCGGAGCACGCGGTGTCGACCGTCACGCTCGGCCCGCGCAGATCGAACCAGTACGACAGACGGTTCGACGCGACCGACGCCGCGACGCCCGACGCGTAATACGCATCGATCTCGCTCGCGTGCGCCTCGACGATTTCCTTGTAGTCGAGATTCGCGATCCCGACGAACACCCCGACATCGCGCTTCGCGACCGCCGACGGACGCAGCCCCGCATCCTCGAAGCAGTGCCACGCGAGCTCGAGCGCGAGCCGCTGCTGCGGGTCCATCTTGTCGACCTCGCGCGCGGACATCCCGAAGAACCCGAGATCGAACGCGCCGACCTCGTCGACGAAGCCGCCCCAGCGGCTGTTGCACGCGTTCGCGTCCTGCTGCGGATCGCCCCAGTACGCGCGCCAGTCCCAGCGCTCGCCGGGAATCTCGCCGATGCTCACGCGCCGCTCGCACAGGTTGTCCCAGAATTGCCGATAGTCCGACGCGCCGGGAAACCGGCACGCGATGCCGATCACGGCGATGTCGTCATGCTGCGCACGCGTGGTGTTCAATTGCTCGATCCCCATCGGAAAAATCGCTCGCCGTCGGCGCTCGATCGGTTGTCCGGGCCGCCGGCGCTCAGCGGCCCACCATCGACAGATAACGCCGGCTCAGCAGATCGGCCGCGTCCTGCAGGATGCGCGCGGCCATCTCGGCGACATGGCGGTTGCGCCAGTTCTCGAGCGCGGTGTTCCTGACCCACTGGTTGAACGCGCCGAGCGCGGGGCCGCACTGCACCTGGAAATTGACCTTGTCCGCCTCGTTGCCGGCGAGCGCCGCGCGCGTCGCGAACCCGAAATACCAGCGGAAGATCAGCGCGAGCTTCTGCTTCGGATTGCCGCGCGCGCGCTCGATCTCGTCGGCCGGGTAATAGCGCTCGCAATCGGCGTAGACCTCGGCGAGCGACTTGCCGAAGTACTTGTCTTCGAGCTGACGCCGCACCGCGTCCGGCAGGTCGTCGACGCTGTCGTACTGCTTGTAGAGCTCGTACAGGCGATTCGCGCGCGCCGGGAAGAACACGCCGCGCCGCAGCACCTGAACCTTCGCGCCCAGCTCGAACATGTCGCCCGCCGGCGCGTAGTCGGTGTCGTGCACGTTGATCTGCTGCAGCATGTCCTTCACGACGTCGCTGATGCCCGATTCGACCGTGCACTGGTTGATCGAGCCCGTCAGGATGAAGTCCGCGCCGAGCACGAACGCCGCGGCCGCCGCCTCCGGGGTGCCGATGCCGCCCGCGACACCCACCGGCACCTTGTCGCGATAGCCGCGCTCGCCCGCGATGTCCGCGCACAGCCGCCGGATCGCGGGCAGCAGCGCGGGCATCGCGCCCATGTCCGTGTGGCCGCCCGAATCGGCCTCGACGCACACGGCGTCCGCCACCGGCATCGCGCGCGCCGCGCGCGCCTGCGCGTCCGAGATCACGCCGTCGCGCACGAACCGCTCGAGGAATTTCTCCGGGATCGGCGACATGAACGCCGTCGCGACCTCCGGCCGCGACACCTTCGCGAGAATCTTGTGCGCGCTCACGGTCGCGCCGTCGCGGTCCACGCTGAGGCCCGCGAGCTTGAAGCGCGCGAGCGCCGGCGTGACGTGCATGTACGCCGCGGCCTCGACGCTCGTCACGCCTTCGCGCAGATAGAGATCGACCGTCGCTTCCTCCAGCCGCCCGCTCAGCAGGTTCATCCCGTACGGCTCGCCCGCCGGCAGCGCGCCGCGGATCGCGCGGACCGCGTCGCGGATCGCGTCGAGCGACAGGCCGCCCGTGCCGAAGTAGCCCTTCATGCCGGCCTTCGCCATCGCGACGACCATGCGCACCGATGCGATGCCGTGCACCATGCCGCCCGCGACGTACGCGTACTTCAGGCCGAAGCGGCGCTTGAACTCGGGACAGCCGAGTTGCTCGACGCGCGCGGCCGGCGCGATGCCGTTGGTCGACGTTGACGCCGGTGCCCGCGCGAATGCGGGCGCAAGTGCCGGTGCCGGTGCCGGTGCCGGTGCCGGTGCCGGTGCCGGTGCCGGTGCCGGTGCCGGTGCGGATGCGGATGCGGATGCGGATGCGGGCGGCATTGTCGACGCGGCCGTCGCCGCACGCGCCGGCGACGCGGCCGGCGGTTGCGCGTCGGCCATCCCCGTCGGCCGAGGCGGCGCCGACGCAGCGACGGCCGACGCCGCACCGGCCTGCGGCCGCGCCGCCGCGCCGCTCGCGCCGGCCTTCTGCGGCAGGATCTTGCGCAGCAGATCCGTGAGCACGGTGCCCGTGCCGATTTCGGCGAAACGCTCGACACCCTGCTCCGACAGATAGCGAATCGTATCGACCCACCTGACGGGACTCGCGATTTGCTCGACGAGGCCGCGGCGGACCTCGTCGCCGCGATACGGGCGCCCCGTGACGTTCGCGATCACCGGAATGCCCGGCGCGCCGATATCGAACGGCGCGATGAAGCGCTCGAACTCGCGCTGCGCATCGCGCATCATCCGCGAATGGAACGCGCCCGACACCGGCAGCACCACATACGCATAGCAACCGCCCTGCTCGAACCACTGCTGGGCGCGGCGAATCTCGTCGGCCGGCCCGGCGATCACGATCTGCGTCGGCGCGTTCAGATTCGCGATGTCGATCCCGCGCAGGTCCGACAACGCGAGGATCTCGGCCACCCGCGCTTCATCGAGGCCGAGCACCGCCGCCATGCCGCCGTCGCGCGCGGCGCTCATCAGTTCGCCGCGCTTCTTGACGAGCCGCAGGCCGTCCTCGAACGAGAACGCGCCCGCGGCGAACAGCGCGCTGTACTCGCCGAGGCTGTGCCCCGCGACGAACGCCGGCGCGCCGGCGTCGTCCTCGCGCCGCGCCAGATACGCAAGCGCGTTGACCACGTACATCGCCGGCTGCGTGAACTGCGTCTGCCCGAGCCGGTTGTCGGGATTCTCGATGCAGAGCGCCGCGAGGTCGTAGCCCAAGATCTCGTTTGCGAGCCGCATGCGATCGGGAAACCGCGCGAACAACGCGGCCCCCATCCCCTTGACCTGCGAGCCTTGCCCTGGAAACAGAAACGCGTGCATGGATACGCCCTCGCTGACTGGCGCGGCCGGCGCACCCGCCGGCCGCGCATTGCTTGCATGAAGATTCGAGACTCGCCCGAGCGCGCGCGCGTCGTCGCCGAACGGGCCCATCACGACGTGCAACCGGTCGTTCGGCACGCCCAGCCTGCGCGCGAAGTTCGCGAGCGTGCCGGACGGGCCGAGATCCACCCAGTGCAGCGTGTCGGGCGAGCCGGTTTGCTCGATCGCACGCGCCGCCTCCTGAAAACGCAGCGGATCGATCGCGATGCGCGTGAGAAAGCGCGCGGTCGGCGCCTCGACGATGCCGCCCGCCGTGCATGACGCCCACGGGATCGTCGGCGCGCGGCACGACAGGTTCGCTTCGCGCGCGTGCAGCCACGGCACGACGGGCGCGACGTTGCGCGAATGAAAGCCGAAGCGCACCGGCAGACGATGGAAGACGACGCCCTCGCGCGCGAGCGCCGCTTCAACCCGCACAAGATCGGCGCGATTGCCGCCGATGACGAAATGCTCCGCGTAGTTGACGCCGACGAGATCGCTGAACTCGCGCAGCGTGTCGCTGCCTCGATAAATCGAGGCCGGGCCGAGCACCGCGAGCATGAAGCCGGGCTCGCACGCGCGCGCCATCGAAGCGGCCTGATCGATGAGCCACGCGACGATCTCCTGCGCCGGTGCGACTTGCGCGAGCGCGGCCGCGACGAAATCGCCGAGGCTCGAGCCGAGCACGATGTCCGGTTGCGCGCCGCGCGCCTGCAGCGTTCTCGCGAGCGCGTACTGCACCGCGAACAGCGCCGGATGCGTGACGTGCGTGTCGTCGAACGGCTCGCCCGCGCGCGCGTCGCGGCCATACAGACGCGCGACGAGCGACGTCCCCGTCTTGTCGCGCGTCACTTCGTCGAACCGGTCGACGTGATGACGGAACGTCGGCTCGGACTCGTACAGCGCGCGCCCCATTCCGACGTACTGGCTGCCTTGCCCCGAAAACATCCAGACGATTCTGGACGGGCCGAATGCATCGCGCCGCATCGCTGATCAGACGCAGCACGCGTCGTGCGCGAAACGCAGATCGGGCGAGCGGCAAACGACGCTCGCCTGCAGCGGCCGCGCGCCGTCCGTCGCCCCGGCGCGCACGAGCTCGATCGAGCACGCGCCGCCCGAGGCGTCGACGGCCACGGCCACGCGATACCGTGCGTCGACCGCGAAGGCGCCGAACGCCCATGCGTGCGCGTGAGCGTCGGCCTGCGCGACGTCGCGAAACCGCACGATCCGATCGTCACGCCACACGAAGCGACAGTCCGCGAGCGGCTTGGCGAGCCCCAAACCGATGGCCTTCAAGTACGCCTCCTTCAGCGTCCACGTCTCGATGAAGCGCGCGAATCCGTCAGCGGCGGCGTGGATCGCCGCCTGCTCGATGTCGCTGAAGTATTGCGCGGCGATATCCGCATAGCGCGCACGCGCGATCGACGCGTCCTCGATATCGACGCCGATCCGCATGTCGAATCCGACCGCGATCGCCACGCCGCCATCGCAATGGGAAAGATTGAATTGCAGGCGGGCGTCGCGCGCAAGCGCGGGCTTGCCGAACCGATTGCGGACGAACGAAACGTCCGACGCGGGCACGCCGGCGTAATGCGCGAGAATCTCGCGCAACAGCGAATGCGCGATCACGTAGTCCCGCTTGTTCGGAAAGAACAGGAATTTCTCCGCGCGCGCGGCTTCCTCCTCGGACAGCGCGGCGGCGAATCGCGCGAGCTCGCGCGCGTCGATCGCATGCGTGCGCGCAACGAAAATCAGCACGTGCCTTTCGCGCGACAATTCCGGGAAATCCATCCGATCGATTCTCTTCCTTTAATGGCACGAGCGAATGGAATATCCCGCTCATTCACGCGACGCCGAAGAATGCCAATTTGACTGGGGCTATCCTACGAATCGCAACGAGCGCCTTCAAGTGTAAAAATACACAGTCGATCGAAGGTGAAATTTCACAAAATAGCTGATAAATCCGTGCCCGCTCCGGGCATTCGTTGTGCAATCCTCCCGTATCGCGCGGTGCGGCAGACGCCCGCTCTCCGTCGACGGCAGAGGCGGGTCGGAACATTCCTGTTTTTCCTTCCGTGCAATTTGAACAACGCGATCATTTTCGATTCGTCGAATTGTCCGGCCGCATTAATTTGGCCGACAAATCCATTGCCATTTTTTCTTCATTCTTATTCGCCCGACACAATGAGGATGGCTAAATTTGATCCGCGTCATGGAAAAGCGCGGCGAACCGAATGATGATGCAAATCACGTTCGTCGCCGCGCGCGGCAGCGCCGCATCGCGAGACTGCGACGACATCGGACCGAATTCCACCGTAAAGGGAGCGACGAGCATGGACGAATGCGATTCGATGCCGGATATTCAGCGCTGGTGTGCCGACTACGTCGCCGACGCACTGGGCATCGACGCCCGCGACGTGAATCCGGACGCGCGCATCGTCGATCTGGGATTGGGTTCGCTGCTGGCGTGCGGCATGCGCTGTGAACTGAATCGTCTGCTTCCGGACACGGCGTCGTTCGACTGGGGCGATCCCGGCTGGACGCTGCGAACGCTGGCGCGGGCGCTGAGCGCCTATGCGCACGCGTGAGCGCGCATCAATCCGACCAGATCAGCGACAACCGCCTGCGGGAAATGTGCGCCTCGGACGGCGTGCCGAGCGCGCTGTTCACGTATCGCACGCCGTCAATGGTGCGCGCCTGATTCAGATGGCTGTGGCCGAACACGTGAATGGCCGATCCCAGCGCGCGGATCTGCCGGTCGAGCCGCCACGATCCCATGACGGGCGCAAGCGCCTTGACCCAAGCCGGCGCCATCGACGGCATCAGGTCGGCGCGCGGCAGAAAGTGCGAGCATGAGATCACGATATCGTTTCGGATATCCAAGTATTCGCGATTGTGCGCTTCCAGATGTCGCGCGACATCCGCGGGTGTCATGTCCTGCGGCCACACGCAGCGGCGATAGTCGCCCCACACTTGCAGCAGGCCGTCGGAAGGCTCGCCGAAGCTGTAGTCGTACCACGCGAGAAGCGGCACGACGGAAACGCCGTGCGCATGGAATGGATCGACGCGCACGCCCATGCGTTGCGCGAGCTCGCGCAACGCATGCCACTTGTCGATCGACGTCGCGGCCGTATCGCGCGGCCCGAGCCACAAGTCGTGATTGCCCGGCACGAACACGACCGCCTCGAAGCGCGCGCAGAACGCGCCGAAGGCGCGTTCGATGTGAGCGAGATCGGTGGCGACGTCACCCGCCAGAATAAGGACGTCGCGCGTGTGCTCGTATCGCGGCAGCGCGTCCAGCCATCTGGCGTTTTCCGGATATTCGACGTGCAGATCCGATATGGAGAACACGCGCATGTTTCGGCCGGCCGCCTATCGCGCGCGGCGCCCGACGGCGCAGCCGGATGCGCTCATACCGCCGTTTCGCGGAACTTGCCGTAGTGCATGAGCCGCTCGTGACGGCGAACGAGAAGCTGCTTCGCGTCGAGCGATTCGACGTTGCGCAGGCTTTCCTGCAGCACGCGCTTGAGCATCAGCGCCATTTGCTGCGGATCGCGATGTGCGCCGCCGACCGGCTCGTTCGCGATCTTGTCGATCAACCCGAGCGCCTTGAGGCGGTGCGCGGTCAGGCCGAGCGCGTTGGCCGCCTGCTCCGCGTAGTTCGGGTTCTTCCAGAGAATCGACGAGCAGCTTTCGGGCGAAATGACCGAATAGGTTGAGAACTGGAGCATGATCGACACGTCGCCGACGCCGATCGCGAGCGCGCCGCCCGAGCCGCCCTCGCCGATCACCGTCGTGATGATCGGCGTCTGAAGGCTCGCCATTTCCATCAGATTGCGGCCGATCGCCTCGGACTGGTTGTGCTCTTCGGCGTCGATCCCGGGCCACGCGCCCGGCGTGTCGATGAACGTGAAGATCGGCAGCCTGAATTTCTCGGCGAGCTTGAAAAGCCGCAGCGCCTTTCGGTATCCCTCGGGCCGCGGATAGCCGAAATTGCGCATCGCGCGCTCCTTCGTGTTGCGCCCCTTCTGGTGGCCCACCACGACGCACGGCCGATCGTTGAAACGCGCGAGCCCGCCGACGATCGACTGATCGTCCGCATAGCTGCGATCGCCATGCAGCTCGTGAAAATCCGTGAAGATGAAATTGACGTAATCAAGCGTATAAGGCCGCGCCGGATGCCGCGCCACCTGGACGATTTGCCACGGCGTGAGCCGCTCGTACAGTTCCTTCGTCAGCTTCTCGCTGCGCGCGGACAACCGGTTGATTTCCTCGGAAAGATCGATCGCCGATTCATCCTCGGAACAACGCAGCGCGTCGATCTTCGCATCCAGCTCGCCGATCGCCTTTTCGAAGTCAAGATACGTTACGTTCGTCATGTATTTCTCCGGCTGCACATGCAGACTCTCAGGTATTCGACGAGAATTATCGTCGGACCGCCCACCTTTTTTTCGGCCGCTTTCGATGTTCGTTCGGGATGCGCGCATTCGCCGCGGAGGATGTCACCGATGATCGATGGCCGCGAATGCGCCGCTATGCACGGCCGCGATACTAACACACCGCCCCGGGTTCATTGTGCGGCGCACGTCCGCTATCGCGCCGCCCCCGCCGCCCCGACGCCGCCCGCCCGACGCGATGCCGCCGCAAGGCCCCGCCCGCCCATCCCGGCACGAGCGCCGCGCGCGCCGCGAGACGGCCGCCGACGCGTCAGGTGATCTCGTCGAAACCCGCCACGCCGCCGCTGCCGTTGATGCCCATCACCTTGCACGTCGCGCCTTGCGCCGCGATCAGCTTGCCGTCGAACGCCGGGCCTTCGAGCTCGAGAAATTCCTCGCAAAACGGCAGCCAGTAACCGGACGCGCGCCGCTTGCGCAGCAGCTTCGGCACCCGCTCGCGCAATTCGTCCGACAGCGCGTGCTCGATCCCGTCTTCGTCGTCGCGCGTATCGGCCACGAGACAAACCGTGTTGCCGTCAAGCAGCGCGTCGTGGTCGAGTATGGCCGGCACGTCGAGCGCGACGAGCAGATCGGCCTTGCGCCCGCAGACGTCGACGTCGAAACCGGCCTGCGCGACATCGATATGCGCGACGCCGCCGCGCCCCGACGTTTCGAGGCTCGACGCGATCCGGTAGCGGCCGCACGCATAATCGGCGAGACAGTCCTCCATCCACGACGACAGCTTGCGCACGTTGGGCCGGTATCCGCCGACGATCTTCAGCGAGAACCGCCCTTGCCGGCCGATGACGGATTCCACGGCCATTTCGACTCCGGGTTGTGTTTTGTTCATCTCGCGCTTACACCGGAATCAGGCCGACCAGGGTCGCCTTGACCGCCGCGTGCGTCTTGTTCGTCGCCCCGAGCTTGCCGACGACGTTCTGAATGTGGAAGTTGATGTTGCGCACCGACATCTGGAGGATGCTCGAAATCTCCGACACCGTCTTTCCTTCAGCGGTCCATAACAATATCTGTCGCTCGACGAGCGACACGCGGGCGATCTCCCCGGGAATCGTCTCGTCGCGCATCAGGCTGCCGATCGTGTCGTGCGCGAGATGCGCGAGCCAGATCATTTCAGGCTCGATGTCGTCCAGTTCTTCCTGCACGATTTCCCGCGTCCCGCGAGCGAATTTCAGCGTGCCGACGGCGCCCCAGCGGTCCCGCACCGACAGCGCCCACCCATACCGGACGCCCTGATCGGACGTCTCGGCCCAAAGGCCGTCCGCCATCGATTCGAATACCTGCGTCGCATCGGCCGTCACGCCGCACGCCTGCGCGTCCGTGTCGGCGCCGCGCCCGCTGCGGTCCGCGTCGAGCACCGGCGACGCCGCGCAGGCGTTCGGGTAGTTGCTCCAGACGAACGTCCGTCGCCGGGTGATCGGGATGGGCGCCGTGAGCCGATACGCGCAAAACTGGAATCCCAGTTCCGTCCCGCGTTGCAAGACCACGTCGAAGGCATCCCCCGCGGACCTCGACGCTCGCATCCGGCGCACAAACTGTTCTCTACCCGCAGACATGCCCGCTCCACAGACTTGGTGGTTCATTTCAATCCGAACGCCGCCCGCGAAGGCCGCGCTTCACCGCCACGGACGCGCCGACGTGCAGCGTCTCGCTCTCGCCCGCCGCCTTTCTCGCGACTCGCCCCGCGCGAAATCGCGCCGCCACGCGGCCGCCGCGCGCATCCGCACCGCATCCGCACCGCATCCGCCGCGCCGGCCTGCAGTTGCCGGCCAAGCGCGTGACACGCCCGCCAGGGTGCCTCGCGCAAAATGAGATCCCGGCCCGAATCACGAAAGGCAAACCGCTCGTCGGCATGAGGCAAAGCGACACAAAAGCGCAACGTTGCATCGAAGGAACGCGCCGCGAGCCGCAAAGCACATTGCCGCAATCCGTCGCACGCCGGCCAATGCGCCGCCGGCATGACAACCTCATGCCGCGTTCGGTTGAATCCGAACACGACGACACTCCGATCGAGAATCAATTTCGCCAATCAAACGGCATTCATTTATCGCCATTCGATAATGATGCAAACGGCGACGACTCCAATACGTTGTCGATTCCGATTGGATTCGATTCCAGCGTCAAACAAAATCAATCAAATGGCGAGATTAATGCCCGACTCGATGCCTACTGCTGCAGCGTGAGACGCCATCGAATCAATCAAGCTCGCGCGACGAAACGCCCGCGATGCCGATCCGCTCGCTCGCGGAAATTCGGCCGGACAATGTTTTCGGCCCGCCCTCGACGATGAAGACTCGACGCGCCGCCCGCGCTGCCGCCTTCGGCACGAATGTCCCGCGTCGATGCGACTACCGCCGGCGTCGCCCGCATATCCCCCGCCTTCGGCATGCAATGCCGCCGCATCGCTCAATATGAACGAGCCGACGAAAGATGCGCCTCGCGCGGCCGGCCCGCACTAGTCATGCTCATGCGACATGGCCGATGGAAGACGAAAGCCTGCCTGCATCCGGGTGCGGACACGTCCTGCCAGAAGAAGCAAGAGAACATTCCGCCCGCGCGTGGAAACGGTCCGTTCGATGCGAAAACGGACATCCGAGCGGACATCTGAGCGGCGATGCGCACGATCGCTTGCGCAGCGCTTCATGTGCGCGCAACGCGCACGCCTACGCCAAGCACATCGAAATCCGATGCCGCCCACGGGCACTGATCGGCCTCGACCGGCACGCCGCCGAACGCGAACGACTCAGCCGAGTTCAAAGCGCAGCCCCTACGGACGCCGAACCGGGACAAGCACCGTGATAGTAAATATCGAAACTTCCACGAAAAACGCTCGCTTCTGAATCGGAACAAACTGCTATCGGAATTTTGACGAAGACGACACGCGTCATACGGCCCTCTCTCACTTCTATTTCAACCACGCTATTTGAAGGCATGATGCATGCTTATTTTTACGTTGTCAACTTGAGCGGAATACTCGACAAATCAGCGCTTTTTATCAACCATATCGGGTAAAGTAATCGCCCGACGACGATAAAAATGACCCTACCCATCCCCTCTCAATGATGCGGATTTTTTGATAAAAATTAATTTTTCAATCCTTACGCGACACGCAATAAAAGCCGAAAGAAAAATGATATCCAAGATGCCCGATCAAGCCGACTGACTGAAAAAAACGCTTTCGGAAAATTCCGATTTCCGGACGACGCGGATAATCCACGCTCGCCGAGCATCGTGGTGTCATGAATGTCCGTTCCATGCCGCCGCATCACGTTCGTTCGGGCGTTCGATCCTCCGCATCGATCGGACGCTCCGTTCACCGGAATCCATCGTCTGCCGTTACGGTGCCGCAGTCAAAGCGGAATCGCGAATGGAACCGGCATGCCGGGCACGCCGCCGTTCGTCGGCCGGCGGCCGCGATAGGGCGAATCGGCGGCGCTTGCCGCCGGCCGCGCGGCGCGGCATTCGCTCCGACTCGATCGGATGATCCGAAGGCGCGCGCCGCCGCCGATGCCTATCGCTTCGAATGGTCGGAAGGCGGCGCGGCGGCGAGCGATAACGCTCGTGCGCGCCCAAATGGAAAGTGCGCATCGGGCGCGATCCGCTCGACGCGCACGCAATATCCGTCACGATGGAACCGCGATCCGAGCCGCGCGCGTCCTGGCCGGGAGAACCGCACGCTTCACGCGCGCATGCGCCCGACGCCGACGACGCGCGCCCGTCGACGCCGCTCGAATCCGTTCACTCCGGATACGAATCGTCGACCTTGAGCTTCGCGAGCTTGAAGATCGTGCGAAGCGTGCGCGGATGGATGTCGCGGTGCGCGGCGAGCGACGACAGGATGAAGTCGAGCACCTTCGCATGCCTGAGCAGCACGAGGCAGTTTTCGAGATCGGGGGCATGGGCCGCGTTCAGGCGTTCGGCGAACTGCAGCATCTCGACGGCCAGCTCGCGCGCCATGTCGAGTTCGATCTGCTGCTTTTCGCCCCAAGCGACGGGCTGCGGCTGCTCGAGCAGCTTCGCCAGGAAAGCCTGGAATTGCGCGTCGGACTGGTTCGGAAGCGCGTCCATGTCTTGCTCCGTGCTGCAATTGAGCGAGCGAGCCCGGTGGGTGCGCCCGACAAGTTTCACTGTATCCGCGCGAATCGGCCGGCGCGGTCCTCGTGCCCGATGTCACGCAGAAACCGTGCCAGCGCCGTACGCGCCTATCGCGCACGTCGTGCGCGATGGCCATCGACGGCCGCCCGGCCGCATCCCCGCGCTGCCGAAACGCAATGCGGCGACGTCGCCGGCCGCGGGTGCGCGCGCACGCACCCGCTCCGCGCGAGAATCCGTCGTCAAAATGATTCACCGACGTTACGTAACACACGCATTGGCCGCCGGGACATGGCGACATGTCTCACAGTTGAAACATCGCGTCAGTTGCGGCCTGCGCGCGGCGCGCCGCGACCGCCCTGTCATGGAACCCGTTCCGGCCTCGTTCGTCCGCCATGCGAAAAACGGCGCGGAACGAACCGCAACGCGTCGGCATCGCACCGATCGCCGCGAGATCCAGCGCGGCAATCCTCGCCCGGCGGCTGCGCGACGGCCCGCCGCATCGAACCTTGCAATGCCTGCCCGCAACCGGCGCGCATTCCTTGCGGCAAATGGCGCGCAACGCGCTTCGCCCGACGAAATCAAGCGTATTCCCGAACGATCGAATTCGGCGGCCATATAAAGATGGCCCTTCGGGGGCCTGGTGAAGTGACCTTTTACACATTCTTACAGCGGTGCCCCGGCCATTTCGCCAGCCCGAATCGACTCGCAGCGCCTTGGCCGCACTCCTGTGCGCGGGCCGCTCGGGTCTTCGATGCAATTCGAGTTCCCATGTACGAATGCGTCGAGATCGCGGGGTCGATCCGCGCCCGGCACGCAACGGCCCGTTCAGCCCATGCGCCGATTCGACGAACGCTCGAACGCGGCGCTCCTCCGCAGGCAGCCAACAGACCAAGAAGAACCGTATCCGCGCGCCGGCGCACGCATGCGAGGAGGCCGGCGTGCCGTCGCCGACCGCACGCTCGGCGCCGAGCCGCTCGTGCGTGCGCGCCCTTTGTCTCATCGCTCGCACTATCGCCATGCAACCGAGCGACATGCCCGGACCGCCACGAGAAACCGCCCGACCGGAGCGCGCGCCTCTTCGCCCGTCACGCATGACGAACGGGGAACGCGCAACCGCCGCGCGCCGCTGATCGACCCGACGGGCAAGTAGCGCGATAACCGGCACCATGAGGACGCGGCGCGCCGTGCTCGCGGGCGACGAACTGCCGGGCGACGAGAACCGGCTCGCGAACGGACGACGCGTCGCGCAGCAAGGTCCACGCGGCCGCCGCCGACGGGCCGGCGGCATCGCCGCCGCCTCGCGGCGCGCCGCGAACGGACGAGGCCCCGAACGCCGCGCACGCTTCGCGATCCTGAGCGCCGCGCCCGCCCCTTACAAAATCCTAAAGATTCGCCCGCGCGTGCCGACAACCACGCCATCAGAGAGCGGTGACGCGTGCGTTCCGCCAACGTACCCGCCCCCCGCACTCCGGAGTCATTCATGCACGTGCCATTCCTGCGGCGCGCGAGCGTCGGCGCACGCCTCGCGGCGCTGTCGAGCGCGCTCTTCGCCGTTCTCTTCGCCGCGTTCGTCTGGGCGCTGACCCACGCCGCCGGCAACCAGGTCGCCGATCAGGTCCACGCGAGGATCGACGAGAAGGATCGCTCGATCGCCGCGATGATCGCGCTTTTCGACGAAGCGCTGAGCGCCGAGGCGAGCCGCGCGATGACGCTCTTCGCGAGCTTCCTGCCGGCCGGCTACGCGCTCGACGCCGCGCGCACGATCGACGTCGCGGGCACCGCGACGCCCACGCTCACGGCGGGCGGCCAGACGCTGAACCTCGACTTCTCGATTCCCGACCAGTTCCTGCAAAAGAGCGGCGCGATTGCGACGATCTTCGCGCGCCGCGGCGACGACTTCGTCCGCGTGACGACGTCGCTGAAGAAGCAGGACGGCAGCCGCGCGATCGGCACGCTGCTCGACCGCAAGGGCCCCGCGTACGCGCCGCTCGTCGCCGGCCGGACCTACACGGGTCTCGCGACGCTGTTCGGCAAACGTTACATCACCCAATACAAGCCGATCGCGGATGCGAGCGGCGCGATCGTCGGCGCGCTGTTCGTCGGCATCGACGTCGGCGCGGAAATGCGGCTCGTCGAAACCGGCATCCGCCAGTTGAAAATCGGCGAGCACGGCTACTACTTCGTGCTCGACGCGTCGGATGGCCCCGCGCGCGGCACCCTGCTCGTCCATCCGGCGCGCGCGGGCCAGCGCGCCGACGAGGCGGCCGCGCCATACGCGCGGATGCTCGCCGCGAAGGAAGGCCAGTTGTCCTACACATCGACCGACGCCGCCGCCGGCGACGACGGCCCGCGCGCGAAGTTCGTGTCGTTCGTGACGGTTCCGCAGTGGCAATGGCTCGTCGGCGGCATCGCGATCGACGACGAAGTGATGGCCGACATGCGCGCGACCCGCAACCGCTTCGCCGCGATCGGCTGCGCGTTCGTGCTCGCGTTCGCGGCGCTGTTCGTCGCGGTCGTCAAGCGCGTCGTCAGCCGGCCGCTCGATGCGGCGGCGCACGCGTCCGAGCGCTTCGCCGCGGGCGACCTCAGCGTGCGGATCGCCGCGCGCGGCGCGCACGGCATGCACGATGACGCGGCGCAGCCGCGTGAGAGGCGCGGCCGAGGCGACGAGATCGGCCGGCTCGTGCGCGCGGTCGACGGAATCGGCGACGGCCTCGCGCGGATCGTCGCGCAGGTGCGGCGCGGCGCGGCCGACATCGCGCACGGCACCGTGACGATCGCGGCCGGCAGCAGCGACATGGCCGCGCGCATCGCAACGCAGGCGAGCAGCGTCGAGCAGACCGCGGCGAGCATGGAGCAGATCACCGCGGCCGTTCAACAGAACGCCGATCACGCGGCGCAGGCGAACGCGCTCGCGACCGGCGCGTCGAGCGCCGCGACGACGGGCGGCGCGGCCGTGCAGCGCGTCGTCGCGACGATGGGCGACATCCAGGGCGTCGCGCGCAAGATCGCCGAGATCACCGGCGTGATCGAGGGCATTGCGTTCCAGACCAACATCCTCGCGCTGAACGCAGCCGTCGAGGCGGCGCGCGCGGGCGAGCACGGCAAGGGCTTCGCGGTCGTCGCCTCCGAGGTGCGCGCGCTCGCGCAGCGCAGCGCGGCGGCCGCCAAGGAAATCGACGCGCTCGTCGGCGAATCGGCGTCGACGGCCGAGCACGGCTTCCGGATCGCCGAGGACGCGCGCGCGGCGATGCAGGACATCGTCGCGCGCGTCGATCAGGTGCGCGCGATCATCGCCGAGATCAGCGCGGCGTCGCGCGAGCAGTCGAGCGGGATCGAGCAGGTGAATCTCGCCGTCACGCAGATCGGCGCGGCGACGCAGCAGAACGCGACGCTGATCGCCGACGCCGAGCGTGCGGCCGCCGCGCTGCGCGACGAGGCCGCTCAGCTCGCGCACGCAGTCAGCGTGTTCAAGCTCGCGGCGGACGAAGGCGTGCTCGACGCGCGTTGACCCAACCCACCCGCGCCCGGCGTGTTTCAGGGCTGGACGTTGACCGTGCCGAACCGGTCGCGCACGTCATACCAGATGCGCGGATCGACCGGATCGCGGTACGAATAGTCGGTCACGGTGCTGAACGCGCCGAGATGCGTCGCCGTGCAAGCGAAGTTCAGCGTCGTGCCGCCGCCGTACGGCGTCGCGCCGACCGTCACGGGCGTCGGCCCCGACCACCGGACGCTGCAGCCGTTCGAGCTGCTGCCGACGTTGTAGCCGCGGCAATTGAACGTCGACGTGCCCTGACTCACGGCCGGCGTGTTCGGCCATCGCGCGATTGCAAGATCGACGCCGCACGAAAGCGGCAGCGGATTGCCGGCCGCGAGCGAGAACGTGCCGCCCGGCACGCGCAGGTTCGCGATCACGGGCGTCGACAGGATCGGACCGCCCGCGACGCTCGCGCTCACGGCCGCCGAGGCCGCATCGGCGCCGCGCGCGCCGGCGGCACGCGCGTGCGCCGCCGGCTCCGGATACTGGCAGACGACCACGGCCGTCACGTCGCCGCCGGCTTTCAGCGTGCCCTGATCGGTGATGTCGCGCCCGCCGTTCGCCGCGCACAGCAAGTTGCGCAGCGCCTTCGCGTCGCCCGCGAGCGGCGCGGCACCGACGCCGCCCGCCCACGCTGCGCCGCCGTGCAGGCACGCCAGATCGATGATGCAAACCAACGCTGCCTTGATTTTCAGGTGTTTCATGGTCATCCCCGCCGTTAGTCAGTCATGACATCGCCCCATATCATCAGACGATATGGGGCGACTTTGACAACGGGGTGACAACAAGGGGCAACGGCGAACGGAGATGGCGGCTCCGCGCCCGCACGCGTCGCGCGGCTCGCATCGCACGTCGCACGTCGCGCGGCTCGCGCGCCGGTCGGGCAACCGGCACAGGCGGCGAGTCCAGCATGCAGATGCGAGCCGTCGATCGCCGCGCTGCGCCGCGCGCTCGATGATCGATGATCGGCGATCGGCTACCGCGCGGCGTCCGCGGTCCGCGGCCGGCCGCGGACCGCGCCTACCCTTTCTTCGCGGCGTCCGCCACCAGATCGATCGCCGAGCGCGAGCCGACCTGCGCGCGCAACTGGAATTTCTGGATCTTCCCGGTCGATGTCTTCGGCAGCTCGCCGAACCGCACCGTCTTCGGGATCTTGTACGCGGCGAGCAGCAGCCGGCAGTGCGCGATGATCTCTTCCTCGGTCGCGCTCATCCCTTCGCGCAGCTCGACGAACGCGCACGGCACCTCGCCCCACTTCGGGTCCGGCAGCGCGACGACGGCCGCGACCGCGACGGCCGGATGCCGGTACAGCGCGTCCTCGACCTCGATGCTCGAAATGTTCTCGCCGCCGGAGATGATGATGTCCTTGCGGCGGTCCTTGATCCGGATGTAGCCGTCCGGCGTCAACACGCCGAGATCGCCCGTGTGGAACCAGCCGCCCGCGAACGCCTCGTCGGTCGCGTGCGGGTTCTTCAGGTAGCCCTTCATGCAGATGTTGCCGCGAAACATGATCTCGCCGAGCGTCTCGCCGTCGGCCGGCACGGGCGCCATCGTGTCGGGATCGAGCACGGTCGCGCCCGCCTGCAGGTGATAGCGCACGCCTTGCCGAGCGTTCAGTTGCGCGAGCTCGTCGTCGGGCAGCGACGCCCAGTGCGCCTGCTTCGCGCAGACGGTCGCCGGGCCGTACACCTCGGTGAGCCCGTAGACATGCGTGAGGTCGAAGCCGATCTCCTTCATCTTCGCGATCACAGCCGGCGCGGGCGCGGCGCCCGCGACGAACGCATGCACCTCGTGCTCGATCCCCGCGCGCCATTCGGCCGGCGCGTTCGCGATCGCGCTCTGCACGATCGGCGCGCCGCTGTAATGCGTGACGCGCTCGCGCCGAATCAGATCGAGCACGAGCTTCGCATCGAACTTGCGCAGGCACACGTTCACGCCCGCACGCGCCGCGACCGCCCACGGGAAGCACCAGCCGTTGCAATGGAACATCGGCAGCGTCCACAGGTAGACCGCGTGCTTCGGCATGTCCCATTCGAGGATGTTGCTGATCGCGGCGAGGTACGCGCCGCGATGATGGTAGACGACGCCCTTCGGGTCGCCCGTCGTCCCCGACGTGTAGTTCAGCGCGATCGCCTCCCATTCGTCTGACGGCGGCGTCCACGTGTACGTCGGGTCGCCGCCCGCGAGGAACGCCTCGTAGTCGATCGCGGCGGGAAAGCGCGCGGGATCGGCGGGCATCGCGTCGGCCACGCTCACGATCGCGAGCCCCGGCACCTCGAGCGCCGCGCGGTGCGCGAACTCCGCGTATTCGGTGTCGACGATCAGCACCTTCGCCTCGCCGTGACGCAGCATGAACAGCATCGACGCGATGTCGAGCCGCGTGTTCAGCGCGTCGAGCACGGCACCCGCCATCGGCACGCCGAAGTGCGCCTCGATCATCGGCGGAATGTTCGGCAGCAGCGCGGCGACGGTGTCCCCCCGCTCGACGCCCGCGCGTTCGAGCGCGCTCGCGAGACGCCGCGCGCGCGCATAGGTCTCGCCCCACGTGCGGCGGATGTCGCCGTGCACGACGGCGAGGCGCTCGCCGTACACCTCGGCCGCGCGCGCGATGAAATCGATCGGCGTGAGCGGCACGTAGTTGGCCTCGCGCTTGCCGAGCCCCTCCTCGAACTTCTGCGTCATGATGTCGTCTCCTGCAAGGCGTGCGCCTCGGCATCGTTGGTTTGTGGTCCAATTGAACAAGCCTACTCGCGGCCATTGTGAGCCGTCTGTCACCCAAGCGACAGACTCGCCGGCGACGACCGCGCGTATTCCCTATCCTCGCAAACCCTGTGTGATGCCAGACGACGTCCAAGCTCCGCGCCGCCCGCCGCCGCTCGCCAATGAAGCCGCCGAAGCGCCCGCCGAAGGGTCCGTGCAAGCGCCCGTCGCGGCAGCCGACGCCGGCGAGCTCCGCGCGCTCTTCTCGCACTGCGGCTGGTTCAACGCGCTCGCGCCCGAGCATCAGGCGCTCGTCGTCGCGCAGTCGCACGCCGAGTACCGCGACGCGGGCGACTGGGTCGCGCGCCGGCAGGCGCCGAGCGAATACTGGATCGGCGTGCATCGGGGGCTCGTGAAGCTCGCGATCTACAACGCTTCCGGGCGCGGCTGCACGTTCTCCGGCGTGCCGTCGGGCGGCTGGTTCGGCGAAGGCAGCGTGATCAAGCGCGAACTGCGCAAGTACGACGTGATCGCGATCCAGCGCTCGCTCGTGCTGTTCGTGCCGACCGCGACGTTCCACGCGCTTCTCGACAGCAGCCTGCCGTTCACGGGCTTCGTGATTCGCCAGTTGAACAACCGGATGGGCGAGTTCATCGCGTCGATCCAGAACAGCCGGCTGCTCGACGTCGACGCTCGCGTCGCGCAGTCGCTCGCGCAGCTGTTCAATCCCGATCTGTATCCGGACACCGGCGCGACGCTGGCGATATCTCAGGAGGAACTCGGCATGCTCGTCGGCGTGTCGCGCCAGCGGATCAACCAGGCGCTTCAGCATCTCGAGCGGCTCGGCGCGCTGCGCGTCGCGTACAACCAGATCGACGTGCTCGATCTGCCGAAACTCGCGGCGTTCGGGATGGAGCAGATCTGACGGCGGACGGACGCGCCGATCGAGCGGCGGGCCGCGGGCGGCGGGCGGCGGGCGGCGGGCGGCGCAAGGAAGACACGAGAGTCGCATGGCTGTCGCGTGAGGCCGGCCGCGCGGGCATCGAAGGATATCGCGTGACGGCCTCGGAATAGCGACAGCGCGCAAGCGCCGGCTCCCGCCGCGCGCCGCCCTGACGACGCCTCCGGCAAGCGCGCCCGAGCACTCCCGTCCGGCGCCGCGAACGCCGCGCCGAAGCGGGTTATCATGGCCCGTTCCCGCGCGCCGCGTCGGCCGCGGCCCGTTACGGACGCTTCGCGCCCCCACGCCGTCTCGCATGAGTTCCATCGCCTGCGCCCCGCCCGCCGCCCCCGTCTCCCGCTTCTGGCGCGATCCCGCGCTGCCGTTCATCGAGGCGCGCGCCGTCGACGACGGCCGGCGAATCTGCTACGCGAAGCATACGCACGAAACGTTCTCGATCGGCGCCGTCGTCGGCGGGCGCAGCATCTATCTGAACGGCAGGGCACGCGAGCCGGTCGGCGCGGGCGCGGTCGTCATCGTCAACCCGGAAGACGTCCACGCGTGCAACCCGCTCGGCGATCGGCCATGGGTCTATCGGATGCTGTACGTCGACGCCGGCTGGATCACGCGCCTGCAGCACCAGCTCGGCTTCAGCGCGAACCGCGATTTCCGGCCGTTTTCCGAACGGCTCTCGACGAGCGCGGGGCTCTATCGCGAGCTGAACCGCCTCCACCGCGCGCTCGCGTCGCCCACGGCCGACACGCTGCAAAAGCAAAGCATGGCCGTCGCGTTCTTCACGGCGCTGCAACTGCGCGCTCAACCCGCGCTCGCGCCGGCCGCGCGGCGCAGTTCGCCCGCGAAGCTCGCACGCGCGGCCGAGTATATCGACGCGCATTGCACGCGCGCGCTCTCGCTCGACGATATCTGCACGGCGGCCGGGCTGTCGCCGTCTTATCTGATCCGCGCGTTCGGCGCGCATTACGGGATGACGCCGCACGCGTATCTCGTGAACCGGCGCATCCAGTACGGCCGCGCGCAACTGAAGCTCGGCCGGCCGATCGCGGACGTCGCGCTCGACGCCGGATTCGCCGATCAGGCGCATTTTCAGCGGGCGTTTCGGAAGGTGGTGGCGGCGACGCCGGGGCAGTATCGAGGATGACGAAGGAAGGATCGGCGGTGCGGCCGGGACCGTTTCCCGGCATCGCCGTCGATGCCGGATTCACCGGTTGGATGTGTGTCCGGCGGCATGTCGAGGCCGCCGGGCCCCGCTAAACGAGCCGCTGTTCCAACGAACGGCCACGTCGCGCGCCTTGGTTCGACCGTTTCGCACCGGAGCGGCGGAGCAGCGGAGCAGCGGAGCGGCGGACAAGCGATTCGATCGGCGCGCCTTCCGCGTGGACTTTGCCCGATTCGCGCGGCCACTCAGCGGAAGCGGCGGATTTCCTCGACTACGCGCGGATGTTCGGCGGCGCGTCATCACGAGACGCGGCTCGGCTGCGCGAGCATTCACGCTCCGAACCCACCGCGCGCCAGTGAAGCGCTGCGGTCAAAGGCGGCTCTTGCGATCCCGTGGCGCGCCCAAGCACCGCGCAGGCGGCTTGCCGCCGCCCGCAGCGGGGCGGTGATACGGTCGATTCAGCAAGCGTCCCGGAAAGTCATCGCTACACGTCAAGCAAGTAAAGCGCACTCAACGCGAGCAGCAACGCCATCGCCCGATTGAACATCCGCATTCGCCGCGCATCGTGCAGATACCGGCTCAAGCACGCCCCCGCCACCGCCCAGCTCGCGACCGACAGATAGCAAATCACCAGATAGATCGCCGCGAAGCGCCAGACGAGCGCGGCGTCGCCTTCCGCCGAATAGACGCTCATCCCCGCGACCGACGCGAGCCACGCCTTCGGATTGAGCCACTGCATCGCCGCGCCGCGCGCGGCCGAAGGCCCGCTCGCACCGCTCGCACCGCTCGCACCGCTCGCCGGCTCGCGGGCGTCGATGCGGCCGTCGTCGATCGCGAGCCGGTAACCGAGGTACAGCAGAAACGCCGCGCCGCCCCATTGCATCGCCTTCGCGAGGAACGGCCAGCGCTCGAGCAGCGCATGCATGCCGAGGCCGATCGCGACGAACAGCGCGACGAAACCGAGCGTCGCGCCCGTCACGTGGCGCAAGCTGGCCGCGACGCCGTAACGCGCGCCCGCGCTCAGCGCGACGAGATTGACGGGGCCGGGAGTGATCGACGCGGCCAGCGCGAAAGCGGCCATCGAAAGCAGTACGTCCATGCGGGGTCCTCGAATACGCTCGTTTCATCGGAGCAAACGAGGATAGGGGCGGCACGCATGCACGTATTGAACAAAACTGCCCACCCTATGGCGGCGAGGCGGCTTCGGCTTCGGCTTCGGCGGCGGCGGCGAAGCCGAGACCAGCGCGGCGCCGAAGCGAAGGCGCAAGCGGAAAAGCGCCACCGCGAACGAAGCCGCCTTCACCACGCAAAGCCAGCGATTCCGAGCCCCCGGGCGGCATCCGCGAGCACCCCAAGCAGCGCGCGGACGGCGAGAAGCCCGCCGCTGTCGCCGTCGAATGGGGAAAGCGCGTCGAATGACGTGCGCCACACCAATCCCCGCCACATTCACGCGTTCATCGCGATGGCCATCACGATCCTGCTGGCTACGCCGCTCGCGCCGATGCGCACACCGACCGACGTGCCGATGTCGATCGACATGCCGGTCATCAGCATGATCGGGAATTACAACGGCCTGTCCGCGCAAGAGACGACCGACCGGATCACGTCGGTCCACGAGCGCACGCTGACCACGACCGTCGGCAACATTCAGCACCTCGGATCGCGGCCGCTGCGCGGCATCGCGCGATCGCCGGGTTGAACCGGCTGCCCGTGCGCGCGGCCGGCGGCCGCGCGGCGGCGCGCGTTGAAGACGACTTGCGCGGCGGGCGGCGCCCCGCTCAACGCGCCGCGATCCGCCTCGCCGCCTCATCCTCCGTCTCGCGAAGCGGCACCGCATCCTGCCAGCGCCGCACGTAGTCCGGCACGCCGGCGGGCGCGGCCGCCGTGACCGGCGCGAAGCGCGCGTCGCGCATCGGCAGCACGCCCGCCCACACCGGCAAGCCGAGATCCGCTTCGTCGTCCTTCGGGCCGCCCGTGCGGACCTTCGTCGCGGCTTCGTCGAGCCCGATGCGCAGCACCGTCGTCGCGGCGAGTTCGTTCGCGTCGCCCGGGCGCGCGTCGCGGCTTCTGCCCGGCGCGATCCGCTCGACGAACGCATCGAGCACGGCCGCCTTCCGCGCGTCGGGCACGACCTCGAACTCGCCGTAGATCACCGCCGACCGGTAGTTCATCGAATGATTGAACGCCGAGCGCGCGAGCACGAGCCCGTCCAGGTGCGTGACGGTCACGCACACCTGCGCGCCCGCCGCCGCGAGCTTCAGCATCCTGCTGCCGTTCGAGCCGTGGATGTACAGATGATCGCCCTCGCGCCAGCACGCGGTCGGAATGCAATGCACGCCCGATTCGTCGGCGAATGCGACGTGGCACACGTACGCATCGTCGAGGATCGCTTCGAGCGTCGGGCGATCGTAGTGGCCGCGATGGGCGACGCGGCGCACGCGGGTGCGCGCGGTCGGCGCGCTCGGGTCCTGGATGGTATCGGCTGCGGTCGAGGTCATCGGCGTGGCTCCTGCATCGGCGTGGTCGTTTCGAAAGGCTCGACGATAGAAAATCTGTGGCACCATGAATAGATCCATGCGATCACGAATTTTTGGAGCCACGATGGACTACGGCGTGTTGCTGTCGAACTTCGAGCGGGACAACGCGCACGATGCGCTCGCACGCGCGTCGCAGCAGCATCGGCTCTACGCGTGCCTGCGCGCGGCGATCCTGAACGGCACGCTCGAGCCCGGCACGTATCTGATGTCGTCGCGCGCGCTCGCCGAGACGCTGCGCATCGCGCGCAACACGGTGCTCTACGCATACGAGCGGCTCGCCGCCGAGGGCTTCGTCGTCGCGCGGCGGCAGGGCACAATGGTCGCGCGCGTCGGGCTGCCCGCGGCGAGTGCGGCCGCCTCGCCCGCGAACGCGAGGCCCGCGCTCGCGCGGCGCGTCGCGGCGCTGCCGGAGATCGACGCCGACGACGAGCGCGAGCCGCTGCCGTTCCTGCCGGGGATGCCCGCGCTCGACCAGTTTCCGCTCGCGCCGTGGCGGCGCGCGCTCGAGCGCGCGTGGCGGCGGATCGGCCCCGCGCAGCTCGGCCATGCGCCGCTCGGCGGCAATCTGCGGCTGCGGCAGGCGATCGCCGAATATCTGCGCGTGTCGCGCGGAATCGGCTGCGATGCGCAGCAGGTGTTCGTCACCGACGGCACGCAGCACGGTCTCGATCTGTGCGCGCGCACGCTCGCCGACGCGGGCGACACCGTCTGGATCGAGAATCCCGGCTACGCCGGCGCACGCGCCGCGTTCGAGGCGGCCGACCTGCGGCTCGTGCCGATTCCCGTCGATGCGGACGGCCTCGCGCCGAGCGCCGGGCACTGGCGCGCGCATCCGCCGCGGCTCGTCTACATCACGCCGTCGCATCAGTATCCGCTCGGCGCGGTGATGAGCGTCGAGCGGCGCCTCGCGCTCGTCGCGAACGCGCGCGCGGCGGGCGCATGGATCGTCGAGGACGACTACGACAGCGAGTTCCGCCACTTCGGCGCGCCGCTCGCCGCGCTGCAAAGCCTCGGCGACGACGCACCCGTCGTCTATCTCGGCACGTTCAGCAAGACGATGTTTCCGACGCTGCGGATCGGCTTCGTCGTCGCGCCGGCCGCGCTCGCGCCGGAGCTGCGCCGCACGATCGGCGCGCTCGCGCCGCGCGGGCGCCTCGCCGAACAGCTCGCGCTCGCCGATTTCATCGAGGCGGGGCATTTCACGAGACACCTGCGCCGGATGCGCCGGCTCTACGACGAACGGCGCGGCGCGCTGCAGGACTCGCTCGCGCGCCATCTCGGCTGTGCGCTGACGGTCTCGGGCGGCGCGGGCGGCATGCATCTGTCCGCGCGGCTCGACGCGCCCGTCGCCGACGTCGACGTCGCGCGCGCGGCGCAGGCCCACGCGATCACGGTGCGGCCGCTGTCGCGCTTCTGCCTGCCGGGCACCGATCGGGCCGCGTACAACGGCCTCGTGCTCGGCTACGGCGCGGTGCCGACCGAGCAGATCGACGCTTGCGTGCGGCGGCTCGGCATCGCGATCGACGATGCGCGGCACGGCGCGCGGAAGGCCGCGCGCGACGCCGCGCGGTGAACCGGGCCGCGCGCGCGAATCCGCCGGACGCCGCCCCTTCTTCGCATCGCGTCCCGCGCGAGCGCCGGCTTGCCCGCTTTCGTCTAAGCTGGTCGCTCGCGCCCGCCGCCGTCGCGCGGCGGATCGTTCTCTCCTTTTTGCGGAGCATGCCCATGCACATCGACCTCACCGGCAAGACCGCCCTCGTGACCGCCTCGACCGCCGGCATCGGCCTCGCGATCGCCGAGGGACTCGCGCGCGCCGGCGCGCAGCTGATCGTCAACGGCCGCGGCGAGGCGTCCGTCAAGGCCACGCTCGCGCATCTGCGCGTCGCGGCGCCCGGCGCGAGCGCCCAGGGCGTCGTCGCCGACCTGTCGGACGCCGACGGCGCGCGCCGCGTGATCGACGCCGCGCCGTCCGTCGACATCCTCGTCAACAACGCGGGCATCTACGGCCCCAAGCCTTTCTTCGACATCGACGACGCCGAGTGGGAGCATTTCTTCCAGATCAACGTGATGTCGGGCGTGCGGCTCGCGCGCCATTACCTGAAGGGCATGCTCGAACGCGACTGGGGGCGCATCGTGTTCATCTCATCGGAATCGGCGCTCAACATCCCGGCCGACATGATCCATTACGGCTTCACGAAGACCGCGCAACTATCGATCTCGCGCGGGCTCGCGAAGCTCGCGGCCGGCAGCCGCGTGACGGTGAACGCGGTGCTGCCCGGCCCGACGATGTCCGATGGCGTGAAGGCGATGCTGAAGGCGACGGCCGACGCCGAGCACAAGAGCGTCGAGCAGGCGGGCGTCGATTTCGTGCGCGCGCACCGGTCGAGCTCGATCATCCAGCGGCCGGCGACTTGCGACGAAGTCGCGAACCTCGTCGTCTACGTGTGCTCGCCGCAGGCGTCGGCGACGACGGGCGCGGCGCTGCGCGTGGACGGCGGCGTCGTCGACACGATCGCGTAGCGAAGAGCTGGGCCGTTCGGCTGCTCAGCCGGGCCGCGCGCTCGACGCGCACGAATCGCGCGACCGGCCCGAGCCGCCGAATCCGCTCGGCCCACCGCTCACGCTCGCGGCTCGTCGCGCGCCGAGCGCGCGCCGCCGCGCAGCAGCCCGCTGCGGTCGGCCTCCGCGCAGGTCGCGAAGCCGTGCCGCGAAACCGCGCCGCGCCGGTCGAACACGACGTAATACGGCCGATGGTCGTTGCCGTGGCGCAAATCGTAGTTGTAGCAGACGCCCGTGCCGTTGCGCACGATCCAGACGCTGGCCGGATTGCCGCCCGCCTTCACGACCTGCGCCTGCGTCGCACCCGGCTGCGCGGCCGCCTTCGGCAGCGGCAGCCGCGCGTAAGAGAATGAGTCGAACCAGCCGCTGATCCAAGAACAGCCGCTCATCAGCAGCGCAGCGGCAAGCGGGCCGGCAAGGGCGGAAACGGTGCGGTTCGTCGTCTGGATTCGCATGCTGCTCTGGCTTGGCGGCGCGGTGCCGGTGCAGTGGAAAACTGCATGCTAATCGACGTTCCACCGTCTTTTTGTTGAAATTTCTAAAAACAGTCAGAAAAACAACGCGCCGTTCGTTCGGCGCGCGCCGTCAATCGACCCACTCCGCCCACAGCACGGTCAGCACCGTCATCAACGCGGGGCCGACGAAAAGGCCGAGCAGCCCGAACGTCTCCGCGCCGCCGAGGATGCCGAACAGCACGAGCAGAAACGGCAGCCGAGCGGAGCTGCCGATCAGCACCGGCCGCACGAAGTGCTCGGCGACGAACACGACGACGGCCCCGAACGCCGCGAGCCCGATCGCCCAGCCGAGCGCGCCTTGCACAAAAAGCCACAGCGCCGCGCCGCAAAACACGAGCGGCGCGCAGAACGGCAGCATCGCGGCAACCGCCGTGACGAGGCCGAGCAGCGCCGCATGCGGCAGGCCCGCGAACGCGTATGCGAGCCCGAGCAGCACACCCTCGCCGAAGCCGACGACGACGAGCCCCGTCACCGTCCCGTGCACGGCGGCCGCCATCCGCTGCAGCAGCGCCGCGCCGCTATCGCCGAACGCACGCCGCACGCCGGTGAGGAGCGCCCCCGACAGGCGCGGGCCCGCTCGGAAAATCACGAACAGCGTGACGAGCATGAAGCCGAACAGCACCGCCGCGTGCACGAGCCGCGAGCCGAAGTGGCGGCCGAACGTGACGACGCTCCCGCCGTCGACGCCCTTCACCGCGCTCGCCGGATGCAGCGGCTGCGCGAGATGCGCTTGCCACCACGCGCTCGCCTGCTGCGAGCCGAACGGCAGATGCGACAGCGCGTCGGGCATGGGAATGCCGGTCTGCTCGACGCGATGCAGCCAGCCGAGCAGTTCGCGGCTCTGCTCGATCGCCTCGACGAGCCCCGCCGCGACCGGCACGACGACGAGAAGCGCGATCGCCGCCGTCAGCGCGGCGGCGACGAGCGTCGCGCGGCCGTGGAACGCGGGCAGCGCGTCGATCCGGCGCAGCGCGGGCCACAGCGCGATCGCGACGACGCCCGCCCACGCGATCGCCGGAATGAAATCGCGGATCACCCACAACGCAAGCGCGACGAGCGCCGCATACAGCGCGCCGAGCGCGATCGATTGGGCCTTCGGACGGCCGGCGGGCTCCGGCGGGACAGACGCGTTCTGAACCATGAGGACTCTTGGCGAAAGATGAAAGCGCGGCGCGCGCCGCGGCGGACACCGCCATCTTAAAGGACGCGCGCGAGCGCGCCGGTGCGGCGGCCGAGCGTCGCGCACGGCCGCGCTTCAGCGCAGCGTTTTCGTCATGAACACACGGCTCGTGCCGGGCGGATCGCACGGCACCTCGCCGAAGCGGCGCCAGCCGAACTTTTCGTAGAACGCGGGCGCCTGGAAGCTGATCGTGTACAGCACGGCCGCACCGCAGCCGCGCTGGCGCGCTTCGTCCTCGGCGAGCCGCAGGATCTCGCGGCCGACGCCGTCGCCGCGCAACGCGTCGGCCAGATAGAACAGGTCGACGAACATCAGGCCGAGCGACGTGCGGCCCGTCAGGCCGCCGAGCAGCGCGCCCGTGTCCGGGTCCTTCGCGAACACGGCAAGCGCCCGCTCGTCGTTCACGCCCACGCGCTCGACGTTGTACGCGGTGAGGCCCGCGCCGATGAAATCGATCTCGGCCGGTTCGGGGCGATCGGTGACGACAAGCGTGACGTTCGGCATGGCGGACCTTGGGGCGATGTGGATGGCGAATCGGATCGGTTCGGTTCTGAATTCGATCGAAACGGCGATCTTATCGCGCACGCGCGGCGCGCTCAAATGCGCCGGACCGGCCGCCACGCGCGCGCGCCGCGCGCGCCGCCGTCAGCCGACGACGTGATAGCCGCCGTCGATGTACTCGACGTTGCCCGTCAGCGCGGCCGCGTCGTCGCTCGCGAGGAACGCGGCGACGTGGCCGACGTCGTCGATGTCGACGAGACGATGGCCGGGCGTGCGCTCGCGCACGCGTTCGAGCAGCGCGTCGAAGCGGTCGATGCCGGACGCGGCTCGCGTCTTCAGCGGCCCCGGCGACAGCGCGTGCACGCGGATGCGCCGCGGCCCGAGCTCCGCGGCGAGATAGCGCACCGAGCTTTCGAGCGCCGCCTTCACGGGCCCCATCAGGTTGTAGTCCTCGACCGCCCGCTCGGCGCCGTAGAACGTGACCGTCAGCAGACAGCCGCCGTTCGTCATCAGCGGCTCGGCCAGATGCGCGACGCGAATGAACGAATGGCACGACACGTCCATCGCCATCGCGAAGCCCGCCTGCGAGCAGTCGGTCACGCGGCGATGGAGGTCTTCCTTCGGCGCATACGCGATCGAGTGCAGCACGAAGTCGAGCTGCCCCCACTCGCGCGCGATGCGCGCGAACACGTCCTCGAGCTGACCGGGCTCGCGCACGTCGCACGGCACGACGAGCCGGCTGTCCAGACGCTGCGCGAGCGGCCGGACATAAGGCTCGGCCTTCTCGTTCAAGTAAGTGGTCGCGAGCTCGGCGCCCTGCTCGCGCATGATCCGCGCGCAGCCGAACGCGATGCTGCTTTCGTTTGCAATGCCGATGATCAAGCCACGCTTGTGCTGAAGTCGCATTGAGATCTCCTTCGACGGTCGTCCGATGGGGCGCGCGATGCGCGGGACCGCGCGGCGCGGTTCGGGCTGCCGGCGCATGCACGCATGCGGGGCATTCACGCCGTGAATGCCCCGCTGCGTTTCAAGTTCGCCGGGCAGGCGGCTTCGCGCCGCTCGCCGGAAGACTGTCGGCGATCGATGCGGGCCGACAGTTGATCGACGTCAATCGGAGAAGGAAACGGGAATCGCTTTTTGCTTGCCGAATGCGACGCGCGATTCATTGCAGAAAGATGACGCTTCGCACACGACGTGCGCCGCGCAGGAAACGCGGGGGCATTGCGCGAATCACGGCGTCAAGCGATCGACCGCTTCGAAGCGGACAGGCGGCGCGCGGAGAAGAACCGCGTGCGCTTCGCCGCCGGAAGGCACCGCGCGGCGTGCCGCGCGCCACGCCGCCGAGCGTGCGGGGCATCGAGCGATGTATCGACGCCGAACGATGCCGGCCGATCCGATGGCAGTCGCCCGCGCGAACGCCTCGCTGCATCGACACCATCGAAGCGTCCGCGCCCGGTGCCTTCACGCCTTCACGCCTTCACGCCATCACGCCTTCACGCCTTCACGCCTTCACGCCGCGCGATAACGCTCGAGCCAGTGCGCATACGGCGCCGGCAGCGTCCACGACGCGCGGTCGACGCCGAGCTCGAGCGCCGCGCGATACGGCCAGTGCGGATCGGCGAGATGCGCGCGGCCGACCATCACGAGATCAAGCTGCCCGTCCTTCACGACGCGTTCGGCGAGCGCCGGCGCATCGATCCCCCACGCGGACGCGACGGGCAGTTGCGCCTCGCGGCGCACGCGCTCGGCAACCGGCGCGAGAAACGCGGGGCCCCACGGAATGCGCGCGTCGGGCGTCGAGAAGCCAACCGTCACGCTCAACAGGTCGAGCCCTTCCTGCTTGAAGCGCTTCGCGAGCCCGATCGATTCGGCGAGCGTCTCCTCGTCGCGACCGTCGTACTCGATCACGCCGAAACGCGCGGTGAGCGGCAAGCGCTCGGGCCACACCTCGCGCACGGCCGCGAGCGTCTCGACGAGAAAGCGCCCGCGATTCTCCGCCGAGCCGCCGTACGCATCGGTGCGGCGGTTCGAATGCACCGAGAAGAAACTCTGGGCGAGATAGCCATGCGCGAAATGCAGCTCGAGCCATTCGAAGCCCGCGTCGAGCGCGCGCTTCGCGGCCGCGACGTAATCGGCCTTCACGCGAGCGATGTCGTCGAGCGTCATCTCGCGCGGCACCTTCGGCAGATGCGCGCCGTACGGCACCGCGGAAGGCGCGATCGTCGGCCAGCCGCGCGCGTCGCCTTCGGCGATGTGGTCGTCGCCTTCCCACGGCCGGTTCGCGCTCGCCTTGCGGCCCGCGTGCGCGAGCTGGATGCCGGGCACCGCGCCCGCCGTCTTGATCGCGTCGACCGAGCGCGCGAACGCGGCCGCCTGCCCGTCGTTCCAGAGGCCGGTGCAGCCCGGCGTGATCCGCCCTTCCGGCGACACCGCGGTCGCCTCCGCGATCACGAGCCCCGCGCCGCCGCGCGCGATGCCCGCGAGATGCACGTGATGCCATTCGTTGGGCACGCCGTCCTCGGCGACGTACTGGCACATCGGCGGCACCGCGATGCGGTTGCGCAGCTTGACGTCCTTCAGTTGAAACGGTTCGAACAATGCAGCCATCTACAACTCCTTCGGTATTCGTATTGCAGTCGGTGGGGAACTCGGGTGATGCGGCGCGTGCGATGGGCGACGTCTTCCGGCGACGCACATGCATCGCGACGCGATTCGATGCGCGGTGACGCGAATCGATGCGGTTGAATGCGAGCCGACGCGGTTCGGCGCGGCTAGACGACGGCGCGCGGGCGGCGCGCGACGCGGCGGCCGCCCGCGCCGCGGGTCACGACGTCTCGAGCAGCTGGAGCAGCGCCTCGGCAACGGGCTCCGACGACGCCGGGTTCTGCCCCGTGACAAGCAGCCCGTCGACGACGACGTGCGGCGCCCAGTCGGCCGCGCGCGAGTAATGGCCGCCGTTCGTCTTCAGCATGTCCTCGACGAGAAACGGCACGACCTCGGTAAGCTCGACGGCCGCCTCCTCGCTGTTCGAGAAGCCCGTGACATGGCGCCCCTTCACGAACGACGCGCCCGATGGGTCCTTCACGTTGCGCAATACGCCTGGCGCGTGGCAGACGGCCGCGACGGGCTTGTTCCTCGCGATCGCACGCTCGATCAGCGCGATCGAATGGCGGTCCTCGGCGAGATCCCACAGCGGGCCGTGGCCGCCCGGGTAGAACACCGCGTCGTAATCGTCTATCGACACGTCGGCGAGCTTGCGCGTCGACGCCAGCGCGGCCTGCGCTTCGGAATCCTTGTCGAAACGGCGCGTCGCGTCGGTCTGCGACGCCGGATCGCTGCTCTTCGGATCGACGGGCGGCAACCCGCCGCGGGGCGACGCGAGCGTGAGCTCGGCGCCGGCGTCCTTCAGCGCGTAGTACGGCGCGGCCAGCTCCTCTAGCCAGAAGCCGGTTTTCTTGCCGGTCGTGCCGAGTTCGTCGTGCGAAGTGAGAACCACGAGAATCTTCATCTGGATGCCCTCCTTGAAGTCTTGAGAATCAGGCGGCGCGGCCCGGAAGGCCCCGCCGGTCGTGCGTCTTCGAAACGGCCGACTTGTCGGGCCGCGCCCGGCACGGGCGGCGCGGCGGCGCGCGCCGGGCGCCGCGTGGCCGCCGAATCGCGTCGCGCCGCGCGGCTCGCGGCGTCATCCCGCGCGCCGCGCCGCTTCAACCCGTATCGCAGCGACCGCGACTCGAAGCGGCATTCGCGCATCGCGTGCCGGCATCGTGCGCGCTTGCCGCCGCACGAATGGCCCATCGCCCGACATCGCCGACGCGCTCGCCGATGCGTTCGTCGACACGTTCACTGGCCGCCCTGCCATCGTCGAACGAACGCGGCTTCGCGTCGAGCCTTTCGACGCTCGGCAAACGCGGATCGATCGCGCATCGGTCCGTTTGCCGAATCGGACTCGGTTCGCGTTGCAGTCGTCGAAATCCCGCATGATGGCCGCCCTCTAATAGACCAGTCGTCTACAAAATAGTCGTAAAAAACGCGGCGGTGCGACTTCCATCGCACGCGCCGCCGCGCATCGCATTCGTGTTCAGCGCGCTCCCGGCAGGCCGAGGGCGCGACGGGTGCTCGCCATCGCGACCGCCAGCGGCTCGCCGTTGCGCCGGATCTTTTCGATCAGCGTCGCGCCGATCCATAGCTCGTACAGCATCTCGGCCGTCTGCTGCGGATCGAGTTCGGCTTTCAGCGAGCCGTCGTCGAATGCCGCCGCGATGCATGCGGCGAGCCGCGCGACAATCTGCGACGTGCCGCGCTCGAGCGCCGCGCGCATCGCTTCCGACAGATCGCAGACTTCGGCGCCCAGCTTGACGACGAGGCACTTGCCTTCGGGGTCGTCGCCCATCTGCATTTGCTGCCATTGGGTCCAATAGCGCATCAGCCTGTCGATTGCGGTGCCGGGGCCACGCACGAGCAACTCGTCGAGGTGAGCAAGGTAGTCGTCGAAATACGATTCGAGTATCGACTCGCCGAACGCCTCCTTCGACCCGAAATAGTGATAGAACGACCCCTTCGGGACGCCGGCTGCCGCCAGAATCTCGTTCAGCCCGACGCCCGTGAAGCCCTTGCAGAGCATGATGGGCTTGGCGGTGTCGAGAATGTGCTGCCGGACATCGGCGGTGGTGGTTGCGGCGTTCATGGTGGTGGATGATAGCGTCGAATTAGACCGGTCGTCTAGTGACGGGAGGATTGGCCCTGGGAACGGTGTGGGATGAGTTTGGAGGCGGAAACGGTGGGACGAGATGTCGATGCCCGCGCGAACCGCGTTGGGGCTTCGCGTTTTTTCCTGTCCGTGTCCATTGGCGGCCAACCGATTGCGAAGCGTGCAGAACAGTATCGTTTCGGCGATTGTTTTGTCTGGCGGGAAACGGCCAGAAGCGCCATTCGCTCGCGGAGTTGCCTGGACGGCCAGACGTCGGCTCTGCATCAGTAAACGGTCATTCCATTCGTGATGTTGAATGTGCATCATTGGCCAATCCGGCTGTTCACCAATACGGTCAATCAATCAGTTCACGAGCACTGCGTCGAAGACTGATTGTGCGTCGCCGGCCAAGCGCCGGCAGAGGATTAGTGATCGAGGCAGGAAGGCGAACGCCGTCGGACCGCCGAGGTTCACGCGAAACAGCTTCCGCCGGCCGCCAGTGAACGAAATCGGAGTATGCCGTAAGATGTAGCTCGCCGAGCGACTCGCCCCAGTGACGCTATGCCCTCAGAGACCGCATCAAGCCGATCTCGTCGGTGGCCGCCATCGCCACCGGTCCGCCCTGTCGTCTTCGTGGGGCCGTCGTTGTCGCACGACGATGCACGCGGCATTCTCGATGCCGAATATCGTCCGCCAATACGCCGCGGTGACCTGGATGGCTTCGGGCAGGGAATCATCGTCGCTATCATTGACGGCGTATTCGATCAACAGTTGGCGGTCACACCGAGCGAGCTGCGCGCAGCGCTGGCACGGGGGGCGCGGATATTCGGCGCGTCGAGCATGGGCGCACTACGCGCTGTGGAGGTACCCGGTGTCGTAGGCGTAGGCCGCATCTATGAGATGTTCCGGGATGGGGTCGTTGACCGCGATGACGAAGTCGCGGTCACTTTCGATGCTCAGTCGCTCACCGCGCTTTGCCAACCGCTCGTGAACATACGACATGCGCTGGAGCGCCTCGCCGCGACCGGAACGCTGGCACGGCCTTTGGCAAAACGTATCTTGCGCACGGCGCAATTGATGCCGTATTTCGATCGCACGTATCCGCTCATCCTCGCGCGCGTCGGCCTCGACGATCACCGTGACGCTGCCCAGCTTGCGGAAATGCTGGCCTCGCATGACCTGAAGCGCGAGGACGCGATTACCTTGCTGGAATACTTGCGCAACGTAGACGCTGAGCCAGTGGGGTCGGCGCCTCGAATGCAATCGGCGATCACACTACCGACAAACGCTCGTGATGTGCCATCTCCCGACGAGCCGTTGCACTTGTGGGAGTTCGGACCGCCGTTGCCATTTCGCGAACTGCTCGAGTTCCTGGCATTCACCGGCGGCCTACGGGCCGTTGCCCTCCGCGCCGTGGCCGCGCTAGCAAGCGAGGACATCCCCGAGATCACAGATGCTTCGGAACTCCAGGCACTATTCGATCGCCGCATGGCACAAATTGGCCGCACCTGGCACTGGCTCACCGAGGAAGAGGTAACCACCAGCCTGCGCGGTCTTGGCATAGGAACCGATGCGCTGCAAGCGTCGGTCGTCAGCGAGTCCATCGACGAGCTGCGCGCCATGGTCTTGTTGCGCAATGCATCAGCCCCCTTCCTGCAAGCCCTTCGAAACCACTTGTTCCTAGACGAGCTGATGCTCAAACGCGAGGCAGCGCGCGCGTTGAGCCTTCGTTGGCTGGCGACCCGCGCAACCAGTTGTGGAGCCGCGCCGAGCGCGCATGATCGAGACTCGGCCCGGCGTGCGCTGTGTCGACAACTTGACGTACGTGACTTCAAGGGCGCAGTGCGGCAGTTGAGTGCTTGGGGCATCACGCCTTCGCGCTGCGAAGACTTCGTGACCGAGCTCGCATTGGCACGAAGGGCATGGCAAGCAGATAGCGTAGTTCCGCAGCCGAATTCGCGTCGTTGGCGATGGCTGCCGGCAAGCCGCAAGGCCGCGGGCAGCCGGCGCTTTTGTATGCCGGCCGCGACGGCATACACCATCGCCACGCGCTTGCGCAATGTGGTTGGCATCACGCGCGTGGCGATGATCACTGGTCTTGGGACCCTAGGCATTCCCAATGCACAGGCGTTCCGGCCGGACGGCCAGTGGTCAAGCACCGTAGGCAGCGGGAAGAGTGAGAGTGCAATCGGCGCGCGAATTGGCGCGATCATGGAGGAGGTCGAAAAGTGGGCACAGGAGCGCTACTCCCAGAATCTGGACCGACACGTCGTATGCGTGTCCAGCTATCGGGGACTGCGGCGTCGCGCGGAATCTGCAGTGGACCCAGCGACTTTGGATTTGCCTTACGACAGCCAATACAGCGCCAAGCTCGTCATGCCTTGGGTGCGCGGTTTCGACCTCGCCGCCGGGGCTCCCTGTCTGCTGCCCGCGGCGGCGGCAAGCCACATGCGACTGCCGCTCGATATCTTTTACTCCCCGCAGGGCGCGCGCAAGACCGTCACGACCAATGGGCTTGCCTCGGGCATGACGCTGGCCGAAGCGTTGACACACGCATTGTGCGAGTACGTCGAGCGGCATGCGCGCACGATCGACGCGATCGTCAACGACAATCCGGGTGCGCCCTACGCTGCGCGTAGCCCCGTCACCGACCTCGATCGCGCGCCAGCGTCGACACGCCGCCTGCTGCGCCGGATCGAACGCGCGGGATATCGGCTGGTTGCACGTTCGATCGCGGTCGATATCGCAATTCCAACATTCATCGCGACCATCTTGCTACCCGAAGGGCACGCTGACGGCACGCTGTTCGGCGACGGTTGGCAACAGGCCAGCGGCTGGGCAGCGCACCCCGATCCCGAAACCGCGTTGAACATGGCGATCCTGGAAGCAAGCCAAACCATCATGAGTCACATAGCCGGCGCACGCGAAGATTTGACGTTGGCCGCGCGCAGCTTGGGCCGTCACGAGCGGACCGAATCCCGTCGTCGGCCCGCTCTTGTCCCCGAGTTCGATGGAGACGCGCCGCGCCTGCCTTTCGATGCGATCCGCGGCCTTGTGTCGGACGATGCGGCGGCCGATGTGCGCTGGATCGTCGCGCGCTTACGCGACGCAGGCCTCACGCGCATAGTGATGATCGACTACTCGATCGCCGAAATCGCCCCGGCACGTGTCGTACGGGTCATTGTCCCCGGGCTGGAAACCACCAATCCTTTCCATACCGGCATGCGCGCCCGGATCGCGCTATTGAGCGATCTACTCGGCGTTCAGTACGGGAAGCCGCGCGTCGGCACGTAACGGCGGGCGCCCAAGAGCTGCTGCACCAGCGGCGATGGCTCGGGTATGGCGGCAAGCTGGATCGACATATCCTCCTGCGTCACACAGTAACTTCGGATGTAGCTCGCCAAGACCGCGTAGCGGGTGCGGCGCGACCGGTTCGGCCTCGAGGTGTGCCACCATGCGCCATCCGCAATGACGGCGCTACCCGGTGAACCGGTGAGAATTGTTGCGTCATCACACCAATCCCGGCCCATGTCGGGCAAGTGGCCTCGCCGATGGCTGCCGGCGATGCCGGCAGTGCCTCCATTCTCTTCCGTGAACGCGTCGATCATCCAGATCACCTGGCCGCTGAGCGGGAACACCGGATAAGGCTGCTGCATCGTCCAGTATGGGTAGTCCGCATGCCAATACTGCTCGGTGCTGCCGGGCAACAGGGCGTTGGCCGTCATGGTGGAGCACACCATGTCGTCGCCCAGCTGGCGGCGCCAAATCGCAAGCACCAAAGGATGGCAGAGCAGTTCGCTGAAAATTGCGTCCTTGATTAGCAGGTGGAGGATGCGCTGGTGACCCGACGGTTGCAGGTTACGATGCCGTTCAAGACGTTGTAGCTTGGTCAGGATGCCCCGGACGCGATAGGTGAACTCGCGTGGCAACAGCGACTCGATGACACAAAAACCGGTCTCGCGCACCTGCTCCAGTACGTTGTCGATGACCTCTGCCGACGGGGCGTCAAAGCTGCCGGGATGACCCGCGCCCAATGCACCTGCTTTGCGTCTTGACATTTTCTTCCACCATTCTTATTTCAGCCGCGGTCCAGCAATCCATGCAACCAACACACGGCGCACTCCGGCCACCACCGGTGTCACGCGGTGTTCGACAAAAGATGGCAAGCAGATGATGCTTCCTCGGTGACGCGGCGCGACCGCAATCGAGGAACCGAAGACCTCCAGATCGCCGCCTTCGTATTCGTGCGGCTCGCTCAATTGGACAATAACAGTGAGCTTGCGGGGCGCCTCTTCCGACTCATGGCTGTAGTCGTTATGCCAGTGAAAGTGGCCAAAGCCCGCGTGGTACTCGACATAGTGCGGCATTCGTGTAATGCCTGAAACCGTCAGGTGGTAATGTCGACGAGTCGCGTCGAGCGCGGCATCCCACACCAGGCGATAAACATGCAGTGTGCGCTTCTCGCATGGAATCATGCGCACGACTCCGACGCGGTGGTCGACGAGGACGTCCTGCCCCACAACCGTCGGGCACTCAGGCGGGAAAGAACGTCCCAACTCGCATAAGCGTTCGCAGCGTGACGCCGGGAGCGGTCTCGAGCACACCACAAAGCCCAAGTGCGCATGCGTGCCGCCATGAATCGCCACCGTACGCGCCGGGATGCGCCGTCGCATCGAGTTTGAAGGGGGAGTCCAAAAATCGTTCATGACGGCTCATCGTCTTTGTGATTGCGCATCGCAGCCATTCATCCATCCAAGCCGGCGTAAGAGACTTTACCCGGGTCACTGTTCCTTGACTTTCAGCATATATCATCCATTATTAGGCTCGTTGCCCATATCGAGGGGAATGCGCCATGCGGTCGATATCCGCTGGCGACGAGCATATCGTCGCCCGTATTCCGGTCAGCATGCTACGACTTGAGCGACGCCTGGCGCCGTTCAATAGTTACGCGCCCCCCGATCCAAACGGCTTGGCTCCCTCCATCATCGAAGGAAAGCGCGAGCTAGATCGACTGACGCTCAACGAACTGAGCGGCGTGTCGGACGCTTGTCGACGGGCGGCGCCTGCGTCCCAAACCGACGATGGCCGCTATTTCATCTCGCGTAGCAGTGCGTTGCCTTTGCCTCCGATCCTTTCCCATCGCGCGCTCGGCGGCGTCCATCTTTGGATCGGCGTCGAGGAGGGCATCGCCATCGTGCTCGACGACAATGAGCATGCGTTGTTTCTGCAGTTGCGCGACGGCACCACGCTATCGCAACTCGCGGACACCCTTCGGCAAAGCACGCCCGAGCGGGACGGATGGGCCGTCATTTACGCGCTGATCGGGCGGCTTGCCGTTTCGGGCTTCATTCGTGGCATCGACGGGTATACCGACCGGTGGCTCCCCAGTCCCGGCCGCTTTATGCGGCTCCATTTGACGCAGCGCTGCAACCTGACTTGCGTGCACTGCTACGCGGATTCGAGCCCGTACGTGACGTCCGAGGGCGAGATCTCCGTGGACCGCTGGAGCCGGCTCATCGATGAGTTTGCCGACGCCGGCGGCGAGCGGGTGTTGTTCACCGGCGGCGAGGCCCTTATCTACAAGGGCTGCGACCTGCTGATCCGGAAGGCTCACGAACGCGCGCTCGACGTCACGCTTTTTTCGAACGGCCTGCTCATCGATCGATACCTCGATCTCATTCGAGCATGCGTGGACCAGGTGCAAATCAGCATCGACGGCCCCGATGCACAGACCAACGACGCGATCCGGGGGCCGGGCAGCTTCGCACGTGCCAAGCAAGCGGTGGACACCCTAATCGCGGCGGGCGTGCGCGTGCGCATCAGTATGGTCGTGATGGCAAGCAACCTTGCCGCGATGCAACGCGATTTCGTTCGTTTTGCCTCTCAGTGGCCGCGTGGCGCGGTCGAGTTCCGGCTCGGCTACGGCGTCGCCCACCACGGGCGCGGCGAGGAACTCGGAGATCCGTTAGGAATCGATGATGTCCGTCCCGTCGTCGACGCATTGCTCGAAGCTGTCGAGGGCGACGGCGGCCCGCGCATCGCCCGCAGCACGAAAGGCTGCGGCTATGCCGAGCAGATCGTCGTTGCGCACGACGGCACGGTGCATCCTTGTCACCTACTGGACGGCGCGGTCACGCACATCGACAAGCAGTCCATCCCAGACCTTATTCAACTGCTGCAGCAAACGTCCCACGATTACGACGTGGATCATACGGTGGGCTGCAATCGCTGCGATATCCGCAACCTTTGTGGTGGAACCTGCCGCATCCTAAACGGCAAGACTACCGGCAACCGCCGCATCGCAAACTGCACTGCCTCGGACAAGCTGCACCGACTGCACAATTTGGTCGAAACGTTCTCACAGACACAAACGCCCCAGGCGCTTGCGCACGAATGGGAATAGGATCGACGCATTTCCCCGAGGTCTTTCCAAGCCAATAACCAAGGAGAAATCGCAATGGCAACCAGAAAGACGGCAGGTGGCGCGGCCAAGAAGACCGCAGCCAAGAAAGTGGCGAGCAAAACCGCGGCCAAGAAATCCGCGGCGAAGGCCGCAGCGGCGCCGCAGGGACATATGTTGTCCGTGCACCTGGATGCCGGTTTGGGTGAGCTGCCGGGAAAGGTCAAGCTGCCCTCAGGCACGGTTAAACCGGGCAAAGATGACGGTATCGTGATCGACGTGCAGAAGCTGGCCAAGCAACTCATCCGAGACCAGCGTTCGCGCCTGGTTTCCAGCATGGGTTGCATCTCGAACCCTGGAGGCCCCGGCTGTTGACTGCGGCTTCGGGAGGCGGCGCTTCCCCCGAGCGGCCATCACGCAAAGTCCTGCTCATATCGCCACCTTGGCGACTGGGCAATTGGCCGTCGCTCGCGCTCGGCACGCTCAAGTCGCACCTGCGTCGACACGGCATCGATGTCGACACGCGTCATTTGCACTTTGATGTGGCCGTGCGCCTTGGCTGGTCGCGTTATCAGGAGATCGCTTCCGGCTGGGAGCTCGGGGAAGCGTTGTACTTTGCATTGGATGCCCCTGACGAGGCCGATGCCATCCTGGCGCGAAGTGCGAAGGCTATGCGTGCGAATGGTCAGGCGTTGCACGCTGCGTGGGCCGAGCGTCCGTTGCTCGACGAGGTCGAGATGGCCACGCTCGGCGCCTTGGGCAATTTGGATTTGCGGCGCTACGATCTCGTCGGGTTTTCCGTGGGCGCCTTGCAGCTCGCCGCTTCGGTTTTCCTAGGACACTTGTTCAAGTGTCGTGCGCCGCACCTGAGAGTGATATTCGGTGGTGGCAGCGTGCTCGGAGAGCCGGGGCTGCGCTTGCTACAGCAGTTGCCCTGGCTCGACGCAGTCGTGGACGGGGAAGGTGAGCTGGCGATGGCTGCGCTTTCGTCGATACCAAATTGGGATGACGCGGAGCTTGAAGCCGTGCCCAATCTTTATTACCGGCGCGCAGACGGCTCTGTCGCACGCACCGTCACTCGCGTGCTGGCCACGCTCGACGATACGTTGCCCCCCGACATGGGCGAGTTCTACTCAGCCGCGCGCGCGGCGGGCTTCCCGGCCGCGGAGCTGATCTTGCCGGTGGAGGCCTCGCGGGGCTGCCATTGGGAGCACCGTAAGACCGACGGCCAGCTTCGCGGATGCACGTTCTGCGGCTTGTATCGCAATTCTCCGAATTACCGCGAGCGGCACCTTGATACCGTGATGGCGCACATCCGCGATGGTGTTCATCGTTCGCGCACTCTGGCGCTTGGCTTTGTGGATGCCTACTTGCCAAGCGCCTACGCGAAGGCGCTGCTGCGCCGCCTCGCGTCCGAGCCTTTGGACGTGACGCTCTTTTGTGAAATGCGCTGCGACCTTGATGCGGAAACTGCAGCCTTGCTCGCCGCAGCCGGCGCGCGCCACGTTCAGTTGGGCGTAGAAGCCTTCGATACAAAACTGCTCTCGCAGATGGCCAAAGGCGTCCGGATGATCGACAACGTCTCCTCGATCAAGGTCTGCGAGGAATTCGGTGTGCCCTACCAGTACAATCTCATTACCTATTTTCCGGGCGCCGACAGGCGTGCGGTGGACCGTATGGCGAACTTGCTGCCCGCTCTCGCCGGTTTCAAACCGCCGTCACTGGCGCGCTTCTATCTCGATCGCAGCAGCCGCATCTTCGCCGACTGGCAGCGAGATGAGCTTGCCGCTCGCAACGTCGACCATTCGCCTCTGCCCTTCCTGCCATCGGCGCTCGCGGCAGCGCGAATCACTCAGGTGGTGCCCTTCGATACGCTCGATAGGGATGCTCTATGCGAAGAGTGGGCCGCCGTCGAACGCGAAGTCACGCGTTGGCGCACGCGGCATCAGCAGGCGCAGGCCGAAGGCGTGGTACAACTACTGAGCTGGCGCGACGCCGGCAGCGCCCTGATTGTGTCGGACGAACGCGGGGACGAACCGCTCGCGATCGAACTCGAAGGCGTTGCACGCGAAGTCCTTTTGGCTTGCGACCGGCTCGTACGCAAGCGCGATTTGTGCGAGCGTGTGCGTGGACTCGACGAGTCTACGTTGCATACGGTGCTTCAGCGCCTAAACGATCAAAAGCTCGTGGTACAAGAGGGGGCCTGGGTTATTGCGCTTCCGGTGCGTGCGCGCCTTCCGAACGGCGCAGCGCGCGAGCGGGCCGCTAGCGGTATGCGGCAGGCGAAAACCATCCACATCGCGCCCGTATGAGCGAACTGACGTTGGCGGCGCTGCTATCGCCGATCACGGTGGACGCGTTCATGGAACGTTATTGGGGACGCAAACCGCTGATCGTGCGGCGCCAAGCGCCGCACCTGTATGCGTGCTTGCCCGACAGCGAGGAATTCGCTTTTCTGCTTCATTCGCTGACAGATCCGGAACGCGGCTGGTTCAGCATTGTCAACGGCGTTGCGCGCCCACCGTCGGACAGTCTGCTGACACAGGAGGGATTACTTAATCTGTCCGAGGTCTACGCGGCATATCGCGACGGCAACAGCCTTCTGATGAACCAGGTCCAACGACGCCATCGAGAAACCGCTATGTTGTGTCGGCGCATCGAGTCTGCACTCAGCGCACACGGTATTGCGCTTGCGCGCCATATCGGCGCGAACGGCTACCTTTCGCCTCCGTCGTCGCAAGGCTTCAATATTCACTATGATCCGCACGACGTGCTCATCCTGCAGATTGAGGGCCGCAAGCATTGGCGCCTCTATGGACGCCATGTAGCTTGGCCGACGCAGCCACCCGCCACGCCGATACCGCCCGAGGAAGCGGGCTCGCCCCGGCGCGAGTTCGTATTGTCGCCGGGCGAGCTCGTCTACATTCCACGAGGCGTTCTGCACGACGCCAACACGACTGACTCGCGCTCACTGCACCTGACGCTTAGTATCGAGACATTGACGTGGACCGATCTGCTCATCGAAGCCATGTCCGACAACCCCGCGTTCCGCCGCAATCTGCCGGTCTGTCCGCCCTTTGGCAAGCGCATCGGCGACGAAGCCCGCGCCGAGTTGACTCGGTTGACTGCCTCCCTCAACAACCCGCGCGCGCTACGACGCGCCCTGGCGGCCATGTCAGGGCGCCTGCTCGGCAACTTAGACCCACTGCCGAACGGCGGCTTTGCGGAGGTCGACGGGCTCCACCTGATCGAGCCGAAGACGTGGCTGAGCCTTGCGCCCGGCACCTTCGGCCACGTCGAAGTAAACGGCGACGAGGCTATTCTGCATCTGCCGGGCAGCGCATTGCGTGCCGCACGTGAGATGGCCAAAGCCTTTTACTACCTTTTGCGCGCGCGACGCGTGCGAGCCTGCGACCTGCCGGTGTCGGCCAGCGAGGCGGACAAGCTCACCTTCGTACGCAAACTGGTTCAAATGGGCTTTCTTGTCAAGGCATCGGAATGAAGACCACCCCACTCCCCAACGTGACCGTGAAAATCGCCGACGCGTTGCGCACACGCACGTTAGGCGCATCCCAAGTGCATACGCAGGCTTGCTCCGTGCGGCAGGCATTGAACAAGCTGGCTGAATCGGATCCAGAGCTCGCGCGCCGACTCTTCTCCTCGGACGGGACTCTGCGCCGAACGGTCGTCGTTTGCGTTGATGGACAAGACATCCGGTTGCGGCAAGGGCTGGATACCGCGCTTGGGGACAACGCCGAGGTGGTGCTGGTGGCGGCCATCTCCGGCGGATGAGCGCATCATTGCCATGACCGGCGCCTGGGTCTTGGGCTTGGCCGCCTCGCAGCACAACGGCGCGGCTTGCCTGATGCGCGGCGACAAGATCGTCGTCGCGATCGCAGAGGAACGTCTATCGCGCGTGAAGCGTCAAGGTATCGCCGGCGCACGGGCGTCGCTGGCCTTCGACTACTGTTTGTCGGCTGCGGGCATCTCGGCACGGTCGCTGGATCGGGTGGTGCTGTGCACGCAGACCTCGCGCCACTTACCAGAGCACGACGTGCGGAGCAATCCCCAACTGGCTTCTTTGGCCCATGACGGGAGGATTCGATTTATCTCGCACCACGTGGGGCACGCACTGAGCGCATTGCGGTGGGCCGGAGCCCCCGACGCGGCGGTGCTCGTTGTGGACGGCTTGGGGTCGCCAGTGCAGGACCTGCCAGCCGACGAACGGGAATTGGCCGCGCCGACGTTGTCAGGTCCGGGCGAGACGCTGTCGATGTATCACGCGCATGGTTGGCGCCTGAAAGTGATCGACAAGTCGTTCGCGGAATGCGACCGGTGGCTGGCCGTCGACGGTAAGACCGCACCACGCTATGCGTCCCTCGGCGGAATGTACGCTGCGGTATCGCAGCACGTGTTCAACGACGCGCTAGAAGCCGGGAAGGTGATGGGGTTAGCTTCGCACGGCGAACCGCGCATCCCTGCGACGGAGTTCCTGCACATTCGGCAAAACGGTCAGATCGAGTTCGGCGATGTGCTCGCTCGGCGCTTCGCTGCGCGAAGCCGTGCAGACCGCATCACTTCGGCGCACAAAACACTGGCCGCGTCGGCACAGGCCGCACTGGAGGAAGCGTTGCTGGCTGTCGCCAAGCGCCTCAGGACACTGACCGGAGAGCCAAGGCTTTGTCTCGCGGGCGGCATCGCACTCAACGCCATCGCGAACGAGTGCCTGTTGCGGCAATCGGGCTTTGACCAAATCTGCGTGATCCCGGCTGCCGACGATAGCGGCACCGCCATCGGCGCGGCGATGGCCGGCCTCTTGGAACTTGGCTCGCACATCTCCACCCAAGCCATGCGCGACGACGGCCTCGGTCGCTGCTATGATAATTTAGAGATCCAAAGTGCATTTGAGTCCGTCCCCGGGTTGCGCTGCATTGTTCCGCGATGTGTCGCAACGCACGCTGCCGAGCGCATCGCTCAGGGCCAAATTGGCGGCTGGGTGCAGGGCGGGGCCGAGTTTGGCCCGCGTGCGCTTGGACATCGCAGTATTATCGCCGACCCGCGAAGTCAATACACCAAGCGTCGACTGGATAAGCGCATCAAACTGCGCGAGGCGTTTCGCCCTTACGCCCCAGTGGTGCTGCATGCCAAAGCGGCGCGCTGGTTCGATGTCGGGCGCGACGATGAAAGTCCATTCATGCTGCGAATCATGCCAGTCCGCGAAGCATGCCGTGACGCAGTGCCGGCAGTCGTGCACGTGGACGGCACGGCTCGTATCCAAACCGTTCGAGCGGCCGACGGGTTGTTCTTTCGCGTTGTGAAGGCATTCGACAGGTTCACGGGCGTACCCATGCTGCTGAACACGTCATTCAACGCGCGTGGCGAACCAATAGTCGAGACGCCACAGCAAGCGCTTTGGAGTCTCATTGGCATGGGGCTGGACTTTTGTGCGATAGGTCCCTTCCTGTTCGAACCGAGCGAAGATCGTCGCCAACTACTCCGCGCGCGAATCGTGTTGTTCGATGCCAAAGATCGCGAGTCGCCAACCGTGCGCAAGCGCCTCGCCATGCAAGGCGATCCACTGCTCGCCCCCTTGCTCGACCTAGTGGACAGACGTTGCACCGCCGCCGAGATTGGAGAGCGTTTATCAGCAAGCCTTGGCCGCAGCATCCCGCGCGCCCGGCTGATCGCTTTGATCTGCCGGCTCGCCAGCCTACAACTCGTAGGCCTCACGCGATGAAACCGAGCCTCATCGAGCGATTGATAGGCGTCGCGCAGCGCCTCGAGCGACGCTCGCGCACAATGCCAAGTGGTTCGGCGGCCTTTGCCCGCTGCACCGCTGAGACCATCGCCGAGGAGGCACTGCCGCACGTCGCGCTCGGCCCACTCTTGCGAGAGTGCCTCTCGAAGGGGCCGCTGCCGATACAACGGCGCATCGACGAAGGATTCGGTCAGCCAGCGCTAACGCTCTACCGCACTCGCCGCTTTACGGTGGATTTGCTGTTCTGGCAAGAGGCGAGCACCGGGATACACCAGCACGAATTCGCGGGTGCGTTCTCGGTGTTGTGCGGATCAAGCCTGCACACTCGGTTCACGTTCGAGCACCGGAGTGATTTGGACCGCTCAATGAGACTTGGGGCCCTTGCGCTGCAATCAACCGAGTTACTGCGTGAAGGCGATGTGCGCGAAATAGTGCCTGGTCGGCGGTTGATCCATTCACTGTTTCATCTCGACACACCGAGCGTCACCCTGGCGATACGATCGCTGCCATCGGCAAGGCGAAGTCCCGAATACGAATACCTGCCTCCCGGCCTCGCGTTCGATCCCCGCGCCCGCAGCGAAGCGCAGCTGATGCATAAGCGCCTGCTGGCGCTATGTCAGCGCTTCGAGCGGGCTCAGTTGGAACGAAATCTACGGGAGCTGATTGTAACCACCGACCTGTATGGCGCATTTCTGCTGTTGGGCCAAGCGCGAGGAGCGCTGATCGACGACGAGCGCGCATACCGCCGCGTCGTCTCTTCAGCCCGCTCCGTACACGGTGGGGGTACCGTCAACGCGTTGGTGCCGGCGATCGAGGAACAGTGGCGTCGACAAGCCATTTTGTCGCTCCGACGTACGGTAGTGGATTCCGAACAGAGACTCTTCCTAGCGCTAGTGCTGAATTTGCCGGAACGAGCCGCCATCCTCTCGCTCTTGGACGCGCTGGATAGCAATCAGTCAGCAATCGAGCGCATTCTTCGCGTAGTCCGCGACCTCAGCGCATATGATTGGATGGGTTTGCGCTACGATGCGACAGTGGAAAGGATGCTGCGAGACGTATTGGAGGGCCGCCCCCCTTCTGCAATACTCGGTCAGCTTCGCCGGTTGGACAATCCGGCACCTGTAGAATGCTCTTGGATGTCAATGCGTGCCTCGCCCGTTTTACGACCGCTTTTCTTATAGGTTACCTAACCACTAGCGGCCCACGCATAAGTGTTCGCTTCGGGCGTTTGGCAACTACCTTCGGGTTGTCGCACCTTTTGTGACTTCGCTCACGGCCGCTTCAGATTTGCACGAATCGAGTGGCTACCCGTTACAGCCGGCCTAAACTCACCAACGCGGATCCGTGAATGTCGGCAACGGCCGGGCGCCGCCGCCCCATGCGAACGATCGTTGTACCCCGGACGCAGCCGTTGAGCTCAAACATGGACAAGCGGCCGCTTCGGGTCGGTTCGAGCCGCTCGCGGACCGCTGGGACAAGCCAGCCGGGATCGGCCACCATTTGTCATTCAGCGGCCGGGAAAACCTGCCGTCTGAGCGGCCGCACCACACCGGCACCTAACGGGCAAGCTACGTGTACGACTCGCGCCATCGTCAGCGTTCGCCCATCGACATTGCCACGTCAGCTCACTACCTTGCTATTTCAGACCGAACGTCTAGCGAACGTCCGCAACTGACTTCGATGAAAGTGAACTGCCGGCCGAACTCGGAAGGCGGCATGACAGCTTGACGGATGACCGGTTCCAAGTCTGCTGTTTTTCTAGCCAATCACCGCCACCGCGCAGAAAAACGTCGAGTCCATTCGTCATTCCGTCCGAGACGCAACGTGCCTGGTTGACCGGAAAAAGCGAAACCGCATCGCACGCCGAATGACGACGACACTGCTGACATTGGCGACGATGACCGCCCATGCCGCCCGTCCTCGAACGCCGCTCATCCCCGAAGACGCCGCTCAAGCCCAAACCACCACCGGCATCCAGATCCACGCCTGCGAATACGACAGCAGCCACCGTCAGGCGCGAACCTTCCAGCACACCGAAGCCACGCTCTACGACGCCGCCGGCGCCGCCATAATCAAGCACCGCGCCGGCCCTTCATGGAAAGCGCAAGACGGCAGCCGCATCGTCGGCGAGAAGATCGCCGACGCGCCGAGCCCGAACGCGGACAACACTACCCGGTTGCCGCTGTCGACGCACGCGAGCGCGAGCGGCTCGCTCGCGTCCGTGCGCTGCGTGCGGCGTCTCGATACGAAAGGCGGCACCGCACGCGCAACGCCGTGCACGACCGAGCCTCAACTCGGCAGTTCGCCGTATTACGCGCGAGATGTCTTCTGGTAGCAACGCAAACGAGCCCGCGAGCAAACGTCCCCCGCTTCGCGCCCCGTCGACATCGCTGCACGCGCGCCGCCAAAGCACATGCGATTGGCGCGCGTGCGCTCACGACGCACGTACGACCAAAGCGCGCTCGATCGACACCGCCGCATGCCCCCCGCCCGCCTGCGCGCCGCCGGACCGCCGCGCAATCCGCCACCTGCCGCGTCACCCGCGACTCTCGAGCCAATGCACGCTGAACAGCCGCGCATCGTCGATCCACACGGTCCCCGGCGTGAACCCCGCCGCCTGCGCGAGCGCGCGAAATCCGTCGACCGTGAACTTGTGCGAGTTCTCCGTATGCAGCGTCTCGCCCGCGTCGAACCGGAACGCATAGCCCGCCAAGCGCACCGTTTGCGCGCGCCGGCTCACGAGGTGCATCTCGATGCGCTGTTGATCGACGTCGTAGAACGCGCGATGCGCCCACGCGTCGAGCGCGAAATCCGCACCGAGCTCGGCGTTCGCGCGCTTGAGCAGATTCAGGTTGAACGCGGCCGTCACGCCCGCTGCATCGTTGTATGCGCGATGCAGGATCGATACGTCCTTCACGAGATCGACGCCGATCAGCAGCCCGCCCCCCTTCAGCAGCGAAGCCGCGTGCCGCAGGAACGCCGAAGCCTCGTCCGGCGAGAAATTGCCGATCGTCGAGCCGAGAAAGCAGCCGACCCGCCGCCCCGCCACGCACTCGATCGCACGCAATTGCTCGGACTGCAGATAATCGGCGACGACAGGCTGCACGTCGAGCCACGGGTAAGCGTCGCGCAACGCGGCGGCCGACTGAGCGAGATGCTCGGCCGAGATGTCGACGGGCAGATAGCGCGCGGGTGGCCCCGACGCCGCGCACGCGTCGAGCAGCACGCGGATCTTCGATAGCGACCCCGCGCCGAATTCGATCAGGTTCGCGTCGCGGCCGATCTGCGCGGCGATCTCGTGCGCATGGCGCTTCAGGATCGCAAGCTCGGTGCGCGTCGGATAGTACTCGGGCAGCTCGCAGATGCGATCGAACAACGCGGAGCCGGCGGCGTCGTAGAAGTATTTCGGCGCGATGCTGCGCGGCGCGCGGCGCAACCCCGCGAGCAGGTCGCGGCCGAACGCGCTGTCGCGCTTCGTTTCGTTCGCCACGCCCGCGGCGGCTTCACTCATCCGTTCAGATATCTCTCGCAAGACGCACTCCCGTGAATTGCCAGCGCGCGGCCGGCGGAAAGAAGTTGCGATACGTCGCGCGCGCGTGCCCGGGCGGCGTCGCGACGCTGCCGCCGCGCAGCACCTGCTGCCCGACCATGAACTTGCCGTTGTATTCGGCCGCGACGCCCGCCATCGGTCGAAAACCCGGATACGGGCCGTACGACGAGCGCGTCCATTGCCACACGCAGCCCGTCATCTGCACGATGTCCGGCGCGTCGAACGCCGCCTCCCATTCGGCCTCCGTCGGCAGCCGCGCGCGCGCCCATTCGGCGTAGGCAGCCGCTTCGTAGAAACTCACGTGCGACACGGGCGCGTCGAGCATCAGCGGCTGCAGGCCGCCGAAGCCGAACTCGCGCCAGCCGAGCCCTTCGCCGCCGTCGGACGCGATCCAGTAGAGGGGCGCCTTCCATTCTTCGCGCTGAACGATGGCCCATCCGTCCGACAGCCAGAACTCCGGGCGCGCGTAGCCGCCGTCGTCGATGAACGCCGCGTATTCGCCGTTCGTCACGAGCCGCTCCGCGATCTGGTACGGATGCAGCATCGTCCGATGGCGCGGCCGTTCGTTGTCGAACGAGAAGCCGCGGCCGTCGTGGCCGATCTCGACGATGCCGCTCGGCCCCGACAGCCAGCGCATCGCGCCGTTCGCGCGCCGCGCATCGGCCGGCGGCGTCGCATCGTCGCTTCGATACGCAGGCAGCAGCGGATTCAGCGAGAACGCATGCAGGATATCCGTCAGGATCAGTTCCTGATGCTGCTGCTCGTGATGCAGGCCAAGCGTGATCTCCGGCTCGATCGCGATCAGCGTCGGCAGATCGGACGTGCGCAGCAGGTCGAGCAGCGCGTCGTCGACGTGACGCCGATAGCGATGCACGTCGCCCAGCGACGGACGCGACAGCATCCCGCGCTGCGCTCGCGCATGGCGCGGGCCGAGCGCTTCGTAATACGAATTGAAGAGATACGGATAGCGCGAATCGAACAGCTTGTAGCCACGCGCATGCCGCGCGAGGATCACGGTCTCGAAGAACCATGTCGTGTGCGCGAGATGCCACTTCGTCGGACTCGCGTCCGGCATCGATTGCAGCGCCTGGTCCTCCGCCGACAACGGCTTCGCGAGCTCGACGCTGTATCGGCGCACGTCCGTGAAGCCGCGCGCCAGGTCCGACGCGAGCCCGAGCGTCGACTCTTCGTTCTTCGTCATGTGCACCGTCCCGACTGAATGGCTCGCCCGCGCGCCGTGCGACGCCCGCGAACCCATGCAACAAAGAATAGGACACGCGCGCGGCATCGCGACCGCAATCGCGATGCCGCGCGCGCGAGCACCGCTTTCGCGGCGCGCCCCGTTGGTGTGATGAATGGCTTCGGCGTCAGCCGATCGTGATCGAATCGACGCGGTCGGGATAGAACGCGAGATGGCCGGCGATCCGCTTGAGCGCGTCGTGCGGCGTCTCGTACGACCAGATCGCATTGACGCCGCGCGCGCCCGCCCCCTTGATGCTGTAGTAGGACGCATCGCCCTTGTACGGGCAGTGGCTCTCGTGCGTCGTGCGCTCGAGCTGCGCGAGATCGACGTCCTTGCGCGGCACGTACTGCACCGGCGGATACGACGCTTCGCGCAGCGTGAGCGCGTCGCGCGTGTCGGCGAGCGTTTGACCGGCCGCCTTGACGACGACGCGCTCGCCCGTCGCTTCGATCGTGATCGGATGGTCCGGGCCAGGAATCTTGACGGTGTGACTTGACTGGGTCATGAAAGCGCCTCCGGTTGCGAAACACGTCGGATGTCGGCGACATCGTACGCCGCGGCGGCGCCGCAGGCGACGCGCGAGCCGCGAATTCTGAAGTTCGAGCGAACGAACAATCCCCGTTGCAAACGCCGTTAATTGCAGGAAGTTCGGCAATCGAAAGCGACGCGCATGCGTGGGCCACCGTCGCGTGCGCGCAGATTCCGCGCCCGCTCTTGAGAGAGAGATGCGGCGTTGACGATGCGCGTCGCCCTTTACGTAGACCATCGCGCGCGGCGAGGTTCCCCGATCTGCCGCCGCATGCAACGAACCGCTCGCTCGCGCGGCCGCGCGCCAACCTTTCCGCCGCGCCCATCAGTTTTTACTGAAATTGCGACAAATACATTAAATAAAACCATCGCTTCGCACATACCATAGCTGCCGACACTGGCCATGACGTTTCGCACGGCGGATATCCACCGAACGAGCGCCATCGATTTACCCGCGCGGCGCGCCGCACATGCGCGCGCGCCGCCTTGACTTCGCAGAGAGATTCATGCCCCGCCCCATCGTCGCCCGCATCCACCCCGACGCCATCGCGCACAATCTTGCAATCGTCCGGCAAAAAGCGCCGAACTCGCGCGTCTGGTCGGTCGTCAAGGCGAACGCTTACGGCCACGGCATCGAGCGCGTCTATCCGGCGCTCGCCGACGCGGACGGCATCGCGCTGCTCGACCTCGATGAAGCGGTGCGCGTGCGCGCGCTCGGCTGGACGAAGCCCGTGCTGCTGCTCGAAGGCATCTTCGATGCGGCGGACATCGAGATCGCGGATCGCCATCGGCTGACCGTCGCCGTGCACGGCGACGAGCAATTGAAGCTGCTGACGTCGGCGAAAACGACGCGCCCGATCGACATCCAGTTAAAGATGAACTCCGGGATGAACCGGCTCGGCTATCGGCCGAGCGCGTTCCGCGATGCGTGGGAACGCGCGGCCGCCGCGCCGTCGATCGGCCGCATCGCGCTGATGATGCACTTCGCGAACGCCGACGACGGCGAGATCGACTGGCAAATGAGCGTGTTCGACGCCGCGACGGACGGCCTGCCCGGCGAGCGCACGCTGTCGAACTCGGCCGCCGTGCTGTGGCATCCGCGCGCGCACCGCGACTGGGTGCGGCCCGGCACGATCCTGTACGGCGCGTCGCCGACGGGCGCGACCCGCCATGTCGCCGACGTGCCGCTGCGGGCCGCGATGACGCTCACGAGCCGGATCATCGGCGTGCAAACGCTGTCGCCGGGCGAGACGGTCGGCTACGGGCGCCGCTTCGCGGCCGAGCGCGAGATGCGCATCGGCGTCGTCGCGTGCGGATATGCGGACGGCTACCCGCGCCACGCGCCGAGCGGCACGCCGATCGCGGTCGACGGCGTGCTCACGCGGGTGGTCGGGCGCGTGTCGATGGACATGCTGACCGTCGATCTCACGCCGTGCCCGCACGCGGGCGTCGGCTCGACTGTCGAGCTGTGGGGCAAGCAGGTGCGCGTCGACGACGTCGCCGAAGCCGCCGGCACGATCGGCTACGAGCTGATGTGCGCGCTCGCGCGGCGCGTGCCGGTCGTCGTCGATCCGCATCCCGCCGCCGAGACGCACGCGCAGCCCGCGCGGACCGGGAGCTACGGGCGCTGAGCGAAGCGCGGACCGATTCAGGCCGGCCGGCGAAAGCCGGCGCGCGGCGCGAGCGGGTTCGTCACGCCGCGCGCATCGGCAGCCTCGCGTTCGATACCGCGAGAAGGATGCGCGCGTTCGAGGCGCCAGCGGGCGCATCGGCGCATCGGCGCATCGGCGCGGCGGCGCGGCGGCGCGGCAACGCATGATCGACGCCGGCGAGCCGGCGCTTGCGCGCATCGGACGGGCAGCGCATCGGATCGCACGAACCCGTTGCGCCGCACGCGACGCCCGTGGACGGCCGCCCCGCGCCGTCCGCTCACGCGCTCGCCGTTCACGTTCGCCAGCGCGGCGCCCGCTTGTCGAGAAACGCGTCGATGCCCTCGCATGCGTCGGCGTCCATCATGTTGCGCGCCATCACGTCGGACGCATACGCGTAGGCGTCGTCGAGCGGCATCTGCCGCTGCCGGTCGAACATCGCCTTGCCGTAGCGCACTGCGGCGGGGCTCTTCGACACGATCGCCGCGACCGTGCGCGCAACGGCCGCGTCGAGCGCGTCCTGCGGCACCGCCTCGTTGACGAGGCCCCAGTCGACGGCCGTCGCCGCGTCGATGAAGCGCCCGGTGACGAGCATGTCGAACGCGCGCTTCGCGGACACGTTGCGCGACAGCGCGACTGCGGGCGTCGAGCAGAACAGCCCGACGTTGATGCCCGACACCGCAAAGCGCGCCGTATCGGCGGCGATCGCGAGATCGCACGACGCGACGAGCTGGCAGCCCGCCGCCGTCGCGATGCCGTGCACGCGCGCGACGACGGGCACGGGCAGCGCGCGGATCGCCTGCATCACGCGGCTGCAGCGGCCGAACAGACCGCGGTAGTACGCGAGATCCGGCGTGGCGCGCATCTCGCGCAGATCGTGGCCCGCGCAGAACGCGCGGCCCTCCGCGGCGAGCACGACGCAGCGCACGCGCGGATCGTCGGCGAGCGCCGCGAGCTCGCGCTGCAACGCGTCGAGCAGCGCCTCGGACAACGCGTTGAACTGCGACGGCCGGTTCAGGCGCAGCGTCGCGACGCCGTCGTGATCGTCGCGCAACAGCGGCGGCGGCGATGCGTGGCTGGATCGTTCCATGTCTTCCTCCTCGAATGGGGATGCGGATCGGCCGGTGCGGGCGGCGGCGTCGCCCGGCGCGTATCGGACAAAGGTATACGGTATCTCGGCCGGAGCAAACCGCATTGCGTCAAGCAACGCGCGCAAGCCGATCCGGCGATGCGGCGAAAAACCGACACCCGGCGCCGAAGATCGCCGAAGCAGTGGACATCACCGGAAAAGGCTGTATATTCGTACAGCTCGCGCTGTCGGCGATCCATGCGAGAATCGCGTGCCGCCGCACCGGCCGACGGGCCGCAACCGCATCGGCAACGCGGCTGGGGTCGATCGGCGCCGCGCGACGGGCCACGGAGATGACAGAGTGAAACGAGTTGGATGCGGGTTGCTGTTGTTGGCTTTCACTTCCTTGACGTTCGCGGGCGAACGCTACGTCGAGATCTGGAATCCGCCCGAAGCCCGCATCGGCTCGACCACCGGTTCCGCCAGCGGCGCGCGCCGCGATCCGGCTGCCCGCAAGCCGTCGGCCGCTGCCGCGACGAAGCGCAGGCGCGCCGCGCCGCGCGTCGTCGAGGCGCGAATGCATCATCCGCCCACCGCCGTGAAGATCGCGCCGAAACCGCGCGCGATCGACGACGGCGCGCCGCGTCCCGCGCCCGGGCCCGCTTCGCCGTCGCCCGCCACCCCCGACATCCCCCGCCTGTTCACGCCGGACGGCAACGTGCTGCGCGTCGGCACGCGCGGCTACCGCGTCGACATCTCGCGCTGATCCGCGCATCGAGCGCGATCGGGCACCGGCGCGAAGCCGGGCATTCGCGTTTTCGGGAACATCGGAGCGGCACGATCGTGGCGATGCTCGCAACCGGACAATGCGGCCCGCCGAAGGTGCAATCGATGGCGGCCCGTTCCGTCATGCGACGCGCGCGAAACGCCGTGCCGCGCGAACCGCCGAATCGACGCAAGGCCCGCGCGGCGCGAACGCGCCGACCGGCGCTCGACGCGCATCGCGCGCGTTGAGCCATCGCCGCACGACGCCGGGCCGACTGAACCGCGCATGACGCCGCACGCGATGCGCGCGCCCGCGAATGCTCGCACCGCGCGCCATACGCGCGCCCCCGCCCCTTGTCGCGCGAGCGCGTCGACGACGGTGGGACGTCGAATCGCGATCGCCGCCGCGGGCGACGCCTTCCCTTTTGCCGTCACCGCCCGCCACGCCGCAGCACGCGCGCGGACGGACGACGCACGCGCGCACACGTTACATGCATGCGCATAAAAAAACAGCCGGCCCGAAGGCCGGCTGCTCGTTCGACTTCGCGCGCGACGCGCACGTCGCGCGAAAGGCCGCGCTCAGAAGCGATGGATCAGACCGACGCCGACGCCCACCTGGCTGCGCGACGACGACGGCGACGTGTTGAAGCCGTCGCCGATCGACGCGGTCGCGTCGATGATCTTGCCGCCCGCGAGCGTCTTGCCGTTCGCACGCTGGTACGCCTCGACCGCGTAAAGGCCCGTGCGCTTCGACAGGCTGTAATACTGCGACAGCGTGAACTGGTGGTACTGCGCCGCGCTCGTGATGCCGTTCGATTGCGTCGCGCGCGTGTACGCGTAGCCGCCCGCGAAGTCCCACTGAGCGGACGGCTTGAAGTGCAGCACCGCACCCGCCGTGTTGAAGATCGCGGTGTTGCGGAACGCCGAGTTGACGCCCGGAATGTACTGCACGTTCGAGTACGACACCGAGATGTCCCACGCGGACGAGAACTGGTAGCCGGCCGTGACCGCGACGCGCTGCTGCGCCTGCGCGGTCTTGTAGCCGTTGTTGATCGCCGACACGGCCGTCTGCGCGCCGCCGTTGGACGTCGTCGAATTCGCGCCCCAGTCGCCGCCGCCCGACGTCGAGTTGTTCACGCGCTGGAACGCCGCCGCGATGCCGAGCGGACCGTTCATGTACTGGATGCCCGCGCTCCACGTGGAGCCGGCGTTCACGCTGCCCGGCTGGCCGCCGAACGCATACGAGCCGCCGAACGTGAAGCCGTAGAACTTCGGCGACATGTAGACGAGCGAGTTGTTCGTGCGGTAGCTGGTGTCGAGCGAGTCGATGTCGCCCGGGTGCGCGCCGAAGTAACCGGTGAGCCAGGTCGTCGGGCTGTACGGCGACAGCAGCGTGTAGTACGCGGTGTATTGACGGCCGGCCGTCAGCGTACCGTACGTCGGATTGGTCAGGCCGACCCACGCCTGCCGCGTGAAGATGCCGCCCGCGAACTGCGACGTGCCGTTGGCCGTGCTGAAACCCGATTCGAGCTGGAAGATCGCCTTCGAGCCGCCGCCGAGGTCCTCGCTGCCCTTCAGGCCGAAGCGGCTGCCCGCCCACACGCCCGTCGACATCTTCACCGCCGAGCGGCCGCCCGTCGTTGAGCCGAGCGACGTGCTGCTGCTCTGATACGCGATGCCGTTATCGACGATACCGTAAAGCGTCACGCTGCTCTGAGCGTGCGCGGTGGCGACAGCCGCCAATCCGGCGGCCGTCATCGCGACCGCTGTGCGCTTTTTCATTGATTCTCCGTCCTCAAGAAATTTTTGTGTGGTGTGTCACGCGGCATGGTCTGTCCATGCGGGCGCCATTCTCACCGATTCGTCCGTGTTGCAGAACGAAGAATAAAGATCCGTCGGCTTCGCGCAACGCGGGAATTCACTAACTAGTTAGTTTTAATGCTGCAAGGATAAGGGTTTCGCGGGTGTGCGAGCGGATAACTGGAACCGGTTCCCTCTAACCCGGGATTTACCCGAATTTACATTCACACAGTCCTTCCAGACGGCTTCCAGATAGCTTTCGTGTGACGATTCCGAGCCGCGGACATTTCGGGCCCGCAGGCGCGAAGATCCGATTTTTCAAGGACTTGGATGCACGGCGCGCAGTTGGGCCGCGAGTGCCCAGCGGGCGTCGGCGTCATGCTCGGCTCGGGTTCGGCATTGAACCGCCGCTTTCAAACGTCGCACGAAGCATGAATGGATCGGCTTCGAACCGGTTGTCGGCGCTTGCCTTCCTGCCCGGCCCTGCTCGCGAAGCGCGGCCGAGCGATTCTCCGTCTGCGTCGACTCGAGACGCATCACGTCGAAGCCGTCGCGCGGCATCGCGCCGATGCACGTCTGCCGGACGTCGAGGCGCGCCTCTTCCGCACCTCTTCATTTCGCCCCGCCGTTCGCACGACGCTCGCACGATGTTCGCACGACGCTCGCACGATGCTCGCACGAAACGGCCGCAAGCCTCGCTCGAGTTATCCGCGCGATGCGCGTGCTATGCTCATGTAATGCGTATGTGATGTGCGTTCAATGCGCGTCGAAGCGACAGTCACGCCGACAGCCATTCGCGCGGCCGAATGGCGTGCGCTCCCGGCTCCCCCCCGCCCGCGCGCGGCCCGCAGCGGATCGCGTCGCCATCGAGCGCGCATTCGCCGCGATCCGCTCGATGCACCCGCGCCCGATAGCGGAAAGACGGCCCGCGGCGATGACGGCGAGCGGCCGCGCGAACGCGAAATCGATTGCGCATCGGCGGGCGCCGCGCCGGTCGGCCCGATGCCGACGGGACGTCGCCCTGGTGTCGGCCTAGTGGGCGCGCTCGGACGCAGGCGGTTGCGGGCGCGGACAATCTGGCAAAATCACGGTTCCGCCGCCGTTTTCCTAATCCGTACCGATCCCGGGCCCAAGCGCGCCATGCCAGTCATCAGCGAACTTTTCGTCTATCCGATCAAGTCCTGTGCGGGCATTGCGACGGTTCGCGCGCAGTTGCTCGTCACCGGCCTCGAATACGACCGCAACTGGATGGTCACCGATCCGGCGGGCGCGATGATCACGCAGCGCACGCATCCGCGGCTCGCGCTCGTGCGCACGGCGATCGGCGAACGCGAGCTCGTCGTCAACGCGCCGGGGATGCCCGAGCTGCGCACGCCGCTCGCGGCGACGGCGCTCGCGGGCGCCGAGCCGCTCGCCGCCACCGTCTGGCGCGACACCGTGAGCGCGCTCGACGCGGGCGCACACGCGGCGCGCTGGTTCAGCGATTTCCTCGGCTCGCCCGCGCGGCTCGCGCGCTTCGCGCCCGATGCGCGGCGCGTGGTCGGCGCGAAGTGGACGGGTGCGTTCACGTCGTACGCGCAATTCGCCGACGGCTTTCCGATCCTCGTCGTCGGCCAGTCGTCGCTCGACGACCTGAACGCGCGGCTGCGCCGCAAGGGCGCGAGCGCGGTGCCGATGAACCGCTTCCGCCCGAACGTCGTGCTCGCGGGCCTCGACGCCTACGAGGAGGACTACGTCGATTACCTCGACGTGCAGACGGACAACGGCGGCGTGCGCCTGAGCCTCGTCAAGCTATGCACGCGCTGCCCGGTGCCGACGATCGACCAGCGCACGGGCGCGCCGGACCCGGCGTGGCCGAACGAGCCGACCGACACGATGAGCGCCTATCGCGGCAGCCAGCAGTTCGGCGGCGCGCTGACGTTCGGCAAGAACGCGATCGTCGTGAACGGCGAAGGCGCGTTTCTGGAAGTCGGGCAATCGGCCGACGCGGAGATCGCGTTCCGCGATTGACCCGCGCAGGTCGCGCGCGGACGTGCGAGATGCGGCACGCACTAGCCCGCCCTAGCCCCCGCGCGGCGCGATGCAAGCCGCCGTTCACGCGCCGCCGCCGTCACGCTCGCCCGAGCCGGCGCGCGACCGACGGCCAAGGGCCCTCACGCCCCGGCCCTGACGCCCCGGCGCTCACGCCGCCAGGGCCGGCAGCGTGACGCGCACGACGAGCCCGCGGCCGCGCGCCGCCCGTTGTTCGGCCGAGCGCCCCTCGATGCGCTCATCGCTCTCGCTTCCCTCGCCGGTTTCGTTGCCCGCATCGCCCGCGCCAACGCCCTCGCTCGCTGCACCGCTCTCGCCCGCCGCATCCCCCAACTCGACCGCGCCGCGATGCACGCGCGCGATCTCGCGCACGATCGACAGCCCGAGCCCCGTCCCCTCGATCGCGAGCGTCGCCTGGCTGCGGTAGAAGCGCTCGAACACCGCATCGCGTTCTTCGGGCGCGATCCCCGGCCCGTCGTCGATCACCTCCAGCCGCGCGACATCGCCTTCGCGCGCGACGCGCACCGTGATCACCGCGCCGTCGCCCGCGTAGCGGATCGCGTTGTCGATCAAATTGCCCACGAGCTCGCCAAGCAGATCCGCGCGCCCCATCACGTCGACGCTCGCGTGCGCCTCGAAACCGAGATCGATGCCGCGCGCGCGGGCGACGCCCGACCAGTCGAGCGTCACGCTGCGCGCGAGCTTCGCGAGCGCGACCGGCTTGCACTCGATCGCCGGCACGACGTCCGATTCGAGCCGCGACAACGACAGCAATTGCTGGACGATCTTCGCCGCCTGCCGCACCGCGCCGTTCACGCGCCGCAGATGCACGTTCACGCGCTCGCGCTCGGCGGGCCGCAGCGCGAGCTCGACGCCCGCCTGCGCGGCCGCGAGCGGCGTCTTCAGTTGATGCGCGGCGTCCGCAAAGAAGCGTCGCCGCGCGACCTGCATGCGCTGCGTGCGCGCGACATACTGGTTGATCGATTCGACGAGCGGCGCGACCTCGCTCGGCAGCCCGATCGTCTCGAGCGGCGTCGGGTCGTCCTCCGCGCGCGCGGCGACCTTCGCCGACAGCCGGTTCAGCGGCCGCAGCCCGCGCCCGACGCCGAGCCACACGATGCCGAGCGCGAGCACGACGAGCAGGCCCTCCTGCAGCAGCGAGCCGACGAGGATCTCGCGCGCGAGCGCCTGCCGCGCCTCGATCGTCTCGCCGACCATTACCCACACGACGCGCGTCTGCGCGCTCGGCACGTCGTGCACGGGCAGCCGCAGCGCGGCCATGCGCAACGGCTCGCCGCGGTACACGGCGTCGTAGAACGACGTCGCATAGAGCGGTGCGCTCGCGCGCGCGCCCGGCATCGGCAGATCGCGGTAGCCGGTGATCGCGCGGCCGTCGTCGCCGCGGATCAGGTAGTAGATCTTGCCGCCGTCGTTCGACTCGAACATCTCGAGCGCGAGATACGGCAGGTCGACCTCGACCTCGCCGCCGACGAGCCGCACGCCCTCGCGAATCGACTTCAGCGACGACGCGAGCGTGCGATCGAACGCGACGTGCGCGGCGTTCATCGCGCGCTGGTACGTGAGCCACGAATCGAGCGCGAGCAGCCCGAGGAACGGCAACAGCAGCCACAGCGCGACCTGCGCGCGCAGATTGAGCCGCGTCACGACGGCTGCGCCTCGAGCAGATAGCCGAGCCCGCGCAGCGTGACGATCGCGACGCCGCTGCCCTCGAGCTTCTTGCGCAGCCGGTGCACGTAGATCTCGATCGCGTCGGCGTTCACCGATTCGTCGAGCCCGAAGATCTTCTCCGACAACGTCTCCTTGTTGATCGCGCGGCCGTTGCGCAGGATCAGCACCTCGAGCACCGAGCGTTCGCGCGGCGTCAACGCGAGCGCGTCATTGTTCAGACGAAAACTCCGGTCGACGCTGTCGAACTCGAGCGGCCCGCATTCGACGCGCACGTGATCGTGCCCGAGGCTGCGCCGGATCAGCGCGCGTGCGCGCGCCTCGAGCTCGGTCAGCTCGAACGGCTTCGCGAGGTAGTCGTCCGCGCCGAGATCGAGCCCGCGCACGCGGTCCTCCACCGAGCCGTGCGCGGTCAGGATCAGCACGGGCACCGGGTTGCGCCGCGCGCGCAGCCGCCGCAGCACTTCGAGACCGTCGAGCTTCGGCAACCCCAGGTCGAGAATCACGAGCGCGTAGTCCTGCGTGTGCAGCACGTGGTCGGCGGCCTCGCCGTCCGCCATGTGGTCGACCGCGAAACGCGCGGAGGAAAGCGCATCGGCGAGCGACTGCGCGAGGATCGGGTTGTCTTCGACGAGCAGCACACGCATCAGCAAAACCTCGGGAAATCCATAATCAAAAGAAAGCGATTGTGACAAAAAATGAAAGCGCGATGAAAGTGCGCGCCGCGTACCATCCGCGTCACTCGAACCGAACAAGACGCAACAACTGGAGGAAGACATGCATCACGCACCGGCCGGCATCGCCGCCGTTCTTTTCGCCGCCGCAAGCACTGTCTGCGCGCAGGTCCCGGCAGGCTATCCGGGTAACTACCAACACGTGATCGACGCCGCGAAGCAGGAAGGCAAGCTGGTCGTCTACGCGACGACCGACACGTCGCTCGTGCGCCCGCTCATCAAGGATTTCGAAAGCCTGTACGGCGTGAAGATCGAATACAACGACATGAACAGCACCGAGCTTTACAACCGCTACGTGAGCGAAAGCGCCGCGAAAAGCGCGAGCGCCGACGTGCTGTGGAACTCGGCGATGGATCTGCAGGTGAAGCTCGTCAACGACGGGCTGACGGCCGCGTACGATTCGCCGGAGACGCCGCACGTGCCGCAATGGGCGCAGTACCAGAAGCAGGCGTACGGCACGACCTACGAGCCGCTCGCGATCGTCTACAACAAGCGGCTGATTCCCGGGAACGACGTGCCGAAGACGCGCGCCGACCTGATCAAGCTGCTGCAGTCGCAGCCCGAGAAGTTCAAGGGCAAGGTGACGACCTACGACATCGAGAAGTCCGGCGTCGGCTTCAACTATCTGACGCAGGACGCGCACGTGAACGACAAGGTCACGTGGGAGCTCGTGCGCGCGATCGGCGCGACGAGCCCGAAGCTGCAGTCGAGCACGGGCGCGATGATGGAGCGGATCTCGTCGGGCGAGAACCTCATCGGCTACAACATCCTCGGCTCGTATGCGTACGCGAAGGCGAAGAAGGACAAGTCGATCGGCTACGTGCTGCCGAAGGACTACACGCTCGTCGTGAGCCGGCTCGTGACGATCTCGAAGCAGGCGCGGCATCCGAACGCGGCGAAGCTGTGGGTCGACTATCTGCTTTCGAAGCGCGGCCAGACGCTGATCGCGAACCAGGCGAACCTGTACTCGATCCGCGCGGACGTATCGGGCGAAACGTCGATGACGAGCCTCGAGAAGGAGCTCGGCGATTCGCTCAAGCCGATCCAGATCGGCTCGGGCCTGCTCGTCTATCTCGACCAGTCGAAGCGCCTCGCGTTCCTCAAGCAATGGCAGCAGGCGCTCAAGCGCTGAGCCCGCGCGCGTGACGCTCGCGCGGCGCCCGCCGCGCGAGCCCCTTCCCTTCGCTTTCCTTCTCATTGACGCGGCCCGCGGGCCGCAAGGGCGAACTCATGCTTACAACCAGCACCGGACGATCCGCGCCCGCGCTCGGCGGCGACGCACAGGGCGCGCAGTCGGCGGGCGGACTCCGGCCGCTCGCGGGCATGCTGCGCTGGATCGTCATCGCCGTCCTGACGATCGCCGTCGCGCTGCCGATCGCGTTCATCGTCTTTCAAAGCCTGTTGTCCGCGCCGTTCTTCGACGCGAACAGGACGCTCGGCGTCGAGGGCTTTCGCTTCATCTTCAGCGATCCCGATTTCTGGTCCGCCGTGAAGAACTCGTTCGTCATCGCGGGCGGGATGCTGTTCATCTCGATTCCGCTCGGCGGCATCCTCGCGTTCCTGATGGTGCGCACCGATCTGCCCGGCCGCCGCTGGCTCGAGCCGCTCGTGCTCACGCCCGTGTTCGTGTCGCCGATGGTGCTCGCGTTCGGCTACGTCGTCGCGGCGGGCCCGGTCGGCTTCTACTCGGTGTGGTTCAAGGATCTGTTCGGCGTCGCGTCCGTGCCGTGGAACGTCTACTCGATCCTCGCGATCACGATCATCGTCGGCCTCACGCATGTGCCGCACGTGTATCTGTACGCGTCGGCCGCGCTGCGCAACCTCGGCTCGGACGTCGAGGAAGCCGCGCGCGTCGCGGGCGCGCGGCCGTTTCGCGTCGCGCTCGACGTGAGCCTGCCGATGACGCTGCCCGCACTGCTCTTCTCGGGCGTGCTCGTGTTCTTCCTCGGTTTCGAGGTGTTCGGGCTGCCGCTCGTGCTCGGCGACCCCGAAGGCCACCTCGTGCTCGCGACGTACCTGTACAAGCTGACGAACAAGCTCGGCGTGCCGTCGTATCACCTGATGGCGGCCGTCGCCGTGTGCATCATCGCGATCACGTTCCCGCTCGTGCTGCTGCAGCGCCATCTGCTGAAATCGGCGAACCGCTACGTGACCGTCAAGGGCAAGGCGGGCCGCGCGACCGTGCTGCCGCTGCGCGCGTGGCGCTGGGTCGCGCTCGCGATCGTCGCCGCGTGGCTCGCGCTCACCGTGATCGTGCCGATCTCCGGCATCGTGCTGCGCGCGTTCGTCACGAACTGGGGCGAAGGCGTGCCGCTCGCCGAAGTGCTGACCGTCGCGAACTTCGTCGAGCTGTTCGAGCAGGACAACCTCGTGCGCGCGATCGCCAACACGCTCGGCATCGGCGTGATCGGCGGCGCGCTCGCGATCGGCTTCTATTCGCTCGTCGCGTTCGCGGGCCACCGCCGCCACGACTGGGTCGCGCGCATGCTCGACTACATCGTGCTGCTGCCGCGCGCGGTGCCGGGCCTGCTCGCCGGTCTCGCGTTCCTGTGGATCTTCCTGTTCGTGCCGGGCCTGCGCGAGCTGAAGAACTCGATGTGGAGCATCTGGATCGCGTACACGGTCGTGTGGCTCGCATACGGGATGCGTTTGATCCAGAGCGCGCTGCTGCAGGTCGGCCCCGAACTGGAAGAAGCGGGCCGCAGCGTCGGCGCGACGCGCGCGCGCGTGTCGCTCGACGTGACGCTGCCGCTCGTGCGCTTCGGCCTGCTGGCCGCCTGGCTCTTGATCTTCATGATCTTCGAGCGCGAATACTCGACAGCCGTCTACCTGCTGTCGCCCGGCACCGAGGTGATCGGCGCGCTGCTCGTGTCGCTTTGGGCGACGGGCGCGGTCGACCAGGTCGCCGCGCTGTCCGTCATCAACATCGCAATGGTCGGCGCGGGACTCGCCGTCGCGTTGCGCTTCGGAGTGAAACTGCATGGATAAGCTCATCGTCGACGATCTGCATCTGAGCTACGGCGCGAACCCGATCCTCAAGGGCGTGTCGTTCGAATTGAACGCGGGCGAGGTCGTGTGCCTGCTCGGCGCGTCGGGCAGCGGCAAGACGACGCTGCTGCGCGCGGTCGCGGGGCTCGAGACGCCGTCGAGCGGCCGCATCCGGCTCGACGAACGCACGTTCTTCGACGGCGCGAGCCGCGTCGACCTGCCCGTCGAGGCGCGCTCGCTCGGCCTCGTGTTCCAGTCGTACGCGTTGTGGCCGCACCGCACGGTCGCCGAGAACGTCGGCTACGGGCTCAAGCTGCGCCGCGTCGCGTCGCCCGAGATCAAGCGCCGCGTGCAGACCGCGCTCGACCAGCTCGGCCTCGGCCACCTCGCCGGACGCTATCCGCATCAACTGTCGGGCGGCCAGCAGCAGCGCGTCGCGATCGCGCGCGCGCTCGTCTACAACCCGCCCGTGATCCTGCTCGACGAGCCGCTGTCGAACCTCGACGCGAAGCTGCGCGAGGAAGCGCGCGCGTGGCTGCGCGAGCTGATCGTGTCGCTCGGCTTGTCCGCGCTGTGCGTCACGCACGATCAGGCCGAGGCGATGGCGATGTCGGACCGCATCCTGCTGCTGCGCGACGGCCGCATCGAGCAGGAAGGCGCGCCCGCCGAGCTGTACGGCGCGCCGCGCACGCTGTACACGGCCGAGTTCATGGGCAGCAACAACCGGATCGACGCGCGCGTCGACGCGGTCGACGGCGAGCGCGTGACGCTCGCGGGCGACGGCTGGCGGCTCGCGGCGCGCGCGCGCGCCGCGCTGCGGCACGGCGAGGACGCGCACGCGGTGATTCGCGTCGAGCGCGTGCAGGTTGCGGACGGCCCCGGCGAGAACCGGCTGCCCGCCGAGCTCGTCACGTCGATGTATCTCGGCGATCGCTGGGAGTACCTGTTCCATTGCGGCGAGTTGCGACTGCGCGCGTTCGGCACGGTGCCGCGCGCGGCGGGCCGGCACTGGCTCGAGTTCCCGGCGAACGATTGCTGGGCGTTCGCGAAGGCCGGCTGACCGAGACCGCGCGAGAGCAACGGCGGCGCGTGTCCGGACGACGCGGCGACGCCGGTTCGCGCGGTGCCGGCGCGATGCGGCGCGCGACGCCGCTCGCGAAGGCGAGAGCGAAGGCGAGAGCGATGGCGATGGCGATGGCGATGGCGATGGCGAACGATACGCACGCGCCCATGCCTTCGCGCGAATCCGCCGCGCATGCGCCGTCGTTCGCCGCCCCGGACCGCGAAGCATGAACCCGCTCGCCAGCGCCCGCCCCCGGCCGCCCCGACGACATCCCCTGTAGCACCCCGCAGCAAGCCCGCGCCGGCATCCGCCGGCGCCCCCGGCGCGCGCCCGACGCCTGACGGCTGCGTACGCGCGCCACGTAAAACAACCATCACTCAATTGGAGACACCGAAGATGAAAAAGCACCGCCGCATCGCCGGCACGACTGCGATCTCAGCGGGCCTCGCCACGTGCGCGAGCCTTGCATCCGGCCACGCGCTCGCGCAATCGAGCGTCACGCTGTACGGGATCATGGACGCGGGCATCGAATACGTGAACCATGCGGCGCCCGACGGCGGCGGCGCGTTCCGGATGAAGTCGGGCAACAAGAACACGTCGCGCTGGGGCTTGCGCGGCGTCGAGGATCTCGGCGGCGGCCTGAAGGCCGTGTTCCGGCTCGAAAGCGGGATCGACCTCGCGAACGGCGCGTTCGACGACGGCCCCGACTCGATCTTCGCGCGCCGCGCGACGGTGGGCCTCGCGGGCAAGTGGGGCGAGCTCACGCTCGGGCGCAACTTCACGGTCACGTACGACTACATGCTGCCGTTCGACCCGATGGGCTACTCGCAAAACTACTCGTGGGCGACTTCGTCGACGGCCACGGGCGGCCGCAAGGACGGCCTCTTCACCCGTTCGTCGAACGCGGTCCGTTACGACGGCGCGTACGGCGGCTTGCGCTTCGGCGCGATGTACGGCTTCGGCAACGTGCCGGGCAGCATGAAGACGAGCTCGAAATACGACTTCGCGCTCGGCTACAAGAACGGCCCGTTCGCCGCGGTCGTCACGTTCGATCGCCAGAACGGCGCGGCCGACAGCGTGACGCCCGCGGACCCGGTCAACTATGTGCAGGGCATTCACGCAGGCGTCAGCTACGACTTCGGCCATCTGAAGACGATGGCGGGCTACCGCAACTACCGCCGCACGTATCACACGGCGGCGGCGACGCAACTGAGCGACACGTACTGGCTCGGCGGCTCGTACAACTTCACGCCGGCGTTCTCGCTGACGGGCGCGGTCTATCACGAGAACATCAAGGGCGCCACCGACGCCGATCCGACGCTCGTGTCGCTGCGCGCGCAATACGCGCTATCGAAGCGCACGATGCTGTACGCGGCGGGCGGCTTCGCGATCGCGAAACATGGTCAGAACGTCAGCGTGTCGCGCGACTCGATCGGCTATGCGAGCACGCAGGTCGGCGTGACCGTCGGGATGCAGCAGCGGTTCTGATCGGACGGCGCGGTGCGTCGCGTCGCAGAATCGCGCGCGACGCACCGTGCTGTCGCGAAGCGCGGCGGGCTCACCGCGCATTCAAGCGCCGCAGACGCTCCGCGGCCATGCGCCGGAATCCGCGGATGCGCCTTCATTCGTCATTCACTACTCATTACTCGCACGACGACAGCCGCCGAAGGCGCCGCGCAAGCCGAACATGCCTGCACGCCATGCCCGCTGCGCGTCAATACGTCGCATCGCCCCCGCTCGCGCCCGCCCTCCCGCCGCCGGCCGCCGGCTTGAACTGCGCGGCAAGGCGCTCGGCGCCGCGCGCGAGCAGCGTCGTGTCGACGCCAACCGCGACGAACGTCGCGCCCGCGTCGAGATAACGCCGCGCGGCCGCCGGATCGGCCGACAGGATGCCCGCCGCCTTGCCCGCGGCGACGATCGCGGCGATCGCGCGGTCGATCGCCGCCTGCACGTCAGGATGCGCGGGCTCGCCCAGGTGCCCGAGATCGGCCGCGAGATCGGCGGGCCCGATGAACACGCCGTCGACGCCGTCGACGCGCGCGATCGCGTCGATCGCATCGAGCCCCGCGCGCGTCTCCACTTGCACGAGCACCGCGATCCGCTCGTTCGCGCGCCGCAGGTAATCGTCGACGCGATTCCAGCGCGACGCGCGCGCGAGCGCGCTGCCGACGCCGCGCACGCCGTGCGGCGGATAGCGCGTCGCCGCCACCGCCGCGCGCGCCTCGCCGGCGCTCTGCACCATCGGCACGAGCAGCGTCTGCGCGCCGAGATCGAGCACCTGCTTGACGGCCACCGCGTCGTTCCACGGCACGCGCACGACGGGATGCGACGGATACGCGGCGATCGCCTGCAACTGCGCGAGGATCGTCGGCACCGTGTTCGGCGCGTGCTCGCCGTCGATCAGCAGCCAGTCGAAGCCCGCGCCCGCGACGACCTCCGCCGCATAAGGATTCGCGAGCCCGAGCCACAGCCCGATCTGCGCCTGCCCGCGCGCGAGCGCGGCCTTGAACGTATTCTCAGGAATGCGCATCGTTGACCGTCATTCGAAGTGGCAATGAATCGCGCCGAGCGGGCCGTAATCGACGTTGAACGTGTCGCCGCTCTTCGCCGCGCACGGCCGCGTGAACGAGCCGCCGAGAATGATCTCGCCCGCGTCGAGCGACACGTCGAAGCGCGCGAGCCGGTTCGCGAGCCACGCGACGCCGTTCGCCGGATGATTCAGCACGCCCGCCGCGACGCCCGTCTCCTCGACGACGCCATTGCGCGACATGATCGCCGCGACCCAGCGCAAATCGACGTCCATCGGCCGCACGGGCCGCCCGCCGAGCACGACGCCCGCGTTCGCCGCGTTGTCGGCGATCGTGTCGAACACCTTGCGCGGGCGCTTCGTGTCCGGATCGATCGACTGGCTGCGCGCATCGATGATCTCGAGCGCGGGCACCACGTAGTCGACCGCGTCGTACACGTCGAACACCGTGCAGTCCGGCCCCCTGAGCGGCTTGCCGAGCACGAACGCAAGCTCGACCTCGACGCGCGGCACGATGAAGCGGTGCGTCGGAATCGTCGCGCCGTCCTCGAAGAACATGTCGTCGAGCAGCGCGCCGAAGTCGGGCTCGTCGATCTGCGACGAATACTGCATCGCCTTCGACGTGAGGCCGATCTTGTGCCCTTTCATCACGCGGCCCTCGGCGAGCTTCATGTCGACCCACGTGCGCTGGATCGCGTACGCGTCGTCGATCGTGATCTCCGGGTAGTCGAGCGAGATCTGGCGGATCTGCTTGCGCTCGCGCTCCGCGGTGTGCAGCCGGCGGGCGAGCAACTGGATGGTGGCGGAATCTAGCATGGTCGTCGTTGTCGGGGTGGGGTCACGCGCCGCGCCTGTAGCGCGCGTGAATGTTGTTGTGCTTGTACGAGCCCGTCTCGCTGAACTCGGCGAGCTCCATCGAGAGCGCGAGATAGCGCCGTTCGTAGAGCGCCGCGAAATGCGCCTTGATCGCGTCGAATAGCGCGTCGCACGCGGCCTTCTTCGTCGCGTCGTCGCGGCCCGAGCCGATCTTCAGCGTCACGTGCACGAACGCGTCGTCGGCTGTGCCGTCCGCGACGCAGTAATCCTGCAGCTCGATCGCGCGCGAGCGGATGCCGCCCGTCGGGAACACGCCGCCCTGCGCGATCAGCGTCTCGTTGATCGTTTTGAGCAGCACGGGAATCCGCGCGTCGTCACGAATGTTCGCGGTGTATTCGACGATGATGTGAGGCATGTGGCTCTCCGTTGTTCCGAGGATTGCGCGGGCGTTCGAAGCGAACCGCCGCGCGGCTCACGGCAGCGGGAAGATCGCGTTGATCTGCCCCGTGCCCGAGCTCGCGAAGTAGTCGGTCACGATCTCGACCGGCTTGTCGTAGCGGTCCCAGCCGAGCAGGCCGAGCAGCATCGCGGTGTCGTGCATGCCGCCTTCGCCGTGGCAGTGCTCGTTGTACTCGGGCAGCATCTTGCAGAACGTCGCGAAATCGCCCTGCTTCCACAGCTCGACCACGCGCAGGTCGACCTGCCTGTAAAACTCGCGGCTGATCATGTGGATCGCCTCTTCGGGGCTGCCGTTGTCGTTGAAGCGGTGCGACAGCGAGCCGCTCGCGAAAAACGCGACGTTCGCGTCGCTCGCCTCGATCGCGTGCCTGAGCGCCTCGCCGAAGCGCCGGCTCTCGTCGAGCGAGTGCCACATGCACCAGCCGGCGATCGACACGACCTTGAAGTGCTGATCGGCGTTCATGTAGCGCATCGGCACGAGCGTGCCGTACTCGAGCTCGAGGCTGTCGATCTCGTGCGCGCGCGTGCCGATCCCGCGCTCGTTCGCGCTCGCCGCGATCAGATGGCCGAGCGCCGGATTGCCCGGGTATTCGTAGCGCATGTCGCGGATGAAATGCGGCAGTTCGTTGCTCGTGTAGACGCCCGCGAAATGCCCGTTGCAGTTCACGTGATAGCCCGCGTTGACGAGCCAGTGCGTATCGGCGACGACGATCGTGTCGACGCCGAGCGCGCGGCAGCGCTCGCCGATCGCCTGATGGCCGCGGATCGCCTCCGCGCGGCAGCCGTGATGCCGGCCCGGCAATTCGGACAGATACATCGACGGCACGTGCGTGATCTTCGCGGCGAGTGACAGCTTTCCCATCATGAGTCTCCTGCCGCGTCGCCGGCCGACAGCCCCGGCGCGCGGCGTATCGTTCGTGTTCGGCGGGCCTCACACGCCCCAGCGGGGAATGTGATGGCCACCCATCGAGATGCACACGTTCTTGATCTCGGCGAACACCTCGAAGCTGTATTCGCCGCCTTCGCGGCCGGTGCCCGATTCCTTCACGCCGCCGAACGGCTGGCGCAGGTCACGCACGTTGTGGCTGTTGACGAACACCATGCCCGCCTCGATCCCGCGCGCGAGCCGGTGCGCGCGGCGGACGTCCTGCGTCCACAGGTACGACGCGAGGCCGTACGACGTGTCGTTCGCGAGACGCAGCCCGTCCTCCTCGCCGTCGAATGGAATCAGGCACGCCACCGGCCCGAAGATCTCCTCCTGCGCGATCCGCATCCGGTTGTCGACGTCGGCGAACGCGGTCGGCCGCACGAAGTTGCCGTTCGCGAGATGCGCGGGAAGATTCGCCGGCTTGTCCGGGCCGCCCGCCACGAGCCGCGCGCCCTCCTCGATGCCGAGCCGGATGTAGCCCGTCACCTTCTCCCAATGCGCGCGCGTGATCATCGAGCCTACCTGCGTGCTCTCGTCGGCCGGATCGCCGACGATCAGGTTGTTCGCGCGGCGCGCGAACTCGGCGACGAACTTGTCGTAGATCGTCCGCTGCACGAAGATCCGCGAGCCCGCGGTGCAGCGCTCGCCGTTGATCGAGAAGATCGTGAAGAGCGACGCGTCGAGCGCTCGGTCGAAATCCGCATCGTCGAAGATCAGCACGGGCGACTTGCCGCCCAGCTCCATCGAATATTTCTTCAGGCCCGCGCGCTCCATGATCCGCTTGCCCGTCACGGTGCCGCCCGTAAACGACACCGCGCGCACGTCCGGATGCCGCACGAGCGCGTCGCCCGCCGTCGCGCCGTAGCCCTGCACGACGTTCAGCACGCCCGCCGGAATGCCCGCCTCGAGCGCGAGGCGGCCGAGCTGGTCGGCCGTGAGCGGCGAGAGTTCGGACATCTTCAGCACCGCAGTGTTGCCGAGCGCGAGACACGGCGCGGTCTTCCACGTCGCGGTCATGAACGGCACGTTCCACGGCGACACGAGCGCGCACACGCCGACCGGCTGGTACAGCGTGTAGTTCAGCATCTGGTCGTCGACCGGATAGCTGCGGCCGTTCATCTGCGTGCACACTTCGGCGAAGAAATGGAAGTTCTCCGACGCGCGCGGAATCAACTGCTTCTTCGTCTGCGAGATCGGCAGACCGGTGTCCTGCGTCTCCAGATCGGCGAGCGCCGGCACGTTGCGCTCGATCAGCTCGCCGAGCTTGCGCATCAGCTTCGCGCGCTCCTTCGCCGGCGTGTTCGCCCATTTCGGAAACGCGTCCTTCGCGGCGCGCACCGCCGCGTCGATTTCCTGCGCGCCGCCCGACGCGACCTCGGCGATCGGCTCGCCCGTCGCCGGATTGAACGTCGTGAACGTTTCCCGGCTGTCGACTTCGCGCCCGCCGATCCAGTGCTTGATGCCCATGCGTCTCTCCTTGTGCGGCGGCGTCAGCCGGCGCGATAGTAATCCGCTTCGCCGACGATCGTGTTGACGAGCCGGCCGATCCCCTCGATCTCGGTCACGACCTCGTCGCCCGGCTTCGTGTCGGCGAGCCCTTCGGGTGTGCCGGTCAGGATCAGGTCACCCGGCGAGAGGGTCATGAATCCGCTGATGTATTCGATCAGCGACGCGACGTCGAAGATCATGTCGCGCGTGTTGCCGCGCTGCGTCTCGACGCCGTTGACCGTCGTGCGCAGCGCGAGATTCGACGCGTCGCCGATCTCGTCGCGGCTCACGAGCCACGGGCCGAGCGGCGTGCACGTGTCGCGGTTCTTCACGCGCAGGTTCGGTCGGTAAAAATTCTCCAGATAATCGCGGATCGCGTAATCGTTGCCGATCGTGTAGCCGAGCACGTGGTCGAGCGCCCGCGCGCGCGTGACGCGCCGCGCCTCGCGGCCGATCACGACCGCGAGCTCGCACTCGTAATGCATGTGCGTCGCGTCGGCGGGCCGCACCGTCTGCGCGCGGTGGCCGACGAACGTGTTCGGCCCTTTCAGGAAGATGAGCGGCTCGGCGGGCGCGCTGAACGCGAGCTCCTTCGCGTGATCGGCATAGTTCAGGCCGAGAGCGAACGCCGTGCGCGGCGCGACGGGCGGCAGCCACGAGACTTCCGTCTCGGCGAGCACACGCCCGGTATCGAGCCGCACGAGAGCGTCGCCCGCCGGTTCGGCCGCATGCAGCGCGCCGTTGAACACTACGCGTGCGGTCTTCATCGCGCGCCCTCCGCAATCAGCGTGTGACGCAGCGTGCCGATGCCCGGCGCGTCGATCTCGATCGTGCTGCCCGCCGCCGCGCGCGGCGCATTCGGCCCGACGCCGACGAGCAGCACGTCGCCGGCGTCGAACGACATGAACGCCGAGACATCGGCGATCAGCCGCGCGACCGGACGGATCAGGTTCGCGGTGCTCGCCTCGTAGCGACGCTCGCCGTCGACGCGCACCGTCACCGGGAGCGCGTCGGGATCGCCGATGCTTGCGCGCGCAACGATCGCCGGCCCGAGCGGGCAAAAGCCGTCGCGGCACTTGAAGCGCACCGCCGGCCGGTAATAATCAGGATGCGGAATCGACACGTCGCTTGCAAGCGTAAAACCTTTAACAAAATCAAACGCCTGTTCGGCCGACACGCGCGTCGCGCGACGGGCGAACACGACGCCGAGCGACGCGCCGATCTCGAGCGCGTCGACACCGGCCGGCACGACGACGGCCGCGCCGTCGCCCGCATGCGTGTTCGCGGGCTTCACGTACAGCACGGGCGCCTGCGGCGGCTGGCGATACGGCGGCGCGTGCACCGCGTCGCCCAGCGCCGCAAGCGCGCCGCGATCGTTGAGCAGCGCGCCGTAGACGGTGCCGATCGGCACCGTCGCGACGGGCGCGCCGTGTTCGGCGAGAGACAGCTCCATGCGACTCATCCTCCGCCGCGTCATGCGGCCAGGTCAATTACTTAACATATTAACTACAGCACGCGAAAAGAACAACCGCGATAACCCTGATAACCCTGATAAGGCGGTCCCCGGTGATTTTCGCCCTGCTAAGATGAGCGGATCAACTGCTCTTCCAGGAACCTCATGAATCGTACGTTCGATCACCGCAATCTGGCCATGCTGCTGCTCGAGGCCCGCGAAACGTTGATGGGCCGGTTCCGGCCGATCCTGAAGGAATTTTCGCTGACGGAACAGCAATGGCGGATCATTCGCGTACTGGACGGCGAACCGTCTCATGAGCTCGAAGCCGGACAGATCGCGAAGCGTTGCAGCATCCTGAGCCCGAGCCTCACGGGCGTGCTGGAGAGAATGGAGCGCGACGGCCTGATCCGCCGCACGCGCGCGCAGGAGGATCAACGCAGGCTGATCGTCAGCCTGACGCCGCAGAGCCGTCAACTCGTCGCGCAAATCAGTCCGCGCATTGACGAGCAGTATCGGCTCATCGAGCAGCGCTTCGGCGCGGATGCGCTCGGTGAGGTGTACGCGGCGCTCGACAAGCTGATCGAAGTCGGCGGCTCGTGACGCGCGGCCGCCGCGCGCGCATTCAGCGGGCCGCCGTCCTCGGCATTTGCGCGAGCACGTCGACGCCGCGCGACGTGCGCATGCACTCGTTCACGTAATCGACGAACGGCAGCGGCTCGAAGTCGATCTCGCGGCGCACGCGCGCATTGTCGAACACGTGGTCGAGCTCGGCGAACACCGCGTAAGACTGCAACGCGCGCCGGATCACGCGCTCGCGCGCGGCGTCGCGGCGGCCGAGCACGTCGCGCGCGATCGCCCCGAAATCGGCGGACGAGCACGTCGCGTAGCGCGGCTCGTCGTCGAGGCCCACCGCCTCGTCCATCGCGCGCACGATCTGCGTGACGGTCGGCGCTTCGTCGCCCGCCGATACGTGGTACGTATCGTGCGCGAGCGACGGCTTGAGCGCGAGCAGCATCAGCGCGCGCGCGCAATCGTCGACGGCGATCACGTCCACGCGCGTCATCGGCCGCGCGGTGAAGCGGCGCGCCGCGTGAACGATCCGGAACATCCAGAACGTGCTCGCCGACGGCTGCGTGCCGAGCAGCGTGTGCCCGACGACGCACGACGGCCGCACGACGACGAGCGGCAGGCCGAGCGCGCGCAGCTGCGTTTCCGCGTCGCGCTTGCCGCGCGTATAGGGCGCGAGATCGACCGCGCGGCCGCGCGGCGGCGCGTCGTCCTCGCGAATCACGCCGCGGGCCCGAATTCCGCACGCGAACGCCGCGCCGACGTGCACGAAGCGCTGCAGCCGCCGGCTGCCCGCGAAGCGGCGCGCAAAGTGCAGCGTCGCGTCGACGTTCGTCTCGTTGACGACGCTTGCGTCGGCGAGCGACGCGACGCCCGCGCAATGGATCACGTGCGATGCGAGCGCGATGCGCGCCGCGTCCGCATCGGCGAGCGCGCCGTCGAGCTCGCCCGCGATCACGTTCGCCTCGGTCAGCCGCTCGGCCCAGTACGGCGCGAGCCCGCTCTTGAGCGCCGCCGCGCGCAGCCGCACGAGCGCGTGCGCGCGGTCGCACGCGCGCACGATGCACACGACGCGATCGAGCAGCCCGGCGTTCACGAGCGACACGAGCACCGCGCCGCCGATGAAGCCGGTCGCTCCGGTGAGCACGATCCGGTCGGCGTGCGCAGCCGCGGCGGGCGCGCTCGCGGGCGACACGAGGCCGGCCCGCCAGGTGAGCGAAAGCGCGGTTTTCCAGATCAGCACGATGGGCACCTCCTTCTTCAGAATCAGAAACGATAGGTCAGCGAAGACAGCCCGAAATAGTTGGCCTTCTGCTGCACGATCGGACTGTTCCCGTAGCGGCCGAGCAGACGCGTGAGCCCAAGCGTCGTGTCCACCGACCAGTGCTTCGAGAACTTGTAGGTCCATGCGACCGACATCGACGCGCTGTCGATGCCGCCCTTCGTCGAATACGGCGCGAAGCGGGTCGCGGCCGCCTGCGCGTCGGTGACGCCGTAGAACGTCTGCGTGTAGCGGCCGGACGCCGCGTGCACCGAGCCCGTCACGACGACTTCGTGACGCCCGGCGCTGTACACGGGCACCGCGAGGTCGACGTGTCCGGACACGCCGCGCGACGTATGCGTGACGGGCGTGTCGACAGTCACGCTCAGCATGCTGCCGCCGTACAGCGCGACGCCCGCCTGCACGGCGACGACCACCGAGCCCGGCACGTTGCCCATCCCCTTCAGGTAGTTCGAGCCCGGCCGGTCGAAGCGGTTCTCGTCCGCGCGGCCGTCGCTGTAGCCCACCGCCGCCGCGACGAACGCGTTGCCCGGCAGCTTCAGCCGGTAGCCGACGCCGCCGAGCGCGCCGATGAAGATGCCGTTGTCGAACTCGGCGGAAAACGACGGCGCGACGACGCCGCGATACTGGTTGCTGCCGGCATAGCGCGGCACGAAGCCGCCGCCGATCGACAGCGTGTAGACGTTTTCCGCATGCGCGAGCGCTGCGGACATGAAGCCCGCGATCGGCACGCAATACCGAAGGGCGTGAATGGATGAGCGCACAATATCGAGATAGAGTCGGGGAGTCCGCAGTCTAGGTTCGTGCGCCCGGCGAATCTGTCCCGAATGTTTCGGGAATATGTGCGGATTTGTGTCCGATTGTCCGTGATTGTTGCGGCCGCCCCCGGCATGCGGCACGTGCGGCTAGAATGCGCGTGCCCTGCCCGCGCTCGCGCGTGCAGAACCATTCCGAGGAGACCATGAACGAAGTGCCGCTCAAATACCGGGTGCTGCTGATCGAAGACGACGACCGCCTCGCGCAACTGATCCGCGAGTATCTCGACAGCTACGAATTCTCGGTGACCGTGGTCCGGCGCGGTGACCTCGCCGTCGGGGCCGTGCGCGAGCATCAGCCCGCGCTCGTGATTCTCGACCTGATGCTGCCGCATCTCGACGGCATGGAAGTCTGCCGCCGGATTCGCGGGTTCTCGAACGTGCCGGTGCTGATCCTGACCGCGCGCTCGGACGTCTACGATCAAGTGGCCGGCCTCGAGACAGGCGCCGACGACTACGTGACGAAGCCGATCGAGCCGCGCGTGCTCGTCGCGCGCGCCCGCGCGCTGCTGCGCCGCGTGCAGCCGGGCGCGCCCGTCGATTCGCCCGCGAGCGAGGCGCTCGTGTTCGGCGAGCTGACGATCTCGCCGCCGAACCGCACGGTCACCTGGCGAGGCGAGCCCGTCGACCTGAAGACGGCCGAGTTCAACCTGCTGTTGATCCTCGCGCGCTCGGCAGGCACCGTGCTGAGCCGCGACGACATCCTCAAGCAGTTGCGCGGCATCGAGTTCGACGGCCTCGACCGCTCGGTCGACTCGGGCATCTCGAAGCTGCGGCGCCGGTTCGAGGATGCGTCGTCCGAGCCGCACAAGATCAAGACGATCTGGGGCCGCGGCTATCTGTTCAGCCCGTCCGCGTGGGACGATTGAATGCTGCGCTCGCTCATCAGGCTGTATCTGGTCGTGGTCGTCTGCGCCGCCGCGGCGATCGTCTTCATCAACACGTCGTTCACGCGCTTCTTCTACGAGCGGGTGTCGAGCGCCGCGCGCGAGACGCTCAGCACGTACGCGTTCGTGCTGAACGACTATCTCGAACGCCATCCGGGCGCGTCGCGACAAGGCGCGCTGCGCGAGCTCGCAAAGCACGGCAACGAGGGCTTCGGCTTCATGTCGATCGACGACGCGCGCAAGCTGCTGAGCGCCGAGCAGCGGCGCGATCTCGATCGCGGCGAGATCGCGATCAGCTACGACGGCAAGGATTACTTCATGCCGCTCGTCGACGGCTCCGTGCTGCATGCGCGCCCGGACGAGCCGCCTAGCCTCGACATCCAGATCTACGCGTACCTGACCGTCGCGCTCGCGACGCTGCTCGCCGTCGCGCTGTGGATTCACTATCACTGGCGCGACCTGCGCAAGCTCGAGGCGGCCGCGCGTGCGTTCGGCAACGGCCGGCTGTCGACGCGCGCCGAGCTGTCGCGCAAATCGAACGTCTACGAGCTGTCGCAGCAATTCAACGACATGGCAAAACGGATCGAGGCATCGATCCAGCAGCAGCGCGAGATGATGCACGGCATCTCGCACGAGCTGAAGACGCCGCTCGCGCGTCTCGAGTTCGGCCTTGCGCTGCTCGCGTCGCCGGATGGCGCCGAGCGCATGCAGGAGCGGCAGGAGGCGCTGCGCCGCGACGTGCGCGAGCTCGACGAGCTCGTGACCGAGCTGCTGACGATCGGCCGGCTCGAACAGGGCGAGCGGCACCTCGTGCTGATGCAGGTGATGGTGGCGGAGCTGATCGACAGCGTCGCCGCGAGCGTCGCGCACGACATCGCCGATCGCCGGCTCACGCTCGACGTGTCGACGCTCGGCGCGCCCGCGTGCCACGTGTGCGACGCGAAGCTCGTCGCACGCGCGCTGCTGAACCTGATCCGCAACGGCATGCGCTACGCGTCGACGACGATCTCGCTGCGGGCGTCGCTCGGCGATGCGGGCGCGCTCGTGCTGACTGTCGACGATGACGGCCCCGGCGTTCCGGCGACCGACCGCGACCGCGTGTTCGAGCCGTTCCACCGGCTCGATTCGAGCCGCGACCGGCTGACGGGCGGCTTCGGCCTGGGCCTCACGATCGTGCGGCGCGTCGCGCTCGCGCATGGCGGCGACGTGCGGCTCGACGACGCGCCGCTCGGCGGCGCGCGCTTCGTGATCACGCTGCCCGCGCACGACGCGCCCGCCCGCGAGCCCAAGGCGCTGAACGCGGCGGCGTGAGGCAACGCGGGCGCTTGCCGGCTTCGGCCGCTTCGGCGGCCTCTGCGGCCTCTGCGGCCTCTGCGATTCCTGCTGTCTCGGCGGATTCGGCGATGGGCACGGACACGCGCGCCGCACAGCGCACGCCGGCGCGCCGTCGAGCCTCGAATCGACGTTCGGCACGGCGCGCCCGCGCCGCCGCATCGAATCGCCGCCGAACGGCGGCGCCGCCGAACGGCGGCGCCGCCGCCTTTTCGCCTTTTCGCCTTCACGCCCCCGTCGCGATCCGCTCGGCCGCCGCGTGCTCGCCGCCGGCGCGATAGCGCGCGGCCGGATGCGGCGCGGCGAGCCGCGGCCCCGCGCGATGCAGCTTCTCGCGCAGCGTGCCCGGCGCGTAGTCGGTCTGATAGGCGCCGCGCCGCTGCAGCTCCGGCACGACGTGCTCGACGACGTCGACGAACGTCTCCGGCGTCACCGCGTACGCAAGGTTGAAGCCGTCGACGCCGGTTTCGGCGACCCACGATTGCAGATCGTTGGCGATCTCGCGCGCGTCGCCCACCGACACCGGCCCGAGCCCGCCGATCCCGCCCCAGCGCGCGATCTCGCGCACGGTCCACTTGCGCGTCGGGTCCGCGCTCGACAGCGCCTCGACGGCCGACTGAATCGCATTGCTCTCGACGTGCTCGAGCGGTGCGTCGAGATCGTATTTCGACAGATCGATCCCGGTCCAGCCGGACATCAGCGCGAGCGCGCCCTCGTCGCTCGCGTAGCGGCGATAGTCGGCGTGCTTCGCGTGCGCGTCGGCCGACGTGCGGCCCGTGATCACCGTGTGCAGGTTGAAGATCAGCACGTCGTGCGGATCTCGGCCGAAGCGCTTCACGCGCTCGCGGATGTCGGCGACGAACGCCTTCAGGATCGTGCGCGACGGCGCCGCGACGAAGATGCACTCCGCGTGCTGCGCGGCGAAATCCTTGCCGCGCCGGGATGCGCCCGCCTGATAGAGCACCGGCGTACGCTGCGGCGACGGCTCGCACAGATGAATGCCCGGTACGTCGTAGTAGCGGCCGCGATGGCCGACCGGATGCACCTTCGAAGGCTCGGCGAACACATGGCGCGCGGCGTCGCGCACGATCGCGCCGTCCTCCCACGAGCCTTCCCACAGCTTGTAGCAGACCTCGAGATATTCGTCGGCGATCGCGTAGCGCTCGTCGTGATTCGCCTGCTGCGGCAGTCCGAGGTTGCGCGCGGCGCTGTCGAGGTACGACGTCACGACGTTCCAGCCGACGCGCCCGCCCGTCAGATGATCGAGCGTCGACATGCGCCGCGCGAACGGATACGGATGCTCGTACGACAGCGAGCACGTCACGCCGAAGCCGAGATGCCGCGTCACGGCCGCCATCGCGGACACGAGCAGGATCGGATCGTTGACGGGCACCTGCGCGCCCTGCCGGATCGCCGCTTCGCCGCTGCCCTGATAGACGTCGTAGATGCCGAGCACGTCCGCGATGAACAGGCCGTCGAACTTGCCGCGCTCGAGCAGTTGCGCGAGCCCGGTCCAGTAGCTCAACTCGCGATAGCGCCACGACTCGTCGCGCGGATGCGCCCAGAGCCCCGGCGACTGATGGCCGACGCAGTTCATGTCGAAGGCGTTGAAACGGATCTGTCGAGTCATGGTGAGGCGTTCTCTCGATTCGGTCGATGCGTGCGGCCGCGCGCAACGCGCAGCGACGATGCGACGATGCGCGGCGGCTATCGCGTCATGACCCGCCGCGGCGCGGCGGCGGCGTGTCGTTCAGCGAATAGTCGGCGACACGCGCTGTATTTCCCGCGCGCCGGATCGTCCGGCGCGCGCGTGCGTTGTGCGAGCGGCGATCGCGCGGGGGTTGCGTCGAGCGCGGCGGCGTCGCTCGAAACCGGTCGCGCCGCATGCGAGCCGGCCGGCCGCGTGATCGCGTTCATCGGTTCAGTTCCATGCGTGGCGCGCGGGCGCGACGCCGTTCAGATAGTAGTTGCCGACGAGGTGATACTTCCAGCGCACCGGATCGTGCAGCGTGTGCGTGCGCGCGTTGCGCCAGTGGCGGTCGAGCCCGTGCTCGGCGAGCGTCGCCTGCGTGCCGGCGAGCTCGAACAGCTTCTCGCTCGCGAGCAGCGCGATCTCGGTAGTCAGCACCTTCGCCTCGCCCACCGCGACCGATGCGCGCGCAACGTCGTCCTCCGACATGTCGCGCTGCCCGGCGAGTTCGTCGAGCGCGCGCGCCGCGCGCTCGAGCAGCGCATCGGCCGCGTGCAGCCGGATCACGAGGCGGCCCGTCTCGCGGATCGTCAGCGGATCGTCCGCCGCGCGCTCGACGCCGCTGTCGATCCACGGCCGCGAGCGCTCGCGCACGAAGCGCAGCGTGTCGTCGAGCGCCGCGCGCGCGATGCCCGCGTCGATCGCCGCCTGGAGGATCTGCGACAGCGGACCGTTCAGCGTCGGCAGATCCGACACGCGGTGCGCGGCGAACACGTGCGACGCCGGCACACGCACGTTGTCGAGCCGCACCGTGCCGCTCGCGGTCGTCCGCTGGCCGAAGCCCGACCAGTCGTCGATCACCGCGAGCCCCGGCGTGCCCTTCGGAATGTATGCGAGCCAGCTCTTGCGTTCGTCGTCGATGCCGAGCACCGGCACGTAATGCGCGAACAGCGCGCCCGTCGAGTAGAACTTCGTGCCGTCGACGCGATAGCCGTCGCCCTCGCGAATCACTTTCGTCTTCAGGTCGAGCACGCTCTTCGTGCCCCGCTCCGAGAAGCCGTTGCCGAACCGCTTGCCCTTCAGGATCTCGCCGAAGAACAGGCGCTTCTGCTCGTCGGTGCCCGTGAGCGCGATCACGTCGACGAGGCCGAAGTGGTTCTGCGGCAACTGGCCGAGCGACGGGTCGGCGGCCGCGACGAGCTTCACGACCTCGGTCAGCGTCACGTGCGACACGCCGGCGCCGCCGTACGCCTTCGGCACCGTGATCGCCCAGAGGCCCGATTGCGAGAACCAGTCGATTTCTTCGTAGGGCAGCCGGCGCTCGCGATCGCGATCGGCCGCGCCTTGCGCGAGCCGCGCGGCGAGCGTGCGCGCGGCGTCGATCGCCTCGGCGTCGCTCGCGATTAGATGCGCGTCTCGCGCGGGCTCGCCACGCGCGGGCTGGACGGTCGTCTCATCGATCGTGGACATGCGTGTCTCCGTTCAAGAACAAGGGACCAATCTATCAACGGGGCCTGCCGCGACCAACCGATCGATTCGGGAAACGTTATTCCGGACCCCGGAAAATGCGCATCGCGCGCGGCAAATCGACGCGTGCGATGACGCATTGCAATCGGAACAACATGACACGCGCATGCACGCATCGCTCATGAAAACACCTGATTGCGCAGACGGGTCCGCACACGGCACGCTATGCGCAACCGTTTCGCGCGCGTCGCCCAGTGCCGGGCGATGCGATCCGCGTCAATCTTTTCGCGACGCCGCTTGCGTTCCGCGTCAATCAATCTAGACTGAGAAAGCTCACCGGCTAACCTTCGAAAGGAGACGAAGCATGCGCCTCACCATTCGAATCAACGGCAGCGGTTCCTCTGCGCAGCAGTTCGCGGTCCTGTGGCTCGACACCGACGAGCAACTGTGGTCGCGCGAAGCGCATCAGGGCATCGATCTGCCGGCGTGGGGCAAGGTGAAGGACGTCGAAGGCGCGGTTGCGTTGTGTTCGGCCGACAGCGGCGAAGCGCTGTGCCGGCTGCAAGGATTGTCGTTCACGAACGTACAGCGTTCGTCCGACGAAGAGCACGGCGACGCGGTCCTCGGCGGCAAGAACCCGCAAGGCGCGTGGCGCCTGCAAGCGGTCGATTCGGCGTCGATCCAGCCCGAGCATCGGGAATTCACCGTCGTGCGCTGAACATGGCGCACGTGCGGCCGAACCGCACGCAACGCCGGGCGGGACGGCTCGCACGCGCAGCCGGTTTTCGAATCGGCGCGTCGATCGGCGGCGGACCTTCGAACCCCCACGACACATCACGTCAACCACACGGCGTTCGCGAAACAGGCGAACGCCGTTTTGTATCGTCGGCTCAATGGCCGGCGCTCTCATGTTCGGCGTTCGTGCGCCGCGCGCGGCGATCCGCGATTCGTCCCGCGCGCCGCCGTCAGGCGGACGTTTGATTTTTGCGACGCGCGTCGCACACGCGCCCACGCGTCACCGTGCCGGTTGAATACGTTGCGCGCGCCAGCACGGGCGCATGCAATGCGATCGCGCGCCCACGCGATCCGCCGCGCCGCATTCCATCCGTTCGCTCATTCGATCCGTTCGACGAGATGCGAGCGATCGTAGGGCGCGGCATACGGCTCGGGCCAGAACTCGACGATGCGCGCGATCTTCCCGTTCGCCACGGTGAAGAACGAAATCGCCCGCGCGCGCTGGACGCCGTCCGTGACCGACACGTCCGACACGGCCTCGCACGCGTCGCCGATCACGCGGCCGATCGTAAACGTCCACGGCCCGTGCGCCGGATACTCGCCATTGAGCAGCGCGAAGTTTCGGGCTCCGCGAATGCGCTCGTTCGATTGCGGCCACTCGAGCACGAAGTCGTCCGCGAGCACGGCCGCGACCGCGTGAAAATCGTTCGTGCCCATCAAGCGCCAGAACTCGCGCACCACGCCGGCAGCCGTTTCGAGGTTCGGATTCATTTCGATGTCCGTATTCATATTCACCGCCGCATTCTCGCGAGCGCCGCCGCTTCGCTCGTGCGCGCACGCATGCATGCACGCATGCACATGTGTCGCGCAATTCGCATGAGACGTGCGTCCCTCGCCGCGCATGCCGACTCAAGACCGACGTCTCACGCCGCGCGTCGGCCGCGGATCGCCGCGCGCATCACTCCTGGACGCTCGCGCCGTTGCGCCGCCTCAACTGCACGACGTCGCGCAACGGCGGTGCGCCGAACAGCCGGCTGTATTCGCGGCTGAACTGCGACGGGCTGTCGTACCCGACCCTGAGCGCAACCGAGCCGACGTCGCCGTGCTGGCCGAGCAGCAGCCGGCGCGCCTCGTGCAGCCGCAACTGTTTCTGATACTGGAGCGGGCTCAGCGTCGTCACGTGCTTGAAGTGATGATGCAGCGACGACACGCTCATGTTCACCTGCTGCGCGAGCGTCTCTACCCGGAGCGGCTCCGCGTAGTGATCGCGAAGCCATTCGATCGCGCGCGCGATCCGGTACGTCTGGCTGCCCGCGACCGCGATGTGCCGCAGCCGCGCGCCCTGCCCGCTCGTCAACAGCCGGTACAGCAGCTCCTTTTCGATCAGCGGCGCGAGGATCGGAATATCGGCTGGAGTATCGAGCAATCGCACGAGCCGCAGCGCCGCGTCGAAGAGCGGCTCGGACAGCGCGCCGACGACGATCCCCTCGCCCGTCGGCACCGCGTCCGGCGGCGGCATCCGCATCTCGGCCGCGAGTTCGGCGATGCGCTGCACGTCGAGCGCGATCTTCACGCACAGATACGGCGCATCGGCCGACGCGCGCGTGACCTGCGACAGCATCGGCAGATCGACCGACGTGACGAGGCACTGCTGATGATCGTATTCGTACGCCTGCCCGGCGACCGTCACCCGCTTCGCGCCCTGCGCGGCGAACACGAACGCGGCGCGCGTGACGCTGCAGCCGAGGTCGACGGGCGACGAGCAGCGAAAGAACGACAGCGCGGGAATCGCGCTCGGGTGCGCGCCGTCGGCGGGCGCGAAGCGGCCGATCAGCGCGGCGAGCTCGCGGCGCGCGGCCTCGCGCGGCGCGAGTGGCGGCAGCCGCGCGTCGGGCCGGGGCGACGCCGCGTGCGCGGCCGATTCGGGTGGGGTATAGCGCTGATCCATCGGCAATGAGCGAGCGTCGGTGTCGTGATCGTAGCAGGCGCGGATACGGGCGACGCGGCGGCCGCCCGTGGCCCTCGGGATTTGCAGGATTGTTCAATATTTTTGCAGGATTGTGTAAACGCAGCGGCGGTCCGTCCCTCACACTGCCGGCTATCACCCGGCGCCAAGTCCGGGCATTCCCCCACGGAGATTGTCCATGTCTACCTCGTTTGTGCTGAACGGCAAGAACCTGACGCTGGACGCCGATCCCGCGATGCCGCTCCTCTGGGCGATCCGCGAGGACGCGGGCCTGCACGGCACGAAGTTCGGCTGCGGCGCGGCGCAGTGCGGCGCGTGCACCGTGCATCTCGAAGGCCAGGCGGTGCGCTCGTGCGTGCTGCCGCTCGCGGCCGTCGCCGGCAAGCGCGTGACGACGATCGAAGGGCTCGCCAGCAAGCCCGCGAAGGCCGTCCAGGCCGCATGGATCAAGCTGCAGGTGCCGCAGTGCGGCTACTGCCAGTCCGGCCAGATCATGTCGGCGACCGCGCTCCTCGAACAGAACCCGGCGCCCACCGACGCCGACATCGACGCCGCGATGAACGGCAACATCTGCCGTTGCGCGACCTACACCCGAATCCGCGCCGCGATTCACGAAGCGGCCGCCACCCTGAAGGCCTGACGATGACGACCGACCTCGATCTCCCGAATGCGGCGCGCGCGTCCCGCCGCACGTTCCTGAAGGCCGCCGGCGCCGCCGCGGCCGTCGGCCTCACGATCGGCTTCGAATGGCGCGACGCGAGCCGCCCGGCGCTCGCCGCGACCGCCCCCGCGGCCGACGCGGGCTCAGCCGGCGCGTTCGCGCCGAACGCATTCCTGCGCGTCGCGCCGGACAACAGCGTGACCGTGATCGCGAAGCACGTCGAGATGGGCCAGGGCGCGTACACCGGCATCGCGACGATCGTCGCCGAGGAGCTGGATGCGAACTGGCGCGACGTGCGCGTCGAGAGCGCGCCCGCCGACGCATCGCGTTACGCGAACCTGCAGTTCGGCAAGCTGCAGGGCACGGGCGGCAGCTCGGCGATGGCGAACTCGTGGACGCAGTTGCGCGAGGCGGGCGCGAAGGCTCGCGCGATGCTCGTGTCGGCGGCCGCCGCGCAATGGAACGTGCCCGCCGCTGAACTGACGACCGGCGACGGCATCGTGCGACATGCGGCGAGCGGGCGCGAGGCGACCTACGGCTCGCTCGCCGCGGCCGCAGCCGCGCTGCCCGTGCCGGACAAGGTCACGCTGAAGTCGCCGCGCGACTTCCGCCTGATCGGCAAGCCGGTGCCGCGCGTCGACGCGCTCGCGAAATCCAACGGCACCGCGCAGTTCACGATCGACGTGACGATGCCCGGCATGCTCGTCGCGCTGCTGCAGCGCCCGCCCGTGTTCGGCGGCAAGGTGAAGTCGTTCGACGCGGCCGCGGCGAAGGCGGTGCCAGGCGTCGTGTCGGTCGTGCAGGTCGAGCGCGGCGTCGCGGTCGTCGCGAAGGGATTCTGGGCCGCGAAGCAGGGCCGCGACGCGCTGAAGGTCGAATGGGACGATTCGGGCGCGGAGAAGCGCAGCTCCGACGCGATCATGCGCGAGTACCGGCAGCTCGCCGAGCGGCCGGGCGCATCCGCGCGCCGCGACGGCGACGTCGACCACGCGCTCGCCGGCGCGGCGCGGCGGATCTCCGCGTCGTACGAGTTTCCGTACCTCGCGCACGCGCCGATGGAGCCGCTCGACGCGGTCGTGAAGCTCACGGCCGACAGCTGCGAGATCTGGGCGGGCGACCAGTTCCAGACGATCGACCAGGGCAACGCGGCGCGCGTCGCGGGGCTCGATCCGTCGAAGGTCAAGATCCACACGCTGTATGCGGGCGGCAGCTTCGGCCGGCGCGCGAACGCGTGGTCGGACTACGTCGTCGAGGCCGTGTCGATCGCGAAGGCGCTCGGCGCGAACGGCACGCCCGTCAAGCTGCAATGGACGCGCGAGGACGACATCCACGGCGGCCTCTACCGGCCGATGTACTTCCACAAGCTCGACGCGGCGCTCACGAAGGACGGCAAGCTCGTCGGCTGGCGGCACCGCATCGTCGGCCAGTCGATCCTCGCCGGCACGCCGTTCGAGCCGGTGATGGTGAAGAACGGGATCGACCAGACGTCGGTCGAGGGCGCGGCGAACCTGCCGTATGCGGTGCCGAACGTGTCGGTCGAGCTCACGACGACGCAGTCCGCCGTGCCGGTGCTGTGGTGGCGCGTCGTCGGCAGCTCGCACACCGCGTATGCGGTCGAGGCGTTCGTCGACGAGGCCGCCCACGCGGCGGGCAAGGACCCGTACCTGTTCCGCCGCGACCTGCTCGCGCACGCGCCGCGCCTGAGGGCCGTGCTCGAGCTCGCCGCAGAAAAGGCGGGCTGGGAACCGGGCAAGCCGCTGCCGAAGGGCCGCGGGCGCGGGATCGCGGTTGCCGAGGCGTTCAAGAGCTACGTCGCGCAGGTCGCGGAGGTGTCGGTCGACGAGCATGGCGGCGTGAAGGTCGAGCGCGTCGTCTGCGCGGTCGACTGCGGGACCGCGATCAATCCGGACATCGTCGCCGCGCAGATGGAGGGCGGCATCGGCTTCGGGCTCGGCGCGGTGCTGCACGGCGCGATCACGCTGAAGGACGGCAAGGTCGAGCAGAACAACTTCGACGGCTACCGTGTGCTGCGGATCGCCGAGATGCCGAAGGTCGAGGTGCACATCGTGCCGTCGGGCGAGGCGCCGACGGGGGTCGGCGAGCCCGGCGTCGCGCCGATCGGCCCGGCCGTCGCGAACGCGATCTTCGCGGCGACGGGCAAGCGGCACTACGCGCTGCCGTTCCCGGCCGCCGGAGAAACGACGGCTTGACGGGCGGACTGGTGCGGCCGGCGCGCGTCGTCGGCCGCCGTCCGCCATGCTTGCCGGCCCGCGCGAAACCGGCGAAGCGCCTCGCCAGACGGGGCGTCCCGGACAGGGCGTCCGGAACCCGTCGCCCTCCACGCGCCGCGGCGGACAAGCCCGTCCCAACGGGACGGGCCGAACCGGCCCCCCGCACGGATCGTTCCCGCCGCCCCTCGCATCCCGCAGAAGGAAGCGCGTCGCGCCCGCCTTCGCCGCGGCGGCCGAACCCGTCCGTTCGCCCGCCCCAATTCCTCCCCTCGCACGTTACGTCGCCGGTCGCCCGGACGTAACACGAACGCCCGTGCTACGTAACACACCTTCAACCGGTTTCAGATTGTTACAGATCAGGCGCTGCCACAAGCGATTGCCGCTCGCGAGAAAACGCTTTCGATTCATGCACTTGAACCATAAAAAAGACCTTTCGCAACGTTTGCCTGCTGCATCGCGCCAACCTGGCCCGACACTTGCAGTAATGCTCGTCGTGTCGTTCGCCCATCCATCTGCGAATCGCGAGGATCATCATGGATTGCAAGTATCTGTACATCGACAACATCAAAATCAACTTTGTCCGCCGCGTCATCGAGATCGATGGCGAAGCGATCAGCCTGACCCCGCGCGAGTTCGACGTCGTCGAATTCCTGCTCGACAACATGAACAAGGTCGTGTCGCGCCAGGCGATCCAGGAAGCCGTGTGGGGCCGCGAGCTCGCGGTGTCCTCGCGCACGCTCGACACGCACGTGTCGCGCATCCGCTCGAAGCTCGGCCTCGATTTCGACAAGAACATGCGGATCATTCCGATCTACTCGATCGGCTACCGGCTCGTGCTGTTCGGCGCGGCGACGACGCGCGTCGAGCAGCACGACGAGCAGCACGCAGTGCACGCCGACGCGCCTCGCCTCGCCGCCGATGCGGCCGTGCCGGCCGCGCCGCTCGCGCGCCCGTCCGCCGCGCCGCACGTCGAGCGCTTCGCCGAATACCACTGAGCGGCCCGCGCCGCCGCGCAAACGGGTTCGTGCGCGCGGCGGCCTACTCGGCGCGCTGCCGCTCGAGCCACGCCTGGAACATCAGCACCGTCCAGAGCGGATGCTGCCAGTTCATCCGGCCCGACTGGTGCTGCCGCCACAGCCGCTCGACGCGCGTCGCGTCGAGATAGCCTTCGTCGCGCAGGCGCGCGGGGCGCAGCAGCTCCGCCGCCCAGTCGCTCAGCTCGCCGCGCAGCCACGCGCCGACGGGCGCGCAGAAGCCCTGCTTCGGCCGGTCGATCAGCGGCCGCGGCACGTAGCGGTACAGCAGCTTGCGCAGCAGCCACTTGTCCTGCCCGTCCGGGATGCGCAGCGCCTCGGGCAGCCGCCACGCGAACTCGACGACGCGATGATCGAGAAACGGCATCCGCGTCTCGAGGCTCACCGCCATCGCCGCGCGATCGACCTTCGTCAGGATGTCGGTCGGCAGATACGTGAGCGTGTCGACGGCCATCGCCTGCTCGGCGAACGACAGCCCGGCGGGCCAAGCGCCCGGCGTGTCGATCAGCGTCTGCGGCTCGTGCCCCGCGAGCGTGAAGCGCTCCGGATGGTGGACCGACGACATCAGCAGCCGATACAGCGATGCGCGGCTGTCCGCCGTCATCACGTTCGCGAGCTTGTGCAGGCGATCGCCGACGCGCGGCGACGCGTCGCGCTGCGCGGCCGCGCTCCACGCGCCCTGCACGAGCGCGGCGATCTGATCGGCATGGTCGGGCCGCAGCGCGTGCAGCGCGGCCGCGATCCGCATCCGCACCGCGGCCGGCACGCGGCGCAGCCGCCCCCATAAGCGCGGCGTCAGGAAATAGCGCGTGTAGCCGCCGAACAGTTCGTCACCGCCGTCGCCCGACAGGCTCACCTTCACGTGGCGGCGCGTGAGCTCGGAGACGAGCAGCGTCGGAATCTGCGACGAATCGGCGAACGGCTCGTCGTAGACGCTCGGCATGCGCGGGACCGTCGCGAGCACGTCGGACGGCTTCACGTAGAGCTCGGTGTGCGACGTGCCGAGATGCCGCGCAACCGCCTTCGCATAGCCAGCCTCGTCGTAGCCCGCCTCGTGGAAGCCGATCGTAAACGTCTGCACCGGCTGCGCGGTCTGCGTCTGCATCAGCGCGACGATCACCGACGAATCGACGCCCCCCGACAGGAACGCGCCAAGCGGCACGTCGGCGACCGACTGCTCGGCGATCGCATCGCGCAACACGTGATCGAGCTGCGCGACGGCGGCGTTCGCGTCGCCGTCGAACGGATTCGCGCGGCCCGCCGCGATCACGCGGTCGAGCGACCAGTAGCGGCGCGGCGCGGGCTCGTCGCCCAAGCCCTCGTGCTGCACGTAGGTGCCGGGCGGCAGCTTGCGGATGCCTTCGTAGATCGTGTACGGCGCGGGCACGCTCGCGTGGCGCAGATACAAACACAGCGCGTTGCGGTCGATCGGATGCGCGCCGAAGCCCGGAAAGCGCCGCAGCGCCTTCAGCTCGGAGCCGAACACGAACGAGCCGCCGATGCGGCCGTAATAGAGCGGCTTCTCGCCGATGCGATCGCGCGCGAGCGTGAGCACGCGCGATTCGCGGTTCCACAGCGCGAGCGCGAACATTCCGACCGCCTTTTGCAGCGCGCGATCGATGCCCCACGCGGAGAACGCCGCGAGCAACACTTCGCTATCCGAATGACCTCGCCACTCGGGCGCGCGATGCTCGCGCTCGAGCTCGCGGCGCAACTCGCGAAAGTTGTAGATCTCGCCGTTGAACGTCATCGCGTAGCGACCGCACGCGGACGGCATCGGCTGATGTCCATGCTCGGACAAATCGACGATCGACAGGCGCCGATGGCCGAGCGCGACGCCCGCATCGGGATCGATCCACAAACCGGTATCGTCCGGGCCGCGATGCGCGAGACTGTCCGTCATTCGCGCGAGGGTCGCCCGGGCCGTCTCCGGTGCGCATGCGACAGGGCCAACGAAGCCGCTGATTCCGCACATGACGAATTTCTCGTTCGAATGGTGAAAGGGTATGGCCTGACGGACGGCCGGCGCCCGTCGGTTGGGCGCATATTACGAAGAAAATATTCGTCAATTATTCCGGCTTGCAGCGGTCATTTTTTTACAGTGAAAAATTAATTCGCTCGTAAGCGGTTTTGTATACGATGCGCCGGTCTGTTGCGCCGCGTCATCCAACTTGCATGCGATGCGCGCATCGTCAGCCGCGCAAGCGTCGCGCCGCGAGATACGCGAGCTGCGCACGGTTGCGCGCATTGAAGCGCTTCTCGAGCATGCGGATCTGCGCGCCGACGCGATGCAGCGACGTGCCGAGCGCGTTCGCGATTTCCTGATCGGACAGGCCGTGCACGAGCCGCTCGAGCACCGCCGCTTCGTCGCGCTCGAGCACGATCGCGCGCGCGCCGCCGACGCGCGCATCGAGATGCGGCTGCGCGGCGCGATGCACGTCGAGGCTCAATGCGAGCGCGCAGCCGATCACGCGATCGTCGAGCGAACCGTCGTGCGCCTCCGACGCGAGGCTCACCGCGACGCGCAAATCGAGATGCGGCACCGGCCAGCAGAAGATCACGCCGCTGTGCATTGCATGCGCACGCAACGAATTCACGAGCGCATGCATGCGCCGCTCGCCCGTGCGGCGCGCATGCGCGTCGAGCTCGTCGAGCCGCCACGCGATCGGCGTGACGCCTTGCCGCCATTCGGCGAAGCGCGGATCGACTTCGAACAGCCGGCCCTCGACGTACGCGCGCAAGAACGACACGGGCGCGAAATCGCGCAGCAGATACGCGGCGAGCATCTGCTGGCCGATCAGCTCGAACGCGCCGTAGCAGAGCGTCGTGAAGCCGGCCGCGCGCAAGCGCGCGTCGCAGTGCGCGACGTCGAACGCCGCGCGGCGCGGCCCATCCGGCGATGCGGCGAACGACGAAACGGGAGGATGCGCGTCGTGCTGTGCGAATCCGCCACGCGATGCGGCGAGCTCGGCATGCGAGAACCATTCGATGCGCGGAGCGCTGTCAGCAATTGTCATGGAGGGGAAAGCCGGCTTCTTGTGTTCGCGATGCTGTTGCGCAGGAACCCCGACAAGCAAGTGGTCTTTGATCCGCGCTTTCGTGTGGCTGCCGAGCGCGGTTAGTATTACAAGATATTACGCGCAAGCGCGCGGCTTTGTACAATGCCTACGCTCGCGATTCGGGCGCGACGCGCGACGTCTCGGTGCCGGATGCGAACGCGCGTTTGCAACATGCGCGTCGGCGACATGCGCGTTTGCAACATGCGCGCGAATGCCGCTGTCGACGATGCACGCGGCGGAACGCACCCGCACCGCAGACGCCGCAAGCGCGAACGCGCACGTCACCGGTCACTCGCGCCGCGAGCAGGAAGGCCGCGTACGCGTCCGTCACGAGCGCGCACGTTGCGATCGCACACCGCGTCCGTCCGTTCGATCGAGCGGCGCCGGACCTACGCCGCGAGGTTTTTCGTTATGTCGGACATTGCAGTGCAGGAAGAGGCCGCCGTCGCGGCAGTCGCGCGCCCCGTATCGCGCGCGACTCCGTGCGGCGCGACGGGCGACGCACGGACGATCGACGTCGTCTGGTGCGGCCACGCGCGGCGCGCGGCCGATGCGAAGCCGCGCTTCGCGCCGCGCCTGGGCATCGCGGAGATGCTCGCGAGCGCGCGCGGCACCGCCGAATGCGGCCGCATCGCGACGAGCCTGCTGCGGCTGATGGGCTTCGCGACATTCGCCTATTTCGCGCTCGAGTTCACGCGCGACGACGCCGAATGCCTGTACCTGCACGAAGCGTTCACGCCCGCCGCGTATCGCGGCGATTACGTGCGCCGCCGCCATCACGACGTCGATCCGCGGATGCTCGGCACGCGCGCGTCGAGCATGCCCGTCGTCTGGGACCTGCGGCAGCTCGCGCGCGATCACGCGGCGCGCGGCTCGGACGCGCTCGACGGCTTCCTGCGCGTGATGCACGACGACGACATGTGCAGCGGCGTGATGTATTCGATGCCCGTGCCGGGCACGCGCGTGCATGCGTTCGCGAGCTTCACCGCACCGCGCCGCTCGCGCGACTGGATTTCGTCGGCGACGCTCGAGCAGGTGCTGGCGCTCGGCTTGTCGGTGCACCGGTTCGCGGCGCCGCAGTTGATCGCGTCGGCGCGCGAGCGCGCGGCCGAGCGCCTCACGCCGTTCGAGCGCGAACTGCTCGTCGGCATTGCCGAAGGCGCATCCGACAAGGAGATCGGCCGGCGGCTCGACACCAGCGCGCACAACGTCGATTACCATCTGCGCAAGCTGCGCAAACGCTTCGGCGTCGCGAACCGGATTCAGTTGACTTATTTCGCGTCGTCGCGCGGGCTGATCTGATGCGCGCGATTGTGCTCGATTGAGCGCGGCGCGCAGCCGCGCGCAATCGCGCTCGAAAGAAGGCCGCTGCCGCGAGTCGGGTCGATGACAACGGCGACAGCAACGACAGCAACGAACAACGGGCGACGCCCCCCGAACGGCGAACGCGAAGCGCCGGCATTCGGCGGGCGACAAGCGAAACGCGCGGCGGGCGGCGCCTGCATGACCGTGACGCGCTCGGCGAAGCGCGCCCGGCCGACGGTCGCGGGCCGCGACCCGGCATCGCTTCGCCGATGATCGTTGCACACGCAACCCATGGATGCGGCGCAAGCGACTCGCCGAAGCCCGCGCCCCCCGCGCGTCACGTCGCGCGTCAGCCGCCGTACAGGTCGAGCAGCTTGAGCGTCACGCCGTTGGTCCAGCCGAAGCCGTCCTGTAGCGGATACTCGCCGCCGCCTCCGCCCCCCGTGCCCGCGCCTTCGACGATGTACTTCTCGACAAGCTTGCCCTGCGCCGCGTACACGCCCTTCACGTCGGCGAGGAAGCGCGTGCCGATCTCGTCGGCGAGCGACTTCTCGCCGTAGTGCCGCAGCCCGATGAGCGCGATCCAGTGCAGCGGAGCCCAGCCGTTAGGCGCATCCCATTGTTGCGCCGTATCGTAAGTCGTCGTCGCGAGCCCGCCCGGCTTGAGCAGCGTCTTCCGCACGTTCTTCGCGGTCTGCTTTGCGCGCTCCGGCCACGCAACGCCCGCGAACAGCGGATACAGCGCCGCCGCCGACAGGTTGTCGCGCGGCTTGCCGAGCTTCCAGTCGTAGTCGCCGTAATAGCCGTTGCGGTTCCACAGATAGCGGTTGATCGCAACCGCGCGCTTGCCGGCGCGGCCGGCGAACTCGGCGACGCACGCGAAATCGCGCGTCACCGCGCAGCCCTTCACGATCGTCGTCTCGAGGTTGAACATCAGGCTGTTCAGGTCGACGGGCACGATCGCGGTGGTGCGGATCGTCGCGAGCGTGCGGCCGTCGCCGAACCAGCGCGAGCTGAAGTCCCAGCCGCTCTCGGCCGCCGCGCGCAGGTCGCGCCACACTTGCGGCGCCGGCCGGCCGCTCGCCTGCTGCGCGGTCTTCACGTCCTCGAGGTACGACTCGTCGCGCGGCGTGTCGCTCGCGTCCCAGTAGCGGTTCAGCACCGAGCCGTCCGGCATCGCGACGACGTTGCGCGCCGCCTGGCCGCGCGGCGTCGTGCGCTCGCCCTGCATCCAGTATGCGTACTCCTTGCGCAGCGCGGGCAGGTACTTCTGATAGACGCCATTGCCCTCGACCTTCGCCGCGAGCGTCACCATGTACGCGAAGAACGGCGGCTGCGAGCGGCTCACGTAATAGCTGCGGTTGCCGTTCGGCACATGGCCGACGGTGTCGATCAGGTACGCGAAGTTCTCGAGCATGTCGTCGACGAGATCCTCGCGGCCCGACTCCTGCAAGCCGAGCATCGTGAAGTACGTGTCCCAGTAGTAGCCCTCGCGGAAGCGCCCGCCCGGCACCACGTACGGTTTAGGCAGCGCAATCAGCGAGCTGTACGGCTGCGCGGCCGTCGTCGTGCGCGTGAGCTTCGGCCACAGCCAGTCGATGTGCTCGCGCAGCGTCTGGTTCGGCGGCGGCGTCACCGACTGGTCCGACGGCGGTGTGAAGTACTGCGCGACGAACGCCTTCAGCGAGAAACCCGGCTGCCCCTTCTGCTGCTCGTACAGCCGGACGATCGTCGCGGGATCGGTGTTCGGCGTCGAATCGACGAAGGTCTTCTGGTCTTCGAAGATCTGCGCGGTTTGCACCGCAACAAAGAGATCGCCGTAGAGCTGGCTCGGCGGCGGCGGGATCGACGCGGCGCTCGGCGCGGACGCGGCGCTCGACACGGCCGCGGATGCGTGCGACGAGTCGGCACGGGCGAGCGTCGCATTCGTGCAGCCGATGCCGGCCGCGGCGACGAGCGCGAGCCACGCGGGTGCGCTCAGCAGGCGGCGATAGAACGGATTTTCAACATGAAGCGGGCGATGCCGCGGCGTGACCATATCTCCTCCTCCCCTTTTCGAGATGAACGGCAATATGGTCTCCTGGTCGCGCGGGCCCGGCGCGTCGCGGCGTTGCTCTGTTGTATGCCGCGGCGGGCAGATTCGCACGAAATCCAGCGCTCAGGCAAGCGGTTCTTCGCACATAACGCGCAAATTGCCGTGCGCCGCGCGCGGCGCGGGCCGGTTTCGCCGCGCTCGCCCGCCGCGTCGAATCCCGATCGCCCGCCGCGCGCGAAACGGCGACGCGCGGCGGCAGCACGTCGTTGCGCGCGCAAGCATGCTGCAACAATCGATGCAATAATGGCATCTTTACACGCGTCGTTGCCATGCCGTCCGCCATCTACGCTTTCATCGCACCGCTGATCGTCGCTTGCGCGTTGTTCATGGAGAGCGTGGATGCCAACATCATCGTCACGGCGCTGCCCGCGATGGCGCGCGACTTCGGGCAGAACCCCGTCACGCTGAACATCGCGATCACGAGCTACGTCGTCGGCCTCGGCGTGTTCATCCCGATCTGCGGATGGCTCGCCGACCGCTTCGGCGCGCGCACCGTGTTCCGCACCGCGATCGGCATCTTCGTCGCCGGCTCGCTGCTGTGCGCGGCGTCGAACAATCTCGAGCTCTTCACGTTCGCGCGCTTCGTGCAAGGCGTCGGCGGCGCGATGATGGTGCCCGTCGGGCGCATCATCATCTTCCGCGCGGTGCCGCGCTCGGAGCTCGTGCGCGCGATGAACTACCTGAGCGTGCCCGCGCTCTTCGGGCCCGCGGCAGGGCCGCTCCTCGGCGGCTTCATCACGACGTACCTGCACTGGCGGCTGATCTTCTTCATCAACGTGCCGATCGGCATCCTCGGCATCTACCTCGCGAACAAGCACATCGCGAACACGCACGAACTCGATCCCGGCCCGCTCGACTGGTTCGGCTTCGTTCTGTCCGCCGCCGGTGCGGCGCTCCTGCTGATGGGCCTCACGCTGCTCGACGGCGCGCTCGTCACGCGCGGCGCCGCGCTCGCGATGGGCGCGACGGGCGCAGCGCTGCTCGGCGGCTACGTGCTGTATGCGCGGCGCGTCGAGCGGCCGGTGCTCGATCTGCGCTTCCTGCGCATCCCAACCTATCACGCGAGCGTCGTCGGCGGCTCGCTGTTCCGGATCGGCCTCGGCGCGGTGCCGTTCCTGCTGCCGCTCGCGCTGCAGGAAGGGCTCGGCATGAGCGCATTCCATTCCGGCGCGATCACCTGCGCGTCGGCCGTCGGCGGCGCGTTCACGCGGCTGCTCGCGCCGCGCACGCTCAAGCGTTTCGGCTTTCGCACGGTGCTGATGTACAACGCGGCGTTCGCCGGGCTCGCGATCGCCGCATACGGCGTGTTCCATCCCGGCATGCCGACGCTCGCGATCTGGCTCATCGTGCTGGTCGGCGGCGTGTTCCCCGCGCTGCAGTTCACGAGCCTCAATTCGATGATCTACGCGGAGATCGCGTCGCGCGACGCGGGCCGCGCAACGAGCCTCGGCAGCGTCGTCCAGCAGATGTCGCTCGGCCTCGGCGTGACGGTCGCGGCGCTCGTGCTGCACGTGTCGCATTGGGCGCAGGGGCATCCGACGATGGTCTGGTCGGACTTCTGGCCGGCGTTCGTCGTGGTCGGACTGTGCTCGTTCGCGTCGATTCCGATCACGCGCCGGCTGCCGCCGAACGCGGGCGACGAGGTGGCGCGCGGCAAGCGCGGCTGAAGCGAGCGGCGCGGCCGAAGCGCTCAGGAAAACGAAGCAAGTGGGAAAGCGTGCGGAAGTGATGCGCGGCGACGGACGGAATTGCCGGCTGGAATTGGGCCGCCGAAAATCCGTCGCCCCAAAAAAATCGGCGGACATCCACTCGGGGCCGGCTGAAAGCCGCATGGATGTCCGCTTGAACGGCTCCGGCCGCCTCGACGGGGGTGAGGCGCCCGGACTCGCTTCCTGCGTGCCATAGAGGTATCGTGCGTCGGAAGCAGAGTGCTGTGTCGATGAGACTATAAGGAAACTTCCGAAAGACTTCTGTCAACGATTGTCAGACGCCCGCGCGACAATGCTTCGCCGCGCACGGCGGCGCTTGGCGGCGCTTGGCGGCGCTTGGCGGCGCGCAGCGCGATGCGCCGATTCGCGCTACAGTGGCGCATCCGTTTCCACCCGCCCTTTCCTGCGCCGCTCGTGACCGCCCCGCTCTCGATCGCCTCCGCCCGCGCGCTGCACCTCGCCGCGCAGGGGCTCCTGACGCCGCCTCGCCGCAAGGCGGTCAAGGCCGACGTGCTCGCCGCCATCCGGCGGATGGCCCAGTTGCAGATCGACACGATCCACGTCGTCGCGCGCAGCCCGTATCTCGTGCTGTTCAGCCGGCTCGGCGCGTATGCGCCGCAATGGCTCGACGAGCATCTCGCCGATGCGAGACTGTTCGAATACTGGTCGCACGAAGCGTGCTTCCTGCCGATCGAGGATTTCGGGCTGATGCGCCACAAGATGCTCAACCCCGTCGGCATGGGTTGGAAATACGCGGCCGAGTGGCACGCGAAGCATCGCGACGCGATCGACGCGCTGCTCGCGCACGTCCGCGCGAGCAGCCCCGTGCGCTCCGCCGATTTCGCGCGCGGCGCCGGCAAGGGCAACGGCTGGTGGGACTGGAAGCCCGAGAAGCGGCATCTCGAAGTGCTGTTCTCGACCGGGCAATTGATGGTTGCCGAGCGGCGCAACTTCCAGCGCGTCTACGACGTCGCCGAGCGCGTGCTGCCGCACTGGGACGACGCGCGCGACCTGCCGCCGCGCGAAACGGTGCTGCCGCGCCTCGTCGGGAACACCTGCCGCGCGCTCGGCATCGTGCGCGCGGACTGGGTCGCCGATTATTACCGGCTGCCGAAGCGCTCGTATCGCGACGAATTGCATGCGCTCGCGAACGCGGGCGAGCTGCTGCCTGTCGCGGTCGAAGGCTGGAGCGCGGACGCGTTCGTGCATCGCGAGTTCGCGCCGCTCGTCGACGCCGCGCGCGACGGCGCGCTGCACCCGACGGTCACGACGCTGCTGTCGCCGTTCGATCCGGTCGTCTGGGACCGGCGGCGCGCGTCGGCGCTGTTCGGCTTCGACTACACGATCGAGTGCTACACACCCGCGCACAAGCGCCGCTACGGTTACTTCTGCCTGCCGATCCTGCACCGCGGGCGGCTCGTCGGGCGCATCGACGCGAAGGCGCATCGCGCGCAACGCGTGTTCGAGCTGAAGGCGGTGCACATCGAGCCGGGCGTGCGGGTCGGCGCGGGACTCGCGGCCGACGTCGGGCGCGCGATCCGCAAGCTCGCCGACTGGCACGAGACGCCCGTCGTCGAGGCCGGCAACGCACCGAAGGAGATCGCGCGGGCGATCGGTGCGGATTGAGTCATCGGGCTCAGGCAAGGACCGCGTGCGGCGAGCAGGCGTGAAGTCGCGCGCCGCCGCAGCAGCCACGCGAAGCGAAATGCGCGACGCAAGCGGCCGCGCGCGGCGACACGCAAATGAACGAGGCCCGGCGTGCCGCTACCGCCCCGGCTGCGCACGAACGCGCACGATCCGGCGCAGCGCGCGACATGCGTGCGCCGGCGGGCGCGTCGCGAATGCGCCGCAACGCACATGCCGATCCGCTCGCTCAGTCGCCCAACTTGCGAAAACGCGGCGTGCCGTCGGCGAGCGTCTCGTTGAACATCGCCTCGGGACGCACCCAGAGGCTGTGCTCCTTCGGCCACAGCTGTTCGTAGACGACGAGCCGCTCTTCCGTCTCCGAATGCCGCGCGACGCCGATCACGCGATACAGCCCGCCCTTGTAATGACGATGCGTCGCGATGCGCTCGGCTTCCTGCTCGGTCATGATGCGCTCCATGAAAATCAACGAGCGCGTATTGTATGCGCGGCGCGCCCGGCGCGGCGGCACGACGGCCGCGGCGCCCGACAGCCTCGCTCAGCGCGCGCACGCATGCGGCTGCGCATAGACGCCGGGCCGATGCAGCTCCATCCAGCGCTCAGGATGTGCGGGCGCGGTGAAACCGACCGTGCGATACAGCGCGTGCGCGTCGCTCGTGACGAGCGCGACGCGGCGCAGCGCGCGCACCGCGTCCTGCGCGAACACGTGGTCGATCAGCGCGCGGCCGTAGCCCTTGCCGCGATGCTCGCTTAGCACGAATACGTCGCACAGGTACGCGAACGTCGCGTGATCGGTGACGAGACGCGCGAAGCCGACGAGCCGTGCGTCGAGATACGCGCCGAAGCACAGCGATCCGGCGATCGCCCGCTCCACCACATCGCGCGGAATGCCCTTCGACCAGTGCGCCTCGTCGCGCAGGAATGCATGGATCGTGTCGATGTCGAGTTCGGCCTTGTCGGCCGAAAAGCGCAGCGCGGACGTCGATGAGGTGGACACGGCGGAGCTCCGAACGCAAAACGTCGATGGCGAATGTTTCCGACGATAGCGCGAAGCGGCCGCGTTCAACAAGAGGCGCCGCAACGCCATGCGTTTCGCGGCACGCCTCGCATGCGAAAACGCGCGGATGACGGGCCGCGCGCGATGCAGGCGCGCGGGCAGCGCGACGAGCACGACGAACACGACGATCCGCCGGGCCTGCGGCGAATCCCGCGAGAAGCCGGTCGCGCAACAGGCATGCCCGCGGGCCGCGGCGCCCGGCGACTCTCAGGCCTGCGTTGCGGACTGCGACTATCCGGGCAACCGCCATGCGGCCGATATCCCGTGCATCGGTCAGGGAACCGGCCACCACCTCGTCGCGCTTCGGCAGCCGCCGCCCGCGCCGTCATGCGAACGGGCGCACGCCGATCAGCCATCCGTGCAGCACGAACGCGAACAGCGCCCACGCGGCAAGGCCCACGACGATCGCGATGCCGTCGCGCACCGGCGAGCCGGCCGGATAGCGCACGCCGTCGCGCCGATCGCGCGCGCGCGACGCGATGAAATCGACGAACGCCCACACGAAGAACACGGCGAACAGCAGCTCCGCATGCAGCGTGCCGTTCGCGAGCAGATGCGCGCCCGCCCACACCATCACGCCCGCGAGCATCGGATGGCCGACGAGCGCCTTGATGCGCGTGCCCGGCACGTAAGCCGCCACGAGCAGCACGAATGCGATCGCGGTCAGGAGCGCCGTCAGATGCCGGATGCCGATCGGCGGAAACCACAGCGACGCCGTGTCCGCGCGCGCGAGCCCGTAGCCCCAGACGATCAGCGCGAATCCGACCACCGACGCGAGCGCATACATCCCCTTCCAGCGCGGCTCGCCGAGCGCCGCAATTTGCGCGGCGCGCCAATCGCCCGCGACCAGCCGAATCGAATGCGTACCCAGGAAGATCACCAAACCGAGAATCAGGACGAGCATGAACATGTCTCCAGGTGGGGAAATCTTGTTGTCGGTCGAACCGGCATATGCCGCCGTGCATCGTACACCGCATGCCGCACGCGTTTGCATCCTCCGTACCGTCGTGCGCCGTGTGCGCGGCGGCGCGGGCATCGCGCCCTTTGCGATCGATCGGCGCGCTCGACTGCGCGCTTGCGTCGCTCGCCCGCGCATGCCGCCGCCGGCTGCGCCGGCTTCGCGCGCGACCTGACGGCGGCGCTTGCATGCGCCGAAGCGGCTTGCGCACGCCCATCGAGACGCGGCGCGACGGCCGATGCCTGCGGTCTCGCGCTCAAGCGATCTCACGCGCGATCACGATGCCGTCCCGGCCGAGCCCGCGGCTTCGCCGCCTCGCCATCGCGCACACCGTACACCATTGCGCGCGCGGGCGCGCGTCGCGCGGCGGCGTGCCGCAGCCTCGCTACTTCCGCTTCGCGCGACGCGCGCCCGCGCCCGCGCGAACCGCCGCGCGATACGCGTCGCGACACCAGTCGCGCAGCATGCCGACGTCTTCGAGCACGTCGGCGGGCGTTTCGTAATAGCCGCCGACGACGACCGTGCGCGTGCGCCCCGGATACGAGAACGGCCGCATGCCCGCGCGCTCGAACGCCGCGCGAGTGTCGTCGTCGACGCGCAGAAACAGCGATCCTGCATGAACGAAGCCGAACAGCACGCCGTCGAGCCTGAGCGACGCGCCGCTGAAGAAACGCGCGACCCCGATCGGCCCGAGCGCGTCGAGCTGCTCGGCAAGCTCGTCCGCGCGCAGCTTTTCCGCTTTCCAGTTCATCGCAATCCGCGTCGCCGCGCCGCGCGCGAGCGAACGTCCATCGTCGCGCCGCCCGCCGTGCGCGACGATGCGACCGTCATCGGAAGAGGAAAAAGAATCGGCACGCGCGTCAACGCGCGGCGGCGATCACGTCGGCCACCGCGGCCGTCAGCTTCTTCGCGTACGGCACGTGCAGGAACTCGTTCGGCCCGTGCGCGTTCGATTTCGGGCCGAGCACGCCGCACACCATGAATTGAGCGGACGGAAAACCTTCGTGCAGCACGTTCATCAGCGGGATCGTGCCGCCGAGGCCCATGTACGCGCAGTCGGCGCCGAAGTGCCGGCGCGACGCGTCGTCGAGCGCCGCGCCGAGCCACGGCGCGACGTCCGGCGCATTCCAGCCGGTCGCCGCGCCCGCGTCGGGCTTGAACGTGACCTTCGCGTTGTACGGCGGATCGAGCTCGAGCAACGCCTTCAGGTGCTGCACCGCCTGCGCGGCGTCGACGAGCGGCGGCAGCCGCAGCGACAGCTTGAACGCGGTGCGCGGCCGCAGCACGTTGCCCGCGTTCTCGAGCGCAAGCAACCCCTGCGCGCCCGTGACGGACAGCGACGGCCGCCACGTCGAATTCAGAAGCGCCTCGCGCGGATCGGCCGTGGTCGGCAACACCGGCTTGCCGTCCTGCCCGCACGCCCACGGCAGCCCCTTCCACACGGCGTCGCCGAGAATCGACGCGGCCGCTTCGGTCTCGCGCAAGCGGCTCGCCGGCACCTCGCAGTGAAACGACGACGGCAGCAGATTGCCGGTCGCCGCGTCCTCGAGCCGCTCGAACAGTTGACGCATCACGCGGAAGCTCGACGGCGCGACCCCGCCGTACACGCCCGAATGCACACCCTCTTCGAGCACCTCGACCTGCAGATCGCCCGACACGAGCCCGCGCAGCGACGTCGTGAGCCAAAGCTGATCGTAATTGCCGGCGCCCGAATCGAGGCACACGACAAGGCTCACGTCGCCGAGCCGTGTGCGCAGCGCGTCGACGTACGGCAGCAGATCGTAGCTGCCCGACTCCTCGCAGGTCTCGATGAGGCCGACGCAGCGCGGCCGCCCGATGCCCTGCGCGTCGAGCGCGCCGAGCGCCGCGAGGCTCGCGTAGATCGCATAGCCGTCGTCCGCGCCGCCGCGGCCGTACAGCTTGCCGCCCTCGAACTTCGGCGTCCACGGGCCGAGATCCGCGCGCCAGCCGTCGAATTCGGGCTGCTTGTCGAGATGGCCGTACAGCAGGATCGTGTCGGTGCTGCCCGCGCGCGTCGCCGGCGTCTCGAAGAAGATCACCGGCGTGCGGCCGGCAAGCCGCACGATCTCGACCTTCAGCCCCTTCACCGGCTGCCGCTCGGCCCATTGCGCGGCGTCGACGACGACGCGCTCGATGTAGCCGTGCTTCGCCCAGCCGGGATCGAACGCGGGGCTTTTCGCGGGCACCGCGATGTAGTCGGTCAGCGCGTGCAGGATCTCGTCGTTCCATTTGCGCTCGATGAAATCGGCGAGGCGGTCGTGGTCGATGGCGGTGGTCATGGCGCGGAGCAGACGAACGGTCTGACGGATGTGAAGTGGCGATAATAGCGCCGATGCGCCCGGTTACGCACGCGTCGAGAAAGCGACCGGCGTTGTGCGATGCAACTCGAGCGGGCACCCGTCGCGCCGGGACGCGCGCCGATCTCGTGGAAGACGGCGTGATCGACTGCCAAGGCATCGCCGATCATCGCCGGGAACCCGTCGTGGCGATGCGTCGGGATTGCGTGAGATCGCGATAGCGTGTTCGGGGCGGGCGCGGTTGCAATCGGCGCCTGCCGCGCGAGCGCTTGCGACGCGCGCTCACCAAGTCCGTATTGACGGCGCGCGTGCCTGCGACATGCGTGTCTCGTGAAGTGCATTTGCGACGTGCGCGTTTGCGACGTGCGCGTTCGCGACGTGCGCGTTCGTGAAGCGTGCGTGCGCGACGCGAGCGTTCGGCATGCGTGCCCGCGATGACGCACTCGCAACGCACCTGTTTGCGACTTGCGAGCCTGCAACGCCCTCGCATGCCGGCAACGCGCTCAGGACGCCCGCGGCGCCGTCACGATGCCCTCCGCATTGCGCGCCACATACCGCGCGCCGCGCATCGAACGGCGCAGGCCGATCGCGCGGAATCAAGCGTGCCGCGCTCGTCGCCTGATCGCATCGGCCGCCACACACGTGCGCCCGCCACGCGCCGATGCGCATCAACCCGCATCGAAACTGCGGCGATACGCGGCCGGACTCGTCGCCGCGATGCGCCGGAAATGCCGGCGCATCGACTCCTCCGAGCCGAACCCCGCGAGCGCGACGACGCGCGCGATGGGCAGCGCGGGATCGCGCTCGATCATCTCCTTCGCGAGCCCGACCCGCTCGCGGATCAGCCACTCGTACGGGCCGAGCCCCGTCGCGTCGCGAAACTGCCGCTGCAACGTGCGCGGACTCATCGCCGCGCGCGCGGCGAGCGCGGCGAGCGTGTGCGGCTGCCCCGCATGCTCGCGCATCCAGTCGATCAGCTTCGCCAGCCGGTCGCCGCCGACGCTCGGCAGCGGCCGCGGCACGAACTGCGCCTGGCCGCCGTCGCGATGCGGCGGCAGCACGAGCCGCTGCGCGACGCGATTCGCGATCGCGCCGCCGTGATCGCGGCGCACGAGGTGCATCAGCATGTCGAGGCCCGCCGCCGAGCCCGCCGACGTGACGATCTGCCCTTCGTCGACGTAGAGCGCATCGGGATTCACGCGCAGCGACGGATAGCGCGCCCGCAGACGCTCGGCGTAACGCCAGTGCGTCGTGACGGTCACGCCGTCGAGCACGCCCGCCGCGGCGAGCACGAACACGCCCGAGCAGATCGAGCACAGCCGAGCGCCGCGCCGGTGGGCCGCGCGAATCTTCTTGAGCAGCGGCTCGGGCGGCGTTTCGTCCGGATCGCGCCAGCCGGGAATCACGATCGTATCCGCGCGATCCATCAGCGCGAGCCGATACGGCGCCTCGACCTTGATGCCGCCCGCCGCGCGCACGGGCCCCGGCTCGCTCGTGCAGACCGCGAAGCGATACCAGTCGACGCCGAGCTCCGGCCGCGCAAGCGCGAACAGTTCGACGACGCAGCCGAATTCGAAGGTGCAGAGCCGATCGTAGGCGAGCGCGACGACGAGATGATTGTGCATGGCGCGATGTTACCGCAAGTTGTCGATCGCGCCACTGTCGCGCTGCGCGGGCGCGCCGGATACTGAGGGCTCGTTCGCGGCCGTTGCCCAACCGCCGACTTTCACCCCGAGGAAAACAGGCATGTCCCACGTCACCGAGATTCCCGCCGCCGACAGCGCCGCCGCCGTCGCCCACTTCGCCGCATCGCTCGCCTTCGAGACCGATTGCTGGGACGTGCACGACGCGCTTGCGTCCGGCGCGCCCGACTTCGTGCTGCTCGACGTGCGCAGCCCCGAGCACTACGCGGCCGCGCACGTGCCCGGCGCACTCAACCTGCCGCACCGAAAAATCATTGAAAGCAGGCTATCCGAATTTGCGCGCGACGCGTGCTTCGTCGTCTATTGCGCCGGCCCGCATTGCAACGGCGCGGCCCGCGCGGCGCTCAGGCTCGCGCGCCTCGGCCGGCCGGTGAAGCTGATGCTCGGCGGCGTGACGGGCTGGCTCGACGAAGGATTCGCGCTCGCGCGCGGCAACGGCGCGTAATCGCGGCAAGACGGCGTAAGGCAATGTAAGGCGGGGAACGATCCGTTACGAAACCGCAATAATTTGTTGTCAGCACGACAGGCGAAAAAGCGCGACAATCAGTCCCATCGCACGTGCGACGTCAAGTCGCACCGCAGCACGGACGGAGAAGCACCATGCAGATGGAAATCCTGATCCAGATTGTTGGCTCGGTCGTCGCGATCGCGCTCTACTTTTTTCCGGCGGTCGTTGCCGATCGCCGCCGTCGCGACGACAGGCTGACGATCGCGCTGTTCAACGCGCTGTTCGGCTGGACAGGAATCGGCTGGCTGCTGACGCTGTACTGGGCGCTGCAGCCGAATGCGGCCGGCGACTTCGCCAGCGATGTGCGGCTCAAGCGCCGTGCGATCAGCATGAAAACGTTCTCGACGGGCCTGGTCGAACGCGTGCAGCGGCGAATCGCCGCGCAGGAGCAGTGGGCCGAAAAGCAAGGCACTCGCTGAGCTGCCCCCGCCGCGCCATGTCGCGCGGCGCTGCCGGCCGGCATGAGCGGCGGCGCGCATCGTCCCGGAAAACGCCGACGCCGCGCACCCGTTCGGGCCGCGGTGCCTTGTCCGGCGATCACACGCTCGCCGTCTTCCTGACAAATCCTTTACATTGAAAGCGCGCTTGGCGTCACGCCTGCATGCCGCCGCGCACCGACAGCGAGCGCATCCGCGCGAGCCCCGCCGAAATCGTCCGCGGCTCGAGCACGACCGTCTCGTTCGGGAACATCTCCTGGCGAAACTCGCCGTGCTCGTCGAACCATTGGCAGATCACCCACTCGCCCGTGTCGAACACGACCGGGCCGGCATACGTCACCGTCATTCGCGGACCGCCTGTCTTGAGCGTCACGACATCGCCGATCCGGAACGAAGTGGCATGCGTATCACGGTAAGTCGTCATGGTGGCCTTTTCTCGGAAATGATTTATTTATTCATTTTTCCGGATCTTCGATCCGGCTATTTGTTCATCTCCCGCAGATTAGCAATCGACAGAATAACCGGCAAGTCGCCATTAAAATTTTTTCGGATTCGAGTTAATAAGTCGCGGCATCGTTACGGCCCCTTGGCCGTTCCCGGACGCGGCGAATCCGCCTCCGAAGCGGCGCGCGGCGCCATTTCATTTGCGCCGCAACAATCGCCGCCGAGCTAAATCGGCGCATCGACATCTGGAAACGTTTCCAATTGTGGAGCGATTTTATATTCGAATTCGCCGCGAAAAATCGGCGCGCTCCGGATATTGCGGGGCGAAAGACATTCGCCATCCGCGCGCACGCGGATCGCGCGTCAGGCGACGTAGGCGCCCTTCGCGTGCAGTTCGGCCTCGGCTTGCTCGAGTGCCGCGATCGCGTCGCCGCCCTCGAGCGCGAGCAACTGTGCGACGAGCGCCTCCACGAGCGCGTGCGCGGCAACGAGCGACGGGAAGAACGACGGGCTGTCGTGCGTGAAGATCAGCTGCGCGTCCGCGTGCAACGCGATCGGCGACACCGCGCTGTCGGTGATCGCGACGATCTTGCCGCCGTGCGCGCGCGCCGCCTGCGCGACGCGCGTCGCCTCGGCCGAATACGGCGCGAAGCTGACGACCACGGTCACGCTGTTCTTCGCGATCGTCCGCAGTTCCATGTCGAGCGAGCCCGCGACGCCCGTGAGCAGCGACACTGTCGGCCGGAACAGCCGATAGCCGTAGACGAACCCGAACGCGACCGGGTAGCACGAGCGAAAACCGGCGACGTGCACGTGCGCGGCCTTGCGGATCAGCTTCGCCGCATCGGCGAGCGCCTGCGCATTCTGCGCGGCGCTCGCCTCGAGATTGTGCCGCTGCGCGGCGAGCAGATCGGCCGCGAGCGACGCCTTCGCATTCGGCTTCACCAGCGAGCGCGCGCGCTGCGTGAGCGGCTGCGGCCGCGTGCGCACGCGCGCGACGAACAGGTCGCGCAACTCGTTCCAGCCCGGAAAACCGAATTGCTGCGCGAGCCGCACGAGCGACGCCGGCTGCACGTTCGCGCGCTGCGCGACCTTGCGCATCGACGACACGGCCACCTCGTCGGGATGATCGAGCAGGAAGGCCGCGCCCACCTGGAACTGCGGGCTCAGCTCGGAGAATTGCGCCCGAATCAGGGACGCGAGTTCGTCGAAATCGGCGGGCATCGTCATCGCTAGAAAAATCGATCGGACATGGTATCACCCGCCTCGCGCGGGCGATGGCTCCGAAGCCGCGCTTTAAGCCCCCGCTAAGCCTCCACCGCTTATCATTCCCGCAAGCGGCCCGCACACGCACGCGCCGCACTCTGACGGAACCACCAAACATGCGCGTATTGCTCGTCGAAGACGATCCGCTCATCGGCAGCGGACTTGAACAAGGGCTGAAGCAGGAAGGCTTCGCGGTCGACTGGGTGCAAAACGGCGACGCGGCGACGCTCGCGCTGCGCACGACGTCGTACGGGCTGCTGCTGCTCGATCTCGGCCTGCCGGACAAGGACGGCCTCGCGGTGCTCGCCGCGCTGCGCCGGCGCGACGACGCGCTGCCCGTGATCGTCGTCACCGCGCGCGACGCGCTGCCCGACCGGATCGCCGGCCTCGACTGCGGCGCCGACGACTACCTCGTCAAGCCGTTCGCGCTCGAAGAGCTGCTCGCGCGCATCCGCGCGGTGAACCGCCGCCAGACCGGCCGCGCGCAGACAGTGCTCACGGTCGGCGCGCTGCGGCTCGATCCGGCGCGCCATCAGGTGTGGCGCGGCGGCGACGAAGTCGCGCTGTCGCCGAAGGAATTCGTGCTGCTGCACGAGCTGATGCGCGAGCCGGGCGCGGTGATCTCGCGCGAGCAGTTCGAAGAGCGGCTGTACAGCTGGGGCGAGGAAATCGAAAGCAACGCGGTGCAGGTTCACATTCACAACCTGCGCAAGAAGCTCGGCCACGACACGATTCTCACGGTGCGCGGCGTCGGCTACCGGATCGGAGACGGCGCATGACGGGCGCGCGCGGCTTCGCGCGGCGCATGACCGCGTCGCTGCGCGGGCGGCTGCTGATGTGGCTACTGCCCGCCGCGTGCGTCGTCGGCGTGCTCGCGAGCACGGGCACCTATTGGGGCGCGCTGCGCGAGCTCGACGATCTGCTCGACGATCAGATGCGCAGCATGTCGAAGCAGATTCAGGTCGACGACGCCGGCAAGCTGTCGATCGAAGGACGCGACAAGCTCGCCAAGCGCCATCCGGCCGACTACGATTCCGACGACGTGCTGCTGCAGGTATGGCGCGGCAGCAAGCTCGAATTCACGACCGATCCGGCCACGCAACTGCCGCCGCCCGATGCCGCCGGCTTCGTGACGCTCGATGCGGGCGGCCAGCGCTGGCACACGTACGTGCGCGAGAGCGCGGGCACGACGATCCGCGTCGCGCAGCCGCGCCAGGCGCGCTGGGAAGCGATCGCGGGCATCGCCGTGCATCTGCTGTGGCCGGTGCTGTCGCTGCTGCCGCTGCTCGCGATCGGGCTGTGGCTCGGCATCGGCTACGGGCTGCGGCCGCTCGGCGCGATCGCCGCGGGCCTGAAGCGCCGCCACGCGAACCGCCTCGATCCGCTCGACATCACGACCGTGCCGACCGAAGCGCAGCCGCTCGCCTCCGAGATCAACGATCTGCTCGAGCGGCTCGATCGCTCGTTCACGCTGCAGCGCGATTTCATCGCGGACGCCGCGCACGAGCTGCGCACGCCGATCATGGGGCTGTCGATCCAGACGCAACTGCTGCAACGCACGGCGAGCGCCGACGAGCGCGCGCGCATCCTCGCGCAGATCCAGGCCGGCACGACGCGCCTGTCGCATCTCGCCGAGCAGTTGCTGACGCTCGCGCGCCTCGAGCCCGAAACGCAATCGGCGCCGTTCGCCGAACTCGACCTCGCCGCGCTCGGCCGCTCGGTCGTCGCCGAGCGCGCGCGCATCGCGCTCGCGCAGCACGTCGATCTCGGCGCGGTCGGCACGGCCCCCGTTCGCGTGGCGGGCAACGCGGACACGCTGCGCGTGCTGCTCAACAATCTCGTCGACAACGCGATCCGTTATGCGGGAGCGGGCACGCGCGTCGACGTCGAAGCGCGCATCGACGCCGACGGCGCGCCGGTGCTAGAAGTGCGCGACAACGGCCCCGGCATTCCGCCCGCCGACCGCGAGCGCGTGTGGGAGCGCTTCTATCGCGGCGGCGGCGCGCAACTCGCGTCGGCGTCGGGCAGCGGGCTTGGGTTGTCGATCGTCAAGCGCATCGCCGAGCAGCATCACGCGCACGTGTTGCTCGGGACCGGCGCCGACGGGCGCGGGCTGACGGTCACGGTGCGCTTCGCGGCGGCGCGGGGGGCGTGATCCGGGCGGCGGCGCGGCGCATGCCGCGCATGCCGTTCGCGATCGACCGCGCGCCGGTGGGTGGCGCGCGGCGTTCCTGTCGTTCGCGCTGGCTGTGCGCGCCGCTCATGTCGCTCGGCGCCACCAGGCCGACTGCGCCGATCGAGCCAAGCGTACCGAGCCGTTCGTTGCGCGACATCCGCCGCGCTTGTCCACATTTTTTGTTGGCAAACTTGTGGACATCCTGCGCATCTCGCGATCAACGTCTTGATGCGACAGCGTTTTCTCATCGGTGTCACGAATGCGTCAATCGATGCCCGCATGCGCATCGCACGCGCGGCACGATACCGAATGCGGCGATCAGTTCGCATCGACGACTCGGATCGCACGCGCCGCGCATCGCCGATCGCGCTCGGCGAGCGCCGTCGTTATCCACATTTTTTGTTGGCAAGCTTGTGGAGATCCTGGGTGTGCCGCGCTCAAGCCGTTGATCCGCCGGGCTTTTTCCGGGCGTGTCAGGCGAGCGGCAATTGACGTCGAACGATGCCCCACCAGCACACCCCGGCGCGCTCACGCAAATCGGCCGAATGACGCTTGCCGCATTCCGCGCCGTCGGCGCGGCCGTTCGCCGAAGCGCTTGTCCACATTTTTTGTGGCCAAGCTTGTGGACATCCTGCGCATTCGGTGCGCAAGCCATTGATCCGGCGACATTTTCGTTGCCGGATCGATCAAGCGGCACATGACGTCGGCAAGCCCGCTTGCGCCGATGTCCACGCGCCGCGACGCTCGATATCCGGCGCCCGCCGCAGCGGCGCGCCGGCGGCAGACGACCGCCGCCTCCGCCGCCCTTCTTCGCCCCGCCCGAGCGCCGCCGTCTTTTCCACAAATTTTGTTGGCAAGCTTGTGGATAGGCTGAGCATCCGACACTCAACCCATTGATCCTTCGGCCATTTCCCGAACGCATCAAACAAGCGGCAACAGCCGGCATCGCGCGCGCGTCGCGCGCCCCGCCGACGATCGAACTCCGGACGCCGCGGGCCGCGCCGCGCGTCACATGCCGCGCATCCCGGCGATGCATCGGGCATCGCGCTCGCGCGCGACGTTTTCCACACTTTTTGTTGGCAAGCTTGTGGACATCCTGAGCATCCGTCATCCAACACATTGATCCGGCGGCATTTTCCCGGGACCGTCAGAAATGCGGCATCGCAGCGAAAATCGGTTCGCCGGGCGCACGCCGGATCTCGTCCGCCATCGAATCGGCCGGCATCGACGATCACAACGGCAACAATCCACAACGTCTTTGCGATGCAAGGGTTTTCCACAGTTTTTGTGCGCAAGCTTGTGGATATCTCGCGCCGCCGCGCGCCAAGCGATTGATCCGCCGAGACTTTTCCGAAATCCTCGTACCCTCGGCACAAAGCTCGTCCAGGCGTCGGCGATGCGATTCGATGCGCCGGCAAACGGCACGCGCGGCGCGCGGCGCGAATGGGCGCAGCGCGTGCCGGCCCGCCTGCGCGGCGCGCCGGCCGCCCACATCGCCGACGACGCACGCCGCCGTCAATCCGGATAGTCGAGCGACGGATACCAGTCGACACCGCGCCCTTCGGGCGTCATGTCGAGAATCGTCCACAGCGGCATCGGGTCGGGCGCGCCGCGCGGGTCCTGCCCGGGGTCGGCGCTCCAGCCGCCCATCTCGCCGCTCCAGAAGTGGCGGATCGTGCCGTCGCGGCGCGTGAACACGTTGATCGCCGGATCTTCGCCGCCGTCGGCGCCGATCGCGTGATAGTCGCGGCTGTAGCGGCCGTCGAGATCGCAATACAGCTTCAGGTCGCGCCAGCCGCGCTCGCGCTTGAACGCGACGAGCCGCTCGAGCGGCGAGCGCGCGACGACCGCGAGCGCGACGCGCTGCTCGATATCGCGCGCCTCGCCGTTCCACGCGCCGAGCAGCGACGTGCACATCGGACACGGCCGCTCGCGCTGCGGCCCGAACATGTAGCTGTAGACGACGAGCGTCTGCCTGTCGCCGAACAGCTGCGCGAAATCGCACGGGCCGCGCTCGCCCTCGAAACGATAATCGCCCGTCACCTCGCCGCCCGGCGGCAGCGCGCGCCGCAGCACGGCAACCCGCTCGACGCGCCGGCGCAGCTCGATCTCCTCGACGAGCAGCGCGTCGCGCGCACGGCGATAGGCATCGCTTTCGTTCGGCCACCGGGTCGTATTGCGCTTCACGAGCTCGGCGGCCGAAACCGGCATCGAATGCTCCGTCATGTCCATCTCCTGTCGATTGAACGCTCAGGGCCCGCTTCCGCTAATCCCGGTCGGGCGCGCCGAGCGGGAACAGATGCCGGTACGGACGCGCTTCGTCGACAGCCCGCGCGAACGACGCACGCGCGAGCAGCCGCTTGCGATACGCGATCACGCGCTGCAGCGACGGATCGATCGGATGCGCCCAGTCCGCATAGAACAGCGAAGGCGCGGCCGAGCAGTCGGCCAGGCTGAACGCTTCGCCCGCCGCCCAGCCGCGGCCATCGAGCGTGCGCTCGAGCCACGCATACGACGTGTCGAGCATCCGCCGCGCATCGGCCACGCCGCGCGCGTCGCGCTCGGCCTGCGGCCGCAGCGCATCGAACACGATCTTCTGCAACGGCGTCGACACATAGCAGTCGAAGAAGCGGTCCATCATCCGCACGTCGAGCGCCGCGCCCGCGTCGGCGGGCAGCAGCCGCACGGACGCCGGACGACGCAGGCCGAGGTATTCGATGAGGATCGTCGACTCGACGATCGTGCGATCGCCGTCGACGATCATCGGCATGTGCTTGAGCGGCCAACGCTCGGCGAACTCGGCGCTCGCCTGCGGCGTGTCGCCCGCGAGCAGGCGCCATTCGAACGGCACGTCGTACTCGTAAAGCGCGATCAGCACCTTCTGGCAATACAGCGAAAACGGATGCCCGTAGAACTTCAGGCTCATGACGTTCCTCCTCGATCGACGCGGCGCGCGCGACACGCGCACGCCGCTGGCCGCAGATCAAACGGCGGACGGCGAGTCTCGCCTCGCCGCTTCATCGCGCCGCCCCGCCGCCGCCGCCGACGACGACGCACGAGCACGCGCACCGTGCCCGCCGCGCACGCCGGCCACGGCCGCGCTCGTCGGGCTCATTGCCCGGGCGGCACGCAGTTCTCCATCCCTTCGCGAATCTGCTCGGGCGTCAAGTCCCGCTTGTGCGTCGCAACCGACCAGCGATGACCGAACGGGTCCTCGAGCTGGCCGTAGCGGTCGCCCCAGAACATGTCGGCGGGCGGCATCGTCAGCTTCGCGCCCGCTTCCACCGCGCGCGCGACAACCGCGTCGACGTCCGGCACGTACAGATGGATGAACACGGGCGAGCCCTTCAGCGCCCTCGGGCCGAGCGCGCCGCACTGCGCCGATTCGTCGACGAGCATCAGCGTCGAATCGCCGATCCTGACGGCCGCATGCATCAGCCTGCCGGCATCGCGCGACGGCAGCCGCGTGATCTCGACGGCGTCGAACGCTTTCTTGTAGAACTCGATCGCGGCGGCGGCGCCGTCGCAAATCAGATGAGGGGTCAGCGAATGCATCCCCTCGGGGATCGGTTTGACTGCGGTAGGCATGATCGCGGCTCCTTGGCTCCGAATGGGTTCATCGACCGAGCGCGCCGCTCGCGCGGCGTCGCTCTATCGCCACGACGAACGAGTCCCGCGGAAATCGACATGCGTCGCAAAATTATTTTTTGAAGAGGGCGACGTGCGACGGCTGCCATCGTCACCGCGCGTCGCGTCGCGGCGCGGCGAGGCGAGGCGAGGCGGGCCGAATCTTGCCGCCTCTTGCCGCACCGCGTCGCGCCGCGAAGTTCGTCGACCGTCCCCGCTTGCTCCACCGGGTCGCGCAAGCATCGGGCGGCGAACCGAAAGAAGGCGGGCACCCGAGCGCCGGTTATCAACAATTTCTGTCGACAAACGTGTGGATATCCTGCGCACGCACGCGCCAAGCCTTTGAAACCACGGCGCTTTCCGCACCGCGGCAAGGAACGGGCAGCGCGCCGGGCGCGCCGCGTCAGCGATTTTCGAGATTCGCCTTCAGCTCGTTCGCCTTGTCGCGCAGCGCCTCGTAGCCGGAGCGCGCGTGCTCGGGCAGGTCCGGATCGCCGACGAGCGCGCCGAGCGTCTCGATCAGGCTGAACAGGATGCCCTTCGCCGCGCCGACCGCGATGCTCCGCGACTGGATCGATTCGTGCAGATGGTCGACGGCCGCCTCGAGCTGTTCGAGCTTCGGCTCGTCGTCGTGCGGGCGGACGTCGTCAGGCTTCTGGTTCGTCATGGTGATGGCCTCCGATATCGGTTCGTTGCGAATCGTTGATCGATGCCGTCATTGTATGGCGCGCCGCGCGAAGCGCACGCGAGCGAGCGCAATCTTTACAGCACCGCGACGACGCGCGCGCCGCCCGGCTGGGCCGCCGCGACCACCTGCCCGTCGACGCGCCGGAACGTGAGCGACACGCTGTCGTCGCCGACGCGCAGATCGTCGACGCGCAGCCAGTCGACGCCCTCCGGCAGTTCCGGCCGCTCGACGCGCACCTCGCCGCGCGCCGCGTCGACCGAGATGCCGAGACACGCCTGCAGCATCATGAACGGCGCGCCCGCCGCCCACGCCTGCGGCAGGCACGCGACCGGGTATGCGGTCGGCGGCTCGCCGCGCCGGCGCGGGAAGCCGCAGAAGAGCTCGGGCAGCCGCATGTCGAAGCTCACGGCCGCCTCGAACAGCGCGCGCAACAGGTCGAGCACCGCGCGCTTGTCTCCGTAGCGCGCGAGGCCGCGCGCGGCAAGCGCATTGTCGTGCGGCCAGATCGAGCCGTTGTGATACGCCATCGGATTGAAGCGCGGCTGCCCGGCCGCGAGCGTGCGCACGCCCCAGCCGGTGCGAAACAGCGTCGAGCCGAGCACGCGCGCGACCGATTCGCCGCGGCTCTGCTCCGGCAAGCCGAACGCGAGCAGATGCGCGGCGTTCGACGCGAGCACGCGGCACAGCTCGCCGCGGCCGTCCACCGCGATGCCGTAGAAGCCCGCCTCCGGCATCCAGAACAGCGCCTCGACCTGCTCGCGCAGCAGCTTCGCGCGCTGCGCGTAGCGCACGGTGTCGGCCGCGTGGCCGCGCCGGCGGGAGAACGTCGCCATCGCGTCGAACGCCGCGCACGCGTACGCCTGCACTTCGACGAGCGCGATCGGGCCGACCGGAAAGCGGCCGTCCGCATGGAACACCGAATCCTGGCTGTCCTTCCAGCCCTGGTTCGCGAGCCCGCGCGCGGACGTGCGCTGGTAGTCGAGCAGCCCGCGCGGGTTGCGCTCGCACACGCTCGTCACCCACTGCGCGGCGCGCTCGAGCGCGGGCCACAGCTCGTCGATCAGCGATTCGTCGCCGGTGTGCTCGAGATACGCGCCCGCGAGCACGACGAACAGCGGCGTGGTGTCGACGCCGCCGTAGTACAGCGCGAACGGCACCTCGCCCGTGGCCGCCATCTCGCTCTTGCGGAACTCGTGCATGATCTTGCCCGGCTCCGCGTCGCGAAACGCCGACGTCTCGCGCGCCTGGTGCTCGGCGAGAAAACGCAGCACGCCGCGCGCGAGCGACGGCTGCAGCCACAGCATCTGCAGCGACGTGATCACCGCGTCGCGGCCGAACGGCGTCGAGAACCACGGGATTCCCGCGTACGGATACGGGCCGGTTTCGAGCGCCGTCGTGAGCAGGCCCAGGTCCGCGAGCGAGCGGTCGAGCCATGCGTTGAAGAGCGGATTGCTCGTGTGCACGCGCGCGATCGTGCGGCGACGCTCGCGCATCGCGCGGTGCACGTCGGCGAGCGCCTTGCGCAGCGCGCCGCGCCCCGGGGCGACGCACGGCCGCTGCGCGAACGCGTCGCCGCCGGCGGGCGCGGCGGCGACGCACGCCTCCACCGTCAGATACAGCGACACGCACGCCTGCGCGGCGATCGTCAACGTATAGTCGGCGCGATCGACGGCGAGCGTGTCGGGCGTCGGCTCGAAGCCGATCCGCACGCTGCGCTCGACCGCGTCGAGCCCGTCGTAGCGCAGCCTGACCGCCCCCGCCTCGACGCACGGCGGCGCGATCGTGCCGCGCCGCTCGCGCCGCGCGCCGCGCACTTCGAACATGTCCTTGAAGTCCGCGCCGAACGAGATCGACAACGGCACCTCGGCGTCGCTCGTGCCGTAGTTCGTCAGCGTGAGCGCCTCGTGCAGCACGTTGTCGGCAAGCACGCGCATCCGCTCGATGTGGATCACGCCCTCGGGCGTCTCGCGGCCGCCGAGCGGCGGCAGCGGGCGGTTCGTCAGGTGCGCGGTGAACGACGCGTTGTCCGCGCTCGTCGCGCCCGACAGCAGCGACGGCGCGCGGCCGCCGAACGTGAGCCGCCACTGCGACAGCACGCGCATGTCGTCGACGAACAGGCCGTCGTCGCGCCCGCCGATGTCGCCGAGCGCGTCGCTCACGACGAACGCGTCGCCCGCCTTCAGCACGAACTGGCTGCCGCGCACGGCCTTCTGCGCGTCGGGCTCGGGCGCGATGAACGCGGGCGCGGGCGGCGCCGGTTGCGGCGTCGCGGCGGGCGCGGACGAACGCGCGGATGCGGGCGCGTCGGCGTGCGGCGCGCGCGGGGAAGAAGGGTCGGCTTGCCTCGACATCGGAACTCCTGGGCTGGGCGCGGCGCGCCGGGTGCGCCGCGTTTTCCGCACAGGATAGGACAGAAAGCGCGACGCGCGCAGCGGGCGCGCCCGCTATCGCGCCGGCGGCTGCCCGCCGCGCGCGTCGATCCGGCTTCGCGTCTGCATGTCGACGATCTCGCGCGCCGCGCGCTCGCATTCGCCCCGCGGCGACAGGATCTCGTCGCGCAGCGGCGCTTCGAGCATGCGCGTGAGCGTCAGCGGATCGGCGCGCTCATGCACGCTTGTCGCGATGCGCGTCGGGACGGATCGCCGGCACGTCGCCGTGCGACGCTGCGCGGAAATCGCGGATCACGCGCATCTTCAGCACCTTCGGCAGGCCGGATGCGGGCGGCGCGCCGGCAAACGCAGCGGGCGATCGTGCACAGCCGCCGGCCGTGCACGGCGGCATCGGCGATGCGCTCGGCGCGGCCCGCCGGCGTATGCCCGCGCCTCAGCGCGCTTCAGGCGCTGCGCTTCACGCCGGAAATCGAGCCTCGCTTCGATCTGCCGAATGTCGATGTGATTGGATTGGGCGGCGCGCGTTTCGATGCGGCGGCGCGCGCGACATGCCCGCCAGGCGCGGCCGCGCGCGCCGGTTCGGGCACGGCGGGTTCGCGTCCCGTCGCGCGTTATGGCGCGTGGGTCCGGTGTTCGATGCGGCGAGTCGATAGCGCGCGCCGGCGCATCGAACGCGCAGAAGTCATGCGCGCGGCGGGAGCGTGCGCGCGTGCGATCAGCATGCAATCGGCATGCAATCGGCGGGCGGGCGGCCGCATCGCCGCCGACGCTTCTCGTGCGCGTCACGTCACGTCGCGTCACGTCGCCTCGCCCAGACGCGCGGCGGTGCCGTCCGGGAGCAGCATGCGTGTCCGGCGGCAGCGGCTCGCGCGGCCCCACCGCATTTCGCGCCAAGCCGCCGCCCATCACGCGCGAATCAGAACCGCCACAGCGCGTTGCCGAGCACCGCGTTGTCGCGCACGCCGCTGCCGTACTGCCCGCTGTACGACACGCCGAGCGTCAGGTTCTTCGTGACGCTCGCGTCGATGCCGAGCTCGAGCACCGCGCTGTCGCGCGCGATCGGCACGCCCGCGACCTGGAACGACGCGCCGCCGCGCGCGAACGCGAGCGTCGACGTCGGCCGCGCGCTGCCGAACGCATGCCGCCAGCCGGCCATCGCGTGCGCGCTCAGCGTGCCCTTCGCGAGCACGTCGAGCGCCGTCGCCGCGCGCACGCCGAGCGTCGAGAACGCGACGTTGCTCGTCTGCGCGCCGCTCTTCAGCGCGGCCGCGCCGCCGCTTTCCTGATAGCCGTCGGTGTGCAGGCTCACGTACGCGAGCCCGGCGAACGGCTCGAGCGCGAAGCGTCCGACCGGAATCGCATAGCCGACTTCGCCGAACACCTGGCCCGAGTTCGCGTCGTAGCCGGCCGAATCGTGATCGCGGAAGTTCGCGAACGCGGGCGAGCGGTCGGCGTTGATCCGGTACCACGTGTACACCGCGCCGCCGCGCACGCCCCACGCGCCGTACTGCGCGCCGCCGTAGAGCGCGACGTAGTAGCTGTTCAGCGATGCCGACGCATTCAGGTCGTTGTCGAGCGAGCTGTGCGTGACGCCCGCCGCGGCGCCCGCGCGCCAGCGGTCGTTCAGCGCGACGTCGGCACCGGCGATGAAGCCCGTCATGCTGCGATTGAGCGTCGACGCGTTGCCGTCGCTCGCGAGCCGGCTGCGGCCGCCGTACGCCTGCCCCCAGACGACGGGCCGATACGGCGTGCGGCCGACGCAACTGTCGCGCGAGCCGAGCCGCCGCTCGGGCGGCATCGCATCGTGACGCGCCGCGCCGCCGCCCGCGTCGTCGCACAGCGCGGCTCCGCCCGCGGACAGCGCCGCGAGCGGCCCCGAACCCGGCGCGAGCCCCTGGCGCACGCGGTCCGTCACCGCGTCGCGCACATAGCGGCTGTCGCTCAAGAGCATGCTCTGCAGGCTCGCGTTCAGTTCGCCGTCGAGCTGCGAGAACGCGCCGCGCGCGGTGGGCGCATCGGAGACGAGCACGGTGTCGAACAGCGGATTGCCCGCGCCGAGCGTGCCGAGCGCGCCCGCCACGGCCGTCTGGTTCTGCGTCGTCGCGACCGACGTGAACGCGTTGCCGTTTGGCGCGAGCCGCAGGAACACGTGGTTCGCGTCGTAGCCGAGCGTCGGCGTGACGAACGCGTACGTCGAATTCACGCCGGCGAACTGGCCCGCGACGCCCGCGTTCGCGCTCAGGATCGTGTACGTCGTGTTCGCCTGATAGCTCGCCTGGCTCGCGAGCACCTGCACGGTGCCGCCGTTCAGCGTCGCCGAGCCGGTTGCCGCGAGGCTGCCGCTTTGCTGCGGATTCGCGGCGACCTGCAGCGTCGAGCCCGCCTCGAACGTCACGTTGCCCGCGACGTTGAGCGCCTGCCCGGGCTGCGGCAGCGACGCGGTGCCGCCGCTCGCGACGATGAGCCCGCCGAGCGTGCCCGTGCCGGTGACCGTCGCGCCGTTTTGCACGGTCACCGTCGAATTCGCGAGCGAGCCGTCGACAGCGAGCGTGCCCGCCGCCACCGTCGTCGGCCCGGCGAGCGTGCTCGCGCCCGTGAGCGTCAGCACGCCGCTGCCCGCCTGCGTGAGCAAGCCCGAGCCCGAGATCGCGCCGCCATACGCGAGATTGGCCGCCTCGTTGAACACGAGCGCGCCGTTGTCGGCGACGTTGCCGGCGAGGCTGCCCGTCGTCCCGCCGTTGCCGATCTGCAGCGCGCCGCCGCTCGCGATCGTCGTGCCGCCCGTAAACGTGTTCGCGCCCGTCAACGTGAGCGGCGCGCCGCCCGACACGGCGAGCGAGCCGCCCCCCGTCAGCGCGCCGCCGAAGCTGCCGCCGCCCGTCACGGCGAGACTGCCGGCGCCGGTGTCGATCGTGCCGCCCGCCGCGCCGTTCAGCGTCGGCAGCGTCACACTCGAGCCGCCCAGCGACACGCCGCCGCCGTTCACCGTGAGGCCGCCCGTGCCGAGCGCGCTGCCGTTGCCGACGACGACCATGCCCGCGTTGACCGTCGTGCCGCCCGCATAGGTGTTCGCGCCGCCGAGCGTCAGCGTCGACGAGCCGTTCATCACGACGCCGCCCGGGCCGGACACGGCGCCCGACAGCGTCAGGCTCTGCGTGCCGCCAACCGTCGCGGTCGCGTTCAACGCAACCGCATTCGACAGGTTCACCGCGGAAGTCGTGTCGATCGTCGTCGGCGCGGCAACCGTCACCGCGCCCGTGCCCAGCGCGCCGCCGCTGCCGAGCGCGACGGTGCCGCCCGCGAGCGTCGTGCCGCCCGAGTAAGTGTTGTTGCCAGTGAGCGCCTGCGTGCCCGTGCCAGCGAACGTCAACCCACCCGTGCCGCCGATCGTGCCGCCGAACGTCGCGCTGCCGCTGCCGGCGAGCGTCAGCGAATTGCCGCCCAGCGCAACCGTCGTGCCCGCCGCGCCGGACAGCCCGCCGATCGTCTGGTTGCCCGTCGCGCCGCTGATGTCGAAGCCCGCGCCCGCGGCCGCGAGATTCACCGTCGTCGAGCCGGACAGGCCGCCGCCCGCGCCGAGCGCGAGCGTACCGGCGTTGACCGTCGTGCCGCCCGTGTACGTGTTCGCGCCCGTCAGCGTCTCGGTGCCCGTACCGTTCTTCACGATCCCGCCCGTGCCCGCGATGCTGCCGCCGAACGTCTGGTTCGCCGCACTGCCGAAGCCGAGCGTGTTCGCGCCGAGCGATATCGTCGTGCCCGCCACGCCCGATAGCGCGCCGATCGTCTGATTCGCGCCGGCCGCGCTGATATCGAGCGCCGCACCCGCGCCGGCGAGATTCACCGCGCCCGTCGCCGCGAGGCTGCCGCCCGCGCCGATCGCGAGCGTGCCTGCGTTGATCGTCGTGCCGCCCGTGTACGTGTTCGCGCCCGTCAGCGTCTCGACGCCCGCACCTTGCTTCGTCACGCCGCCCGTGCCGCCGATCGCGCCGGCGAACGTCTGGTTCGTGCCGTCGCCGAACGTCAGCCCGTTCGCGCCGAGGTTCACGTTCGTTCCCGCCACGCCCGACAACGCGCCGATCGTCTGATTCGCGCCGGCCGCGCTGATATCGAGCGCCGCACCCGCGCCGGCGAGATTCACCGCGCCCGTCGCCGCGAGGCTGCCGCCCGCGCCGATCGCGAGCGTGCCCGCGTTGATCGTCGTGCCGCCCGTGTATGTGTTCGCGCCCGTCAGCGTCAGCGTGCCGGTGTCATTCTTCGTCAACGCGCCGCTACCCGAGATCGCGCCCGACAGCGTGAGCCCCGTCGCGCCCTGCACCGTCAGCCCGCCCGCGCCGAGCGCGACGTTGTTGCTCACGTCGAGCCCTGCCGCGCCTGCCTGCAATGCGCCGCCATTGCCGGTGATCGCGCCCGTGCCGAGCGACGCGTTGTTGCCGATGATCGCAACGCCGCCCGACAGCGTCGCGTCCTGCGCGCTCGACGCACCGCTGATCGTCCACGCGCCGCTCGTCACGTCGAGGTGGTTGAAGTTGATGTAATTGTCGACGGCGATCGCGCCCGTCGCCGGACCGCCTGTCGCCTGCTGCAGCACGAGCGTATTGTTGCCGCCAGCGCCGCCGTCGACGATGCCCGTCGCCGCGAAACCGAGCGTCAGCGAGCCGACGCCGATGTTCAGCGACAGCCCGGTGCCGCCTGCCGCGCTGACGGTCGAGCCAGTCATCGCGGTGAACGTGTTCGTGCTGTTCGTGCCCATCGACACGCTGCCGTCGATCGTCCCCGAGTTGACGAACGTGTTGCCCTGCCCGGCCGTGCCGTTCGACTGGAACGCGACCCGGCCGGTGATCGTGCCGCTGTTGCTGAAGTTGACCTGCCCGCCGCCGTATGCGGCGACGACGGGAGAATCCGGCCCGAGCAGCGTCGCGCCGGCGAGCGGCGTCGAGCCGATCGTTCCCGTGTTCGTGATGTTCGATACGCCGCCCGTGCCGTTCTCGACCGCGAGCGCCATGCCGGTCAGCCCGCTGATCGACACGCCGGTCGAACCGTTCATCGTGCCGTTGTTCGTCACGGTGGTCGTGCTCGGCGACGCGTTGCCGACGACGGCGCCGCTCGACAGGACGCCGAGCCCGAAGCCCAGCACCGTCGGATCGATCGTGCCGTTGTTGGTGAGCGTGACGCCGCTGCCCGTCAGCGACAGGGCGGTGCCGCCGACGCCGAGCAGCACGCCGAGGCTTGCGCCGCTGTTGACCGTCACGCCGAGATTGTTGCCGCTGTTCGCGTAGCTCGGCGCGAGTGGGTCGGCGGCGCCCGAGCAGGTGACGGTCGTGCCCGCCGCCGTGCAGGTCGCGTGCGCCGGGACGATGCCGGCGCCGACGAGCGCGACGAGCACGCCCATCGACTGCGCGAGTTTCGGATGATCGTTGTTTTTTCTGTAACGCGTGCAGCTCATGTTGCCTCCTTCCTTGCTATCGAAAAACAGATGTCGAAGGAAAACTGCTTGGCATGACATGGAATGCAGCGACGAGCGGCAAATCGTCGAAACGAAGCAACGCTTCCGGCTGCTTCGGAAAACGAAAATCGGAAACAGGAACACCTCATGAAGACGCGAACGCTGATCGATCAGGCGAACGGCATGGCGACTCCCCCTTATGGCAGCGACGTCTCGAATTAGTCTAGTTAATGAAGATGACGACTTGACGAAAGGCTATATCAAACCATCGCGATACGCAAAAAATACGGAACGATCGCCGTCAATGTCCGCACTTCGGCATTCGAAGAAAAAACGCCTTCGGCCTTCATCGAAAACACCGCTGAAAATTCCATAAAACGAGAATCGTTCCGGCTGCGATCTCACCATCGCCGTAAGCAAAATATAAGTTCCCAAAACAAATCCGCATGGCCGGCATGTCGGGTAAAACGCGTCAAGCCCGTATCGGACGCCCCTGATTCGATCCGGCAACATGCAATCGCTTTGCCTCTATCATTTCCGGCGATTCATCCTATCATTTCATTCAAACCACTCTCAGGCTGACAAACTTCCAACTCCTTCACTTCTTAATTTTTTTGAGTTCATTTCGCATATCGAACAAATCCTCAGTACGCCGTTCCGATTGATCTGCCTCAACTTGGAAGGTCCGCCGTCCGACACGATGAAAGCGAAACCCGCCACACGAACGGAGGCCATGATGGAAATTTCAATGAGAGATTTGCTGACCGTGCTGCACGGCATGGGATTCGGTGCGTTGTTCATGCTCGCGTTTTCCGGCGCGATCGCCGAGTTCTACCGGATGTCCGCGCCGGGCGCGCCCGCCGTGCCCACGCCGCGCGAACATCGGCTGTTGATGATCTACCTGTCCACGATGGTGGTCCTCGCGTGGGCAACCGTGTTCTCCGGCGCATACGTCATCTATCCGTGGTATCGCGCCGTGCCGCCCGCCGGCCTGACCGATCTCGCGAACTACCCGCAGCGCCTGTTGATGTCGAGCCGCAACACGTCGGGCTGGCACAGTCTCGGAATGGAGTGGAAGGAACACGTCGCATGGCTCGCGCCGATCGCGATGACGATGGTCGCGTACGTGTTCGCCAAGTATGGCCCGGCGCTCAGCCGACAACGGCAGATTCGCAACGCCGTGCTGGCGTTCACCGTCGTCGCGTTCGTCGCGACCGGCATCGCGGGCGCATTCGGCGCGTTCCTGAACAAGTATGCGCCGGTGCGCGGCGGCACCGCCATCCACCTCATGACGGGAGAATGAACATGCATACCTCGCATCCGCGCACGGCCGGCGTCGAACAACATCAGTCATCCGTATCAAGCGAGCCAACAGCCGCATCGCGCACGAGCGAGCCCGCCTCATCCGGCGCGCCGCCGAACGGCGCGGCCGCCGCCGCGATTCTCGCGGCGGGCATCGGCTGCTTCGCCGTCGGACTCTTCGCGCTCGCCGGCGATGCGTTCGGCTCGATTGCGCATTTCTTCACGTTCTACACGCCCACCGGGCCGCTCTCGGGCGTGACGACGAGCGCGATCGTCGTCTGGCTGCTGTCGTGGGCGGTGCTGTCGCGCCGGTGGAACGCAATCTCGGTCGCACTCGGCCGAGTCTCGACCATCGCTTTCGTCCTGCTGGCGCTGGGCATCCTGCTGACCTTCCCGCCGTTCATGGATCTGCTGCAAGGCAAGTAGGCGCTCGCACGCCGAAGGCAGCGCGATGCGCCCTTCGGCGTGCGCAACGCTTCGAGCCGGGCGTTGCGCGGACGACGAATCGCGCACGCGGCGCCCTTCGTTGCTGATCCAAATCAATTTTCGAAATTATGGCGATCCTAGACTCGAATAATCGATATCGATCGATGCGTAAAAAGATTAATTAGCGTAACGACTCATTTCGAAAATTCGAAATGAAATCGAAAGAAATAAGGTTGCCTTAAACGTAAATCGGTATAAACACCAGCTTCAATACGCTATAAAAAAGCGGTTTCTTAGCGGAAACCAGATAGACGAGCCCTGACGACAAATCAAGAAGGGGGACGGTATGCTCGATCGTATCCGTCGTGGTCTCATTGCAATGCTTGCATGCGTAACCGGGGTACTCTGCCTGTCGAACGACGCCGCCGCGGTTCCGGCGTTCGCGAGACAAACCGGGCTCGCCTGCATCGCCTGTCACGTGAGCTTTCCCGAGCTCACGCCGTTCGGCCGCTTCTTCAAGCTGACGGGCTACACGCTATCGAACAAGTTCACGATTCCGCTCGCGGGCATGGTGCAGTTGTCGCAAACCAACACCCGCTCGATCGACAATCGCAATTACGACTTCGTCCGCAATCAGGATGTCGTGCTGCAGCAGGCCAGCCTCTTTTACGGCGGGCGCATCGCGGGCCCGGTCGGCGCGTTCGCGCAGTGGACATACGACGGCGTCGCGCACCACAGCGGCATCGACAACACCGACATCCGCGCGGCCGGGCACTTCACCCGCAACGACATCGACTTCATCTACGGCGTGACGGTCAACAACAACCCGACCGTCTCCGACGTCTGGAACAGCACACCGGCATTCGGCTATCCGTACGCGTCGAGCAGCGTGTCGCTCACGCCGGCGGCGAGCACGCTGATCGACGGCGGCCTCGCGCAGCAGGTCGCAGGCGCCGCGGCCTATGCGTTCTGGCAGCGCAGCCTCTACGCGGAAGTCGGTTTCTATCGGACAGCCGACGAGATGTTCTCGGTGTTCCGCACCGGCCAGGACATCAGCACGCCGGGCGGCGTGAAGCGCCTCAAGGGCGCGAATCCGTACTGGCGCGTCGCGTACAACCGCGAATGGGGCCCGCACTCGCTGATGCTCGGCACGTTCGGCATGATCGCCGACGTGTATCCGGACAACACGCTGCCCGCGACGCCGACCGATCGCTTCACCGATCTCGCGCTCGACGCGCAGTATCAATATCTGACGCTGTCGCACGCGTTCACCACGCAATTCACGTTCATCCACGAAAAGCAGAACTGGAGCGCGAGCTTCCCGAGCGGCGGCATCGGCGCGGGGCCGACGCCCGCCAACCCGACCGACCGGCTGAACACGTTCAAGGCGAAAGCTTCGTACTACTACCAGCGCAAGTACGGCGCGACGCTCGCGTACTTCTCGACGACGGGTACGACCGACGCCGGACTGTACGGGCCGACGCCCGTGACGGGCAGCGCGAACGGCAGCCCCGACTCGCGCGGCATCATCGCGGAGCTCGACTATCTGCCGCTCCCGCAAGTGAAGCTGTCGCTGCAGTACACATGGTTCCTCAAGTTCAACGGAGCGCGCTTCAACTATGACGGCAACGGCCGAAACGCGAGCGACAACAACACGCTGTACCTGCTCGCGTGGTTCGTGTTCTGACGTCGCCCGGACATTGACTCGCCCACCCGCCAGCCCCGCGAGAACGATCATGAGAAAGCTGCTTGCAGTACCGATGTCGGCCGCGGCGCTCGCCGCGGCGCTCGCCGGCTGGCCCGCCGGCTCCGCGCACGCGCAGGACGGCGCCCGGCTCGCCGCGCAGCTCTGCGCCGCTTGCCACGGCGCGCACGGCCGCAGCGAATCGCCGATGTTTCCGCGGCTCAACGCGCAGACGAAGGAATATCTGAGCGCGCAATTGAAGGGCTTTCGCGAGCACGCGCGCGGCGAGACCGACGCGCGCGCCTACATGTGGGCTATCGCATCGCAGCTCGACGACGCGACGATCGCATCGATCGCCGACTATTACTCGCACCAGGAACCGACGCACGGCGAGGCCGGCGACCCGGCGCTCATGGCGAAAGGACAGGACATCTTCGAGCACGGCGTGCCGGAGCAAGGCACGCCGGCGTGCGCGTCCTGCCACGGGCAGAACGGCCAAGGCGCGGGCACGTTCCCGCGGCTCGCGGGGCAGCACGCCGATTACTTGCTGCGGCAGATCGACGTCTTCAAGAACGGCACGCGCGGGAACGCGCCGGTGATGAGCGCCGTCGCGCATACGCTCAATAGCGACCAGGCAAAGGCCGTCGCGGCCTGGCTGCAGTCGCGCTAGCGCTCGCGGCGCGCGCACGGTCGCTCGACGGCGCGGGCGGATCAGCGATTCAAACCGAAATCGCCCGCGTCTTCGTCGCCTGCGTCGAACCCGCCCCGCCCCATCGCCTCGCCGGCGCCCCGCACCGCGCAGGTGAGCGGATCGTCGGCGACCCGCGCGGCGAGCCCCGTCTCGTCGTGAAGCCGCTTGCCGAGATCCGCGAGCAGCGCGCCGCCGCCCGTCAGCACGATCCCGCGATCCGCGATGTCGGTGATCAGCTCGGGCGGCGCGTTCTCGAGCGCGCTCTTCACCGCGCTCACCACCTGGTTCAGCGGCGCGGCGAGCGCGTCGGCGATGTCGTGATTGCTGAGCTCGATGGTGCGCGGCAGGCCGTCCGCGACGCTGCGCCCGACCGCGTGGATCGATTCCCGCGGCACCCGGCAGCTCGCGGTGCCGATCGCCTTCTTCACGTGCTCGGCCGTGTGCTCGCCGAGCAGCACGCCGTACAGGTTGCGGACGTGATTGACGATCGCCGCGTCGAACTGGTCGCCGCCGACGCGAATCGCCTCGCGATAGACGATCCCGCCGAGCGCGATCACCGCGACCTCGGTCGTGCCGCCGCCGATATCGACGACCATCGACCCGACCGCTTCCGATACCGGCAGGCCCGCGCCGAGCGCGGCCGCGAGCGGCTCGCTGATCAGGCTGACCCGCGACGCGCCCGCCGCGAGCGCCGCTTCGCGGATCGCGCGCTGCTCGACCGCCGTCGCGTTCGACGGCACGCAGATCGTGAACTCGATGCGCCGCCCGAACAGCGAGCGCGCATGCGACATGTCGACGAACTGCCGCATCATCTGCTCGGCCGCGTGATAGTTCGCGACGACGCCGTGCCTGAGCGGCCTGACGGCTTCCAGATGCTCGGGCGAGCGGCCGAGGAGCGCCTTCGCCTGCTCGCCGACCGCCTCGACGCGCGCCTTGTCGGCCGCGCCGCCCCGCTTGCGGAAGCAGACCACCGACGGCTGATTCAGCACGACGCCGCGATCGCGGACGTAGATCTGCGTGCTCGCCGTGCCGGGATCGACCGCGACGTTGTGCGCAAAGAACCTTCCGAGAAAGGGTGCCGCCATCGTGAAGCCTCTACTGAATCGGGTGGAAGGGTTCTGCGGATGCGTCGCCGGCCGCCCCCGGGCCGGTTGCCGGCGATGAGCACAATCCACTCAGTCGCTTAGCGGCAGGATGCCTGAATACTTTAGGAGATTTCATGAATTTTCTATAGCGCGGCAGATCGCTTTGCACCGCCCGGCCGGCGCGAATCGCGGCGGCGCTTGGTCGCGGCCCGACAAAAGCGGTACTCTCTCGCTTTTGCCGATTCCGGATCGACGCTTCCGACCGTTCAGTCCGACCACACCCAAGCAACGATGATGACGGCGCTCGCCTCTTCCGCCCGTCCGGGCCTTCGCGTTCCCGGCCTCGTGGCCGCCCTGCTGTTCGTCTGCATCGCGACGGGCCGGCCCGCGACCGCCGCGGCCGGCTCCGTGGCCACAACGGGCGCAACGAGCGCCTTGGCGGCGGCATCGGCAGTCGCCACCGCATCGGCGGCGGGCGTCGCTGCGTCGGCCGCGGCCGCTTCGTCCGCCGCCTCCGAAGCCACGCCCGACGCGGCCGCAGCGCCGGCGCCCGCCCTCGCGACGTCGGATGCGGCAGGCGCTACGGCATCCGCGCAAGCCGCGCCGGCGTCGGCCGCCACGGACGCGCCCGTTTGCACGCCGGACGGCGGCCGGCCGGGCCGGCCCGCGATCGGCCTCGTATTGTCGGGGGGCGGCGCGCGCGGCTACGCGCATCTCGGCGTGCTGAAGGTGCTCGAGGCGAACCGGATTCCGGTCGACTGCATCGCGGCGACGAGCATGGGCGCCGTCGTCGGCGGACTGTACGCGACCGGGATGACCGCGCAGGAGATGCAGCGGCGGCTGTCGCAGGTGAACCTCGCCGACATCGCGTTCGACGTGACCGAGCGCGCGGACCTGCCTCAGAAGAAGCGCGAGGACGAACGCCTCTACATCGACAGCCTCACGATCGGCTTCGATTCGAAGGGCTTCAAGGCGCCCGTCGGGCTCGTGCAGGGCAACCGGCTGCAGGCGCTCCTCGCGAACTGGACGGCCGCCGTGCCGACGAACCAGCCGTTCGACCGGCTGCCGATCCCGTTCCGCGCGATCGCGACCGATCTGCAGACCGGCCAGAAGGTCATGCTCGACCATGGCTCGCTGCCGCTCGCGATCCGCGCGAGCATGGCGCTGCCGGGCCTATTCTCGCCCGCCGAGATCGACGGCCGCGCGCTTGTGGACGGCGGGCTCGTCGGCAATCTGCCCGTCGACGCCGCGCGCAGGATGGGCGCGGACATCGTGATCGCGGTCGACATCGGCTCGCCGTTGCGCCCGCTGAATGCGCTCGCGTCGCCCGCCGACGTGATGCAGCAGATGATCGGCATCCTGATCCGGCAGAACGTCGCCGAGCAGCGCAAGCAGTTGACGCCGAACGACATCCTGCTGCAGCCGGACCTCGGCAAGCAGACATTCACCGATTTCCAGACCGCGAACCAGGCGATCGCCGCGGGCGAGGCGGCCGCCGTCGCCGCGCTGCCGCGGCTTGCGCGCTACGCGCTGTCGCCCGAGCAATACGACGCGTATCGGGCCGCGCACCGGCGGCCGCCACTGCAGCCAATCCGCATCACGTCGATCGACATCCACACCAACGGCGCGTCGGTGCCGAAGCGGGTCGTGCGCAACGCGCTGCACGTGAAGCCGGGCGACGTCTACGATCCGCAGGCGGTCAGCGCCGATCTGCTGTCGCTCACGACAAGCGGCAATTTCGAGAACGTCACGCAGCAGATCGTCAACGAAGGCGACGAGCACCGGCTCGTGATCGACGCGCAGGAGAAGTACTGGGGGCCGAACTTCCTGCTGTTCGGGCTCGGGATGTCGAGCAGCTCGACGGACGAAGGCGGCTTCCGATTGCATCTCGGCTACCGGCGGCCGTGGCTCACGCCGTCCGGCCTCGAGTTCCGCGCGGACACGACGCTCGGCAGCGATCTGCAGTCGGCGCACGTCGAACTGCGGCAGCCGCTGTCGAACAAGATCGGCTATTACATCGCGCCGTACGCGGATTACAAGCGGCGCTTCACGAACATCTACGATAGCGACACGGACATCAAGATCACGCAATACCGCTTCCAGACCAGCCGTGTCGGCCTTGATTTCGGGCTGCCGCTTGCGCGGCTCGGCGATTTCCGCATCGGTCTCGCTTATACGCACCTCTCGGCGTCGCCAACGTATAACATGCCGCTCGAGTGGTTCCTTCCGGACAACGTGTCGCTGCCCGGCACGCTGTTCCCGTCCGCCTACGGACACCAGGTGAGCGCGCGCGCCCGGCTCGTCATCGATCAGCTCGACGATCCGACTTTCCCGCGCAAGGGCTATTTCGTGGAAGCGCGCGCCGAGCGCTCGCTGTCGAAGAGCAGTGACACGTTGTTCGAAAGCGATGCGCCGTTCACCGACGTCTATGGGAAAGTGATGGTCGCTCAGCGGTTCGGCAGGCACAGCGTGAATGCGAGCATCGAAGCCGGCAAGAGCTTCGGCGGCACGAACTTCGGCAATCCGCTCGGCTACACGCTCGGCGGCTTCCAGCATCTGTCCGCGTACGCGGCCGATCAATTGAGCGGCAATGCGCTCCTCTATGGCCAGGTCACGTACATGAACCAACTGGCGACCTTCAACGCGTCGCCCATCAAGGCGCTTTACGTGGGTGCGAGCGCAGAAGCCGGTAACGTGTGGACACCCGGCACGCGAATCGGCAGCGGGTCGCTCAAACAAAGCTACACGTTCTTCACCAGTCTCACGACTGCGTTCGGGCCGGTATACGTCGGCGTTGCGCTCGCGCCCGGCGGCCGACGCAACATTTACTTCCAGCTCGGCCGCACGTATTGATTCGGGATTCGGGATTCGGGATTCGGGATTCGGGATTCGGGATTCGGGCATGATGCCGCGGCGCGGGCGCCGTCGGGGCGACGCGGCACGACGCGGCCGCCCCGGCGTGAATCTCGATCCGGCGTGCCGGCTCGGCCAGACGAATGCGCCTGCGGCGCGCCGGCTCGAAGACGAGTGCGCGGCGCGAGGTCGGGCCATGCGGTGACAACGCGGCGCGGGCTCCGGCCGCCGTCGCCCCCGGCCGCCGGCGCACGGCCTCCCGGCGGTGCGAATTGACGGCCGCGGATTGAAAGCGCGAATCGGAGCCGCGCATCCGTTCGCGCGCGATGCGCGACGAACGCGCGCCCTCGACGCGCGTCAGACCGGCCAGCTCATCTCGAAGCGCGCACCGGGCAGCAGCAGCGGATCGACGACGGCCACGCGCCCGTTGTGCGCCTGCAGCACCAGCCGCGTGATCGCGAGCCCCAGCCCGTAGCCGGCCGTATGGCGATCGAGCCGCACGAACGCCTCGAAGATCCGCTCGCGCTCGTCGGGCGGCACGCCGGGCCCGTCATCCTCGACATCGATCTCGATGTTGCCGTGGCGCATCCGCAGGCCGACGGCGATCCGGCCGCGCGCGTGCTTGCTCGCGTTGCGCAGCAGGTTGCGCATCGCATACGACATCAGCCGCTTGTCCATCTTCACGCGCAAGTCGGCGGGCAGCGCGACGCGCGCGTCGATCGTCTTGCTCGGATACAGCAGCGCGGCGTCGGCGACCTGCTTGTCGAACCATGCGACAAGCGCCGTCTGCTCGAGATTCGACTGCAGCGAACTGTACTCGAGCCGCGCGTACGTGAGGCTCATGTCGATCAGCTCGTCGAGCTCGGTCACGTCCTGCTCGATGCTGTCGATCGCGTTCTGATACTCGGCGGCCGACCCTGGCTCGCGCAGGCTCTCGAGCGCGAAGCGCACACGCGCGAGCGGCGTGCGCAACTCGTGCGAGATGCCGTTCGTCAGGTCGCGCTGCGCGGCGATCAGCCGTTCCATTCGCATCGCGAGCGCGTTCAGCGTGCGTGCGAGCGGCCCGATGATCACGCTGCGCGATTCGCGCGCGCGCGTGTTGAAGCGGCCGCCCGTGAAATCGATCGCGCGCTCGCGCACCATCACGAGATCCGACCACACGGGCCGCATCCACCGATAGCCGGCGAGCGCCGGCACCGCGAGCACGAACGCGGCGAGCGGCAGCGCGCCGCCCGGCAGCGCATCGAGCGCGCGCCACACCGCGCGTGGCCCGAGCGCCGAGCACAGCGCGGCGATCGTCCCGCCGACCGTCACCAGCACGAGGCCGACGAGATGCAGATAGGTCCGCAGATAAAGGCGCGACCAGCTCGGGACCCGGTCGGCGCGCGTGTCGGTCCACGAGCGCCGGAAATGCAGCCAGCGCCATTTGCAGTAGCGGAACGGGGATAATCGGTGCGCTTGCGTGCTGTTCATTTTCGAGTCGGGAATGTCGGAATTCGGTGCGTTGAATCATCGAGCGAAATCCGGCCGTGCCGGCGACGGACGCTCGCGGCGAGCCGACGGCGGGCGCGCGGCCGGCTCGTCGGCGACGCGGGCGGCGCGGCACGAACGCGGCGGCGTTTCATCACGTCGAACCGCGGGGAAAGTCGCATTGCGTCACGTCGCCCGGTGTCGTGTTGCATCGCGCATCGCCGCCGAGCATCACGGCGCGGCGGCGCACGGACGCACACATGGTCCGGCATCGACGGCGCGGCACACGCCGTTTCGAACCATGGAACGCGCGGCCGGCGCGACGCCGCGAATCTCGACGCGCAGCTTACTCCCAAGCGTTCTTGCTGAACTGATAACCCTTGCTGCGAATGGTCTTGATCCGCTGCGGGCTGCTCGCGTCGTCGCGCAACTTGCGGCGCAGCTTCGAGATCCGCCCGTCGATCGTCCGGTCGAGTCCGTCGAACTCGACGCCGCGCAACTGCAGCATCAGATCGTCGCGGCTCACGACCTCGCCCGCATGGCAGACGAGCACCCACAGCAGGTCGAACTCCGCCGACGTCAGCTCGGGCGCCGTGCCGTCGGGCAGATTGACGGTGCGGTTCGCGCGGTCGATCGTGAACTTGCCGAACGTGTAGCTCTCCGGCTGCCCGGGCGCGCCGTCCGTTTGCCGCACCGGCGCGCGGCGCAGTTGCGCCTTGATTCGCGCGAGCAGGATGCGCGGCTCGACCGGCTTGTGCACGTAGTCGTCCGCGCCGAATTCGAGGCCGAGCAGCTCGTCGAACGGCTCGTCGCGAGCCGTCACCATGATGATGACGCCGTCATAGTGCTCGCGCGCCTCACGACAGATCTCGAAGCCGTCCTTGCCGGGCAGGTTCACGTCGAGGATCACGAGATCGGGGCGCCCCGTCAGAATCGCGTCAACGGCGTCGTCGCCGTTCAGCACGGTATCGACGACGTATTCGTGCTTGCGCAGGTAGCCCGCGATCAGCGTGGAAAGGCGATTGTCGTCCTCGACGAGGAGAATCCGGAAAGGCATGGGCAAATCAGTCGATATGGAAGCCAAATGTTCTTTTGAAACAATCACTTAACGCGAACAGACGAAACTGACGCGCCTACTTTGTAAAATCCTGAAACATTTGGAATGATACTGCGACACGCGCCGGCAGACGAACCTCTTGCGTCGACGGCCCCGAGACGCCCGGCGCGACAGCCGTCGCGGATGCGGCGCGCGACACGCATCGCTAGGCGATCGGCCGCGGTCCGCGCGATCGTTCCCGCGCATGCATGACGCGCGCCACCGGTGCTTGACGAATTGGCGCCGAGAAGGTTCCGTACGGGCGCGCTTCACTCCCGCGGCGCGGCACGTACCGATTCGATGAAATACCAGCTCTCGAACGCAATCCACACCGAACTCGCGCCCTGAATCGGCGCAGGCCGCGTCGCAGACGACATCCCCGAATACATCCCCGAACTCGCGAAAGTGTCCGCCGAACGCTTCGGCATGGCCGTCGTCGCGATCAATCGCGGCATCCACACGGTCGGCGACGCGCGCGAGCGCGTCTCGGTCCAGAGGATATCGAAGCTGTTCGCGTGCACGCTCGCGTTCCAGCTGCTCGGCAGTATCAGTTGACCGCTCAGCGTCGGTACGACGTTGCGAAGCGTGTGCTTACGGTGGCGGGAAAAGCCTCCCAAGCTCCGCCATATCCGTCAAGCAGAGGCCAGCGTGGAAGTGGTGAAGCGGCTAAGTCCGCAGGGCCCATTTCCAGAACCATGGCTAGTCCGGCAGACGCGCATTCAAAAAAGCTCAGAAGCGCTCTTGGCGCTTGAGGCGGCTTCGAAACTGGTTGCGATGATCTGGGCGAGCCTGCTGCAACAGCGTTGCGCGCTCTAGCGGCGGTCTACACGACCAAACGCTATCGAGAGCATGCACATGCAGTTGCGCAAGATCGTCAAGAACCGCGGCCACTTCCCGAGCGACGAAGCCGCCAGCAAACTGCTGTATCTGGCCTTGCGCAACATCGAAAAGGATTGGAAGATGCCGCCTATCACTTGGCGGCAAGCAGTTAATCAGTTCGCCATTCTGTTCGGCGAGCGATTCACCTCCGCCATCAACTGAGACCTTTAACCGGCCTCAGCACACGAAATTCCTGACACGTCCACCGAAGCGCTTCTTCGCGGGTTTCTTCGATATGAGCGAGCAGATTTTGAATCAATCGATAGTCGTCAATTCGAATCCGCCGGCGCGGCTAATGTGGTACTTCGCAACTCCGAAGGCACGCACGTACATGCTGCCGACGCTGACCAGCGCCCGCGTGCAATCTGTCTATCAACCATGACGACGAACATGCAAATTGTCACCCTGTTTCGCGATGCCCCCGATTTTGCCGAGCCAGGCAATTTCGAGGCGCATCTTGTACGGTTGTGGTCCGTTATCGAGGCACTATCGGGCAAAGACGACCGACTCGGCCAGTGGTACTTGACGGGATCTACCGAGGAAGAAGCACTGCTCTACCCCGCCTTCGAAGCCTCGGGCGCACCGTCGACCGCACTGCTGGCGGTACTCAAAACCAAGTATCAAGGCAAACGGAATCGGGCAAAGGTAGTCGGGTTATGGAACGGGCATAACAACCCGACCGATGGCGCGACGTTGAAGCTCTCTATCGATACCGGCCCGCTACCGTCCGAGGTAGCAATCGATCCGCCCAAGCCACGTGACGCGGAAACGGGACTGGCACCGCTCGCAGCCATTCAGGGCATCGTTTCTTTGCTGGTAGCGACCTACGCCCCCGCCGTCGTCTCGGTCGCACCGATGGATTATTTCGAGAAAAAGGTGTTCGACGACAAGCCCGGCGTCGGCTGGATGCTCTACTTGCCGAAGGTCATTACGCAACAGCAGGTTCCGGAGGCCCGAGCGCTGATTCCCGTACCCGCCAAAGGCAAACAGACCGGCACGATCATCGTCAGCGTGACGGACGCCCCGTTCTCGGTCGACAATCCCGAGCACGTCGCGATCGCGAACCGCATCGAGATCCGGCTCGTCGATCAAGACCTGCTCCCCGCCTACGTCGATATCTGAGCAAGCCGGCGCGATTACCGCGCCGGGAGCGTTCGTCAAAACAACCCGGCCGGCTCCGCCCCATCGTCTCAACCGAGAATAATCAGTTCCCGACGCGCAACGCCCTTTCCGCCGCCTACCGTGCGCTGAATCGGCACGCTCTCGATATGCAAGCCGGCGACCACACACCGGCTCTCAGGGTGGTCGTTGAAGCCGACGATCGCGCGCCCCGCGATCGACCGCAGCCGCTCGGCCATCTTCTCGTTCTCCGCAAACGGAAACGCAACGCCGTACCCTTCGGTCTCGAAGCACGGCGGATCGAGGCAGAACAGCCCGTGCGGCCGATCGTAGCGATCGATGCAGGCTCCCATCTACGCCGGAACCCCGCCCGACGGCAAGCATGCGCCACCGTATCGCGGAAAGAGCCTCCATGCCGGAAATGCAGATGCGCAGCTTGAACGCCGATCTGCTGCGGTATCATCGCGGGCCGCGCTCAAGAGTTCTCGGACACGCATCCATGACCGAAACCAACTATCAGGAAATCCTCGAACGAATTCATTGCGACATCGAGCCGTTACGCACGGCGGGCCGCGTCGCCGACTACATCCCGGAGCTTGCCAGCGTGCCTGCCGAGCGCTTCGGCATGGCCGTCGTCACCCTCGACGGCCGCGTGTTCTCCGTCGGCGATGCGCGCGAACGGTTCTCGATCCAGAGCATCTCGAAACTCTTTGCGTGTACCCTCGCCTTTCAGTTGCTTGGCGACTCGCTTTGGAAACGGGTAGGCCGAGAGCCGTCGGGAACCGCTTTTAACTCGCTCGTCCAGCTTGAGAGCGAGCGCGGCATACCGCGCAATCCGTTCATCAATGCCGGGGCGCTCATCGTCACCGACGTCTTGTGCCGCCGGTTCGTCGGTGCTGAAACTGCGCTCGTCCAGTTCATGCGACGGCTGACCGGTGTCACAGACCTCGACTATAACCTCCGAGTCGCGAATTCCGAGCTTGCCCACGCCGAACGCAATCGCGCGATGGCACACTTCATGGCGAGCTTTGGCAATCTGCATATGCCGCCCGAGACGGTCATCGACGCCTATTGCCGCCAGTGCGCGATCGAAATGAACTGCATCGAGCTGGCGACCGCGGCCCTCTTTCTCGCCAATGCCGGCGTTGCCCCCGTTTCCGGCGAGCGCATTCTCGACGCCAGCTCAGCCAAACGCCTATCCGCCCTCATGCTGACGTGTGGCACATACGACGCGGCCGGCGACTTCGTATATCGCGTCGGCCTGCCCGCGAAAAGCGGCGTGGGCGGCGGTATCGTCGCCGTGCTACCGGGCGAGATGGCGGTGTGCGTCTGGTCGCCCGGACTCGACGCGAACGGCAACTCCGTCGCCGGCGTTCACGCGCTCGAACAGCTGACCACGCTTACCGGCCAGTCGATTTTTTGACGCCGGCCTCCTGCGTCATCGTCGGTTGATTTTCCCGAGCGCCGGCACGCTGGCCCTGCAATGGTTGGCGACCTATTCGGGGCAGCCGATCTTTTGAAGCTTCGGCAGCTTCCGCAGCTGCCGCAGCTTCCGAAGCGCCGAGATCGAGCGCGGCTGATCCGGCGCAACGCGCCGCCGGTTCATGTCAACGCGCGCAGCACGCCGAATGGAGCGCGCCTCGTTCGGCAGCAACCGAACCTGAATGGCCCGTGGAACTCGTCGAGAGCGGACGCTCGGTTCGGCACACATGCGAAGCGCATCCATCGCGCATACCTGTCGGATCGGCGGCAACGCCGATCAGGCGTTGCCCTTCCTTGCTGCCCTCGACCCGCCAGCCTCGCGCGCTCAACGTCCGCCGAATGTCATCGGCTTTTGCCCAGTTCCCTTCCGCCCTGTCCTGCTCGCGCTCGCCAAGCAATGCCCGGACGCTTTCCGGAATGTCGAACATCACCGGCTGCCAATCGCGCAACCCGAGGCTCGGCACAGTATCGAAGCCGTCCACGGTCGCCCTCAAGGTCGACGGCGGCAGGCTGCTCTTGACGAGTTCCCGGAGCACCGCAAGCGCCCTGGGCAGATTCAGGTCCTCGTTCACGTCGGCGTCGAATCGCGCGACGAAATCGGGATCGACGCGACCTCCGTCGGCCCGCCTGAATCCAGATGCCGCAGCCGGTTCAAGGCCGCCAGCGCCATTCGCATCGCCCGTCCGAACCGTCCTTCGCTCCGGACCGGGCGCGCGCAGCCGAGCCTACTTCGCGATATAAATCCCGGACGTCGGGCAGGTGCCCTGCGTGCCGGCATCGGTCACGAGCGACGCCGCGCTCGGGAACTGCGACGTCGCATCCGTCTTCACCGAAATCCACGCCTCGGTGAAATAGCTGACGTAGTTGACTTTCACGCACTTGAGCGAAACCGCGCCGCGCGTGTTGCTGCCGAACGCGCCTTCGAACGCGTTCAGCAATTGCGTGCGCGTCACGGTGCTGCCGGCGTTCGACTGGAGAAACGTGTTGAACGACGTCGTCGACAGGCGGCTCACCATCCCCGTCGCGCCATTCCAGTATGCGTCGGCCGACGGCGCCTGCGCGCAGGTGCCGTGCTTGTACCACTCGTGCTTGTCGAGGCACGACGCGACGCCCGGCATGTACGTCGACAGCGTCGCGAGCGTCGACGAGCCGACCGGGTACGCATCCATGCTGCACCACTGATGATTGTTGTCGAGGTCGATCTCGTTTTGCGGCACGCCGCAATAGAACGGCTGGTTGCCGTCGTAATTATTCGGCCACAGGCCGTGCAGCGACAGGTTCGTCGACGCGTACGAACCCGACAGCGCGCTGCATTCGGTCGCGCTGTGCGTTGCGCAGAAGCCCGGCTCCCACGACGTCGCGAGCAGCAGATAATCGTATGCGTTGGCGGTGTCGCAAGCCGACGCGACAGCAAGCGCGCACGCGGCGCGCGCGAAGGTACGAAGCATACCGGCCCCCCTCAGTATGAACGCGGCGGCCTCGCAGGAGACGCCGCGATGTTGGTGAACTGTCGGGTGCCTATTGTGCTTTCGCCAATATTGCAGCGGTGTGACTTCGTCAGCGAGCGCGCGATGAAGCCCGACGCGCGACGAAAACGCCGGCTCGGACCGGGACAAGCGATGGCGACGAGCACGCCCGTGATCGCTCGCACCGGCGCGAACGTTTCAAACGCCGAATTCAAACGGCCTGCGCCGGCTCGGCGCCGGCACATGCGTCGCCATCGACGGCGACATTCGTCGCATGCCTAACGATCGCGCGACCCGCCGCGCGCCGCATGGCCGAGCCGTTGCCCGCGTCAGGCCGGCTGTGCGTCGTGCCGCCGCTCCAGTTCGCGCACGAGCGGCAGCACGCGCTTGCCGAAATACTCGACGTCCTCCAGATAATGCAGGAATCCGCCAAGCACGAGATCGACGCCGATCGCCTTCAGCGCGACGATGCGCTCGGCGATCTGCTCGGGCGTGCCGATCAGGTTGGTCCTGAAGCCGTCGTTGTACTGAACGAGATCGGCGAACTTCGAATCGGCCCACATCCCTTGCCCTTCGGGCGCGGCCTTGCCCGCCTGCTTGACCGCGTGGCCGAACGCGTTGACCGCGTCGACATCCGCGTGGCGCACGATCTCGTCGAGCACGTCGCGCGCCTCGCGCTCGGTGTCGCGCGCGATGATGAACGCGTTGACGCCGAACTTCACCCGCCGCCCCTGCGCGGCCGCCGCCGCGCGGATCTCGTCGATCTGCGCGCGGTGGCCGTCGAGCGTGTTGCCGTTCATGAAGTACCAGTCGGACACGGCGGCCGCCATCCGGCGCGCGGCCGCCGAATTGCCGCCCTGGAAGACTTCCGGGTGCGGCTGCTGCAACGGCTTCGGCTTGAGCGTGTAGTCGTTGAACCGATAGAAGTCGCCCTTGAACGTGAAGCTGTCCTGCGTCCAGACGCCCTTCACCGCGCGAATGAATTCCTCGGAGCGGCGGTAGCGCTCGTCGTGCTCGAGCCACGGCTCGCCGATCGCGGTGAACTCGCCCTTGAACCAGCCGCTCACGACGTTGATCGCGACGCGCCCCTGGTTCAACTGGTCGATCGTCGCGAGCTGCTTCGCGACGACGGCCGGATGCCACGGCCCCGGCAGGATCGCGGCGATCACCTTCAGACGCTCGGTCGCCGCAAGCAGCGCATGGCTGAACGCGACGGACTCGTGCTGATACTCGGCGCCGTAGCCGGCCGTGAAGCGGATCTGCGACAACGCATAGTCGAAGCCGTTCTGCTCCGCGATGCGCGCGAGGCGGCGGTTGTAGTCGATATCCCAGCTCGTGCGCTGCTCGATCTTGCTGACGACGAGGCCGCCGCTGACGTTGGGCACCCAGTAGGCGAACTTGAGGGGGTCCGGCTCGTGACTCATCGGATCGTTCCTTGATGCGTGAAGGGGACGGTGAAAACCCGGCGGCGCGCGGCCGGCCGGTCGGCAATGGCCCTCGGACGCGCCGCTGCGCGCGGCGTTTGTCCCGGCGCATCGTAGGGCGGGCCGGCATGCCGGCCAACCAATGAATTCAGCTATCGATGCCCGCCGCCGCGAGATATGCAAATGACGCACGCGCGGCGTGCGCGGCGGCGGCGCGACGCCCGGCATGCCCGCGCGCCTGTGTCGAACTGTCGAAATATTGAGGAAATTTGTCGCTGCATTGAACCCGGCACACCTTTCCATATTCCAATGTCCAGTTTCATTTTCATTACAATTGCTCGCCTGCCACGCGTTACCGTTCCGTTTCCCATGAAAAAAACCCAACGCCGCTGGATCGCCGCAGCGGCCGGCGTCGTCGCGCTCGTCTCGCTCGCCGTGCTCTACCAACGCTTCGCCTCGAAAGACAAGGCGCCGCATTACCTCACCGCGAACGTCGCCCGCGCCGATCTCGAGAACGCTGTGCTCGCCACGGGCACGCTGCACGCGTTCAAGCAGGTCGACGTCGGCGCGCAAGTGTCCGGCCAACTGAAGTCGCTGAAGGTGAAGCTCGGCGACAAGGTGAAGAAGGATCAGTGGCTCGCCGAGATCGATCCGGTGATCTCCCAGAACGAGCTGCGCCAGGCCGAGGCGAACGTCGAGAACCTCGTCGCGCAGAAGCGCTCGACCACCGCGCAACTGAAGCAGGCCGAGCTCGCATTCAGGCGGCAGCAGCAGATGCTGCCCGACGACGCGACGTCGCGCCAGGACTACGAGGCCGCGGCCGCTTCGCTCGACGTGCAGCGCGCGAGCCTCGTCGCGCTCGATGCGCAGATCCGCGCGGCGCGCATCAAGATCGAGACCGCGCGCGCGAACCTCGGCTATACGCGCATCGTCGCGCCGATGGACGGCGAAGTGGTCGCGATCGTCACGCAGGAAGGCCAGACGGTGATCGCGCAGCAGCAGGCACCCGTGATCCTGAAACTCGCCCAACTCGACACGATGACGGTCAAGGCGCAGGTGTCGGAGGCGGACGTGATCCGCGTCCGCCCCGACCAGAGCGCGTATTTCACGATCCTCGGCGAGCCCGACAAGCGCTACTACGGCAAGCTGCGCGCAATCGAGCCCGCGCCGCAGAACTTCCTCGACACGCAAGGCGGCCTCGGCGGCATGGGCGGCGGCGGCTCGTCGAAAACGAACACCGCGGTCTTCTACAACGCGCTGTTCGAAGTGCCGAATCCCGGCCACCGGCTGCGCATCTCGATGACCGCTCAGGTGAACATCCTGCTCGACACCGCCCGCAACGCGCTCAATATCCCTGTCGCCGCGCTCGGCGCGAAGGACAAGGACGGCGCGTATGCGGTACGCGTCGTCGGCGCGGACGGCAAAGTCTCGACGCGCAAGGTGCGCACCGGCATCAACAACAACGTGAAGGTCGAAGTGCGCTCGGGCCTCGCCGACGGCGAGCGCGTGATCATCGGCGATGCGGCCGAGTCCGCCGGCGCCGGCGCGGCCGCGTCCGACGCGAGGAATTGACGATGGCCGAACCGCTGCTTCAACTCACGCGCGTCACGCGCCGCTTTCCCGCGGGCGACAAGGACGTCGTCGTGCTCGACGACGTGAGCCTGTCGATCGACGCGGGCGAGATCGTCGCCATCGTCGGCGCGTCCGGCTCGGGCAAATCGACACTGATGAACATCCTCGGCTGCCTCGACCATCCGAGCTCGGGCAGCTACCGGGTCGGCGCACGCGAGACGAGCGAGCTCGAAAGCGACGAGCTCGCGCGCCTGCGCCGCGAGCACTTCGGCTTCATCTTCCAGCGCTATCACCTGCTGCCGCATCTGTCCGCGGCCGAAAACGTCGAAATGCCCGCCGTCTACGCGGGCAGCGCGCAGGCGCAGCGCCGCGAGCGCGCGCTGATGCTGCTCGCGCGCCTGGGCCTGTCCGATCGCGCCGGCCACCGGCCGAGCCAGTTGTCGGGCGGCCAGCAGCAGCGCGTGAGCATCGCGCGCGCGCTGATGAACGGCGGCGAGGTGATCCTCGCCGACGAGCCGACGGGCGCGCTCGATTCGAAGAGCGGCCACGACGTGATCCGGGTCCTGCGCGAGCTGAACGCGCTCGGCCACACCGTCATCATCGTCACGCACGACGAAAACGTCGCCGCGCACGCGCGCCGCATCATCGAGATCAGCGACGGGCGCATCGTCGGCGACCGCCTCAATCCGCACGCGGACGGCGCCGACGCCGCGTCCGGCGCGAGCGGCGATGCGGGGCCGCAGCGCGCGCGCCGACTGTCGGCAGGCGTCGGCCGCTTCGCGGAAGCGTTCCGGATGGCATGGATCGCGCTCGTATCGCATCGGCTGCGCACACTGCTCACGATGCTCGGAATCATCATCGGGATCACGTCGGTCGTGTCGATCGTCGCGATCGGCGAAGGCGCGAAGCGCTACATGCTCGACGAGATCGGCAGCATCGGCACAAACACGATCAACGTCTACCCGGGCGCCGACTGGGGCGACAGCCGCGCGGACGCGATCCAGACGCTCGTGCCCGCCGACGCCGCCGCGCTCGCCGATCAGATCTACGTCGACAGCGCGACGCCCGAGACGTCGCGCAGCCTGCTGCTGCGCTATCGGAACATCGACGTCAACGCGCTCGTGAGCGGCGTCGGCGAGCGCTTCTTCCAGGTTCGCGGGATGAAGATGGCGCAAGGCATCGCATTCGGCCCCGACGAGGTGCGCCGCCAGGCGCAAGTCGCGGTGATCGACGAGAACACGCGCCGCAAGCTGTTCGGCGCGAACCCGAATCCGCTCGGCGAAGTGATCCTGATCGACAATCTGCCGTGCATCGTGATCGGCGTGACCGCGGCAAAGAAAAGCGCGTTCGGGGACACGAAGAATCTGAACGTCTGGGTGCCCTACACGACGGCGTCCGGACGCCTGTTCGGCCAGCGGCATCTCGACAGCATCACCGTGCGCGTGCGCGACGGCCAGCCGAGCGCCGCGGCCGAGCAAAGCCTGACGAAGCTGATGCTGCAGCGGCACGGCCGCAAAGATTTCTTCACGTACAACATGGACAGCGTCGTCAAGACGGTCGAGAAGACCGGGCAGTCGCTCACGCTGCTGCTGTCGCTGATCGCGGTGATCTCGCTCGTCGTGGGCGGAATCGGCGTGATGAACATCATGCTCGTGTCGGTGACCGAGCGCACGCGCGAGATCGGCATCCGGATGGCGGTCGGCGCGCGGCAGGCCGACATCATGCAGCAGTTCCTCGTCGAAGCCGTGACCGTCTGCCTGATGGGCGGCGCGATCGGCATCGTGCTGTCGTTGGGCATGAGTTTCGTGTTCTCGCTATTCGTCGACCAATGGAAAATGGTGTTCTCGGCCGGCTCGATCGTGTCGGCGTTCCTGTGCTCGACGCTGATCGGCGTCGTGTTCGGCTTCATGCCCGCGCGCAACGCGTCGCGGCTCGATCCGATCGATGCGCTCGCGCGCGATTGAGGTGACGCGATGACGATTCTCCCGACTCATCGTTTCGCCCGGCGCGCCGCCGCGCTCGCGTGCGCGGGCGCGCTGCTGTCCGCCTGCGCGACGCCGTCGCGCAACGCGCCGCCGCCCGCGGTCGAGCTGCCCGCGCAATGGGCCGCGCCCGTCGCGGGGCAGGCGAGCGCCACGCCCGACGGCTGGTGGCGCCGCTTCGGCGACCCGACGCTCGATCGCCTGATCGACGACGCGCTGCGCACGAACAACGATCTCGCGGCCGCCGCGATCCGCGTCTATCGCGCGCAATTGCAGGCCGGGCTCGCGGACACGAACCTGACGCCGAACGTGACGCTCGGCGCGACGGGCAACGTATCGCGCACGCTCGACACGCACCGGATGGGCCGCACGAGCGGCGTCACGGCTACGCTCGGCTACGAGCTCGACCTGTGGGGCAAGCTTGCCGCGCAGCGCGACGCCGCGCGCTGGGAACTCGAAGCAACGCAGGCCGACCGCGATGCGGCGCGGCTCTCGCTGATCGGCACGACGGCGGCACTGTACTGGCAGATCGCCTATCTGAATCAACTGATCGCGATCGGCGATGCGAACATCGCGTACGCGCGGCGCACGCTCGAGCTCGTGCAGTCGCGTCACGCGGCGGGCGCGACGTCCGGGCTCGACCTCGCGCAAGCCGAGCGCAACCTGTCCGCGCTGCGCGCGGACCAGACGCAACTGATCCAGCAACGCACCGAGAACCGCAACGCGCTTGCGATCCTGTTCGACCGTCCGCCGCAACGGCAAGCGGCCGAGCGCGACGCACTGCCCGCGGCGCCGCTTCCGGACATCGCCGCAGGCGTGCCGGCCGAGCTGCTCGGCCGCCGGCCCGATTTGCGCGCGGCCGAGTTCCGGCTGCGCGAATCGCTCGCGAACGTCGACGTGACGCGCACGAGCTTCTATCCGACATTCACGCTGACGGGCAACGTCGGCACCGCGAGCACGAGCCTCGAGCGCGTGCTGCAGAATCCCGTCGCGACGCTCGGCCTCGGGCTCGCGCTGCCGTTCATCCAGTGGAACACGATGCAGTTGCAGATCAAGGTGTCGAAATCGCAGTACGAGGAAGCCGTCGTCAATTTCCGGCAGAGCCTGTATCGCGCGCTCGGCGAAGTCGAGAACGCGCTGTCGGCGCGTGCGCAGCTCGAGGCCGAGGCCGACGAGCGCGCGCACGCGCTCGCGCAGGCGCAGCGCGCCGAAACGCTCGCGAAGGCGCGCTTCGCGGCCGGCGCGACGGGCGTGCAGCCATGGCTCGACGAACAGCAACGGCTGCGCGATGCGCAAAGCGCGCTCGCGCGCAATCAATTGGGACGGCTCAACAACCGGATGAGCCTGTACAAGGCGCTGGGCGGCGAGGACCGCCCCGCCTGAGCGCCTTCGACGGGCGGCCGCCTGCCGGCCCCCGCCGCCCGCCTGCGTTTTGAGTCCGCACTCGAATGAAACCGCTTGCCGAATTCCTACACCCTTGCATATCTTTCCTACGAACCTGAAGGAAATACGATGCAGGAACGCACTCGCGCCGCCCATTTGGGCCCCGAACGCAGACGGCCACTGGCACTGGACGCCGCCTTGCGCATTGCCGTCACGCGCGGATTGGCGAGCGTGTCGATGGAAGCGATCGCGCAGGCGCTCGGCGTCACGCGGCCGGTGGTCTACGCGTGCTTCGCGTCGCGCGAAGAACTGATCGACGCGCGGCTCGAACGCGAGGAGCGGCGTTTGTTCGACGGCGTGATTGCCGCATTGCCGCGCGAGCCGCAGTTCGGCGATCCGAAGCAATGGATGACGGCCGGATTCCAGGCGCTGCTGAAAGTCGTCGCCGCGCACGCCGATTCGTGGCGGCTCGTGCTCGCGGCGGATCACGATCGGGACACGGTCGAACGCTACGGCCACGCGCGCCGCCGCGTCGCCCAGCAGGTGCGCGCGCTGATGGGGCCGATGATGAAGAAAGCCGGCGTCCGGCAGATCGACAAGAAGCTGCCCGTTCTCGTCGAGATCTTCATGTCGCTCGGCGACGGCGCCGTGCGCGCGATGCTCGACGACGCGCAGCAATGGACGCCGGACGAACTCGGCGCATACGTGGGGCGGATCGTGCTGGGCGGCTTCATGAAAGCCTGACGATCGATTCTTCGATGGCGGATGCAAGCAGGAAGCGTTGCGATGAATTCGATTAGGAATATTGATCGTCAGGAACGAAAGCGTCGGGAGGACTACGGCTTCTTCGGCCCCGATTCCCCAACCTGGCGTGTCTGGACCTACCCCACCGCGCTCACGATCGGCTTTCAGCGCTCCGTCGTCATCGAGGAGCTCGATCCGTTCCTGCTCGCGGCCGTCCATTCACGGCGCGGCATCTACACGAATCCGAAGCTGCGCTACGACCGCACGATCCGGTATTTCGCGACGGTCGCGGTGGGCGACGCGCGCAGTGCGCTCGACGCGGCCGCCGCGACATCGCCGCGCGCCCATCGCGAAGATCACGGAGGAGACACGACAATGAACAGGATCTGGCTCACGGCCTATCCGCCCGGCGTGCCGGCCGACATCGACACGTCCCGCTATGCCTCGCTCGTCGCGCTGATGGAGGAGAGCTTCAGCAACTATCGCGCGCGCGGCGCATTCGCCTGCATGGGCAAATCGATCACGTACGGCGAGCTCGACACACTGTCGCGCAAGCTCGGCGCATAGTTCCAGTCGCGCGGCCTCGCGCGCGGCGCGCGGATCGCGATCATGCTGCCGAACGTGCTGCAGTACCCGGTGACGCTCGCGGCGAGCCTGCGCGCGGGCTACGTGGTCGTCAACGCGAACCCGCTCTATACGCCGCGCGAGCTCGAGCATCAGTTGAAGGACAGCGGCGCCGAGGCGATCGTGATCCTCGAGAATTTCGCGGCGACGCTGCAAGCGGTGATCGCGAGGACATCGGTCAGGCACGTCGTCGTCGCGGCGATGGGCGACCTGCTCGGCATGAAAGGCGTCGCCGTCAACTACGTCGTGCGCCGCGTGAAGAAGCGGGTGTCGGCATGGCGCCTGCCGTCATGCACGCGCTTCAACGCGGCACTCGCGCACGGCGCCCGGCATGCGCTTCGGCGCACCCCGATCGCGCCGGACGACATCGCGTTTCTGCAATACACGGGCGGCACCACCGGCGTGTCTAAAGGCGCGACGCTGCTGCACCGGAACATCGTCGCGAACGTGCTGCAGTCCGAAGCATGGCGCGCGCCCCTCCTCGCCGGCCGGCCGACGCGCAGTTCGTGACCGCGATCGCGCTGCCGTTCTATCACGTGTTCGCGCTGACCGTGTGCGGCTTCATGACGATTCACGCCGGCGGCCTCGGCGTGCTGATCCCGAATCCGCGCGACATCGGCGGCATGATCGCGGCGCTCGCGGGCTATCCGATTTCCGCGTTTCCGGCCGTCAACACGCTCTACAACGCGGTGCTGCATCATCCGGATTTCGGCAAGCTCGACTTCTCCAAGCTCGTGGTCGCGAACGGCGGCGGCATGGCGATTCAGGACGGCGTCGCGAAGCGCTGGCACGAACGCACGCGCGTGCCGATCGTCGAGGGCTACGGCCTGTCGGAAACCTCGCCGAGCGCGACCTGCAACCCGGTGACGATCGCCGAGCACACCGGCACCGTCGGCGTGCCCCTGCCTTCGACCGACATCGCGATCCGCGACGACGCCGGCCGCGACGTGCCGCTCGGTCAGCCCGGCGAGATCTGCATTCGCGGCCCGCAGGCGATGGCGGGCTACTGGAGGCGGCCGGACGAGACCGCGAAGGTGATGACGCAGGACGGCTTCTTCAAGTCCGGCGACATCGGCGTGTTGGACGAGCGCGGCTTCGTGAAGATCGTCGACCGCAAGAAGGACATGATTCTCGTATCGGGCTTCAACGTCTATCCGATCGAGATCGAAGACGTCGTCGCGTCGCATCCGGGCGTGTACGAAGTCGCGGCGGTCGGCGTGCCGGACGAGCGCTCCGGCGAGGCGGTGAAGCTCTTCGTCGTCAGGAAGGACCCGGCACTCACCGCCGGCGACGTGCTCGCGCACTGCAAGGAGCGCCTCACCCACGACAAGCGCCCGAAATACGTCGAGTTTCGCGACGATCTGCCGAAGAGCAACGTCGGCAAGATCTTGCGACGCGAGCTACGCGACACGGCGCGCTGAGCGCCGCATCCCGCATCCCGCATCCTTCGTCATCGCTTCGCCGCCGCTCGATGCGAGGCGGATCGGCCGGGCGCCGATCCGGGCGCGCCGGCCATCATGTCACGCCGCGCCGCGTCACGCCACGCCGAGATCGGCAAGCGGATGCGCTTCGCGCTTCCACGGCGACGTCAGGAAATGCAGCACGCGCTCTCGCTGCACCTCGACGAGCGTCGCGGGCGCCCAGCCCGGCTTGCGATCCTTGTCGACGAGATGCGCACGCACGCCTTCGCAGAAATCGCCTTCCTCGATCGCATGCGCGACGATGCCGAGCTCCATCCGGAACGCCTCGGCAAGCGTCGTCTGCCGGCCGCGCAACAACGCGTCGCGCGTGACCTCGAGCATCGTCGGCGAATGGCTCGTCAATGCCTCGAGCGTCGCCTGCAGCCATTGCCGATGCTCGCGCGACAGCTCGTCGCGCGTCAGGTCCTGCCGCAGCGTCGCGACGATTCGCTCGACGCCGGAGCGCTTGTCGAAGTGGCGAACGATCCACGGCATCTGGCTGTCGAGCGCCGCATGCGGGACGACGTTGCACGGCGGCGCGAACACCGCGCGCAATGCGCGCAACACGTCGCCCGACCAGTCGGCGCGTTCGAGCCGCGTCTCGAACGTATCGAGCCACGACGACGGCACCGACAGATCGGCGAGCTTCGCCGCGAGCGCGTCCGCGCCCGACAGCGTCACGCCCGTGAGGCCGACGTACAGCGACAGCTCGACCGGCAGCCGCGCGAGAAAATGCGTCGCGCCGACGTCGGGCACGAAGCCGATCCGCGTCTCGGGCATCGCGATCTTGCTGCGCTCGGTCGACACGCGCAACGCGGCGCCCTGCGCGAGCCCCATTCCGCCGCCCATCGTGACGCCGTCCATCAGCGCGACAACGGGCTTCGGGAACGTGTGGATCGCATAGTCGAGCCGGTATTCGTCGACGAAGAACGGCAGCCAGTCTCGGCCGCGCACCTTCGCCATTCCGTACAGCGCACGCACGTCGCCGCCCGCGCAGAAGCCCTTGTCGCCCGCGCCGCGCAGCACGACCGCAACGATCGAGCGATCGTCGCGGCAGCGTTCGAGCAAGGCGGCGAGCTCGCGCACCATGTCGTGCGACAGCGCGTTGAGCGCGGCCGGCCGGTTCAGCGTGATCAGCGCGACGCGGTTCACGACGCGCATCAGCACGTCGCGTGCGGCCGCCTCATGCGTGAGGTCGTGCATCATCGGCGTGCTCATCGCGGCCGCCCTCCGTCATCGGCTCGCCACTGCGGCTTGCGCTTGCCGAGAAACGCGGCGACGCCTTCGCGCGGCTCGCCGCCGTCGAACAGATCGACGAAGCGCTCGCGCTCGAGCGCGAGCGCCGCGCCGCGCGGCACGCCCTGCCGCGCGAGGCCGATCAGTTCCTTCGCGACGCCGACCGCGCGCGGGCCGAGCGCCACCGCGCCGCGCGCGAGCTCGAGCGCGGCGTCGCGCGCGCGGCCGGTATCGACGACATCCTCGACGAGACCGATGCGCAGCGCGGTTTGCGCGTCGACGCGCACGCCCGCGAGGATCATCCGCTTCGCCCAGCCCTCGCCGACGAGCCAGGGCAGCGTCTGCGTGCCGAGCCCGCACGGCGTGAGGCCGACCGACGGTTCGGGCAGCGCCATTTGCGCGTGCCGCTCGGCGATGCGCATGTCGCACGCGAGCGCGCATTCGAGGCCGCCGCCCATCGCATAGCCGTTGATCGCGGCGATCGTCGGAAAGCGCGCGTCGTGCAGCGCCTCGAACGCGGCGCCGAAGCGCGACGCCATCGTGCGCGCCATCGCGTGATCGCCGTCGGCGAACGCGTTCAGATCCGCGCCCGCGCTGAAGAACTTCGGGCCGTCGCCCGTGACGACGAGCGCGCGCACGCGGGAATCCGCTTCGAGCCGCTCGAGCGTGCGCTGCAATTCGAGAAGCCCGTCCGCGCTGAACGTGTTCGCGGACGGGCGCTTGAGCGTGACGAGCGCGATCGCGCCGTCGTCGGCGTAGTCGAGCTCGATCATCAGGCATCCTTCCCGAGCGGTCGGTACAGGCGGATCACCGCCGAGAAATCGAGCTTGCCGTCGCCGCGGCTGCTCATCGTCTGATACAGCTGCTGCGCGAGCGCGCCGAGGTAGACCGGCTGCCGCACCTGCTTCGCCGCGTCGTTCGCGAGGCCGAGATCCTTCAGCATCAGATCGGTGCCGAAGCCGCCCGTGTAGCCGCGCGACGACGGCGCCGTCTCGATCACGCCCGGATACGGGTTGTACGTGTCCGAGCTCCAGCAGCGGCCCGTCGACGTGTTGATGATGCCCGCGAGCACCTTCGGATCGATGCCGAGCGACGCGCCGAGCGCCATCGCCTCGGACACGCCCGCCATCGTGATCCCGAGCACGAGGTTGTTGCAGACCTTCGCGACCTGCCCCATCCCGGTCGCGCCGCAGTGCACGATGTTCTTGCCCATCGCCGCGAGCACGGGCTTCACGCGCGCGTAGTCGGCGTCGCTGCCGCCAACCATGAAGGTCAGCGTGCCCGCCGCCGCGCCGCCCGTGCCGCCCGACACCGGCGCGTCGACGAACGCGCCGCCGCCGCCGCGCACGAGCTCGCCGAACGCCTGCGCGCTCGCCGGATCGATGGTGCTCGAATCGATCACCATCGCGCCCGCGGCGAGGCCTGCGAGCACCCCGTTCTCCTGCGTGAGCACGCCGCGCACGTGCGCGGCCGCGGGCAGCATCGTGACGACGAACTCGGCGCCCGCCGCCGCCTCGCGCGGCGAGGCAGCAACCTGCGCGCCGCCGTCCTTCACGAGCCGCAGCGCATCCTCGCTCAGATCGAACGCGCGCACTTCATGGCCTGCCTTCAGCAGGTTGAGCGCCATCGGCGCGCCCATGTGCCCCAAGCCGATAAAACCGATCTTCATCGCGCCCTCCAGTCAGTGCAGACGAATCGTCGTGTTGACGGCGCCCGCCGTCGCGTCGTCGTCGAACCAGCGCGCGGTGACGGTCTTCGTCTGCGTGTAGAACTGCACGACCTGCTTGCCGTACGGGCCGAGATCGCCGAGCTTCGAGCCGCGCGAGCCCGTGAAGCTGAAGAACGGCACCGGCACCGGAATCGGGATGTTGATGCCGACCTGGCCGATGTCGATCTCGCTCTGGAACTTGCGCGCGGCCGCGCCGCTTTGCGTGAAGAGGCCGACGCCGTTGCCGAACGGATTCGCGTTGACGAGCGCGATCGCTTCGTCGAGCGTGTCGACCGACATCACGCACAGCACCGGGCCGAAGATCTCGTGCGTATAGACCGACATCTCCGGCTTCACGTCCGCAAAGATCGTCGGGCCGATGAAGTTGCCGTGCTCGTAGCCGGGCACGCTCACGTCGCGGCCGTCGAGCACGAGCTTCGCGCCCTCCTTCGCGCCGGTTTCGATGAGGCCGAGAATTCGCTGCTTCGCCGCGCGCGACACGACGGGGCCCACGTCGGTGCCCGCTTCCGCGCCCGCGTTGACCTTCAGCGTCTTCGCCTTCGCGACAATGTCGGGCAGCCAGTCGCGCGCCGCGCCGACGAGCACCGCGACCGACGTCGCCATGCAGCGCTGGCCCGCCGCGCCGAACGCCGCGCCGACGAGCGCGTTCACCGTCTGCTCGCGGTTCGCGTCGGGCAGGATCACCGCGTGGTTCTTCGCACCCATCATCGATTGCACGCGCTTGCCGTGCTCGCTGCCGAGCCGGTACACGTGCGTGCCGACGGCCGTCGAGCCGACGAACGAAATCGCCTTCACGAGCGGATGCGAGCACAGCGCGTCGACGACTTCCTTGCCGCCGTGCACGACGTTGAGCACGCCCTTCGGCACGCCCGCCTCGATCGCGAGCTCGACGAGCAGCATCGTCGACAGCGGGTCCTGCTCGGACGGCTTCAGCACGAACGTGTTGCCGCAGACGATCGCCATCGGGAACATCCACAGCGGAATCATCGCGGGGAAGTTGAACGGCGTGATGCCGACGCACACGCCAAGCGGCTGGCGCAGCGTGTACGTATCGACGCCGCCCGCGACGTTCTCCGCGAACTCGCCCAGCTGCAGCGTGCCGATCGAGCACGCGTGCTCGACCACCTCGAGGCCGCGGAACACGTCGCCCTCGGCGTCGGGCAGCGTCTTGCCCTGCTCGGCCGTCAGCGTCTTCGCGATCTGCGGCAGGTTCGCGCGCACGAGATCCTGGAACTTCAGCATGATGCGCATGCGCGCGGAGAGCGGCGTGCTCTTCCATTTCGCGAACGCGGCCTGCGCGGCTTCGACGGCCGCGTCGACCTCGGCCGCGGTCGCGAACGGCACGCGCGCGAGCAGTTCCTGCGTCGCCGGATTGACGATGTCACGCCACTCGGTCGCATGGGATTCGACGAATTCGCCGGCGATCAACAGCTTCACGGTCGGCACGTGATGTCCCTTCTGGGACGACGGAGTTGCGTTCATCGTGAGATTCTCCTGGCTATGGCCGGCGGCGCGCCGCGCGCGTCTGCGGCCGGTTGATGCAAGGCGGCATGCCGGGCGTCACTTGCCCTCGGCCGCGAAATCCTCTTCCCAATACTCGCCGGGCATCCGGCTCGACGTGTCGTCGCCGCGCTCGAGCTCGCGGCGGCGCAGCTCGACGCGGCGGATCTTGCCGGAGATCGTCTTCGGCAGCTCGGCGAACTGCAACCTCCGAATCCGCTTGTACGGCGCGAGCTTTTCGCGCGAGAAGCGAAAGATCTCGCGCGCGAGCGCCTCGCTCGGCTCATAGCCCGCGCGCAGCGTGACGAACGTCTTCGGCACCGACAGCCGCACCGGGTCCGGGCTCGGCACGACGGCCGCCTCGGCGATCGCCTCGTGCTCGATCAGCACGCTCTCGAGCTCGAACGGGCTCAGCCGGTAGTCGGACGACTTGAACACGTCGTCCGCGCGGCCGATGTAGACGAAGTAGCCGTCGTCGCGGCGCAGCGCGATGTCGGACGTGCGGTAATAGCCGTCGCGCATCGCGTGCGCGGTCGCGTCCGGATTGTTCGCGTAGCCCTTCATCAGGCCGACCGGACGCGCGACGTCCGGGCCGACCGGCAGCGCGATCTCGCCTTCGGTCGCGCTCGCGCCGTCCGGATCGAGCAGCTCGATCGCGTAGCCCGGCAGCGGCCGGCCCATGGAGCCCGGCACGACCGGCTGGCCCGGCGAGTTGCCGATCAGGCATGTCGTTTCGGTCTGCCCGTAGCCGTCGCGGATCGTCACGCCCCACGCCTTCTTCACGCGCTCGATGATCTCGGGATTGAGCGGCTCGCCCGCGCCGACGATCTCGCGCAGCTTCACCGCGAACGTCGAAAGCGGCTGCTGGACGAGCATCCGCCAGACGGTCGGCGGCGCGCACATCGTCGTCACTTCGTATTTGACGAGCGCGTCGAGCACCCCCTTCGGCTCGAAGCGCGCATAGTTGAACGCGAACACGCACGCCTGCGCGTTCCACGGCGCGTAGAAGCAGCTCCACGCGTGCTTCGCCCAGCCGGGCGAGCTGATGTTCCAGTGGACGTCGCCCGGCTGCAGGCCGACCCAGTACATCGTCGACAGACTGCCGACCGGATAGGTGCGGTGCGTGTGCTCGACGAGCTTCGGCTTCGACGTCGTGCCCGACGTGAAGTACAGCAGCATCGGATCGCTCGCGCGGGTGGCGCCGTCGGGCGCGAAGTCGGCCGGCGCCGCATAGCCGTCGGCGAGCGCGAGCCATCCGTCGCGCGGCGCGCCCGCGACGATCTTCGTCACGTCGAGCCCCGGCTGCTCGAACTTCGCGGCCTCGTTCTCGTCGACGATCGCATAGCGCGCGCCGCCGATCTGCACGCGCTCGCGCACGTCGTCGGCGGACAGTTGCGTCGTCGCGGGCAGCACGACCGCGCCCAGCTTCATCGCCGCGAGCATCGCGTCCCACAGCTCGACGCGATTCGGCAGCATCAGCAGAATCCGCTCGCCGCGCGCGACGCCGATTCCGCGCAGCCAGTTCGCGATCCGCGCGGAGCGCTCGGACATCTGCGTGAACGTGTACCGCGCGCCGTCGCCTGTCGCGGCATCGACGATCCATAGCGCGGGCTTGTCGTTGCCGCGCGCGATCGCGTCGAAGTAGTCGAGCGCCCAGTTGAATTCGTCGAGCGCCGGCCACTTGAAATCGCGATATGCGGTGTCGTAGTCGGTGCGGTGGCGCAGCAGGAAATCGCGTGCGTCGAGGAACGCCTGTGCCGTCATCGTGTCGTCTCCTGTCGATCGGAGTTAGCGCTTTAGCGCTTACTCCGATCCCATGCAAAGCTGTCGATCGGAGTTAGCGCTTTAGCGCTTACTCCGATCCCATGCAAAGCTGTCGATCGGCGTTGGCGCTTCAGCGCCTACCCCGATCCCATGCAAAGCTGTCGATCGGCGTTGACGCTTCAGCGCCTACCCCGATCCCATGCAAAGCCGTCGATCGGCGTTGGCGCTTCAGCGCCTTTCCCGATCCCATGCAAAGCCATTCATATTGCGAGCGAGCGCGCTTGCGGCGATTCGCGCGGCAGCGCTCACAGCTGCCGCGCGATCACCATTCTTTGCACTTCGCTGGTCCCCTCGTAGATCTGCGTGATCCGCGCATCGCGGTAATGGCGCTCGACCTCGTAATCGACGAGGAAACCGTAGCCGCCATGAATCTGGATCGCATCCGAGCACACCGCCTCGGCCATCTCGGACGCGAAGAGCTTCGCCTGCGACGCCTCCGACAGGCACGGCAGCCCCGCCGTGCGAAGCCGCGCCGCGTGATGCGTGAGCAGGCGCGCGGCGTTGATCTGCGTCGCCATGTTCGCGAGCTTCTCGGCGATCGCCTGATGCTCGGCGATCGGCTTGCCGAACTGGACGCGCTCGCGCGCATAGCGGCGCGCGCGGTCGAACGCGGCGCGCGCGATGCCCGTCGCCTGCGCGGCGATGCCGATGCGCCCGCCCTCGAGATTCGACAGTGCGATCTTCAGCCCCTCGCCGCGCTTGCCGAGCAGATTCTCCTGGGGAATCGCGCAGTTCTCGAGGGTGATCGGGCACGTGTCCGACGCGCGAATGCCCATCTTCTTCTCGGGCTTGCCGACGATGAAGCCCGGCGTATCGGTCGGCACGACGAACGCGGACAGCCCGCGCTTGCCCTCGTCCGGATCGGTCATGGCAAAAACGATCGCCAGGCCCGCGCGCGCGCCGTTCGTGACGAACTGCTTGCTGCCGTTCAGAATCCACTTGCCGTCGCGCAGCTCCGCGCGGGTGCGCAGGTTGTGCGCCTCGGAGCCCGCGTGCGGCTCGGTGAGGCTGAACGCGCCAACCGTCTTGCCGCTCGCGAGATCGCGCAGCCAGCGCTCCTTTTGCTCGGTCGTGCCGTAGTTCAGCACCGGGCCGCAGCCGACCGAGTTGTGCACGCTCACGAGCGTCGCGCACGACGCGCAGCCCGCCGCGATCTCCTCGAGCGCGAGCGCGTAGGCGACGTAATCCGTATACGATCCGCCCCAGTCGGCGGGCACGATCATGCCGAGGAAACCGAGCTCGCCCATCTGCGCGACGACCTCGTCGGGCAGATGCGATTCGCGGTCCCACTGGGCGGCGTTCGGCGCGAGCACCTCGGCGCAGAAGGCGCGCGCGGCGTCGAGGATCATCCGTTGATCTTCGGTGTAGAGATCGTCCATGGCTGCGTGTCTCCTGGGCGCCGCCGCGTCGCTCGCGCAGCGCGCCTCGTTCGTTCCGTGTCGATCAGTCAAGTGTAGGCAACGCGCGGCATCTGTTCGATGCTCGCTCCGCTCAATTACACTGATCGTTTTTGCCATACCGCACCGCGGCACGCTCCTGCGATGAAGCACGAAGAAAAGAAAGGCACCGTTTCGATCGAACTCGTCGAGTCGAGCCTCGCGCTGTCGCGGCGGCGCGGCGTCGACGACGCGCCGCTCCTCGCGCAGGCGGGCATTGCGGCCGCGTTGCTCGCGCAGCGCAACGCACGCGTGTCCGCGCGGCAGTACGGCGCGCTGTGGAACGCGATCGCGCGCGCGCTCGACGACGAATTCTTCGGCCAGGACTCGCACCCGATGCGCTGCGGCAGCTTCATCGCGATGAGCCAGGCGGCGCTCGGCGCGCGCAACGGGCTGCGCGCGCTCGCCCGCGCGGTCAACTTCATGCACTGCGTGCTCGACGATCTGCACGCCGAGATCGACGCGAACGCCGAGCGCGTGCGCCTGCGCTTCGTGCACCGCAACAGCGCGAATCCGCCGGAGATGTTCGCGTACGCAACCTATTTCATCATCGTCTACGGCCTCACGTGCTGGCTCATCGGACGGCGCATTCCGCTGCTGCACGCGGGCTTTCGCTGCGGCGAGCCTCGCGCGGTCCACGAATATCAGTTGATGTTCTGCGACGACATGCGCTTCGGCGAATCCGAATCGTATGTCGATTTCGATCCGGCGTTCGCCGCGCTGCCCGTCGTGCAGACGGCGAAGACGCTCAAGCCGTTCCTGCGCGACGCGCCCGCGAGCTTCATCGTCAAGTACCGCAACCCGCACGCGCTCGGCGGGCGCGTGCGCGCGGCGCTGCGCGCGCTGCCGCCCGCCGCTTGGCCCACCGCGCGGGCGCTCGCCGCGCGGCTGCATGTAGCCGAGGCGACGCTGCGCCGCAAGCTGAAGCAGGAAGGCCACTCGTACCAGACGATCAAGGACGCGCTGCGCCTCGATCTCGCGTGCGAGGCGCTCGCCGACCCGGCCCGCACGGTCGCCGACGTCGCCGCGGCGACCGGCTTCGCCGAGCCGAGCGCGTTCTACCGCGCGTTCCGCAAGTGGCGCGGGATGAGCCCCGCCGACTACCGCGACGCCGCGCTCGCCGCGCGCGCGGCCGCTTCGCGCTTTCGCCGGAAACCGCCTACTCTTTAAGCACCGGGCGCACGCCCTTCTCACGGCCCGGCTGCGGCGCCGCACCATGCGGCCGCGCGCCGCCGGCCGACACCGCGATGCAAACGCCCCATCCCTCGCCACGCCCGCCGCCGCGGCACGGCAGGCTTGCCGCTCGGCTCGCGCGCGCGGCCGTGCTGATCGGCCTGCTGCTTGCATGCGCGGCCGCCGCAGCGGCAACGCGCGCGCCCGTCGTCGTGATTCCGGTCACGGGCGCGATCGGCCCGGCGAGCGCCGATTTCATCGTCCGCGGCCTCGAGCGCGCCGCACGCGAGCGCGCGCAGCTCGCGATCGTCCAGCTCGACACGCCGGGCGGCCTCGATACGTCGATGCGGCAGATCATCAAGGCGATCGTCGGCTCGGGCGTGCCCGTCGCCGCGTTCGTCGCGCCGGGCGGCGCGCGCGCGGCGAGCGCCGGCACCTACATCGTCTACGCGAGCCATATCGCGGCGATGGCGCCCGGCACGAACCTCGGCGCGGCCTCGCCCGTGCAGCTCGGCATCGGCGGGCGGGCGCCGCCCGCCGCGCGGCGCGAACCCGGCGCCGCATCCGGCGCATCCGGCGCAGGCGCGGCCGACGCCGAATCGACCGAAACCCGCAAGGCGATGCAAGACGCGGCCGCGTACATCCGCGGCCTCGCGCAGTTGCGCGGGCGCAACGCCGACTGGGCGGAGCGCGCGGTGCGCGAGGCGGTGAGCCTGCCCGCGAGCGACGCGCTCGCGCAGCACGTCGTCGACCTGATCGCGAACGATCCGGCCGATCTCGCCGCGAAGCTCGACGGCCGCAAGGTCGTCACCGCAACGGGCGCGCACTGGCTCGACACCGCGCACGCGCCGATCGAGACGATCGAGCCCGACTGGCGCAGCCGGCTGCTCGCGACCGTCGCCGATCCGAGCGTCGCGCTCGTGCTCGTCACGCTCGGCATGTACGGGCTCTTCTTCGAATTCGCGAATCCCGGCTTCGTGCTGCCTGGCGTCGCGGGCGCGATCAGCCTGCTCGTCGGCCTGTTCGCGCTGCAGATGCTGCCGATCAGCTACGCGGGCCTCGCGCTCGTGCTGCTCGGCATCGCGTTCCTGATCGCCGAAGCGTTCCTGCCGACGTTCGGCACGCTCGGCGTGGGCGGCATCGTCGCGTTCGCGATCGGCGCGCTGATGCTGATCGACACCGACGTGCCCGGCTACGGCGTGCCGTGGCCCGTGATCGCGTCGCTCGCGGCCGCGGGCACGATCCTCGTGTTCGGCGTGTCGGGCTTCGCGCTGCGCGCGCGGCGGCGGCCCGTCGTCACCGGCGCGGAGGCGATCGTCGGCAGCATCGGCGAAGTGCTCGACGACGGTCTCGTTCCCGATCAGCCGCCGCAGGTCGGCCCGAGCGCGGACCCGGCCGCGCCGCTCGCGCCGTCCGCGGCCGGCTGGGCGCGCGTGCACGGCGAGCGCTGGCGCGTCGCGAGCGCGACGCCGATCGCGGCCGGCCGCCGCGTGCGCGTGACGGGCAGAAGCGGCCTCACGCTGACCGTCGCCCCGCTGTACGACCACACCGCCCCGACACAAGGAGAACCATCATGATGGGCTTCACGTTCGGCTTCAGCAGCCTGCTGTTCGTGCTCGCGCTGTTCGTGATCGCGTCGGCGATCCGCATCTTCCGCGAATACGAGCGCGGCGTCGTGTTCCTGCTCGGCCGCTTCTGGAAGGTCAAGGGGCCAGGGCTCGTGTTGATCGTGCCCGTCGTCCAGCAGGTGGTGCGGATCGATCTGCGCACCGTCGTGTTCGACGTGCCCGCGCAGGACGTGATCACGCGCGACAACGTGTCGGTGAAGGTCAGCGCGGTCGTGTATTTTCGCGTGGTCGATCCGGAAAAGGCGGTGATCCAGGTCCAGCGCTACTTCGACGCGACGAGCCAGCTCGCGCAGACGACGCTGCGCTCCGTGCTCGGCAAGCACGAGCTCGATGCGCTGCTCGCCGAGCGCGAGCAATTGAACGCCGACATCCAGAAGACGCTCGACGCGCAGACGGACGCGTGGGGGATCAAGGTGTCGGTGGTCGAGATCAAGCACGTCGACCTGAACGAGACGATGATCCGCGCGATCGCGCGCCAGGCGGAGGCCGAGCGCGAGCGGCGCGCGAAGGTGATCCACGCGGAAGGCGAGCTGCAGGCGTCCGAGCAGTTGCTGCAGGCCGCGCAGCGGCTCGCGCTGCAGCCGCAGGCGATGCAGCTGCGCTATCTGCAGACGCTCACGACGATCGCCGCGGACAAGAACTCGACGATCGTGTTCCCGCTGCCGATCGATCTGCTCAGCTCGGTGCTCGAACGCTTCGGGCGCACGCCGCAGTGATCCGCGGCGCCGGTTCCTGCGCGATGGCTGCATAGCGGTTCGACGAATCGACGACACGCCCGCACGCCGAATCGCCGAATCGGCAACTCGCGGGGCCGGCCGTCGGCCGACATGCGAACGCGCCGGGCCAACGACCCAGCGACACCCAATGGCCCGACGGCCCGTTGGCCCAATGGCCCGTTGGCCCGGCCGCGCAATCGTGCCGGGCGCCGCCGCTTCGCGTGCCCGATCTCCCGAGCCTGATCTCCCGCCGAGCCCGACGGCCTGCCGGATCATGCCCCGTTTCCTCCGATGCCGCCCGAGCGAAGCCCCTTCCCGCCGACGAATTAGGAGAAGTACTCATCACAAACGCACGCCCGGGCACGATTCATTGATATAAGATATTTACATTGACCAATGTCACATTTTCCGACGCGGTGCGCCGCCGGTCGAGCATCCGCGGCCGGCACCACCGTTCAGAACGACGAAGAAAGGGAGACGACGCCATGGCCGAGCATCCGCTGCCGGAAGTCCACATCGACGAGCTGAACCAGTTCCGCTCCGTCCAACAGCTCGCATACCGCTGCGTCGAGACCGTCGGCGACATGCTGTACCCGGGCATCACCGAGAAGCAGGCCGCGCGGCTGATGATCGAATGGGCGCAGGATCACGGCGTGCAGGACTGGCTGCACAAGCCGTTCGCGTGGTTCGGCGATCGCACCGCGTTCGAGGGCTTCTCGGGCCTCAAGCACCTGGGCGGCTTCAATCTCGCGTTCTTCCCGAGCAACCGCACGCTCGAGCCCGACATGCCGGTGATTCTCGACGTCGCGCCCGTCGTCGACGGCATCGTCGCCGACGTCGGCTACGCGACCTGCCTCGGCCACAATCCGATCCTCGAGCAATTGCAGGACGACCTGATCGCGCACCGCGACATGATCGTGAAGCTCGTCAAGGAGCGCCGCACGCTTGCCGAGGTCGCGCAGGAAGTGGACGCGCTGTGCCGCCGCCAAGGCGTCGAGCCGCGCCACAAGGCGTATCCGTTCAAGGTGCTCGCGCATCGCGTCGCAAAGCTGCACAAGCTGTCGAAGCCGCGCTTCGTCGCGCGCTTCGGCCTGAATTCGACGCGCAACCTGCTGCTCGAGCAGACGCGCGCGGGCAAGGAACAGGGCTGGTCGCCGCTCTGGTCGATCGACGCGCGCTCCGATCACGCGCCGACGCCCGGCCTCTGGGCGGTCGAGCCGCATCTCGGCTTCGCCGGCGTCGGCGCGAAGTTCGAGGAGCTGCTCGTCATCACCGAAGACGACGCGTACTGGCTCGACGACGATCTGCCGCACGTGCGCCGCGCGCGCGCGCGCGAGGCGAACAAGCCGCTCGCGCACGAACAGGCGGCGTGACGGCATCGCCGCGCGCCTTCCCTCTCCGCCCATCACACGAAAACATCACGATGCAGCCCCTTTCCGACGAAGCGCCGCTCGCGCTGTTCGAATCGGTTCATACCGAAACCGCAGTCGCGGCCGGCGACGTCACGCTCGCCGCGAAGACCTGGGGCGACGCGTCGCGTCCCGCCGTCGTGCTCGTTCACGGCTATCCGGACAGCAGCGAAGTCTGGCGCCGCGTCGCGCCCCTCCTCGCGAAGTCGTACTACGTGATCGCGTACGACGTGCGCGGCGCGGGCCTGTCGACGAAGCCCGCGCGCACGGCCGATTACCGGCTCGAGCGGCTCGTCGACGACTTCGTCGCGGTGATCGACGCGCTCGCGCCGAACCGCGCGGTACACGTGATCGGCCACGACTGGGGCTCGATCCAGGGCTGGGAGTTCGTCACCGAGCCGCGGCTCGCGGGGCGCATCCTGTCGTACACGTCGTGCTCCGGGCCGAATCTCGACCACGTCGGCTACTGGCTGCGCCAGCAGCTCGCGCGGCCGTCGCCCGCGTCGATCAGGCGGCTCGCCGGCCAGCTCGTGCGCTCGTGGTACGTGTACCTGTTTCACCTGCCGTTCATTCCCGAGCTCAACTGGCGCCTGTGGCTCGGCCGCGCGTGGCCCGCGCTGATGCGCCGCATCGAGCGCACCGACGTCGGCCCGCGCCCGACGCAGACCGAGGACGGCGTGCACGGCGTGCGCCTGTATCGCGCGAACTTCATCCGCCGCGTGTTCGCGCCGCGCGAACGCTACGCGCACGCGCCCGTGCAGGTCGTCGTGCCGCTGCGCGACAAGTTCGTGAGCCCCGCGCTGTCGGCCGACATCGCGCGCTGGGTGCCGACCTATTACCGCCGCGAGGTGGCCGAGCGGCACTGGCTGCCGATGTCGGACCCCGCACGCTTCGCGGCGCTCGCGCAGGAGTTGATCGAAGCGGTCGAGACGGGCGTTCAGCCGCCCGCGCTCGCGCATGCGCGCCGCTTGAGCGGCACCGGTCCGTTCGTCGGCAAGCGCGTCGTGATCACCGGCGCGGGCAGCGGGATCGGCCGCTGCGCGGCCGTCGAATTCGCGAAGCAAGGCGCGTCGATCGTCGCCGTCGACATCGACGAGCAGGCGGCCGAGCGCACCGCGCTCCTCGTGCGGCTGCTCGGCGCGCAGGCCGACGTGCGGCGCGTCGACGTCGGTTCGGCCGACGACATGGAAGCGCTCGCGAACTGGGTCGGCGAGGAGCTGGGCGGCGCGGACGTCGTCGTCAACAACGCCGGCATCGGCATGGCGGGCGGCATCCTCGACACGTCGGCCGCGCATTGGGAGCGCATCCTGCGCGTGAACCTGTGGGGCGTGATCCACGGCTCGCGCCTGTTCGCCAAGCAGATGGCCGCGCGCGGCGCGGGCGGCCACATCGTCAACACCGCGTCGGCGGCCGCGTTCGGCCCGTCGCGCGACCTGCCCGCGTACGCGACGACGAAGGCCGCGGTGCTGATGCTGAGCGAGTGCATGCGCGCGGAGCTCGCGGACCACGGGATCGGCGTGACGGCCGTCTGCCCCGGTTTCGCCGAGACGGGCATCATGGCGTCGACCCAATACGCGGCAGCAAAGAGCGCGCAGGACGAAGCGCGGCTGCGCAAGCGCGCGACGAAGCTCTACCAGATGCGCGGCCTGAAGCCGGAGAGCGTCGCGAAGGCGATGGTCGACGGCGTGCTGCAGAACAAGCCGGTTGTCGCGATCGGCGCGGAAGCGCACGCGATGCGCTTCGTCGGGCGCTTCGCGCCGTGGCTCGGCCGGATGATCGCCCGCGTCAGCATGGCGTCGCACTGAGCGGCGAAGCGCCCCCGACCGTTGAAGGAGACATCGATGAATGCCCCGGAAAATCACTATCTGATCAAGGCGCGCCACGTCAAGTTCGACTTCGCGAAGACGCCGATTCAGTGGATCGAAGGAGATCCCGAAAGCACGCACATCATCAACACGCTGAACCTTCTGTTCCCCGAAGGCGAGCTGTGGTTCTGCCGCGTGTACAACAAGGCGCTGCCGCTCATCACCGATGCGGCGCTGCGCGCCGACGCCGACGGCTTCCTGCGCCAGGAAGCCGTGCATTCGCGCTCGCACGGCGGCGTGCTCAAGCACTACTACGAGCGGCACGGGATCGACACGAAGCCGTTCACTCAGCGGATCAACTGGCTCTTCACGAAGGTGCTCGGCGAAAAGCCGCTCGGCCTGAAGATCGGCCACACGCGCTTCTGGCTGCGCCAGCAGCTCGCGGTGATCGCGTCGCTCGAGCACTTCTTCGGCTACCTCGGCAACTGGGTGCTGCACGCGCGCGGGCTCGACGACGGCCGCGCCGATCCGACGGTCGTCGACCTGCTGCGCTGGCACGGCGCGGAGGAAGTCGAACACCGGACTGTCGCGTTCGACATCTACCGGCATCTCGGCGGCAACTACGTCGAACGCTCGATCCACATGACGATCGTGATCATGATTCTGCTCTACTTCATCATGTCGGGCGCGAAATACATGTACGAGCGCGATCCCGGCACGGGCCGCTATCCGGGCTTCGTGCTGTCGTGGTGGCGCGGCTCGCGCCGCAATCACCTGCCGTCGTTCTGGAAGACGATCGGCGCGGCGCTGCGCTATTACCGGCCGAGCTACACGCCGCACGCCGAAGGCTCGACCGAGTTCGCGCTCGAATACCTCGCGCGCTCGCCGGCCGCGCAGGCGGCCTCGCACGGCGGCAACTGGGGCACGGAAAAGGCCGCGCCCTGACGTGACGGCGAACGGCTTGCGCGCGGGATGCGCGCGCCGCGCGCCTCATCGCGCCTCGCGTCGCGCGGCATGCGCAACGCCGCGGCGGCGCGAATGCTCGCGGCCGGCACCATCGCGCGTGTCGTGTCTCGTCGTGTGATCTCGCGTCGTGCCGCACCGGCGATCGACGCATCCGCGATGCGTCGCGCTTGTCACAAGATTGTCGTTGACAAGCCCCCCAAGGATGACGACACTCATCGGCATGGATACGCGCATGTACATCGCCGCAGTTGTTGCCCGCCCGCCAGTGAACGCCCGTTGTGGCGCATCACCGGGGGCACTCGTGCGTTAGCTATCCGTAACATCGGATGTCAAAGAGGCCCCCGCCGGTAACGGTCGGGGCCTTTTTCGTTGCGCTGCGCTCCTTCCGCCGGCTCTATTCAGGAGAAGACGATGGACCAGGCAAGCCGGCTGTTGTTTCGTCCCGACCCGACGCGGCACGATGGATACGACGCGATCCAGTTGCCGCGCATGACGCTTCACTTCGCGCTCGAGCCGCGCGCGTTGATGACGTGGCTTGCGCGCAGCCACACCGAAATCCGCGTGCTGGGTTCGCGCGTCTGGCTCACGCGCTCGTTCAGCGTCGACGATTACTGGCTGAAGCCGGGCGACGTGCTGCACGTGCCGCACGGCGAGCGCATCTGGCTGAGCGCCGACGGGCCGTCCGCCGCCGAGGTCTCGCTGACGACCGCGTACGTGCGCCGGCGCGGCTGGATCGGCCGCATGGTCGACGGGCTGCTCGACGTCGCCGCGGATCTGACGAGCCCTCGCCCGCGATGAAGCGCCATGCGGGCGGACATGCACGTATGCCGCGCCGGCTCGACGCGGCGACCGGCTTCGCGAAGCATCGGGCGTCCATCGCTGTGCTGTCGCGCACGGCGATGCACGCCGCGCGACAACATCGATGAGGCGCGATGCCGCATTGCCCGCGATTCGCCCGACCGTCTCGAACCTGATCGTCAGGATCGCTATTCATCGAGGCGGAGCGAAACGCGCCGCTCGCACGCAAGCGGTCGATGTCGGCACGTGCGCGGCGGCGTCGCCGATCGCACGACGGTCGCGAATACGACTCGCGCGGCATGCAGGCGCGCGGTCATCGTGTCGCGCGCGCCGTCTCGCATCGCTTTGTCGCGAGCGCGCGCGATCGTCACGACAATGCGCGGCGCAAATCAAGAGAAGGGCTGAACGTCGCGCGCATCGGTTCGGCGCATTCTCCGAACGGACGCACGCAACGCATGGATGGAGCAACGGCGCCCGGGCGATGAGCGGCGCGGCCGCAATGACGGGCAAGCGCGCGACGACGTACTCACGGCAAGCATCGCGACGGCACGGCATCCGCCGCGCGCCGCGAACCGTGCGTGCGACGCGTCACGTGCTCGCCGCGAGACGCGGGCCGGCCGCGCCGCGCGCGGCCGCGGCCGGCGCGTCGTCGGTCTTTTGCGCCTGCGCGCTTACCCACGGATCGATGCCTTGCTTCTGCACCTCTTCGAGAAACGACACGCGCGTGCGCCAGTAGTCGGCCTGCAGTTTCGCGTCGATCACGCGCTGCTCGGCGGTGAACAATTCCATCCGCGCGGTCACGAGCATCGACGCGGCGCTTTTCTCGGGAGTGGGGGCGTGACGCAACGCCCATCGGCTGATCCAGTTCAACATGCTTGCCTCCGTATTGCCGGATGAATTCGCGTGAGGCGATCCTGACCTGCAAGGCCCTGCCCCAGCACTTACCTTCGGCTGCCACTGCGAAATGCGTCGACGCCCGCGTCCGCTCCCCGCCCCGGACGTCGCCTGACGCGAGCATTGTCTCCATCCTAGTGAGAAAATTGCGTTAATGCGATGCCGGATTGCATTCTTTTACACTGCGGGCGTTATTGCAACACTTCCCAAAACAACAATATCCCGTTGATAAAAAAGACGAATACCGTTCCCTATATGAATAGGAACACCTATCTCTAAAATCGGCTTATATGTCGGCGGAATTGACGGAATTTCCGCATGGCGACTGTGCGGCAGCGCGTGCGCGACAGCAAAAAATGTTTCATCCATGCCCATGCATTTTTTCGTTTCATGCAATCCGTGCCGACATCGCACAAACACGGAACCGCCGAACTTGCTTTCCGTGCAATCCGCATGGAATCGCGCATGTCCGGCGAGTCGGCCGCGCCTTTCACCTGCACGCTTCGTGCATGCTCGAGAGATCGCCGCTGCGCGCACGACGATGGTGCGCCGCACGTCGCGGCGCACATGAACGCGCGCGCCCTTGCAGCATCGACCGTCACGTCTCAGCCAGCTCGCATCGAAGGAAACAGGCGGCCGCGCATGCCGCACTTTACGCCATGGCTTTCGAGGCGATTACGCTCCACACGCCGGACGATCGCGGCGATCCGCGTACGAAGCGATCCTATCCACGTGCTGCGTGCCGATGGGCCGCGATACGTGCTTGCGCGGCCGATCCGCGCGCGTCGTTCGTCGTTCGTCGCGCCTCTTGCCTTCGCATATGCCGCGCGCGTCGCTCGTCGGCGCACCGCGTTCCGCGAGTCAGCCCGGCCCGCGTTCGCCCGGCCACCGATACGCGAGCAGCCGCGAACGCGCGTAAGCATGCTCGCGCACCGCGCCGCGCTGATTGCCGCCGAACAGGTACACGCGCTCTTCGTCGTGCCGCAGATAAAAACCGACATGCCCTTTCCAGCTCGTCGGTCGATCGCGCATCAGCACGACGACGCATCCGTACGCCGGCTCGCTCAGCGTCCCCCCCCATTCGAGCCATGAACGCGCGAGCGCGGAGCCCGTTCCCGGTATCCCGACGCGCGAGAAACACCAGTTGATGAACGACGAGCACCACGAGACCTTGTCGTCGTAGCCGACGAGATTCGTGCAGCCGTTGTACTCGACGATGCGCGGATTGCTTTCGCCTCGACCGAAGCGCCGCACGCCCCGTTCGGCGAGCGCGACGGACATCCACGCGGGTTGGCCGATGCCGGCTTGAGGTTCGCCGCACGTCGGCACGATACGTCGCTCCGTTCGGGCAATCGATGTCAAGCTGTACTCCCCGGTTCGTGGATGGCGGCACGCCCGCGCAGGCAGCGTCGGAAACGCCCGTTCGCGAGCGCTATCGGCAACGCGCGCGACAGGCGTCGCCCGACGCCGGCAATCGGCCATTTTAGCGATCCGTCGGCAAACGCGCGCCGGCGGCTCCACGCTACGCCGGCGAAACGGGGCTTGCGGGCGGCAAAGCCCGATCGTCGCCGATGCGCCGCAAATATATCGTCCGGTCTATGTCCGCTATTACAATCCGCCGATAGCCGCCCAATAGTGGCTGGTTACAGTACGACCGCCCCGCGCGGCAATACAACGCACAAAGCACTCGGCAACACGACTACTCGACCGGAGAATCGCCCACATGGAATCGATCAAACGGTATTTCGGCTTCGCGGAAGCCGGAACCGACTTGCGCACCGAAATACTCGCGGGCGTCACCACGTTCCTGACGATGGCCTACATCATCTTCGTCAACCCCGCGATCCTCGGCGACGCGGGCATGCCGAAGGAATCCGTCTTCGTCGCTACCTGCCTCGTCGCCGCGCTCGCGTCGCTCATCATGGGCCTGTACGCGAACTACCCGATCGCGTGCGCGCCGGGCATGGGCCTCAACGCCTATTTCGCGTATACCGTGGTCAAGGGCATGGGCTTCACGTGGCAGGCGGCGCTCGGCGCCGTCTTCATCTCCGGGTGCCTGTTCCTGCTCGTCACGCTGTTGCGCGTGCGCGAGGTGATCGTCAACGGCATTCCCAAATCGCTGCGCATCGCGATCACCGCGGGCATCGGCCTCTTTCTCGGAATCATCTCGCTGAAGACGGCGGGCGTGATCGTCGGCAGCCCGGCGACGCTCGTCACGCTCGGCGACCTGCACAAGCCAACCACGGTCCTCGCGATCGTCGGCTTCTTCGCGATCGTCACGCTCGATTACCTGCGCGTGCGCGGCGCGATCCTGATCGGCATCATCGGCGTGACGATCCTGTCGTTCTTCTTCGGCGGCAATCAGTTTCACGGCATCTTCTCGGCGCCGCCGTCGATCGACGCGACGCTGTTCAAGCTCGACATCGGCGCCGCGCTGTCGACGGGCATCGTCAACGTGATCCTCGTGTTCTTCCTCGTCGAGCTGTTCGACGCGACGGGCACGCTGATGGGCGTCGCGAACCGCGCGGGGCTCCTCGTCGAGGGCAAGATGCACCGGCTGAACAAGGCGCTGCTCGCCGACAGCAGCGCGATCGTCGCGGGCTCGCTGCTCGGCACGTCGTCGACGACCGCATACATCGAAAGCGCATCCGGCGTGCAGGCGGGCGGGCGCACCGGCATGACCGCGATCACCGTCGCCGTGCTGTTCATCGCGTGCCTGTTCATCGCGCCGCTCGCGGGCGTCGTGCCCGGCTACGCGACCGCGCCGGCTCTGCTCTACGTGTCGTGCCTGATGCTGCGCGACATGGTCGACGTGCCGTGGGACGACGCGACGGAAGCCGTGCCCGCCGCGCTCACCGCGCTGCTGATGCCGTTCACGTACTCGATCGCGAACGGCGTCGCGTTCGGCTTCATCGCATACGGCGGCCTGAAGCTGCTGACGGGCCACGCAAAGCGGGTGAAGCCCATCGTGTGGATCATCGCCGCGATCTTCCTGTTCCGCTACTTCTACCTCGGCGCCGAATGAACGGCGCGACGCGCGGCGGCGGCGAATGCGCGGGCGATCCGCGCCGCTGACGGTTTCGCTTGTGCTTCGGAGCGCGGGGAGCGCACGTAGACAACGCTGCCGCATCGGACAGTGGCATCGGCGGCACGCGATAGCGGCGACGGCCCGATCAAAGCAATCCGATGCGAACACGGCCGACGCTCATGCAAACCCGAATGCGCGATTCGTCACCCGTCCAATCCGCTATCGCCCCGGCGAGACCGAACGAAACGCGGCGGCAAACGCGCGATCCGTCTTGACGTTCGCCGTCGCGATGCCGCCGGCAAGCACGCCGCACGAAAACCGCCTCCGCCGTTGAATCGGTTCGAGCGGCACAAAAAAACGAGCGCTACCCCCGGGCAGCGCTCGTTCGCGACGCCGGCGCGATCTAGCGCCAGTTCGCCTCGTAAAACCTGACGTACCCGCTTCTCAGCACCACGCACTGCGCGCGCGTCTCCGACAGCAGGCGCCGCGCAGCGGCCTCGATGCGGGGCCGGTGCGTATCGAATGCGCCCACCATATCCTCGAAGCGCGGCGAGGCGGCGCCGAAATGATCCTCGAGCGCCTCGGCGGTGATATGGCATTGAACCGGCTCGCCGTCGACCATCGCCATGAACGCGAGCGTCAATTCGCGTCCCGAATATTCGGGCGCATCGTTCGTGAACTGGATCTGCATCGGAACCGCCTTTGCCGTAGCGCGAGAATGCAAGAAACCGCGCGCCGCCGGAAGCGTTCGCCGGCCGCAGACGCGCGGGCTGACCGGAGCGGATGCCGCGCGGCGGGCGCCTCGCGCCTGCCGGATGCTCCGGTTGACTTCACTTTAGTCGCTTTCCGGCACGACACAAGATTTCGTCAAAAAACCCTGCGCGCGCGCAGGCGCTTGCGCATTCTTCTGGTCATTGACGACGGATCGGCCTGACTGCGCCGCCGATCGGACGATGATTCGTCGAGGGAATCGCATGCCGGATTCGACCGCGAATCGCCATGTTCGGGCATTCGCGAGCCTGCCGGGCGCGACGGCGGCGATGCCTCGCGCCGCGCGATTCGGCCGCAGGCCGGCCGCGCGCACGCGGTCGGCGCCTTGCACGCCAGCGCCCGCCGCGCTTGCCGGCATCGGCTCACCACGGCGCCCGCCGTTCGCGGCCCGCGTGCCGCGGCGTCCGCAGCGCGCGTCTCGCGCGCGACCGAATGCGTCCGCGCTGGCCCGAGCGTGCGCCGCGATCAGGCCCCGCGATGCGGCAAACGCACCGGCTTCCGGCCGCCCGTCACTTCTTTTCGTCCTTCGGCCAGACGTTGAGCGCCACGGCGCAGGTCGTCACGCCGATCGCGATCGCCGCCGCGCCATATCGCAGCGCGGCATTCTGGTCGAACAACAATCCGTGGATCGCCACGGCGATGCCGGCCAGCACGACGAACGTCGCGATCGCGGCCAGCACCACTCTCAGTTCCGTCCGAACCATGATGATTCTCCCCGAACGGATGCATGTCGCGGCGCATGCTGAACGGCGAGGACCGTCGATGATTTCCGCACCGGTCCGGGCGAGGCGCGGCGCGTGCGCGCCCTGTTTCCATCATTGCAGGCCGGTGTCCAAAAGCAAGGGAAATTCGATTTGCGGTCGCACATCGCGCGCGGCGCTTGTATGATGGGACGTGCCCGCGCCGCCACGTCAACCGCTGCGCCGGTCGAGCGGAGAACGCACTCCGCCGGCGGGCCTCCTGGAGACAAGTCATGCCGCAATCTTCCGTGCTGCCCGCCGCGGCGAGCCGCGTCGACCTGCTCGCGCAAGCGCACGCCCGCTCGCTGTCGGTCGGCCTGCGCGCGTCCGAGCCGCCCGATTTCTCGCCGCTGTCGCGCACCGCTCTGCGCGAGCTGATCGACGGCAGCCAATCGCTGTACACGCACGCGCGTCCGGTGATGGACACGCTGCACGCGCAGATCGCCGACACGCAAAGCCTCGTGCTGCTGACCGACCGCGACGGCGTGATCCTGCACAGCGTCGGCGACGCCGATTTCGTCGAGAAGGCGAACCGGGTCGCGCTCTGCCCCGGCGTGTCGTGGGCCGAGGACGCGCGCGGCACGAATGCGATCGGCACCGCGCTGATCGCGGGCCAGGCGCTCGCCGTGCACGGCGCCGAGCACTTCCTGCGCGCGAACCACGTGCTCACCTGTTCGTGCGCGCCAATCGTCGATCCGTTCGGCCGCATCCTCGGCGCGCTCGACGTGAGCGGCGACCCGCGGGGCTTCAGCCCGCATACGCTCGCGCTCGTGAAGATGTCCGCGCAGCTGATCGAAAACCACCTGTTCGCGAACCAGTGCGCGGACGCGCTGCGCGTGCGCTTTCACGCGCACGACGAATTCGTCGACTCGCTGTTCGCGGGCCTCGTCGCGTTCAGCCCGAGCGGCGCGCTGCTCGCCGCGAACCGCAGCGCGCAATTCCAGCTCGGCGCGAATCTCGACGCGCTGCAACAACGCGGTTGCGACGAACTGTTCGGCCTGTCTTTCGCGAAGCTTGCGCAGCATGCGGCGCGCGAGCCGCTCGCGTGCTTCACGCTGACGCTCGGCACGGGCGTGCGCGTGCGCGCGCGCTGCGAATTCGCGGATGCGCAGCGCACGGCCGTTCCGGTGACGGCGCGCGTCACGGCGCTCCGCGCCGCCGAAGCGACGCGCGACGACGATCCCGACGCGATCACGTTCGCGACGCTCGACACGGGCGACGCGCGGATGACCGCCGTCCTGCAGCGCGTCGGCAAGGTGCGCGGCCGGGACCTGCCGGTGCTCGTGCTCGGCGAGACCGGCACCGGCAAGGAGTGGCTCGCGCGAGCGCTGCATCACGCGTCGCCGCGCCGCGACGGCCCGTTCGTCGCGGTCAACTGCGCGGCGCTGCCGGATTCGCTGATCGAAGCGGAGCTGTTCGGCTACGAGGACGGCGCGTTCACCGGCGCACGCAAGCGCGGCAGCCCCGGCAAGATTGCTCAGGCGGACGGCGGCACGCTGTTTCTCGACGAAATCGGCGACATGCCGCTCGCGCAACAGGTCCGGCTGATGCGCGTGCTCCAGGAGCGCGCGGTGATGCCGCTCGGCGGAGCGCGCGCGGTGCCGGTGGACGTGCGGGTCGTCTGCGCGACGCACCGCGATCTGCGCGCGATGATCGCGGCCGGCACGTTTCGCGAGGATCTGTTCTACCGGATCAACGGCCTGGCGGTCACGCTGCCGCCGCTTGCCGAGCGCTCGGATCTCGAGACGCTCGTCTCCCGCGTGCTCGCGCGGCTCGGTCGCGGCGAGCCGATGCCGGCGACGGTATCGGCGGCGGTGCTCGCCGCGTTCGCGCGCTGCCGGTGGCCGGGCAATCTGCGTCAAATGACGAACGTGCTGCGCACAGCGGGGATGCTCGCGGAAGGCGAAGCCCGGATCGACGTCGAGCATCTGCCTGACGATTTCTGGCTCGACTGCCCCGCGCTCGCGCGGGACGCGCAGGGGCGCACGGATGCCGCCGCGGCAGGCGCGACGAGGGCCGATACGGCGGCGGCCCCCTGCGCTGCGGCGACGCTGCAGGACCATCAGGCGGCGTTGATCGACGGCGCGCTCGACCGGCATCGCGGCAACGTGTCGGCGGCCGCGCGCGAGCTCGGGCTCGCGCGCAACACCGTTTATCGGCACTTGCGTAGGCGGCGGACGGGGACGTGATTGTCGCGGTCGGTTTCCGGTTTCCAGCGACCGGTTCTCGGTTCTCGGTTCTCGGTTCTCGGTTCTCGGTTCTCGGTTCTCGGTTCTCGGTTCTCGGTTCTCGGTTCTCGGCGACCGGCGACCAATGGTCGATTGCCGGCCTTCGACTATCACAGATCGACTTCCGGCTGTCGGCCGCTGACTGCCGATCGCTGGCGGCTGACCATGGACCGTCCGCCGCCGAAGCGCAACCGTCACCGACTGCGATCGCCGAGCGCCGACAGGCAACCGCCGCGAATCGCCACCGCCGGCTGGCGCACCGACAAGCGACGTCGCGACCGGAGGCCCGCCTTCGACGGGCGACTGACGGCGGGCGCGGCGCGCGACATCGCGCCTCAGTCGCCATGTCGCGCCGACACGAACCGCAGCGCGCCGAAACGCTAGACCGCATCGGGTATCCTTGCGGCTTCGCTGACCACGACGCCGCATCGCCGTCCACAATCGCATGACCGAAGAACGTTCGCACTGGGTGCGGGTCGAGCCGCTCGGCGCAGGCTTCGACGCGCCCGAGTCGCTGTCGCTGCTCGAAGCCGCGGGCTTCGCCGGCGTGTCGCTGCCCCGCTCGTGCCGCAACGGCACGTGCCGGACCTGTCTGTGCCGTCTGCGCGAAGGCTCGGTCGCCTATCGGATCGAATGGCCCGGCGTGAGCGCCGAGGAAAAGGCCGAAGGCTACATCCTGCCGTGCGTCGCGATCGCGCAGTCCGATCTCGTCATCGAGGTGCCGGACGCCGAATGAGCCGACGCGCGCGGCGATCGCCCGCATGTCCGCGCCGCTCCATCGAGCGCAGCCGAACCCGGCATCACGCGAGCGCATCCCCCGAAGGCCACTGCGCGCGCCCGGCCTCCCGCCGCCTCAGCCGCGCCGCGATCAGCGCCGCCAGCACGGCGAGCGCCGCGCCCGCGAGAAAGCCGCCGGTATAGCCGACCTTCGACGTCAGCGTCAGCATCATCGATGACGCGATCAGCTCGCCGAGATCGCGCGTGCTCTGCACCGCTGTGACGTCGGTGCCCGCCTGATCGCCGCTGCCCGCGAAGCGCATGCCGGCCGTCATGATCGATACCGACGTGATGCCCGTCGACAGCGATCCGAGCACCGTGCACAGCCACACCCAATGCGGCGCGGTCGCGAGCCACCCGTTCGCCTGCGCGAACCACAGCAGCGCGCCGGCGCCCGCGCAACTCACGCCCGCCGAAAACGCGCGCCACAGGCCGAGCCGCCGCACGAGCCACGCGCCGCCGCCGCAACCGAGCACGACGGTCACGAGGCCGCCCGCCATGCCGAGCCGGCCGATCGCGTCGAGCGTCCAGCCCGCATCGTTGAGGAACAGCTTCGACAGCCCGAAGCCGGACACGGCCGTCATCGCCGACAGCAACGCGAGCGCCAGCAACGACAGCGACCACGGCCGCCTCGCGAAGCGCGCGAGGCTCGCGTCGTGCGCGCTCGGCGTGCCCGGCCGGTCGGCGTCGCGCGGCATCAGCCACAGCACGCACGCAAGGCTCGCGAGCGGCACCGCCGCGAGCGCGAGAAACGCGGCCCGCTGGCCGAACAGGCCGATCAGCGTGAGCGCGCCCGCGCCGCCGCCGAAGAAGCCGATCATCACGCCCGCGATCTGGATCGCATTGATCTTCGCGAGCGCGCCGCCCTGAAAATGCTCGGCGGCCATGCCGTCGTTCGCGATGTCCTGCGTCGCGCTCGCGAGCGACGCGATGGCCAGCAGGCCGACCGCCCAGCCCGCCGTCGCGACTGTCATCCCGATTTGCGCGAGGCTCGCGAGACACAGCACGACGACGCACTGCATCGGCAGCATCCAGCTGCGGCGGCGGCCGATCCGCGCGGACCAGCGATTGTCGACGACGGGCGCCCACAGGAACTTGACGACCCACGGCAGCCCGACGAGCGGCAGGAACGCGAGCGCGTGCAGCGGCGCGCCGTCGTGGCGCAGCAAGGTAGGCATCGCGTCCATCGCGATGCCGATCGGGATGCCCTGCGACAGATAAAGCAGCGTGATGGTGATCACGAGGCGGCGATGTTCGAGCAAATCGCGCATGAAGTCTCCAGTAGCGTTAAGGAAGTTCGGAACGCGGCGGCGGCAGGCCGGCGGGCGGCGCCGCGACGCGGCGAGGACGCCGCGCCGCGCGCAGCAGCAATGCGCCGAGGCAGGCGAGCGCGGCATCGACGTGTGCGTAGACGGGTGCGCCCGCGCCGAGCAGCGCGATCGACAGATGCGCGGCGCCGGCGAGCAGATACGCGGCGCCCGCCGCCCCCATCAGCGCGCGCACGAGCGCGGCGCGATCGCGCACGCGCGCGGCGAGCAACGCGCTGCCGAGCCAGGTCGACCAGAACAGCGCGGCGAGCGCGTCGTCGGCGCGCGCGCCGGGCGGCAGCACGCGCCCCGCGAACAGCAGCACGCCGCCCGCGAGCACAAGGCCGCCGCACACGCCCGCACCAAGCGCCGCGAGCGTGCGGGCGCGGGCGTCGCGCTGCGCGTGCCGTCGCTCGATCCACAGAACGAGCCCCGTCGCGCACAGCACGCAGGCAGCCACGCCCATCAGAAAGTGAAGCGCGCGCAGACTGCCGCCCGCCGCGCCGCTCCAGCCGTACCGCGCGAAATGCAGCGGCTGGACCGCGATGAACGCGCGCAGCCAGAAGCCCCGGCCGCGCGATGTCGCGTCCGCGAGCCACTGCCCGTCGGCCGCGCGATACAGATGGCGCTCGAACAGCGCGGTGCTCGGCAGGCCCGCCGCCGTGCCGGCGATCTCGACGCTCGCGTTCGCATCGCCCCAGTGGTGCAGCGCGACGACTTCGGGACGAAATGCCGGCGCACGCGCGGCGTCGCGCCGGAGCAGTGCGTCGAGATCCGGTGCGCGCGACCACGGCTTGTCGACCGCCGCGGGCGGCGGCGCGCCCATCAGCGCCGCGAACGCCCGTTGCGGCTGCCCCGGAAACGCGACCGGCGCGAGCGATACCGTGCCAAGCGCGCCGAGCCCGGACAGCGCGCCCGTGAGCGCGAACAGCACGAGCCACGGCGCGCCCCAGAGGCCGATCCATCCGTGCAGGTCGAAGAGCGCGATGCGCACGCCCCGGTCGCGCCGCACGCGCGCCGAATCGGGCCAGTGGCGCCGGTGCAGCACGAGCCCCGCGACGATCAGCACGAGCAGCGCGATACCCCACAGGCTCACGAAGATCCGGCCGGGAAAGCCGGCGAACATCGTCTTGTGCAGCGTGACGAGCGGCATGGCGCGCGCCGCCTCCGCGAGCGGCTCCCCCGTCGCCGGATTCAGCGCGAGCGCGCAGACCTGCCGCGCCGAGCAGAACCGGACCGCCGGATCGCTCGGCTGCGGCAGCACGATGCGCGCATCGCGCAGCGAAAACCCGAGCGCCGCCGCGCGCGCGGCAAGCCGCTCGAGCGGCAGCGGCGGCCCGGCGACGGCAAGCGCCGGCGGCCGCCACCAGCCCTGCATCGATTCCTGCGCGAGACTCCACGTGCCCGTGAACAGGATGACGAACAGCACGACGCCGAACAGCGCGCCCGCCCCGCGATGGACAGCGCGCCAGCGCGATCGCAGCGATGCGTCCATGTCAGCGGCCTCCGTAGAGCCAGACGCACGGCGTCAACACCGCGAGCCACGCGCACGCGCGCCACGCGGCCTGCCGAGCGTCGCGCGCGACCAGCGCCCACAGCAGCACGGCGACGCCCGAAACCAGCGCGACGAGCACCGCCGCATAAAGCCGGTTCAGCCCGTTGGCCGGATAGTGGCGGGCGAGCGCCACCGCGAATTCGATCGCGCCCAGCGCGGCGCCGCCCACCGCGACGCCCGCCCGCGCGAGCCAGCCGCCCGCCATCAGAACTGCCCGCGCACGGTCAGCATCACGTTGCGCGGCTCCCCATAGCGATTGTTCCAGCCGGGCTGGCTGAGACTCTGGTAGTAAGTGCGGTCGAACAGGTTGTTGACGTTGAGCGCGGCGCTCCATTGCCTGTCGTAGCGATAGCCGAGCCGCACGCTCGCGAGCGCGTAGCCGCCCTGTCGCATCGTGACGCCGTTCGACGCCGCCGAGAAATCGCTCTGCACCTGCACGCCGCCGCCGATGCTCCAGCGGCGTTCCTGCCACGGCAGGTCGTAGTTCGTCCACAAGCGCAGCAGGTGGCGCGGCGTGAGCTCCGCCGCGAACGCGCCGCCGTTGGCGACGTCCTTCGCATAGCGGATCGTGTCGAACGTGTAGCTCGCCCACACGCTCCACCACGGCGTGATGCGCCCGTTCGCCTCGAATTCGAAGCCCTGGCTGCGCACGCTGCCGCCGTTCACGTAGTAGCAGCTCCGCCCGGCGCATGGATGTGCGGCATCGACCTGCGGATTGTTATCGAGATCGATGCGAAACGCCGCGAGCGACACGTTGAGCTTGCCGCCCGACAGCTCGCCCTTGATACCGGTCTCGTAGGTGCGGCCCTTCACCGGCGTCAGGATGCTGCCGTCCCAGGTCGGCTTGGTCTGCGGCTGGAACACTTCCGCATAGCTCGCGTACCACGACCAGTCGCGCGCGACATCCCAGATCAGCCCGCCATACGGCGTGAACTGGCGGCCCGCGTTGTAGTGCGCGCCGAGGCTGTCCTGGCTCCACCAGCTCACGCGCCCGCCCAGCACGAGCGTGACCGGCTGCGCGAGCTTGATGCGGCCGAGGCCGTAGACGCCCTTTTGCGAGATGTCGTTCTGCATGTCCTGCCGGTACGGCCCGATACCCGGCTCCGGCACGCTGTCCGGATTCCAGCGGTACACGTTCACCGGCGTGCCGGCGCCCGCCAGCAGCGGCGCGCTGAGCTGCCCGTTGCTGCTGCTCGCGTAGGTTGCGCCGAACAGCAGTTCGTGCGCGAGCCCGAACGCGCGCACCGGGCCCTGCACGTTCGCATCGACGCTGCGGCTATAGCCGCTGAACTGGTATGCGCCTCCCATCAGCGTGCCGCCCGCACCCGTGGCCCGATCGATCGCGCCGTACGAGCCCGCGTATTTCAGGTCGGAGCGCACCGCCTGATACTCGCCGCTCACCAGTGCCTTCCAGCCGCCGCCGAGCTTCTGCTCGACCGAGCCGAACGCGCGCGTCGTATCCCAGTCGAAGTGGCCCCAGCCGACGTCGAGGAATGTCGATCGCGACAGGCCGAGGCTCGAGCCGTCGCGCGCCATCGGCACGCCGGACATGTCGGGCACCGACGCGACCGACTGGTATTGCGCGCCGACCGTGACGAGCGTGTCGCGCGTCACGTCGATCTCGGCGATGCCGTAGATCGAGCGCGTATCCTGCTTCGCGCGATCGTAAAAGAAGCCGCGGTCCTCGTACGCGGCGACGAGCCGCCCGCGCACCGTGCCCGCCGGGTTCAGCGGCCCGCCGATGTCGGCCTGCGCTCGGTAGCGCCCCCAACTGCCGATGCTCGCGCTCGCGTTCGCGGCAAACTGATATTGCGGCCGCTTGCGCACCAGATTGACGGTCGCGGCCGGATTGCCCGAGCCGTGCAGCAAGCCGTTCGCGCCGCGCAGGATCTCCACCCGCTCGTACACCGACATGTCCTGCGGCGAGCTCGCCATGTCGCCGAGCACGACGGGCACGCCGTCGAGCTCGAACGAATCCACCTTGAAGCCGCGCACGAAGTACGCGGTCGTCAGCAGCACGTATGGCTGCACGGTCACGCCGGCCGACTGCTGCATCACGTCGTCGAGGCTGAACAGGTTCTGCTGCTCGATCCGCTCGCGCGTCGTCACACTGACCGATTGCGCAATCTCCCGCAGCGCGAGCGGCATCTTGCCGACAGTCGCGATCGACGGGTCGTCCGCCGCATCCTTCGACGCGCTTACCGAAATCGCCTTCAACTCGCCGCCGGCCGGCCGTGCGCCGGCGGCTCGCTGCCGCGTGCCTTCCTGCACGCTCTCGTTCTTTTGCGTGTCGCTCTTCGCGGCCGTGCCGGCAAGCGCCGCCGCACCGGGGTGGGCCGCGATCAGCATGCCCAGGCAAAGCGACGAACGCCACCGCCTTCCCCCGAAACGCCCAACCGGCGCGGCCACGCGCCGCGATCTCTCAGGTCCCGCCACCTCGTACTGCATGAAAGCCCCCGCATTTGATAATCATTCTCATTATCAAATAGAAGGGGGACCGTTTTTTTCGATTGCGTGCCTTTCTCTATCGATGCCCGGCGCGCGCTCGACGCTTGCCTGCCGGGGAACCGGTTTCGGCCGCGGCGGCGTCCGGCGCCTCGCGTTCGAGCTCGGCACGGGCGAACTCCGCGTACCACGCGTCGCTCGCGACGAGCTGAGCATGCGTGCCGCGCGCCCGCACGCGGCCGGCCTCGAGCACGACGATCTCGTCCGCGGCGCGCGCGAGCGCCGGATGGTGCGTGACGACGATACGCGTGCGCCGCCCTCGCATGCCGACGAGGCTGTCCCGCACGCGTCGCGCGCTCAGCGCGTCGAGGCTCGCGGTCGGCTCGTCGAGCAGCAGCAGCGGCGCCTTCGCGAGCAGCCCGCGCGCGATGCACGCGCGCTGGCGCTGCCCGCCCGACAGCAGTTCACCGCCCGGCCCGACGTCGGTATCGAGCCCGTGCGGCAGACGCTCGACGTCGCGCGACAGTCCGACCGCATCCAGCACCGCGGCAAGCGCCGCGTCGGACGCGTCGGGGCAGCTCATCCGCAGATTCCATGCGAGGCTGCCGCGAAACAGGCCGCTGTCCTGAAACACGACGTTGCGCGCGCCGGCGAGCGCCGTCTCGCTCAAGCGCCGCAAGTCGACGTTGCCGAACAGCACGCGGCCGCTCGACGGATCGTCGAGCCGCGCGAGCAAGCCGAGCAGCGTGCTCTTGCCCGCGCCCGTCGGACCGACGATCGCGACGAAGCCGCCCGCCGGGCAGCGCAGATCGACGTGATCGAGCAGCGTCGCGCCCGTATTCGACCGGTAGCTAACCCGCACCGCCGCGACGCTCGCGTCCTGCGGCCGCGGGCCGCGCTCGGGGCTTTCGAAGCGCGGCGCGCGCAGCACCGTCAGCACCGCATCGAGCGCGCGCCAGCCGCCGCGCAGCGCCTGGTCGAGCTGCGTCAGTTGCGCGAGCGGCTCGATGAAGCGCACGAGCAGCACGAGCACCGCGACGACGGTCGCCGGATCGAGCCGGCCAGTCGCGACCGCCCACGCGCCGCCCGCCAGCATCGCGACGAACACCGCCTGCACCGCGCCCGCGAAGCCGAGCTCGATCGGCAGCGAACGCCGCATCAGCGCGCGGGTGCGTCGATGGCGCTCGTCGAGCGCGCGCTGCAGCGCCGCGCGTCCGTCGCCGTCCTGCCCGGCAAAGCGCAGCAGCCCTTGATGCGCGGCGAACACCTGGAGCTGCCCGGCCATGTCGCGCTCGCCCGCCGCGCGCGCCTCCTCGAGCGCGAGCGTGCGCGCGCCGCTCCAGTTCAGCAGCGCGAACAGCAGCGCGGCCGCCGCGGCGAGGCACAGCGCGATTCGCCAATCGATATACGCGAGCCCGGCGATCACCGCGAGCGGCGTGACCACCGCGCCGATCAGCGGCCCGAGCAGATGCGCGGGAATGCCCATCGCCTGCATCACGGGGCCGCGCAGCAAGCCCTCCGGATGGCTGTCGCGCACGGCCCGCGGCGCGCCGATGCGCGGCAGATGGCGCACCAGGCGATCGACGAGCCCGGCCGCGAGCGCGCCGCCCGCGCGATAGCCGCGAAGTTGCGCGACGTACAGCACGAGCGCGTGGCCGAGCGTCAGCGCGACGAGCGCCGCCGCCCAGTGCAGCAGCGCGCCGCCCGAGAACCATGCGCGGATCAGCGGCACCAGCAGCACGCCGCACAGGCCGTCGAGCAGCGCGGCGGCCACCGCCCAGCCGACGCCGCGATACAGCGCCCGCCGCGTATCGCCCGGCAGGCATTGCAATCGCGCAAGCAGGGTTTTCATCGTGTCGCCTCCTCGGCCGGGCGATCGCGCTCGGCCCAAAGTCTCGCGTACAGGCCGCGCGCATCGAGCAGCGCGCGGTGCGTGCCGCGTTCGACGATGCGCCCCCGATCCATCACGAGGATCTGATCCGCTTGCCGGACGGCCGCGAGATCGTGGCTGACGATCACGCGCGTGCGCGCGCCGCCGTGCAGCGCATTGCGCAGCGCGCGCCCGGTTTGCGGATCGAGCGCGGACGCCGGCTCGTCGAGCAGCAGCAGCGGCGCGTGCGACAACAGCGCGCGCGCGATCGCGAGCCGCTGCAGCTCGCCGCCGGAAAAACGCGCGTCGCGCCCGTGGACGCAGTCGTAGCCGCCCGGCAGCGCGTCGATGCGATCGGCAAGACACGCGGCGCGCGCGGCCGCGCGGATCTCGTCGCGGCTCGCATCGGGCCGATACAGCGCGATGTTCTCGGCGATCGACACGTCGAGCGCCACCGCCTGCTGAAACACCATCGCGACCTGATCGCGCAGCACGCGCTGCGGCAGCGCGCGCAAGTCGGCGCCGCCGAGCAGCACGTCGCCGCGATCCGGGTCCATGAAACGCGCGAGCAGCGTGAGCAGCGTGCTCTTGCCCGCCCCGGACGGCCCGACGATCGCGGTGGTCGTGCCGGCCCCGATCGTCGCGTCGATGTCGTGCAGAATTCGCGTGCCGTCGAAATCGACGCACACGCCGCGGATCGCGATCGATGCGTCGCGCGGCGCCGGCGGCGCTTGCGCGCCGTCGGGCGGCTGCGGCAAGCCGGGCAGCGCGAGCAGCGCGTCGAGCCGCGTGGCGGCCGCGCGCGCTTCGCGCAATGCGTCCGCGCCGTGGCCGAGCGCGCGCACCGGCGCCGCGACGGCCCAGATCAGCAGCGCGAACACGCAGAGCTCGCCGATCGGCGAGCGCGCGAGCGCGACCCCCATCGCGCCGAGCACGACCCACGCGAGCAGCAGCGGCGTGCCGAGCAACACCTGCGTGCACGCGCCGAGCCCGCCGATGCGGCCGACCCATGCCGAGAACGCGCGCTCGAAGCGCGCGACCGAATCGAGCACGACCGCCTCGATCCCCGCCCCCGGGTACTGGCGCACGAGCGCCGGGTTCCGCGCGAACTCCGCGTAGTCGCCCATCAGCTTCTCGAGCGCCGCGTTCCGGTCCGCGAACGCGGGCACGAAGCGCGCCGAGCGCATCCGGCGGAACAGCGCCGCGCCGAGCACGAGCGGCGCGAGCGCGAACGCGAGCAGCGCCGGATTCAGATAAAGCAGGCACGCGAGCGCCGCGCCCGGCACGACGATCAATTGCGTGACGTCGGCCGGCGCATGCGCGACGAGCTGATGCAGCGCGCGCACGTCCTGATCGACGTAGCGCGCGATCCGGTCGCTGCCCGTTCGCGCGAACCAGGTGAGCGGCAGCCGCTGCAAGTGATCGGCGAGGCGCTTGCGCAGCCGGTCGCTCAGATCGGCGTCGACGCGGTGCGTGAGATGCAATGCGATCGTCTGGCCGGACAGCCAGCACACGCCGGCCGCGACCGCCGCCGCGAGCCACTCGCGCGCCGCGCCGTCGAGGTCGGCCGCGATGCGCCAGTGCTCGGCGATCCGGCCGAGCGCGAGCCACGGCACGAGCGACGCGACGCCCGCGAGCGCCTGCAGCGCGACCGCGGCGGCGAGCGGCGCCGCGAACGGGCGCAACATCCGGGAAAGCGGCGCGTTCATGCGGCGCGCTCCAGCAACGCCTCCAGCGTGTCGGCCGACGCATCGCCCGGCGGCTGATCCGGAAAGCCGAGCAGCGTCGTCAGATGCTGCCAGACACGCGTCACCTCGACGCTGCGCTGATTGCTCGCCGCGAGGCCGTCGCCCGACGCGAGCCGGTCGACCGCGCGCACCGCCGCCCGCGGCCAGTGCCGCGCATGAATCACATCCCACGCGAGCGGCTCGGCGTCGTAGAGCTGCACGTTCGGCAGGCCGCGCGGCGGCCCGTCGTCGCCGAAGATCGGGAACAGCCCGTCGCGGTCGGCTCGCGGCTCGCGCAGCGCCGGCTCCCACGCGAGCGGGCCGTGCGGCGACGCGAGCGTCCACGTGCCGTGATCCGTCATCAGCGCGATCCGGAACAGCAGGTGCATCCGTCCGTCGTCGGCGGCCGCCATTTCGTTGTGCACGCGCAGCGCGACGGGCGTTTGCGCAAGCACCATCGCGCATTCGCGCATCGACGGGCACACCGGTTGCGCGGGTTCGATCGACCATGGCCCGACGCCTTGCAGCGCGCTCGCGAGCACGTCGAGCGCCGCGAAGCTCGCCTGCACCGAGCACGCGAGCTCGACGTGCAGCGGGGAGCCGATCCGGCGCAGCCGCTGCGCGACGTCGATGAAGCGCGCGACGGCGGGCAGATGCGGATAGAAGCTGTTCAGCAGGCAGCGGCGTCCGCTGCGCGCCGCGGTGCGCAGCACCGCGTCCCATTCGGCGGGCAGCAGCGGGTGCTCGATCAGCACGTCGATGCCGCGCTCGAGAAGCCGGCACGCGAGCGCGGCGCCCTGCGCGCCGCGCACCGCGCCGCCAACCGCGACGCACGCGATGCGCACGTCGTCCGGCAACGCGCCGGGCTCCGGGAAGACGGGCGCGCCGACCCGCCGCGCGAGCGCGGCCGTGCGTGCGCTGCCCTGCCCCAGGATGCCTGCGATGCGATACGCATCCGACGCGGCGAGCCCCGCCGCGTAGAACTGGCCGAAACGGGAACCGGCCACGACGACCGGCAACGGACGAGTGCTCATCGTGCCTCCTTCAAATGCAGATCGACGAATGCGGCGCTCAGGCAGTCGAAATGGCCGCCGGGAATATCGACGAGCGCGATGCCGCCGAGCGCCTGGTCGCGCCAGTAATCGAACAGCACCGCGCGCTGCTGCGGAATCAACGGATTGCAGCGCTCCGGGACGAACAGGCGCAGCGGCCCCGCGTACGGCGCATGGCCGGCCCAGTGGCTCGCGTGCACCGAGTGCATGAAGAGCCGGTACAGGCGCTCGCGCTCGTCGACGAGCGGGTGCGGCCCGTCGCCGTCCGCGGGCAACCCGGCCGCCACGCGCAGCACGCGCCGACGCAGCGTATCGAGCGGCGTGCAGCGATCGCCGAAGACTTCGAGCTGCGCCTGGATGCCGCCGGGCGCGATGCGCTCGGGGTCGGCCTTCAGCGCGTCGGCGAGCGCATCGGCGAGCAGGTGCGCGGCCGGGAAGCCGAGCGCGTCGAGCGGCAGGCCGAGCGTCGCCGCGAAGTTGAACAGCACGAGCCGCTCGTCGTCGATCAGATACGGAATGCGGTAGCTCGACACGATGTCGAGCGAGCGCACCGCGACGCCGAGCTGCACGAGCGCCTTCGCCATTTCCAGCGCGACCAGCCCGCCCGAGCAGTAGCCAAGCACGTCGACTTCGCCGATGCCTTCGCGCGACAACGCCTGCGCGTAGCGCGCGCCGAGCGTCGCGTTCAGGTGTTGCGCGGGCAAGTCGAGATAGTCCTGCGCGTCGCGCACCGCGAAGCCCACCACCGGCCCGAGCCGCGCGAGCGCCGGCATGATCGGCCGATACGCGTGCACGGTGCCGAGCCCTTCGTGAACGATCACGCGCGGCACGCCGACGCCCGCCGCGAGCCGCAGCGGCTGCACGTCGATCCGGCCGCGCAGCGCCGGCGCGTGCACGACCGACGAAGCGCGCGCGGCGGCGGCGCGCGGCGGCGCGGCGGCGCCCGATCGCGATTGCGGCTGTGACGGCGGCTGTGCATGCGCGTCGCGCAGACATTGCGCGAGCCCGGCCGGCGTCGGCTGCGCGAGCGCCCAGCGCAGCAGCCGATCGAACGGATGCGCGTGCGCGAGCGGCTCCTCGGCGCGCACGCGCGACACGAGTTGTGCGATCAGCAGCGAATCGCCGCCCGCCGCGAAGAAATCCTGATCTGCGCTCACGCCCTGCGTGTCGAGCACCGCTTCCCACAATCCGATCAGACGCGCGAGCAGCGGGTCCGCGTCGCGCGGACGAACCGCCGGGCCGCTCGCCGCCTGCGGCTCGTGAATGCCGGCGATTCCCGCGAGCGCGCGCCGGTCGATCTTGCCGTTCGCGGTGACGGGCAGGCGCTCGAGCGCGCGCAACTGCGACGGCACCATGTAGCGCGGCACGCGCTCGGCGACGAACGCGTGCAGTTCCGCGGCGTCAAGGCGCGCGGCGCCCGTTTTCATGCGCGCGAGCAGGATGTCGTAGCCGAGCGCGTCGAGCGGGCTGCCCGGCTCCACGCAGCCGAGCGCGCGGTCGCCCGCCGCCTGAAGCCATTCGAGCCATTGCGCGCGATGCACGAACAGTTGATGCGAGTTCGCGCGCGCGTCGCCGGGCGGCTCCATCATCAGGCCCTGGCTGATGCTGATCTCCGGATGCTCGGCGGTCAGTTCCTGGATCACCCACCACGCGTCGGCCGACGACAGCGCGCGCAGACCGGCGACGAGCGCGACGGTGTCGCGCGCGTTGTTCAGCGCGCCCGAGCTGACGATCACGTCGACTGAATGCGGCGCGACGCCTTGCGCGTCGAGCGGCGCGTTCATGTCGAAGCGGATGAAGCGCATCCACGGATGGGCGGCGAAGCGCTCGCGCGCCGCCGCGAGGAAATAGCTCGACACGTCGCTGAACAGATAGTCGATCCGCACGCCCGATTCGACGTGCGGCGCGAGCGCCTCGACGATCGCGCGCGTCGCGGCGGCCGTGCCCGCGCCGATCTCGAGGATGCGCCACGCGCGCTGCGGCTCGCGCGCGACGATGCCGGACACCGCCTCGGCCATCGCGCGATGCAGCGCGCGCGCGTGCACGCCGTCGCTGTACATCGCTTCGGCGATATGCGAAGCGCCTTGCGGAAACATCAGCGCGGCGGGCGACACGCGATCGTCCACCTGCTCGCCGAGACTGGCCGCGCTCGCGCGAAAATAGTCGATCAGCACGGCAGGCCATAGCGCCGGCGACGCGTCGCGCGCGAATGCCGCCCAGCGGGCGTCGGCGGTTGCGTCGGCGGTTGCGTCGGCGGTTGCGTCGGCGGTTGCGTCGGCGGTTGCGTCGGCGGTTGCGTCGGCGGTTGCGTCGGCGGTGCCGGCCAAGTCGGCCGCATCGAGCGCGTCGGGGCGTGTGACGCGCCAGCCAACGGTCGAGGCCATCGCATCGGCAGCATCGGCCGCCCCCGTCGAAGCCGTCGGGTTCGCTAAATCCATCGCGCCGGCCCCCCCCGCCGAACCGACCGATTCCGCGCACAGCACGCCCCGCGCCTCGAGCAGCACGAGCCAGTGCCGCAGCAGCCTACGGCGCGCGGGCGGCACGTGCAGCCGCTCGGCCAGCGTCGCGAAATCGACCGACGCGTCGCGCGTCAAGCCTCCCGCCCGCACGATCCAGCACGCAAGCGACGCGGTGCACGCCGCGTCGAGCTGCGCGACCGAGCGCCGGATCTCGGCGTGCGCCGGCCACTGCTCGGCCGCGAACGCGTCGCGCACGCGCTGCGCGATCGCGTGCAGCGCCGCGTCCCGCCGCCGCGGATCGGGCACCTCGCCGTGCAGCGTGACGAAGCTCGCGAGCCGGCGCTCCGCCGCGTCGCCAAGCAGGATCGTCGCGGCCGCGGCGACGCCCGGATGCGCGCTCAGCGCCGCATCGATCTCCGCGAGCTCGATCCGATAGCCGCGAATCTTCACCTGATCGTCCTCGCGGCCGAGGAATTCGAGCGAGCCGTCGTCGCGATAGCGGCCCAGATCGCCCGTGCGGTACAGCCGGCGCCCGTCCGCATGCCGAATGAAGCGCTCGGCGGTGCGCGCCGGATCGTTCGCATAGCCCGCCGCAAGCCCGACGCCGCCGATGTGGATCTCGCCGCGCACGCCGGGCGGGCACGGCCGCCCGAGCGCGTCGAGCACTTCCATCGTCTGCCCGGTCAGCGCGCGGCCGTACGGAATGCTCGCGAGCTGCGTGTCTTCCGGCCGGATCGGATGCTCGATCGACCAGATCGACGCCTCGGTCGCGCCGCCCAGGCTGAACAGTCGGCTGTCCGGCCAGCGGCGCCACCAGCGGGTCGGCAGGCTCACCGGAATCCAGTCGCCCGACCACATCACGCAGCGCGGGCCGGGCACCGCGCGGGCCGGCTCGCTTTCGAGATAGTCGACGAGCATCTGCCCCTGCGCGGGCACCGAATTCCACAGCGTGACGCCGTGGCGCGCGATCAGATCGGCCCAGTGCGACGGGTCGTTGCCGCGCGCCGGGTCGGGCAGCACGACGCGCGCGCCGCGCGCGGTCGCGCCGAACAGATCGTAGACGGACAGATCGAAGCTCAGCTCGGCGAGCCCGAGCACCGCGTCGCGCGCGCCCACCGCGTAGCGCGCGTTGATGTCGGCAAGCGTGTTGCAGACGGCCGCGTGGCTCACCATCACGCCCTTGGGCTCGCCCGTCGAGCCCGACGTGTAGATCACGTACGCGAGCGCGTCGCCGTCTAGCGGATGCGCGTCGCGCGGCGGCCACTGCGGATCGGGCGGCAATCGGTCGACATCGATGCGCGCGCAACCATCCGGATCGCAGTCGAGCGCGCGCTCCGTCACGATCGCGCCGACCCGCGCGCTGCGCAGGATCGTTCGCCGCCTCAGCGCGGGCTGCCGACAGTCGACCGGCACGTACGCGGCGCCCGCCTGCACGATGCCGAGCACCGCGACGAGCTGGTTCGCGCCCTTCGGCATCAGCACCGCGACCTTGTCGCCCGGCGCGACGCCCGCGCGCTCGAGCGCGGCGCGCACCGCCGCCGCGCGTTGCGCGACGTCGCGATAAGTACGCGCGCCCGCCGCCTCGATCACGACGGTCGCATCGGGCGTGCGCAGCGCCTGCGCGGCGAAGCCCGCCGCGATGTGGCGGCCGGCCTCCGGATGCGCGCGCGCGACGGGCGGCTCGGACGGCAGCACGATGTCGCCCGGGCGCGTCCACCACGCGGCATCGCTCGCGAGCCGCGCGAGCAGCGCGACATACGCGTCGAACATCGCGGCCGGCATGCCGGCGGGGAACAGGTCGTCGCGCACGTCCCAGCCGATCTCGAGGCCGCCGAACTGGTCGGTGACCTGGCAGTCGAGCCAGACCTGCGGCGTCTGGCTGACCATGTAGCGCGGCGGCGCCGAGCGCGCGCCGTGCTCGCCGAGCAGTCGCCCGACGCTGCCGATGCCGCTCGTGAACACCACGGGCATCAGCGCGGCGTCCTTGCCCCGACGCCGCGCGAGCTCGCGCATCACCTCGACGCCCGTGAACGCGCGATGGTCGAGATCGTCGAACATCTGCGTGCCGATCGCGCGCGCGCGCCCGGCGAAATCGCGCCCTTTGGCGGCGTCGACGGCGAGCAGGCTCAATGCGGTGAAATCGCCGAGCACCGCGTCGATCTGCGGATGCACGGGCGGCCGATTCAGCACCGTGAGATTCAGGCAGAACGCGGGCGACTGGCTCCAGCGGCCGATCACCTCGGCGAACGCGGCGAGCGCGACGCCCGCCGGGCTCAGCCCGAAGCGGCTCGCGCATGCGCTCAGCGCGTCCCATTGCGCACGGTCGAGCCGCGCGTGCCGATGCGTGAAGCGCGGTTGCGCATCGGCGCGGCCATCCGACGGCACCGACGGCACCGGCAGGTCGGGACGCCCGGGCAGGCCGTCGATGCGCGCGAGCCACCACGCGGCGTCGCGCGCATGCTGAGCGCGCCGGCCGGCGCGCGCTTCGTTGACGACGTAGTCGCGAAACGTCACGTCGAGCGGCGCGGGCCTCCATTGCGGATCGTCGTAGCGGCGACGCCATTCGGCGAGCAGCAGTTGCAGGCTCGCGTAATCGATCAGCGTGAAATCGACGGACAGGTGCAGCACCGCGCCGTCGGGCCCCAGGCTCACCTCCGGCTGCAGCACGGGCCAGCGATCGAGCGCATGCACCGCGTGATCGAGACGCTCGCGCACGCGGCTCACGTGCGCGTCGAAGGCGGCCGCGTCCGCGTCGCGCAGGTCGTGCGCCGCGAGCGTCTGCCACGGCACGTCGGGCAGGATGCGTTGCCACGCGTTGTCCTCGACGATCGCGCGCAGCATCGGGTGGCGCGCGACGCACGCGTTCCACGCCGCCTCGAAGCGCCTCACGTCGAGATCGGCGCGCTCGCGGTATTCGACGTATAGATGACACGCGCTGCCGCCGAATTCGAACGCCGCGTGGCGGCCGAGCACGTAGGCGGCCTGCACGGGCGTCAGCGCGAATCGCTCGTGCGCGTGCTGCGGCTCGCTGCGCCACGCGCCGTCGCGCAGGAAGCGCACGAACGCGTCGCGCTGCGCCTTGATGCGCGCGGCGAGCGTCGCATCGAGCGCGCCCGCCGGCGCGCGGTAGCGCAGTTGCTCGCCGTCGCACCACAATTCGATCCGCCGCTCGCGGCAGAGGTCGAGCACGTCTTGGAAGCTCATAGCACGCCCTCCTCCATCGCCGCGGCATCCGCCGCGAGGTCCTCGCGCATGGCCGGCGCCGCGTCGCCCAGTTTCGCCGCGAGGCCCGCGAGCGTCGGCTCGCGGTAGAACTCGGCCATGCCGATCCGCACGCCGAGCTGCTCGCGCAATTGCGCGAGCAGCCGCGTCGCGAGCAGGCTGTCGCCGCCGAGCGCGAAGAACGTCGCATCGCGCGCGTTGGCGCAACGGCCAAGCGCCTGTTCCCAGCACGCAAGCAGCGCCGCCTGCCGATCGTCGGCGGGCACGAACGCGTCGCGTGGGGCGGGCGCGTCGCCTAGCATTCGCGACAGCGCATCGGCGATCGCGCGCCGATCGATCTTGCCGTTGCCGTTGAGCGGCCAGCGCGGCGCGCACCAGAGCCGGTCGGGGCGCATCGCGTCCGGCAGACGCTCGCGCAGCCAATCGGCGAGACGCGCGTGCGTGATCGGCTCGCCGCTCGCGCGCGCGGCGATACATGCGAACGCATCCGAGCGCCAGCTGTGCGCATCGGGCGCGAAGCCGCACGCACGCGCGGCCGCCGCGAGCGCGTCGCCGGAAACGAGACGAGGCGGCGGCGCATCGCCGAGCAGCGCGGCCGTCAGCTCGCGCAGCGGCGAATCGCGCAGCACGTCCGCGACGAGCACCCGCCCGCCCCGCGCGAGCAATGCGGCCGCGAGCCGGAACGTATCGCGTGCGGCGTCGTGAAGGTGCGCGGCGGCAAAGCTCACGACGCAATCGAATTGGCCCAGGTATCGAGCCGGCAGCAAGCCGTCCGGCATCGCCTGAATGGCGGGCGACGTTCGCGCGAAGCGGGATTGCGTGTCGCGCAGCAGCCCCGGCGACGCGTCGAACAGCGTGAGCTCGAAGCGCGGATCGTCGAGCAGCCGAAGCCCGTGCGCGAACGGCTGCCCGGCGCGCGCGTCGAGCACCGCGACGCGCAACGCGCGAGCGTGCGCGCCGGCGAGCGCCTGCAGCGCCGCGCCGATCTGCTCGATCGCGCGCGCGCCGTCCGGCAGGCTCAATGCGAGCGCCTGCGGCGCGAGCTGCGCGTCGAACGGCACGCGCGACGCGGCGCTGTCAGGATCGTCGACGAGCGCGCGCAGCGACGCCGCGCATGCGTCGAGCTGCTCGGCTTGCCAGCCGAGGGCGTCGAGCGCGGCCTCGATCGAGATCGGTAGCGGCGTCTGCGCGCGCGCGAGCCACGTGTCCCAATGCGCGCGCACGCGCGCCGGCACGTGCGCGCCGCCGTCGAGCACGCGGCGCAGGACCGCGCGCGTCACCGCGGCCTCCGCCTGCCCGGTGTCCGCCGTCGGCCGATACGCCAGCGCGACGGCCGACGCCGGGTCGAGCGCGGCGTCGGCCGGCACGAACGCCGCGACGACCCGCGCGGCGTCGCCCGGCGCGACGCTCACGCACGCGCCGTCCACCTGCGGATGCGCGCTCAGCGCGGCCTCGATCTCGCCGAGCTCGATCCGGTGGCCGCGCACCTTCACCTGCCGGTCCGCGCGGCCGAGAAACTCCAGCGTGCCGTCCGGCCAATAGCGGCCGCGATCGCCCGTGCGATACCAGCGGCCCGCGCCGGATTCGACGAAGCGCGCCGCGGTCAGCGCCGGATCGTTCCGGTAGCCGCGCGCGAGGCTCGCGCCGCCGATCAGCAGTTCGCCCGCGACGTAGTCGGGCGCATCGCGGCCGGCTTCGTCGACGACGCGATACGCCTGCCCCGGCAGCGGCCGGCCGTAGGGAATCGAGCGCCAGTGCGGCGGCACCGCATCGACCGTCTGCACGTTCGACCAGATGCCGGCCTCCGTCGCGCCGCCGAGCGCGTGGAACGCGCACGCGCGGCCGCAGCGCTCGCGCAATCGCGCCGGCAGATCGAGCGCGATCCAGTCGCCGGACACGAGCGCCGCGCGAACGCTGCGGCACGCGCCGTCCGCGGCGGGCGCGGCAAGCGCCATCTCGAGCAGCGCCGGCGCCGAATTCCACAACGTCACGCGATGCCGCTCGATCAATTCGATCCAGCGCGCCGCGTCGCGCGCTTCGTCCTGTGTCGGCAACACGAGGCCGCCGCCCGCGCCGAGCACGCCGAACAGGTCGTACACCGACAGATCGAAATCGAGCGCCGATACCGCGAGTAGCCGGTCGTCGGCGTTCGCGCCGAGCAGCGGATTGATCGCGTCGATCGTGTTCATCGCCGCCTCGTGCGTCATCTCGACGCCCTTCGGCACGCCCGTCGAGCCCGACGTGTAGATCACGTAAGCGGTGCCCTGCGGCGCGACCGGCAGCGGCGCGGCAAGCGGCGCGCTGCGCGCGAGCGCGGCCACGCCGAAATGCGGCGTCTCGGCGTCGGGCGCGGGCGCCTCGCCGATCGCCGCGCGGATGCCCGCCGCCCGCTCGATCAACGCGCGGCGCGCCGGCGGCTGCGCGATGTCGACGGGCACATAGCATGCGCCCGCCGCGAGCACGCCGAACGCCGCGGCGATCTGCTCCGGGCCGCGCGGCAAACGGATCTCGACTGCATCGCCATGGCCGACGCCCGCCGCGCGCAAGCCTCCCGCGATCGCGAGCGCCTGCGCGGCGAGTTCGCCGCGCGTGAGCGCGCGCTCGCCGCACCACAGCGCGACGGCCCCGGGCTCGCGCGCGGCGAGCGCGAAGAAATCGCCGTGCAGCGTGCGCGGGCGGCCGCACGCCGGTACCGCGTTGAGCGTGTCGCGCACGCGGCGCTGCGCCGGCGGCAGCGCGATCGCCGCCGGCTGCCGCCAGTCGCGCTCGCACAGCGCCTGCACGAGCGAGACGTACGCGTCGAACATCGCATCGAGCATGCCGTCGGGAAACAGGCCGTCGACGCTATCCCACGCGAGCAGCACGCCGTCCGTCACGCGGTAGAGCTGATGGTCGAGCCACACTTGCGGCGTCTGCGAAATCATGTCGTGCAGATCGCCGAACACGTCGCGGAACGCATCCGGCACGAACAGCTCGTCGCCGAGATTGCTCGAGAACACGACAGGCGCCGCGCGCGGCGTGCCCTGGCGGCGCGCGTCGCGCAGCACTTCGAGCGCCGGGTACGCGGCGTGCGCGATCGCGCCGTGCAAACGCGCCTGGAACGCGCGCACCGCATCGGCGACGCACGCATCCGGCCGCACGTCGCATTCGACGAGCAGCAGCGTCGTGAAATCCGCGATCATCGCGCCGAGATCGGGCGCATCGCCATGGCGGTCGAACAGCGGCACGTTCAGCAGGAACGCGTGCTGACCGCTCCAGCGCGCGAGCACCGCGGCAAACGCATAGCCGAATACCGACGGCAGCGTCACGCGATGCTGCGCGGCGCGCCGCTGCAGACGCGCGAGCTCGGCGGCGCTCAGCGTATGCGCGAGCCGGCTGAAGCGCGGCGCGCGTATCGATTCGGGCGCGCACGCGAGCGGCAGCGCGGGCCCGTTTGGCAAATCCGCGAGCCGCGCGTGCCAGTGCGCGCGCGCGGCCAAGCGGGCGGCGTGCGTATCGGCCGCGCGTTGCGCGAGATAGGCCGGGAACCACGTTGCCGGCGCGACGGGCAGCGATGCCGGCGACGCATACGCGGCGCCGATCTCCTTCATCACGAGCCGCACGCTGTCGACGTCGGCGGCGAGCAAATCGATGCTGAGCCACACGCGATCCTCGCCGTCCGGCATCTGCGCGAGCCCGGCGATGAAGACCTGCGCGCGCGCGACGTCGAGACATTCGTGCGAGCGAAACTCGCGCAGCGCGGCCCATTCGGCTTCGGCTTGCCGCGGCGTCCTGCCGCGCCAGTCGCGGTAATCGAATGCCGGCGCATCCGGCGCGGCGACGATCTGCTGCCGGCCGCCGACGAAGCGCGCGCGCAGCATCGGGTGACGATCGCGCACGAGCCGGCACGCGGCGGCGAGCCGCTCCGGCTCGATCCCGCGGCTGCGGAATTCGAGGAACGCGTGGCAGCTCACGTCGCCGAGCACCTCGCCCGCGCCGCGCCCGAGCCAGTAAGCCTGCTGCACGGCGGACAGCTCGAACTCCGCGTGCACGTCGACGTCGGCGCGCGCGGCGCCGTCTGGCGCGGCCGGCGCGACGCGCGCCGCCTGCGCGAGCAGCGCGGTCCATGCGCCGAGGGTCGGCGTGCGCGCGAGCGCGTCGAACGTGAGCGCATAGCCCATCCGGTTCACGCGCGTTTGCATGTACATCAGGCGGATCGAATCGACGCCGTAGCTCAGCAGATCCTCGTCGTCGCCGAGCGCGGCGATCGCGTCGGCGGGCTCGTCGAGCAATTCGGCGAGCAGCGCGACGAGCTGGGAACGGAGATGGGAAATGACGTCGGAAGAAGAAGCGGAAAGTTCGATGGTGGAATCAACAGCAGACTGACTCATGGGCGCGCCTTGTATAGGTCGTTCGAGGGCTTGGCCGCCTGCGGCGGGCGGCGACACGCAAATGAGAATCTATCTCATTCGCACCCATGAGCCAGGTCGATTGCTTTAGGTTTCCGGTCTGTTTGTTTAGATTGCGGCGCACACCGGACCGGCGTCGCCGTGCGCGTTCGGCGCGGCCCGGATATCGCTCGGCGAAACGCCGTAGCGCTTGCGAAACGCGATCGAGAAATGCGCGGGACTGTAGCCCACCCGGTACGCGACGGTCGACACGTTCGCGTCCTCCGCGCACAGCATCTCGTGCGCGGTCCGCAGCCGGTACTCCTGCAGATACGCGTACACGCTCGCGCCGAACACCTTGCGAAACCCCGCGGTCAGCTTGCGCGGATTCATGCCGATCCGCGCGGAGAGCGCGTCGAGCGTCGGCGGCGCCTGGAGGTCGCGCGTCAGGATGTCGCTCGCCGCATAGACGCGCTCGATGTCCGACGACGTGATGCGCACGTCGATCGACGCCGGCGCGCGCTGCGTCGACAGCAGTTGCGCGCTGAGCGCGGTCAGCTCGAACGCCTTGCCCGTCAGATAGTAGTCGCGCACCGCGCCTTCGAACGGACAGGTCGCGATCTGCGCGGCGAGCGCCTGCAGCGCCTTCGACGCCGGGCAGCTGACGATGCGCGGATCGCCGCCCGTCGGCGCGAGCAGCGTCTCGGGCAGCAGGCTCGGGCCGCGATCGAGCGCGTCGAGGCCCAGCTGCACGATCGTGTAGCGCAGCGGCGCGTCCCAGCTATAGATCTGCTGCGTCGTGAATTCGCCGTCGTTCGCGATGAGGCAGAGGCCCGGCCCCTTGATGCACTGCTCCGGCTGGCCAGGCACGCGGCAGCGCAACTGGCCGCTCTGCACGAGGACGAGCTTCAGCCCTTTTTCGAGCGGCTCCTCGTACCAGTCGCGACTCTCCGAACAGAGGGTGCCGCTCAGGAGTTTCATGCCGGCATCGACGTGCACGACGCCGGGATGGTTGCCGGGCATCAGCACCGCCGGCTTGCGTCGTGACGAGGCTAAGGAAGTCGAGGTCATCAGAGGTCCGTTGGTTGGCAGCGGGCGCACGTCGCGCGAGCCGTCGCGGGCCGGACGGCGGCCGGCCGCGCCCCTGCATCGGGCCAGACGGCCGGTTGCGGGCGCACCGTGCACCCGGTCGAATGAAATTGCCGGGATATCAAAAGAAGTTGCGTTGAAATGCTTACTCGGGCGAATTGATAATACATCTCATTTACATTTATTGACAACTTGCCGACACGGGGTAAGCGCATGACTTCCTCATCCACCGCCGCCGACTGGCGCACCGATCCGCGCGCCGAGCGGCACGCCGATTCCTATGCCGGCTCACACGCCGAGTCACACTCCGGCTCGCGCTCCGATTCACGCTCCGATTCACGCTCCGATTCACGCTCCGATTCACGCTCCGATTCGCGCTCCGATTCGCCGACCGTTTCGCCAACCGATTCGCCCGCGGATTCGCCGGCCGCTTCTTCCGCTTCTTCCTCCTCCCCCGCCGCTTCGCCGGCGGTCATGCCGACGGATTCGCCCGCCGCCGCGCGAGCCGGCGCATCGAGCGACGCGCCCGATTGGCCCGACGACTTCGCGCGCCGCTACCGCGACGCCGGCTACTGGCGAGACGAGACCTTCTATGGCGCGCTCGCCGAGCGCGCGCGGCGCAGCCACGCCGCGACCGCATTCGTCGACGGCGAACGCCGCGTGAGTTACCGCGAATTGCTCGAACGCATCCGGCGTCTCGCCGGCGGCTTGCGCCGCCTCGGCCTCGCACGCGGCGACACGGCCGTCGTGCATCTGCCGAACAGCGCGCGCTTCATCGAAGCGTGCTTCGCGCTGTTCCAGCTCGGCGTGCGCCCTGTGCTCGCGCTGCCCGCGCACCGGCAGCACGAGATCGGCGCGTTCTGCCGCTTCACGAACGCCCGCGCGTATCTCGGCGCGGCCCGGCTCGGCGACTTCGACTGCCGTCCGCTCGCGGGCGCGCTGCAGGCGAGCTGTCCGACGCTCGAGCACGTGATCGTCGCGGGCGACGATCACGCGTTCGTGCATTTCGATTCGCTGTACGACGCACCGCCCATCGACGGCTGCGCGGCACGCGCGGACGACATCGCATGCTTTCAGCTATCGGGCGGCACGACGGGCACGCCGAAGCTGATTCCGCGCCGCCATCGCGAGTACCTGTACAACGTGCGCGCGTGCTCGGACGCGAGCGGCTTCGGCGCCGACACCGTCTATCTCGCCGCGCTGCCGATGGCGCACAACTTCACGCTGTGCTGCCCCGGCGTGATCGGCGCGCTGCTCGCGGGCGGCCGCGTCGTCGCGACCGAGCGCCCCGAGCCGGAGCGCAGCTTCGCGCTGATCGCGCGCGAGCGGATCACGCATACGGCGCTCGTCCCGCCGCTCGCGCTGCTGTGGCTCGACGAGCAGGCGCAGCGTCAGGCGGACCTGTCGAGCCTGCGCGTGCTGCAGGTCGGCGGCGCGCGGCTGATGGACCACGCGGCCGAACGCGTGACGCCCGTCCTCGGCTGCCGGCTGCAGCAGGTGTTCGGCATGGCCGAAGGCCTCATCTGCTGCACGCGGCTCGACGATCCGCCCGCGCGCATCGCGCGAACGCAAGGCCGGCCGGTGTCGCCCGCCGACGAAGTGCGCATCGTCGACGACGCGGGCCACCCCGTCGCGCCGGGCGAGATCGGCGAATTGCAGGTGCGCGGGCCGTATACGATCCGCGGCTACTACCGGCTCGCCGAGCACCATGCGGCCGCGTTCACGGCCGACGGTTTCTATCGCAGCGGCGACCGCGTGCGCCGCACCGAAGAAGGCGACCTCGTCGTCGAGGGCCGCGACAAGGACCAGATCAATCGCGGCGGCGAAAAAGTGTCCGCCGAGGAAGTCGAGAACCTGCTGCTCGCGCATTCGCAAGTTCGCGACGCGGCGGTCGTCGCGATGCCCGATCCGCTGCTCGGCGAACGCACGTGCGCGTTCGTCGTCGCGCGCGCGCCCGCGCCAAGCTCGCTCGCGCTGAAACGGCATTTGCGCGACCAGGGGCTCGCCGCGTTCAAGATCCCCGATCGCATCGAATTCGTGCCGAGCTTTCCGGAAACCGGCATCGGCAAGACCAGCAAGAAATCGCTGCGCGATCTGCTGCGCCGCCAGCTGGCGGCGGCAAACGCATGACGCCGCCGCGTCCGCACGCCGGCTGGGTCCGGGAACTCAGGCTGTCGCCCTGCCCGCGCGCGCAACTCGTCTGCTTCCCGCACGCCGGCGGCACCGCGAGTTTTTTTCGCGGCTGGGCTCGCGCGCTGCCATGGGATCTCGATCTGCTCGCGCTTCAGTACCCGGGCCGCGAGGACCGCTTCGGCGAACCCTGCGCGCGCTCGATCGACGCGCTCGCCGGCCCGGCCGCCGATGCGCTCGTCGATTACGCGCGCAAGCCGCTCGTGCTGTTCGGCCACAGCCTGGGCGCCGCGCTCGCATACGAAGTCGCGCTGCGCCTCGAGCGTCGCGGCGCGGCGCCGCTGTACGTCGCGGTGTCGTCGCAGCCGCCGCCGCACCGGCAGCGCGCATCGAACCTGCATCGGCAATCCGACGAAGCGCTGCTGAACGACGTCGCGCGCCTGTCCGGCGAGCACGCGGCGCTGCTCGCCGATCCGGAGCTGCGCGCGATCTACTTGCCGATGATCCGCGACGACTATCGCGCGATCGAGACCTATCGGCGCGAGCGGCCCCCGATGCTCGGCGCGCCGCTCGGCGTGATGCTGCCGCTCGCCGATCCCGAGCTCGATCGCGACGAGGCACACGCATGGCAGGACGTCGCGTGCCGGCCGATTCGCGTGACGACGTTCGACGGCGACCATTTCTATCTGCGTCGCGAATACCCGGCGCTGATCGCGCACATCGTCGAACAGATCGACTTCTCTCTCCGCCCGCACAAGGAACACTCATGAAGACACCGGATGAATGCACCAGCCTCGCCGACATCCGCGAAGCCATCGACCGCCTCGACGCCGACATCATCGCCGCGCTCGGCGCGCGCATGCAGTACGTGAAGGCCGCATCGCGCTTCAAGCCGACCGAGGCGAGCATCGCGGCGCCGGAACGCGTCGCGGCGATGCTGCCCGAGCGGCGCCGCTGGGCCGAGCAGGCCGGACTCGACGGCGCGTTCGTCGAGACGCTGTATGCGCGGATCATCGCGTGGTACATCGAACAGCAAACGCAGCATTGGCGCAGCGAACGGGGGCTCGCATGAACGCCCGCTTCTCGGTGCTGCTCGACACCTTCGCACGCGCGGCGCGCCGCGCGGCCGACACCGGCGAGCCCGTGCTCGCCGCCGCATCGTTTCCGCTGCGGCCGCTGAAACTGTTCGACCTGATCGCGAGCTGGGACGACGGCGCGACCCCGTGGTGCTTCGTCGAAGCCGGCGACGAGCCGGGCGCGCCGGACCGGCCGGCCGCACTGTTCGGCTGGGACTGCGCGCTCGATCTGAACGAGCCGGGCGATGCGCGATTCGCCCGGCTCGACGCGCGCTGGCGCGCGCTCGCCCGCGCGGCGGTCGTCGCCGGGCCACAGCCGCCGCGCATCGTCGGCGGCTTTCGCTTCGATCCGCGCGGGCCCCGGCATGCGCACTGGCAAGCGTTTCCCGATGCGAGCCTGACGCTCGCGAAGATGCTGATCGTTCGAGAAGGGGATGCGTATTGGGCGGTCTGCCAGCGTGTCGTCTCCGCGCACGACGATTGCGCCGCGCTCGCGCGCGAATGCGACGCGCGAATCGGCATGCTCGCGGCGCTCGCGCCCGCCATTGACGACGATGCGCCGCGCCTGCTGCACGTCCACGCGCTGCAAGCCGCCGAATGGCAGCACAAGGCGCGACGCGCGGTCGACGCGATTCGCCGCGACGCATTCAGCAAGGTCGTGCTCGCGCGCGACGTGCTGCAACAGTACGCGCAGCCCGTCGCAATCGGACCGCTGCTGCGCCGGCTCAGGCTGCGCGACGCGCGCGCGCATCTGTTCGCGGTCCGCCGGCGCGAGGGCTGCTTCGTCGGCGCGACGCCGGAACGCCTCGTGCGCGTCGCGCACGGCCACGCGCAAACGCACGCGCTCGCCGGCACGATCGCGCGCGGCGACGATCGCGATCACGACCGCGCACTCGGCGCGCAGTTGATGGCGTCGGCGAAGGAGCGCCTCGAACACGCGCTCGTCGTCGATGCGATCCGCGACGCGCTCGCGCCGCTGTCGCGCACGATCGACGTGCCGGCCGAGCCGTCGCTGTTGCGCCTGCCGCGCCTGCAACACCTGAGCACGCCGATCGCCGCGACGCTGAACGCGGACGCGACGCTGCTGCAGGCCGTCGCGGCGCTGCATCCGACGCCCGCCGTCGCCGGCTATCCGCGCGCCGCCGCGCTCGAGCACATTCGCGCACACGAAGGCTTCGATCGGGGCTGGTACGCCGGCCCGATCGGCTGGATCGACGCGCACGGCAACGGCGACTTCGTCGTCGCGCTGCGCTCGGCGCTGATCTCGGCAGGCGCTTGCCGGCTGTTCGCCGGCTGCGGGATCGTCGCCGAGTCGGAGCCGGCGCGCGAGTATCGCGAGACGAACCTCAAGCTGTCGGGCATGCGGGCGGCGATCGAGGCACGCGACGCCGCCGCCAACCTGCGCACGGTCGCGCCGATGCCTGCCGCCGCACACTGATTCGCACGCACGCCGCACGCGCACGACGCGCCGCGCGCCGTGAATCGCGCAACACGCAGGAAAAGCCGGGCGCGGCCCGGCCGCCGACGATCACATCGTCGCGAGACACGCGCAACCGTGAATCGAGCGCGCCTCGCGCGGCATTCGGCACCACGACGCGCGCGCGTTGAACCGCGCCGATGCCGCGCAGGCCCGGCGCCAGCGCGCACCGCGACACGTCGACGCCGTCAATTCGCGCATGCCGACACGACCGGATCGTTGCTCCCCGTATAGACGAATCCGTCCGATACCCATCGATTCGAGTCGAGCCGATACCAGAGCCGCGTCGCGCCCCAGTTGCCCTGCACCGTGTCGCCGTACGCATAGCACGCAAGCTGCACCGTCGCGCCGTTCGACACCGTGCCGACAACCGACGCGGACAGCGACGGCGCGCTGCGCAGATTCACGGGCCCCGGCGACTGCACGGTCGCCTTCACGGGCCGCGACGGCTCGGTCGGCCCGCCGCTGTCGTCGGAGCCGTAGTTGGTCAGCGACGCCTGCACGGACACGCGCCGCTGATTGCGCACCGCATAGCCCGAATACGCGTTGCTCCCTTCGAAGAACTGCCAGCCGCCGATCGTCTTGCCGTTCACCGGCACGTCGCTGCCGCCCTGGCTCAACGCAAAATGCACATGCGGCCCGGTGGTCTGCCCGCCGCACGGCAGCCCATTGCCGACCCGCCCGAGATATTGCCCCTGACGCACGCGCGTGCCGCTGCCCGCCTGCGTCAGTTGAACCATGTGGTAGTACGTGGTCGTATAGCCGTTGTCGTGAACGATCTTGACGATCGCGCTGCCGTTGCGCTCGCAGCTCTTGTAGAGCGTGCCGTCGCGGGCGGCGAGCACTTGGCCGTTGCCGCCGGAGAAGTCGAGCGAGTTGAACGGCCGGCTGTCGCCGCTCCAGCCGTGCGCGCCGCCCGTCCAGTACCACGCGGCGCCCTGCTGCCACGGCAGCGCGAGCCCCGTCTGCGCGGGCGCCGCCTTCCGTTGCGGCGCGCCCGGCGCGCGGCCGGCGTTGAGGTGCGCGCGCTCGTCGTCGGCGATCAGCTTCGCCGGCGCCGCGGCGGCGAGCGCGTGAAACGCATCGGTGCCCTCGATGCCGACGACCCATCCTTCGTTCGCACGCCGCGCGACGAAGAGCTTCGTGACGGGATAAGCAGGCGTGTCGTTCGGAACGACCTGCGTGATCGTGCCGAGCACCCATCCGGCGTCCGGGTCCGACTTGACCGACTCGATCACGTCGTCACGCACGGCGGGTGCGGCCGGTCCTTGTTTGCCGAGCCGCGCGGAGAAAGCCTGCCGGACCGCATGCTGCAGGTCCGGTATATCGACGGGCGCCGCAAGCGCGGCGCCGGACAGGCCTGCCGCGATCAACGGCGCGGCCAGCAAACGCGTGATCGGATCGGATGCAATACGCCAGACCATCGGGCCCATGAAAACGCCTCCCTCATCAGTGAACGTCATCGTTTCGACGGACGGGACCGGCCGCGGCCCGATGCGGCCTCGTCGGCCGACATCGCAGCAGCGGTCCCACTGTGAACCTTGGCAGCTCGATTCGCATTCCTTAGCAGCTTGATCAAGCCGACAAAGCCCTTACGCCACGGGAATCATAGTGATTTTTTTGTAAAAGTAAACCTTGCGCGGGATAAAGCGAATTGGTAACAAAGTGTATTTTTCACGATCACTTATCGGATATTGCCGCAACCAATGTGCATTGAAACGGAGATTGTTTCGAAACGTCGCCCAGGAATCATCCTAGACTCCATGATCAAATTGCAAAGGAATCCGAATAATCTCAGCAGCCGAAGCGCTCGCTCAAGCCGATTGCGCCGACGCGCGCACAGATGATGAAAAGTCGATCGATTTCAGCCACTTATCGCCGCACATGCGGGCAAGCATGACGCGCCCGCGCAATCGCCGGACGCGTCAACCGATTCAAGCGCGCGCGAGATTGGCTGCACGCTTTCACACGCCGATAAGATGCGGCGGTTTAAAATGAATACGTCGCTTGCATGAAGCGACGCGAATGTCAGGATATGTATCCTGAAGCACATTCGCCTGAATTCGAGAATGCGAACGAACGCGCGATATTGCTATTTTCGTCGACGCACGCTCGCCCGCTTTACGTTTGACGCGGACGTCGAGCCCGCGACAACCGCCGTCCTATCCGCCGAGATACGCGGCCCTGATCCGGTCGTTCTCGAGCAGGTTCGCGCCGGTGTCGGCGAGCACGACGCGCCCGGTTTCGAGCACGTAACCGCGATCGGCAACCTGCAGCGCCTTGTGAGCGTTCTGCTCGACGAGAAACACCGTCACGCCCTCGTCGCGAATCGTGCGGATGATGTCGAAGATCTGCGCGATCACGAGCGGCGCCAAGCCGAGCGTCGGCTCGTCGAGCAGCAGCAGGCGCGGCCGGCTCATCAGCGCGCGGCCGATCGCGAGCATCTGCTGCTCGCCGCCCGACATCGTGCCCGCGCGCTGCGCGGAGCGCTCCTTGAGCCGTGGAAACAGCCGATACACATGCTCGACGCCTTCGTCGATCTCGTGGCGGCTGGCAAAGAAGCCGCCCATCTTCAGGTTCTCGAGCACGGTCAGGCTCGGAAACACGCGGCGCCCTTCCGGCGAGATCGCGAGCCCCTGGCGCATGATTTCGTGCGTCGGCATCGCGGTGATGTCGTCGCCTTCGAACAGCACGCGCCCGCTCGAGGCGCGCGGCGTGCCGCACACGGTCATCATCAGCGTCGTCTTGCCCGCGCCGTTGCTGCCGATCAGCGTGACGATCTCGCCCTTCTTCACCTCGATCGACACGCCCGACAGCGCCTCGATCGCGCCGTAATGCGTGTGGACCCTCTCCAGCTTCAGCATCACTCCTCTCCCAGATAGGCCTTGATCACGCGCGGATCGTTGCGCACTTCGTCGGGCTTGCCGATCGTGATCGGCCGGCCGTGCTCCATCACCAGAATGCGATCCGAGACGCCCATCACGAGACTCATGTCGTGCTCGATCAGCAGCACCGAAATGCCGAACTCGCGGCGCAGCCGGTCGATCAGTTGCTGCAGTTCGACCTTCTCCTGCGGATTGAGGCCCGCCGCCGGCTCGTCGAGCATCAGCAGCCGCGGGTTCGTGATCATGCAGCGCGCGATCTCGACGCGGCGCTGATGACCATACGAGAGCGTGCCCGCGGGCCGGTTCGCGACCGCCGTCAGATTCATCCGCTCGAGCCACATCGCCGCGCGCTCGAGCGCGTCGCGCTCCGCGCGCCGATACGCGGGGGTCGCGAAAAGGCCGTGCAGGAGCCCCGATTTCACTTGCCGATGCTGCGCGACGAGCAGGTTCTCGACGACCGTCAGCGACTTGAACAGCCGAATGTTCTGGAACGTGCGCACGAGCCCCTTGCGCGCGACGAGATGGCTCGTCAGGCCGCCGATCGAATGGCCGTCGAGCACGACGCTGCCCGCCGTCGGCCGATAGAACCCGCCGATGCAGTTGAACACCGTCGTCTTGCCCGCGCCGTTCGGGCCGATGATCGCGAACACCTCGTCGCGGCGCACGTCGAAATCGATCCCGTCCACCGCGAGCAGGCCGCCGAAGCGCATCTGCAGCGCGGACACCTTCAACATTTCCGTCGTCGCGCTCATTGCGGCAGCTCCACGTGGGGACGGCTCGCGGGCAGCAGGCCCTGCGGACGCCACATCATCATCAACACCATCACGAGGCCGAACATCAGCATCCGGTATTCGGCGAAGCCGCGTGCGACTTCGGGCAGCACGGTCAGCAGGATCGCCGCGAGGATCACGCCGAGCTGCGAGCCCATCCCGCCCAGCACGACGATCGCGAGAATCAGCGCGGATTCGATGAACGTGAACGACTCGGGATTCACGAGCCCCTGGCGCGCCGCGAAGAACGCGCCGCCGATGCCGGCGAACGACGCGCCGAGCGTGAACGCCGACAGCTTGATGCGCGTCGGGTTGAGGCCGAGCGAGCGGCACGCGATCTCGTCGTCGCGCAGCGCCTCCCACGCACGCCCCATCGGCATGCGGATCAGCCGGCTCGTCACGAACAGCGTGAAGCAGACGAGCACGAGCGCGATCAGGTACAGGAAGATCACGACGTGCTTGCCGCTGTACTCGATCCCGATCAACTCGTGGAACGTCTTCGCGCCCTCGACGCTCGCGCTTCGCGCCATCTCGAAGCCGAACACGGTCGGCTTCGGAATGCTGGAAATGCCGTCCGGGCCGCCCGTGATGCTCGTCAGGTTGTTCGCGAGCAGCCGGATGATCTCGCCGAAGCCGAGCGTGACGATCGCGAGATAGTCGCCGCGCAGCCGCAGCACAGGAAAGCCGAGCAGGAAGCCGAACGTCGCCGAAGCAAGGGCCGACAGCGGCAGGCATTCCCAGAACGTGAGGCCGAAATACTGGTTGAGCAGCGCGTACGTGTAGCCGCCGACCGCGTAGAAGCCGACGTAGCCGAGATCGAGCAGGCCCGCGAAGCCGACGACGATATTCAGGCCGAGACCGAGAATCACGTAGATGAGCGCAAGCGTCGCGATGTCGATCGCGCCGCGCGAGCCGATGAACGGCCACACGAAGCCGAGCGCGACGAGCGCCCAGACGATCGCGCGCTGCTCGCGCGCGCCGAGCGGCGCGATCGCGGGCATGCGCACGGCGGCCTTCGCGCGCAGCAGCGCGGGCTTGAAGAGCTGAAACAGGAACACGGCGGCCACGGCGATCCAGACGGGCCGCCAGTGCGCCTCGAGCACGACCTGATAGCCGTCGAGCTTCAACTGAAGGCCGAGGATCGGCACCGTGAGGATCGCGGTCAGCACGGCGGCCGTCACCGCGTGCTTGAGCGACTGGACGGCCGGCGCGCTGGCCGTCGTGTGAACGGAAGTCATCGCTTGATTCATGAGCGGCCTCACACCTTTTCGATATCCGACTTGCCGAGCAGGCCCGTCGGACGGAACAGCAGGATCAGCACGAGAAGGCCGAAGGCCACCACGTCCTTGTACTCGGTGGGCATGTAGCCGGACGCGAAGGTCTCGGCAAGGCCGAGCAGCACGCCGCCCAGCATCGCGCCGGGAATGCTGCCGATGCCGCCCAGCACCGCGGCCGTGAACGCCTTGATGCCCGCGACGAAGCCGATGTACGGATTGAGCTTGCCGATCGTGAGCCCGATCAGCACGCCGCCCACCGCGGCGAGCATCGCGCCCAGCACGAACGTGAACGAGATCACGCGGTTCGTGTCGATGCCGAGCAGGTTCGCCATGCGCATGTCCTCCGCGCACGCGCGGCATGCACGGCCCATCCGCGAGTGCGAGATGAACAGCGTGAGCGCGATCATCAGCACGATCGTCACGCAGACGATCAACAGGCGCGCATACGGCACCGTCACGTCGAAGTCGCCGCCGAGGCGGATGTCGAACGCACCGGAAATCAGCACGGGCACCGACATGTCGCGCGCGCCCTGACCGATCTGTACGTAGTTCTGAAGAAAGATCGACATGCCGATCGCGGAGATGAGCGGCACGAGCCGCGGCCCGCCGCGCAGCGGCCGGTACGCGACGCGCTCGACCGCGAACCCGTAGAGCCCCGTGACGATGACCGACACGACGAGCGCCGCGCCAAGCACGAGCGGCAACGGATAGCCCGCCGACGTGCCGATCGCGGTCAGCGTGACGAGGCCGATGTACGCGCCGAGCATGTAGATCTCGCCGTGGGCGAAGTTGATCATGCCGATGATCCCGTAGACCATCGAATAGCCGATCGCGATCAGCGCGTAGATCGCGCCCAGCGTGAGGCCGTTGACCAGTTGCTGGGCGAATTGAGGAAAGAATTCATTCATGCGGGAAGCCCCCGTTCGCGCCGGCGCGCGCGCCGGCGCACTTGAAAGAAACGGCGCACGCCGCGCACGGGCGTCCGATCTCGACACGCCCGCCGCCCGGCGCCCCGGGTGTTCCCGCGGCGGCGCCGGGCCAATGCGGCCCGCCCCGCTCGAACGTGCAGCGGGGCGGGCAGGCGGGCAGATACTCCGGTTAGTTGGCGGCCGTCTTGGTCGCGTCCTTGTGCCACTTGTAGACGACGAACTTGAACGACTTCAGGTCGCCCTGCGCGTCGTACGACACCTTGCCGATCGGCGTGTCGAAGGTGTGCTGGTGCATGTATGCGGCGACCTTCGCCGGATCGGTCGACTTCGCGCCCGCGATCGAATCGGCGATGATCTTCACGCCGGAATACGCGGGCATCTGGAACGTGCCGTTCGGATCGCGCTTCTTCTGCGCGAACGCCTTCATCACGGCCGCGTTCGCCGGATCGACCGTGAAGTCCGCCGGCAACGTGACGAGCATCCCCTCGGAAGCGGGCCCCGCGATCGCCGTCACGTCCTTGTTGCCGACGCCCTCGGGCCCCATGAACACGGCCTTCAAGCCCTGTTCGCGCGCCTGACGCATCAGCAGCCCCATTTCCGGGTGATAGCCGCCGAAATAGACGAAGTCGACGCCCTGCGACTTCAGCTTCGTGATGATCGCCGAGTAATCGGAGTCGCCCGCGTTGATGCCTTCGAAGATCACGACAGGCACCTTCGCCGCGTCAAGCTCCTTTTTCACCGCCGACGCGATGCCCTGGCCGTACGACTGCTTGTCATGCAGCACGGCGACCTTCTTCGGCTTGACCTTGCCGATGATGTATTGCGCGGCGGCCGGCCCCTGCTGATCGTCGCGGCCGATCGTGCGGAAGATGAACTTGCGCTTCTTGCCTTCGGTGAGCTGCGGCGCGGTTGCGGACGGCGTGATCATCACGACGCCCTCGTTCTCGTAGATGTCCGACGCCGGGATCGTCGAGCCCGAGCACACATGGCCGATCACGAACTTGATCTTCTGGCTGACGATCTTGTTCGCGACCGCGACCGCCTGCTTCGGCTCGCACGCATCGTCCATCATCACCGCCTCGAGCTTGTTGCCGCCCGCGCCGCCTGCTGCATTGACCTGCTCGATCGCCGTCAGCGCGCCGGCCTTGACCATGTCGCCGTATTGCGCGACCGAGCCGCTCATCGGGCCGGCGATGGCGATCTTCACGGTTTCCGCATGAGCGGCGGCGCCGGCTGCAACGAGCATCGCGGCAAGGGAAACGGACGTAAGACGGGACAGCATCATCAGGAGCTCCTCGATTATGTTTAGTCATACGGGCAAGGCGGCATGACTTGCGCAATCGAACAACACCCGTGGACGAAACGACTTGGAGCACGCCCGAGACGGATTGACGGACCTGCAGATGGAACAGCGCTTGCGGGGCCCGGCAGTGTCAGCCGCCGTCGAGAGCGACGGAGACCTTGGTTCGGAAAGACAACGTGATGCGTCTTGTATTGCGCAAGCGATTCGCCTGCCCCGCTTACCTCACTGCTCATCGGACGGATCTGCCGACAGCCGTTGGCAAGGCAGCCGAAATTATAGGATCGTTTTTCATCCGTCTGACCACAATTAACGGATGAATCAGGGAAAATACGCAGTCCGCGCGATGTCCGGCACGCGCGGTTGCACCGGGTTTGCGCGTGTTGCACCGCACCCGGATACGACCGCCGGACGCCCTTTCGCGTGAGCGCGACGCGCAATTCCTCTTTCGCGACGGACATTTACCGCGACGCTGCGGCGCACCGCGATGCGCGCCGCCCGCGCCGGCGCCGGCGAGACGACGGCGCGCCGTCCCGCAGCCGGGCCCGGGTGCAACCGCGCGGGCGCGCGCGCCAACTCGACAGCGATGCAATGTCCACCCGCAAACTCGCCTATATCGGCAGTTTCATCGGGGGCATGCAAGCACTTTGGAATTTCGGTGAAATAATGCGGCTGCGCGTTCAGCTTGCCGCACCTTTCGTTCGTTAGCCGATCCGGCCCGCTTCGGCGGCCCGCGCCGGCCGCGGGCGTCGCTCGTCGTGCGAACCTCGATCGACGCGAATCGCCGGCCGTCCACGCTCCACATCATTTGGGCTCGGTTCATGGATTTCGATGTCATCGTTCTCGGCGCAGGAATCATCGGCGTATCGGCGGCGCTGCACCTGCAGGATCGCGGCCGCCGGGTCGCGCTCCTCGACCGCGGCGCGCCAGGCGACGGCACGAGCTTCGGCAACGCCGGGCTCATCGAGCGCTCGTCGGTCGCGCCGTACGCGTTCGCGCGCAGCCCGCTCGCGCTGTTGCGCTACGCGGCGAACCGCTCGACCGAGCTCTATTGGGATCGCGCATCGCTGCCCTCGTTCGCGCCGTGGCTCGCGCGCTTCTGGTGGGAATCGTCGCCGCGCCGCCACGCGGCCGCCGCGCGCGACATGCTGCCCCTCATCGAACGCAGCGTCGCCGAGCACGACGCGCTGATCGCGCGCGCCGACGCAGGCGAGCTCGTGCGCGCATGCGGCTGGATCGAGGCCTATCGGACGCCGGCCCGCCTCGAGCGCGCAACGCGCGACGCGCTGCGCAACGCAAGCCGGCACGGGCTGCGCGTGACGCCGCTCGACGCGTCCGCGCTCGCCGCGCAAGAGCCCGCGCTCGGCCCGGGCTTCTGCGGCGCGCTGCATTGGCTCGATCCGAAGAGCGTCGTCGATCCGGGCGCGCTCGTCAAAGCGTATGCCCAGCTCTTCGCGCGCGACGGCGGCACGCTGCTCGAAGGCGACGCGGCGAGCGTCAAAGCGAGCGGCAACGGCTGGCGCGTGCGCACCGCCGACGGCGTCGCGGCGGCGCGCGACGTCGTCGTCGCGCTCGGCCCGTGGTCGGATACGGTGTTCGCCAAGCTCGGCTACCGGCTTCCGTTGCGCGAGAAGCGCGGCTACCACATGCACTACGCGCCGCCGGACGGCGCGCCGCTCACCGCGCCCGTCGTCGATCTCGAGCATGGCTATGTCGTCGCGCCGATGCGTCGCGGGCTGCGGCTCACGACGGGCGTCGAGATCGCCGCGCGCACGCTGCCGCCGACGGGCGTGCAGCTCGCGCGCGCGGAACGCGTCGCGCAACCGACGTTCAGGCTCGGCCACCGGCTCGATCCGGCGCCGTGGCTCGGCTTGCGGCCGTGCACGCCGGACATGCGGCCCGTGATCGGCGCCGCGCCGCGGCACCGCGGCATGTGGTTCGCGTTCGGGCACAACCATCACGGGCTCACGCTCGGCCCCATTACAGGGCGCCTGCTCGCGGAAATGATGTGCGGCGAGCCGACCGTCGCGGACGTCGCGCCGTTTCGCGCGGAGCGGTTTCTCTGATCCGATCCGGGCGAGCGTATCGGCGGCGAAGCAACACCGGCGCGCCGCCGAATCGCCGATGCGATTCATCCGATTCCGGGCACGTGATTTTCCTCATTCCACACCGGCGATTTTCTTCGATCGGCTAAACAACGGTGCGAGCTTGCAATCGATAATCGCGCCGTCCGCGATCGGCTCGCCGCCGCTTCACCGACGAATCACCGCACATTGAACGAACAGTGCTTTGCAATTTTCACAACGAATGTCGGCGATGCCGATCGATGCGGCCAGTCGAGTGCGGGATTAACCCAATCTGCACGCGAACGCGCGGTCGTCATTCGGCAATCGAGATTGGAGATTGCACGCGCCTCCTTGTCGACGCGGCCGACCTTGACACGCGACGAAACATCGTGACAAAGCGCGCGCCGACGCGTGCCCGCGTGCGGTTTCACTTGCGAACGGCACGCCGCCGCGCGCTCCGAACGCGGTATCGCTGGCTTCGAGCGCCCTTTCATGCACCATTCGAGGGAACGATTTCGCACTTCGCTTTTGCCCGCTAATGAAAATCGATTGTTTCTAAATCGGCAAAAAGTAATTTGAGCCAGACAGGATGTTTTTTCCTTGCGAGCGCGCTTACATTTAGCGCACCCTCTAATGCAAATCGCTACGGAATCGACGGAAAGCAGTTGCAATAACTGCCTAGGCCGATACCGCACGAGCTTTAGGAAACGGCCAAATGAAGTCCTCCAAATCCCAGCCTGTGCTCGATCCCGCTGACGTTCACGTCGAAATCCTCGAACGCTCCGACACCCTGCTCGTCGTCCGTTGGGTCGAACCCGGCCGCTGCCACTACGGCGAGCAGCGCTGGCGCCGTCGCTTCGCACAGCGCACCGGCACCTGCGCGCTGTCGCGCCAGGTGATTCATCGCGGCGACGAGGTATTCCGCCCCGCCGAGCGCCCGGCCCCCGCCAACGCCGGCGCGATGATCTCCGCCGCGGAAGTGCTCGGACATGCGAGCGCCAAATGACGCCCGCTCGCCACGCCGTCCGCTCAGGGCCCGTTCACGCGCATGACGGGCTTGCCCAAGCCCTAGAGTGCCGTCTCTAGCCTGCCCCTTGTCTTTGCCGCGCCGCGTCACTACTGTTACATCGATCAATGTAAAGGTTTGTGGGGCGCGAACGTCCTAACCCGCCGCCGCTCCATCGCACCGCCCCAGAGCCCGTCCGCGCATACGACGGGTTCGCAAACGCGCCGCCCGACGGCGCGCCATCGATGGAGACGAAGATGCATGCCTGGAGCGCGCAACACGTGCCGCCGCAAGGTGGAAAAGTCGCGGTCGTCACGGGGGCCAACAGCGGCCTCGGCTGGCAGATCGCGCAGACGCTCGCCGCCAAGGGCGCGCAGGTCGTGATGGGCTGCCGGGATACGGCAAAGGGCGAGTTGGCCGCGCATGCGATCCGCACCCGTTATCCGCGCGCCCGGATCGAAGTCGAGGCGCTCGATCTCGCCGACCTCGCATCCGTATGCCGTTTCGCCGACGCTGTCGCCGATCGCCACGGCCGCGTCGATATCCTCTGCAACAACGCGGGCGTGATGTTCCTGCCGCTGCGCCGCACGCGCGACGGCTTCGAAATGCAGATGGGCACGAACCATCTCGGCCATTTCGCGCTGACGGGCCTGCTGCTGCCCGCGTTGCGCGCGTCGCACCGCGCGCGCGTCGTGACGATGTCGAGCGGCTTCAACCGGCTCGGCAAGATCCGTCTCGACAACATGCTCGCCGAGCGCGGCTACAACAAGTACCGCGCGTATTGCGACAGCAAGCTCGCGAACCTGATGTTCACGCTCGAACTGCAGCGCCGCTTCGATCACGCGGGCCTGTCGATGCGGAGCATCGCCGCGCACCCGGGCTACGCGGCCACCAATCTGCAGTTTGCGGGGCCCGTCATGGAAAACTCGTCGCTCGGCTCGTTCGCGATGCGCCTGTCGAACCGGCTCGTCGCGCAGCCGGCCGACGTCGGCGCGCTGCCCGCGATCCATGCGGCGACGGCGGTCGACATCGAAGGCGGCGCATACATCGGCCCCGCCCACCTCTGCGAGACCCGCGGCTATCCCGCCAACGCGCGCATCCCGCACCAGGCGCGCGACGTGCGGATGGGCAAGCGCCTGTGGGAAAAGTCCGAACAACTGACCGGCGTACGCTATCTCGACACGCCGCCGCCCGGTTCGCGCCGCGGCGCGTCGCGCTACGACGCGACGTTCCGCGCGCTCTGAAGCATTTCGCCAAGCCCGGACTCGCCGCTTCGGCCGCCGCAGTGCGCGGCGGTCGAGCGGCCTTTTTTCGTGCCGCGACGCCCCGCCGCTTGCCAATTGCGATTCTTGCAATTTTCGAAAAGATATTTCGCCAAACCGAGCGTTTACCCGTAGGAATCCGACGACTACGATGTAACCAATCGCTTAAGACATGGTGTCGAAAGCGAAGTCGATAAAACATCGGAGGTTCTCATGAAATCGCTCGTTTATGCTGTCGTCGCCGCTTCCGCCCTGACCGCCTCGTTCGGTGCGTTCGCGCAATCCAGCCAGCCGCTGACCCGTGCACAAGTGCGCGCGGAACTGGTCCAGCTCGAAAAGGCCGGCTATCAACCGGGCTTGTCGAGCCCGTACTATCCGGAAGACATCCAGGCTGCCCAGGCCCGCGTGCAAGGCGCGGCCGACACGAGCGGCTACGGTGCGCAGGCCGTGCCTGTCGCGCACGTCGGCGCGCCGGCCGCAGCGGCTCCCCGCTCGCCGCGCGAATCGATCTACTTCGGTCAGTAATGCAGCACACCGGCTGCGCGGCCCGGCTGAATCCGGCGGCCGCGCAGCCTGAAATCCGCACGGCGAACCAGCCGTTTCGGCTCGCCGTCGCTCCCCATTCGGGCCCCTAACCTCCGCCGCTCCGCATGGAGCGGCTTAGCCTGGGCGCCTGGCGCCCGGGCGCTTTTTCGGCTTGAGGCGCATGTCCGCCGCCGCCGCGGCTCGCGAATGGAAACAGCGTCGATCCTTACAAAATACGTAAGGATCGATTTTTTATTTCCTGCGCTTCCGGATGCCGTGCGTGTGTCGACGTCGGCGCGTCCGCTGTTCATGACGCCCAAGCAGCGCATCTCCGGTTTCAAGCAGCGCGCGCGCCGATCCCGGCCGCATACGGCCAGCGATGCATTCGCGATCCAGTTGCCGAATGTCGGCGCCGTTGTCGCGCCGCCCGGATGCGTCGGCTTCCCGCGCGGCCGCCGATGCGCGAACGCGCGCCGCGCGCCCGCGTTGCTCGGCGATTCTCATCGCCCGTCGCTTTTCCCTTCGGCGAGTGAGGCCCCCGCAAACGCCGCCTCCAGAGCATCTCCAGCCCGGCCCTGACGAGCGCGGCGCGCACACCGGGTTCATCCGCCGGGCGCTAGCAGGAATGCGCACACGATTCGATGCATGCGCGCCGCTTGCGCACTCGTATCGAGCGCCCGCCAGCAGCCGTGAACGAGCCCGTCGCCGCGCCAGAATTGCGCGGCGCCGCCTGCCGAGCGAATCCGTTCGACATAGACGCGCGCGTCGTCGCACAACGGATCGTGCTCCGCGCCGATCGCGAGCACGGGCGGCAAGCCGTCGAAGCGCGGCGCATCGAGCGGCAGCGCGCCCGGCGGCGGCCCGGCATCGCCCCAATAGAGGCGGCGGTACGCGCGAACGTCGGCGAGCGTGAGCATCGGCGCATTCGCCCGCGTGTCGCGCGCGGGCAACTGCGGCTCGAAACCGAGCATCGGATAAACGAGCGCGACCGCGCAAACGCCGCCGCGCGTTTCGCGGCCGTCGCCGTGCCCGCTGCGCCCGCCGTCGCGCAACGCGGCCGCCACCGACGCCGCGAGCGTGCCGCCCGCGCTATCGCCGGCAAGCCGCAGCGGCAGCGCGATCGATTCGAACGGCAGCCGGCCGTCGAGCGCGGCGACAGCGGCCTCCAGACAGTCGTCGAATGCGGCCGGCGCGCGATGCTCGGGCGCGAGCCGATAGTCGACGGCGATCACGTCGAGCCCGGTATCCGCCGCGATCCGCGCCGTCAAGAGCGCGTGGCTGTCGAGCGACCCGACGACGAAGCCGCCGCCGTGAAAGAACAGCACCGTCCCGCGCGAGGCGGATCGTCGCGACCGGTAGCGCCGCAGGCGGATCTCGCGGCCGTCCGCCGCGACGATGCGCGCGTCGCATGTGTCGACGTCCGCCGGCAGCGCGGGCGTCCATGCCGCGGCGAAACGCTCGTAGAGCGCGCGCTGCTCGACGATCGGCCGCGCGGCCGCGTCGTCCGGATACCATGCGGCGACGCGCGCGACGAACGCCTCGATTGCCGGCTCCAGCATCTTGCCCCCAACGTCGATTCGCCGATTCGCGCCGCCTCAGCGGCGCGCGGGCAGGCCGATCACGCGTCCGGCATGGGCCGGCGCGGGATACGCGCGCTGCAGCGCATGCAGATTCGCGATCCGCTCGGCGATGTCGGCATCGAACGGCGCGGCCTTCGGCCCACTCGTATCGACATGCAACAGCATTTGCTCGCTCGCCGACACCGCGCCGTCGATTCCCGCCGCGAACATCTCGAGATACAGATGCAGCCGCTTCGCGTCGTGCGCGAGCACGCGCGCATCGATCCGCACGCGCGTGCCCTCCTTGATCTCGTGCAGATAGTTGACGTGCGCTTCGAGCGTGTAAACAGAGCGGCCGCGCGCGCGCCGCGCCGCGTCGTCGAGACCGATCGCGTCGAGCAACGCGTCGCTCGCGAAGCTGAAGATAAGCAGATAGAACGCATCGCGCAGGTGCCCGTTGTAGTCGACCCATTCCGCGCGCACCGTGTCGCGGTGTATCGTCAGTTCCGTCGCCTGCATCTCGGCCGTCGTCATCGTCAGTCCTCGTAGCGCATTCCGTGGCGCGCCTTCACCGCGGCGACCGCCGCGATCACTTCGGCGATGCATTCGTCCCGATAGCGTTCGAGCGCCTTGATGCTTCGGGGTCCTTGCTGCTCGGCGGTGCCCTCGACGACGCGCTCGATCAGCGCGTCGGTCAGCTTCGGCGCGACGAGCTTGGTCCACGGCAGCTCCAGCGCGGGGCCGAACTGCCGCATGAAGTGACGCATGCCGGCCTCGCCGCCCGCCAGTGTATACGTCAGGAAGGTGCCCATGAACGACCAGCGGATGCCCGCGCCGAAACGGATCGCGTCGTCGATCTCGCCCGTCGTCGCAACGCCTTCGTCGACGAGGTGCAGCGCCTCGCGCCACAACGCTTCGAGCAGACGATCGGCAATGAAACCCGGCACTTCCTTGCGCACGCGCAGCGGCCGCATGCCGAGCGCGCGATAGATGTCGATCGCCGCGTCGACGGTCTCGGGCGCGGTGCGCTCGCCGCCCAGCACTTCGACGAGCGGCAGCAGATAGACCGGATTGAACGGATGCCCGACGATGCAGCGCTCGGGGCGATGCGCGCGCGCATAGAAATCCGTCGGCAGCAGGCCGGACGTCGACGACGCGACGATCGCATCGGGCTTCGCCGCGCGACTGATCCGCTCGTGCAGTTCGAGCTTCAAGGCCACGCGCTCGGGCGCGCTTTCCTGGATGAAATCCGCGTCGGCGACGCACGCTTCGATCGTCGACACGAAACGCAGGCGCGCCGGCGACGCGCCTGGCGCCAATCCGGCGCGCTCGAGCGCGGGCCACGCGTTTTCGACGTTCGCGCGCAACTGCCGTTGCGCGCCGTCGGCGGGGTCCCACGCAAGCACGTCGAGTCCGTTCGCGAGCGCGCGCGCGACCCAACCGCTGCCGATGACGCCCGCGCCGATCGCCGCGAACGTGTCGATTTTGGTGATGACAGCCATGTACTTTCGATCCTTGAACGAGAAGATCACGCGAAGGAGCCGATTTCGCGCGCCGCTGACGCGCGCCCGGCCGCTTTCGCCACGTTGTGCGGCAATGAGTGCGTTGCGATGTCGCGCTACGCATATCCGGCGATCGCGCGCCGCTCGAGCGGCCGCTCGCCGCGCGGCGGCAAGCCGAGCTTGCGGCGCCCTTCGGCAGGCGCCAGCACGCGCGCGCCGAGACGCTCCGCGATTTCCCGCGCGCGCTCGACGAGCGAGCCGTTCGTCGCGTGCACGCCGCGATCGAGCCATAGGTTGTCTTCGAGGCCGACGCGCACGTGGCCGCCGAGCAGCATCGCCTGCGCGACCATCGGCATCTGCATCCGGCCGATCCCGAAGCCCGCCCAATGCGCGCCGGGCGGCAGGTTGTCGACCATCGCCTTCATCGTGCCGGTGTCCGCGGGCGCGCCCCACGGAATGCCGAGGCACAACTGGAAGAGCGGCGGATCGTCGAGGAGTCCTTCTTTCAGCAGTTGCTTCGCGAACCACAAGTGTCCCGTGTCGAAGATCTCTAGCTCGGGCTTCACGCCCAGTTCGCGGATTCGCTTCGCGCCCGCGCGCAACTGCGCGGGCGTCGATACGTAGATGTAGTCGCCGTCGCCGAAATTCAGCGTGCCGCAATCGAGCGTGCAAATCTCGGGCAGCAGTTCCTCGACATGCGCGAGCCGCGTCAGACCGCCGACGAGGTCCGTGCCCTGGCCGAAGCGCATCGGGTCCTCGCCGGCGCCGATCTCGAGGTCGCCGCCCATGCCGGCCGTCAGATTGATGATGATGTCGACGTCGGCCGAGCGGATCCGGTCGACCACTTCGCGATACAGCCTCGGATCGCGGCTGCCGCGCCCCGTCAGCGGATCGCGCACGTGGCAGTGCGCGACCGTCGCGCCCGCCTTCGCGGCCTCGATCGCCGCGTCGGCGATCTGCTTCGGCGTGACGGGTATCGCCGGATGCTTGCCGACGGTGTCGCCCGCGCCCGTCACCGCGCACGTCACAATGACTTCCTGATTCATCGCTGTCGCCTCGTTCAGATTCAAAGTCGGATTCGAATGCGCATCGTCTTGCCCGGGCGTCGAGCGCCCGGCGTCGAGCCGTCCGGGTCAGAGCCCGAGATAAGCCTTCACCGCCGCCAGCCCGTCCTTGCCGTCGTAGGTCTTCACGCCGGCGAGCCACGCGTCGAGCACCTGCGGGTTTTTCCTGATGTACGCCTTCGCCGCTTCCGCGGGTTTCACCTTGTTCATCACCGCCTGCATCAGCTGGTTTTCCATTTGCGTCGTGAAGCGCAGATTGCCGACGAGCTTGCCCGCGTTCGGGCAGCGCGCCATGTAGTCGGGCGAAGTCAGCGTGTACACGCGCGCTTCGCCATAGTTCGGGCCGAACGCCGCGTCGCCGCCCGACAGGTAGTTCATGCTGATCTGGATGTTCATCGGATGCGGCTCCCAGCCGAGGAACACGACCCACTTCTTGTCGCGGATCGCACGATCGACCGTGACGAGCATGCCGGCCTCGCTCGACTCGACGAGCTTGAAGCCGCCGAGCCCGTACTGGTTCGTGTCGATCATCTTCTGGATCGTCGCGTTCGCGCTGCTGCCGGGCTCGATTCCGTAGATCTTGCCGTCGAGCTCGGCGCGGTGCTTCGCGATGTCGTCGAACGACTTCAGCCCCGCCTGGTACACGTAGCTCGGCACCGCGAGCGTCGCCTTCGCGCCCGACAGGTTCGGCGGCTCGACCAGCGAAATCGACTTCGAATCGAGGAACGGCTGCAATTGATGCTGCTGCACCGGCCACCAGTAGCCGAGCGATACGTCGAGCTGCTTGTTCTTCAGTCCTGCGAACGAAATCGGAACGGAGGAAATCGTTGTCGTCGGCTTGTAGCCGAGACCATCGAACAGCAGCGACGCGAGCGCCGTCGTCGACGTGATGTCGGTCCAGCCGATGTCCGCGAAGCGCACGTTGCGGCATGCGGCCGAGTCCTGCGCGAAGGACTGAGACGGCAGCGCGCACGCCGCGGCAAGCGCCGCGCCGAGTACGAGTGTCGTGGTGAAATTCATGGTTGCCTCCCTGTTCGACGGATTCCGCAGGCGAGTTCAAGGGGACGACGCAGCCTGCACCGTGGGCTCAAAGGTAACGGGCCATATTCGCGGGAAGGCGACCGACGGCGACCTTTTCTTGCCTGTTTGCGACTATGCGTAAAAACCATTAGATCGACGAATCCTCAGGCGTGGCGCGCCCTCGCCGCCGGACGCCGCACCGCGCGGCTTGCCTGCTTGCGCCTGGCTTGCTACGCTCGGCCAATCGTCTCTCCAGCGCATGCGCCCATGCCGGAAGAATTCCATTTCATGCTGATGCCCGGCTTCTCCGCGCTCGGCTTCATGTCAGCCGTCGAGCCGTTGCGCGTCGCGAACCGCTTCAGGCCGAATCTGTATCGCTGGCGCATCGTGAGCCGAGACGGCGCACCCGTCGTCGCGAGCAACGGCATCTCGCTGAACGCGGACACCGCGTTCGCGCAGGTCGAGCACGCGCACACGATCTTCGTGATCGCCGGCTTCGATCCGCTCGCGTGCTACACGCGTGCGCTCGGCGACTGGCTCAAGCGCGAGTATCAGCGCGGCGCGACGGCGGGCGGCATCGACACCGGCAGCTTCGTGCTCGCCGAGGCGGGACTCTTCGACGCGTCGCATGCGCTGACGCTGCACTGGGAAGCGCTCGCCGCATTCCAGGAACGCTACCCGCACCTGAAGACGACGCAGGAACTGTTCGAGATCGACGCGCGACGCATCACCTGCGCAGGCGGCACCGCGTCGATCGACATGATGCTCGACCTGATCGGCCGCCGGCACGGCGCCGATCTCGCCGCGACGATCTCCGAGCAGTTCGTGCTGAGCCGAATCCGCCAGCGCTCCGACCGTCAGCGCCTCGAGATCGCCGCGCGCTACGGCGTGCACAACCGCAAGCTGATCCAGGTGATCGGCACGATGGAGCACCAGATCGAAAGCCCGCTGTCGTCCGACGCGCTCGCGCGCGAGGTCGGCATCACGCGCCGCCAGCTCGAGCGGCTGTTCAGCACGATTCTCGACGATACGCCGGCTCGTTTCCATTTGCGGCTGCGGCTCGATCGCGCGCGCGAGCTTCTTCAGCAGACCGACATGACGGTCGCGGCCATATGCGCGGCGTGCGGCTTCGAATCGCCTTCGCATTTTTCCCGCACTTATCGCGCGCAATTCGGCGTGAGCCCGAGAAGCGACCGGCACGCGCAGCGCTGAGCCGGTTGCGAAAGCGCGGCGGCCGACGATTGCGGCGGTGCAAGATCGTATGCTGCGCAGCCGTTTTCGCCTATGGAACCGCTCCTCGAAAATTATTCGAAATAACATTGAAAATATTCTGTAACATGTTCTAAAAATAGATAGGCAGACTAACGACGCGACATTCCAGTGCAACCGTTTGTTTGCCGAATAGAAAAGCAGCATTCCAAATATTTATTCCGAGGGGTTTGTAATGACGATGCTCATTCAGCCATCGCGGTGCTTGCCGTTTGTTTCGCCTGCCGTTCTCTGGCGTTTCCGCCTCCCCCCACCTCGCCCGCTCAGCGCGCGCTGATTCTTCGCGGCGTCGCGCCGCCTCCGTTGTTGTTCCGTCCGATTGCATCGGCTCATCGAGGCCGGCGCACGGACCGGGTCGTCCCTGCGGTTCCCGTGGTTTCGCTTGACATCCCAACCTTTGAAGACGAGGACAATCTATGCAGACATCCCGTAAAGCACTGCCGCTCGCACTGAGTCTCGCCATCGGTCTCGGCGCCGCGCTGCCCGCGTGGGCGGATTCGAAGGCGCCGAACCCGCAGGAGGAAAGCCGGCGCGCGAGCCTCACGCGCGGCGTCGTGCCGCCTTCGGAAAAGGCGGACAAGACCGGGCAGTTCCGCCCCGGAACCGTCGCCGTCACGCTGGCGAGCCCGGCGTTCCACGCGAAGAAGGCCGACGCGGCAGCGATGGCGCGCGAGTTCATCACCGCGCGGGCGACGCAACTCGGCCTCGACAAGGCCGCGCTCGCGAATCTCGTCGTCGCGTCCGAACGCGCCGACGCCACGTTCACCGTCGTACGCTTTCAGCAGCGCGCGGCGGGGCTGCCCGTCTACGACAGCGACATCGCGATCACGGTCGCTCCGGACGGCCGCGTGCTCTACGTCGCGAGCAAGGCGGTGAACGGCGTCGCGGCCGTGTCGAGCAAGACGCAGGCGGTCGACGAGCAGCAGGCCCTCGACCGCGCGCGCGCGTATCTCGGCGTCAGCGGCTTCGCGAGCGTGCAATCGCAACTCGTCGCGTTCGTCGACGGCACGGGCACGCATACCGCGTGGAAAGTGCGCGGCAGGCCGCAGGACAGCCTGCGCGGCGACTGGGAACTGATCATCGACGCCAACAGCGGCGAAGTGCTGCGCGCCGAAGACAAGGCATCCTATGCAACGGACGGGACCGGGCTCGTGTTCCGGCCGGACCCGCTGTCGCCGACCAAAAGCAGCTACGGCAGCACCGGCTTCAAGGACAACAACGACGCGGACTCGCCGCAACTGAGCGCCGCGCGCGTGCGCGTGACGCTCAAGGATCTGACGCAGACGAGCGGCGGCTACAAGCTCGCCGGCCCGTACGCGTCGTGTGTCGATTTCGATGCGCCGTTCGACAAGGCATGTCCGGTTCAGCCTTCGCCGACCTTCGATTTCACACGCTCGAACCTGTACTTCGAGGCCGTGAACGCGTACTACCACATCGATACGTTCCTGCGCTACGTGAACCTGACGCTCGGCATCAAGGCGTTGCCGTATCAGTACTCGGGCGGCGTGCAGTACGACCCGCACGGCGAATCCGGCGACGACAACTCGTCGTACTCGTCGGGCTCCGGCAGGTTGTCGTTCGGGCAAGGCGGCGTGGACGACGCGGAAGATGCGGACGTCGTGATTCACGAACTCGGCCACGGCATCCACGACTGGATCACCAACGGCGGGCTCTCGCAGGTCGAGGGGCTGTCCGAGGGCACGGGCGATTACCTCGCGGCCGCGTACAGCCGCGACTTCAACCAGTGGAGCCCTTCCGACGCGCAATATCACTGGGTCTACAACTGGGACGGCCACAACGAATTCTGGCCCGGCCGCGTGACGAACTACAACGTCGGCCGCACGTACGCGCAAGTCCGCAATTCCGAGATCCACACGGCCGGCCAATACTGGGCGTCGTGCAACATGGTCGCGCGCGACGCGATCGGCGGCGCGGCGATGGACAAGGCGTTCCTGAAAGGGCTGTCGATGACGAACGGCTCGACGAATCAGAAGGCCGCGGCCCAGGCGGTGCTGACCGCGGCGGCCGCGCTCGGCTACAGCAGCGCGCAGCTCAACGCGATCGGCAACGCGTACAACAAGAGCTGCACGTACGGCGTGACCGTGCCGCAGAAGCTGTAATCGGCGTCACCCGCATCAAGAAGAAGACGTCATCGACAACGTACGCGGGGCGCGCGGCACGATCTGACGCGCGCCCGTCCCCTCGACCGCATCTCCGCTCACCCTGAGGAGATCGAATATGTCCAAGCTCCAACAAGCCGCCGCCGCGATCTGCGGCGCTCTTTGCATGTCGACCGTCCACGCCGCGCCGGTGTGGATCACGCTCGCCGACCCCGCCTTGCACGAACTGCGTCTGATCGATCCCGCCGCGACGAGCCGCTACAGCACGGCGGTCGCCACCGGCGACGCGAAGCGCACCGAAACGGTCCACGTCGCGCAGGTCGACGATTCGCTGCTCGAATCGCTGTCGCAGGCAATTCGCCGCACGCGCGGCCACGCCCCCGGCTTCTTCGTGCACGCGACGTTCGAAGACGCGCGCGCATCGCTTCAGCCGAGCGCCGCGAAGCAGGCAGCCGCGATTGACTACCCGATCACCAACTCGCAACAGGTCCGAAACTGGATCTCGCAACTGCAGGCGAGCAACATCGTCAGCACGATCGTGTCGCTGTCCGGCTTCACGAACCGCTATTACACGACGTCGCACGGCGTGGCCGCGTCCGACTGGATCGCGCAGCAATGGAAGCAGCTCGCCGGCTCACGCACCGACGTGACGGTCGAGCAGTTCACGCACACCGGCTGGCCGCAGAAATCGGTGATCCTGACGATCAAGGGCAGCGATCCGGCGGCGGGCGTCGTCGTGATCGGCGGCCATCTCGATTCGACGGTCGGCCGCATGACCGAGAACGCGCGCGCGCCTGGCGCGGACGACAACGCGTCCGGCATCGCGAGCCTCACGGAGGCGCTGCGCGTGCTGCTCGCGAACCGGTATCAGCCGAAGCGCACGCTGAAGTTCATCGGCTACGCGGCGGAAGAGGCGGGCCTCCTCGGCTCGCAGGCGATCGCGAAGCAGTTCAGGGCGCAGAACGTGAACGTCGTCGGCGCGTTTCAGCTGGACATGACGAACTACAAGGGAGATCCGAGGGATATCTATCTGATCAGCGACTATACGAACTCGACGCAGAACACGTATCTCGCGAACCTCGCGAAAGCCTATCTGCCCGAGCTCTCGGTCGGCACGTCGCGATGCGGCTATGCGTGCTCCGATCACGCGTCGTGGAACGCGCAAGGCTATCCGGCATCGTTCCCGTTCGAAGCGGATCAGAACGACAATCCGTACATTCACTCCACGTATGACACGCTCGAGCGGTCGGACTCGCAAGGCAATCACGCGCTGAAGTTCGGCAAGCTCGCGCTCGCGTACGCGGCGGAGCTGGGCGGCGGGCTGAGCGCGTCCGCGAAGCGGTAAGCGACATCGGCGGCGGCGCGCCACGCGCCGCTGCCGATTCGCGACGCATCGCCGTCGATCAGAACGAGTGACGCATCCCGATGCGGATGTCCGCTTGCGTCTGCGTGGTGGACGGCGTGAAGCTGTAGCCGATCACCGCATCGACGCCGTTCGACGCGCGCAGGTAGTCGCCGGAAAGGTAGACATCCGTGCGCTTCGACAGCAGGTAGTGGACGCCCGCCGATCCCTGATTCCAGTGATGGCCTTCGAAGCGCGTGTGCTGATAGCCCGCGACGAAGCTCAACGCCGGCGTGAACTGATACAGGCCGCCGCCTTCGTAGACTTGCATGTGCGACGTATTGCCGAAGCCCTTGATCGTCGAATACGTGAAATTGCCGGATAGCGTCAGCTTGTCGATCGTGTAGCTCGCGCCGACGCCGAACGTGCCCTGGCTGTCGACATTCATCGGCGTATTCGCGAACAGGTCGGTGACCTTGCCCGTCGCCGGATCGACGCTGACCGTCGGCTGCCCGAGGAAGGTTCGCGTGCCGATCATCGCATACGGATCGAACGCGTAGATGCCAGACGGATTGTTCAACTGCGTATAGGCCGCGCCCACCGACAGATCGCCGTGCGTGTAGTTCGCGCCCGCGCTCCACGCGCTGTTGCGATGGAAGTCGCCCGCGACGTTGCCGAACGAATACATCGCGCCGAACCGCAAGCCGCTGAAATCGTTCGACAGGAACTTCACCGAGTTCGGCAGGCGGTCGCCGTTGAAGCGGTCGAAGTCGCCCTGGTGGATCGCGTAGCCGCTCGCCCATGCGGAGATGTTGTTCAGATAGACCATCTCCTCGGTCATGTCGAGCTGATTGCCGAACGACAGCGTCCCCCAGTTGTTCTGCAATCCGACGTAAGCCTGGCGGCCGAACTCCGCGCCGCCGAAACCGAGCTGGCCGTTGCCCAGGCGAAAACCGCTCTCGAGCACGAAGACCGCCTTCAGCCCGCCGCCAAGATCCTCAGTGCCCTTGAAGCCGATCCGGTTGCCGTACGACACGCCGTCGTCGAACTTGAAGACGTGCGAGCCGCCGGTGTTGTTGACGTACGTAATACCGGCATCGAGAATCCCGTATAACGTAACGCTGCTCTGCGCGCGGCTTGCGCCCGGCGCGACTCCGATCGCGAGCGCAATCGCGCTCATCACGGCAACATTCGATTTCTTCATTGTCGGCACCCCACCCTGCTCACTCGATAAGAAAAGAGATTCCCGCGTTGCGCACGCGAATCCGCGACTATTTCTGAAACGACGCACCACTCCGACGACCGTTGCGCATCCCGCGCACAATCGGATGCCGTTGGCGAAAAATACAAACCCATTTTTCGCGCTACCCGTCACTAAACGACGTTGAATGGTCACGATGCGACGGACCGCGCCGATGCCGATGTCGGCCGTCACCGCGCGTCGAGTGCCGCACGCACGGCAGGCAAGCCCGGCGCGCCGTTCGCGGTGGTCACGCCGTCGAGCCATGCATCGACGAGCGACGGGTTCGCACGCAGCGCGTGTTGCGCGGCATCCACAGCGGAGCGCTTGTCCCGCAGCATCGCGGCGATCATTCCGTTCTCCAGATCGACGGTGAACGTCATTTGTCGGAACAGCCGCGTGAGATTCGTGCACTGGTTCGCGAAATCCGCGCGCGCGACCGTGTTGACGGTCGCGCCGCCGTAGTTCGGCCCGAAATACGCGTCGCCGCCCGACAGATAAACGAGATGGAACTTCGTGTTCATCAGATGCGGCTCCCAGCCGAGAAACACGATCCACTGGTGCTCGCGCACCGCGCGCTCGACCTGCGTCAGCATCCCTGTCTCGCTCGATTCGACGAGTTGCCAGTTCGCCGGCCCGAGCGCCTTGTCGGCGAGCATCCGCGAGATGCTCTGATTGGCCGGCGCGCCCGGCTCGATGCCGTAGATCTTCGCGCCGAAGCGCTGCGCGTACTTCGCGAGGTCGGCGAACGAATGCACGCCCGCTGCCGCCACGTAGTCCGGCACCGCGAGCGTGAATTTCGCATGGCTCAGGTTCGCGTGGAGCACGTCGATCGTGCGCGCGTCGACGAACGGCTTGACGAGCGGCGCCTGCGCCGGCATCCAGTTGCCGAGAAACACGTCGATCTGCCCTTTCTTCAGACCTTGATACGTGATCGGCACCGACAGGTTCGACACGCTCTGCCGGTAACCGAGCGCCTTCAGCACGACGCCCGCGAGCGCGTTCGTCGCTTCGATGTCGGTCCAGCCCGGGCCGGCCATCCGCACGTCGCGGCAGGCGGCCGGCTCCGCCGCGGCTGCCGGGGTCGTGGCGGTGGCCGCCGTGGCGCACCATGACAACGTCGCGAACGCCGGCAATGCGGCTGCCGCGCGGCGCGCGAGCCGCCGCGCAATGGATTCGTATCGCTTCATCGCTTGCTCCATTTGAAAGTGCGTAACGCCGGGCGTCACGCGTGCGGACGGGGAAAACGCGCGGTCGCCTCGAGCGCGTCGAGCTCGAGGTGATTGCGCATGTAACGCTGGCTCGCATCCTGGAACGGCTGCCAGTCCCACGACCGAATCCGCCCCGTGGTCGTCGCCTTGAAATGGAAGCGCCGCCTGCGCTGGCTCGCGAGCACCTGTTGATGCAGCGCATCGAGATCCCAGCGTGCGGCGCACTCCGCGCGAAACGCAACGACACGCGCTGCCTCGGTGGGCGCGTTCGCGAGGTTGTCGAGCTCGCTCGGATCATTCTTCAGATCGAAGAGCTGATCAGGGTCCGCAGGCGAATGGATGTACTTGTGGTTGCCGCGGCGAATCATCACGATCGGCGCGATCGCGCCTTCGGCCAGGTATTCGCCGAACGCCTCGTCATGGCCGCCCTCGCCGCGCAGATGCGGAACGAGGCTGCGGCCGTCGACAGCGTCGGGCCAGTCGGCGCGGCGCTCGCCCGTCGCGAGTTCGACGAGCGTCGGCAGCAGATCGACGTGCGACACGGCCGCCGGCACGCGCGCGGCAGAAAACCGGCCCGGCGCGTGCACGATGAGCGGCACGCGACATGCGCCTTCGAAGAACGTCATCTTGTACCAGAGGCCGCGCTCGCCGAGCATGTCGCCGTGATCCGCGGTGACGATCACGATCGTGTCGTCGGCGAGCCCGCATTGCTCGAGCGCCGCGAGCAGCGCGCCGAACTGCGCGTCGACATAGGACGTCGCGCCGTAGTACGCGCGCCGCGCGCGCCGGATTTGCAAGTCGTCCGGCGGCGTGCGATCGACCTCGCATACGGCGCGCAGGCGCCGTGAATGCGGGTCGCTCGCGTCGAAATCCATCCGCACGGCGGGCAGATCGATATCCTCGTCCCGGTACAGATCCCAGTATTCGCGTGTGATCGCATACGGATCGTGCGGATGCGTGAGCGACACGACCATGCAGAACGGCCGCGCGTCCCGGCCGGCCGCGCGCTCGCGCGCGACGTCGAAGATCTTCTGACGCGCCGCGAACGTCGCATCGTCGTCGAAATCGAGCTGGTTGGTCCGCACGCACGGGCCGGCGTCGAGCACCGAGCTCATGTTGTGATACCAGCTCGGCCGCTCGGCGGGACGCGTCCAGTCCGGCACCCAGCCGAAATCGGCCGGATAGATGTCGGTCGTGAGCCGTTCCTCGAAGCCGTGCAACTGATCGGGCCCGCAGAAGTGCATTTTGCCCGACAGCATCGTCCGGTAGCCGGCCGCGCGCAGGTAGTGCGCGAACGTCAGCGTTTGCGCCGGCAATTCGGCGGCGTTATCGTAAGCGCCGAGCGCCGACGGCAGCTTGCCCGCCATCAGCGCGAAGCGCGACGGCGCGCAGAGCGGGCTCGCGCAGTAGGCGGCATCGAAGACGACGCCCCCGGCGGCGAGCCGATCGATCGTCGGCGTGCGCGTCGCGCGATGGCCGTACGCGCGCAACGCGAACGGCGTGAGCTGGTCGGCCATCAGGACGAGAATGTTCGGCTGGATATCGGTGGAATCGGCGGTATCGGGCATCGCTTGGGCGCTCAGGTGGAATCGTCGGATCGAAACGGCGGCGTGACAGGCTGCCGCCGCCGGCCGGATCTCACTATTGCCGGCCGTAATGCGGCCGTGAAGGCGTCGAATGCTTATGAGCCATTAGAGGTGCTTATGACGAGACCAGACCGTCTGCCGCCGATGCAGACCTTGTCCGCGTTCGAAGCGGCCGCGCGCCTCGCGAGCTTCACGGCCGCCGCGCGCGAGCTCGGCTCGACGCAGCCGGCCGTCAGCCAGCGCGTCGTTCAGCTCGAAGAGGATCTCGGCACGCCGCTCTTCGAGCGCGGGCGGCGCGGCGTCACGCTGACCGAAGACGGCGCGCGGCTCTTCGCGGCGGTCCGCCAGAGCCTCGACGCGCTGCGCGTCGCGACGGCGGACATCCGCAGCCGCCGCGCGAACGGCACGCTCACGCTCGTCACCGATTTCGGCTTCGCCACCTACTGGCTGATGCCGCGCCTCGACGATCTGAAGCGCGCGATGCCCGGCGTCGACGTGCGCGTCGTCACGTCTCAGGACATCGATCCGCAGCGCGACCACGCCGACGTCGCGATCCTGTTCGGCGCCGGCGACTGGCCGGGCTGCACATCGACGCGGCTCTTTCAGGAGCGCGTGACGCCCGTGTGCTCGCCCGCGTTTCGCGCCGCGCATGCCGATATCGCGCAGCCGGCCGACCTGTTGCGCGCGCCGCTGCTGCACGTGCAGCCGACGCGCCCCGAGCGCTGGCTCGCGTGGCGCGATTGGTTCGACGCGCATGGGCTCGCCGCGCCGCCCGAGCCGCACGGGCTCACGTTCAACAGCTACTCGCTCGTGATTCAAGCGGCGCTGATGAATCAGGGCGTCGCGCTCGGCTGGGCGCCGCTCGTCGACACGCCGGTCGCAGCTGGCCAGCTCGTGCGGCTCGTCGACGCGCCCGTCGTCACGCCGCGCGGCTACTACCTCGTCCGGCCGCCCGCGCGGCCGGAGGCGCGCGCGGTGCCGCTCTTTCGCCGCTGGCTGCTCGGCGCGTGCGCGTGACGCGCCGGACGTTGGCGCGCCGATTCCAGCAGCGCGGCGATTCGGTTCTATCCTCACGCGATCTGGCTTGATTAACTTGTGCATCGCCTCGCACGTCCGGCATCCGCGCCGTGCGCGGGGCGCCATCGAGTCAGAGGAAATCCATGTCCGCTCCACAACGTCCCCATCAGTTCGTGCTGACGCTGTCGTGCCCGAGCGCGGCCGGCCAGGTCGCCGCCGTCGTCGGCCTGCTCGACCGGCATCGCTGCTACGTCGACGAGCTGACCGTCTTCGACGACGATCTCAGCGCGCGCTTCTTTGTGCGCTGCGTGTTCCATGCAACGGACGACGCCGATTCGCTGCGCGTCGATGCGCTGCGGCGCGAGTTCGAGCCGATCGCCGAGCGCTTCCGGATGCAATGGGCGATCCACGACGTCGCCGCGCGGCCGAAGGTGCTGATCATGGTGTCGAAGCTCGAGCATTGCCTCGCCGATCTGCTGTTCCGCTGGAAGATGGGCGAGCTGAAGATGGACATCGTCGGGATCGCGTCGAATCATCCGGATTTGGAGCCGCTCGCCGCGCAGCACGGACTGCCGTTCAGGCACTTCCCGATCACGGCCGACACGAAGGCGCAGCAGGAAGCGCAGTGGCTCGACGTGTTCGAGACGAGCGGCGCCGAGCTCGTGATCCTCGCGCGCTACATGCAGGTGCTGTCGCCGGAAACGAGCGCGAAGCTCGCGAATCGCGCGATCAACATCCACCATTCGTTCCTGCCGGGATTCAAGGGCGCGAAACCCTATCATCAGGCGCATGCGCGCGGCGTGAAGCTGATCGGCGCAACCGCGCACTTCGTCACCGACGATCTCGACGAAGGACCGATCATCGAGCAAGTGGTCGAGCGCGTCGATCACTCGTACCGGCCGGAGCAGTTGCTCGCGGTGGGGCGCGACGTCGAGTGCATCACGCTTGCACGCGCGGTAAAGGCGTTCATCGAGCGGCGCGTGTTCCTGAACGGCGATCGCACCGTCGTGTTCCAGTAACGGGCGCGCGGCAAGCGCAGGCTTCGACGTTTCGCTTCGGCCCGGATGCGGCGACGCATCTGGGCATCCGCGCGGGCGCACGCCGGCTATCGCATCCAGGCGAGGTAATACGACACCGCGATCGTCAGGGCGGCGGCCGCGAGCGCCGCATACGGCGCCATGTTCAGCCACACGCTGCGCGCCGGCACGACGAGCTCCATGTCGCTTCGCATCTGCGCGGGGAAGCGGCCGCGATCCTGCCAGTAGTGGCGATAGACGAACACCGGCACGATCAGCAGCATCGCGATGAGCCCGTTGCGCAGCGTGCCCGCGCCTTGCAGATCCGCGCCCGCGCCGACATAGACGAGGTTCGCATAGCCGCAGATCGAACCGAGCACGAGGAGCCATGTCGGGCAGCGAAACGGCCGCTGCCATTGCCCGCGATCCATCCGATGAATCCAGCCGGACTGCAAGTTCAGGAAAACGAACAACATGTAGCAGACGTTCGAGATCGACAGCACCGTCATGTAATCCGACATCAGCAGCAGCACGAGATTGAAGCCGAGATCGGTCCACATCGCGCGCGTCGGCGAACCGTGCTCGTTCACGTGCGACAGGTACTTCGGCAGCCAGCCGTCGACCGACGCCTGATACAGCGTGCGCGACGAACCCATCATCGACGTCATCACGATCAGGAGGATCGACAGCATCAGCATCACGACGATCGCGTTCGCGACCCACGCGCCGCCGCCGACGATCTTCGCCATCGCGGCCGCGACGCCCGTGCCGTCGCCGATGCGCGGATCGAGCATCGCCGCGGTGCCGAGCGCGCCCTGGAACGCCATCGGCACGAGCGTCATCACGACCAGGCAGAGGGCCCCCGACCAGAAGATCGCTTTCGCGGTGTCGCGGCGCGGATCGCGGAACTCGCGCGTGTAGCAGACGGCCGTCTCGAAGCCGTACGACGCCCAGCCCGCCATGAACATCGCCCCGAGCGCCATCACGACGCCCTGCCCGTTCCAGTTGCCGAATGTGGCGGCGGTGAGATTGCCTTGCGCATCGTGACCGAGCGGCAAGAGCGGCAGGAGATTCGACATCGGCACGTCGCCCGTGACGAACGGCACGATGCCGACGATGAGAAGCGGCGTCAGCGACGCAATGCCGAGAATGCGCTGCGTGCGCGCGGCTTTTGATGCGCCGCTGTGCTGCAGCTTGAACGTGATCAGCAACAGGATCGTCGCGATCACGAAGGTGGCGTTGACCCGCAGGGTCAGGCCGGGCTTGATGAAGCCGAGATCGGCGAGCGTCCACTGCCAGTGCAGGATCGCTGCGTCCGCCGGAAACAGGCTGGTGAGCGCGTAGCTTGCCGCGAGGCCACAGCCGAGCGCGAGCATCGGCGACCACGCGAGCCAGTTGCACCACACGGAAACGGGCGCGATCAACTTGCCGTATCGCACCCAGCCGATCGCACCGTACACCGATGCGCCGCCCGATTTATGAGGAAATAGCCCGGAAATTTCCGCATAAGTCGCGCTTTGAATCAAACCCATCGTGATTGCGGCGATCCACACCGCCCACGCGGGCTGGCCGATCGTCGCGCATACGCCGCCGATCGTGAACAGCACGCCTGCCGGCACGCCGCTCGTTACCCAAAATGCGTCCTTCCAACTGAGGCCACGATGCAGGGTGTGGCCTCTTTCTTCATGTGAGATGGTTGCCTCGATCTCGCTGGTGCTGCGCGCGCGCAGTCCTGCTTGACTCATCCAAAATCCTCCGTTGAAGACTCCGCACAAGGGTACATTCTAACAACACTTCGTTGTGCGAGTCGAAAAAACATCGAAAATTCTGCGGGAAAACCCGCTTTTTTCTCCAATTAGTTCGGATAACTTCGAATTTTCAACCACGCCTCAGGCCCGCGTGCACGGGCCTGAGCGGTCGAAATTCACTGCGCGGAGCCGAGCCATTCGCCCACGCGATCGCCATGTGCGGCGATCCACGCATCGGCCGCCGCCGCGGGCTTCGATCCGCTCTGGATCGAGAGCATCACGCCGTCGATCTCGCCCGGCTTCCACTGGAATTTCTTCAGGAACGCGACGACAGGCTTCGCCTTGGTCTCGAGCGCCGGATTCACGACGCTGTCGACATGCTCGGCCTCGCCGTACACCTTCTTCGGATCGTCGAGGAAACGCAGCTTCCACTTCGCGAACATCCAATGGGGCGCCCAGCCCGTGACGACGACGGCCTTGTTCGCATGGATCGAGCGCGCGAGCTCCGCGGTCATCGCGCTGCCCGAGCTCGGCATCAGCGAATAGTTCAGGCCGTATGCCTTGATCGCGTCGTCGGTCTTGCGCATCACGCCCGCGCCGGCGTCGATGCCGACGATGCGTCCGGCGAACTCGTCCTTCTCCGCGTTGAGATCGGCGATCGTCTTCGCCTTCACGTAGTTGGGCACGATGAGGCCGATCTTCGCATCGGGGAAATTGGTGCCGAGATCGACGACCTTCGTCTTGAACTGCTCCCAGTACGCGCCCTGCGTGACAGGCAGCCACGCGGACAGCGTCGCGTCGAGATCGCCGCGCGCGACGCCCTGCCACATCACGCCGGCCGCAACCGGCACGAGTTGAACCGGATAGCCGAGCTTCGTCTCGATGATGCGCGCGGCGACGTTCGACGTCGCGACGCTGTCGTCCCAACCTTCGACGTAGCCGATCTTCAGCGTCGGTTTCGTATCGGCCTGCACCGGCGCGGCGGCGGCGAGCATCATCGACAGCACGCCGCAGCCCATGAGCTTCGTGAGGAATTTCATGATCGATCTCCTTGAGGTTGTCGAAAAGCAAGGGGCCTCTCTAGGTTCTTCAACCACAATTCCCCGTTATCGTTCTTTTACGACACGTTCTTGCGCAGCGGCGACGCGCTCATTTGTCGACGACGAGATCGGACAGCGGCTTGCTGCAGCAAAGCAGCACCATCCCCTGATCGATTTCGCGCTGACGAATGCCGCCGTTGTGCTTCATGTCGACCTGACCGGACACGAGCTTCACCTTGCAGGTGCCGCACATGCCCTGCGTGCACGATGCGGGCAAGCGCACGCCCGCTCGACGCGCGGCGTCGAGCACGTGCTCGTCCGCGCCGCATGCGATCTCGCGATTGCTTTTCGCGAACGCGACCGTGTGCCGGCGCGCTTGCGCGTCGCTCGCGGCGTCGCCCGCCGGCGCTTCGGTCCGCACGTCGCTTTGCGCGAGCGTCTCGAACGAGAAGCTCTCTTCGTGGTAGCGGCCGCGATCGAAGCCGGCTTCGGCGAGCAGGTCGCGCACCGCTTTCATGTATGGCGCGGGGCCGCACGTGAAAATCTCGCGTTCGAGGAAATCCGGCGCGATCAGCTTCAGGAGCAGCAACGACAGGAAGCCCGTCACGCCGTGCCAGTTCGTGCGCGCGCCAAGCCGCTCGCACACGAATGCGGTGCGGAAGTTCGCGTGCGTCGACGCAATCAGATCGAGCTCCCGCGCGAAGATGATGTCGTCCGGCGTGCGTGCGCTGTGAACGAACACGATGTCGCGATCCTCCGCGAGATCGTGGTGCGCGCGGCTCATCGACATCAGCGGCGTCACGCCCGAGCCGGCGGACAGGAACAGGTATTTGCGCGCCGGATGCCGCGCACACGTGAATTCGCCCGCGGGGCCCAGCACGCGCAGCGGCGCGCCCGGACGCAGATTGTCGTGCAGCCAGTTCGATACCTTGCCGCCCGGCACGCGCTTGACCGTGATCGAGATCGTGTGCGGCCGCGCGGGCGACGACGAGATCGTGTAGCAGCGATTGATCGTCTCGCCGTCGATGTCGAGCTCGAGCGTGACGAACTGCCCGGGCTCGAACGAAAACGCGCGCCCCTGCGGCGATCGGAAGAAAAAGCTCTTCACGTCGTGCGTTTCCTGTCGCACGTGGCAACACACGAGCGTCTCCTCGACGTCGCTCGTCCAGCGCTCCGGCAGCGCCTGCCAGAACGCGGGGCGCGTCACGCGGCTGTCGGCCGGTTCGAAATTCGCGGCATCTCGCATCATTGTTGCGCTCCGTCTTCGTGCTATGCGCCGATATGCGCGGCCAGCCGGCCGACGTACCACTCGCAGAACTTCTCGACGAGCCCTTCGGTGTACGGAGAATACGGGCCCGGCTCGTACGCGCTGCTCGCCGCACCGCGCTGCGAGAATTCGACGAGCGCGCGATCCTGGTCGTTCGTCGCGTTCCAGACGGCCGTCAGGTTCTTCACGTCGTAATCGATGCCTTCCTTCGCGTCCTTGTGAACGAGCCATTTCGTGCGCACGAGCGTCTCGCCCGCCGACAGCGGGATCACCGAGAACGTGACGATATGGTCGCTCATGAAGTGATGCCACGAATTCGGCTGCGTCCAGAACGACAGCCCGCCGAGGTCCGCCTGGCGGAATTCGCCGAGCAGCTTCTTCGACGCGACCTTCGCGTCGAGCGTTTGCGATTCGCCGCTGCGATCGAGCGGCAGCCGCTGCGTGCGAAAGCCCGTCACGTCGGTCAGGCGCTCCACTTCGACGGACGGCAGATCCAGCGCTTCCCATTGTGCGGCGCGCTCGACGCAGGTGCGCTCGAACGCGGCCATTCCCTCGGCGTTCGCGGGCGAAGGCTGATAGCCGAAGCCGTATTCGTATAACGAAATGGTCAGCTCCGGATGGTTCGCGACGCAGTGATAGCACTCGCGATTGTTCTCCATCGTCAGCTTCCAGTTGCCTTTCTCGATGATGTCGACCTGCGCGGCGATCTTCGTGTTCGGCAGATCGTGCGGCAGCAGATACGGCTCCATCGCCGCGCGCATCGTCGCGAAATCGACGGGCGGCTCGTCGGCGAGGCATACGAACAGCAGCCCCGCGAGATTCTCCAGATGAACGGGCTTCAGGCTGTGCTTGCAGCGGTCGAACTTCTCGCCCATGTGCTCGGCGAACATCAATTGGCCCGTCAGGTTGTAGGTCCAGCTGTGATACGGGCACACGATGTTGCCGACCGACCCTTTTTCCTCGTTGCACAAGCGCGCGCCGCGATGGCGGCAGACGTTGTGAAATGCACGGACCTGCATGTCGTCGTCGCGCACGATCAGGATCGAATCGGCGCCGAGCTGCACCGTCACGTAATCGCCCGGCTCGGGCACGTCCGGCTCGACGCCCACCTGAATCCAGTGCCGCCGGAAGATCGCGTCCATGTCGAGCGCAAAGATCTCGTCACTCAGATAAAACGGGGCTTCGAGGCTGTAGCCTGCCTTGCGGCGCGCCACCAGCGCGCGGATGTCTGCCGATACCTTCATCGTTTGCTCCGGATTCCTTGCATCCATGGTGTTGTTGCCGACAGGCTTCATTCAGTAGTCGATGAGCTGATGCTCGCGCAAATACGCGAGGATCACTTGTGCTTTTTCGACCGAACTCCCTTCAATTACGACGTTTCCGCCGCGGCTTTCGGTCGTGGTCGCGGACAGCATCCGTGCGTGGCCGGAGCGCTTGTCGGCCGCCGCGAGCTTCACGGGCTTGTGCTCGGCCGCGCGCGTCGACCATTGACCGGCGTCCGCCGCCGCGCGGGTCGCGACGCGCGTCGCGCGCACGTCGCCCGCGCGCAGCCGCGCATACGCGTAGCGCGGCTGCGCGTTCGCGAGCGGATGCACGGCGACGACGGCCGGCAATGCGGCCTCGACACGCCTGCGAACGCCTTTCGGCAAGAATTGCCGCAGCGTCGCGCGCGCAGCGTCGACGCTCACGTCCACGGCCGCGCCGGCGAACCGCCAGCCGAGCGCCGCCGCGACGCGGTAAGGCAGCATGCCCGTGTCGTAGGCGCCTTCGGCGCGCGTGCCCGTCAACACGAGATCGTGATCGCGCACGCGCTCGGCGAGCGCGGCGGCCGCGTCGTCGCCGTCCGTGCACTCGAGCACTTCGACGCTCGCCGCGCCGAGCGCGAGGTAGTCGGCGAGCGCGGCGTTGCGCGGATCGCCTGCGTGAATCACGTCGAGCCGCGCGCGATGCTCGGCGGCCAATGTGCGGCCGATCTCGAGCGCGGCCGCGTCGTTGCGGCTATAGCGCGGCGTGCCCGACACCGGATGGCGCCCGACCGACACCAGCACCGCGATGCTGTTCAGCTTGCGATTCGCGTTCATGCGGCGGCTCCCATGTACTCGCGCTCCGTCAATGCCGCGCCCGATCGCGCATGCGCGGCGCGGGCCGCGCTCACCTCGTCGATCAGCGCGGCGATCGTCGCCTGCGCGTCGCCGACGATCGTCAGGTTCGCGCGCTTGGCGATCGGCGCGCTGCCGTCGAGATTCACCGCGATCACGTGGCGGCAATCCTTGATCCCTTGCAGATGCTGCACCGCGCCCGAGATCCCGAACGCGATGTAGACGCTTGCATCGACCGTCTTGCCCGTCGCGCCTACCTGCTTGTCGCGCGTGAAGTGACCGTTGTCGACCGCGACGCGGCTCGCGCCGATCGCCGCGCCGAACGTCGCCGCGAGCTTCTCGAACGCGGCGACGTCGGTCACGCCGTTGCCGGCCGACACGATGAAGTCCGCTTCCTCGAGCGCGACCTGCGCGGCATCGATCTCTTCGAGGCGGAGGTCGCGGTAGTTGTCGCCACGGTCGTCGCCGCGGCTCTGGCGCGTATCGAAGGCGTCGAGCGTGCGCTCGAGCGCCGCGCCGACGAACGGCAATTTCGGATCGACCGCGTTGTGCGCAAGCAGCACGACGTCGGGCAACGAGCGCGTCGCGAAGCCGCGCTTCGCGTCGACGTGCACGCCGACGTGGTCCGCCGCGATTTCGACGACCTGCGTCGCGACGCTCGCATTCGCCGCCGCCGCGAAACGGCGGCCGAGATCGCCGTCGCCCGTCGCGTTGTCCGGGAAGAACACGTGCTGCGGCGATAACGCGGCCGCGCACGCGCGCAGCGCGTCGAGCTCTCGCTCGGGCGCGAACGCGCGACGGTCGAAATCGCGCAGCACGATCAGCGTGTCCGCGCCGAGCGCGCCCGCATCGTCGTTCAGTTCTCCGAACACGACGAGCGCGACTTCGGTCTGCGCATCGGCGAGCAGCGCGGCGGCCGCGAGGGTCTGGCGCGCATGGTCGTCGAGCGCGCCGCGCTCGCTGTGCGCGGCGACGAGAAACACGCGCGCGGCTTCCCGCACGACGCGCACCGGCTTCGCGGCCGCCGCGCCGTGCGCGTGCGGCGCCCATCGCGCGGCGTCGCCGGGCGCGCTGCCCGTCTCGCCGAGCGTGATGCGCTTCAGTCCCGCCGCGGTCACGATGAACGGCCGGCGCGGATCGATTCGTTTGAGCGTGGTCATCGGTTCACTCCAGCGAAGCGGCGACGAGTTCGGCGACGTCGAGCACGTCGGGCCGCGGGCCGACGACGCCTTCGAGCATCGCGGTGCAGTTCGGGCAACCGACCGCGACGACGTCCGCGCCCACCGCGCGCGCGTCCGCGATCCGGATGTCGGGAATCCGCTGCTTGCCCGGGATGTCGGTGAGCGGCGCGCCGCCGCCCCCGCCGCAGCAACGGCCACGCATCCCGTGCCGCTCCATCTCGACGACCTGGATGCCGATCGTCCTCAAGAGCTTGCGCGGCGCTTCGGTTTCGCCGTTGTAGCGGCCCAGATAGCACGGGTCGTGATACGTGATGCGCTTCTCGCGCAGCGCGTCGGCTGCCTGCGGCCTGATCTTGCCGGCCGCGACGAGCTCCGCGATGAACGCCGTGTGATGCTTGACCGCGTAACGGCCGCCGAGCGCGCGGTACTCGTTGCGCAGGCTGTGCATCACGTGCGGATCGGCCGTCACGATCTGCTTGAACGACAGTGCGCCGAGCGTGCCGATCAGGCGCTTGCCCAACTGCTGGAACGTCGCCTCGTCGCCGAGCCTGCGCGCGACGTCACCGGTATCCGTTTCGGCGCGGCCGAGCACCGCGTAATCGACGCCCGCATGATTGAGCACCTTCAGGAGCGCGCGCAACGTGCGCTGGTAGCGCATGTCGAACGCGCCTTCGCCGGCGACGATCAGCACGTCGACGGCACGCCCCGGCTGCGCGACGGGCGCGCTGAGGTCGACCGACCAGTCGTAGCGAGCGGCCGTGTCATAGCCGCCCATCGTGCCCGTCTCGCGCAGGTTCGCGAGCACTTCCGCCCCCTTGCCGGGCACCGCGCCGTGCACGAGCGTCTGGTTGCGGCGCATGTCGACGATCGCGTCGACGTGCTCGATCAGCATCGGGCACTCCTGCACGCACGCCCGGCACGTCGTGCACGACCACAGTGTGTCGGCCTCGATCAGCGACGACACGATCGGGCGCTGCGGATCGCCGCCGTGCTTGCCGACGTCAATGCCCGGCGTCGGGCTGCCCGCATACGCGGCGTCGGTGCCGCCCGCCATTCCGACGACGAGATCCTGGATCAGCTTCTTCGGATTGAGGGGCTGGCCCGATGCGAACGCGGGGCAAGCGGCCTCGCACTTGCCGCACTGCACGCACGCGTCGAAGCTCAGTAGCTGGTTCCAGCGGAATTCGGCCGGCTTCGCGACGCCGTATTCGTCGTGCTCGACGTCGGAGGGCTTGAGCGCGGTCGGCGGCGTCGCGCCGCCGTTGCCCGTGTACGCTTCACGCGTTGCCGCGAAGCGCTCCTGACGCGGATGAAACGCGAGATGCAGCAAGCCCGCGATCGCGTGCTTCATCGGTCCGCCCTTCGCCGCGCCGAGCGTCATCGCGAACGCGCCCACACCGATCAGCACCGCGCAGAGCACCGCGAACGCGCCCGACATCGCGGCCGTCGGCACGAGCATGAACAGCACGAGGCCGAGCGCGAATGCGCCGAGCAGCCACGGCAGCGTATTCCACGGCCCGCGCGACAGCCGGGCGGGCACGTCCTTCGCATGACGGCGGCGCCAGACGAACACCGCGCCGACGAGCATCGCGAGCGCCGCGAGCAGGATCAGCTTGTCGAGCCACGGCGAGTAGATCGCGAGCCCGTAATTGACGAATACGAGCGCGAGCGCGGCGAGCGCGCCGCCCGCCGTCGCGACGTGCGTCTTCGCGATGTACGGATCGCGCGCGACCACATGGTGCAGATCGACGAAGTAACGCTTCGGAATCGCAAGCAGATTCGCGAGCCCGAAGGTGCCGGGCGCGCTCGCGCGGCCGAGCCGCCAGTACGACGAACGTTTTGCGACCGCGAACGCGAGGCCCGCGACCGACAACCACAGCAACGCGGTAATCAGGATGGCCGGATTCATCGTCAGAAATCCTTCACGAGACGCAGCGCGTCATAGATCGCGCCATGGATGTTGTGCATCGAGATGCAGTCGCCGACGCGAAACAGCAGGAAGCGCCCGTTGCCGAGCGCCTCCGAGAGGCACGGCTGCGGCTCGGCGGCGAACAGCTTGTGCACGTCGATCTGGCCGCGGTTGACCGATTCGGGCTTCAGCCTCCAGTACAGCGCGTCGTTCGGCGTGATGCCGTTCTCGATCACGACCTGATCGACCGCGCGCTCCTCCTGCTCCTCCGTGTATTCGTTGCGCAGCACCGCGATCTTCTTGCCGTCCTCTTCATAGACGCGATCGAGCCAGTGGTTCGGCGTGTGAATCACGCCCTGCGCGTAGAGCCGGCGATAGAAGATCGGGAACGTCGTGCCGCCGCAGTCGTCGGCAACCTTCACGTCCGGCGTGACGATCTCGACGTTCGAGCCCCGGCTCGCGATGAAGTCCGCGACGCCCGCGCCCGCATGCGTGCTGACGCCGTCGTAGACGAGCACGTTCTTGCCCGGCTCGACGCGGCCCGACAGGATGTCCCACGAACTGACCGCGAGCCCGTCTGCGACGCCCCAGTCCGGCACCTGATCGGTGAAGCTGCGCCCGCCCGTGGCGAGCACGATGATGTCCGGCTTCTCCGCCAGGATCGTCTTTTCGTCCGCCTCGACGCCAAGCCGCCTGTCGACGCCGAGCCGCTTCGTCTCCATGTCGAACCAGCGCACGATGCCCGCCATCTGCTCGCGCTGCGGCGCTTTCGCCGCGAGCATGATCTGCCCGCCGACTTCGCGGTTCTTCTCGAACAACACGACCTCGTGCCCGCGCGAACGCGCGACGCGCGCCGCCTCCAGGCCCGCGGGGCCCGCGCCGACCACGACGACCTTGCGCTTCGGCCCGCGCGTCTTCTCGATCACGTGCGGCATCGTCGCCTCGCGCGACGTCGCCGCGTTCTGCACGCACAGCACGTCGAGCCCGTTGTACTGGCGGTCGATGCAGTAGTTCGCGCCGACGCACTGCTTGATCTCGTCCTCGCGGCCGTCGCGGATCTTGATCACCATGTGCGGATCGGCGATCTGCGCGCGCGTCATGCCGACGAGGTCGACCATCCCGTTCGCGAGCAGACGCTCGGCCTGGCCCGCGTCGCGAATGCTCTGCGCATGCATCACCGGAATCTTGACGACCGACTTGATGCCCGCCGCGAGATGCACGAACGGCTCGGGCGGCAGCGCCATCGGCGGCATGCAGTTCGCGAGCGTGTTGTGCGTGTCCGCGCCCGAGCCGATCACGCCGAGGTAATCGATCAGGCCCGTCTCGGACATCGCCTGCGCGATTTCCTTCAGTTGCTCGTGGTCGAGGCCGTCCTCGTGGAATTCGTCGCCGCACATCCGCAGGCCGACGCAGAAATCGCGGCCGACCGCCTCGCGCACCGCCTTCAGCACTTCCACGCCGAAGCGCAAGCGGTTCTCGAGGCTGCCGCCCCATTCGTCGGCGCGGAAGTTCGTGCGCGGGCTCCAGAACTGGTCGATCAGATGCTGGTGCGCGGCAGAGATCTCGATGCCGTCCATCCCCGCATCCTTCACGCGCTTCGCGGCGGCCGCGAAATCGCCGATGATCCTGCGGATTTCCTCGACCTCGATGATCTTCGCGTTGCCGCGGTGCACGGGCTCGCGCACGCCCGACGGCGACATCAGGTGCGGCCAGTGCTCGCCGTGGAATGCCGAGCGGCGGCCCATGTGCGTCGCCTGGATCATGATCTTCGCGCCGTGGCGATGCATCGCCTCGGCAAGCCGCGCGAGCGGATCGACGATCTTGTCGGTCGACAGGTTCACCGATTTCCACCAGCCCTGAGGGCTATCGATCGACACGGGGCTCGACCCGCCGCACACCGCGAGTCCGACGCCGCCCTTCGCCTTCTCTTCGTAGTAGCGGATATAGCGATCGCCCGGCAGGCCGCCCGGCTCCGCGTACACCTCCGCGTGCGCGGTGCTGACGATCCGGTTGCGCAGCGTCAGCTGGTTCAGCTGCAGGGGTTTGAACAGGTGGGGATAACGCATCGCAGGCGACCTCTGGCGTTCGAATGTCTGGTGTTGCGGGTGTGGTTCCGTGTCGGCGTATCAGCGAGCGATCGGCGACACTTCGAAAACGCAGTGGTCATGGCCCTCGGCCGCGCACCGCACTTCCCTCGACTGCGCGCGCGGCGCATCGCGGCCCTCCGGCGTCGTGTCGTTGACCCAGTCCAGCGCGCCCGCGAACCAGCCGGCGAACATGTAGCAGAGCTTGCCTTCCTTGCCCGGCTGCGCGAGCACGAACGACGAATGGCGCAGCTCGATCTTCGCGCGCGCGGCGGCCGGGTCGGCCTCGACGATCGAGAACAGGCCCCAGCCGCGCTGCGACAGGCGCTTCAGGTAATGCTCGAACACCGCCATCCCGGCGATCCCGTGCTGCTTCGCTTCCTTGTCGCACCAGTGGTACGCCGACTTGTAGCCGGCCTTGTAGAGGATGTCCGCGTAGACGTCGCGGCCGAGCGCCTCTTCCACCGCCGCATGGTTGTTCGTGAAGAAATGGCGCGGCACGTACAGCATCGGCAGCGCGTCGGTGGTCCAGACGCCGGTGTTCGGATCGACGTCGATCGGCAGTTGCGGTTGCATCGTGTGGCTCCGTGGGGTAAATCGCGCGGCGTCCGGGCGCGCGCGCGGCATCGTCCGCGCGCCGACGCTCGTCGAGCCGGCGCGTGATGAATCGGATCGGTTGTGAACGGGCTGAAAGCGAGGAATGCGGACTTGGGATACGAACGTTTACGCGCCCCAGACCTCCTTGAACACCCGCACCCAGTTCTCACCCATGATCTTGCGGATGCGCGATTCCTTCCAGCCGGCGCGCTCCATCGCGGCCGTCAGGTTCGGGAACTCGCCGATCGTCCGGATGCCTTCGGGATTCACGACCTTGCCGAAATTCGTGAGCCGGCGGTAGCGGCCCTTGTCGTGCGTGAGCCAGTCGAAGAAGTCGACGCTGTAGCCCTGCGTGAAATCGGTGCCGATGCCCACCGCGTCCTCGCCGATCAGGTTCACGACGTAGTCGATCGCCTCGATGTAATCGTCGATCGTCGCATCGATCCCGCGCTTGAGGAACGGCGCGAACATCGTCACGCCGACGAAGCCGCCCGCATCCGCGATTTCCTTCAACTGCTCGTCGCTCTTGTTGCGCGGATGCTCCTTCAGGCCCGACGGCAGACAGTGCGAGTAGCAAACGGGCTTCTTCGAGAACGCGATCGCCTCCGACGACGTGTTGCCGCCGACGTGCGACAGGTCGACCATGATCCCGACGCGGTTCATCTCGGCGATCACTTCGCGGCCGAAATCCGACAGCCCGCCGTCGCGCTCGTAGCACCCGGTGCCGACGAGGTTCTGCGTGTTGTAGCAAAGCTGCACGACGCGCACGCCCAGGTCGGCGAACGCCTCGACGTAGCCCAGGTTGTCCTCGAACGCGTGCGCGTTCTGGAAGCCGAGGATCACGCCCATCCTGCCCTCCCTCTTCGCGCGAGCGATGTCGTCGGTCGTGCGCACGAGCGTCAGCAGTTCGCCGTTCTCGCGGATCTGCCTTTTCATCAGCGCGATGTTGTCGACCGTCTTCGTGAAGTTCTCCCACACGGATACCGTGCAGTTCGCGGCCGTCACGCCGCCTTTGCGCATGTCTTCGAACACCGTGCGTTCGAACTTCGAAATGTTCAGGCCATCGATGATGATGCTGTCCTGGTGCAGCGTGCTCATGGATTCTCCAGTCTTGTCGGCGCGTGGGCCGGTCGTCGTGCGAAGGCTCGGCGTTCGTTCGGTTCGGCGGCTCAGTAGATCGGGAAGCGCTCGCAGAGCGCGAAGATCTCGCGGCGCACGCGCTGTTCGGTCGCGTGATCGCCTGCCGGGTTCGTGCGCAGCGCGTCGAACACCTCGAGAATCAGCCGGCCGACCTCGCGGAACTCCGCCGCGCCGAAGCCGCGCGTCGTGCCCGCCGGCGTGCCGAGGCGGATGCCCGACGTGATCGTCGGCTTCTCGGCGTCGAACGGGATGCCGTTCTTGTTGCACGTGATGCCCGAGCGCTCGAGCGCCTGCTCGACCTGCGCGCCCTTCAGGCCCTTCGGGCGCAGGTCGACGAGCAGCAGATGGTTGTCGGTGCCGCCCGTCACGAGATCGACGCCGCCCGCCTTCAGCACGTCGCCGAGCGCCTGCGCGTTCGCGAGCACGCGGTCGATATAGGTCTTGAAGTCGTCCGTGAGCGCCTCGCCGAACGCGACCGCCTTGCCGGCGATCACGTGCATCAGCGGGCCGCCCTGCAGCCCGGGGAACACCGCCGAATTGATCTTCTTCGCGATTTCCTCGTCGTTGGTCAGCACGAAGCCGCCGCGCGGGCCGCGCAGCGTCTTGTGCGTCGTCGACGTGACGACGTGCGCGTGCTCGACCGGGTTCGCGTGGCGGCCCGCGGCGATCACGCCCGCGATGTGCGCCATGTCGACCATCAGCTTCGCCCCCACCGAATCGGCGATCGCGCGAAACCGCGCGAAGTCGAGCTTGCGCGGATACGCGGAGAAGCCGGCGATGATGAGGCTCGGCTTGTGCTGCTGCGCGAGTTCCTCGACCTGGTCGTAATCGATCAGCATCGTGTCGCGGCTCACGCCGTACTGGACGGCGTTGAACCACTTGCCGGACAGCGCGGGCTTCGCGCCGTGCGTGAGGTGCCCGCCCGCGTCGAGCGACATCCCGAGCACCGTGTCGCCCGGCTTCGCGAGCGCAAGCATCACCGCGCCGTTCGCCTGCGCGCCGGAGTGCGGCTGCACGTTCGCGTGGCCGGCGTTGAAGATTTGCTTCACGCGATCGATCGCGAGCGCCTCGACTTCGTCGGCAAACTCGCAGCCGCCGTAATAGCGCTTGCCCGGATAGCCTTCCGCATACTTGTTCGTCAGCACCGAGCCCTGCGCGTCGAGCACCGCGCGCGACACGATGTTCTCCGACGCGATCAGCTCGACTTGCGACTGCTGGCGTTCGAGTTCCTTGAGGATCGCGCCGCGCACGGACGCGTCGCGCTCGGCGAGCGATTGCGAAAAGAAGGGGTTGGCGTTCGACATAAGGCGTCTCGTCACTGGATTTCGAGGGGCTCCGGGGCGGGCCCGCGGGCCCTTCGCACGGCGTTTTGGCGTTCCGCCGCAGCGGCTGCCGACGGCTCTATTCTTGTCGTTCGGATTTTTAGCCGATTGATGAATTCAGACGCTTTCTTTCCCTTTTCCGACATGTTCGTCACTTTTGAACAAGTGACCGGTCGTGCGTTTTCGCGGCGGCGGCACCGGCACGGTGCCGCCGCCGCACTCGCGCTGCGCAGCCGCTCACGGTTACGGTGCGGTGCAGCGAAAGGCGACCGACAGGAGGCTCCGCCGATCTAGGGTTTAGCCGTATGGCACGCTAGTTGCGCTCGATTTCACAATACGCGGGCCGAGCGCCCCGGCCGCATCAAGATCAGATCCAAGGAACGCTTCCCCATGTCGCCCGACCGCACCGCGTCGCTGTCTCATTTCGCGTTCATGCCGCTGCCCAACTTCACGATGATCGCGTTCACGAACGCGATCGAAGTGCTCAGGATGGCAAACTACCTGAGCGGGCAGCCGCTGTACCGCTGGTCGATCATCAGCCCTGAAGGCGGCATGGTCACGGCGAGCAACGGGCTCGCGGTCGACACTGGCCCGGCGGAATGCGCCGGGCAGCCGGACATCGTGTTCGTGTGCGGCGGCGTGGACGTGCAGCGCGCGACGCAACCCGGGCATCTCGCGGCGCTGCGCCGCTTCGCGCGCGCGGGCGTCGCGCTCGGCAGCCTCTGCACCGGCACTTATGCGCTCGCGAAGGCAGGGCTCCTCGCCGGCTACGCCTGTGCGATCCATTGGGAAAATCTGTCGGCGCTCAAGGAGGAATTTCCCGAGACGCGCTTCCTCAAGGAACTGTTCGTGATCGATCGCGATCGCGTGACCTGCACGGGCGGCGTCGCGCCGCTCGACATGATGCTGAACCTGATCGCGTCGCGCATCGGCACCGCGCGCGTCACGCAGATCGCCGAGCAGTTCATCGTCGAGCACGTGCGCGACACGAGCGCGCAGCAGCGGATGCCGCTCGTCGCTCGGCTCGGCTCGGCGAACAAGTCGCTGTTCGAAGTGATCGCGCTGATGGAGAACAACATCGAGGAGCCGCTGTCGCGCGAGGAGCTCGCGCGGCTCGCGAACATGTCGCAGCGGCAGTTGCAGCGCCTCTTTCGCGAGCATCTCGGGATGACGCCGACGCATTACTACCTGACGCTGCGCCTGCGCCGCGCGCGCGAGCTGCTGCTGCAGACCGACATGTCGATCATGCACATCACGATGGCGTGCGGCTTCCAGTCCGCATGCCACTTCAGCAAGAGCTACCGCGACGCGTTCGGCACCGCGCCCACCCGCGAGCGCCGCAAGCAGGTCGCGCCGCTCGCGCAGCCGTCGATGCCGGGCGGCGCGAGCGCGCCGTCGATGATGCTGCACGCGTGAGTCTCGCCGCCGCGCCGTGCTGAGCGCCGCGCACGGGCGTCCGCGGAAACCGGAACTCGAAACCGGCCCCCGAAATCGCACACCGAAACGAACGGCCCGCCGGTTCGCGAAAACCGGCGGGCCGCATCGCTGCGCGCGCGTGGTGTCGGCGCGAAACCGCACCCGCGCGCGTCTGCGTGTGCGCGTCAGGCCGCCTTCAGCATCCCGTGCGGATCGATGACGAATTTGCGCGGCGCGCCGCCGTCGAACTTCCTGTAGCCTTCCGGCGCATCGTCGAGCGAAATCACCGTCACGTTGACGATCTGCGCGATCGGCAGCCGGTCGAACAGGATCGCTTGCATCAGATTGCGGCTGTACTTGAGCACGGGCGTCTGGCCGGTATGGAACGAGTGCGACTTCGCCCAACCGAGGCCGAAGCGGATGCTCAGGCTGCCGTGCTTCGCGGCGGCGTCGGCGGCGCCCGGATCGTCGGTCACGTACAGGCCGGGAATGCCGATCGCGCCCGCGGGCCGCGTGATCTCCATCAGCGAGTTCAGCACCGTTGCGGGCGCCTCCTCCGCGTGACCGGACGAACCGTGCCCGTGCGCCTCGAAGCCGACGCAGTCGACTGCGCAATCGATCTCCGGCTTGCCCAGAATCTGCTCGATCTGCTCGCCGAGCGTCGCGTCCTTCGACAGATCGACAACTTCGAAGCCCATCGCCTTCGCGTGCGCGAGACGTTCGGCGTTCATGTCGCCGACGATCGTGCACGCGGCGCCGAGCAGGCGCGCCGACGCGGCGGCCGCCATCCCGACCGGGCCCGCGCCCGCGACGTAGACCGTCGAGCCGGGCTTCACGCCGGCCGTGACCGCGCCGTGATAGCCGGTCGGCAAGATGTCCGACAGACACGTGAGATCGCGGATCTTCGTCATGGCCCGATCGCGATCGGGGAATTTCAGCAGGTTGAAGTCGGCGTACGGCACGAGCACGTATTCGGCCTGACCGCCGATCCAGCCGCCCATGTCGACGTAGCCGTACGCGCCGCCCGCGCGCGACGGATTCACGTTCAGGCACACGCCCGTGTGCTGCTCCTTGCACATCGCGCAGCGGCCGCACGCGACGTTGAACGGCACCGACACCAGATCGCCGATCCTCAGCGTCTCGACGTCGCGGCCCACCTCGACCACCTCGCCCGTAATCTCGTGGCCGAGCACGAGACCGACAGGCGCCGTCGTGCGGCCGCGCACCATGTGCTGATCGGAGCCGCAGATATTCGTGCTGACGACCTTCAGGATCACGCCGTGGCCGATCGCGCGGCCGCTCGGATCAACCATCTTCGGATAGTCGATCTTCTGCACCTCGACCTTGCCCGGCCCCTGATACACGACACCTCGGTTGCTGCTCATCGCTTCGTCTCCATGTCTCGTTGGCGGTGCGCCGCGCGTCGCCCGGCCCGCGCGTACGCGCATCGGCCTGACTTGCAGCGAGCCTTCCGAGGGTAGTCCGCGAGCCAGGGGGGCGAGCGTCCAAAAACCGACATCGGCTTGGCCGCGACCGACATGCGATGGAAACGGCCGCGCCGACGCGCCATCGGCACCATAGGCACAATCGGCGACAGCGGCGATCCGCGCGACGCGCAAGCCGCACCTGCGGACACCGCTTCGCAGCGTGTCGTGAAGGCTCGCGCGACATCCGTGATGTACGCGGCGTGCGCGGCGTGCAGAGCCCTTGCGAGAATGGAGAAATGCGCATCAGCCGCCGCGCGGGCCGTCCGTGTCGCCCGGCTCGACGACGGGCGACGCGAGCCGATGCGCGACGTCGGCCGGATGCGCGATGGCGCCGAGCATCAGCTCGGCGATCGCGCGGCCGGACGCATGCCCGGTAGGCTGCAGCACCGCGCTCGCCTTGTACGGAAACGAAATGTCGGGCGATACGCCGTCATAGACGATCAGCGATACGTCGCGAACGAAGCGCCTGCCGCTCTCGACGATCGCCCGGAACACGCCCGCGCCGGCGATGTTGTTGTCGACGACGATCGCGCTCGGCGGGTTCGCGAGCGCGAGCAGCGTTTGTGCCGCGCTATAGCCGCCGTCGCGCGTAAACGCGCATTCGCTGATCAGCGCGGCATCGCGTGCGATCCCCGCGTCGCGCAGCGCGCGCTCGAAGCCCGCGCGCCGCTGCGCGGCGAAATTCAGCGTCTGCGGCGCGCAAACGAGCGCGATGCGCCGATGCCCGAATGCGATCAGCCGTTGCGCGGCAGCCTGCATGCCCGCCTCGTTGTCGAAGTCGAACCATGTGTACGGCTTCGCGCTCGCGGTCCGGCCATAGGCGACGAACGGAAATTCGCGTTCCTGAAGAAAACGGATGCGCGGATCGTCGACGAGCGTGCGCGCGACGATCAGCCCGTCAACGAGCCTGCCGTCGACGAGCCGCCGGTACGTGTCAAGCTCCGCGTTCGGCCGCGCGGACACGATGAAGAAATCGCGGCCGCTCTCCCCCAGGCGCTCCGTGACGCCCGCGACAACCTCGGCGAAGCGCGGATCGCCGAGGTCGCCGGCGCCGAACGGATAGACGATGCCGACCGCGTCTGCGCGCCCGGTCGCGAGCCGGCGCGCGGTCGGATCGGCGACGTAGCCGAGCTCGCGCGCCGCCTGCATCACACGCTCGCGCGTGGCTTCGCTCACGTCGTCGTAGCCGTTCAGCGCGCGGCTCACCGTCGTGCGCGACAGGCCGAGCGCCTCCGACAACGCCTTCAGATTCACTTTCACAGTCTCACCTCGGAGGGTCTCCCTGCATTCGGCCGGCGCCGCCGGCCACTGTTTCCCAATCGCGGGGCATTCCGTCAAATAAATTACTTTTGACGACCAAACCGGTTTGAATTAGCATCCAAACCGGTTTGGATATCCACTTCTCAACGTGGCGCCGCCACAAACTTACTGACTGACGACACGCTCATGACATATTCCCAACAAATCGTTTCCCGCCGGCGCAAACGTTTGGCGTCGTCCGCAGCGGTGACGGCGCTCGCCGCGACCGCTTGCCTGTCCGCCCACGCGCAGAGCTACGGCGCCGGCCCCGCGCCGACGCCGCACACGCAGCAGGCTTACGATCCCGAAAGCAATTTCACGATGCGCTGGACACGCGCGGACATGCGCCAGATCGTCAAGCAATCGCACACGGCGGGCGCGGACAAGAACTCGCTGCCGCTCGCGCTGTCGATGCCGGACATTGCGCAGAACTTCCCGCTCATCAATTCGAACGTGTGGGTATGGGACACGTGGCCGCTCGCCGACATGCGCGCGAACCAGTTGAGCTACAAAGGCTGGGAAGTGATCTTCTCGCTGAGCGCCGATCCGCACGCGGGCTACACGTTCGACGATCGCCACGTGCACGCGCGCATCGGCTTCTTCTATCGCCGCGCGGGCATTCCGGCGTCGCAGCGTCCGGCCAACGGCGGCTGGACCTGGGGCGGCCATCTGTTCCCGGACGGCGCGAGCGCGAAGGTGTTCGGCACCGCGCCGATGACGAACAACGCCGAGTGGTCCGGCTCCGCGCGGCTCACGCACGGCGACAACGTGAGCCTTTACTACACCGCGCTGTCGTTCAATCGCTCCGCGCCGGGCGGCGCCGACATCACGCCGCCGATCGCGATCATCACGCGTGCGGACGGTCACATCCACGCGGACGACAAGCACGTGTGGTTCTCGGGATTCGACGATCACAAGGCGCTGCTGCAGCCTGACGGGAAGATGTACCAGACGGGTCAGCAGAACACGTACTACTCGTTCCGCGATCCGTTCGTGTTCACCGATCCCGCGCATCCGGGCAAAACGTACATGGTGTTCGAGGGCAACACGGGCGGCCCGCGCGGCGCGCGCACCTGCACCGAAGCCGATCTCGGCTACGCGCCGAACGATCCGTATCGCGAGGATCTGAACGCGGTGATGAACATGGGCGCAGTGTATCAGAAGGCCAATGTCGGCCTCGCGATCGCGACGAACCCGCAACTGACCGAATGGAAGTTCCTGCCGCCGCTGCTATCGGCGAACTGCGTCGACGATCAGACCGAGCGTCCGCAGATCTACCTGAAGGACGGCAAGTACTACCTGTTCACGATCAGCCACCGGACGACGATGGCGGCGGGCGTCGACGGCCCGGACGGCGTGTACGGCTTCGTCGGCAACGGCATCCGCAGCGATTTCCTGCCGCTGAACGGCGGCAGCGGCCTCGTGCTCGGCAACCCGACCGACTTCTCCGCGCCCGCCGGCGCGCCGTACGCGCAGGACCCGAACCAGAACCCGCGCGCGTTCCAGTCGTACTCGCACTACGTGATGCCGGGCGGACGCGTCGAGTCGTTCATCGACGCGATCGGCGCGCGGCGCGGCGGCTCGCTCGCGCCGACAGTGAAGATCGACATCAACGGCGAATCGACGACGGTCGACCGCGCGTACGGCGTGGGCGGCCTCGGCGGTTACGGCGACATTCCCGCGAACCAGCCGGCCGTGGGCGCGGGCCACAACGACTGACGCGGCGGCAACGAGCGGCGAACCTAGCGTCCGCTCCCGCGCGAGGGCGGGCGAACCCCATGTGCGCCGTGCGCGCCATGCCCGCCCGTCCTCGCGCATCGCGCCGCGCGCGTCGCGCATGCATTCAAGCAGGATTCCTCAGATGTCCCTTCTCCGATCACGCCTTGCGCCCGTCTTGCCCGGCTTTGTCGCGCTTGCCGCGTGCTTTGCCGCGCACGCGGCAGGCACGCCGTGCGCGCCGCTGCCCGCGGCGTCCGCCCACGGCACGCCGCAATGGCGCCCCGCGCTGCACTACACGCCGCGGCGCAACTGGATGAACGACCCGAACGGCCTCGTCTACGACGACGGCGTCTATCACTTGTTCTATCAATACAACCCGCACGGCAACTTCTGGGGCGACATGTCGTGGGGACATGCGACGAGCCGGGACCTCGTGCACTGGGACGAACAGCCGGTGGCGATGACGGCGAATGCGCGCGAGGAGATTTTCTCCGGCTCGATCGTCGCGGATGCGCGCAACACGTCGGGCCTCGGCAGCGCGAATGCGCCGCCGCTTGTTGCGCTCTACACGAGCGTCTACAAGGCCGGCTCCGGCCATGCGCCCGGCACGCAAGCGCAATCGCTCGCATACAGTCTCGATCAGGGCAAGACGTGGCGGCCGTATGCACGCAATCCGGTGCTGACGCTCGAGCCCGAATCGCAGCATTTCCGCGATCCGAAAGTGACGTGGTACGCGCCGGGCGGCTACTGGATGATGACGGCCGTCGTCGCGGACGCACACGTCGTCAAGCTGTATCGGTCGGGCGACCTGATTCACTGGGATTTCCTCAGTGACTTCACGCTGCCCGGCGTCCCGCATCGCGGCGCACTGTGGGAAATGCCCGAGTTGCTGCCAATGCCGCTCGACGGCGACGCATCACGCACGAAGTGGGTGATGATCGTCAACGTCAATCCGTGGTCGATCGCGGGCGGCTCGGGCGCGATGTATTTCGTCGGCAACTTCGACGGCAGGACATTCACGCCCGATCGCGTCGCGCCGGCGAACGCCGATCCCGCGCAATACGCATGGCTCGACCACGGCGCCGACTACTACGCGGCCGGCACGTTCGCGAACGCGCCGGGCGGCCGGCCAATCGCGATCGCGTGGATGAGCAATTGGGACTATGCCGACCGCATTCCGACGACGCCGTGGAAAGGCACGATGGCGCTGCCGCGCGAGCTCGCGATGAAGACGATCGACGGCCGGCCGCAACTGACGTTCGCGCCCGCGCGATCGTTCGACGCGTTCGCACGCAGCCGGCCGGCAGTGCGTGTCGGCTCGCTTGCGGTGGCGTCGTCGCTGCGCGAGCTCGGCGCCGAGATGCGCGGCGACGTGCAGCGCATCACGCTCACGATCGAGCCGCGCTCGGCGCGCCGCGCCGGGCTGATCGTGCGACGGTCGGCGGACGGCCGCGCCGGCGTGCGGATCGTCTACGACACGGTGGCGCGCACGCTGAGCGTCGATCGCTCGGTATCCGGCGAGACCAACTTCTCGAACGCGTTCAGCAAGCAGCACATCGTCGCGCTGCCGCTCGTGAACGGGAAATTGCGGCTCGACGTGATCGTCGATCGCGCTTCGGTGGAAGTATTCGACGGCGACGGCCGGACCGTCGTCACGGATCTCGTGTTTCCGTCGCCGGCCGACGACCGGGTCGCCGTGTTCGCCGAAGGCGGCGACGCGACGTTCGGCGATATCGTGGTGACGAAGCTCGACGAGAATGCCGGTACGCGGCGGACCTGCTCGAAATCGTAGGGATCGCTGACGAATTCGCGGTGGATACGGTTCACGCACGACGTTGCAGGCGGGCATGCCGATCGCGTTCGAGACGAACGATGCCGATTCGCTTCGTTCGTCTTGCGATCACGCTGACGGGCCGCCGTTCACGTCGCATGTCCGCGCTTTTCGGCCCGCGCATCCTTTCGCGGCGTCACGTCGTTCTCGCTTCGTCATGAAGGCAACCGTGAACCGTGCCAGCCCGCATCGCTCGACGAGCAAGCCGCTGCGATCATGAGTCTGCGATGATTGCAAAAGTAGCGCGATCGCGCCCGGCGCACAGTCGCCCTTCCTGCGATTCGATTGCCTGCCCGCGCCTTTTGTCGTGATGTCATCGCGCTGCGACGCCATCCCGATCCCGCCGCAACGCGGCGGATGCGATCGCCGAGCGTGCGCGGCACGGAATCGCTCGCGATCCCGCAACCGCCCGTCACCTGCGGCCGTCATTCTCCCGAATCACTGCCGAAGCCGCGGCCTCGGCCTCGCCCGCCTGCGCTTCGTGCACCCGCGTGCGCAGCCCCGGCAGCGGCGCGTCGCCGTCGAGCAGGCGGCCGCCACGCACCTTCGTCTCCACCGTCGCGCGCATCGACAGCCCCACCCGCAGCGGGTGCGCCGCCAGCTCCAACGGCTCCAGCGAGATCACCACCGGCAGGCGCTGCACCACCTTGATCCAGTTCCCCGCCGCGTTCTGCGACGGCAGCATCGAGAACGCGCTGCCCGTGCCCGCCGAGAACCCCTCCACCCGGCCGTGGTACGTCACCCGCGCGCCGTACAGGTCCGATTCGAGCCGCACCGGCTGGCCCACCCGCATGTGCCGGATCTGCCCTTCCTTGAAGTTCGCCTCCACCCACACCTGCCGCAACTGCACCACCGACATCAGCGGCACCCCCGGCCCCACCTGCTGACCGATCTGCACCGACCGCTGACCGACCGTGCCGTCCACCGGCGACACGATCGTCGTGCGCCTCAGGTTCCGGTACGCCAGCTTGAACTGCGCGGCCGCCTGCTGCACCGCCGGGTTCTGCTCGACCGGCCGCTCGCTGCCCAGCGCGCGCGCCGCCTCCAGCTGCGCCTGCGCCCCCGCCAGCGCCGCCTGCGCGTTCGCCAGCGACGACTTCGCCCGCGCCAGTTCCTCCGGCGCGACCACCTCCACCGAGGCCCCCGCTCGCGCCCGATACGCCTGCTGCGCAAGCTTCAGGTCCGCCTCGCGCGCCTTCACCGTCTCCTCGTACATCCCCATCGAGAGCCGCGTGTTCGCCACCTGCCGCACCGCCTGCGCGAGCTGCGCCCGCGCCTGCGCGAACGCCGCCGACGCGTCCGCGTCGTCGAGCTTCACCAGCGCCTGCCCCGCCTTCACCTGCTGCGTGTCCGCCACCAGCACGTCGGTCACCGTCCCCTGGATCTGCGCGGCGATCTGCACCACGTTGCCGGCCACGTACGCGTCGTCCGTCTCCTCGCTGAAGCGCCCGGCGACGAACCAGTAGAGCCCCGCGGCCAGCGCGGCCAGCGCCAGCAGCCCGAAGAACAGCGCGAAGCGCCGGCGGCGCGTCGCGCGGCGCGCGGCGAGCGTCGCCGCGGCTTCCGGCGGCGGAGGCGATCCGCGCTCGTGCGCCGGCACGGGCTGCGCGTGCGCGCCGTCGAGGGCGGCCGGATCGGTGGGCGCCTTCGCGCGCGGGGTATCGGTGGCGGTATCGTTCAAGGTCTTCGCGTGCGTGATGTCGGTGGCGCCGGCCGGCAACGGCCGGGCCGGCCCGCAAGCCGTCGCGGATCGGCCCGACGGGCTTCGATGCTCGGGGGCGGTGTCGGTTGAATCGCTCGTGTACACGGTGAAGGTGGCGTTGGTGTCGGTGTCTTCGGGTGTCGGTGGCTTCGGGCCGCATGCGTGCGTGCCGCTCAATCGGGCGGCCTGTCGCTCGCCGCCGCGAACGGCTTGCCCTGCGCGAGCGGCGCGCCGCCCGCCGGCCGCGCGTCGAAGCCGCCGCCCAGCGCCCCGATCAGCCCCACCCGCAGCGTCCGCCGCCGCGCCTGCAGCTCGATCACGTGCGCACGCTCGTCCAGCAGCGTCAGCTTCGCCACGTTCACGTCCTTGCGCATCCCCATCCCCCGCCGGTGCCGGTCCTGCGCCAGCGCCACCATCCGCTGCGCCGAGCGCACCGCCTGCTGCTGCGCCTCGAGCAGCGCATCCACCGTCGACAGCGACGTCAACTGCCGCGCCACCTCGCCCAGCGCCGCATCCACCGTCTGGTTGTACAGCGCCAGCGCCACGTCCGCGTTCGCCACGTCGCCCCCCAGCTTCGCCTTCAGCCGGCCGCGATCGAAGATCGGCAGCGACAGCGCCGGACCGATCGAGCCCCCCAGCGCATCGTGCTTGAACAGCGACGCCGGCGTGAGCGCGAACAGCCCGCCCAGCGCCGCCAGGTTCACGTCCGGGTAGAACGACGCGCGCGTGCCGTCGATCGCCGCGTACGCCGCCTCCACCCGCAGCCGCGCCGCGACGATGTCCGGCCGCCGCCCCAGCAGCCCGGCCGGCAGCCGCGCCGGCAGCGGCGCGTCCGCGAGCGGCGCGAGCTTCGGCCGCGCGAGCGACAGCCCGCGCTCCGGCCCCCGCCCGCTCAGCACCCCCAGTTGCAGCTTCTGCAACTGGATCTGCTCGTCGGTCAGCGCGAGCTGCTCGAGCAGCTTGCCCCGCTTGAGCGCCGCGTCGTCCGCATCGTAGCCGTTGTCGATCCCGCGCGCCGCGCGCTCGCGCAGCACCGTCTCCACCTGCTCGCTCGCGCGGCGCTTCTGCTGCAGCAGCTCGCGCAGCGCATACGCGCGGTCCAGCTCGCCGTACAGCGTCACGATCGCCACCGACAGCGCGAGCCGCGCCTGCTCGGCCTCCACGCGCGCCGCATCGCGCATCGACAGCAGCCCGCGCGTGGCCGCCGCGTTCTTGCCCCACAGGTCCAGCTGATAGTTCAGCCCGACGAACAGCGACGACGACGACACCACCGATTCGCCGACGAGCGGCACCGACACCGGCAAGCCGTTGAACGTCGTATTGATGGTGCCGCCCGAGCGCGGCACGTGCGCCTTGGAGAGCGACGCGCCCGCCGTCGCGGTGAGCCCCGTCAGCGATTCGAACTGCTGCAGCTGCGACTGCGCGACGCCGATGCGCGCCTGCGCGGCCTGCAGCGTCGGGTTCTGCCGCAGCGCCTCGTCGACGAGCGCGTCGAGTTGCGGATCGCCGAGCTGCCGGACCCAGTCGGGGCTCGGCCATGCGCCGTGCGCGGCGCCCCCCGCCGTGTGCGCGAGCGCGTCGTCGCCCGGCGTGCGCGGCGCGAGCGCCGGCTCGAAGCCCGACGGCACGCAGCCGGCGAGCGCCCACGCGAGCGCGGCTGCCGCGAGCCGGCGCGCCGCGCGGCTTCCTGTCGCGATCATCGCGCGAGTGGCTGCTTGCGTTGCTGTCTGCGTCATTCGTATGATGCGTCCTTCTTGCTTTCCGGTATCCCGCCGCGGCCCGTTCCGTTCATTCCTGCCGCACCGGCTCGCGCGCCGCCGCGCCCGCGCGCGCATCGTCGAACGATCCCAGCCGCCCGAACAGGCCGTCGAGCACGCCCAGCGCGATCCCGCGCAGCTTCGCGCCCTTCTCCCGCTCGCACAGCACCACCTGGATCACCTGCCATATCGTCAGCAGATTCGGCACCAGCGCCACCGGAAACCGCAAGCCGTACTGCAGCCCCAGTTGCATCGCGTTGCGCGCGCCGTAGTATCGGCGCAACCACCCGTGATGCATCGCCGTCAGCTCGAACGGCCCCACCTTGTGCCGGCGCCGCGCGCCGATCCGGTGCGTCAGCACGAGCGGCGGCACCACGTACAGCGGCACGTTGTGCGCGAGCGCGCGCAGGCAATACTCGGTGTCGACGTGATCGATGAACAGCGCCTCGTCGAATCGACCGAGCCGCGCGTACGCGGCCCGCGAAATCACGCTGCCCGACGAGATCAGGAACGCGCAGCGCTGCGGCGCCGTCTCGCCCTCCACCCGCACGCGGCGCACCGTCACCCCGCTCGTCATCAGCTCCGGCAGGAAGCGCTGCTCGTTCGCGTCGTAGATCCGCGGGCCCGCGATGAACGCGCCCGCGTGCGCGCCCGGTTGCTCACCCAGTTGCGCGCACGCCTCGCGCATCCGCTCGAAGTACCCGGCCGGCACCGTCGAGTCCTGGTCGAACAGCGCGACCGCCTCGACGCCCTGCGCGAACAGCACCGACAGCCCCGCGTTGTACCCGCCCGCGACCCCGCCCCGGTTGCCGTGGTGTCGCCACACCGTGTTCGTCCGCGCCGACAGCGCACGCACCCGCTCGCGCGCCGCCGCGTGCTCGTGCGGCGTGTTGTCCACGACCACGAGCGCGTCGCTGTCGCGCGCGAGCGCCTCCAGCCCCGACAACTGCTCGTCCGTCGGGTCGTACAGAATCACCAGCGCCCCCAGGATCGTCATCGCTCTTCCCTTTGGTGGTTCGGAATGCCGAAATGCCCGCTTCGTTGCCGCATCGACGCGCCGCGTCCCCAGGACTTCGGCGCATCGCCCTTCTCCTTCGCCTTCGTCATGCGGGGCGCGACATGCCTCGCCTCAGTGCCCGAGCGCCGCCGCCGCGCCCCGCTTCGGCCGCGTCAGCCACATCAGCCCCGCCAGCAGCAGGCACGTCGCGCTCGCCATGTAGAACATGTCGTTCGTCGCCATCATGTACGCCTGCTGCCGCACCACCTGGTGCAGCGAGCTCAGCTCCCGCGCGCCGTGCAGCCCCATCGCGTGCAGCGCGTCCACGTACCGCTGCGTGTTCTCCGAGGCGCGCGTCACCGATTGCGACACCACCGCGTAGTGGTACGTCGCCCGGTTGTCCCACCACGTCACGCTCAGCGCCGTGCCGAACGCCGCCGACAGCGTCCGCAGGAAGTTCGACAGGCTCGACGCCGCCGCCAGCTTCTCGTCCGGCACCCGCGACAGCGTCGCCGCCGTCAGCGGTATGAAGAAGCACGGCAGCCCCATCCCCTGAATCAGCCGCGGCGTCACCACCTGCGCGAACGTCATCGACAGCGTGAAGTGCGTGCTCCACCACATCACCGCCGCAAACACCCCGAACCCGAACGTCACCAGCACCCGCGCGTCCACCCGGCTCGCGTACAGCCCCACCAGGATCGAGAACACCAGCGCCAGCACCCCCATCGACGCCGTCGCCAGCCCCGCCTGGTACGCCGTGTATCCCATCACCGCCTGCAGCCACAGCGGAAACACCACCCCCACCACCGAGAAGCTCATCATCCCCAGCGAGATGATCACCACGCAGAACGTGAAGGTCCGCTCCCGGAACAGGCTCAGATCCACCACCGGATGCGCCTCGCCCAGCTCCCAGATCAGCAGCGACACGAGCGACACCCCCGCCGCGATCGCCAGCGCCGTGATCAGCGGCGAATCGAACCAGCCCCGGTCGTGCCCCAGGTCCAGCATCGCCTGCAGCGAGCCCACCCCGATCACCAGCAGCACGATCCCCGGCGCGTCGATCGGGCTCGCCTCGCCGCGCTGCGCCTGCGGGCGCAGCATCAGCGTGCACACCGCGAACGAGAACAGCCCGATCGGCAGGTTGATCAGGAAGATCCACGGCCACGAGAAGTTGTCGATCAGCCAGCCGCCCACCACCGGCCCGAAGATCGGCGCGAGCAGCACCGTCATCCCCCACAGCGCCAGCGCCAGCGTGCGCCGCGCCGGCGGGAACGCGCGCATCAGGATCGTCTGCGACAGCGGCACCATCGGCCCCGAGAACAGCCCCTGCAGCGCCCGGCACGCAACCAGCACCTCCAGGTCCCGCGCGAGCCCGCACAGCAGCGACGTCAGCGTGAACAGGATCACCGACGCCACGAACAGCCTCAGCTCGCCCACGCGCCGCGCAAGCCACCCCGTCAGCGGCACCGCGATCGCCGCGGCCACCGAGTACGAGCTGATCACCCACGTGCCCTGGCTGTTCGACACCCCGAGGCTGCCCGAGATCGCCGGCACCGCCACGTTCGCCACCGTCGAATCCAGCACTTCGATGAACGTCGCGAGCGACAGCGCGAACGTCAGCAGCGCGAGCTTCGCGCCGCGCAGCGGGGCGGCCGCCGGCGGCGCAACGCCCGCCTGATCCGCCGACATCGCCTGCGCGCTCATGCCGGCTGCGCCCGCCGCGCCGCGACGCCCGGCGCGAAGCGCTCGATGAAGCGCGCCGCCGCGTCGCAGCCGTTCGGCTCCGCCGCCATCCGCGCGCGCACCTGCGCGCAGCGCGCCGCCATCGCCGCGTCGCCCAGCACCTGCGCCAGCGCCCGCGCGAGCGGCTCGCCGCGCACCGGCGCGTCCAGCCGCACCCCGCAGCCGCTCGCCGCCACCCGCTGCGCGTTGTCGAACTGGTCGTGCGCGAACGGCGTCACCACCTGCGGCACCCCCGCCGCGTACGCGAGCGACGCCGTCCCGATCCCCCCGTGGTGCACCAGCGCCCGGCAGCGCGGCAGCAACGCCGCGAGCGGCACGTAGCGGCGCTTGAGCAGCGCCGCCCCGTCCGATGCCGCCGGCGCATCCGGCGCATCCGGCGCGAGCAGAATCCCCCGCACCCCCGTGGCCTGCAGCACCTGCGTCACCGCGTGCTCATACGTGCGGCCGTCCACCAGCGTCGAGCCCGCCGTGAACACCACCGGCGCCTCGCCCGACGCGACGAACGCCTCCAGCTCCGCATCCGCCTGCGCCGGACCCGCGTCGTTGAACAGCGGAAACCCGCTTTGCAGGTGGTTCGCCGGCCAGTCCGGCTGCGCCGGCGCGAACCACGACGGAAACAGGCACAGCACCCCGTCCGTCGAATGCAGCCACCGGCCCAGGATCCGCTTCGCCGGCGCCAGGCCCAGCGCCTGCCGCGCCGCGTTCAGCTCCGGGCCGCACACCCGGTCCAGCACCTGCCGCTCGATCAGCGTCATCAGCCCCGCCTTCACCGCCAGCGGCAGGCCCTTCGGGATCGTCAGCCGCTTGTGCGTCGGCGGCGCATGCGCCGACAGCAGCGTCGACGGCGACACCTGCACCGACACGTACCGCGTGCCGAAGCGCTCCTGCATCAGCCGCGCCGAGAACGCCCACAGCGTGCCCACCAGCACCGTGTCCGCGTCGCTCAGCGCGCGCAGCACCTCGAAGTGCGGCCTCACCACCGGCGCGATCACCCGCCACAGCGTCTTGAACGACGTGCGCGGATCCCACAGCGCCGGGTCCGCCATCGCCCGCACGTAGTCCTCGGCCGTGCCCACCGGCACGAACGCGAAGCCGCTCGCGCGCACCGCCGCCTCGAACGGCGCATGCGTGCAGAACACCACCTCGTGGCCCCGCGCCGACAGCGCCCGGCTCACCCCCAGCAACGGGTGCACGTCGCCCGCCGACCCGATCGCCGTCACGATTACTTTAGCCATCGCCTCGTCATTCCATCCCGCGCGGCAGTCGACGGAACCGTTCGCCGCAGCCCTGTTCGAACCGGATCGTCCATCGCCGGCCGGGGCTCGTCCGCCTGCCGCCAGGGCCGCCGCCGAACAACGGGCCCGTGACGCGAACGCTTCCGTCATGCCGATGCGCCCCGCCGCCGCCGCGTCATGCAGCCCGATCCGGCCCGCATCCATCCGCCTGCCTGTTTGAAGGAGCCTCGACCGCCCGGCGCGCGCCTCGCGCCCGCGCGGCCCGGCCACGGCGCGCCGCTACGACAGCGCCGGCAACTGACCGAGCGGCGCGAGCGTCTCGTCCTGCGCGTCGTCGCGCGCCGCGCTCGCCCGCTCGTCGCCGAAGAAGCCCAGGATCGCCGCGCGAAGCTGCTCCTGCTGCTGACGCCCCTCGAGGTCCAGGAAGTGCCCCGCCTGCCGGATCGTCGCGAACTCCGCGCGCCGCACGTAGGCCGCCAGCCGCCGCACGTCCGACGCCGTCGTGTACTCGTCCAGCTCGCCGTTGATGAACTTCACCGCGCAGCCGATCTGGCGGAATTCCGGCAGGTACTGCTCCGGCCGCATCGACAGGATCTGGTCGACGTGGAACGCCACCTGGTCCTGCTCGGTGCGCGGCAGCTTCGTCAGATACCGGTAGTTGTACAGCTTCATGATCCGCGGCAGGTAGCGCCCCACCGTGTCGTTGAGCAACTGCGCCGCCTTCAGGTTCTCCCCCGCCGCGATGTGATCGCGCGCGCGCGTCACGTAATCCGTCATCGCGTCGTTCAGGAACGGCGAGAACGACGCGATCACCGCCCGCCGCACGCTCGCGCACCCCCGCGCCAGCGCGAACAGCGACGCCACCCCGCCCCACGACACCGACAGCAGGAAACTCGGCTCGAACCGCTCGGCCAGGTGCAGCAGAATCTCCACCTCGTCGTCCTTCGTCAGAATGTACTCGCCCGGATTGTGCTGGCGCGACTGGCCCGCGTACGGCAAGTCGAAGCACACCGCGTTCACGCGTTCGCCCAGGTAGCGAATCGTCTGGCCGAACGACGCGGTCGTCGCCAGCGCGCCGTTCACGAGGATGACCGTCTCGAAGGCCGGATCGAACACATGACGCTCGACGTGGACCTTCAGTCCGCTCGGCAGCGCTACCACCTGTTTCTCGATAGGCATGGCGTATCTCCCGCATCTGCTCGGCAAATGAGCTGATCCCGCGCCCTTGATGGACGCCTCCACGTAGCCGCCCGCCCTCCCGCGCGATCTGCCCGCCCTGCCTCGCGCGCGCCGCAGCGGCTACCCACTCGCCGGAACCGCGCATCGCCTCGCCCCTTCTCCGGCCGACAATACGCTCCCCCCGGGCACAACGCGGTCACCCCGCCGTCTTCCGCCCGTGGTCTCCAGCGCCTCTCGCTCTCATGACGCCTCTTGAAGGATTAACTGCTTCCCGGCGTCTTGCCGCCCGAATTACACCGTGCGGCGACGCGTCTTATTGAACCGAGGATTCTGCGATGCAGCATAAGATATCGAATCCTAAATGTAAACATTTTTAAATCGATTTTCGATTTTTGAAGCGGGTTTCAAAAATGAACCCGCTTGTTCCCATCATGTCGATATGCGATTTTCGGATAAGCTTAATCGGTCATTTACGGACCCGCAGGCCGGAAAACGATATCGCCCTCTTATCGCTATCCGTCGCCGCGCGACGAACCGTTCCGGCCGCCGCTGCATCGGCGCGCCCGCCGGGATCAACGCCCGACGCCGGCCAGCCCCACGTATGCCACGCGGCCGTTGTCCGTCGGATCGATCATCACCCGCACCCGCTCGCCGACGCGCGGGATATTCCCCAAATCGATGAATTGCTTGATCGTCACGTCCCACGATGCTCCATTGTGGTGAATGCGCAACTCGATCCGCATCATCGGCACGTTATTCAACGTCACGCCGGTTTGTCCGATGCTCAAGACATCGGCCACCGCCTCATAACCGTTCTTCGCGACGGTTTGAGCCTGAACCGACGACATGACCGTCGACAAAGTCTTTGTCGTCGTCACTACCACGAAAATCAAGACAATCGCCACCAATACGCCGACGATGCTGATTATCGAAGTCTGAAACATGAATACGCTCCCTTTCCGTCAATAAAACACTCCAGGTTGATTTCGAGAAGAGTCTCGATTACTGCACACGCAAACCGATGTTTATACGATAGTTTTACGCTGATTCAAGCGGCTTTCGCGACGAGCACGCCAAGCGCCGCACGTCGCGCGTCGCGAAAGCCGTCCGGCATGCCGCCGCCAACCGCACGACGGCCGCCTGCCGGCACGGCGCAGCCGGCCGTTACTTGCGCGCCTCGCTCAGCGTCGCGTCATTCGTCTCCTCGGCCGCCGAAGGCGAAGTCGACGTAGCCGCGGCGGCCGACGAAGGCGAGCGCACCGAGTTGATCGCCTTGCGCGTGCGCGACGAGGTGGCCTGCACCGCCTCGTCGGTCGCCGAGCGCACGCCCTGGTTCACCTGCGACGTCGCCGCCTGCGTCACCTGCTCCTTCACCGACTGGAACAACTGCCCCAGTTGCGCATGGCTGCTCATCGACACGAGCCCCGCCACGATCCCTGCCACGATTTGCTTGTTCATCAGCATTGCTCCATTGCTCACAAAAGATTGAAACGGGCGCGCCGGCGCGCGCCCGGAATTCGCCTGTGCATCGCCAGGCGTCGCGCGGCGCGCGACGACGCCCGCGCGCGAAGCGCGCTGACGCCGACGCAACTGCCCACGCAACCGAAACGCATCACTTGCCGGTCCTGAACGGCGCGAAGAAGATCGACGGCATCTCCTCCGGGAAACCGACCGCGTTGGTCGGGCGCAGGTCCCGCATGTCGACGTTGAAGTCGTAGGTCTTCTGACGCTGCTGGTTGTCCTGATGGATCATCACTTGCTTGTCGACCGCCGACTTGATCGACGACATGTGCTCGAGCATCTTCGAGCCGACCTCCTGCACGTTGCCGATCAGGTTGCTCGCGTTGCTCGACGACGCCGTCGACAGATTCGGGATCGAATCCATGAACGGCTTGGCCATCGAGCCGCTCGCGTCCTGCCCGTACTGGTGCGCGTTGTTGCATGCGGCGAAGATTTCCTTCGGATCAATCATGTCTTGCTCCTTTCCAGTGTGCGCGCCCTGCGGCGCATGAATACCGATGCTCGACGCATCACGACGGACACCTGAACGACTGCAGGATGCCCGACCATATCGGCGACGGCAGCGTGAGCGCCTGCCATTCGATCCGGACCGTGCCGAGGCTCGTCTGATAGAGCCGCTCGCGCCGGTCCGCCGTGCCCGTGCCGCCCACCGCCTGTCCCGCGTCGAAGAAGCGGAACAGCGCCCACGGCCCGTCGAACTGCAGCGTCGTCATCCGGCCGTCGACGGACTTCAGCTGCAGCTTGATCGCGAGCTGCGTGTTCTGATTGGTCCAGTCGACCCGGTGCGGCGACGTCACGCCGTGCGCGAAGCGCACTGTCTGGCCGGCGACGCTCAACTGCGCTTCGGACAACTGCGAATCCATGTCGATGAAGCGCAGCACGGTCGACACGCGCAGGTGCCCCGAATCGTCGAGCATCGCGCCGCGGATGCGATCTGCCGTCTCGTACGAGTTCAGGACGGACTGACTGACCATCCCGTTCGGCCCGCCGTTCGAGCGCAGCGCCTGCCACGGCTTCGCGGACGTGTCGACATACGCGGCGAGGTGATCGCGGAAGTACGTCGCCATCAGCCCTTGCGCGCTGAACAATCGTTCGAAGTCCTCGACGCCCGCATCCGCCTGCGCGTTGCGGCGCATCGGATAGCGGCCCGTGAAGCCCTGATCGCAGACCATCTTCGTCGCGCCCGCCGCGCCGCGATTGAGCAGCGCGCCCGATTCGCGCGTCGTCATCGTGCTGCCGCTGCTCACGAGGTCGAGCATGATCCCGCGCACGGGCTCCGGCTGACGCGCGGCCGTCTCCTTGAGCCGCGAGAACGCGTCGTACTGCGCGGGCAGCACCTGGCCCGCCTGCAGCGCGCCGTTGACGAGCCCGAGCTGCCGGTACAGCGGCTCGAACAGGCGCGACAGCGGATTGTTCGCAATCGTGTTGTTGCGGTTCAACTGCGCGGCGAGCTGGCGGATCGCCTGGAAGTGCTCCTCGACCACGTGCTCCGGCAGCAGCACCGTGCGGTAATGCTGCCCGCTCAGCTCGCCGACGATCTGCCGCCGCCCCTTCTCGAAGCGGTACTTCTGGCGATCGATCCAGCTGTCGATGTTGCCCTCGTCGCTCGCGCCCGTGAGCGTCGTCTCGCGCGCGGCGAAGCGCAGCAGGTTCGCGAGCGGCGATTGCGCCTCCATCATCGCGGCCGCGAGCTGCGACGCGTCGTCGAGGCCCGTCACGCCGCGCACCGTCACGTCGTTCAGGAAGTTCTGCCATGCGGAGATGTAATCCTGAAGGAACTGGTTGCGCGCCGAATCGGCGAGCTTCTGCACGAGTCCGTCGATCTGGAAGCTGTTGCCCGACAGCGTCTCGTCGCGCAGCACCCAGCTCTCCTCCTCGAGCATCGCGCGCGCGCTCTTCTGCAGGCGCGGCAGGAACACATCCGTGTAGCCGGCGCGCGTGAACCAGCCGGAGACCGCGGTGTCCGTCGACGGCACGTTGCTGCGCATGCGCAGGCTCATCGACGCCTCGAAGCCCGCCGCGCGCGACAGCGAGATGTCGTTGACCTGCTGCGGCAGCCCCTGCGCATGGATGTGCTGCAGCACGCGCGTGACGAGCGGGATCTGCGCGGCCTTCGCACGCGCCGAGCGCACGAGGTTCGCGTCCTCCGGCGTCGCCGGCACGTTCTTCAGCGACATCAGCGTGCGCACATGCCCAAGCAGCGAGCGGCGGTCGTCGTCCGAATACTGGCCGCCCGATAGCGCGTCCCACCGGCCGTCGAGCCAGCGCACGACGTCGTCCGCCGAGCGTCGATCAGGACGGCAGAGCATCAGGTAGACCTTCAGCGTCTGATAGATGTCGCCCGGGGTGCCGTCGACCTGCGACACGAGCGTGCGCCGCACCTCGTTGTACAGCTCCGGCATCAGCATCTTCTGTAAGTGCCGGTAGTAGGTCTCGCGCGCGGTCTCGGCGACGAGCCCGTGCTCGAAGTACGGCGTGGCCATCCCCTGCGCGGCGTCCTCGGCCTGCAACTGCGCGTAGCGCATCTGGTTCGCGATCTCGATGAGCGCCGAGCCGCCGTCGTTGCCGTAGGACGCCTCGGCCTGCGCGAGCCGCTTCGCCTCGGTGAACTGCGCCCACACGCCGTCCAGATAATCGCGCTCGGTGACGTAGCCCCAGCCGAACCACAGCAGGAGGCTCAGCGCGACGAGGGGCACCGCGCCCCATCGCAGCGCCTCGCCCAGGCGGCCGCGCCACGACTTCGGGCCGCTCGGGCGCACCGCATCGCGCTCGAGCGACACCTGCCGGATGAGCGGCGTCCACAGCTCGCTGAGCGGCCGGGACGGCACGGGAAGCTCCGACGAGCCGACGCCCGCCGGATGCGCCTCCGCGAGCTCGGCCATCGAACCGAGCCACACGCCGCGCAGCCGCGCGGCCGTGTGCGGCTCGCCCGGCGCGAGCGCGACGTGCAGCCACGCGACGAGCGCCTTCTGCAGCCGGCTGAGCGTCTCGACGAAGCGCAGTTGCGCGTGGTTCATCGACACCTCGGTCGCGGCCGGCGCCGAATACAGCACTTGCTGCTGCACACGCTGCTGCAGCCCTTGCAGCGCGTGCTGCCAGTTCGCGTCCGCGCGCGCCGCGTCGGCTTCCGCGCCGTCGTCGGGCAGGCTGAAGCCGACGCCCTTCGCCCACTTCGACGCGTCGAGCAGCGACAGCGTCGACACCGCGCCGTCGAGCCGGTCGAGCCCGTTCAGCGCGACATACACCTGCACCTGCTGGCCGAACGCCTCGCGCATTTCCTCGAGCCGCGCGCGCACCGAATCGGCCAGGCGCTTGCGCGCGTCGAGCGGCGCATCGACCATGTCGAGGCCGTCGACGCACAGCACGACGCCGCTGATCGGGGCGCCCTTGCGCAGCCGCCTCATCCCGCGCAGCAGCTTGCGCCACGCGTCGAACTCGGCCTCGTCCGCGCCCGCACGCAGGCTCCAGCGGCCGCCGACGTCGAACCACACGGCCTCGCGCGTGATCCGGAAGTTGAAGTCGTCGCCGCGCCCGTAGGTCGCGTCCGAGCCGAGTACGCGATCCTGCAGCGAGCCGGACACGCTGACCGCCTTCGCGACGAGGCTCGTCTTGCCGCTGCCCTCGGAGCCGAGCACCAGATACCACGGCAGCATCGCGCGATGCTCGCGCGTGAGCGTGCCGACCCAGCGCTTCCAGCGGCCGCGCGGCTCCTTGCGCCAGCGTTCCTTCAACTGCTGGTCGAGGTTGCGCAGATGCTTGTCGACGAAATCGAGCTGCTTCGTCTTCGGCGCGACCTTCACCTGCCGCGGGCTCATCGCGAGCCGCGCCCAGAGCCGCGCGAGCGTCGGCCAGAAGCCCCAGATCAGCACGAGCGCGACGAGGATCTCGCGCACCCACACGGGGCCGAGCGGGTGATAGATGCCGAACGCGAAGAGCGGCCCCACCCACCAGATCAGGATCGCGATCAGAATCGCCGCGAATACTCTCAAGCTCGTGCGGATCATGGCTGACGGCCCTCCGTGGTCGGTCCCGTTGCTGGCGTCGGTGCTGGTGTCGGCACCGGTGTCGGTGCTTGCTTCGTGGTTGGCATCGTGGTCGGCGTCGCGGTCGTGATCTCCGTGGTCGCATACGGCAATTGCCCTTCAGGCGCGATCTCGACGCCTTCCGGCATCGCCGGACGCATCGGCACTTGGCCGGGCTTCTCCGGCTGCTGCAGATTCAGGCTGCGGCCCGGTTGCGACGCACCGTCTGGAATCACCTTCCACAGCACGTCGACGCGGCGGTTGCGCTCGTACGCGGCGGCCGTCTTCGCGGTGTCGATCGGTTGCGCGTCGCCGCGCCCCGAATACTCGATGTTGCGCTGCACCGCGTTCTCCGGCGCACGCGCGCCGCCCGGCAGCGCGGTCGCGCGCAGCTCGTCGGCCACCGTGCGCGCCCGCGCCTCCGACAGCGCCTGGTTGTCCGGGAACTCGCTCGTGCGGATCGGCCGCGAATCGGTGTGGCCGATCACCTCGAGGTCGCCCGGCCAGGGCGCGAACGCGAGGCCGAGCCGCTCGATGTTGTGCATGAAGTCCGGCCGGACCTTCGCCTTGCCGACGTCGAACGCGCCGTCGCTCTTGAACACGAGCAGCCATCCCTGCGGATGCTTGTACGCGGTGAGCCACCCTTCGGTGAGGATCTGCGGCAGCGGCGGCGGCAGCGTCTCGGCGATGTTGATCGTGCGCGTCGGCGGCATCCACGCGGCGAGCGCGTTGCGGATCGGCCGCCCCTGCGAATCGAGCCAGAGGCTGATCGCGCCGTACGCGAGCACGAGCACGCCGAGCGCGACGGCCGCCGCGCGGCCGGCCGTCCACCACGAACGGCGCCGTTTCGCGGGCGTCGCGAGATCGGTGCCGAGCGGCTCGGGCGGCACGTGATGCCAGATCAGCGCGTGCAGTTGCGAGCGCAGATCCTGCAGCAGCACGTCGCCGCGGTCGAGCACGCGGTAGCGCCCCTGCCAGCCGAGCGACAGGATCAGTTCGTAGAACGACAGAAGCGGAATCGGCGGCTGGTCCGCCTTCATCCAGCGCGACAGGTCGGCGAACGCATCCTCGCCGCCCCATGCGTCGTCGTGAAACTCGACGAGCAGACTGCGCTCGCCGTCATAGACGACCTGCGAATGCTCGCGCGCCGAATCGTTGACGGTCTCGTCGAGATACGTGCACAACAGGTACGACGCATCGCGGATCTGCTCCCATTCGCAGCCGGAGCCGGCGAGCCGCTCGCGGTAGAGCCGCACTTCGAGCCCGAGCTGCGTGCGAATCGCGGCCTGATTGAGCGGCCCGGCCGCGAGATGCCGCTGCAACTGCAGCACGGCGGGCAGCGCGTGCGACACGAACGGATTGTTCCAGCTCGCCTGCTGCAGGCCCGCCTTCATGATCGCGGCCTGCTCGCCCTGCGCGCTGTAGACGACGGGTGCCGCGTCCCGCGCGTCGGCAGGCGCATGCGCGCCGCCCGGCACCGGAAATTGCAGCACCGCCGGATTGCGGGGCGCACCGTCGGCATGCGGCACGTCGGCGGCCGGATATGCGCCCGGCACGCCCATGCCCGACGCAGCGCCACCCGACGCAGCCACGTTCGTCGTGCCGGTGGTCGATACGGCGGAGCTCGTCATCGCCGCGCTGGTCAGCGACGACAGCGTCGGAACGCGCGTCACGAGATCCGGATTCGCCGCCGCGCGATCGAGCATGTTGGATGCCATCGATACGCGGCGCAGCGTGGAGGAGAGGTTTCGTAGCAGGCTCATAGCAGATTGCGTCTCATGTCGTGGGTCACGCCACCTTGCCGTCTCTCAGCCCCCAGGCTTCGAAGCGAAGATCCGGGAAATCGCCGACGATGCGCAGCGCCATCGCCGAGCCGGCGAGGGTCTGCTTCCAGAACGGATCGGTCGATTCCACTTCGAAGTACGTACTTTGGGCGTAGTAGGGAATCTGGCGTGGGGGATTGGGCAGCGCGTTCAGGCGCGCGCCCGGCAGTTGCAGGTCCACGAGCTTCTGGATCTGCTCGACGGCGCCCAGCTTCGTCTGCTGCGGCAGCAGTTGCCGCAGCTTCTCCGCCGGCATCGCGGCCGAAAACGCGAAAATCAGTTTCTTCAGGTTCCACTGCTTGTCGACGATGCAGATGTGCACCTGATCGCCGCGATCCTCGAAGCGCAGCGGCAGCACCGGCGTCTCGATCACGCGCGCGAGCGCCTGGCGCAGCATCATCGCGAGCGGCTCGAAGCTCGTCTGCAGATCGTCGTGGTCGTAGCCGAGCTCGCGGTCGGCCAGTTCCTCGTCCACGCCCGGCAGCACGCTCAGGCGCCCGAGCAGGCCGACGAGCTCGTGATACAGCATCGCGGGCGGCAGCGGGTCGAACGCGTCGAGGTTCGCGAGGCGCATCCGGTACTCGGCGATCGCCTGGCGCAGCAGCAGCTCGATCAGATCGGCCACGCCGCCGCCCGTCGACAGCACGCGTTGCGCGGACGTGCTCGCGAGCCGCACGCGCAGCGTGCTCTGCAGCTCGTCGATCAGCGAGCGCAGCACGAGGTGCGCGCGCGTGTCGAGCAGCGGCGGAATGAAGCGCGGATCGAGCGACACGGTGCGGCTCGCGTTGCGGCCCGCGACGCGCGCGATCGGCAGCGCGACTTCGTCGGAGCGCAACTGCGACTTCCAGCAAAGGCGCGTGATGAGCTGGCCCGTCTCGATCGTCAGACGCCGCGGCGTGCCGGGCGCGTCGAGGCCGACCGCGAGATCGGGCACTTCGGTCGACACCGCGCGATAGCGCGACGCGGACGCGACGTCGCCGAACGCCATCTCGGGCCCGCCCGTGCGCGCGGCCTGCAGCGCGAGGCACGCGACGTCGCCCGCCTGCGCGAGCTCGGTCTCGAGCGGCGGCGGCAGCGGATCGTCGGACGGCAGCGAGAACGCGGTGCCGTCCTGGAACACGCCGCGCGCGTGGCGCAGCCCGAGCCTGCCGAGCCCGAGGCCGTCCTGATCGAGATCGAGCAGCGTGAAGCCCCAGCCGTGATTCGACGTCTGACCGAGCCGCAGCGCGGCCTGATGCGCGAGATGCCGCTCGAGCTGCTGGAAGTGCTGCGTCTCGATCAGCATGCCGTCGCTCCACGCGACCGGTCCTACCGGCAGACTACTCATTGCCTGCTTCTCCTTATCCCATAGGTGGTTTTCGTTCTGCGCTCGGGCGGCGGCTCGTCGGTGCGGATCGCCGATGCGGCGATCGCGCCGCCGACGGGCACGGGCCCCGGCAACAACGCGTTGTAGATGCCGTCGCGGTCAAGCCAGACAGCCATGTGAATCAATCCGCGGCCCTCGATGCGCACGCGCAGCGGCCCGTAGTTCGCCGGCCGGCGCGCGTAGTCGGCGTCGGCGACGAGCCAGATGTCGCCGGAGCGCGGCAGGTTCAGCGAGAACTGCAGCACCTGGTTCGGCGCGATCACGTGACGCGAGTCGGCGACGACCGTGCTGTCCTGCCCGCGCGACGCGCACGACGAATCGTCGCCGCCTTGCGTGGGCAGCCAGTCCGCCGCCGTCACGACATACACGCACGTCTGGATCGGACGCGCCTCGCCCGTCGGCGCGGCGTTCAGCCGGCTGCCGCCGACGAGCGTCACGTGCAACTGCCGCGGCTCTTCCGGCTTCGATGACGAAAACGCGGAGCAGCCCGCGAGCACGCCGAGCGCGAGCGCCGCCACGAACGATTTGAAGGGGCCCATCTTGCGACGCACGATGTTCAGCTGAGCGTCATCGTGATCGTCTGAGACGGAACGGCGGAAAAGCCGGCCGTGTTCTGGTTGTTCGGCAGGTTGGTGTCCGTGAGGCGTGTTTCCGGCGCGCCCTGGATCATCACCTTGCTCGAGCCTTTCGCGTGCCTCGACGGCCCCGACACGGTGCCCGACGCAACGCCGCCCATCGATCCCCCTTCGTCGCTGTGCGTGACTGGGATGATCGTGTTCATGTTGTGAGCCGGTCCGCCGTTGATCAGAATGTTCGGCACGTTCGGCACGGCCTCCGGCTTGTTCGCGATGTTCGGATACGGAATGGGAATCGCGAGAGGCGGCGTCTTGCAGACGTCGTTCCCCGGCGCGATCGCCATCCCTCCCGCTGAGCAGTTTGCAAACATGACTACCTCCTTCTAGAAACCGGGCGCGAGCGACGACGCTCAGCCCATGTGAATCTGGCCCGCGTCGATCTTCAGCAGCGACGCCGCGGTGACGACCGCGCTCTTCGCGTGCATCGCCAGGTGCCGCTCGGTATGGACGAGCGTGCTGCCCGCGTGCGTCGCGTCGGTGCCGCTCACGTGCGTCTGGCGCTCGGCCGCCGCCTGCGTCACCACCTGCGCGCGGCTCGCGAGCTGCGCGGCCTCGAGCGACAAACGATCGCGCGCCTCGACGCGCACGTCGCGCGCGCGAAGCGCGACGTGCGCGTCGCCAAAATCCAGCGTCACCTCGTCAGTCGTCTTGTCGTTCGTTTCGTCACCCGCCGCGTCGCGCTCGAGCACCGCGAGCACCCAGCAGCGCTCGCCTTCGCGGCAGATCTGCACGAGATCGCCCGCCTGCGGCGCGACAACGCAGCTCACCGCTTTCTTCGCGCGCAGCACGACGTCCGGGCGCAGCGCGACGCGCCATTCGCCCGCCGCCGTGCGCTCGCCTTCGATGCGCGCGAGCAGGGTCGCCGCGGCGGCGTTCGCCGGCAGCGCCGGCTCGCGCACCCACTCGCGCGCGGACATGTCCGCGGGCAACGCATGCGCGCCTGCCTCGGCATCGCTGCCGCGCGCACCGCCCTTCATGATTCGCGTCAGCGCGCGACGCGACGCCGAATCGTCATCCCCTTCGTACGCAAGCGCGTCGTGCGCGACAGCCATTTCCCGCATGCTCATCGTCAAACTCCTCTTGCTCCGGGTTGCACTCGCTGCCACCAGAGCCGATCGTCGGCACTCGTGGCTTCCTCGAAAACCGCGTCCCGCGTATCGGCCGCCGCCCACGTCTGGCGAAGCTGGCCGACCAGATTGCCGCTGCGGCAATCGGCGCCGCGCAAGTCGACGCGCTCCAGACGCACGCCGCGCGCGTCGAGCTGCTGCAATTGCGCGCCCGCGAGGTTCACGCGCGTGAGCCATGCGTCGCGCAACGCGATGCGCGGCGCGCGCACGCCTTGCAGCGCGCTGTCCGCCACGCTCGCGCTGTCGAAGATCGCCTGCGGCAATTCGCTGTTCGTCACCGTCAGGCCGTTGACGCTCGCGTGATCGAAGCTCGCGATCGGCAGCCGGCTCGCGTGGATCTCGCCCGTCGCCCATGTGCTGTGCGACCAGGCAGCCTGCTTCAGCTCGCAGCCTTGAACGGTCATCCGCTCGATCCGGGAATCGATCCAGCGTACGTTGATCCCGCGGCATTCGACGAGCACCGCGCGCTCGAAGCCGCTTTGCCCGGCGATCAGATTCTCGAGCCCGACCGATTCGAGCCGCAGATCGACGAGCCGGCTGCCGATCCACGACGTGTCGCTCCAGTGGCCGCCGCGCAGCGTGACGCCCGCGTATTCGCCCGCGACGAGCGACACGTGCGCGCCGCGCACGGCGTCGAACGTCCAGGCGCCGCCCTTCGACTGCGAGCACACGACGTCCTTCAGCAGGCAGCCCGCCCACGCGCCCCCGTCGATCTCGCACTCGTTGAACGACACGCGCTGCAACGCGCTTTGCGTCCACGCGCCCTCGCGGACCCGGCTCGATTCGTACGAGAGCTTCTCGAGCTCGCATCGATCGAAGCGGTTCGCATCGAACGTGCAGTTCACGAAGCGCAGGTTCGACAGCCGGCAGCCGGTCCATTCGACGCGCTCGAAGTGGCAATCGACGAACAGCGTGTCGGCGAGCGCGACGTCGCGCTGCGCAGACACGTAGCGCTGCCCCTCGACGATCTCGGGCAGCGGCGGCGGCGGCACCGCCGAGCGGATCTTGCTCATCACACCCTCCTCGGTACGTCGAGCTGGCCTGCGTTCAGATTGCCGCGCCACGCGCCCGCTTCCGGCGGATGGATCCACGACGTGCGGACCCGAACGAGATTGCAGTCGCGCATCCGCGTCTGCCGCATGTCGGCGCCATAGAACATCGCCTCCTTCAGCGAGCAGCGGTCGAACGACGTGCCCGTCAGCTGCGCATGCATCACGTTCGCGCCGTCGAGTACCGTGCGGCTCCAGTGCGACTGTTGCGCATGCAGGTGTTGCGCGTTCAGTTGCATGAACGAACAGTGATCGACCTGCACGCGGTCCGCGCGCAGCTCCTGCAGGCTCGACGACTTGAACACGCAATCGGTGAGCCGCGCGCCGTTGATCGACGTGCCGTGCGACAGCACCGCGAACGTCAGCATGCTGCGTTGCCAGACGCTCGCGGACAAATCGGTGAGCAGGATGCTCGGCTTCGCGAGCGTGCACTGCGACACCGTGAGGCCGGCCATTGCGCACTCGACGATCGCAAGATCGTCGGCCCGCACGCGCGTCCAGGTCCAGCCGGGCGCGCTCACCTCGGACCACGACACCGAATTCCATTGGACATCCTGAACGTCGCCGCGCACGCCGCCGCGCCCCTGCACCGACAGCATCGACCACGATCCGCCCGCGACCTTCAGATCGTCGAGCCGGCACTCGTCGAGCGAGATTCGCTCGATCTCGACGTTCAGCCATGCGCTGCGCTCGAGATTGCACCGCTGGAGCTTGCCGCCCTTCCACCAGCCGTCGCTCATCTTCACGTCGGCGAACGAGCAATCGACCGCATGCACCTGATTGAGCCGGCAGTTCGTCCATTCGCTGCGATCGAGCGTGCAGCGCTCGAAGCGCACGTCGTCGAACTTCCAGCCGTCGAAGCGCAGCGACGACAGATCGGCGTCGCGAATCGTCACGTTCGCGAGCTCGGGCGTCTTCGCCTGACGCAGCCGCGTGCGCCAGTTTTCGCCGCCGCGCGGCGCGCCCGGCAGCTTCGCGTTGCGATTCGCTTCCTCGAACGCCGAAAGCCGCTCGCTCGCGTCGCGCGCCTCGACCAGATCGCGGCGGTTCTGCTCGACCCGCGCACGGACTTCTTCATAGCCGCGCGGCGCCGGAGCGAAGCGCGGGTGGTCTTCCGTGTCGAGGATCATCTCCCAGGTCCAGCCCTTCGCAACGGCGGGCATCAGTTCGTGATCCGCCTGCTGCAGCGGATCGGTGCAGTTCAGATCGGCGCGCTGATCGGCGAACTTCATCAGCGCGTCGACGTCGATCCGCTCGGCGTCGTCCTTGAATGCGATCACGAGCATCGTCGGGCTGTCGTCGAGCAGGAAGTCGAGCGCCACCGCGCCGTTCCACCACAGCACGCCGATGCCGCGATCGGGCAGGAACCACACCGTCTGCTGCTTGAACGTCGGGCGCTCGATCCCCGGCCTGCCGTTGCGCGTCACGAGCGCGACCGGCGCAAGACGCGGCAACTCGCCCGCGAAGCCTTCGCCCCGCGGCCCGAAGCCGTTCAGCTCGAAACGCGCGCCGGGCATCCAGCATTCGCCGCGCGCCCATTGATCGGGCGCGGCCTGCTGGAAGAAGCGCAGGTCGACGTCCGCAGGCCAGCCCATGTGCGTGCCGTCCTGCGCCATCGCGTCGACCGTGCCCGGCCGCGTCGGCATCCACTGCATGCGCTCCGGCCAGTCGCAGCCGATCGCGCCCATCGCCGCGAGCGGCGCGGGGCCGACGCCGAACGAACGCAGTTGCTGCAGCGGCGGCGTGCCGGACGCCATGCCGAACGGGTTTTCCTGCGCGCCGCCCGCCGCCGCGTGCCGGTGATCGATCGCGACGCGCACGCAGCCGCCGGGCTCATGCTCGTCGCCCAACTGCGTCGCGCACGAAACGATCTTGCGCACGCCGTCGAGCTCGACCCAAGCGGTCCAATCGATGTCCCGCGAACGCGTGCCGCCTCCAACCGCATGCACCGAGTGGCCGGCGAGCAGCCATTCGGCGCGCTGCTTCGGCAACGCGGCTTCATACAGCGGCAGCGAAGGCGCGGCCGCCTTCAGCGCCTCCCAGACGGCCGCTTCGTGCACGAGGATCGACGGCTGATCGAGCCGGAAACCCATTCCGACGCTGATCCCGAGCATCGGCTGCGCGCCGATCTGCGTGTTGGTCGTGGCCACGAGGGCCGCTTGTGGTTTGATATGTCGCATAGGTCAGTTCTTCGTCTGCATCCCGAGCTTCTTCAGATCAATGCCCACGTCCGAGTAGCTCGCGCCGATGTACGAGAAGCTGAATCCCGTCACCGACATGCTGCTGCCCGTCGTCGATACGCTCGAACCCGTCGTGCTCACCGAGCTGCCGGTGGCCGACATGCTCGATCCCGTCGTGCCCACCGAGCTGCCCGTCGTCGACATCGACGTGCCCGTGATGCTCGTCGAGCTGCCCGTGTTCGACATCGACGTGCCCGTGATGCTCGTCGACGTGCCCGTCACCGACGTGCTCGTGCCCGTCATGCTGTTCGACGTGCCCGTGTACGACAGCGATACGCCCGTGATGCTCTGCGACTGCCCGGTCGTCGACATGCTGACGTCGGTCCACGACGACGAGATGCCCGTCATGCTGTTCGACACGCCCGTCACGGAATTCTTGGAGCCCGTGATGCTGGTTGACACACCGACGAATCCCGTGCTGATGCCGGTGAAGCTCGTATCGACGCCGACGAACGAAGTCGACACGCCGGTGAAGCCCGTGGTCACGCCGGTAAACGACGTCGACACGCCGGTGAAGCTCGTGCTCACGCCGGTAAACGATGTGCTCACGCCGGTGAAGCTCGCCGATACGCCCGTGAAGCTCACCGACAGCCCTGTGTACGACACCGAGATCCCGGTGAAGCTGACCTTGATGCCGATGACCGACGTCGACGTACCGTTCACCGACAGATTCAGGTCCTGCGCGATCGACGTGGAGCTGTTGCGCTCGACCGTCTGCTGCAAGTCGCGCTCCGCGTGGATCATCACGCGCTCCGCGCCGTGCTGATCGTCGAACGTCAACTGGCTCGCATTCGGAATGCCGCCCGCGCGCTTGATCGAGCGCGTGACGAGGCCCGTGTAGCGGATGTCCTTCGGCAGGTCGTAAGGCGTCGGGTTTTCGCCGTTGTAGACGATGCCCGTCGCAAGCGGGCGATCGAGATCGCCGTCGACATACACGACGATCACTTCCTGCCCGACCCGCGGCATCGCGAGCACACCCCAGCCCTTGCCGGCCCACGCCTGCGTCACGCGAATCCAGCACGAGGCGTCCGCTTCGGTCGTCTTGTAGCGGTCCCAGTGGAAGTGCACGCGGATGCGCCCGAGCTTGTCGGTATGCACCTCCGACATCTCTGGCCCCACCACCGTCGCGCTCTGGATGCCCGGCACGCGCGGCCGCTTGGTGACGAGCAGCGGCCGATACGGCCGATCGTCGGCGAGCGCGCGGAACTTCACCGCGACGTTGCGCCCCTGCGACGTGCTGTCCGGCCCGTCCTGAATGAACGTCAGCTCGCTGTTCGTCACGTAGTACCGACGATTGCGGCTCAGCGCCGGATGCCCAACCAGCGTGAACGCGCGACCCACCGCGAGCGCGCGTGCGTTCGCCTCGCCCCCGAGCGCGTGTGCATCGGCCTGAATCGCTTCAAGCCGCAGCCGCGCCAGGCGCTCGCCTTGCTCGGGATCGCGGTAGCCGGCCGCGTAGTCGTAGTACTCGAGCGGAATGCCGCCGAGACTCTGCTGCTCGATCTGCGCGTCGCTGTCCAGTTGCTTCGACGGCGCGTGATAGTCGAAGTCGCGCAGCGCGACGTTGCTCGCCTTGATCCGGCGCGTGCGCTGCAGCCGCTGCACGCCTTCGCGCCCCTGGATCGCCCGCGATTCCTCACCGTCCGGCAAATACTCGAGCGTTTCGTTCGGCAGCGGCAGATCCTCGAAGCGCTGCGTGTCCGAAATCACCACGACATGCCGATCCGGCTCGTGCTCGACCCAGAAATAGATCCCTTCGTCCTCCAGCAACCGCTTCACGAAGTTCAGATCCGTTTCCTGGAACTGCACGCAGTACTCGCGCGGCTCGTACGTGCCTTCCAGTTCGAACCGGTAGCCGTTGCGCTGATGGCCCTGGAACACCTGCTCGACGATCTGCGGCACGCTCAAGTCCTGGAAGATCCGGCTGTTGCGGTTCTCCGCGAGAAACGACAGCCAGCTCCGCAGCTCCAGCGTGTACGTGTACTGCCCGCTCATCTGCCCCGTGTCGTGGCCGCCGAACACGTGCGTGTTGAACGTCCGGATGTCGCCGCCGCCCAGATCGATGTCGGCCGACAGCGTCGAGCCGAGCAGTTCGTCGAAGTCCAGATTCGGATCGCGGCTCAGCAAGTCGAGCTGATACGACGGTTCCTGCGACAGGTTCTCGTGCACCACGAAGCTCAGCGCAACGACGTCCGGGTCCAGGAGCGGACTGCGTAGTTCGATCAGACGCATATGGCCCCTCCGTCTGCATTCGCATTCGCAGAAGCCCATGCCTCGATGCGGCCGCGGGCATCGACCGGCGCCGCGCGCTCGGGCGCCGCGATGCTGCCGATCCGGACGCAGATCCGCACCGCGGCTTCAGTGGCGAAAAGCGATGATGGTGTGATATCGCGCATAGAATCAGCTCTTCACTTGCATGCCGACCTTCTTCAGGTCGATGCCCACGTCCGAGTAGCTCGCCCCGGTGTACGAGAAGCTGAATCCCGTCGTCGACACGCTGCTGCCCGTCGTCGATACGCTCGAACCCGTCGTGCTCACCGAGCTGCCGGTCGTCGACACGCTGGAGCCGGTGATGCTCGTCGAGCTGCCCGTCGTCGACATCGACGTGCCCGTGATGCTCGTCGAGCTGCCCGTGTTCGACATCGACGTGCCCGTGATGCTCGTCGACGTGCCCGTCACCGACGTGCTCGTGCCCGTCATGCTGTTCGACGTGCCCGTGTACGACAGCGATACGCCGGTCATGCTCTGCGACTGCCCGGTCGTCGACATGCTGACGTCGGTCCACGACGACGAGATGCCCGTCATGCTGTTCGACACGCCCGTCACGGAATTGCTGGAACCCACGACGCTGGTCGAGACACCGATCATCGCCGTCGACACGCCCTTGAAGCCTGTATCGACACCGGTAAACGACGTCGACACGCCGATGAAGCTCGTGCTCACGCCGGTAAACGACGTCGACACGCCGGTGAAACTCGTGCTCACGCCGGTAAACGATGTGCTCACGCCGGTGAAACTCGCCGATACGCCCGTGAAGCTCACCGACAGCCCCGTGTACGACACCGAGATGCCCGTGAAGCTGACCGAGATCCCGACGACCGACGTCGCCGTGCCCTTCACCGACAGATTCAAGTCCTGCGCGATCGACGTGGAGCTGTTGCGCTCGACCGTCTGCTGCATGTCGCGCTCCGCGTGGATCATCACGCGCTCCGCGCCGCGCTGATCGTCGAACGTGATCTGGCTTGCGTTCTGGTAGCCGCCGGCGCGCTTGATCGAACGTGAAACGAGACCCGTGTAGCGGATGTCTTTCGGCAAATCGTAAGGCGTCGGGTTTTCGCCGTTGTAGACGATGCCCGTCACGAGCGGACGGTCGAGATCGCCGTCGACGTACGTGATCAGCACTTCCTGCCCGACCCGCGGCATCGCGATCACGCCCCAGCCCTTGCCGGCCCACGCCTGCGACACGCGAATCCAGCACGAGGCGTCCGCTTCGGTCGTCTTGTAGCGGTCCCAGTGGAAGTGCACGCGGATGCGCCCGAGCTTGTCGGTATGCACCTCCGACATCTCCGGCCCCACCACCGTCGCGCTCTGGATGCCCGGCACCTCGGGGCGCGGCGTCGTCAAGAGCGGCCGATACGGCTGATCGTCGGCGAGCGCGCGGAACTTCACCGCGACGTTGCGCCCCTGCGACGTGCTGTCCGGCCCGTCCTGAATGAACGTCAGCTCGCTGTTCGTCACGTAGTACCGACGATTGCGGCCCAGCGCCGGATGCCCGATCAGCGTGAACGCCCGGCCCGTCGCCAGCGCGCGCGCGTTCGCCTCGCCGACGAGCATGTGCGAATCCGCCTGGATCGCTTCGAGCCGCAGCCGCGCGAGACGCTCCCCTTGCTCCGGCTCGCGGTAGCCGGCCGCATAGTCGTAGTACTCGAGCGGAATCCCTTCGAGATTCGGCGGCGACACCAGCTGTGCGTCGCTGTCGAGCTTGTTCGACGGCGCGTGATAGTCGAAGTCGCGCAGCGCGACGTTGCTTGCCTTGATCCGGCGCGTGCGCTGCAGCCGCTGCACGCCTTCGCGCCCCTGGATCGCCCGCGATTCCTCGCCGTCCGGCAAATACTCGAGCGTTTCGTTCGGCAGCGGCAGATCCTCGAAGCGCTGCGTGTCCGAAATCACCACGACATGCCGATCCGGCTCGTGCTCGACCCAGAAATAGATCCCTTCGTCCTCCAGCAATCGCTTCACGAAGTTCAGATCCGTTTCCTGGAACTGCACGCAGTACTCGCGCGGCTCGTACGTGCCTTCCAGTTCGAACCGGTAGCCGTTGCGCTGATGGCCCTGGAACACCTGCTCGACGATCTGCGGCACGCTCATGTTCTGGAAGATCCGGCTGTTGCGGTTCTCCGCGAGAAACGACAGCCAGCTCCGCAGCTCCAGCGTGTACGTGTACTGCCCGCTCATCTGCCCCGTGTCGTGGCCGCCGAACACGTGCGTGTTGAACGTCCGGATGTCGCCGCCGCCCAGATCGATGTCGGCCGACAGTGTCGAGCCGAGCAGCGCGTCGAAGTCCAGATCCGGGTCGTGACTCAGCAAGTCGAGCTGATACGACGGTTCCTGCGACAGGTTCTCGTGCACCACGAAGCTCAGCGCCACAGCATCCGGGTCCAGCAGGGGACTACGCAGTTCGATCAGACGCATGACGGTTCTCCCGTCGTGCCGGCGTTCGCCGAGGTCGTTTCGTCGGGATGATGCGCATCGGCCGGACGTTCGTCGTCCGCTTCGGCACGCATGTCGCCGTTCGCTTCATGCACGTCACGCGACTCAGGTGCGTCATGCGCTTCGGGTGCGCCGTGCGCCGCAGCGGACGCCGCAGCCTCGCGCGCCGCCGCCTCCGCCTGCTCGCCGAGCGAGGCCGCATCGGTGCCGCCGATCTCCAGCGCATCCTCGTCGAACACGAGCGACAGCTTCTCGTGCGCGGACAGCCGCACGGTCTTCAGCGCGCGCCCTTCGGCCCGCGCGGCGAGCACGCCGCGCGCGACGGCCGGCATCACGTGCTGGCGCAGCAGGTCGCGCACCGCGCGCCCGTTCGCCGGATGCTGCGACACCGCGTGCGCGACCCACGACGCGACGCCTTCGTCCGCGCGCCATTGCAGATCGTTCTCCGCGAGGCGCTCGCCGAGTTCGTCGAGCGCCTGCGTCGCGATGCCGGTCAGCGCGTCGACGTCGAGCGGACGGAACGCGACGAGCTGAATCCGCGCGAGCAGCGCGGGCGAGAAGCGCCCCTGCAGCCGTTCGCCGACGAGCTTGTCGAGCTTCGCCTGCGAAATCTGCGGATCGGCCTTGCACGCCGCTTCGATCTCGACGTCGCCGAGATTGCTCGTCAACAGGATCAGGCAGTTGCGGAAGCTGATCCGACGGCCCTCGCCATCCTCCATCCAGCCCTGATCGAAGACTTGATAGAACACCTCATGAATGTCCGGATGCGCGCGGTCGAATTCGTCGAGCAGCAGCACGCTGTACGGCTTCTTGCGAACCGCCTCGGTCAAGCGCCCGCCCTTGCCGTAACCGACGTATCCGGGCGGCGCGCCCTTGAGCGTCGACACCGTGTGCGCTTCCTGAAACTCGTTCATGTTGAACTGCAGCAGGTTGCGCTCGCCGCCGAACAGCAGCTCGGCGAGCTTCGCCGCGGCCTGGCTCTTGCCGGTGCCGGTCGGGCCGGCGAGCAGCATCACGCCGAGCGGCCGGCGCGGATCGTTGAGCCCCGAATGCGACACCTGCAGCGCCTGCGCGATCGAGCGCATCGCGCCCGTCTGCCCGTGGATGCCCGCATTGAGCGCCCCCTCGAGCTCGACCACGCGCTGCGCGTCGTCCTGCGCGAGCTGCGCGACGGGCACGCCCGTCCACTCGGCGAGCACCTCCGACACGACGTGCTCGTCGACCCACGGCCGCACCCAGCGATTCGCGCCGATGCGCGCGGCGAACGAATCGCCGTCGCTGTCGGCAGACACATGCGTCTCGTCGTTCAGACGCGCGAGCCACGAACGCACTTCGTCGCGCTGCGCGTCGACGACCGTCTCGAGCGTGGCCGCCTGCTGGACGAGGCTCGCCTGGCGGCCCTCGAGCTCGGCTTCGTCGCCCGGCGTGCGCACGCCCATGCGGCGGTCGCTCGCACGCCAATCGAGCGTCTGGCCGATCGCGAACGCCTGATGCTGCAAGCGCTCGAGCTCGGCGGGCGCGCAGTTCTGACTCATCGCGACGCGCGCGCACGCGGTGTCGAGCAGGCTGATCGCCTTGTCCGGCAACTGCCGCGCGGGCAGATAGCGGCGCGACAGCTCGACCGCGCCGCGCAGCGCCGAATCCACGATCCGCACGCCGTGGTGCGCCGCGAAGCGCGGCGCGATCGTGCGCAGCATGTCGACCGCCGCGTCGTCGCTCGGCTCGTCGACCGGAACAGCCTGGAAGCGCCGCACGAGCGCCGCATCCGGCTCGATGTACTGCTTGTATTCGGACCACGTCGTCGCGGCGACCATCCGCAACTGGCCGCGCGCGAGCATCGGCTTGATCAGGTTCGCCGCGTCGCCCGTGCCGGCCGCGCCGCCCGCGCCGATCAGCGTATGCGTCTCGTCGCAGAACAGGATGATCGGCGCGGCCGACGCGATCACCGCGTCGATCAGCGATTTCAGGCGCTGCTCGAACTCGCCGCGCACGCCCGCGCCCGCCTGCATCCGCGCCAGATCGAGCGCCCACACCTGCGCGCCGATGAGGCCCGGCGGCACCGCGCCCGCGTGGATCTTCTGCGCGAGCGCCTCGACGACGGCCGTCTTGCCCACGCCTGCCTCGCCGACGAGAATCGGGTTGTTCTGGCGGCGGCGCGACAGGATGTCGATCACCGTGCGCAATTCATCGTCGCGGCCGACCACGGGATCGAGCTCGCCGCGCGCGGCCTGCTCGGTCACGCACGTCGCCCATTTCGCGAGCGCGTCGCTCGTGCCGTCGGCGCCGGCCTCGCCCGCTTCCGCGCCAAGCGCGCCGCCGTCGAGCGCCGCGGGCGCTTCGTCGGTTTCCGTCCAGCCGGGCGCGAGCGCCTCATAGCGCTTCACCACCTCGTCGAGCGCGACCGACGTGATGCCGTTCGGCACGCGCTGCTGCAACCAGCGGCGCGTCAGATCCTCGTCGAGCCACGCGAGCAACAGGTGGCCGGAGCGCACCTTGCCCGCGCGCGCCGCGATCTGGCTCCAGATGACGGCCGGCCCGACGCTGCGCTCGAGCGAGCTGGAGATGTCGCGCAGCGAGTCGCCGCTCACGTCGAAGCCGTCCAGCGCCTTCTCCATCCGGCGCTTCGCTTCGCCGACATCGCTGCCGAACTGCTCGAACAGCCGCGCGAGATCGCTCTGCTCGCGCTGCAGCAGGCACAGTGCCCAGTGATCGAGATCGATGAAGGCATGCCGACGGGATCGGCCTAGCGCCGTCGCATCGACAAGGGCCGCATAGGTCGTGCGGCCGAGACAGTTGAATATGCGTTCGCGATTCACGTCTAGTCCCGAAAAGATTCAAAGACAGTCAGGGTGCGCAGCGCCCGATTCGGCCGTGACCACGCGTCGACGCCGACGCGCATGCACCCAACCCTTCCTGCGAGTTCAGGGCGCGTCCACACCTGAACCTTGATGACGGGGTAAATTCGTCCGTCGACGAAATCCGTCACGACCGCGGACAGCGCCATCACTGCCGCCGCGCGGCGTTGCCACCGGTAGAACTCGTCGGCCTCGATCGGACCGACGACGATCTCGACCGAATGCTGCACGTCCCAGATCCGCGCGCCGAGCCGCCATCCGCCAAGCCGCCGCGCATGGCTCTGCGCGGCCGGCACCGGCACCCAGCGGCCGTGGCGCGGCACGACCTGCAGCGCGACGCCGAAGTACGCGCACAGCATCCGCTGCAGATCGGCAAGCGAGCGGCGCGGCGCGCAGTAAATGCCCGGAAACGCACGCCGGCATGCGAGCGCGTGCTGCTCGAACGGCTCGCCGCCCTCCTGCTGCGCGCGGCGCGCATCGGCGAGCGCCGTCACGCGCTCGACGAACGGATTGCGCGCACGCTCGTAGCCGAGCACCGGATGCATCGACGACCACGCCGAGTAATGCAGCCATGCGAGATCGCCGCACACGACGTTGACGAAGCGCTCGAACGCGGCGTTGCGCTCGAAGCGCTTCTCCTGCATCGCGTGCTCGGTCACGTGCAGCGGCAGCGGCCCATACGGCGCGAACAACCCGAAGTGACGCTGGACCACCGTGACCTGCGGGTGATCGTCGTCCTCGATGAAGCGCGCGAGCGCCACGTGCACGCGCTCGACTTCCGTGCTCGCGAAATGCATCTCCGCCGGCTGCTCGATGCGCAACCACTTCGGCATCCGGCGCTTACGCGCCAAACGCTTGTCGTGCTTGCGCTGCAGCGCTTCGACGCGCCGCATCAGCTCGAAGAACGTGCGGCGCGGCGTCAGCGCTCGGCTCACGCGCTCGAGCGTCGTCATGCGAGCCTCCCGTCGCGCGCCGCGACGTTCGTGTGCGTGCTCGCCGCCTCGCCGTCGAGGCGCACGACGATCTCGATGCCGTCATTGAGCGTCGCGGCCTCGGCGAGCGCCTGCGCGAGCAGCCGCCCGAACAGCCAGCCGCCGCGATCCGCATGCAGCGATTCGGCGATATCGATCTCGACTTGCGTCGCGCGCACGAGCGCGGTGGGCGTCGCCCGGCCCGCCGCGACGAAGCGCGAGCGCAGCAGGACCGAGCGCAGGCTCTCGAGCCGTTGCCGGTCGAGCGCATCGTCCTTGTCGATCGCGAGCAGCAGTTGCTCGACGATGCGCGCCGTCACGTCCTGCTGTTGCGACGCGTGCAGCGCGAGCGGATTGCGGCCGACGTGCGACACGGCTTCCCAGCACGCGTCGACGCTCGGCTTGCCGCGCGGCGCGCTCGCCGGCCACAGGCACTCGATACGCTTGACGGCGGTCGGATCGAGCAGTTGCAGGTCGGCGTCGAGCAGCCCGGTCGGACGCCAGTCGCGATCGGCCACGAGCGCGCGGCCCGTGATCGTCGCGACGTCGTCCGGGTCGAGCGTGTCGTCGACCATCGAGACGGCGATCAGGTCGTGGCTCGCGAGCGGATCGAACCGATCACGCCGCACGCCGTCGACGAGCAGCGCATCCTCGCGCCGCATGCCGTAGCGGATCGAGCCCTCGTGGCCCTCATAGCCCGCCGTCTCGAGCACCGAGCGCGCGCGATGCGCTCGACCGTTGGTCTCGCACACGAACACCTCGGTCAGCGCCCACAGGTGATGCGCGGCGGGCCGCATCCGGTCGACGGGAATCCACTGCTCGGGCTGATTCGCGTCGTAGGGCACCGGATCGAAACGTTTGGAATACAGATTGATCGCCGGCGTCGCGAACAGGCGGAACTGGCTCGCGTCAACGTCGCCGACCAGATCGCCCGGTGCGTCGCGTAATGCGAAGAACAGCTCGAACGCCCGCGCCGACGGCGCCTTGGCGGCGATCGCCGCCAGCGCGTCGACGTAGACGCCGAGCAGACGCGTCGGCTGCGCGAAGTACTCGCGCAGCAGCCGCAGGCCGGGCAAGCCGCCGAACTCCTCCGGCAGCAGCGCCTCCGCATCGTCGACGCCGGACAGCCGGATGCCCGACATCGGCAACGTCAGCACCTCGTCGCCGCGATTGGTCGACACGAGCGCATACCACGCGGTCGTATCGGCGAGCATCGCGCGATGCAGCGCATAGGCGCGCGGCAGATCGCCCGCGAGACTCAGATGCAGCGGCTTGAAACCCTCGTCCTCGCGCGCGAGCTCCGCGATCGACGCGCCGCCTTCGACCTCGAACCTGAAGCGCAGCACCGCATGCGACGATGCCAGCCGCTGCGAGAGCAGCGACGGCAGCCCGGTGATGCTGCGGCTGCACTCGACCGACGCCAGACGCAGCGGCAGCAGCGTGACGTCGCGCGCGGTCGAGAACATCACCGGCAGCTTGCGGCCCGGCAGATGCGCGGCGACGAGCGAGCCGCGCGGCAGCGTATTGCCGCGAAACGCGTCGGGCGAGCCGAGATCCGGATGGAACGCGAACGTCGAGATCGCGGGCGTCGACGCCATGTAGAGCGGGCAGATGCGCCCGAGCGCCTGCTGCGCGAACTCGGCGCACTCGCGATCGAGCCGCTTCTGCACGCGCGCCGACAGATACGCGACGCCCTCGAGCAACCGCTCGACGAACGGATCGGTGACCGCATCGGGATGCAGCCCGAGCGCCGACGCGACCTGCGGGTGCTCTTTCGCAAAGCGCGCGCCGGCATCGCGCAGCTGGCGCAATTCGTCGTTGTAGTGATCGAGGAAATTCATCGCAGCTCGCCGCTCAATGGTCGTCCGCCAGGCTGAAATAGCCGCTCAGGTAATCGAGCGCGAGGCTCGCCCTGAGCTCGGCTCCGTCTTCGCGCGCCTTCATCGATACATCGAAATAGATCGTCTGCGCGAGGCGCTTGCGGCTCTCGGTCCGAGGTTTGACCGTCGTGGCAACGGGATCCACGCGCGGCTCGAAGCGACGAATCACCTCGCAGATGTGCGCGGCCGCGTGAACCGGATTGATCTTCGTCGCGCCGGCCATCTGCATCGGCGGACAGCCGAAGTTCAACACCGAATGCGCGGCCGGGCTGTCGTCCGCGATGCGCATGCGCGCACCGCGGATCGCGTGATTCATCAGATCGACCAAGTGATCGGCCACGACCTCTTGAAGCGAATGGCGACGAATCCGTCTCGACAGCTTGTTGTAGAGTTGAAGATCGCTCACGTGCGTGTTCCCGAGTGTTGTGGCGCGAGGCCACAACACTGCCCAAGGTTAGCCTGGAAACTAGAACCTTCCGACGGGTTAGATCGGGGCGTTCTGCTTGAGGTCGTATCCGGCCTTGATCACTGCGCCCATCGTGCCGTCGTTGCGCTGCTCGCGGTACTCGAACTCGATCTGGGCGAAGTTGATCCGGATCTGGTCGGTCGGCAGCACGCCGTCGACTTCGCCGCTAGCGTGGCCGAGCTGCGAGATCGGCATGTTGCCGAGCGTGCGGAACGACGAGACGAGGCCGCTCGCGAACGAGATCGTCAGGAATTCCTGCTGGCCCTTGCCCGACTTGCGGCAGATCAGCTTCGCGTTCTGGATGTGCTCACCCGTCGCACACATCAGGAACAGCTTCGGCGAAGCCTTGTTCGACACCATGCGGAACTCGAAGTCCTTCATCTCGACCTTGCCCGCGCCGCCGCCGCTGCCGAAGCCCCAGCGGCCCGAGTTCTCTTCCGCCCACTGCCAGCTCTGAATCTGGATCAGACCGGGATATTGCGAATCGGTCGACTCACCCTCGACGCCGTCGATCTGCAAGAAGTAATCAACCAAAGCATTTGCCATGCTATGAACTCCTAATTAGTTATAACAAGACCATATCGAAAAGACCGCTGTTGAATCTGCTACGGAACGGTTCGACTCCGTCCCGCAGCGCCTCGAACACCTCCTTCTTTAAGCGAAACCGCAACCGGCCCGGTAGTCGCGGCTCAGGTCGTCACCTCTTGCTTGGTCGACGGAAGCTTCGAAACCAGCCGGAGAGAAACGGTCAAACCCTCCAGTTGGAAATGGGGGCGCAGGAAAAACTGCGCGCGATAGTAGCCGGGGTTCTCCGGAATCTCGTCGACGACCACTTCCGCCGCCGACAGCGGACGCTGCGATTTCGTCACCTCGCTCGAGATGCTCGGGTCGCCGTCCACGTAGTTCATCAGCCAGTCGTTGAGCCAACGCTGCGTGTCCTCGGCCGACTTGAACGAACCGATCTTGTCGCGCACGATGCACTTCAGGTAGTGCGCGAAGCGGCACGTCGCGAAGATGTACGGCAGCCGCGACGACAGATTCGAGTTCGCGGTCGCGTCGTCGTCCTCGTAGATTGCCGGACGGTGCACGGTCTTCGCGCCGATGAACGCAGCCGTATCCGAGTTCTTCCGATACACGAGCGGCATCAGGCCGGATTCCGACAGCTCGTGCTCGCGGCGGTCCGAGATCGCGATTTCGGTCGGGCAGTGCAGATCGACTTCGCGATCCTGCGACGGCAGCACGAACTTCGGCAGCACCTCGACCGCGCCGCCCGACTCGACGCCGCGAATCTTCGTGCACCAGCCGTAGGTCTTGAACGCGCGCGTGATGTTCGCGCCCATCGCATAGGCGGAGTTCGCCCAGCAGAAGTCCTCGGCGCGGTTCGGATCGACCTTCTCCTCGAATCCGAACTCTTCGACGGGCTGCGTCTTCGGGCCATACGGCACGCGCGCGAGAAAGCGCGGCAGCGTGAGCGCGAGGTAGCGCGAGTCGTTGCTCTCGCGCAGGCGCCGCCAGAACGCGTATTCGGTCGCGGTAAAGATCTTCGACACGTCGCGCGGATTCGACAGCTCGCTCCAGTCGTCCATCTGCAGCAGGCCCGGCGCCGCGGCCGCGATGAACGGCGCGTGCGCGGCCGCCGAGATCTTCGACATCTCGGTGAGGATCGACACGTCCTGCATGCTGTGGTCGAAGTAGAAGTCACCGATCAGGCAGCCGAACGGCTCGCCGCCGAACTGGCCGTACTCCTGCTCGTAGATCATCTTGAAAATCGGACTCTGGTCCCACACGACGCCCTTGAAGCGCCGCAGCGTCTTGCCGAGATCCGCTTTCGAGATGTTCAGGTAGCGGATCTTCAGGTTCTCGCTCGTGTCGGTGTTCGACACGAGGTAGTGCAATCCGCGCCATGCGCCTTCGAGACTCTGGAAGCGCTTGTTGTGCAGCACGAGCGTCAGTTGCTCGGAAATCTTCTTGTCGAGCTCGGCAACCAACTGCTCGATCGTCTGCGCGACATCCTCGCGAACCACGACGCGGCTGCGCCGCGCATACGTGAGCAGGGTCTCGACGGCGTTCTGCACCGCCTCGGCCGCCTCGTTGGTGCGCGGCCGAAACGAGCGGCGCAGGATGTCCTTCAGATCCTCGTTGACATTGTTCTGATCGACGACCACCTTCTCGGCAGACGATTCAAGCTGCTGCATACTCATTTCGCACCCTCTTCCGGTTGGTGGTCTGCGCCTTCACCGGCACCGCCGGATTGCTCCGGCGCCGCGTCGGCCTCGTTTGCCCACTGCGGGCTCTTCAGCAATTCCTGAATCACGTCCTCGGCCGCCGCCTTGCCGTCCATGTAGGTCAGCAATTCCTTCAGACGGTTGCGCGCCTCGAGCAGCGTCGATAGCTCGGGAATGCGCTTGACGACAGCCGCGGGCTCGAACGATTCCATCGACGTAAACGTGAGATCGATCGGAATCAGCGTGCCGTCGTTGGTGAGCACGTTCTTCACGTGATAGCTGAGCGACGGCGCGATCTGCGCCATCCGCTCGTCGAAGTTCTCGACGTCGACCTCCTGGAAGCGGCGATCCTCGACGGGGCCGAGCGGCTCGGTGTTGTCGCCCGACAGGTCCGCCATCACGCCCGCGACGAACGGCAGTTCGACCTTCTTCTGCGATCCGTACACCTCGACGTCGTATTCAATCTGCACGCGGGGCGCACGACTCTCCCCGATGAATTTCTGTCCATCCTTTTGTCGAACCATGATGAGCAAACCCTCTACACGAAGTTGTTCACGTTACTTGATGGAGCTCTGCGGCCGGTTCAGCTGGGCCACGAGAGATGCCGCCTCGGGATAGAGCTCCGCCATCACCTCCTCGAAACCCGCACCCAGCATTCGTTGAATCCGCGACAGGAAGATCGGCGCCGGATGGCTCGGCTCATGCAAGCGGAAGTACTCGACGATCCGCTCGAGCGCCACCCCGACTTCCTGCCTCGATCTCAGCGCGCCGCCCGGCCCCGCGGCCGGCTGCTGCGGGTCGGGTGCCGGCGAGAAGCCGGCCTCGGCATGGGCCGGCTTCTCGCCGGCGACGCTTTCGCTTTCCGCACGCCCCGCGTCCGTCCGCGCGAGCCGCGACGCCGCAACGCTCAACAGGTCGAGCGAGCGCGACAGGTTGAGCTCTTGCTCTACCACTGCGACTGATTCCCTGATTCGCGATAAGGAATCCTTAATGTCATGTACAAGAGTATTCGCTCTAACGCAGTAGTCGCGATCCTCCACGATCGCGGCGGCACGCCCGCCGATCAGATCGTTGAGCGTCGCGTCGCGGTCTTCGAACCGCGAACTGCCGAGCTGATGCAGAAACTGCGGCCCCGCAAGCCAGCCGAGATGAATCAGCAGTGTTTCGCCGGGCGACTCGTCAGGCAGCGCGCGAGGATGCAATTCCTCGACGGGCGCGCTCATCAGCTCGGCCAGCAACCGAACGCCATCGGCCAACCCACTTAATCCGCGCCGCGCGATGCAGGCGCGCAGATACCAAATGGCGACCCGAACGTCCTTTGCCTTTTTCAATAGAGCAAGACATGCCGTTTCAACGGAGGCCCACTGGAACGCGCTCTCTCCTTTGCGTTGTGGCGCGTGACCGACGGAATCGTATTCGCAGATAGCTGCGTCGATTTTGATAAAATCCTCGTCGAAATCCAGCAAGTCCGTCGAATGGACTGGCAGTGCATCGTCGTTCATGGTCTATCCACAAATCACAGGCGTTAGGTACCGACTTCGCAAAACCAGATTAGCTTGCGTCTTGTCAAAATACCCGAACTTATTTCTTCGAATGTATTAGCGACCACATAACTCGATGCCGACCATCAGTCAAAGCGGCGTGGGGAATTAGATTAGTACTAGCCGGAAAAAGGCAAACAAACGCCCGCGGCGTCCGGGAAAATATTCCACGGAAACCGTTTACGCTGCTGTTTTTTTCTCAGTGGTATTAACCCACCCCTTCCGCCCAGCCCGATCCCTGCGAGTCGGCATACGCCGGCTTCCGCAACGGCAATCGGTAAGATGCACTCCCGCTAAATCAAATACCGCACGCGCATAAATCGATGCGCCGTCGCGATCGCGGCGGAAATAACATCCAAGCACCGGGTTTATCTGAAGCGTCACACCTTAGTGGCCCTCAACGACAACGGCGTGACAATCGTTCATATCGTTACAGTCTACGCTGTAAACTTATAGAACGCTCGTAAATTTGGCAAGCGGAAATAATTTTTTCTTACAAACAGAACTGTAAGTTTGATTCAATGAATTTGAAATAGGAGGATTGTCTCCGAAGCGGAGCGAGTATCGAACGACGTGGAGATTTTTATCTTGGGCGATCCTTGCGGGCTACATTCCTTCTCCCGACCGCCAATTTACTCAATCACTACTTCATAGTGCGCAGGTCGGGTTTCCAAGACTACTTAATATGTATTCGCAATCGTTTGCGCGACCTGTTGCCCCACAATAAACCCACCTCGAAGGAATTGCAACCCGGTCGAAAATATCCGCCGCATGCGAACCGAAGCCGCATGTGTGAGCGGGCACCCCGAATGCGCGCCGGAATGCCCGACGAAACATCTTTGTTACATTAGGCTCAATTTAACCCACACGGGAGACAACTTTTCCGCGCGCACACCCGCGCGTCCGCCAAATGATCAAAATAGATGCGATAACGATTGAATCAACAAGGCCAGCACAAGCCATCCCGGCCGATGCGTGTTGATTAGGCGCCTGCTCCCGGCACAACGGCGGCGAAGTTCATCCGGCGAGACCGGTTGCCGCCGAATTCAGTAGGATGTCGAACTGTTTTAGAGAGGATTGTGTGGCGGCGGTTTCTCGACGAATCCGAGCACCCCCTCGAAAAATCCGTCGCGCGAGCTTTGCGCGGTGCGGAGCTCGGGCGACGCGGACTTCTCTATATATAGATACGCCAAAGTGCGCCGTCCCGACTGCCCGCGCAAACGCATCGCCCCGCAATCACATCTCCGCAGCGCCGTCGGCTCGCTCGACTCGATAATGCGGAGGCGAATCTGGCGCGCCCGTTTCACATTCTTTCAAACGGACGGCAAGACGAACGGCGTCGCCTCGTGTCACTGTACCGACACACATCCGGCGCCGATCGCAAGCACGGCGCGCGCCCGCGCATCCGTGCGCGTTGCGGCATGGCGTCCCGCGCGCAATGCCGCCCTTCGTCTGCCGCTCGGCGCACGGCGACGCGCAACGACGCCAACACGAAACGGCGCGGCCGCCTTCCGGTGCCGCGCCGTTGCCTCCGCGTGCCCGAGCGGCAACTGTCACCCGGCTCCCGGGCGCGCCGGGGCGTCAGGCCTTCATTGATCCGGTCCGCACATAGCGCTCGTGCCACGACAGCGCTTCGCCGAGCAGATGCGGCGTCTGCTTGCCGAAGCTCTCGCGGCTCGCGCGCTCGAAGTAGTCTTCGAGCATCGGCCGGTAATCGGGATGCGCGCAATTCGCAATGACCTTGCGTGCACGCTGCTTCGGCGACAGCCCGCGCAGATCCGCGAGCCCCTGCTCGGTCACGACGACCGCGACGTCGTGCTCGGTATGGTCGACGTGGCTCGCCATCGGCACGATCCGCGAAATCGCGCCGCCCTTCGCGGTGCTCGCCGACATGAAGCACGACAGATAGCCATTGCGCGCGAAATCGCCGGAGCCGCCGATCCCGTTCTGGATCTTCGTGCCCATCACGTGCGTCGAGTTCACGTTGCCGTAGATGTCCGCCTCGATCATCCCGTTCATCGCGACGATGCCCAGACGCCGCACGAGTTCCGGATGGTTGCTGATCTCCTGCGGCCGCAGCACGATCTTCGAGCGGAATGTGTCGATCTCGTCGGCGAAGCGCTTCACCGCGTCCGGGCTCAGCGACAGTGCGGTCGCCGACGCGAAGCTCAGCGTGCCGTTCGCGAGCAGATCGAGCATGCCGTCCTGGATCACTTCCGTGTATGCGGTCAGATTCGAGAAGCCGCCTTCGCCGAGGCCGGCGAGCACCGCGTTCGTGATGTTGCCGACGCCCGACTGCAGCGGCAGCAGGTTTTCGGGCAGGCGGCCGCGCTTGATCTCGTGACGCAGGAAATCGATCAGGAGTCCGGCGATCTGCTTCGACGTCTCGTCCGGCGCGGCGAACGCATTGCTGCGGTCGGGCGCGTCGGTCTCGACGATCGCGACGATCTTCTCGGCCGGGCAGCGCAGATACGGCTCGCCGATCCGGTCGTCGCTCTTCACGAGCGGGATCGGCTTGCGGTTCGGCGGCAACGCGGTGCCGTAATAGATGTCGTGCATCCCGTCGAGGCCGAGCGGCTGGCGCGCGTTCACTTCGAGGATCACGCGCTTGGCCTGGTCGAGCCACGTCTTGTTGTTGCCGACCGACGCCGACGGAATCAGGCGCCCGTCCTCGCGAATGCCCGCGACCTCGACGATCGCGACATCCAGCTCGCCGAACAGGCCGAACCACGCGTACTGCGCGACGTGGCTCAGGTGGATGTCCTGGTAGTCGAGCTCGCCCGCATTGATCTTGTCGCGCAGCGTCGGATCGGACTGGTACGGCAGCCGCATCGAGATGCCGTCCGCCTTCGCGAGCGCGCCGTCCAGCTCGGGCGCGGTCGACGCGCCCGTCAGCACGTTGATGCGGAAATCTTCGCCGCGCGCGTGGGAAGCCGCGATTCGCGCGGCGAGCGCGGCCGGCACCGCTTTCGGATAGCCGGAACCGGTGAAGCCGCTCATCGCGACGGTCATGTTCGGGCCGATCAGCGCGGCGGCCTCGTCGGCGGTGCGGACGAGGGAGCGCAGACTGGGGGCGAGGATACGAGAGGTTGGCATGGCTGAATGTCGAACGGTTGTATTAGATCTGGCGACGCAGCGCCGCAGGGGTGTCTCCGGAGTGGCGCGCGCTCCCGGCGCCGGCGGCAATCGCAAGCGGGCGGTGGAAGCACGGCCGGAGTATCGCAGACCGCACCGCCGCGTAGTGTCCACCCCGTGCAAAAGTACCTTGCCGGATTTGCTGGATATTTGCCCGAAATCAAATCCGGGTGCGACTCGCCGCGCGCCCCGGCCGACGCTCGGGGGGTGCGGCGGCTGCGTCGAGCCGACGCCAAATCTTACATTTTTCTTTCTGTTGTGCGCGATCAGCACATTCCAGTCATGAAAAAGCAACAAATTACAATTCCGTATATATTTCGCCGATGGACCCAAGAAAAACCGCCGCCAACCGCATTCCGAGCCCACCGCCGCGCACCTGGGACGCCCGGCTCGCACGCCGGCTCGTCACGCCGCTCGTCGGCACGCCGGTCACCCCGAATCACCTCACCACGCTGCGCCTGGCGATCGGCCTCGCCGGCGCCTGGTGCCTCGCGCAGCCGGGCTTCGGCTGGATCAACGCGGGTGCATTGCTAATCGTGCTGTCCAACTTCGTCGATCACACCGACGGCGAACTCGCGCGAATCAGCGGCCAGTCGAGCAAGCTCGGCCATTTCTACGATCTCGCGAGCGACGCGCTCGTCACGGTCGCGCTCTTCGTCAGCATGGGCGTCGGCGTCGTGGCCGGGGGCGGCCAGATGGCCGCGTCGCCCGTGCTGCTCGGCACCGTCGCGGGCGCGGCCGTCGCGCTCATCTTCTTCCTGCGGATGCGCATCGAGTCGCTCGCCGGCAAGGCGGGCACGAAGCAGGCGTTCGTCGGCGGCTTCGAGACCGAGGACGTGCTGTATCTGCTGCCCGTCGTCACGCTGCTCGACGGCGTCGAGCCGTTCCTGCTCGCGGCATCGATCGGCGCGCCGCTGTTCGCCGCGTGGGTGGTGATCGACTACTGGCGCATCGTGCGCCGCAGCGGCGGCGCCGGCTCCGGCGCGCCCAACTCAACCGAAATCCAGCCCTCGAAATGATGATGGACCTCGAAGCACCGGCGGCGCACGGTTCGGCTGACGCCGCCGTCGCCGCGCGCGTGGCCGCGCTCGACCGCGCGCGGCTGCGCAGCGATTTCATGCGCCAGGATGCGTTCCTCTATCTGGACGAATTCCTGCCGAAGGATCTCGCTGGCCGCGTCGCCGACTGCGCCCGCGCGCTCGTGCCGCAGATCAACCGCAACTATCTGCCGGGCCACAAGCAAGGCGGCAGCGTGAGCCGCCACACGATCGACGAGAAGGCGCCGCTCATTGCCGAGCTTTACCGCTCGAAGGCGCTCGTCGGGTTCCTCGAGACGCTGACGGGCGACAAGCTGCTGCCGTCGCCGGACGACGATCCGCACGCGTACGCGCTCTATTACTACACGAAGCCGGGTGATCACATCGGCTGGCACTACGACACGTCGTACTACGACGGCCGCCGCTACACGCTGCTCTTCGGCGTGATCGACGATTCGACGAGCCGGCTCGACTACGAGCTGCACACGCGCAATCCGGACGTGCCCGACGAGCCGGGTTCGGTGCAGATCGCGCACGGCGGCATCGTGTTCTTCGACGGCGACAAGCTGCGCCACCGCGTGACGCCGCTCGGCGAAAACGAGTTCCGCGTGTCGCTCACGTTCGAGTACGTGACCGACCCGGGCATGCGCCCGTGGAAGCGCTTCGTGTCGAACATGAAGGACGCGATCGCGTATTTCGGCTTCCGTCAGGTATTCAAGCAAACGGCGACACGCCGCCCGTCGCGCTCATGACGCGCGCCGGCATGATCCTGCTGTCGCTCGGAACGGCGGCGTTCGTCGCCCTTCTCGCGTGGCAGGGCCTCGGCGCGGTCGCGGCGACGCTCGCCTCGGCCGGCTGGGGGCTCGCGCTCGTCGCGGCGTTCCATCTGGTGCCGCTCGTCGTCGACGCGACGGCGATCGCGGTGATGTTCCGCGCCGGCGAGCCCGGCAGCCGGTTGGGCGACGCGCTGCGCGCGCGCTGGGTCGGCGAATCGGTGAACAGCCTGCTGCCCGCCGGGCAGATCGGCGGGCCCGTGCTGATGGTCCGCTATCTCGCGCAGCGCGGCGCGCGCCTGGCCGACGCGGCGGCGTCGATCACGGTCAGCACGACGATGCAGGCGCTCGCGCAGATGGTGTTCGCGCTCGTCGGCATCGCGGCGTTCAGCGCGTACGCGACGCACGGCGCCGCCTCGCATCTGCGCACGCCGGCGCTCGTCGCCACCGCGGTGCTGGGCGGCTGCGCCGCGCTCTTCTATTTCGCGCAGCGCCGCGGCCTGTTCGGGCGCGGATTGCGCGCGGCGTCGAAGCTGCTCGGCCCGCGCGACTGGTCGTCGCTCGCGACGCGCGCGGACGCGATCGACGACGCGATCGGCCGGCTGTACCGCGAGCGCGCGAAGGTCCGCGCGACGTTCGTGCTGAGCTTCGTCGGCTGGGTCGTCGGCACGGCGGAAGTGTGGCTCGCGCTGCGCTTCCTCGACCACCCGGTAAGCTGGCTCGACGCGCTGCTGCTCGAGAGCGTCGGGCAGGCGATCCGCGGCGCGGCGTTCGCGATCCCCGGCTCGCTCGGCGCGCAGGAAGGCGGCTACCTGCTGCTCGCGCCACTCGTCGGCCTGCCGCCCGACGCGGCGCTCGCGCTGTCGCTCGCCAAGCGCGCGCGCGAGCTCGCGCTCGGCCTGCCCGGCCTCCTGTACCTGCATTTCAGTGAAAGAAACTGGCAGCGGCGGCGCGCGCCGCTGCCGATCGCCGACTGATCCGACGTGACGGTCGGCGTCCTTTGCGTGGAGAACTCATGCGAGCCATCATTCTTGCGGCGGGCTTAGGCCTGCGCCTGCAACTGCCTCCCGAGGCTCAATTCCCGAAGTGCCTGCTGCGCTTCGACGACACGTCGCTTCTCGAGCGGCACCTGCGCGTGCTCGACGCGGCGGGCGTCGACGAGATCGTGCTCGCGCTCGGCTTCCAGTCCGAGAAAGTCGAGGCCGAGCTCGCGCGGCTGAACCGCCGGGCCGAGATCGTGCTCAACCCGCGCTACGACCTCGGCAGCGTGCTGACCGTCCACACGGCCGCCGACGCGCTCACGCGCGGCGGCGACGTGCTGCTGATGGACGCCGACGTGCTCTATGACGACGCCATCCTGCACGCGCTCGTCGCCGATCCGTCGCGCGCGATCGACCGCCTGCTGATCGACCGCGATTTCGAAGCGGGCGACGAGCCCGTCAAGCTGTGCGTGAAGGACGGCGTGCCGGTCGAGTTGCGCAAGCAGGTGGCCGCGGGCCTCGAATACGACACGATCGGCGAATCGGTGGGCTTTTTCCGCTTCAGCGAAGGCACCGCGCGGCGGTTGGCCGAGATCGTCGCGGGCTACGTCGAAGGCGGCCGCGCGAACATGCCGCACGAAGAGGCAGTGCGCGACCTGCTGCTCGAGGGCGGCCGCACGTTCGACATCGCCGACGTGACGGGCTCGCCGTGGATCGAAATCGATTTCCCGGGCGACGTCGCGCGCGCGCGCGACGAAGTCCTGCCGCACATCCAACAACGCACGATAGGGGCCATCCGATGAATGCACGCGAACCGAACTTCACCGAATCGCGCAGCGCGCGGCTGCGGCGGATGCTGACGAGCCCGTCGCTCGAATTCCTGATGGAGGCGCACAACGGCCTGTCCGCGCGCATCGTCCGCGAGGCGGGCTTCAAGGGCATCTGGGCGTCGGGGCTCGCGATCTCCGCGCAATTCGGCGTGCGCGACAACAACGAGGCGAGCTGGACGCAGGTGGTGGACGTGCTCGAGTTCATGGCCGACGCGAGCGACCTGCCGATCCTGCTCGACGGCGACACCGGCTACGGCAACTTCAACAACGTGCGCCGGCTCGTGAAGAAGCTCGAGCAGCGCGGCATCGCCGGCGTGTGCATCGAGGACAAGCAGTTTCCGAAGACCAACAGCTTCATCGACGGCGAGCGCCAGCCGCTCGCCGAGATCGACGAGTTCTGCGGCAAGATCAAGGCCGGCAAGGATTCGCAGAGCGATCCGGATTTCTCGATCGTCGCGCGCGTCGAGGCGCTGATCGCGGGCTGGGGAATGGACGAGGCGCTGCGCCGCGCGGACGCTTATGCGGAAGCGGGTGCCGACGCGATCCTGATTCACAGCAAGCTGTCGCGGCCCGACGAGATCCTGCAGTTCGCGCGCGAATGGAGCGGCCGCGCGCCGCTCGTGATCGTGCCGACCAAGTACTACAGCACGCCGACCGACGCATTCCGCCAGGCGGGCATCAGCACCGTGATCTGGGCGAACCATCTGATCCGCGCATCCGCTTCCGCGATGCAGGCGGTCGCGCGCGAAATCCAGGAAAGCGAAACGCTCGTCAACGTCGAGGAGCGCGTCGCGAGCGTCAACGAGATCTTCCGGCTGCAGGACGCCGACGAATACTCGGCCGCCGAGCGGATCTACCTGTCGTCGAGCTCGCGCGCGTCGAACGCGGCGCTCGTGCTCGCGGCGAGCCGCGGCAACGGGCTCGAGGCCGTCACCGGGGACAAGCCGAAGGTGATGCTGCCGATCGCCGGCAAGCCGCTGTTGCGCTGGCTCGTCGACGGCTTCAAGAAGCAGGGCGTGAACGACATCACGGTCGTCGGCGGTTATCGCGCCGATGCGATCGACACGTCCGGCGTGAAACTCGTCGTCAACGAGCGGCACGCGCAAACCGGCGAGCTCGCGTCGCTCGCCTGCGCGGCCGAGCGTCTCACGGGCGACACCATCGTCTCGTACGGCGATCTGCTGTTCCGCAGCTACATCCTGCGCGACCTCGCCGAGAGCGAGGCCGAGTTCAGCGTCGTCGTCGATTCCTCGCAGACGCAGCCGTCGAACCAGAGCGTGCGCGATTTCGCGTTCTGCTCGGCCGCCGACGACCGCGGGCTGTTCGGCCAGAAAGTGCATTTGCGCCGCGTGTCGAGCGATGCGAGCGAAGCCGCGCCGCACGGCCGCTGGATCGGCCTGCTGAACGTGCGCGGCGCGGGCGTCGCGCGGCTGAAGGCGATGCTCGGCACGCTGAAGGCGCGCGACGATTTCGATTCGCTCGATCTGCCGGCCCTCCTGAACGCGCTCGTCGACGCGGGCGAGCGGATCGAGGTGCAATACGTGCACGGCCACTGGCGAGGCGTCAACGATCTCGACGATTTCCGCCGCGCGGGCGACTTCGCGCACGGCCAGACGCCGTACGCGGAGCAGAACACGGGCAACGGGGGCGCGCGATGATCGAAGCCGCGCAGTTCGTCGAGGCGGCGCGCGAGCGCGGCTTCGACTGGTACGCGGGCGTGCCCTGCTCGTACCTGACGCCGTTCATCAATTACGTGCTGCAGGACCCGGCGCTCCATTACGTATCGGCGGCGAACGAGGGCGATGCGGTCGCGCTCGTCGCGGGCGCGACGCTCGGCGGCCGGCGCGGGATCGCGATGATGCAGAACTCGGGGCTCGGCAACGCGGTGAGCCCGCTCACGTCGCTCACGTGGACGTTCCGTCTGCCGCAGCTCCTGATCGTCACGTGGCGCGGCCAGCCTGGCGTGCCCGACGAGCCGCAGCACGCGCTGATGGGCCCGATCACGCCCGCGATGCTCGACACGATGGAAATCCCGTGGGAAACGTTCCCGACGCAAGCCGGCGCGATCGCCCCGGCGCTCGACCGCGCGATCGCGCACATGGACGCGACGGGCCGCCCGTACGCGCTCGTGATGCAGAAAGGCAGCGTCGCGCCGTACGCGCTCGATCATGCGGCGATGCCCGAGCGCCGCGCGCACGCCGCCGCGCGCGCGACGCCGCGCGCCGCTTCACCCTCGGCATGGCCAACGCGCCATGACGCGCTCGCGCGAATCGTCGCGCGCACGCCGGCCGATTCGACGGTCGTGCTCGCCTCGACGGGTTTCTGCGGCCGCGAGCTGTACGCGCTCGACGATCGTCCGAACCAGCTCTACATGGTCGGCTCGATGGGCTGCGTGACGCCGCTCGCGCTCGGCCTCGCGCTCGCGCGGCCGGACCTGACCGTCGTCGCGCTCGACGGCGACGGCGCCGCGCTGATGCGCATGGGCGCGTTCGCGACGCTCGGCGCGTACGGGCCGTCGAACCTCGTGCATCTGCTGCTCGACAACGGCGCGCACGAATCGACGGGCGGCCAGGCGACGGTGTCGCAATACGTGTCGTTCGCGGGCGTCGCGGCCGCGTGCGGCTACGCCACGGCGCTCGAAGGCGACGACCTCGGCGTGCTCGACGCGGCGCTCGATGCGGCGCGCGCGGGCGCGCACGCGCTCCCGCACGGCGGCGCGCACTTCGCGCGCCTGTCGATCCGCCCGGGCGTGCCCGACGGCCTGCCCCGCCCGACGGTGACGCCCGTCGACGTGAAAACGCGCCTGATGCGCCACATCGGCGCGACGCCGGCCTGACAAGGAGTACGAAGATGCTGTTGCTGAACCCCGGTCCCGTGACGCTGACCGAGCGCGTGCGCCAAAGCCTGCTGCAGCCGGACCTGTGCCATCGCGAAAGCGAGTTCTTCGATCTGCAGGACGAGGCGCGCGCGAGGCTCGTCGCCGCGTACGCGCTCGATCCGGCCGAATGGAGCGCGGTGCTGATGACAGGCTCCGGCACGGCCGCGGTCGAAAGCATGATCGCCGCGCTCGTGCCCGAGAGCGGCAAGCTGCTCGTGATCGAGAACGGCGTGTACGGCGAGCGGATCACGCAAATCGCGACGCAGTACCGGATCGCGCACGACGTGCTGAAACATGACTGGATGCAGGCGCCGGATCTCGCGCGCATCGCCGAAAAGCTCGACGCGGATCGCGCGATCACGCACGTCGCGGTGATTCATCACGAAACGACGACGGGCCGCCTGAACGACCTCGACGCGCTTGCCGCCGTGTGCCGCGCGCGCGGCGTGCGGATGCTCGTCGACGGCGTGAGCAGCTTCGGCGCGGAGGCGATCGATTTCGCGGGCGGCGACATCGACGCGCTCGCCGCGACCGCGAACAAGTGCCTGCACGGCGTGCCGGGCGCGGCGTTCGTGATCGTGCGCCGCCGTGCGCTCGCATCGGCCGCGAGCCGCACGTACTATCTGGATCTCGGTCGGCTCGCGAAGCTGCAGGACGCGCGCAACACGCCGTTTACGCCATCGGTGCATGCGTATTACGCGCTCGTCGAGGCGCTGCGCGAGTTCGACGAAGCGGGCGGCTGGCGCGCGCGCCACGTGCGTTACGCGGCGCTCGCCGAGCAGGTGCGCGCGGGCCTCGCCGCGCGCGGGATGCCGCCCGTGCTGCCGGAGGGCGAATCGTCGGTCGTGCTGCGCGCGTACCGGCTGCCCGCCGGCGTCACTTACGAGCAACTGCACGACGGCCTCAAGGCGCGCGGCTTCGTGATCTACGCGGGCCAGGGCGGGCTGTCGAGCGCGTTGTTCCGGATCTCGACGATGGGCGCGATCGCCGCCGCCGACGTCGATCGGCTGCTCGACGGATTCGCGGCGTTGACGCGCTGACGCCTCGCTTGGCGGCGTCGCGCCCGAACCGCGCGGCGCCGCTTTCTTCCGCACATTCGCTTCTTTCCGCGATCGCGCGGCCGCCGGCCCGGGCGCATCGCGCGTCCGCATCGCCCGCTCAGTTTCCGCTCAACGCCCGCGCTCGTACGCCGCCCTCGCCGCGTCCTTGCACGGCTCGAAGAACCACGCATGCGCGGTCAGCACCTCGTTCGTCAGCGCCGGGCCGGCGAGCGCCGGCGTGCCGACGCCGAACGGCGCGCGCGGGTGATATTCGATCGTCAGCTCGACGTGCTTCGCCTGCTCGACGCCGCGCAGCTCGGGCAGCACGAGCAGCGCCGCCTCGAAGCCGCCCGTCGCGGGGCCCGCCGTATACAGATTGCCGTCGATCACCACTTCGCCGCCGCCGACGGGCCGCGCGCCGAGATCGGCAAGCGCGTCGAGCACGTGGAAATTGGTCGTCGCGCGGCGGCCGTTCAGCAGGCCCGCCGCGCCGAGCAGCAGCACGCCGCCGCAAATGCCGATCACGTAGCGCGCGCGGCCCGCTTGCCGCCGCACGAACGCGATCACATCGTCGTCGGCGATCACGTCGGCCGGCACCGCGCCGACGACGAATGCGTCGAGATCGTCCGGACAGTCGGCGAAGGTCGTCGTGGCGGCGATCGGAAACGGCGCGTTCCTGCTCGCCGCATGCGGGCTGCTCGACGGCCGCCGCGCGGTCACGCACTGGCAATGCTGCGACGAGCTCGCGCGACGCCATCCGCAGGTGCGCGTCGAGCATGCGCCAATCTTCGTGCAGGACGGACCGATCTGGACATCGGCGGGCGTCACGGCCGGCATCGACCTGTGCCTGCGTCTCGTCTCCAACGACTGCGGCCACACGCTCGCACTCGCGCTCGCGCGCCATCTCGTCGTGTTCCTCGTGCGGCCGGGCAGCCAGGCGCAGTTCAGCGCGTCGATCGAGCTGCAAAGCGCGTCCGGGCGGTTCGCCGATCTCCACGCGTGGGTTCGGCGCCATCTGAGCGCCGATCTGTCGGTGCCGACGCTCGCCGCCCGCGTGAACATGAGCGAGCGCAGCTTCGTGCGCCATTACCGGAACGCGTTCGGCACGACGCCCGCGAAGGCAGTCGAGCGCATCCGGATCGAGACCGCGCGCAACCTGCTCGGCGAAACTGCGCTGCCCGTCAAGCAGATCGCGCTGCGCTGCGGATTCGGCAGCGTCGCGACGCTGCGCCGGAGCTTCGCGCGCGCGTTCGACACGTCGCTGCACGAATATCGCGAGCGGTTCCGCAATGCGTGACGCGCGAGCCGGATCGCGCCGGCGTCGCACGGCTCGATCGGATGTCGAACCGATTCGCGACGGCCGCGACGGCGGGCGCCGGCCGTCGCGCCGCGCGCCGGCGGACACCGGCCCGCGTGCAAACGATCCTCCGCACTGCGCGCTCGCCGCGATGGACAGCGCATCATGCTTAGGTTAGCGTAACGATCGATCCCGCCGCGGCGCGCATCGCGCGCGGCGGTCGGCTTTTCGCCTACACCGCTGTGTCATGACGTCGACCTTACAATCCCGCCTGCCCGGCTTTGCCCGCAACGCATTGCGTCCGGTGCTCGATCCCTATCGCCGCTATCGGCACGCGAAGCTGATCCATGCGGCGCGCGTCGCGCTGAGCGTGCTCGCGTCGATCGCGCTGACCACCGGCCTGCGCGTTCCGCACGGCGAATGGGCGACGATCACGGTGCTGATCGTGATCGGCGGGCTCCAGCATCACGGCAACATCCGCAAGAAGGCCGCCGAGCGCGCGCTCGGCACGCTGATCGGCGCGATCGCCGGCCTGTCGCTGATCCTGCTGCAAACCACCGTGCATCTGTCGCCGCTCACGTTTCTCGTGATGAGCGCCGCATGCGGCGTCTGCGCGTATCACGCGATCGGCAAGGCCGGCTACATCGCGCTCCTGTCCGCGATCACGATGGTGATCGTCGCGGGCCACGGCGACAACGAGATCGCCGACGGCCTCTGGCGCGCGGTCAACGTGCTGGTCGGCATCGTGATCGCGCTCGCGTTCTCGTTCGCGCTGCCTCTGTACGCGACCTACTCGTGGCGCTACAGGCTCGCCGACGCGCTGCGCGGCTGCGCGGCCGTCCACGCGCGAATCGCGGGCGAGCGCTACGTGAGCGACAGCGAGCACCTGAAGGACATGGCGAAGCTCAACGCGCTGCTCGTGCAGCTCCGTTCGCTGATGCCTTCGGTTTCGAAAGAGATCTCCGTGTCGATGCCGCAGCTCGAGGCGATCCAGCGCGGCCTGCGCCTGTGCATGAGCTCGCTCGAAATCCTGTCGAGCCTGCAGCCCCGCGCCGACGACGAAGCCGGCAGGCGCTTCGTCCAGCTCCGGATGAAGGCGGACAACCGGCGGATTCAGGAGATGCTCGTCGGCGCCGGGCGCGCGCTGAAGTTCGGCACGCTGAGCCGGCTCGGGCCGCTGCACGGGCCGGCGCTGCCAGCCGGCGAGCCGGCGCCGCCCACGCACTTGTCCGGCTATGTCTCGCTGACGGCGAAGCTCTCGCACGAAATCGAGCAGCTCAGGCAGCGGCTGCACGATACCGCGCCGCAATGGAATATCTGAGCGCGCCGTGCCGCCCCCCGCGGCACGCCCGCTACCGGAAACGCCGCATGCATCGTATCGGCGAACATGTCGAGGCAGCCGACGAATGCCGAATGCCCGCGCGTCGTTCTCGACGGAGCCGTCCGCGCATTCCGCGAGTAACGGCGACGCCTGCGCCCGTCAGCGCGAAAGCTGCGGCGGGATCGACTGACGGGCTGCGGCGCCCGCGACGGCATGCGATGAACGACGCTCGAAGAACGCATACTCGAACTGCTCGATCATGACCGCACGCCTTGCCCCGAACTCGACGAAGCTCGATAAATTCAGCGCGGAGCCGAACCAGGCTACCGCGCCCCATCGACATCAGGAATGCTCATGAGCGCCTCGCCGCCCGTCATCTTCGTCCACGGATTCATCGGCCGCGTCGGCACTCATGGCCGCGCGCCGCAGCGTATCGCGCCCGACCTGCTCGGTTACGGCGAGCATCGCGCCGCGCCGCCCGAATCGATCACGCTCGGCGCGCAAGTCGATCATCTGCGCGCATTCGTCGATACGCATTTCGGCGCGACGCCCGTCGACATGGTCGGGCACTCGGTCGGCGGCGCGATCGCCATGCTGTTCGCACATGCGCATCCGGCACGCGTTCGGCGCATCGTCAACATCGAAGGCAACTTCACGCTGGCCGACGCGTTTTGGTCGGCGTCGGTCGGCCGGATGAGCGAGACCGACGCGCAAGCGATGCTCGACGGCTTTCGCGCCGATCCGCTCGCATGGCTCGGCGGCGCGATCGATGTGCCCACGCCCACGATGCGGGAGACGGCGATCCGCTGGCTCGATCATCAGCCCGCGTCGACGCTTCGCGCGATGGGGCGATCGGTCGTTGAAACGACCGGCGATGCCGGCTATCTCGCCGCGCTCGCGCAGGTGTTCGAACGCCATCCGGTGCATTTGATCGCAGGCGAACGCTCGCGCGCCGGGTGGAACGCGCCGGATTGGGCATTCGCGCAATGCGCGAGCCATCGCGTCGTCGACGGTTGCGGCCATCTGATGATGATCGAGCGGCCCGACGCATTCTCGACATTGATCGATCGGTGTCTCGCGCCCTGACGATCGCGAGGTGGCGCCACACGCCCCCCGGGAACACGTTGCGCGTCGCCGCGTAGATCGCGGTGACGGCGAGCGGACCGTCTGCGCCCGATCGCGTAGCAGCCGACTCCGCATGGCGAATGCGCTCGCCGCGCAGTTGCGAGACGCGCGCTCGCCGCGAGCCCGCGCGCGATCGCGCGCCGCTCGTCAGCTCCGGCCTCGCGACAGCCTGCGCTTGAGCGACGGCCCGCCCTCGCGCGACCGGCAGCACACCACGACGGCCGCGAACGCAGCGCTCGATGCCGCGGTGACGACGGCCATCGGCCGCGAGGAGCCGTCGGACAGCCCGCTCAGTATCCCGCCGCACGCGGCCGTCATCGCCATCTGAATGAAGAAGAACAACCCGGATGCGGTGCCCGCGATCTTCGCGAACGGCTGCAGCACCGCAAACTGACACGCCGGAATCGAGACGCCGACGGACACCATGACGAAGAACATCGGCAAAGCGATCGACCAGACGGATGGCGGTGCGGCGAACGTCCAGATCCACAGCGCGGCCGCGCCGAACAGATTGACGACGGCGGCCGACGCGATGATCGCGTCGACTCCGAATCGGCTGCCGGCCCGGCGAAACACGTTCGAACCGATCAGATAGCCGAGCACCGTGATTCCGAATATCGCCGCATAGACGGTGGCGGATACGCGAAGTGTCCGTTGAAACAGCGTCGACGATTCGGCGATGAACGGAAAATACGTGCAATAGACGAAGCCGATCGCGAGTGAGTAGCGAACGAACCGGCGATCGCGAAGCAGCGACGCGTAGCGCTTCAGCAGACCCGCGTCGCGCTCGCTTTCCGTCGCGCGCACGCGCGTTTCCGGCAGGTAACGATGCACCATCAGCGCGGCCGCCGCCCCGCCGAACGCGAGCGCTCCGAAAACGCCGCGCCAGCCGAGCCACTGCGCGACGACTTGGCCGGCGAGCGGCGCGACGATGGGCGACAACGCCATGCCCGCCGATATCCGGCTGAGCATCGTCGCTTGCATCGCCATATCGAAGCGCTCCCGGACAACGACGCGGCCGATCACCGTGCCGCAGCAGCCGCCCAGCGCCTGGCAGACCCGCGCGGCGACGATGGCCGGAATGCTCGTCGCCATCGCGCACGCGACGGTCGCACCGAAATAGACGAGCATGCCGGCGAGCAGCACCGGCCTGCGCCCGTAACGGTCGGACAGCGGACCGGATATCAGCATCGACAGCGCGTAGCCGGCCATGTACATCGTCAGCGTCAGCTGAATCTGCGCGTCGGTGCCGTGCAGCGCGTCCGCCATCGCGGGCAGCGACGGCAGATATGCGTCGATCGTCGCGCGCGGCAGGCAGACGACGAGCATCAGCAGGCATAGCCATCCCAACTCGGGCAACGTGTCTCCAACGGTCGTGTTCATTCGGGCAAGCTCCACGCGGCCCGGATCGAATGGCCGCAGGCCAGAATTTAAAGGCGATGTGGTATAAGCCGAAGAACCACTTGATCGAATTCCGAATAGACCACTATGGCACGAGGGAAGACCGCGATCCCGCTCGACCTGCCGCGCCCGCCGGGCTTGTCCGGCCGCTCCGCGCAATCGAAGCAGGACTGCATCGGCGACGCGCTTCGCGACGCGATCTTGCGCAAGCTGCTGCCGGGCGGCAGCCTGCTGCCTTCCACCCGCACGCTCGCCGCGCGATGGGGCGTCGCGCGCGGCACGGTCGAGGCGGCATTCGACCGCCTCTGCGCGGAAGGCTACATCGCCCGCATGCGCGGCTCGGGCACGCGCGTGAGCGCCGTCGTCCCCGACGACTATCTGGCTTCGGCGCAACGCCCGGCGAAGCCCGCGTCCCGTCCGCGCGGCGAGCCGGCGGCCCACGTCGCGCGCAAGCGCGCGGCCGAGCCGGACGGTTTGGTCCGCGCCGGCGTGCCGTTCGTCGCGCGGCTGGCCGATCCCGCGCTGCTGCCGATGCGCACCTGGAAGCGGCACGTCTGCAAAGGTCTGTCCGACGCGACGCCGGCCGCGCTCTGCACCCTGTCGCCTCAGGGCGCCGAGCCGCTGCGCGCGCGGATCGCCGACTATCTCGGCCAATATCGCGGCATCGCGTGCAGTGCGGCCGACATCTTCATCACGACCGGCATCCGGCATTCGATCGATCTGATTGCCCGCACGATCGTCGGCGACGACAGCCGGATCGCGCTCGAGGAACCCGGCTATCGAGCCGCACGGCGGATTTTCGAGCTGGCCGGCGCCGAATCGATCGGCGTTCCGGTCGACCCGGAAGGCATCGACACGAACGCACTGAGCGCGCATCGCCGTGTCGCGGCCGCGTACGTGACGCCCGCGCATCAAGCCCCGCTCGGCGTGACGATGTCGGTCTCGCGGCGCCTCGATCTGCTCGATTGGGCGTATGCGCGGCACGCGTGGGTGATCGAGGACGACTACGACGGCGAATTCGGCTATCAGTCCGCACCGCTGCCGGCGCTGAAATCGCTCGACGTGCGCGATCGCGTGATCTACTGCGGCTCGTTCAACAAGACGCTTTTTTCGGGGATGCGCGTGGGCTTCATGGTCGCGCCGGCGGCGCTGCGCGCGTCGATATCGGCGCTCTCGCACGTTGCCGGGCGCTCGGTCGGCACGGTGGAGCAACTCGCGCTCGCAAGCTTCGTCGGCAGCGGCGATTTCGCGAAGCATCTGCGCACGAGCCGCCACGCGTACCTGCAGCGCCGCGATGCGGTGCTCGAGCAGCTCCGCCGGCACGCCGACGGCCGGTACGCGATTTCCGGCGAGCACGCCGGATTTCATTTCGTGCTGTGGCTCGGACGCGGGATCGACGAACGCGCGTTCGTCGAGGAGGCGGCGAAGGCCGGCCTCGTGCTCGAGCCGCTGCGCGCGTTCTCGACGCGCACGGCGCTGCCCGCCGGCGTCGTCGTCGGCTATTCGGCGTTGAGCGTCGCGCAAGCGCGTTATGCGGGGAAAAAGCTCGGGCAGTTGCTCGCCGGCATGCGGCGCGGCGGCGCCGCGTGACCGATCGGCCGCGCGGCGCTCGATGTTTCGGCACCCGATGTTTCGGCGATCGTTCGCCGCACATGTCGGACGGCGTCGCGTCCCGACACTTCGCCGACCATCCTGCGCGGGACATCCGGCCGGCGCGCGCCGTTCACTCGGATCGCGACGCCGGATCGAGCGGCTCCACCGTCACGCCGACCGTCAGCACCTGATCGGCGCCGCCGCCGCGAATGACGCCGCGCAACGGCGTCACGTCCGCGTAATCGCGGCCGATCGACAGCATCACGTAATCGTCGCCGGGCGCGCGATCGTTGGTCGGATCGAGCTGCAGCCAGCCGCCGTCCTCGGGCCAGGCCGGATCGTAGACCTCGACCCACGCATGCGACGCGTCCGCGCCGATCAGGCGCGGCTGTCCCGGCGGCGGCTGCGTCAGCAGATAGCCGCTCACGTAGCGCGCGGCGAGCCCGAGCGAGCGCAGCGCGCCGATCATCACGTGAGCGAAGTCCTGGCACACGCCCTTGCGCAGCGCGAGCGCGTCGAGCGCGGTCGTGCCGACGTCGGTGCTGTTCGGCGCATACGCGAAATCCGCGTGAATGCGGCGCATCAGCTCCCACGCGCCCTGCACGAGCGGCCGGCCCGGCGTGAAGCTCGGCGCCGCATAGGCGGCGAGATCCGGATGGCACGCGGCGTGCGGCGACGCGAACGTGAATTCGCTCGCCGGATCGAACGGCCGTCCCGCGCGAAACGTCAGGCACTCGCGCACGGCTTCCCACGCGCTCGCGCTCCCGTCGCGCGGCGCGGCGATCGCGGGCGGCGGCTCGCCGCGCTTGCCCGCCGACAGCGCAGGCGGCGTGATGCGCACGACGCTGCGGCTGCGCACGAACAGTTCTTCGTGCGGCTGGTTGAGCGCGAACGACGTGCGCTCGTTGCCGAACGAATCGGTATCGACAACCAGCCCTTCGGCGCGCGGATCGATTTCGAGCGAGAACTCGAGCACGCGCTGCCGCGGCGTCCCGAGCGGCCGCAAGCGCGCCTGATGCTGCGCGGACTCGACGCGCGCCGCGTAGCGATAGCGCGTGTCGTGCGTGACGCGCAGCAGCGCACCGCGCGCCGGCTCCGCGCGCACGGCCGCCTTGCGCGTGCGTTCGCCCGCCCTCGGGTTCGCCGGCGAGCGCGTCGTCATCCCCATAGCGATCTGCCCGCGTCGCGCACGTGGCTGAAATAGCGCTCGCCAATCCGGTTCGACACATCCCACGCCGCCTTGCCGCACGCTTGCAGGCGCGCGAGCAGCGCCGCATGACGGCCGTCGCCGTCCGTCTCGCACAGCACGTGCAGCGGCCAGCCGGCGATGTCCGGAATCCCGTCGGCAAGTTCCGACAGCGCATAGCCTTCGCCGCGCTCGACCTTCGACAGCCGGCCCCGCAGCGCCTGCGCGACCCACGCGAGCGAACGCGGATTGTCGGTATCGAGCACGACGAGCGACAGCAACGGCGCGACGTCGAAGCAGCGCTGGAAGCGCGAGCGGAACGTGATGCCGCTGTCGAACAGTTCGAGCACGAGCTCGAAACCCTCCTGCTTGTGGATCGCGCCGCCGTCGAACGCGTGGCCGAGCACGCCGCCCAGGAATTCAAGGCGATCGATCTGGCGGCCGATCGACAGCAGGCGCCAGCCGTCGTCGCGCGTCATGTTGTCGGTCTGCGCGCCGGTGATCGCCGACAGCAGCAGATTCAGCCGCTCGAGCCGCTGCAGCGCGTCGTTGCCGAGCTGCTCCTCGGGCTCGACGTCGTCGCCGCCTTCGTCGAACAGTTGCGTCGCGTCGTCGATCAGCCGCCATTGCTCGCGCGACAGCCGCTCGCGTATCGCCGCCGCCGCGCCGCGCATCCCGAACAGGCACGACGCAATCCCCATCGAGCGATCCGCGCGCGGCGTGAGCGAGCGCGTGAGCGCCTGCTGGAACGCGCGCGGCGCATCGACGGCCGGCGGCGCATCGGCGGGCAACAGACCGTTGTCGCGGCACAATGCGTCGAGCAAATGCAGATGGACAGGCGTCTCGACGTCGTCCTCGCCGCGCAGCCGTTCGAGCGCCGCACGCGCGAGCCGCGTCAGATTCGTCGCGCGCTCCGTGTAGCGGCCCAGCCAGAACAGGTTCTCGGCCGCGCGGCTCGCGATCGCGCGCGATCGTTCCTGCAAGTCGTCCGGGCCCAGATGCGTCTGCAACAGCGTCGTCGGATCGACCGCGCCCTCCGTCATCACCCATGTGTCGACGCTGCTGCCGCCGCGCGGCATCGGCGCGTTGAACAGTTCGTCGCGCGTGCCGACGCGCGCGAGGCCGCCCGGCAGCACGCGCCACGAGCGCGCGCCGTCCGCGAGCGCGAACACGCGCAGCAGCAGCGGCCGCGGCACGATCCGCGCGCCGCCGTCGCCCATGCCCGCGCCGAGCGCCCATGTCGGCGCCTGCGACAGCGGCAGGTCCGCCTGGATCGTGTAGTGCGCGGGTTGCGCGGCGATCCGCGCGCGCCATTCGGCGAGCTGCTGCGGTGAAAGCCGCGCGCCGATCACCGGCTCGAACGCGCCGCCCGCCTGCACGCTCGCGGGAAACGTCGGCTTCACGATGCTGCGCGCGAGAAGCGGCAGCGCTTCGTCGCACGCCGCCTGCTCACCGCACCACCACGAAGGCACCGCGGGCAGCGACAACGTCTCGCCGAGCAGGCTCTGCGCGAGGCGCGGCAGGAAGCCGAGGATGCCGGGAGATTCGAGAAAGCCCGAGCCCGGCAGGTTCGCGAGCAGCACGTTGCCCGCGCGCACCGCCTGCATCAGGCCCGGCACGCCGAGCAGCGAATCGGGGCGCAATTCGAGCGGGTCGAGCCATTCGTCGTCGACGCGCCGCAGGATTCCATGCACCGGTTCGAGTCCGCGCAGCGTCTTCAGATAGACGCGCTGGTCGCGCGCCGTCAGATCGCCGCCTTCGACGAGCGTGAGGCCCAGGTAGCGCGCGAGATACGCATGCTCGAAATAGGCCGCCGCGTGCGGGCCCGGCGTCAGCAGCACGATGCGCGAGTTCTTCCGCTCGGGGCTCAGCGCCTGCATGCTCTGCAGCAACGCGCGATAGCTCGCGGCGAGCCGCTGCACGTGCAGGCCGCGAAACGCGCGCGGGAAGAGCCGCGACACGATCAGCCGATTCTCCAGAAGATAGCCGAGCCCCGACGGGCCCTGCGCGTGCTGCGCCATCAGCCGCCACGCGCCGTCCGGCCCGCGCGCGAGATCGAACGCGACGACATGCAGCCACGTGCCGCCCGGCGCGCGGGCGCCGCACATCGGCCGAAGATAGCCGGGATGCCCGGTAACGAGCGCGGGCGGCAGCAGCCCGCGGCGCAGAATCGTCTGTTCTCCGTAAAGATCGGCGAGGATCGCGTTGAGCAGACGCACGCGCTGCAACACGCCGCGCTCGATCGCCGCCCAATCGTCGGGCGCGATGATGAGCGGCAGCAGGTCGAGCGACCACGGCCGCACCGCGCCGCCGCCCGCCGCGCGCTCGTGCGGATGATAGGCGAGCCCGTTCTCGCGCATCCGGCGCTGCAGCGCTTCGGCGCGACGGTCGAGATCGGCGAAGCCGACGCTGCCGAGCTGCGTGAAGAATGCGCGCCACGCGGGCGCAAGGCACGCGCTCGGCAGCGCGGCCGCGCCGCCGCGCAGTTCGTCGTAGCGGCCCGTGATCGCGGGCGCGGCGAGCGCCGCGCCGAGCTCGGCCGCGTCTTGCTGGGAACCCGTGTCGAATAGCGTCTGCATCGCGTCGGCGGCCAGATCGTCGGAGGAAAGTGAAAGCACGATTCGATTTTTCAGAGGCGGCGGCGCCGAGCCGCCGCCGCGACGCGAACGCCGCACGCGCGCCGTCCGTCGATGTCGAATCCTAACATTCCCGCCCCCCGGCGCCGCCCGCGCGGCGCGCGCCGCGCGGATGCCGATGCCGCCGCTGCCGCCCTCGGCGCACCCCGCCCCCGCCCCCGCCCCCGCTCATGCTCATGCTCATGCTCATGCTCATGCTCATGCTCATGCTCATGCTCATGCTCGCGCATTCGCTCAGCCACGCCGCAAATCCAGCGTAAACGGAAACTCGCGGCTCGGTGCGGCCGGCTCGACCGTCATCATGCCCGGCGTATGTCCCATCGACACGAAGCGCGCGAGGCGCCGGCTCTCGGCTTCGTATGCGTTCACCGGGAACGTGTCGTAGTTGCGGCCGCCCGGATGCGCGACGTGATACCGGCAGCCGCCGAGCGAGCGCCGCAGCCAGGTGTCGACGATATCGAACGTGAGCGGCGCGTGCACGCCGATGGTCGGATGCAGCGCCGAAGGCGGCGCCCATGCCTTGTAGCGAACGCCCGCGACGTATTCGCCGGCCGTGCCCGTCGGCTGCAGCGGCAACGCGCGGCCGTTGACGGTCACGACGTAGCGGCTGTCGTTCAGCCCGCTCACCCGGACTTCGAGCCGCTCGAGCGACGAATCGACGTAGCGCACGGTGCCGCCGATCGCGCCCTCCTCGCCCATCACGTGCCACGGCTCGAGCGCACCGCGCAGCGCGAGCGCGACGCCGCGCGCCGCGACCTGCCCGAACAGCGGAAAGCGGAATTCGAAGTGCGGCGCGAACCATGCCGAATCGAACGCGAAGCCCGCCTCGCGCATCTCGGTCAGCACGTCGTCGAAATCCAGCCTGACGAAGGTCGGCAGCAAGAAGCGATCGTGCAGCGCGGTGCCCCAGCGCGCGAGCGGCATCGTGTACGGCGCGCGCCAGAAGCGCGCGATCAGCGCGCGCAGCAGCAGTTGCTGGACGATGCTCATTCGCGCGTGCGGCGGCATTTCGAACGCGCGCAACTCGAGCAGGCCGAGACGCCCCGTCGGCGAATCCGGCGAATAGAGCTTGTCGATGCAAAATTCGCTGCGATGCGTGTTGCCCGTCACGTCGATCAGCAGATTGCGCAGCATGCGGTCGACGAGCCACGGCGGCATGTCCTCGCCGTGGCGCAGCTTGCTGCGGCGAATCTCGGCTAACGCGACGTCGAGCTCGTAGACCTGATCGTCGCGCGCCTCGTCGACGCGCGGCGCCTGGCTCGTCGGGCCGATGAAGAGCCCCGCGAACAGATAGGATAGCGACGGATGGTTGTGCCAATACGCGATCAGGCTCGCAAGCAGATCGGGGCGGCGCAGGAACGGGCTGTCCGCGGGCGTCGCGCCGCCGAGCACGACGTGATTGCCGCCGCCCGTGCCGACGTGCCGCCCGTCGACCATGAACTTCTCGCTCGACAGCCGCGACCGATACGCGGCGTCGTACAGGAATTCGGTGTGCTGAACGAGCTCGTCGAAATCGTGCGCGGGATGGATGTTCACTTCGATCACGCCCGGATCGGGCGTCACTTGCAGCATCTTCAGCCGCGCGTCGCGCGGCGGCGGATAGCCTTCCAGCACGAGCTTCGCGTCGAGCGATTCGGCCGTCAGCTCGATCGCGGTCAGCAGATCGAGATAGTCTTCGAGCGCCGCGATCGGCGGCATGAACACGTAGAGCACGCCGTCGCGCGCCTCGACGCACAGCGCGGTGCGCGTGATCCACGCGGCGGACTCGAAGCGCTGCGGAAAGCGCGCGGCATCGGCCGCGCCCGCCTGCGCCGCGCCGGCCGGCTGCGCGAGCGCGTGTTCGCCGATGCGCGCCTGCATCACGGTCCGCGCGGGCGCGGCGGCGTCGCGCGCGGCCGCGCCCGGATCGCGAGGTGCGCCGAGGCCGCCGCCAACATGGCGCGCGCGCAACGCATCCGCATCGGGCAGCGCGTCCCGCGGCGAGAACGGATCGCGCTCGACGAGATACGGATAGTCGCCGCGGCTCACCCACGGCAGCGAATCGAGCGGCAGACGATAGCCCATCGGCGAATCGCCCGGCACCAGATACATTCGCTCGTCGCGGAAGAACCACGGGCCCGTCTCCCAGCGCGGCCCCGCGAGCGCGGGATTCGGCACGAGCGGCTTGAGCGGCAGCACGTAGCCGATCACGCTATCCAGCTGCTGCGAGAACACCTTGCGCAGGCGCGCGCGCTCGAGCTCGTCGTCGAGCCGCGCGTCGAACGGATCGACGTTCACGGGCAGCCGCCGCTCGCGCCACAGGTAGTACCAGACGTCTTCGTAGCCCGGCGTCACGTAGTCGCCCGTCACGCCGAGACGCGTCGCGAGCGCGCGGATGAAGCGCTCGGCGTCCGCGCTCGTGTACGCGGACGGCTCGCGCGCGTCGGCGAAGCGCGCGGGATCGCGCCAGACGGGCTCGCCGTCCGCGCGCCAGAATATCGACAGCGCCCAGCGCGGCAATTGCTCACCCGGATACCACTTGCCCTGGCCGAAGTGCAGGAAGCCGCCCGCGCCGTACTCGGCGCGCAGCTTCTGCACGAGCGACGTCGCGTAGCCGCGTTTCGTCGGCCCGAGCGCATCGGTGTTCCATTCGGCTCCGTCGCGCTCGTCGATCGACACGAACGTCGGCTCGCCGCCCTGCGTGAGCCGCACGTCGCCCGCCTTCAAGTCGGCGTCGACCTGCGCGCCGAGCCGCAGCACGCGCTGCCACGCGTCATCCGTGTACGGCTTCGTCACGCGCGGCGATTCGTAGATCCGCGTCACGCGCATCTCGTGCTCGAACTCGACCTCGCATTCGTCGACGAGCCCCTCGACGGGCGCGGCGCTCGTCGGCTGCGGCGTCGCGGCGAGCGGAATGTGCCCCTCGCCCGCGAGCAGCCCCGACGTCGGATCGAGGCCGATCCAGCCCGCGCCCGGCAGATACACTTCGCACCACGCGTGCAGATCGGTGAAGTCGACCTCGGCGCCGCTCGGGCCGTCGAGCGACTTCACGTCGGGCGTCAGCTGAATCAGATAGCCGGACACGAAGCGCGCGGCGAGGCCGAGATGGCGGCACAACTGAACGAGCAGCCAGCCGCTGTCGCGGCACGAGCCCGACGCGAGCGCGAGCGTCTCTTCGGGCGTCTGCACGCCCGGCTCGAGCCGCACGACGTAGCGGATGTCGCGCTGCAGCCGCCGGTTCAGCGCGACGAGGAAATCGACGGTGCCCGCCGGCGCGCGGTCGATCGATTCGACATACGAACGAAATGCGTCGGACGCGCTCGTCTGCGGGTCGCAGGCGAGATACGGCGCGAGCTCGCGGCGCAGCGCGTCGCCGTAGTCGAACGGAAAGGCTTGCGCGCGCTCTTCGAGGAAGAAGTCGAACGGGTTGTAGACCGACATCTCGGCGACGAGATCGATCGCGATCTCGAACGTGCGCGTGCACTCGGGAAACACGAGCCGCGCCATGTAGTTCGCGAACGGGTCCTGCTGCCAGTTGACGAAGTGCTGCGCGGGTTCGGCCGTCATCGAGTACGACAGGATCGGCGTGCGGCAATGCGGCGCGGGCCGCAGGCGCACGATCTGCGGCCCGAGCTGGACGAGCCTGTCGTAGCGGTAGCGGGTGACGTGGTGAAGCGCGACGTGAATGGACATGGCGTGGGCCGTTCTGTGCGGTTGCGGGGACGGTCGGGATGCGACGCGCGGCGGCGCGGCGACGCGGCGGCGTCGCGAGCCGCGCGCCCCGCCGTTCGCCGCGCCGCCGCGCGCATCGCTCCCGTCAGACGAGCTCCGGGGTCTGGATCACGCTGATCTCGACGCCGACCGGCTTCGCGCCCGGGCCGTATACCGACATCGCGTCGCGATAGTCGAGACCCGCCGCGATGCGCACGTAGCGCTCGTCCGGACAGCGGTTCATGAACGGATCGAAGCCGACCCAGCCGAGCCCTTCGACGTATGCTTCGGCCCATGCGTGGCCCGATTGCGGTTGCGTCTCGACCGAGGCTTCCTGCATCGCGACGCTTGTCTGGCGCGATGCATCGCCCGGCGTCTCGTGCACGCCGTGCGCGCCGTGCGCGTCGTGCCGCATCTGCATCGCCTGCTGCGCGACGCCGCTTGCCTGATGAAGCGCCTGCGCGATCCGTTGCATCGCGCCGTCCGTCAGCAGATAGCCGGACACGTAGCGCGCCGGAATCTGCAGCGCCCGCGCCGCCGCGACGAACACGTGCGCATGGTCGCGGCTCGTGCCCACGCCGCTTCGCAGCGCGGTTTCCGCGTCGCGCGGCGCCGGCTGCGCGTGCGGTTCGTAGGCGACGCGGCCGTGCACCTCGGTCATCAGCCAGTGCAGCGCGTCGAGGCTCTTGTGCTCGATCGGCAGCGCATCGGCGAGCGAGCGAATCGCGTCGCCCGCGCGCGTCAGATCGGTCGTGCGCTCGTAGATCCAGGGCGGCGCATACGAGTCGACGTCGCCGAGAATGCCGGCGCGATCCTGCGTCTCGACGACGCCTGCCGCGACGATCGCGAACTCCGGCTTGCCGCGCTCGTGCCGCACGAGGTCGACGCGATTGCTGAGGCCGTCCGCGTAGGTGAGCGTCGGCTCGACGCCGTCGATCGTCACCTGCCACGCGCGCACGGTCTGGCAAGGGCCGCTTTGCGGGCGCAGCCGCAGGCGCTGCAGCACGTGCGGCGCATGTTCGTCGAATTGGAAGCGCGAGATGTGTCGGATGGCAAGGCGCATGGCTGACCTCAATCGAAGTTGTAGGCTTGGGCGATTTCGAGGCCGAGACTGTTGTTCTTGGCGATGAAATCCGTCAGAAACTCGTGCAGCCCGCTCTTGAAGACGCGTTCGACCGTGTTGTCCTCGAGCGACCGCTTGATGTTGGCGGCGGTTTCGTGACAACCGTGCGTGAGCCCGTAATCCTTCGCGAGATGCTCGAGACTCGACACGACGCGCCCGTAGCAATAACGCAGCGAGCGAGGCATCCGTCCGTTGAGGATCAGATAGTCGGCGATGTTCAGCGGCTTGTACTGGACGTCGTAGACCCAGCGGTACGACCGGTGCGCGGCGACGCAGCGCAGGATCGATTCCCACTGGTAGTTGTCGAGGATCGTGCCGACGTGCGACACCGACGGCAGCAGCAGGTGATATTTGACGTCGAGAATCCGCGCGGTGTTGTCCGCGCGCTCGACGAACGCGCCGATCTGCGCGAAATCGAAGATCTCGTTGCGCAGCATCGTGCTGTAGAAGCTGCCGAGGATCAGCGCGGTCTCGCGCTTGATCTCGTCGAGGATCGCGGGCAGCGCGCTCGCGCGGATCGGCTGCGCGAGCGCCCGCTTGATCGCGAGCCACGCGCCGTTCACGCTCTCCCAAGCCTCGCGCGTGAGCGCCGTGCGCACCATCCGCGCATTCGAGCGCGCGCATTCGATGCACGACAGCACGCTCGACGGGTTGTCGCGATCGCGCAGCAGATAATCGGCGACCGTGTCCGCCGCGTATGTTTCGTATTTCCGCCGATAGCCGTCGTCCGCGCCCGAGCTGACGAGCACGGACGACCATTCCGCCGGCGCGTCGGACGTGCGCGTGAGCGCCATCCGCAAGCCGGCGTCGACGATGCGCGCGGTGTTTTCCGCGCGCTCGATATAGCGGTACATCCAGTAAAGACCGCTTGCTGTGCGTCCGAGAAGCATGTTTGCCGTCCACTCCGATCGTTGTTCGGTGCGGCGCGCGCGAACGCATCGCGCGCATGCGCGCGTTCGCGCGAGCGCCGCCGTGCGCGTGCGCTCAGTCGGCGAGCACCCAGGTGTCCTTGGTGCCGCCCCCCTGACTGGAATTGACGACGAGCGAACCCTCCTTCAGCGCGACTCTCGTGAGGCCGCCCGGCGTGATGCGAATCCGGTCCGACACGAGCACGAACGGCCGCAGATCGACGTGGCGCGGCGCGAGCCCGCGCTCGGTCAGGATCGGCGTCGTCGACAGCGCGAGCGTCGGCTGCGCGATGTAGTTCGACGGCTTCGCGCGCAGCTTCGCCGCGAACGCGTCGCGCTCGGCCTTCGACGCGGCGGGGCCGACGAGCATCCCGTAGCCGCCCGAGCCGTGCACCTCCTTCACGACGAGTTCCTCGAGATGCTCGAGCACGTACTTGAGGCTATCCGCTTCCGCGCAGCGCCAGGTCGGCACGTTCTCCAGCATCGCGCGGCGGCCGGTGTAGAACTCGACGATCTCGGGCATGTACGAGTAGATCGCCTTGTCGTCGGCGATGCCGGTGCCGGGCGCATTCGCGATCGTCACGTTGCCCGCGCGGTAGACGTCCATGATGCCGGCCACGCCCAGCACCGAATCCGGCCGGAACGTGAGCGGATCGAGGAACGCATCGTCGAGGCGGCGGTACAGCACGTCGATCGGCCGGAAGCCTTCGGTCGTGCGCATCGCGACGCGATCGCCGATCACCTGCAGATCGCTGCCCTCGACGAGATGCACGCCCATCTGGTCGGCGAGGAACGCGTGCTCGTAGTACGCGGAGTTGTGAATGCCCGGCGTGAGCACCGCGACGGTCGGATTGTCCGCGTTGCCGCCGGGCGGGCAGACGGCCGCGAGCGACTGGCGCAGCAGTTGCGGATAAGTCTCGACGGGCCGCACCTTCACCTGCTGGAACAGCTCGGGAAAGAGCTGCATCATCGTCTCGCGGTTCTCGAGCATGTACGACACGCCGGACGGCGTGCGCGCATTGTCTTCCAGCACGTAGAACTGATTTTCTGCGGTCCGGACGATGTCGACGCCGATGATGTGCGTGTAAACGTTACCGGGCGGCCGAAAGTCGATCATCTCCGGCAGGAACGCGTCGTTGTGCGAGATCAGGTGCTTCGGCACGATGCCCGCGCGCACGATCTCCTGGCGGTGGTAGATGTCGTCGAGGAACGCATTGAGCGCCATCACGCGCTGCTCGATCCCCTGCGACAGCCGGTTCCATTCGCGTCCCGAAATGATTCTCGGCACGATGTCGAACGGAATCAATCGCTCGGCGGCCTCGGCGTCGCCGTACACGGCGAACGTGATGCCGGTCTTGCGGAACACACCCTCGGCGTCGTGCGCCTTCTGGGCCAGGCTCGCGGGGTCCTGTGTATCGAGCCATTGCTTCAAGCGCTCATACGGCGCTCGTACGGTATCGCCGGGTTGCAGCATTTCGTCGAACGGCTTCATCGAAAAGTTCTCCATCCATCATTCACTCGGCATCCCTCCATGCCGAACCGGCGCAATGACTAACGAGCAAAGAGCGTGCCTTGCTGGAATCCTCAGGCCTCCCGACTGATTTGGCACTTTCGCGCGGCACGCCGCACCACGACGGTGCGAAGGCCGGACGCCAGCATGTGCCGATTCGGCGCAGCCGGCATCGCCCGCGCGGCTAGCGTGGCAGATTTGCGCCGCGTCTGTCTATGCGGGCGATCACTTCGGTATCCGATCGACTCGTCGGTCAATTCCGGATTAACTGGATAGTTATGAACAGACGAACCGGGGCACGACGGGCGCCCGAGCCGCATTCCGTGCGGCGGCGAAGGCCGCTCGTCCGATGGATCGCATATAACGCGCCGCCGAACGCGCGCATCAGGCGATGCGCAATCGCGGCCGGTCGCACGGCAGCCGGCATCGCGATAACGCACTTCCAGGAAGCAATGAGCCGATACACCGCCCCAACCCTCCTTACGCGCACGAATTGAGGACGTGCGCCGCAGACGGCGGATCGGGGAGCGGCACGCGCCCCATTGCCCGCCGCCGAATTCCGCGAATCGCCCGGCCGACGGTGACCCGCAGCTCCATTCGGATCACTGCGCGGCCATCGAATCACCCCACTCGCGAATGCGAATCGTTTGCATTTAAGGCGAAACTGGCCGATGATGTATCCGCTCATCGCCCGATACCGGAACCTCGACCATGAATGCCATCGCCTCCTCGGTGCCCGCCCGCGCCACTGTCGCCGACACCCCGCGCGGCTTGCTGGGGGACCTGCTGTCGCGCCGCTCCCGTTGGCCGCTGACCGAACCCGCGCCCGGCCCGCACGAACTCGATGCGATCTTCGATGCGGCTCTGCGCGCGCCCGATCACGGCAACCTGCGACCGTGGCGATTCGTCGTGATCCGCGGCGCGGCTCGCCACGCGTTCGGCGATCTGCTCGTCGAGCTCGCCGATGCGCGCGCGCCCGACGATCCTCCCGGTTCGCACGAGCACCGAAGAGCCAAGGCGCTCGCGGCGCCGCTCATCATCGCGCTCGGCGCGGCGTTGAACCCTACGTCGAAGGTGCCGGAGATCGAGCAGTTGCTCGCCGTCGGCGCGGCCGCGATGAACATGCTGAACGCGATCCATCAGCTCGGCTACGGCGGCTTCTGGGCAACGGGCGTCGATTCGTACGAGCCGGCGATGCACGACACGCTCGGCTTCGGTGCCGACGAACGGCTGGTCGGCTTCCTGTTCGTCGGCACGCCGGCCACGCCCGCGAACGACACGCGGCGTCCGGATCGCGACGCGCACGTGCGCGAATGGCTCGGGCCCGCACGCTGACGGCCGCGCCGACATCCATGCGCCCCGCCGATCGCGCGACGCATCGAACCCCGGAGGTTTCGCCATGCATTTCCGTCAAGCCGCCCTGAGCGGCGCACCGCTCGCCGAAGCCGATGTCGAACCGCGCGACATCGACGCGGCGCGGATCGTGCTGACCGCGATTCGCCGCTGGCTGCATCCGTGCGCGGACGACGACGCGCGATGCCGCCCGCAATCGTGGCGCGACGTGCTGGCTTCGGCCGGCTTGCGCGCCGATGGTCTCGTGCATTTCGACATGCTGATGCGCTTCCTGACGTGCGACGCATGCCACCCGCTCGATGCGCACTGCCGCTGCGCGAGCGGGCCCGCGAGCGACGAGGCGCGGCTTCTGCAGGCGCTCGCCCATCTGCAATCGACGCGCAGCGAAGCGGCGCTGCGCGCGCTCGCCGACTGGCTGCCGCGCTGCGCGGACAGCGGCGTGCTGAAGATCGCCCGCTGGTTCTCGATCGCGCTGCTCGACGCAGGGCTCGCGATTCGCGCGCCGGCGCAGTCCGCCGCGTACATGCACTGACGCGCGCGACGCTAGAACGGCCGCGTGCGTCGCCGGTCAACCTCCCAAGTTTCGTGGTAACGCTCACCTCCGCGCTGACGATAGGCTGCGATCTCTTTGCTTGCGACGTTTCCACTCGAGCGAATCGGGCAGCCTGCATGCCGCCTGTCGTCCCGAACGCCCGGCATCGCGCGAACTCGCCGCGCCTGCCATTTTTGGTAGGCCGCGCCGGCGCGCGGCGTCATCTACCATCGTGACGGAATCCTCGGACGAATGCGCGAGCGCCAGACATTTCGACATCCAAAACAATCGACGCATCTCCACCACGCTGCGGAACGCGAACCGTGTCACTTCTCACCTGGAGGAACGCTACATGAAGTCGCACTTCGACGCGCCGTCATCCCGACCGCGCGCACGCGCCGCGCTCACGCTCGGCGCAGCCGCCACGCTGACCGCTTCGTTCGCCGCGCTGCTCGCGCCCGTGGACGCCGACGCGCACGGCGCGGTCGGTTTTCCGATCGCGCGTCAGTATCAATGCCGTCTCGAGGGCGGCTACTGGGACCCGCCCAACGGCTCGGCGATTCCGCATGACGATTGCCGCGCCGCCTATCGCGCCGGCAACAATTCGGCCTACCCTTTCACGCAATGGAACGAGGTGTCCGCGAACCCGGTCGGCCAGGGCAACGATCTCGCGCAACTGAAGGCCGCGGTGCCCGACGGCTTGCTGTGCGCGGGCGGCGACACGTCGAAGGCTGGGCTCGACAAGGCGCCGGCGTCGGTCTGGCGCAAGACGCAACTGACGCCGCGCAACGGCCACATCGAGCTTCAGTGGGAAAACACGACGGCACACAATCCGGCGCGCATGCGCGTGTTCATCTCGAAGCCGTCGTACGATCGGTCGCGGCCGCTGCGCTGGGACGATCTTCAGCAGATCTACGACGCGCCGGCCCCCGCGCCCGTGCCCGCGAACGGCGCGGGCCATCTGCCGGGCTCGATCCAGTCGTTCTACAAGCTGGACGTGACGCTGCCCGCGGGCCGCACCGGCGATGCGGTGCTGTACAGCTACTGGCAGCGCATCGACGCCGGCAATGAAGGCTTCTTCAACTGCAGCGACGTGACGATCGCCTCCGACGAGCGCGCGTCGGGCTTCCCGTGGGTCGCGACGCGCGCGTTCGTCGAGCCCGGCATCGCGCCGCAAGCCGGCCAGCAGGTCCGCTTCCGCGTGATGGGCGCGGACGCGCGCGGCGCGGAAATCGTCGACGTGCGCCAGCCGATCACGCCGTACAACGCCGATCGCAGCGTGTGGGCGAAACAGATCGCCGATCAGGTCAACGGCCGCTACGGCAGCGTCGCGAAAATCGGCGTGCGCTCGGGCAACACGATCTATTTCGATACGGCGAACCTGAACGCGAACAAGGTCTGGCTGCAGCCGAACTACAGCAGCGCGCTCGGCGTCGTCGGCGCGAAATAGCCAACTGACGGGCGATGCGCCGCACGCCTGCGCGCGCTTCGCCTCACATGGCGTGCTTGCGGATATTCCCTCGATATCCGCATTGGGCGACGCATCTCGACTCGATGCGCCGCCTTTTTTTTCGCCGCGCGGCCGGGCCGCGGGGCGAGATAGGAAATACCGATTCCGATCATTGAAACATGCAATTTCACAGAATCGGGCCCCATCGCCATACTGGCGCTTCCTGATCACACACCGATTCAAGAGGAAGCGCAAATGCCGATCATCAACAGCCAGATCAAACCGTTCAAGGCCACCGCATATCACAACGGCGACTTCGTGCAGGTCAGCGACGAGACCCTGAAGGGTAAGTGGTCCGTCGTCGTGTTCTATCCCGCCGACTTCACGTTCGTATGCCCGACCGAGCTCGGCGATCTGGCCGAGCGCTACGCCGAATTCCAGAAGCTCGGCGTCGAGATCTACGCGGTGTCGACCGACACGCACTTCACCCACAAGGCATGGCACGACACGTCGGACACGATCTCGAAGATCAAGTATCCAATGATCGGCGATCCGACGCTCGCGATCTCGCGCAACTTCGACGTGCTGATCGAAGAGGAAGGGCTCGCGCTGCGCGGCACGTTCGTGATCAACCCGCAGGGCGAGATCAAGCTGTGCGAGATCCACGACAACGGCATCGGCCGCGACGCGGGCGAACTGCTGCGCAAGGTCCAGGCCGCGCAATACATCGCCGCGCACCCGGGCGAAGTCTGCCCCGCGAAGTGGACGCCGGGCGCCGACACGCTCACGCCGTCGCTCGACCTGATCGGCAAGATCTGACGCCGCACGGCGGCACCGCCGCCGTATGCGCCGCGCGGCGCCGCGTCGTTCGCGGCCCGCTCCCCGCGCCGCTCGCCCCACGTCCGCCCCGCCCGCATACGGCGGGACAGTACCTCCTTCGCTACGGAATCCGAATCGTCATGCTGGATGCCAATCTCAAGACTCAGTTGAAATCGTACCTTGAACGGATCACGCGTCCCGTCGAGCTCGTCGCATCGCTCGACGACGGCGACAAGTCGCGCGAGCTGCGCGCGCTGCTCGACGAGATCGCGTCGCTGTCGCCGCAAGTTTTCGTCGTCGAGCGCCGCGACGAGGCCGAGCGCGCGCCGTCGTTCTCGGTCGGCGAGCCGGGCGAAGCCGCGCGCATTCGCTTCGCCGGGATACCGATGGGCCATGAATTCACGTCGCTCGTGCTCGCGCTGCTGCAAACGGGCGGCCATCCGGTGAAGCTCGACGACGCGACGATCGAGCAAATTCGCGCGCTCGACGGCGACTACACGTTCGAGACGTATATCTCGCTCACCTGTCAGAACTGCCCGGAAGTCGTGCAGGCGCTCAACGTGATGGCGCTCGTCAACCCGCGCATCCGCCACGTGATGATCGACGGTGCGTTGTTCCAGGACGAAGTCGACGCGCGCCGGATCATGGCCGTGCCGACGATCTTCCTGAATGGCGAGACGTTCGGCCAGGGCCGCAGCAGCGTGAGGGAAATCCTCGCGAAGCTCGATAGCGGCGCGAGCCGGCGCGCGGCGCAGGCGCTCGCGGCAAAGCCCGTGTTCGACATGCTGATCGTCGGCGGCGGCCCCGCCGGCGCGGCCGCCGCGATCTACGCGGCGCGCAAGGGCATCTCGACGGGCGTCGTCGCCGAGCGCTTCGGCGGCCAGGTGCTCGACACGATGGCGATCGAGAATTTCGTGTCGGTGACGGAAACCGAAGGGCCGAAGTTCGCGACCGCGCTCGAGCAGCACGTGAAGCAATACGAAGTCGACGTGATCGACGTGCAGCGCGCCGACCGGCTCGTGCCGGGCAGTCTCCATGAAATCCGTCTCGCGAGCGGCGCGGTGCTGAAAGCGAAGGCCGTCGTGCTCGCCACGGGCGCGCGCTGGCGGGAGATCGGCGTGCCCGGCGAGCGCGAGTATCGCAACCGCGGCGTCGCGTACTGCCCGCATTGCGACGGGCCGCTTTTCAAGGGCAAGCGCGTCGCGGTGGTCGGCGGCGGCAACTCGGGCGTCGAGGCGGCGATCGATCTCGCCGGCATCGTCAGTGAAGTGACGCTGATCGAATACGGCGCGCAACTGCGCGCGGACGAGGTGCTGCAACGCAAGCTGCGCAGCCTCCCGAACGTGACGGTGCTCACGCACGCGCGCACGACCGAGCTCGCGGGCGACGGCGCGAGGCTCAACGCGCTCGTCTACGAGGACATGCGCACGGGCGAAACGAAGCGCATCGCGCTCGAAGGCGTGTTCGTGCAGATCGGCCTCGTGCCGAACACCGAATGGCTGAAGGGAACGGTCGAGCTGTCGAAACACGGCGAGATCGTCGTCGACGCGCGCGGCGCGACGTCGGTGCCCGGGGTGTTCGCCGCCGGCGACGTGACGACCGTGCCGTACAAGCAGATCGTGATCGCGGTCGGCGAAGGCGCGAAGGCGTCGCTCGGCGCGTTCGACTACCTGATCCGAAGCGACGCGGATGCGGTGCAGCCGGCGGACGCCGACGCCCCGGCAAGCGCCGAAGTGGTGGCCGCCTGATCCGCGAACCGGCTTTTCAACCGGCTACCGTTGGCCCTCGTCGCGATGTGGAGAGCATCGTGACGAGGGCGTTTTTTGTTTCCTCGCCCATTTCCCGGAAATGCGGCGCAAGCCTTCGAGAATGCGCCGTCGCCAACGCACGCCCGCCGCCCGGCTCCGTCATGCATGACGCCGGCGCGACGCCCTCACGCCGCGATGCCGCCGGTGGCGGACCGGCGGTTGAATGCGAAGCCGGCGTGAGTCGGCGAACGTCGGTTCGCCTTTTTCGCATGCAGGCCGATCACGGCGCGGCGAAGAACAGCCAGACCACGCAAACGAGGCCGACCGTCCACGCGAGCGAGCGCAGCGTCGCCCAGTTCAGCAGATAGAGCACGCCATGCAGCACGCGGGAGGCGACGAAGACGATCGCGAGCTGATCGACGCGCTGCACGTTCGCGCCGTTGTGCCATGCGACGACGAGCGCCGCGGTGAACAGCGCGAGCGCTTCCCATGAATTCTGATGCGCGGCGAACGCGCGCGCGCGCCAGCCCTCGAGCTGCCCCAGATAGCGGCGCGGCTCGCGGTTGTCGTACCGGTTGCTCGACTTCGCGCACATCGTCCAGACGAACGGCATCAGTACTGTGATAAGCAGGCAAGTTTGCGACACGGTCATGCGTCTCCTCCCTTATGGATTTTTGCGAACTGGTTCGATCGTCGTGATCGACGCGCGGCGGACTCCGCCCGCCGCCGCGCCAGCCGCACTATACGGCATCGCCTCGGCGTGAAAGCCGGAACGGCGAGCCGTTTGGAGAGGATCGCGCCGAAACTGACGTCGAATACGAAGTCTAGATGTCGCGCGGGCGATGTCGCATGCGGCATCGCATGTTGCACTGCATATCACGCACCGCAACATGCGGTTCGAGCGGGCGTCCGTCAGGCGCGCCGCCTGGATGCCGCCCTCTGACGGGCGATGCCCGCATCACGCGCGCCGCGCGCCCGCCGGGGCCGGCGGGCAGACCGCATCACGCATGCGCGGCGTCGTAAGCGACGTAGTCGGCGATGCTGAAGAACCGGTATTCGTTCAGCAGATCCGGGCCGGGAAAGCCCTCGGGATGGATGCGCCCGTGAATCGCATCGCGCGGGCTCAATCCCGCGATGCACATCGCGAGCATGAATTCGTCGAACGGCGCCATGAACTGCCGCGACAGGAAGTGCATTCCCCAGTTGAACACGGACGGCAGCTGCTCGGTCCGCGTCCAGCGGCCGGGCTCGGCCACCGCGTCGTCGAGCAGGCTCGCGGCCCACGGGCTGTGCCCTTCGACGACGAGGAAGCCGTGCTTCGCGTGCGGCCTCCAGCGCGCGACGAAGTCGATCAGGTCGGCGGCCGCGACGTATCCGGGCACGAGCCCTTCGGCATCGCTGTACGCGACGCGGAATGCGCGCTTGAGCGCATCGAGCGGAACCGGCAGCGCCGCATGGTCGGAAACCGTCAGTTGCCCCGGAAAGTAACGTTCGGCGACGCTGCGCAGATGCGCGCGATCGACCTGCCGCAAATAGCGCTCGAGGATCGCGTCGGCGGCATCGCCGCGGCGCACGCCGAGACGGCGGTTGTGCACGAGGAACATGAACGTGTGCAGCAGATCGCTCAGGCGCGCCGCGCGATGACTGCCGTCCGGCCCCTTCACGGTCAGGCCGCTCGCGGCCACCGCTTCGTCGTAACGGTCGGGCTGCGAAATGTCCGCGTCGATCACGCGCACGTGCACGCCCGGCACGCCGCTCAGCGCGGCGAGCGTATCCGCCGCGCGGCTGCGCGCCGATTCGTTGTAGTCCGCGCCGATCACGATGAGCGGATAGTCGGCGAGATGCCGGCCGCGCCGCGTCGATTCGATCACGTATTGCGCGAGTCGCCTGAGCGCGCTGCCGTCGCCGCAGCCCATGTCGGAAATGCCGGCCGGCTGCTGGTCGAGCGGCGTCTCGTCGAACAGGCGCCGGATGATCTTCGTCGTGATCTCCTTCGACGCCGGGCCCGAGCCCGCGCCACTCGACGCGTACACGTTCATCACGCGATCGATGTGCCCGTCGCGATCGATGTCGAGCGGATCGGGATCGCCGAACAGCAATTCGTCTAGCAGCGCATACGAGCGCAGATACGATGCGGCGAGCCCCGCATACGGCGCGGCGATCGGCCGATGGATACGCCCTGCCTCGTTGAGCCGCACGCTCGAGCCGCCGGCCTCGACGTCGGCCATGCCCGCGTGGCGCAGCAGCGCCCACGCGGCGTCCAGCACGACGCGATCCGCGTGCGGCCACGCGTCGCCGATCGCGACGCCGTCGCGGCGCGCGTCGAGTGCTTCGAAGAAGCTCGCCGCGACCTTGCCTTGCTGCGTGCCCTGCTTCTCGAACACCGGCATGTCGAGCGCGACCCACGTCGGGCCGAGCAACAGCCCGTCCATCGCGGTGCGAAGCTGCGCGTCGACGTGCCGTTCGAGATCGTTGCACGCGTCCGGCAGCGGCCATCCGTCGATGCAGGCTCGCACGAGCGCCGCGTAGCCCGCGCTCTCGTCGGCGTTCTCGCGCCGGCGATGGGCCAGCGCATGCAGGTGCTGCAGCAGCGAAGCCGCGTCGGCCAGGCGCGTGAAAAGCGGCCGCTGCGCGTTCACGCATTCGACGACGCGCGCGCCGGCGGCCGTCAGCGCATAGTCGGCGTTCTCGTCGCCGCTGCCGAGCGTCACCCAGCCGGCTAGGCCGAGCAGGTTCAGCGCGCCCCACAGCAGCCCGAGGTTGCGCGTCGGATCGGTCTTGCGCGTGGCGGCGAACGCGCGCATCGCGCGCGGCTCGCCGGCCTTCAGGCCGTCGAACGCACCCGCGAGCACGAGACGCGTGAGCGTCGGCACGAGCACGACGCCGTTCGCCCAGTTGCAACTGCGCGTGTAGGCCATCACGCGCTGCGCGTCGCCGCGGCCGATGCGCAGCGTCGCCTCGCGGTCGTCGCGGCGGGTTTCGATCGGCGCGCCGGCATCGGCGATCTCGACGCGCAGCGGCGTGCCGAGCGGCAGGCCGAGCAGCTTGCAGCTGTCGTCGGCATGCGAGCGGAGATAGTTTTCGAGCTGCGCGGTCAGGGTGCCGGCAGACGTGGCAAGTTCACAAAGCGACTGCATGATCGGGTGCGCCTCACAAGGAAGAAGAAGGGGCGGACGAAGCCGCGGCCGCTTGCGCGGGCGCGTGCCGGTCCATTCGGGCGGCGAGATGCGTCGCCAATGCGTCGATCGACGCGTAATCCCAGACGGCGGACGCGTCGACGGTCGTGCGGAACGCGTCGCCGAACGCCATCGTCAGCTCGACGGCGAGGATCGAATCGAGGCCGATGTCGGCGAAGGTCGTCTCGGCCGTCAACGCGATCCGGCGATTGCGCAGACGCTCGCCGAGCCATGTCAGCAGCCAGCGCTCGATCTCGCGCTTCAGCTCGGGGTCGGCCTGCACGGCGGACACGGGCGCGGGCTCGGGCGAGACGTCCGCGGCGGGCGGCGGCTCGTCGGCGGCCGGCGCAGCGCCAATGTCGGACGGCGGCGCGTGCATGTCGTATTCGGCGCGCAGCAGCGGATCGATCCGCTGCTGCGCACCAGGCACCGTCTGCTCGATCGGACCGATCTCGCGCTCGACGCGCTGCCCCCATTCGGCGAGCTGCGCGGCGCTCGACAGCACGCGCCGCCGGCCGACCTGACGCTGCGCCGCCTCGACCGCGAGTTCGTACTGGCTCTGCGCCCATTCGAGCGTCGCGCCGTCGACGCCGCGCCGTTTCGCCGCCTGCTCGACGACGGCCAGCAGCAGCGCCCATTGCGCGACGCTGCCGAGCCAGTAGTTGACCCAGTTCGCCGCGTGCGCGGCGCCGCCGAGCGCGTCCGCGTTCGCGAGGCCTTCCCCGAGCAGTTGCTCGCCGAGCCCGCGCAGCTCGGCGGCCAGCGCGCCCGCGCCCGTGCGCTCGCCCAGATAGCCGAGCAGATCGTCGCCGCCGTTCAGCAGGCGGCTGCCCAGATGCGCGAGCAGCGTCTCGGTCGGCCCCTCGAAGATGCGCGGCAACCGCGCATCGCGGAAGATCTGCGGCGCGACGTTCGTTTCGATGTAGCCGCGCCCGCCCAGGATCTGCATCAATTCGTCGGACGTTTGCGACAGGCACTCCGAGCCCAGAATCTTCGCGATCAAGAGGCCGTCTTCCGGCGCGGCGCGTCCCGCGTCGAAATCGGCCGCCAGTTGCTCGATCAGCGCGCTCAATCCGTCGATCCGATGCCGCAGGTCGCCGATACGCTGCCGCGCGAGCGGATGGTCGAGCAGCAGGCCCGTGCCGATCCGGCGCCGCGCCGCATAGCGATGCATCAGTTGCGCGCAGCGCTTCATCGCGCCGACGCACACCGCGCCGATGCCGAGGCGCGCGAAGTTCATCGTCTGCTGCGCGACGGCCATCCCCTGCCCGGGCGAGCCGAGCCGGCACGCGTCGCTCACGCGCGCGCGATCGAGATGGAGCGTGTTCTGGATCATCCCGCGCACGCCCATCGTCAGGTCTTCCGCGCCGATCCGCAGGCCGGGCGTGCCTTGTCTGACCGCGAGCCCGACCATGCCGGCGCCGTCCGCCTGCTTCGCGAACACGTTGATCACGCCCGCCCATGCCGACGATCCGCTCCAGCTCTTCTGGCCGCTGACGAGCCATTGATCGCCGTCGACGCGCTGCGCGACCGACGTGATCGCGCGCACGTTCGAGCCCGCGGCCGGCTCGGTCAGCGCGAACGCGGCGAGCGTGCGGCCCGTCGCGAGCAGCGGCAGCAGTTCGTCGCGCAGCGCGGGCTGCGCGTGCAGCATGATCGGCCGGATGCCGAGCGTGTTGTTCAGGCCGACGAAGAACGCGAGCGTCGAATCGATCGTCGCGAGCTGCGCCACCACTTGCAGCATCTCGCGATTCGTGAAGCCGAGGCCTCCGTATGCACGGTCGATCTGCATGCCGAGCAACCCTTCGTTGCCGAAGTCGAGCACGATGTGAGGCGCGATGGTCCGGCGCTCGTCGATGGTTCGCGAATCGATCCGCGTGCGCGCGTAGTGGCGCAACCAATCCTTGAGCTGTTCGACCTTCGCCGCGTTCGGCGAAGCGGCGCCGCCCGCATCAGCCGCGTCGGCTGCCTTGGCTTTGCCGGCCGGCGCGGCGCACGACGCCTGCGACGCCTGCGACGCCGGTGACGCCGGTGACGCCGGTGACGCCGGTGACGCCGGCGAAGTCGACGATGCCGGCGCCGCCGCGGCGCCCCGCGTCGCCGCGGCGGTCAGATCGTCCGCGTCCCAGCGCGCGAGCACCGTCAGCTCGCCGTCGCGCAACCGCTTGCGGCATTCGCTGCGCCGCACCTTGCCGCTCGACGTCTTCGGCACGCTGCCGGGCGACACCAGCAGCACCGCGCCCGGACTGATGTCGTGGCGCAGCCAGATCGCTTCGCGAATGCCCTTGAGCAGCGCGTCGAGATCGCCCTTGCGATGCGTGCGCTCGATCTCCGCGACGACGACGAGCCGCTCCTCGTCGCCCGCGTCGACCGTAAACGCCGCGCAGCCGTTCGGCACCAGCTCGGGCCGGCTGCCGATCACCGCGTACTCGACATCTTCCGAGTAGTAGTTGCGCCCCGCGATGATGATCATGTCCTTCAGGCGGCCGGTGACGTACAGGTCGCCGCGATGATAGAAGCCGAGGTCGCCCGTGCCGGCGAATTCCTGCCCGGCCTCGCCGCCGATGCCGCGCTGGAACGTCGCGAGCGTCTGTTCGTACTGCTGCCAGTAGCCGGGCGCGACGCTCGCGCCCGCGACGCAGATCTCGCCGATTTCATCGTCCGCGCAGCGCTCATTCGTATTCAGATCGCGCACGACGACCCGCTGCTCGCCGATCGGCACGCCGACGCTGACGAGCACGCGCTCGCCGTCGCGCTCGTCCGTCTGCGGCGCGAGCCCCTCGAACGCGCGCCGGATCACGACCTTCTGCTGCTGCAGCGCCGCCTGGTCGACGCACACCGTGCGCAGCGGCCGCGGCGCGCTGCGCCCCGCGACGAGCAGCGTGCATTCGGCAAGGCCGTAGCACGGCTTGAAGCGCAGCGGATCGAAGCCCGCCGGCGCAAAGCGCTGCGCGAATTCCGCGAGCGTGCCGTAACGGACCGATTCCGCGCCGCTGTACGCGGTCTTCAAACAACTCAGGTCGAGCGTCGCGAGCTGCTCGTCGGGCACGCGGCGGCTGCACATCCGGTAGGCGAAATCGGGCGCGCCCGTCACGTCCGCGCGGTAGTCGCTGATCGCGCGCAGCCACAGGAACGGATGCTGGATGAAGCGCTCCGGCGCCATCAGCACACAGCGAAAGCCGCCGAACAGCGAAGTCAGGATGCCGCCGATCAGCCCCATGTCGTGGTACGGCGGCAGCCAGCTGACCATCGTGCTCTCTTCGTGATATCCCATCCACTCGCCGATCAGCGCGAGGTTGTGGATCAGGTTGCCGTGCGTGACCATCACGCCTTTCGGCTTGCCGGTCGTGCCCGACGTGTACTGCAGGAACGCGATGTGCGACGGCGCGACGTCGGCCGGCTCGAACGTCGCGTCGAGCGGCTTCGCCGCGTCGAGGTCGAGCAGCGCGACGTGCGACGCCGCCGTATCCTCCAGCAGCTTCGTGCAGCGCGCGAAATCGTCGCCTGTGGACAGGATCGCCTTCGCGCCCGCGCTCTCGACGATGCCGACGACGCGGCTCGCGTGCTGCCGGTTGCGCGGCGGATACGCGGGCACGGCGACCGCGCCCGCGTACAGGCAGCCGAGGAAGCCCGCGATGTAGTCGAGGCCCGGCCGGCACAGCAGCAGCACGCGCTCGCCGATGCCGACCGACTGCCGTTGCAGCATCAGCGCGACGCGGCGTGCGCTCAGCTCGAGTTCCGCGAACGTGATCGACTGCCGCTGCTCGTCGTCGGGCTGACCGCTCAGGAACAGATACGCGACTTTCTCGCCTCTCGTCGCCGCGCGCACGCGCAGCAACTCGTTGATCGTCTTCGGCAGATTGGTGGTGGTCATGACGTCATCCGACAGGAAATGAAACCCACGGTCGTGGTGGTTGCGTTCGGCGGCCGGCGCCGAAGATCTCACGCGAGCCGGCCGGTGGGGCGTTCGGCGCGAGCCGTCGCCCGCGCCGGCGTTCGCGCCTACGCGGCGCGCTGGAACAGGTCGATCATTCGCTCCATGCTCTTCAGATGCAGCGCGCGCGGCACCACTTTCTCGCTGCGCGCCGCATAGCGCTCGGTCCATTGCTGCGCGAGCGCGCGTGTCGCGTTCGCGTCGCCGCGCGCCGCACGCGCTTCGTCGCCGCGCGCGGCAAGGCCGTCGCGCGCGTGCCGGACCGCGTGCCGCGCGACGTCGCCGCCGACGATGCCGTGATGGCCGAGCGCGATCCGCGATGCGTGCCGCCGCTCGATCTCGTCGAGCGACTGCCGGTACGCGGGCAGATCCTGGAACACGAGTGGCAGCCATTGCGTCGGCGCGTGGTATTCGCCGAGCGCGTCCGACACGAACAGCAGATCGAGCTGCGGGCAGTGATAGCCGAGCAGGCAGGCACTGTGGCCCGGCAGCGCGACCGCGCGCATCCGCATCCCTTCGCCGATGTCGAGCGCCCTGCCCGCGTTGAGCGGATACAGCGGAATATCGGACAGGTCGGCAAGATCGGCGTCGGCAACCGGCTCCCACGCATCGGATGCCTGAGCATCGAGCTTGCGAATCGTCCGGCGCGCGGACGGGCTCTGCAGCGCGTCGGCGGTCTCGGGCGAGCCGACGATGTGCAGCCACGGCATGCGCGGCGCGAGCGTGCCGAGCAGGCTGCAATGGTCGTAGTGCGAATGCGTGATCAGCCAGTAGCGCAGGTGCCGGATGCCGCCGTAGTCCTTCAGCAGGTCGTGAAGCTGCCGCCACACGAGCCCGGTCATCCCGCTCAGCCCGCCTTCGACGAGCGTCGCCGCTTCGTCGTTGACGACTACGTACAGCGGCACGTCGGCGGTGCCGACGATGGCGAGCTGCGAGTCGATCCAGCCTGGAGTGCTGTGCTGCATGTCGTTCGGCTCCTTCAGCTCCGATAAAGCGCGCACGCCCAGGTCGCGCCCGCGCCGTAGGTCACGAGCAGGTTCAACTGGCCGGCCGGCATCCGCCCCTGCTCGTGCGCGAGCGCGAGTGCGACCGGAAACGCGGCGCTCGCCATGTTGCCGAGGTCCTCGACGGAAATCATGCAGCGCTCGCGCGGCAGGCCGAGCTGCTCGATCACCGCGTCGATGATCCGCAGGTTCGGCTGATGCGGCACGACGAGCCCGATATCGCCGAGCGCGAGCCGATGCTTGTCGAGCATCTGCCGGCACGCGTCGACGATGCGGCGCGTCGCGTCCTCGAACATGTCGGCGCCGCGCATCCGGAAGTAGTGGCGGCCCGCCGCGATGTCGTCGGCGTCGATGAAGTTCGGCCGCTTCGCGCCCGGCGCCTCCGTCTGCAGCAGATCGAACTGCGTGCCGTCCGCGCCGAGCGCGAGGTCGATGAGGCCGCGCGTGGCGTCGGGCTGCGCACGCAGCACCATCGCGGCCGCGCCGTCGCTCAGCAGGATCGACAGGTTGCGGCCCGCGTTGCTCGTGTCGATCCGCCGCGACAGCGCTTCCGCGCAGATCAGCAGCACGTTGCGATACAGGCCGCTCGCGACGAAGTGCCGCGCGATCTCGATGCCGTACAGTCCGCCGCTGCATTGCGCGCGGATGTCGAAGCACGGAATCTCGCGCAGCCCGAGCCGCGGCTGCATGTAGCACGCCTGCGACGGATCGTGGTGATCGGGCGACAGCGTGTTGACGATCAGCAGGTCGATGTCGGCGGGCGCGACGCCCGCGTCGGCCATCGCACGCTCGGCGGCCGGGCAGGCGAGGTCCGCGAGCTGCTGGCCGGGCGCGAGGTAGCGGCGATGCCGCACGCCGGTGCGCGTGCGGATGAACGCGTCGCTCGTGTCGATGACGCGCGCGACTTCGTCGTTGCCGACAATCCGCTCCGGCAGCGCATGGCCAAGCCCGGCGATCTCGAGGTTATGCGGCATGTTCGCTCTCCGCCGCCTCGACCGTCGGCGCCGCGTCGGTCACGACCGTCTCGCCCCAGCGCCACAGCTGCGCGCCGAAGCCCCAGCCCGCGCCCGCGCCCGCGATCACCACTTGCGAGCCCGGCTTCACGACGCCGCGGCGAAGCGATTCGTAGAGCGCGAGCGGCACCGCAGCCGACACGAGGCACGCGCAGTCGGCCAGGCGAATCACGTATTGATCCGGCGAGAGGCCGAGACGCTGCGCCCACGCGCGCACGAGGATATCCGACGGCTGATGGAACACCATCGCGTCGATATCGTCGGCGCGCAGCCCCGTCTTGCGCAGCAGGCGCTCGACGATGTCGGGGATCGCCTCGGGCATGAAGCGCGCGATCTGCTCCTGCGCCTCGGGCTTCAGCGTGAAATACGCGCCGAAGCGCTCGGCCTGGCGCTCGGCGTCGTCGCGGTCCGCCGCGGGCCTCGGGTAGCGCCATTGCATCGTCGCGAGATCGTAGTGCGTCGCGTCGCTGCGATAGACGGCATTCAGCCAGTCGGCGCCGTGCGGATCGTGCGCGTCGGCGACGAGCACGGCGGCCGCCGCGCCGTCGCCGAACGTCGTCGACGACTTGCTCGTGTAATCGACGACCGCCGACATCCGCTCGGACGAGCACACGAGCGCGCGCTTCACGCGCCCCTGCTTGATCAGGTTCGTCGCGAGCTGCATTTGCAGCACGAAGCTCGCGCATTCCATCTCGACATCGGCGTCAAGCGCGCTGCGCGCGCCGAGCCGCTCGCGCAGCGTGCGCGACAGCCGCGGCGCGAAGCGCCGCGCGCCGTCGTCCGCCGTGACGAACGGTGACGTGATGTTGAACAGCACGAGATCGAGCTCGCCCGCATCGACGCCCGCGCGCGCGAGCGCCTGGCGCGCGGTGCGCTCGGCCATCGCGAGCTCGGATTCGCCCGCGTGCGGATCGATCACGTAGCGGGATTCGATTCCCCAGAACTGCCACCATTCGGACGGAATCGGCTCGACGTCGTCGAATGCGGCATCGTCGTTGCGCAGCAAGCGCGACGGCAGATTGCACGCGAGACTGGCCATGCGAACGTTGTAGGACATCAGACCTCCATTGCGATGCATGCGATGCGCGGCTTGAACGCGTCGAGCGTCAGCGCGGCGACGACCTGCGCGCCGCCGCGCCCGGACGCGCGGGTTGCGAGCCACGCGGGAAGCTGGAATGCGGGAGGAGTGCCGGCCTCGCCGTCGATCATGTCGATCGCGTCGGCGCGCAAGGCGCTCGCGAAACCGGCGGCGTCCTCGAGCCAGCCGTGCAGCCACGATTCGCGGAACAGCGCGGATACGGGCGCGCCGACCTTGCTTCGCACATTGCCGACAACCTCGCGCACCGCCGCGTCCGCATTGCGCGGCACCGCGCGAAAGCGCCCCGCCGCCGAATCGAAGCCGCCGTCGAAACGCGCGACGACGCCCGTCTCGTGCGCGTGCCGCGCGGACACGCCGGCGAGCGTCGCGAGGCTCGGCGCGTCGAGATCCGCATAGCTCGCGTGGTATCGATCGCCGCGCCCGGGCGAAAGCACGATCGCGCCCGCGCCGTCCGCATAGCCGCCCGCCTCGGCGCCGTCGACGTCGGCGAGCGCCTCGGCCTTCACGACGAGCGCGCGGCGGTAGCCGAGCTGCCGGCAATGGCTCTGCACGAGATCGAGCGCGAGCGTCCAGTCGGCGTCGAGCAGATCGAACACGGCCGCGTTGGACGCGCGCAGATCGCGCTGCACCGGATGCGCGAGCCGCGGCCCCGCGATGGGCGCCGCGTCCGCCATCCGGTTCGGCGAAACCGACAGGCTGACGATCAGATCGAGCTCCGACGGCAGGCAGCGCGCCTTCGACAGCGCCAGCCGCGCCGCCTTGAGCGCATAGTCGTTCGCAAACGCCGGCGCGTGCGCCGCGCCGCCCGGTACCGCAATACCCGCTCCTAGTATTTTCATTTCGCCTCGATGTCGAATGGGTCGAGCGATGCCGACGCCGGCCGCGCACGGCGTTCGAGCGGCATCGCCCGCGCGGCCGTCAGGCCGCTTGCACGTCGCGCTCGGCCTCTTGCCGCAGCTTGAAGCGCTGCAGCTTGCCGGATTCGTTGCGCGGCAGCCCCGCCGCGCGGTACTCGATGCGCCGCGGATACTTGTACGGCGCGATGCGCGCCTTCACGTGCTGTTGCAGCGCGGCCGTCAGCGCATCGGAGCCGCACACGCCGGGCCGCAGCACGACGTGCGCGCAGACGAGCGTGCCGCCTCGCCCGTCAGGCTCGCCGACGACGCCGCACTCGAGCACGTCCGCATGGCTCAGCATCGCCTCCTCCACCTCGGCGGGAGAAATGGTGTAGCCGAGGCTGATGATCAGATCGTCGGCGCGCGACTGGTAGAACAGGTAGCCGTCCTCGTCCAGATAGGCGGCGTCGCCCGTCAGGTTCCAGCCGTGCCGCACGTAATCGCGCTGACGCGCGTCGCTCAGGTAACGGCAGCCGGTCGGCCCCTGCACCGCGAGACGGCCGACGTGATAGGCCGGCAGGCGCTCGCCGCGCTCGTCGAGGATCGCGAGCCGATAGCCGGGCACCGCCTTGCCGATCGCGCCTTCCTTCACGTGCGTCTCGTCCGCGGACGCGAAGATGTGCAGCATCTCGGTCGCGCCGATGCCGTCGATGATGCGAATGCCCGTGCGCGCGAGCCACGCGTTGCGTGTCGGCACCGGCAGCGCCTCGCCCGCGCACACGCATTTGCGCAGGCTGGAGATGTCGTGATCGCCGAGGTCGTCGAGCATCGCCCGATACGCGGCCGGCGCGGTGAACAGGATGCTCACGCGATGCGCGCCGATCGCCGCGAGCAGCCGCTGCGGCTTCGCCCGCGGCAACAGCACGACGCTCGCGCCGACGCTCAGCGGAAACAGCAGCAGCGCGCCGAGCCCGAACGTGAACGCGAGCGGCGGCGAGCCGCAGAACACATCGTCGGCATTCGGCTTGAGCACGTGTTGCGGAAAGCAATGGCAGATCGCCATCACGTCGCGATGGAAGTGCACGGTCGCCTTCGGACGCCCGGTCGTGCCCGACGTGAACGCGACGATGCACGGATCGTCGGCGCGCGTATCGGCCGGGGCGAACGCGGCCGGGTACTCGCGCATCAGCCGCTCGAATGCGGGCGCATCTTCAGTGTCGTAGCACCGGACGAAGCCGACGCCGGGCGTCGCCGCCATCGCGGCGCGCAGTTCGGCCGACACCGCCGCTTCGCAGAGCGCATGCGAGACCCTCGCCTGCGCGATGACTTTCGACAGCTCGCCCGCGCGCAGCAGCGGCATCGTCGTCACCGCGACGCCGCCCGCCTTGACGACGGCGAACCACGCGGCGGCGAGGAACGGATGATTGGTCCCGTGCAGCAGCACCCGGTTGCCCGGCTCGAGCCCGCCGTCGTGCACGAGCAGGTTCGCGATCCGGTTGCTCAGCTCGAGCAGTTCGCGATACGACCACGCCGCGCCGGACTCGGTCCTGATCGCGACGCGATCGCCCCAGCCGCGCAGGTTCACCGCATCGTCGAGCAGCGCCGCCGCGCAGTTGATGCGCTCCGGATACTGCAGGCCCGGCAACTCGAAGACGAACTCCGGCAGATCGGTCGTTGCAGGCAGATTCGTGCGGCAAAAGTTGTCCATCGTCAGTGCTCACGAGAGGTTGACTGAGAAACCAGGATGATTCGGCGCCGCGCGCGCCGAACGACGCGTGCGGGACGCCGCGAGGCCATGCGCGCCGCGTGCCGGCGGCGTCGATCGAACGCGCGGGCAATCGCGGTTCGCTCGCCGTTCGTTCGCGATTCCTTCGCGATTGGTCGAAAGCGCCCCGAATTCGGATGTCGAGCCTGTCTAATTCAGATCGTCACCACTCCGGAATGCATCGTTTCAATTCATTGAACCATGTCCAATTGGCCCAATTCAAATAAAACAATTTCCGACCCATGCCGAGCGCGCAATATTAAAAACAATTTCCCAAAAAATAAAGCACTGCCTGAATACCCCGTCATAAACAGTCGGCTATTCAACCCCGATCTGCGGGGGCCTAGCCCCTCCCGAGCCACCCATGATTTTTGCCGAATTTCAGACAAAATCCGCAAAATCAATTGATCAGCCGAAATATCCCGCCTGAATTCAAATCGCACTTGACATTTCAATTTTCAAAACAAACCAAACAATATTTTTATGCGACCATTTTCAATTTCATGAATTGAATCGGATTCCGGTCATGCGAGCGGGCCGTGCGATCTTGAAATTCCGGTCATCGGCGCAGCCCCGCCTGCGGAGCGGCATTCGGCGATGCGCCGTCGGACCGGCGAATCGCGCGCGGCGACATCGCGCCGTCCGTCGATCGGCGCGCATGAAGACACGAGCGGGCACGGCCCGCGGGAACGCGAGGAGACGGGGGGGAAGGAAGGACTGTGGAGAGGTTATGCCGACATCGAACGTGCCGGCGCGACACGAGACGTTTGAATGGCGTTTGCACGGCATCGATCGACGCCGGCTCCGATGCCCCGGGTTTGCCGTCGTCGACGCGAGCGCCGCACGGCGGCGCGACGCCGAGACGGCCGGTTATCGCGTCGTCCCGGAAGAGATGAAACGATCGTGCGTCGCGCGGCGCGGCGCGGAATCGCCAATTCCGCCCGCCTGCCGCTTCAACGTTCAACGCGCCGATGCGCGCACCGCAGGCTTCGCCTACGGCGCGCGCACGAGCGAACAGCCGCTCAACCGCACGCGCCGATTTCGCCGCACGCGGTGCAGAAATCGCACCCGTCCTTGCGGATCACCGCGTTCGCGCCGCACGAGTTGCACTTGCGGCCGAACATCGTGCGCAACTCGCCCGTGCCGTGCGCCGCCGCGGCCGTCTCATCGTCGCCTTCGCCGTCCGCCGATTCGTTCTCGGCCGCGAGCATCGCGGCGACCGCGTGCGAATCCGCGCCGCCGCGCGGCAGTTTCGCGAGCAGGCGCGAAGGCACCTGATTGCCTTCCGCATCGAGAAAGCCGCGGCGATGCAGGATCTGCTGGATCGCGTAGCTGAGCGCCGCGACTTCGGAATCGTGCCACAGCGGAATGCGCCGGCCGTCGAGCCGCTGCGTCTCGCCGAGCCGCACCTGCCCACGGTCCCACGACACCTTGCGCAGATCCTGCAGGTTGCGCGCGACGAATCCGCCGCGCGCGGCGAGCGACAGCGAGCGCATCGTCGCCGTGATCCATTGCTGCGATTCGTCGCGCTGGCCGACCGGAATGAAGAACTCGATCGGCCGCTCGATCGTCACTTCGCCGCCGCCGATGCGCCCCGTCACCTCCATGAACGACACCGCGACGTACAGCGATTTCTTGCCGAGCTGCGTCAGGTATTCGACCTTCTCGATCACCGCCGGCAACTCGCCCTTCGGCCGATGGTCGATCGCGATGCGCAGCGGATCGAGATCCGCCTCTTCGAGCGTGTCGTCAGGCTCGGACGTGTGAAGCACCGCGCCGAGCGTCTCGTTCGGGCGATACGTCGCGAGCCCCTTCAGCCCGCTCTTCCATGCGTCGAAATAGAGGCTCTCGAAATCGTCGAACGGGTAATCGGCGGGCACGTTGACCGTCTTCGAGATCGAGGTGTCGATGTACGGCTGCACGGCCGCCATCATCGCGAGGTGATCGTGCGCGGACATCTGCAGCGCGCTGACGAAATAGCCGGGCAGCGCGTCGACGTCGCCGCCCAGCTCGCGATACAGCCGGTACGCGTAATCCTCGACCGCGAACGTCTGCCGGCTGCCGTCCGCCATGATCTTCGTGCGCTGATACGTCCACGAGAACGCGGGCTCGATGCCGTTCGACGCGTTGTCCGCGAACGCGAGGCTCACTGTGCCCGTCGGCGCGATCGACAACAGATGGCTGTTGCGGATGCCGTCGCGGCGGATCGCCTCCCGGATGTCGTCGGGCAGGCGCGACGCGAACGTGCCTTCTTCAAGATACCGGCTCGCGTCGAAGAGGGGAAACGCGCCGCGCTCGCACGCGAGCTCGACCGACGCGCGATACGCGGCGTCGCGCATCTCGCGCGCGACGCGCGCGGCGAAATCGCGCCCCTCCTGCGCGTCGTAGCGCAGGCCGAGCATCACGAGCGTGTCGCCCAGGCCCGTGAAGCCGATGCCGATTCGCCGCTTCTGCTGCGCCTCGTGACGCTGCTCGGGCAGCGGCCAGAGCGTCACGTCGAGCACGTCGTCGAGAAAACGCACTTGCGTGCGCGTGCGCTCGGCGAGCGCGTCCCAGTCGAACACGCTTTCGCCGCCGTCGAGCCGCGCGAACGGATCGATCACGAAGCGCGTGAGGTTCAACGGCCCGAGATTGCAGCAGCCGTACGCGGGCAGCGGCTGCTCGCCGCACGGATTCGTCGCACGAATCGATTCGATCGCGCGCAGGTTGTTGTCGTCGTTCATCTTCGAGATGAACACGACGCCCGGCTCGGCGACGTCGTACGTCGAGCGCATGATCTTGTCCCAGATCGCGCGCGCGCGCCGTTCCGCGTAGACCCACATGCCGTCGTCGCGCCGATGCAGGTCGCCCGCCGCGCGCAGCGCGGGAGACGGCTCCGCGCGGTGCACGAGCTGCCACGGCAGGTCCTGCTCGACTGCGTTCATGAACGCGTCGGTCACCGCGACCGAGATGTTGAAGTTGTTCCAGCGGCCCTTCGAATGCTTCGCCTCGATGAATTCGAGCAGGTCGGGATGATCGCAATCGAGCACCGCCATCTGCGCGCCGCGCCGCGCGCCCGCGCTCTCGACCGTGCGGCACGACGCGTCGAACACGTCGATGTAGCTGCACGGGCCGGACGCGCTCGAGCCCGTCGAATGCACGTATGCGCCGCGCGGCCGGATCGCCGAGAAGTTGTAGCCGACCCCGCCGCCGCGCCGCATCGTCTCCGCCGCCTGCAGCAGCGCGACGTAGATGCCGGGCAGCCCGCGCTCGTCGACGCCCTGGATGCAATCGCCAACCGGCTGCACGAAGCAGTTGATCAGCGTCGCCGCGATCGAGCTGCCCGCCGCGCTCATGATCCGGCCCGCGCCGAGCGCGCCGCGTTGCAGATGCTCGACGAAGCGCGCCTCGATTTCGTCGCGCAATTCCGGCGGCTCCGCCTGCGCGACGCCGCGCGCGACGCGGCGATAGATGTCGTCGGCCGTTCGTTCGTCGCCTTTCGCGTATTTTTCCAGCAGCACGTCGATCGAGAATTGCTGCGGAGCGAGATGGAACTCGGTTGCGATGGTCGCCATGGACAGTCTCTCTACGGCAGTGCGCGTGGATGATGGGCTCGACACTATAGCCACGTGGCGTGACGGCCGAGAGCGGCGCGTCGCCGCATGCGACGACCATACCGCAGCCGCCATTTCGTCGCAATCGGCGGCGCGCGGTGGCCGCGCGAAACTACGGCCGGGTCAATGAAACGGAAAGCCGGAAACCGACGGGATACCCGAAAGGCCGGACGACCGGGCGCGCGCGGCCGGCGCGCCCGCGCTTGACTCGGCGGCACGGGACGGCAACGCGCGGCGAGATGCTTGCCGCTGCGCAGCATGCGGGCGCCGCGATCGGGGGACGCAATAGCGAAGCGATAGGGACGCAATACGGCCGCGATGCAGTGCCCGACGGCGCGGGCCCGGCGCGGGGCCCGCCGAGCGCATGGCGGGCGTCGGCACCGCCGCGAGATGCATTCGGCCCGCGCGCGCCGGCAACGCGCCGTGGTCACGATAACGCGCGGCGCACGGACCGGAGGCGATCGTGCGCCGAATTCGGTATCCTCTGTGCCGATCGCTTCGTCAGATCATTCGCGTCGACCTCGACTCCACTTCGAACACGGCCTCTCCGGCATCCCCGGTTCCGCACTCCGCCATGCAAGGTTTCAAGAGAAAAATCGTCTACGTCACATGCTTCGAGCTGATCGCCATCGCGATCACCACGACCGGATTTTCGCTGCTCACCGGCCAGGCCCCCGCGCATGCGAGCATCGCGGCCGTCGCTTCTTCGGCGATCGCGGTGGCCTGGAATCTGGCCTACAACACCGCATTCGAATGGTGGGAAGCCCGCCAGACCCGCCGGGGACGCGGCTTGCTACGGCGCATCGCGCACGCGGTCGGCTTCGAGGCCGGGCTGGTCGTCATGCTGGTGCCGCTGTTCGCGTGGTGGCTCGACGTTTCGCTGTGGCAGGCGTTCGTATTGGATTTGGGCCTGATCGCATTCTTCCTCGCGTACACGTTCGCGTTCAATCTCGCTTTCGATCGCCTGTTCGGGCTGCCGGCGTCGGCGCGGCCCGCGCCCCCGGAAGCTTCGTCGAGCTGACGCCGCCCGGGCCGCGCGGTGCGATCACCGCGCACTTGAGCGTCGCGGCGGCCATTGATCTCGGCGACGATCGGAAGTGCTTCGAGCGCGGCGGCGCGTTCGCGTGCAATGCGACGAAGTCCGGCAGAAAGCCGTTGTTGTTCAGCGCGCGAGTCAGATACGGCCCACTCGCTTCGGGCGCGACGGACGTCGACGCATCGGCGGCGCAAGGCCGCTCGCAAGCGAATCGCCGTCGATCGCGTCGCGCGCACTGGCAGCGTGCGCGACGGACGTCGACGCGCGCCAGGCCAAGGACACGGGCTGCGTCGCCGCGCCCCTCCCAAGCACGCATCGCATGCGTCGCCGTGGCGCGCGGCCCGGAGCCGCGCACGCATTCGCGCCGGCGCTACACGGCCGCTCAGAAATCGAAGCCCGTGCCGCCCGCGCCCGGCACGCCCGCCGGCTGCGCGGGCGGCGCGTCCTTCGGCGCTTCGTGGACCGTCGCGTCGGTCGTCAGCAGCAGGCCCGCGATCGACGCCGCGTTCTGCAACGCGGTGCGCGTGACCTTAGTCGGATCGAGCACGCCCGATTCGACGAGATCGCCGTATTCGCCCGTCGCCGCGTTATAGCCGTAGTTGCCGCTGCCGGCCGCGACCGTCGCGACGACGACGCTCGCTTCCTCGCCCGCGTTCGCGACAATCTGGCGCAGCGGCTCCTCGAGCGCGCGCAGCACGATGTTGATGCCCGCCTTCTGATCGACGTTCGCGCCCGTCAACTCCGCGATTGCCTGCTTCACGCGAATCAGCGCGACGCCGCCGCCCGGCACGATGCCTTCCTCGACGGCCGCGCGCGTCGCGTGCAACGCGTCGTCGACGCGGTCCTTCTTTTCCTTTACCTCGACTTCGGTCGCGCCGCCGACCTTGATCACCGCAACGCCGCCCGCGAGCTTCGCGACGCGCTCCTGCAGCTTCTCGCGATCGTAGTCGGACGTCGCATCGGCGATCTGCGCGCGGATCTGCTTCACGCGCGCGTCGATGTTCGGCTTGTCGCCTGCGCCGTCGATCAGCGTCGTGTTTTCCTTGCCGACCTCGATGCGCTTCGCGCGGCCAAGCTCCTGCAGCGTCGCCTTCTCGAGCGTGAGGCCGGTTTCCTCGGCGATCACCTGGCCCCCCGTGAGAATCGCGATGTCTTCGAGCAGCGCCTTGCGGCGGTCGCCGAAGCCCGGTGCCTTGACCGCGACGGTCTTCAGGGTGCCGCGGATATTGTTGACGACGAGCGTCGCGAGCGCCTCGCCCTCGACGTCCTCGGCGACGATCAGCAGCGGCCGGCCCGCCTTCGCAACCTGCTCAAGCACCGGCAGCAGATCGCGGATGTTCGAGATCTTCTTGTCGTGCAACAGGATGAACGGCTCGTCGAGCACCGCGAGCTGGCGGTCCGGATTGTTGATGAAGTACGGCGACAGGTAGCCGCGATCGAACTGCAGCCCTTCGACGACGTCGAGCTCGTCGGCGAGCGACTTGCCGTCCTCGACGGTGATTACGCCTTCCTTGCCGACGCGGTCGATCGCCTCGGCGATGCGCTGGCCGATCGATTCCTCGCCGTTCGCCGAGATCGTCGCGACCTGCGCGATCTCCTTGCTCGTCGTCGTCGGCTTGCTGATCTTCTTCAGTTCCTCGACCGCGGCGGCCACCGCCTTGTCGATGCCGCGCTTCAGATCGAGCGGATTCAGGCCCGCCGCGACGTACTTCTGCCCTTCGCGCACGATCGCCTGCGCGAGCACGGTTGCGGTCGTCGTGCCGTCGCCCGCCGCATCGCTCGTCTTCGACGCGACTTCCTTCACGAGTTGCGCGCCGATGTTCTGCACTTTGTCCGCCAGCTCGATCTCCTTGGCCACCGATACGCCGTCCTTCGTGACGACGGGCGAGCCGAAGCTGCGCTCGAGCACGACGTTGCGGCCTTTCGGGCCGAGCGTGACCTTCACCGCGTTCGCGAGCAGATTGACGCCTTCGACGAGCTTCGTGCGCGCGCCGTCGTGGAAAATGATTTCTTTCGCTGCCATGATGCTCCCCGCTCAGGAATGAACGACTGCGACGATCTCTTCCTCGCGCAGCACCAGCAATTCGTTGCCGTCGACCTTCACGGGCTGCCCGGCGTACTTGCCGAACAGCACGCGCTCGCCGACTTTCACGTCGGGCTCGACGCGCACGCCGTCGGCATCGCGCCGGCCGGGGCCGACCGCGACGATTTCGCCCTGATCGGGCTTTTCGGCCGCGCTGTCGGGAATCACGATGCCCGATGCGGTCTTGGTTTCCTGATCGAGTCGCTTGACGATGACGCGATCGTGTAGCGGACGTAGGCTCATTCTCACGTTTCCTTATCGAAATCGTCGGCACTCGGGTTGGGTGAGTGCCAATCAGGTGTCGAGTATAGAAACGCGCGCCCGAACGCTCCAATAACGGATTCGCAAAAACTTATCGGGGAAAACGCATTAGCTGCGGCTTCAGGAGCGGCCGGCCGGCTGGGCTAACGAAAGAACGTGTCGAGGAACGCGGCGGCTTCGTTCGAGATGCCGACGATCTTGTTCGTCGCTTGACGATAGAGCTTGAAGTTGAGCTCGGTCTCCGGTCGGCCGTCGCTCCAGTCGGCAAAGCGCTTGAGCCCGACGCGCCCCAGCGGGCGCTTCGCGAGCGCCGTGCGCGCGATCGCGACACTTGTGCGCGGCGTATGCCGCGCGATGCCGGGCGTCTTCGCGATCGCTTGCGCATACGTGACGACACCACGCGCGACGAGGCCCGGCCCGCCCTCGTTCTCGCTCGCGAACACGAAGATCGTGTCGCCCTCGGCAATGCGTTTGCCGCCGTACATCGTCTTTTGCGCGGCGAACGTCCATGTCTTCGCTTGCGGATCGCTCACCTCGGCTTTGATCGCGTATGCCATCGCTCGCTCCGTATGTCCGACAGTTCGACGGGGCGCGCCGGGCCGCCGATGCGGCCGTCAGCGCGCGCCCGCCTTGCGCTGCCGCCACAGACACAGCAGATCGCATGCGACATGCGCGGCCGCGATCGCGGTGATCTCGCTCTGGTCGTAAGCGGGCGCGACCTCAACGACGTCCGCGCCGATCAGGTTCACGCCGCCGAGACCGCGCACGATCGCGAGCGCCTGCGCGGACGACAGCCCGCCCGCGACCGGCGTGCCCGTTCCCGGCGCGAACGCGGGATCGAGGCAGTCGATGTCGAACGTCAGATAGGCAGGCCGGCCGCCGACGATCGACTCGATGCGCTCGAGCGTCGCGCGCGCGCCGTGCTCGTGCACCCAGGCGGCGTCGAGCACGTTGATGCCGAGATAGTCGTCGTTCCAAGTGCGGATGCCGACCTGCACCGACGCCTTCGGATCGATCAGCCCGTCTTTGACGGCCTTGTAGAACATCGTGCCGTGATTGAGGCTGTCGGGCGCGTCGTCGGCCCACGTGTCGCAGTGCGCGTCGAAATGGATCAGCGACAGCGGCTTGCCGTACTTCTGCGCATGCGCGATCAGCAACGGATACGTGATGTAGTGGTCGCCGCCGAGCGTCAGCATCCTCGCGTCCGATTGCAGGATCGTCCGCGCGTGCTCGACGATCGCGGGCTTGATCGAGAGCGGATGGTGCGCGTCGAACCAGCAGTCGCCGTAGTCGATCACCGCGAGATCGTCGAACGGATCGAATCCCCAGGGATACGGATTCAGCTCGGCAAGCTGCACGCTCGCCGCGCGCACCGCGGACGGGCCCAGGCGCGCGCCGGAGCGAAACGTCGTCGCGAGATCGAGCGGCACGCCGGACACGACGACGTCGACGCCGTCGAGATCGCGCGTGTAGTTGCGCCGCATGAACGACAGCACGCCCGCGTAAGTGTTTTCGATCGAGGAACCGTAGACGGATGGACGGCGGATCGCGCCGTCGCCATAAAGCGTTTCATTCATCGAATGACCCGATGGAGAGACCGGCTCGCTCGCGATGCCGCTCCGAAGAAAGATGCGAGCGAACCGGCGGTCGGATTCATTGGGAACGCGGCGGCACGTTGCGCGCGCCGCCGCGCTGGCTTGCGAATCCTTTAGCGCAGCCGCACGAGCGTCGATTTCAGCTCGGTGTACTTCTCCAGTGCGTGCAACGACTTGTCGCGGCCGTTGCCCGATTGCTTGTAGCCGCCGAACGGGAAGTTCATGTCGCCCCCTTCGTCGTAGCAGTTGACCCAGACAGTGCCCGCGCGCAGTCGCCGCGCGACTTCGTGCGCGGTCGTCAGGTTCGCGGTCCACACCGCCGCGCCCAGCCCGTATTCGCTGTCGTTCGCGATTCTCACCGCTTCGTCGACCGAATCGAACGTGATCACCGACAGCACCGGCCCGAAGATCTCCTCGCGCGCGATCTTCGTATCGGGCGCCGTGTCGAACACGGTCGGCTCGATGTAGAAGCCGCCGCTCGCCGCATTCACGCGCGCGCCGCCGAGCAGCAGCTTCGCTTCGGCGCGCCCGGCCTCGATGTAGCCGAGCACGCGCTCGAGCTGCAGCGCATCGACGATCGCGCCCATCGACACGTTCGGGTCGAGCGGATTGCCCGGCTTGTACGCGCGCGCCGCGGCGACGAGCTTTTCGAGAAACGCGTCCTTGATGTCGCGGTGCACGAGCAGGCGCGAGCCCGCCGTGCACATCTCGCCCATGTTGTAGAAGATCGCACCCGCCGCCGCCTTCGCCGCGCGATCGAGATCCGGGCAGTCGGGCAGCACGATGTTCGGCGACTTGCCGCCCAACTCGAGCCACACGCGCTTCAGGTTCGATTGCCCCGCGTACTGCATGATCAGCTTGCCGACGCCCGTGGAGCCGGTGAATGCGAGACAGTCGACATCGCGATGCAGCGCGAGCAGCTTGCCCGGCTCGCCGCCGCCCGGCACGACGTTGAACACGCCGGCCGGAATCCCCGCTTCGTGCGCGAGCTGCGCGACCTTGATCGCCGTGAGCGGCGATTTCTCGGAAGGCTTCAGCACGACGCTGTTGCCCGCGGCGAGCGCCGGCCCGAACTTCCACGACGCCATCAGGATCGGGAAATTCCACGGCACGACCGCGGCCACGACGCCAAGCGGCTCGCGCGTGACGAGGCCGACGAGATGATGATCGGCGGGCACCACTTCGCCGCCCACCTTGTCGATCGCCTCCGCGAACCACTCGACGCAGTACGCGGCGCCCTGCACGTCGACCGTCGTCGTATCGCCGATCGGCTTGCCCGCATCGAGCGTTTCGAGCAGCGAAAGCTCGTCGAGATGCGCGCGCATCAGCGCCGCCCATCGCAGCAGGATCGCCTTGCGCTTGCGCGGGTTCAGCCCGGCCCACACCTGCTCGTCGAACGCGCGCCGTGCGGCGGCCACCGCCGCGTCGACGTCGGCCGCGCCGCAGTCGGCGACCTTCGCGAGCACGCGGCCGTCGATCGGGCTCACGCAATCGAACGTGTTGCCGCCGTGCGCGTCGCGATACGCGCCGTCGATGAATGCGCGCCCCTCGATCGCGAGCGACGCGGCCTTGTCCTGCCAGTAAGCCAAAGTGGTCTTGTCCATCGGAATAGCCTCGTAGAATGAGATTCGCCCCGCGGGCGTGGCGTCCCGCCATGCGTGACGGATGCGGCGCTGCTTGCCCGCAGCGCGCGGCCGGCGGCGAATCGCGTTGGCGCGACGTCAGAAGGTGGGCGGCGAATTCGCCGATACGACCTCGCAGACGTGTTCCGCGCTGGGATTGCGAAAACGGTGCGGCAAGCGGCTCTCGAAGTAATAGCTGTCTCCGGGGTCGAGCAGCCACGTGGTGCCGTCGACGGTTAGCTCGATCCGCCCCGACACCACGACGCCGCCCTCGTGCCCCGCATGCGTGAGCATTTCCGCTCCGGTATCCGCGAGCGGCTGGTAGACCTCGCGCATGATGCACATGTTGCGATCCTTGACGCCCGATCCCGCGAGATAAAAGCCGATCGTCTCGTTGCCGAGATTCGGCATCTCGTCGCGCCGCGAGACGACCGAGCGGTTCTCGTCGACCTCGAACGTGAAGAACTCCGCGAGGCTCATCGGAATGCACTCGAGCAATTTCTTCAGCGATCCTACCGAAGGACTGACGCGGCTCTGCTCGATCAGCGAGATGGTGCCGTTCGTGACGCCCGCGCGCTTCGCGAGCTCGCGTTGAGACAGCCCGTACTTCATGCGCACGTGACGCAGGCGGGTGGCGACTTCATTGGACATCGATGGGAATTCCGACACGATTGGTGAGCGTCGACGACCGACGATTGCGTGGCATGAGTGTCGAATATTCTAATCACTTTCGGTTGTTTTCTGCCCGGGAAAACCCTGCAAGGCGTTCGAAATAATGCACGCCCCGGCACGCTTTCGTTGATGCAGGATTGATGCCAGTCACCACGAAGCACGCGATGCTTCGTATTTTTGAAAAATATTTGACGCCGTTTTTGACTCGTATATGCTGATCCACAGGTCGGCGTCACATCATCGTCATGTTGCGGTGCATTTCAGACGGTGTCCGAAATTTTCATCGATTTGACGATCCTGCCGCCGCACCGATGCCCCGATTGATTAAACGCCGAGTGCGTTCGATGAAACGGGGTGTTCAAAACTTTCAACGTCACCAGTCGAGTGTAATCGTGAGAGTCCGTGGCCCTCTGGTAAGGTGGGATCGAAGACATGCGGCGAGTCTCCCGCATGACGTCGCCCTCTCCGACGGCAGCAGCGGCGCGCTTGTTCCTCGCCTGCTTCCGTCCGTCATCACCATCCTGTCCCGTCGCTCCGTGCGACGTCACAACGCCGTCTCCGCACGCGCCTACATCGCCGTGCATATCGACGAAGTCGCCTCGCTGCTGCCGTAGCGCCTCTCCTTCCGACGCCGTTCGCCTCGAACGCAAGCGCTGACGCCTGACCGGCGCAGCGGCCTGCCGCATCGTCGCGCGCGCTCGACCATCCCCGCTGCGCCGCGCGCTCGATTCGAGCGAGCGAAATCACTCTTCATCGCGCGCCGTGCGATTGCCGGCTTGCGGCCGTCGCTCGCCCGCCGCGCACACGACTCATCGACTTCACGCACCGCGCGAAGCCGACGGGCCCGCTCACGCCTGCCGAATTGCGATTTTCGATGCGCGATTCGCAATCCGGGCATTCATCGAAACGTGAAATTCATGCAAAGCAAACCATTGGTCGGTATCACCGCAGACAGAAAGATGATGGGCGCGCATCCATCGCACGTCGTCGTCGAGAAGTACATCACGGCGGTCGTCGACGGCGCCGATGCGCTCGCGATGCTCGTGCCGGCGCTCGGCCCGCGGCAGGCGGCGCGCGACGTGCTCGCCGCCGTCGACGGACTGTTGTTGACCGGCAGCTATTCGAACGTCGAGCCGCATCGCTACGGCGGCGAGCCGAGCGCGCCCGGCACGCTGCACGATCCCGCGCGCGACGAGACGACGCTGCCGCTCGTGCGCGCGGCGATCGACGCCGGCGTGCCCGTGCTCGCGATCTGCCGCGGCTTCCAGGAGATGAACGTCGCGTTCGGCGGCACGCTGCATCAGCAGGTGCATGCGGTCGACGGATTCGACGATCACCGCGAGGACAAGGACGACCCGCTCGACGCGCAGTACGCGCCCGCGCATGAAATCCGGCTCGTGGCGGGCGGAGTGCTGCAACGTCTGATCGGCGGCGCGACGCAAGCACACGTGAATTCGCTGCACGGTCAGGGCATCGCGCAATTGGGCGCGGGCCTCGCGATCGACGCGCTCGCGCCCGACGGCCTGATCGAAGCGGTCCGCGTGCCGCACGCGCGTGCGTTCGCACTCGGCGTGCAATGGCATCCCGAGTGGAAGCACGCGGACGACCCGCTGTCCACCGCGATCTTTCGCGCATTCGGCCACGCGTGCCGCGAACGGATGCGCGCCCGCATGCAGCACCACGCCGACCTGTCGCCGGCCCACACGGCCGGCGCGTGAACCGGCCCACTACAACGAGAACGATCATGCAAGACATCGACGAATTCCTGAAGAAGCACCGGATCACCGAAATCGAAGCGATCATCCCCGACATGGCCGGCATCGCGCGCGGCAAGATCATTCCGCGCAGCAAGTTCGAAACCGGCGAATCGATGCGCCTGCCGCAGGCGGTGATGATCCAGACCGTCACCGGCGACTACCCGGAAGACGGCAGCCTGACGGGCGTCACCGATCCCGACATGGTGTGCCTGCCCGATGCATCGACGATCCGCCTGATTCCGTGGGCGATCGATCCGACCGCGCAGGTGATCCACGATTGCGTGCATTTCGACGGCACGCCCGTCGAGATCTCGCCGCGCCGCGTGCTGCGCCGCGTGCTCGAGCTCTACAAGGCGAAGGGCTGGAAGCCCGTGATCGCACCGGAGCTCGAGTTCTACCTGGTCGACATGAACAAGGACCCGGACCTGCCGCTCGCGCCGCCCATCGGCCGTACCGGGCGGCCAGAGACAGGGCGCCAGTCGTATTCAATCGAAGCGGTCAACGAGTTCGATCCGCTCTTCGAGGACATCTACGAATACTGCGAGGTGCAGGATCTCGAAGTGGACACGCTGATTCACGAAGTCGGCGCCGCGCAGATGGAGATCAACTTCCTGCACGGCGACCCGCTGAACCTTGCCGACCGCGTGTTCCTGTTCAAGCGCACGGTGCGCGAGGCGGCGCTCAGGCATCACATGTACGCGACGTTCATGGCGAAGCCAATGGAGAACGAACCGGGTTCGGCGATGCACGTGCATCAGAGCATCGTCGACGAGGAGACCGGACGCAACCTGTTCACCTCCAACGACGGCGGCCCGACCGACATGTTCTACGCGTACATCGCCGGGCTGCAGAAGTACACGCCCGCGCTGATGCCGATCTTCGCGCCGTACATCAACTCGTATCGCCGGCTGTCGCGCTTCATGGCCGCGCCGATCAACGTGCAGTGGGGCTACGACAACCGCACGGTCGGCTTCCGGATTCCGCACTCGTCGTCGGCGTCGCGCCGCGTCGAGAACCGGATTCCGGGTGTCGACTGCAATCCGTATCTCGCGATCGCGGCCACGCTCGCGGCCGGCTACGTCGGCATGACGCAGCGCCTCGTGCCGACCGAGCCGCTCGTCAGCGACGGATACAGCCTGCCGTACCAGTTGCCGCGCAATCTCGAAGAGGGCCTCACGCTGATGGCCGCGTGCGAGCCGATTGCCCAGATCCTCGGCGAGAAGTTCGTGACGGCCTATCTCGCGTTGAAGGAAACCGAATACGAAGCGTTCTTCCGCGTGATCAGCTCGTGGGAACGCAAGCATTTGCTGCTGCACGTCTGAACGCGCGCGCAGCCGCATCCATCCAGGAGGAAACGATGAGCTACCGACTGAACAACGAATCCGCGTGGATTCAACCCGCCGCGCCCGCCCCCGGCGCGCACGCGCACCGCACGAGCGCCGAATATCGCGCGCTCGACGCCGCGCATCACATTCACCCGTTCTCCGACATGGGCTCGCTCAATCGCGCGGGCAGCCGCGTGATCGTGAAGGCCGAAGGCGTCCATCTGTGGGATTCCGACGGCAACAAGATCATCGACGGCATGGCCGGCCTCTGGTGCGTGAACGTCGGCTACGGCCGCGAGGAACTGATCGCGGCCGGCAGCCGCCAGTTGCGCGAGCTGCCGTTCTACAACACGTTCTTCAAGACCACCCATCCGCCCGTCATCGAGCTCTCCGCGCTGCTTGCCGAGATCGCGCCGCCCGCGTTCAACCGCTTCTTCTATTGCAACAGCGGCTCCGAGGGCAACGATACCGTGCTGCGCATCGCGCATCAGTACTGGCGCACGCAAAACCGGCCGCAGAAGAAGTTCGTGATCTCGCGCAGGAACGGCTATCACGGCTCGACGATCGCGGGCGCCACGCTCGGCGGCATGGGCTACATGCACGAGCAGATGCCCTCGAAGGTCGAGCATATCGTCCACATCGATCAGCCTTATTACTTCGGCGAGGCGAGCGAAGGGCAGACGCCCGAGGCGTTCGGCCTCGAACGCGCGCGGCAGCTCGAGGCGAAGATTCTCGAGCTCGGCGCGCAGAACGTCGCCGCGTTCATCGGCGAGCCGTTCCAGGGCGCCGGCGGCGTGATCTTCCCGCCGTCGACGTACTGGCCCGAGATCGAGCGGATCTGCCGCCAGTACGACGTGCTGCTCGTCGCGGACGAAGTGATCGGCGGCTTCGGGCGCACCGGCGAATGGTTCGCGCACCAGCACTTCGGCTTCGAGCCCGACCTGATGACGCTCGCGAAGGGGCTGACGAGCGGTTACGTGCCGATGGGCGCGGTCGCGCTGTCGGACCGGATCGCCGACGCGCTGATCGCGCACGGCGAGTTCAATCACGGGATGACGTACTCGGGGCATCCGGTGGCCGCGGCGGTGGCCGTCGCGAATCTGAAGGTGCTGCGCGACGAGAAGATCGTCGAGCGCGTGAAGACCGATACCGGCCCGTACTTCCAGCAGTTGCTGCGCGAGACGTTCGCGAACCATCCGATCGTCGGGGATATCGCCGGCGCGGGGCTTGTCGCGGGCATTCAGCTCGCGCGCGAGCCGGGCGCGCGCAAGCGCTTCGAGAACGGCGGCGAGGTCGGCACGATCTGCCGCGACTACTGCTTCAACGGCAACCTGATCATGCGCGCGACGGGCGACCGGATGCTGCTTTCGCCGCCGCTCGTGATCTCGCGGCCCGAAATCGACGAGATCGTCGAGAAGGCGAAGCGTGCGATCGACGCGACGGCGCAGCAACTGGGTCTTTCCTAACGGCATTGCCAATCGGGCAGGCGGCGCGCGGGCGCCGCGCGCCCACCTTCATCATCAGGGGAACAACATGAGTGTGAGCCATCTTCGTCATGCGGTCGCGCGCGCTGCGCTCGCCGCGCTCGCCGGCGCGTCGGCGCTGGCCATGCCGGCCGCGCATGCGGCCGGCGGCGAGCTGAACGTCTACAACTGGTCCGACTACATCGCGAAAGACACGATCCCGGGCTTCGAGAAACAATCGGGCATCCACGTCAAGTACGACAACTACGACAGCGACGACACGCTGCAGGCGAAGCTGCTCGCGGGCAGCTCCGGCTACGACGTCGTCGTGCCGACGTCGAACTACATGGCCAAGCAAATTCAGGCGGGCGTCTATCAGAAGCTCGACAAATCGAAGCTGCCGAACCTGTCGAACCTCGATCCGACGCTGATGAAAATGATCGCCGAAGCCGATCCGGGCAACCAGTACGGCGTGCCGTGGGCATTCGGCACCGACGGCATCGGCTACAACGTGCAGGCGGTGAAGAAGGCGCTCGGCGAGAACGCGCCCGTCGACAGCTGGGCGCTCGTGTTCGATCCGGCGAACATGTCGAAACTCAAGGGCTGCGGCGTGTCGTTCCTCGATCAGGCCGTCGACGTGTTCGCCGCGACGCTGCAATACATGGGCAAGAATCCGAACAGCACGAACCCCGCCGATTACCAGGCGGCGTTCGAGGTGCTGAAGAAAGTCCGCCCGTACATCACGCAATTCAACTCGTCCGGCTACATCAACGATCTCGCGAACAACGACGTGTGCGTCGCGCTCGGGTGGTCGGGCGACGTCGGCATCGCACATCGCCGCTCGGCAGAAGCGAAGCGCCCGTACGACATCAAGTTCTCGAATCCGAAGGAAGGCGGCCTGCTGTGGTTCGACGTGATGGTGATCCCGAAGGATGCGCCGCACGCGGAAGCCGCGCTGAAATGGATCAACTACATCGAGGACCCAAAGGTCAACGCCGCGATCACGAACGAGGTGTTCTATCCGACCGCGAACCGGGCGGCGCGCCAGTTCGTCGTGCCCGCCGTCGCGCAGGACCCGACCGTCTATCCGCCCGAAGACGTGCTGAAGAAGATGACGCTGATGCGGCCGATGCCTGCCGACATCCTGCGGCTCGAAAACCGTCTTTGGGCGCAACTAAAGACAGGACACTGATCACGAGCGGTTCACGCGCGCGGCAGTCGCTCGATTGCCGCGCGCCCCGAGCAAGCAATCCGGCGCCGGTGCGTTCGACCTGAAACGCACGGGCACCTCGATTCCCGGTCGCAGATTCTCCGCGATTCGCACGATGCGCGTCGCGCGGGAGCGCTCATGCCTGCGATCCCCAACGAAGGATGGCTACACCATGAAATCGACGCCTTCAATCGACACCGCGCAACTGGCGCGTCCCCCGGTCGGCACGCCGGCCGGAACGAACGAGTTCGTCCGCATCGAGAACGTCGTGAAAAAATTCGGAGACAGCACCGCCGTCGACAACGTCAATCTGTCGATCGCGAAGAACGAGCTGTTCGCGCTGCTCGGCAGTTCGGGCTGCGGCAAGTCCACGCTGCTGCGGATGCTCGCCGGGCTGGAGACGGCCACGTCCGGGCGCATCTTCGTCGACGGCGAGGACCTTGCGACGCTGCCGCCGTATCGCCGGCCCGTGAACATGATGTTCCAGTCGTACGCGCTCTTCCCGCACATGAGCGTCGAATCGAACGTCGCGTTCGGCCTGAAGCAGGAGGGCACGCCGAAGCACGAGATCCGCGAGCGCGTCGCCGATGCGCTGAACCTCGTGCAGATGGGCCGCTATGCGCAGCGCAAGCCGCATCAGCTGTCGGGCGGCCAGCAACAGCGCGTCGCGCTCGCCCGCTCGCTCGTCAAGCGGCCGAAGCTGCTGCTGCTCGACGAGCCGATGTCCGCGCTCGACAAGAAGATTCGCCAGAAGACGCAGCTCGAGCTCGTCAACATCATCGAGAAAGTCGATGTGACCTGCGTGATGGTTACGCACGATCAGGAAGAAGCGATGACGATGGCGAGCCGCCTCGCGGTGATGAGCGAAGGCCGGATCGTGCAGATCGGCACGCCCGGCCAGGTCTACGAGTTTCCGAACAGCCGCTTCTCGGCCGAATTCATCGGTTCGACAAACCTGTTCGAGGGCGTCGTCGTCGAGGACGAACCCGATCACATCTTCGTCGAAAGCGAGGATCTCGAAGCGCGGATGTACGTAAGCCACGGCGTCACGGGCCCGCTCGGCATGCCGGTCGGCATCTCGGTGCGGCCGGAGCGCGTGCGCGTATCGCGCGAGAAACCGCTCGAGCCGCACAACTGGGCGCGCGGCGTCGTCACCGACGTCGCGTACATGGGCAGCTATTCGCTGTACCACGTGCGCCTGCCGAGCGGCAAGACGGTCGTGTCCAATCTTTCGAGCTCGCACCTGATGCACGACGGTGCGCCCGCATACAACGACGACGTGTTCGTCTCCTGGTCGCCCGCAAGCGGCGTGGTGCTGACGCAATGAGAACTTCCCCCTCCTCCTCGCTCGCGGCGGCTTCGCCCGCCGCCCGCGGCGCGTCGCCCGTGCGCGCGCTCGCCGCGCGCCTCGCGGCGCGCTTCACGCCGTCCGGCCGCAGCGTCGCGATCGGCGTGCCGTTCCTGTGGCTCGCGTTGTTCTTCGCATTGCCGTTCGTGCTCGTGCTGAAGATCAGCTTCGCCGATCAGGTGATGGGCATCCCGCCGTACACGGCGCTGATGAACGTCAAGGACGGCGCGGTGCAATTCGCGCTGCAGCTCGGCCATTACGCGTTCCTGCTGCAGGACAGCCTCTATGTCGCGACCTATATCAGCTCGCTGAAGATGGCCGCTGTGTCGACGCTCCTGTGCCTGCTGATCGGCTACCCGATGGCGTACTACATCGCGCGCTCCGCGCCCGCGACGCGCAACCTGCTGATGATGGGCGTGATGCTGCCGTTCTGGACGTCGTTCCTGATCCGCGTCTACGCATGGATCGGCATCCTGAAGGACGACGGCCTGCTGAACCACGCGCTGATCGCGATCGGCTTGATCCACTCGCCGCTGCGGCTCTATCACACCGACGCGGGCGTCTACATCGGGATGGTCTATTCGTATCTGCCGTTCATGGTGATGCCGCTCTACGCGCACCTCGTGAAGATGGACCTCACGCTGCTCGAGGCCGCGTACGACCTCGGCGCGAAGCCGTGGGTCGCGTTCACGCGGATCACGCTGCCGCTGTCGAAGAACGGAATCATCGCGGGCAGCCTGCTCGTGTTCATTCCGGCCGTCGGCGAATACGTGATCCCGGAGCTGCTCGGCGGCGCCGACACGCTGATGATCGGCCGCGTGATGTGGGACGAGTTCTTCAACAACATGGACTGGCCGATGGCTTCCGCGGTGACGGTCGCGATGGTGCTTCTGCTCCTCGTGCCGATGGCCGTGTTCCAGTACTACCAGGTGAAGGAACTGGAGAACGCGAAATGATCAAGCCCAACAAACCGCTTCGCGCCGGCGTGCTGACGCTCGGCTTCCTGTTTCTCTACATCCCGATCGTGAGCCTCGTCGTCTATTCGTTCAACGAGTCGAAGCTCGTCACGGTCTGGTCCGGCTTCTCGCTGAAATGGTACGCGGCGCTGTGGCAGGACGACGAGTTGCTGACGAGCGCGTGGCTATCGCTGAAGATCGGCCTGCTGACCGCGTTCGCATCCGTGTTCATCGGCACGTGGGCGGGCTTCGTGCTCGCGCGCTTCGGACGCTTTCGCGGCTTCACGCTGTACACCGGGATGATCAACGCGCCGCTCGTGATTCCCGAAGTGATCCAGGGGATCTCGCTGCTGCTGCTGTTCGTCGCGCTCGAACAGATGGTCGGCTGGCCAAAGGGCCGCGGGATGGTGACGATCTGGATCGGCCACGTGATGCTGTGCGTGTCGTACGTCGCGATCATCGTGCAGTCGCGCGTCAAGGAACTGAACAAGTCGCTCGAAGAAGCGGCGCTCGACCTCGGCGCAACGCCGCTCAAGGTGTTCTTCGTGATCACGCTGCCGCTGATCTCGCAGGCGCTGCTGTCCGGCTGGCTGCTGTCGTTCACGCTGTCGATCGACGATCTCGTGCTCTCCGCGTTCCTGTCCGGCCCCGGTTCGACGACGTTGCCCCTCGTCGTGTTCTCGCGCGTGCGTCTCGGCCTGAACCCCGAGATGAACGCGCTCGCGACGCTCTTCATCACCGCGGTGACGATCGGCGTGATCGTCGTCAATCAGATGATGCTGAGCCGCGAGCGGCGGCGCGAGCGCGACATGCGCCAGGCGTTCGCGCAGCCGGCGCCTTCCGACTCGTCCGAATCCGACTCGGCCGGCGGCGTTGCTCGCCCGCCGCAAGCCGCGGCGACGCGCAAGTCGCTCGGCACGGCCTGACGACGCCCCCGCCCGAACACGTATCGAATCGCAGTCCTTTGCAATACGACACCCAGGAGAATCACATGAAGAGGAAGTTAATCTGTCTGCTCGTGGCCGGGGCGCTGCCCGGCCTCGCGGGCGCCGCGTCGACGAGCGCGCAGATCAAGGCGCTGCAGGCGCAGTTGAACGCGCTGCAGGCGCAGATGAAGGAGCTGCGCGCCGCGCTCGCGTCGCAGCACGGCGCGACGGGCGGCGGCGCTGCGGGCAAGGGCGCGGGCGCGGCGACCGCGACGGCGGCCGCGCCCGTCGACGAGTCGTCGCCGGACTACGGCCGCGCGACCGCCGTGCTGACGAACGACGACGTCACGCAGATGAAGCAGCAGATCGCGAATCAGCAGTTGAAGGTCGATTCGCTGACCGACGCGGCGAACACCGGGCCGATCGCCGGCCTGTCGGTGACGGGCTACATCGATCCGACCTACGTGTTCAACCGCGCGGCGGGCACGTCGTCGTTCCTGTTCGCGAACCACGAGAGCAACTACAACTACTTCAACAGCACGTTCGGCGATCTGTATCTCGACATCAAGAAGACGTTCGGCGTCGGCCCGATGGCGCCGTCGGCCGAGATCACGCTGATGCCGAACCGCGGCAACGGCATCACGCTGTTGCAGAACTCGCGCGGCAACATCGGCAACAATATTCTCAACACCGCGGTCGTCAACGTGCCGCTCAGCGCGACGACGACGCTCGTCGCGGGCCTGATGCCGAGCTTCGGCGGCTACGAGCTGCAGCAGTCCAACCAGATGCTCACGCTCACGCACAACCTGCTGTACGATTTCTCCGATCCGGGCAGCTACATCGGCGTCGGCGCGAACTACACGAAGGGCAACTGGGCGTGGAAGTTCCTGCTCGGCAACGAGCAGTACCGCACGTACGGCTCGGTCACGCAGACAGGCACGAACGCGCTCGGCGATCCGATCACGACGAGCAACAAGGTGCCGACATTCACCGCGCGCGTCGATTACACGTGGTCGAGTGCGCTCGATCTCGGCGGCTCGGTCAACATCGGGCGGCAGACGCTCGGCAGCGCGACGACGCAATCGGGCGCGACCGTCTACGGTCCGGGCGGCCAGGCGTCGAGCCCGTACGGCACGTTCTTCTTCACCGAAGCGGATGCGACGTACACGCTCGCCGACGTTCAGTACAACGCGGAAATCGACTACGGGCAGCAACAGCACGCCGCGTTCAACGGCGGCCGCGCGCAGTGGTACGGCTTGTCGCTGCTCGCGCACCGCAAGTTCAACGCGCCGGTGCTCGGGCGGATGGGCGCGACGCTGCGCTACGACTTCCTTGCGAACAGCAAGAACGGCGGCGGCGGCGGCGGGATCGCGCTCAACGGCAACGGAATGGACACCCCGGACGGCTTCGGCATCGACGCGGACTGCCTCGCGACGTCGAAGGCAAGCGGCGGCCTAGGTTTCGAGTGCAAGGGCGCGAACCGGCAGGACGTCGCGCTCGACCTGCTGTTCTATCCGACGCAGCAGATCACCGTGAAGGTCGAATACCGGCACGACTGGGCGAACAACAAGGTGTTCCTGCGGAACGACGGCTCGTACAGCAAGTCCAACGATCTGCTTGCGACACAGTTCATTTACTCGTTCTGACGCCGGCGGCGCAACGGCGTGCGGCGGATTGCCGCTCGCTCGTTCGCGCCGCCTCCTGCTTTTTTGCATGGCCCATCGCGATCGCACGACGCAGCGATGCGCTCATGCCGATCCACTTTCACGGCTTGCCTATGATCGACACGTTTGCCCGCCGCGCTGACGCGCTCGCACGTCGCTCGTATTACGAAGCCACCGTGCGCCGCCCGGCCGACGATCCGGCGCTCGACGATGCGCTCGACGTCGACGTCTGCGTGATCGGCGCCGGATTCGCCGGTCTGTCGACCGCGCTCGACTGCCGCGCGCGCGGCCTGTCGGTCGCCGTGCTCGACGCCCACCGGCCGGGCTGGGGCGCGTCTGGCCGCAACGGCGGACAATTGATCGCGGGCTTCGCGAAGGACGGCGAAATCGAGCGTCAGCTCGGCGCCGAAGGCGCGCGCGAAGCGTGGGCGCTGTCGCTCGACGCGCTTGCGCTCGTTGACGAGCGCATCGCGCGCCACGGCATCGACTGCGACCTCACGCGCGGCTATCTGACCGTCGCGACGCATCCGCGCCGCGTGCCGGAACTGCGGCAGTGGATGGACCGCGCGACATCGCGCTGGGGCCACCCGTCGCTCGAATGGCTCGACGCGCGCGCGGTCCGCGCGCGCATCGCGTCGCCGCGCTATGTCGCGGGCGTTCACGATCCGCTGTCCGGGCATCTGCATCCGCTCAAATACTGCCTGGGCCTGGCCGACGCCGCGCGACGAGAAGGCGTGCGACTGTTCTCGCACACGCCCGCGCTCGAAACGGTGCGCGGCGCGCGGCCCACCGTGCGCACGCCGTCCGGCGAGGTGCGCTGCCGCTATGTCGTCGCATGCTGCAACGCGGGCCCGGGCGGCGTGCTGCCCGCCGCGACGGCCGCGCGCATCGCGCCCGTCGCGTCGTACATCGTCGCGACCGAGCCGCTCGGCGCGGATCGCTCGAACATGCTGATCCCGCAACACGAAGCCGTCTGCGACAACAACTTCTTTCTCGATTACTTCCGGCTGTCCGCCGACCACCGGATGCTGTTCGGCGGCCGTGCGAGCTCGGCGGGCGCGTCGCCCGACGCGCTCGTCGGCGCGATACGCAGCCGGATGATCGGCGCGTTCCCGCAGCTCGCCGACGTGCGCATCGAATTCGCATGGGGCGGCTTCGTCGACGTGACCCGCAATCGCGCGCCGGATTTCGGCGCGATCGATCCGAACTACTTCTATCTCCAGGGCTTCAGCGGCCACGGCGTCGCGCTGACCGGCATCGCGGGCCGCATCGTCGCGAACGCGATCGCGGGCGACACGCGCGCGTTCGATCTGTTCGCGCGGCTGCGGCACCGGCGCTTTCCCGGCGGCCCCGCGTGGCGGCAGCCCGCGCTCGCGCTCGGCATGCTGTATCACCGCGTGCGCGAGCTGCTGCACTGAGCGCGCGGGCCCGCGCCGCGCAAGCGGCGCCGCCGAACCGCACAACCATCAAAGCGATCCATCAGTCATGCTCAAGTTCATTAACCAACCGCACGCCGCGTCGTACTACGCGGCCACCGTCAACGACACCACCCGCCATCCGCCGCTGGAAGGCACGATCGACGCCGACGTCTGCGTGATCGGCGCGGGGCTGACCGGCGTGTCGGCCGCGCTCAATCTCGCCGAGCGCGGCCATTCGGTCGCTGTCGTCGAGGCGTCGAAGGTCGGATGGGCGGCGAGCGGGCGCAACGGCGGCCAGTTGATCGGCGGCTTCGCATGCGGAATCGACGCGTTCGAACCGCATCTGAACGCCGCCGAAATCCGGTTGATCTGGGACATGGGGCTCGAGACGCTCGCGATCGTCAAGGAGAGGATTGCGAAGCATGCGATCGACTGCGCGTTCGTGCCCGGCTATCTGACCGCCGCGAACAAGCCTCGCGACGTCGATGCGCTGCGCCGCTCGCGCGACGAGGCCGCGCGCCGCTTCGGCTACGGGCGCTTGCACTACGTCGAGCGCGACGCGCTCGCGCAATACGTGCAATCGAGCCGCTATCTCGGCGGGCTCTTCGATCCGGACAGCGGCCACCTGCATCCGTTGAACTACACGCTCGGCCTCGCGCGCGCGGCCGTCGAAAACGGCGCGCGCATCTACGAGGACAGCGCCGTCACGCGCATCGCGAACGAAGCCGGCGGGCACGTCGTGTCAACCGCGCGCGGCGCGGTCCGCGCGAAGTTCGTCGTGCTCGCGTGCAACGCGTTCCTCGGCGCGCTCGCGCCCGCGCTGTCGCGCAAGATCATGCCGGTGGGCACCTACGTGATCGCGACCGAGCCGCTCGGCGAAGCCCGCGCGCGCGCGCTGATGCCCGCGCGGGCGGCGGTCTGCGACAGCCGCTTCGCGCTCGACTACTTCCGCCCCGCGCCCGACACGCGCCTGCTATGGGGCGGCAAGGTCAGCTATTCGACGCGCGAACCGCGCGATCTCGCCGGCGCGATGCGCCGCGACATGCTGAAGACGTTCCCGCAGCTCGCCGACGTGACGGTCGACTATGCATGGGGCGGCTTCGTCGACATCACGATGAACCGCGCGCCGCACTTCGGCCGGCTGTCGCCGACCGTCTATTTCGCGCAGGGGTTCTCCGGGCACGGCGTGAACACGACGGGGCTCGCGGGCAAGCTGATCGCCGAGGCGATCGACGGACAGTCCGCGCGCTTCGACGTGTTCGGCAAGATCCGCCATCGCGATTTTCCGGGCGGCGCGGCGCTCAGGATGCCGGCGCTCGTGCTCGCGATGGCGTGGTATCGGCTGCGCGATCTTCTGTGACGCGTCGGCAATCGCACACACGCCGGCCGACGCGCGGCGCGCGCGGGTATCGCCCGGAGCGCCACCTGCATGCCCAGCGCCCGCGCGATACGGCGCGCGACGCGCCAACGTTCTGGAACCCGTACGAATGCGTCGATCGCCGGCGTTGCGCGGCGATCGCCCGTCGTCATCCGGCGATCAGAACGTTTCCCAGTCCGCGTTCGCATCCGCCGCCGCCGTCACGCGCGGTGCCGGTGCCGCAGGCGCGGGCGCCGCGGCAACGGCCGCGGACGCAACCGGCTTCCCGGCGTCGAGCGCGCGCGCCGCAGGCGGCGTATGCGGCGTATGCACGGCCCGTGTCGCGGACGTCTTCACCGCCGCGTGCGCCGGCGGCGCGGCTCGACGCTGCGGCGTCGCCAGGTCCGCCGCCAGATCGGTCACCCGATCGGTCGCCATGCCATCGAGCCGGAAGAACGAGACCGCCTGCTTCAGCTCGCGCCCCTGCTCCTCGAGCGAATGCGACGCGGCGGCCGCCTCCTCGACGAGCGCGGCGTTCTGCTGCGTGACTTCGTCCATCTGCGTGATCGCGAGATTGACCTGCTCGATGCCGCGGCTCTGCTCGGCCGACGCCGCCGCGATCTCGCCCATGATGTCGGTCACGCGCGCGACCGCCTGCGTGACCTCGGTCATCGTCTTGCCCGCTTCGCCGGCAAGCGCGGACCCGTCTCGAATCTTCTGCACCGACGCGCTAATCAGTTCCTTGATCTCCTTCGCCGCGCTCGACGAACGCTGCGCGAGCCCGCGCACCTCGCCCGCGACGACCGCGAAGCCTCGGCCCTGCTCGCCCGCGCGCGCTGCCTCGACGGCCGCGTTCAATGCGAGGATATTGGTCTGGAACGCGATGCCTTCGATGATGCCGATGATCTCCGCGATCTTCGACGAACGCTCGCTGATGTCGTTCATCGTATCGACGACCTGACCGACGACCGTGCTGCCGCGCAGCGCGACGTCCGATGCATTCGACGCGAGCCCGCTCGCCTGCTGCGCGTTCTCCGCGTTCTGCCGAACGGTCGACGTGAGCTCTTCCATGCTCGACGCGGTCTCCTGCAGCGACGCCGCCTGCTCTTCGGTGCGCGACGACAGATCGAGGTTGCCCGCCGCGATCTGCCCGGACGCGGTTGCCACCGCATCGCTGCCCATCCGCACGCGCTCGACGATGCGCTTCAGGCTGTCGTTCATGTCGCCGAGGGCCTTCAGCAATTGCCCCGTCTCGTCTTTCGACGTCGCGTCGATATGCGTCGTCAGGTCGCCGTCGGCGACGGTGCGCGCGAACCTCACCGCGTCGCCCATCGGTTTCGTGATCGAGCGCGAGATCAGCACGCCGAGCCACAGCACGACCGCGAGCACGACTGCGGCCGCCGACACCTCGAGCGTCACGGCGCGATCGATGATGTCCTTCGCTTCATTCGAGCCCGCCCGTCCGAGATCGACGTTGAACGCGCGGTGCGCGGCGAGCGCCGTGTTCAGTTGCTGCGCGAGTTCGGTCATCCGCGTGCCCATCAGTTCGCCGGCCTCCTGTTTCTTGCCGTCGCGCGACAGCGCGAGCACGTTGTCGCGCACCGCGTCGAGCTGGCTCATCAGCGCGCGATCCGCCGCGAGCAAATCCTTGTCCTTGTCGCTGGACAGAAGCTGCTCGTACTTCGAGAACTGGCTGTCGACATTGCGCCGCTCCTGCGCGATCTTCTGTTCGAGATCCTTCGTCTGATCCGCGTTCGTCGAGAACACGTGCTGATTCACGAGCAGCAGCATCGAATCGAACGCGTGCTGCGCATCGTCGAGCACGACGAAGCTCGGCACGGTGTTGACCGTCGAATAGCTGGCGGCCGTATAGACGCGGCGGCTTTCGTAGATGCCGAATCCGGTGATGGCGCACAGCGCAACGAGCGCGGCGAGGATCAGCACGATCAGCCGCGCGCCGATCTTCATGTCGGAAAAGAGTTTCATGGTGCAGACGCAGGTAACTGTGGGGTGGACGGCTCGATTCTCGGCATCACGAAGGCGCGTTCGATGACGCAAGCCAATCATATGAAAATTGATCGTGCGTTCGTCATGCATTTGTATGGTTCGAACGCGCGCTTCGTATTGCCATCCGACACCGTTAGCCCGGTATACGGCACGCATGAGCGTCATCTGAAGTGCTGCACGACGAATCGATTTCCGATCGATGATCGGCGACAACCTGCATGCCGCGACCACGGTTTCGTCTGCGGATTCGCCTCGTTCAGAACGTGCCCGGCAGCGGGCTCGATGCGAGCACCGCGGCCGCCGCGATCACGCCCAGCAACACGAGCGATTCGACCTGCAGCACGACGCCGAAGCGCCGCAATGATCGGACGAATGCGTGCGCGTTCGGCGATGGCGACTTGAACGCCGCGAGCAGCGCCGGCATCTCGAAGAAGCGATTGTGTCCGCCAAGCGCCGCAGCAAGCACGACGAGCGCGAGCTTCAGCAGCAGCACCTGCCCGTACGCGGAGCCGAACAGGTTCGCCGACGCGCCGACGCCCCGCCAGCCGTTGTACGCGCCCGTGCTGAACAGCACGACGAGCGCGAACGTCGCCGCATCGGAAAGCGACTGCACGAACGCCGCGCCGTTGCGCCGCTCCCCGCCGCGCGCATCGGCGAGCCGTGGCACGACGACATACGTCGCGACGATCACGAGCCCGACCCACGCGCTGATCGCGAGCAGATGCAGCCAGTCGATCCACACCGGCACGCTGAACAGCCCCGCATCGACCGGATGCCCGCCGTTGCTGCGCGCGAGCGCCACGCCCGAGAGCGCGAGCCACAGCGCGAACGGAAAGCGCGTGTCGCCGCCGGACCTCAGCAGCGACAGCCCGACGACGGCGAGCATCAGCACCGCGCCGGCGAGCCACGCGTGGCCATAGCCGGTTCCCGCAAGCATCGAGCGGACGGCGGGCCACGCGTCCCACAGCGACGATTCGCTCATCAGCGCGCAATGCACCCAGAACGCGAGCATGCTCGACAGCAACATGCCGAGCGCCGCGAGCCGCTGCGCGCGAATCAACCGGCGGCTGACCCGCGCCTGCCACGGCGACGCGGCGCGCGCGAGCCACTGATCGCCGAGCAGCGCGCCGACGACGACCGCGAAGCCGACGCTCTGCAGCGTGACGCCCGCCAACCGCAACATGCCGAGGAAACCGTCGTTCATCACTTCACCTTGAACGCGTAGGAGCCCTTGGTCTTGTGCGCGTCGGCCGTCATCACCGTCCACTGCACGGTGTATGCGCCGGACGCGAGCTTCGGCACGGCAACCGTCAGCACGCGCGGGTTCGCCGCGTCGACCTTCGCCTTCTGCGCCGCGACGGGCACGCCGCCCGCATCGGCGATCTTCACCGTGCTGAACGCCGTTTCGAGGCTTTCGTTGAACGTGAGACGCAGCGCGTCGGGCGCGGTGTCGACCGTGCTGCCGGCCGCGGGCGCGGCACTTTCCAGCTTGCCGTGCGCGAACGCGGCAACGGGCGCCGAGGCGAGGACGGTCGCGGCGGCGGCGAGCGCAGCGAGCCGGCCCAACTGCGGATGAGCGATTCTCTTCATGGTTTGCGATCCTGAATAATCATGAACGATGCGATGCGCGACGCCGGCTGTCATTGCTTGATCAGCTTAACGACTGTGAGCGCGCCGTCCACCTCGTCGGCGACGAAATCGATCTTGTCGCCCGCCTTCACTTGCGAGAGCATCGCCGGGTCCTTGACCTTGAAGACCATCGTCATCGCATCCATCCCGAGGTTCTCGAGCGGACCATGCTTGATCGTCAGCTTGCCCGCGGCCGCGTCGACCTTCTTCACTTCGCCGTGCGACATGCCCGCATGCGCCGCGCCCGCCTGCTGCGCGCCGCCCTGCATGTCCATTCCGCCCATCTCGCCCGCCGCTTGCGCGGCATTCGAAACGGCAAGCGCGAATCCGATTGCGATCGTCGCCAATACGTTGTTCATCGTGTCATCTCCTACGTTGGGGTGGGAAAACGGACCGGACGCCGCCGTCCGGTCCGGTGAAACTCGTTTGTTATGCGGCCTCGGCTTTCCAGGCCTCAGCTTTCCGGCAGCTCGCCGGTGTATTCGTACGCGACGGTTCCCCGCGGATGCCTGAACCAGCCCGGGTCCCGATAATCGTTGCGGCCGAGGCCCTGCCTCACCTTCACGACCGTGAACATGCCGCCCATCTCGAGCGGGCCGAACGGCCCCGTGCCCGTCATCATCGGCAGCGTGTTCTCGGGCAGCGGCATCTCCATGGTTCCCATCGCGCCGCCCGTGCTGCCCATCGCCATGTAGTCGGGCACGAGCTCGTTGATCCGCTTCGCGAGATCCTGCTGCGGCACGCCGATCAGGTTCGGCACCTGATGGCCCATCGCATTCATCGTGTGGTGCGACTTGTGGCAATGGAACGCCCAGTCGCCCGGACGATTCGCGGCGAACTCGATCGCGCGCATCTGGCCGACCGCGACATCGACCGTCACTTCGGGCCAGCGCGCGGCGGGCGGAATCCAGCCGCCGTCGGTGCCCGCCACTTCGAATGCGTAGCCATGCAGATGAATCGGATGATTGGTCATCGTCAGGTTCCCGAAGCGAATCCGCACGCGGTCGCCGGCGCGCACCGGAAGCGGATCGATGCCGGGAAACACGCGCGCGTTCCACGTCCACATGTTGAAGTCCGTCATCTCGTTGACGCGCGGCGTGAAGCTGCCGGGATCGATGTCGTACGCGGACATCAGGAACACGAAGTCGCGATCGACGGGCATCGCGCCGCGATCTTTCGGATGCACGATGAACGTGCCCATCATGCCCATCGCCATCTGCACCATCTCGTCCGCATGCGGGTGGTACATGAACGTGCCGGCCTTCTCGAGCTGGAACTCGTAGACGAACGTCTTGCCGGGCGGAATATGCGGCTGCGTGAGGCCGCCGACGCCATCCATCCCGCACGGCAACAGCATTCCATGCCAATGGACGGTCGTATGCTCGGGCAACCTGTTCGTGACGAAGATGCGGACCTTGTCGCCCTCGACCGCCTCGATCGTCGGCCCCGGCGACTGGCCGTTGTAGCCCCACAGATTCGCGTTCATCCCCGGCGCGAGCTCCCGCACGACGGGCTCGGCGATCAGGTGGAATTCCTTCCAGCCGTTCTTCATCCGCCACGGCAGCGTCCAGCCGTTCAGCGTGACGACGGGCGTATACGGGCGGCCGTTCGGCGGCGCGAGGGGCGGCTGCGTCGCGGCCTTCGCCATCGTCGGCGCTTCGGGCAGCGACGCGGCGCCGGCCTTGCTGACGAGCGCCGCGCCGAGCAGCGCGGCGCCGGAGCCGCCGAGAAAAGTTCGACGTGACACCATCTTCATTGACCTTCCGAATTCGTGAATGACGCGGGCGAGGAAGCGGGAGCGGGCCCGTGAGCGTGTGTGGGGACTTTGGCCGCGATCGCGGCGGGCGATGTGTCCGTGGAAGCGGCTGCGGAAGCGCCCGCCGGCGCGGATGCGGCCGGCGACGCCGATGCGGCGGACACCACGGACGCGTCGGCAGCGGCCGAGGCCGACGCCGATGCCGACGCCGGCACGGCCGCTTGCGGCTCGCCCGCCGCCGGCCCGCTGCGCGGCAGGCGCCCGCCCATTGCCTGCTGCAGATCGGCCTGCGCGAGCCAGTAGTCCTTCAGCGCATCGAGATAGCCGTTCACCGCGCCGACCTGATCGCGCGCATCGGCCAGCAGCTCGAACACACTGACGAGCATCCCGTTGTAGCGCAGCAGCATCTCGTCGGAGATCGTCTTGCGCAGCGGCACGACCTCGTCGCGATAGTGCTTCGCGATGTCGTAGCGCGTCACGTAAGCCGCGTACGACTCGCGCACCTCGGAGCGCGCGTCGATCGCCGTCTGCGCGAGCCGGTTCGCCGACTGCAGGTAAGTCGCCTTCGCCCGCGCGACCTTCGCGCCGCCCCAGTCGAACAGCGGAATCTCGACGCTGATCTCGTAGCCGTGCTCGCGCCCCTTGTCGGTCTCGTAGTTGTCGAGGTAGCCGACTTCGAGCGCGTTGACGAAGCGCGTCGCCTGAGTGAGGCCGAGCGACTTCGCAACGCCCTGCGTCCTCAGCTTCGCCGCCCGGATGTCGAGGCGATGGTCCATCGCGTAGCGCTCGACGTCGTCTAGCCGCGGCCGTTCGGCGGGCAGTTCGGGCAGGCGGTCGGGCAGCTTGTATCCGGTCGACGCGCCCCATAGGCCCATCGCGCGCGTGAGCTTTTCGCGCGCGGCGAGCGCGCGTAGCCGCGCGTTCGCGAGTTGCGCGACGGCGTCCGCGTAGAACGCCTGCTCGCGCGCATAGTCGAGCCGGCTGAAGTTGCCGGCCCGCCGCATCCGGCGCGCGAGCTCCGCGCCGGCGTCCGCCGAATCCTTCACCTGCTCCGCGTAAGTCGCCGCCTGCGCGGCCGCGACCGCTTCGACGTAGGCGCGGCGCGCGTCGGCCGCGACCTTCAGCATCGCGTCGGCGGTCTCGAGCTTCGTCTGCTCGAAGCGCCGGCCCTCGATCTTCGTCGCGAGCGGCAGCGTCAGGATGCTCAGGACGTTCATCGAAAACGTCCGGCCGATGCTCAGATCATTGCTCGAACGCGTGCGGCTGAACGTGAAGCCCGGATTCGGCAGCCGCCCCGCCTGCACGAGATCGGCCTCGGACAGGCCGAGTTCCGCGTACGAAGCCTGCAGGCCGCGGTTGTTCAGCAATGCGATCTGGACCGCGTCGTCGATGCCGAGCGGCTTCGACAGCAGCGCCTGCGTGCGGCGCGCGAGCGCGTCGCGATCGGCGTCGGTCTTCACCTGCACCGCGTCCTTGCCGAGCCGCTCGGTGGCCACGGTCGACACGGCGCCGAAGCCGCCGTCCCGCGAAAACGTCGTGCAGCCCGCGGCGAACGCGAGCACTGCCGCCGCCGCGCAGATCCGGAGGGAAACGAAGCGCGTCTTCATTGTTCGGCGTCCCCGTGCATCGCGCCGTGGCCGCCATGCCCGGCGGCCCCGCCGTCGCCCGTCGGCGCGGGTGTCGCGGCCGGCTTGCGCGGCCGCTGCGCGACCTCGCGGTTCAATTGCTGCCAGGTCGGCCCATCTTCGTCGCGGTAGCGTCGGTAATCGTCGAGCGCGGACGGCGCCACGAACGCGGGCACCGAAGCCGCGGCATCCGCCGGATCGGCGAACGTCGTCGTCGCGTGCACGAGCGCCGGCCATGCCGCCGACGCGCCGAGCAGCGCTGCGGAAATCTTTCGCATGAAATTGTCTCGTCGTCAGGCGTCCCGGCGGCGCGCGTGCGCGCCGTCAGGACGAATGTGCGTATCGCGGCGAATGCGCCGCGACCCGAAGGATCAGACGAGAGCGATTCGAGGCGGCCGTTCGATGCCGCCCGTCAGGAACGACACCGCACGGGCGTCGCGAGGAAGGGATAGAGCGATGCGCGGCGCGTCGAACGACGCCGCCACGGTGGAGCCGGCCGGCAGGCCCGCGCCGATGCAGCACGATATGCACGTCGCGCACGCATGCGCGTGATGCGCGCCGCGCGGCTCGGGATGCCGGTGATCGTCGGCGGCGAAGTTCATGTCGTGCGCGCCGTGGCCGTTTTCCGCCGCGGCTTGCTGCAGATGGCGGGCAGGCGCGCCGCCGCCATCGGCGCGCGCGAGTTCGCAATTCATCGAGACGGCCGCCAGCGCCTGAACCGGAAGGCTCAGGACCAACAGCACGATAACGAAGAGCTTGCGCCAATATGACATAGGGGCGGAGTCTAACATGCGGCAACGGCGACGATAAGGGCTTTCTGCAGTTCGAAATGAAATCGGGCGGCACGCGCCGCCGCGTATGCCGGGCGGGCGCTCGGAAGAACGCGGCATCGGCGTCGCCGACGGATGCCGACCTTCGCCCGCCCCCGCGCCGCGCGTCACGTGATCCCCGAAAGCGGCAAGAAAATGACGGCGAGCGAACGAGAACGACTGGAAACGCACGGCAACCGCTCGATAGCGGCGGCGACGCCGCATCGCATTCAGAGTGCCGCGCGCCGTCCCTTCTTCGTGCGATGCGCATCGCCTTCGGCACCGTCCGACGTCGCACGCTTGCCGGGCGAGCGCTTTCGCGAGGCGCTCGCCGGCGCCGCCGCGCCGCCCATCGTCTGCGCGAGCAACGGCCGCAACTGCGCGAGCGTGCGCGTGTTGAGCACCTGCTCCTTCGTCAGCCAGCCGCGCCGCGCCTGATCGACGCCGATGCCGAGATAGCCCAGATCCTCGCGACGATGCGCGTCCGAATCGATCGACACGAGCACGCCGGCCTCGGCCGCACGCCGGCACCAGGTGTCGGCGAGATCCAGCCGTTGCGGCTGCGCGTTGAGTTCCAGATGGCAGCCGCGAGCGCGCGCATGCTCGATCACGCGGGCGAGATCGATGTCGTATGCGTCGCGCTCGCCGAGCAGCCGCCCCGACGGATGCGCGAGGATCGTGAAATACGGATGGTCCATCGCGCGCAGCACGCGCTCCGTCTGCGCGGCGCGCGACAGTTCGAAATGGCCGTGAACCGCGCCGACCACGAGATCGAGCCGCGCGAGCACGCTGTCGGGCAGATCCAGGCTGCCGTCCTCGAGGATGTCGACCTCGATCCCCTTCAGGAGCACGACGCCATCGAGCGCCTCGTTCAGCCGGTCGATCTCGTCGATTTGCCGGGCGAGACGATCCGCGTCGAGACCGTGCGCGACGCCGAGCCGGCGTGAATGATCGGTGATCGCCAGATAGTCGAGGCCGCGCTTGCGCGCTTCGAGCGCCATGTCTTGCAGGCTGTCGCGCCCGTCGGTCGCGTTCGTGTGCGCATGCAGATCGCCGCGCAAATGCTTGCGCTCGACGAGCGTCGGCAGCCGGCCCTCGCGCGCGGCTTCGATCTCGCCCTGGTTCTCGCGCAGCTCGGGCGGCACCCATGCGAGATCGATCGACGCGTAGACCGATTCCTCGGTCGCGCCGGCGATGCGCCGCTCGCCGTCGAACACGCCGTATTCGTTGATCTTCAGGTTGTGCGCCTGCGCGATGCGCCGCATCGCGATGTTGTGCGCCTTCGATCCGGTGAAATAAACGAGCGCCGCGCCGAGCGACACCGGCGACACGACGCGCAGATCGACCTGAATGCCGCAGCGAAGCACGATGCTCGAACGCGTGTCGCCGCTCGCGAGCACGCGCGCGACTTCGTCGTACTCGACGAAGCGCGCCGACACCTTCGCCGGATCGCCCGACGCAACGACGATGTCGAGATCGCCGACGGTCTCGCGCCGCCTGCGGAAGCTGCCCGCCGCGACCGCCTCGGACACGCCCGGCGTCTCGCGCAGGTATGTGAGGAGCGGCGTCAGGTATTGCGTCGCGAACGACAGCAGGAATCGCTGCGACTTGCGCCGCAGCCTCGCGCCGATCGCCTCCGCGATGTGCGCCTCGGTTTTCTCGCCGAAGCCGGGCAGCCCGCGAATCTTGCCTTTCTCGGCCGCTTCCTTCAGTTGCTCGAGCGTCTCGACACGCAGCGCGTCGTGCAGCGCGCGCACGCGCTTCGCGCCGAGCCCAGGCACGCCGAGCAGCTCGACGATCGCGGGCGGCAGTTCGCGGCGCAGTTGCTGCTGCAGCTCGCAGGAGCCGGTTGTCGCGATCTCGCGCAGCTTGCCGGCCAGATCGGCGCCGATCGTCGGGATATCGTCGAGGTTCCTGCCATCGGCGATCATTTCGCCGATGTCGCGGCCGAGTCCGCCGACCGTGCGCGCCGCGTTGCGGTACGCGCGCACGCGAAACGGATTGGCCCCCTGAATCTCCAGCAAGTCGGCGATCTCCGCGAAGATCGCCGCGAAATCGGCGTTGTGGATCGGCATGGTCGACCTCGCGTCTTATAGACGGCGGCGCACGCGGCGCGGCCCAACGGCCCAATGGCCCGAATCGGCCCGCATCGGCCCGACACGCCGCCGCGCGCGTGCATCGCACGCTTTCATCCTAGGCGGCGACGCCCGTTGCGGCCGTGCGCGGACGCCGGCGGCCGCGCGTGCCGGCTCCCGGCATCACGCTGCGCGCGCTCGACGCCCGGCACGACAAGACCAGCATAGACCGCGCGCGGCAGCCACCGTTGCGTTGGATCAATCGGCACAGCGTCGCATGGCGCGTGCGCGTTCGCAGCCCGCGCACACGCCGGCGAACGGACAAGGGAAACGGCGCGCGAACGCCGGTCGCCGGGCGGGATCGATTCCAGCGCGAAACGGGCCGAGCGCGGCGATCGCGAGCAGGCCGTGCGCGAAGCCCACGGAGATCCTCGGTGCGCGATGCGCACGAAACGTCGCCGAATCGAGCCAATCGAGCCGAACGAACCGGAACGACGCAAGCGCGTTCACGCTCGCGGAAACGGCTGCGACCGATGCGACCCGACCACCGTCATTTCGCTCAGCCGAATCGGCCGCCCGCCTGGGCCGCGACGCCCCACGCGACGAATCGACCGGCGCGACATGACGGTCTGCATGCGGCATGGAAATGCGGAATCGGCATGAGCCGGCACGCGCTTTCGCGCCGCTCGCCGACGCCGTGATTCGCTCTGTCCGATTCCGTCGCTCCGGAGTTGCCGACAAGACCGGCGCGCTCGCTCCGTGCTCCGTCGCGCGCCGTTTCTTGTCGCTCCTTTTTTGAACCACGGCGAACGTCAACGGCGTTTGCGCGCCGGTCCGCGCGCGCCGAATCGCCTGCGCGGTTGTGCGGATTGCCCGAACGCGATACCCGAGCCAACCGTCGCGGCGCGGCCGCTCGCGACATGAATTTCGTCATTCAATAGGAATGCAAAACGGTCGTTTCAAATTGAACAATCTGGATGAGGAATATTCCCTATGTCTTTGTAATTGCTAACGTAATAGGCCGTTACTATAATCGTTCCAAAGCCGGCATCCGATAATAGGGGCGCCATGAAAGCGACACCGTTTTCCTCATTGAAAGCGATGTGCGGATTCGTACTTCGTACGTCGAAACGGACGGTGTTGCCAGTCGTCCTCGCATCCGCACTCGCCGTCCCGACGTTCGACGCGCAAGCGAAATCCCCCGTGGCGAAGCGGCATCCCGCCGCGTATGCGTCGATTCGCACCGTCAGTTTTCATCCGCGGCCGGGGCACGCGTCGCTCGTGCGGCATGCGCTCGCCACGCGCCACATGAGGGCCGGCCGCTACCGGCTCGCCGGCGGCATGCGCCGCGTGACGTTCTCGCCGCGCGCGCCGTTCAGCGGCCGCGCATTCGAGCCGCGCGACACGTCGCAACCGTTCGGACTCCGGTCGAACATCGTCTACATGGTTGACCAGCACACCGGCGAAACGCTGTTCGACCGCAATTCGCAAGAGGTCGTGCCGATCGCGTCGGTAACGAAACTGATGACCGCGATGGTCGTGCTCGACTCGAAGGCGCCGCTGGACGAGCCGATCGAAGTGACCGACGACGATCGCGATCTGGACAAGTTCACGGGCTCGCGCCTCGCGATCGGCTCGACGCTCAGCCGCGACGACATGCTTCACATCGCGCTGATGGCATCCGAGAATCGCGCGGCGGCGGCGCTGTCACGCTACTATCCGGGCGGGCGCGAAGCGTTCGTCGCCGCGATGAACCGAAAGGCGCGATCGCTCGGCATGGTCGATACATATTTCGAGAATCCGACCGGGCTGTCCAAACACAACGTGTCGACCGCGCGCGATCTCGTGAAGATGGTCGAGGCCGCTTACCAGTATCCGTTGATCCGCGAGTATTCGACCGATCTGAAATACGATGTCGACACGGGCCTGCGCACGCTCTATTACCACAGCACGAACATCCTGCTGCACGACGACGCGTGGGACATCGGCATTCAGAAGACGGGCTATATCAAGGAGTCCGGCATTTGCCTCGTGATGCAGACGACGATCGGCGGGCGTGACGTCGTGATGGTGCTGCTCGATTCGGCCGGGCGGCACTCCGACTTCTTCGACGCCGCCCGGCTGCGCACGATGCTGACGTCGAGCGGCGCGCGCATGACGGAAGCGAATTCGGCGGCGAGCGCCAATTGATGCGACGCGCGCCGGATTCGGCAGCGGCGCTCACCTTCGGCGGCGGCGTTCGCTCGCCGGCGACGCGGATCGACAACCGGCGCCGGGCGACGATGCCGTTTCGCGCAGGGCGCCGGATCGCACCGGGCCTGAGCCCGGGCTGACCGAGACCGACGCCGGCCGGGCGCCGGCGGCACTTCACGCGCTACCTCTTGCTCGCCGAGCGGGAATGCCGGCGTCATCCCGAACCGGCGCCGGCTCCGAATCAAGCCGCCGGACACGCAGCATGCCGCACGCCGACGCTTCTGTGCGCCCTCCGCCGCCGCCGTTCGCTCACGCAGCCGTTGCCGAAGCGGACAGATGCGGCGCGACATGCGCGATCGCCCGCGACACGTAAGCCTCTTTCTCGCCGACGGGCGCGACGTAATGCAATGCGCGCTCCGCCGCTTCCAGCCCATCGAGACGCGCGATGACCCATGCAGCCAGATAATGCGACGCGAGGCAGCCGCCCGCCGTCGCGACGTTGCCGTTCGCGAAGAACGGCCGGTTCAGCACGTTAATGCCGGCCTCCTGCACCCACGGCTTCGTCGTGAGATCGGTGCACGCCGGCACGCCGTCGAGCAGTCCGAGCTTCGCGAGCACGAGCGTGCCCGAGCACTGCGCGCCCAGCAACTGCCGCGACGCATCGAGCCGCAGTTGCGCGAGCAGCGCGGCGTCGGCCACGACTTCGCGCGTGCGCATGCCGCTGCCGACGAGCACCGCGTCGGCGCCGTTCGCGCAGCGCAGCGACGCCTGCGCGTCGATCACGACGCCGTTCATCGAGCACACGCGCGGCGTCGGGCTCGCGATCGACACCCGCCAGCCCGGCTTCCTCACACAGTTGAGCATGCCGAGCGCGATCAGCGAATCGAGCTCGTTGAAGCCTTCGAAAGTCAGAATGGCGATATGCGTCACGTCGTCTCCGTCATGGGTCGATTGCACCGGCACATCGTATGTCCGAGAATCATGACAATCAAATAATTGTCATGGATACATCGGCATGGCCCGCGCCCGCTACAAACGCCTCGTCGACACGCTCGCCGCCGACATCCGCTCGGGCCGCCTGCCGCCCGGCACGCGTCTGCCGACGCATCGCGAGCTCGCGGCCGCCGAGGGCCTCGCGCTCGTCACCGCGACGCGCGTCTATGCGGAGCTCGGGGCGATGGGGCTCGTGAGCGGCGAAACCGGCCGCGGCACGTTCGTGCGGGAAACCGCGCTGCCGCGCGGGCTCGGCATCGACCAGCACGCGAGCGCCGCCGGCGTCGTCGATCTCGCGTTCAACTACCCGTCGCTGCCCGAGCAGGCCGAACTGCTGCGAGGCGCGCTGCGGCAGCTTGCGTCGTCGGGCGACCTCGACGCGCTACTGCGCTATCAGCCGCACGGCGGACGGTGGCACGAGCGCGCATCGGTCGCCCGCCACCTCGCGTGCCGCGGGCTGTCGACCGATGCGCCGCGCGTGGCGATCGTCAGCGGCGCGCAGCACGGGCTCGCCGTCACCGCGATGGCGCTGCTGCAGCCCGGCGATGTCGTCGCCGTCGACGCACTCACTTATCCGGGCTTCAAGGTCGTCGCCGATGCGCAGCGTCTCGAGCTCGCGCCGATTCCGGCGTCCGGCCAGGGCCCCGATCTCGACGCGCTCGAGCGCCTCTGCAAAACGCGGCGCGTGCGCGCCGTGTACACGATGCCGACGCTGCACAATCCGCTCGGCTGGGTGATGAGCGCGCACCGTCGGCGCCGGCTCGTCGCGATCGCGCGCCGCCACGGGCTGCTGATCATCGAGGACGGCGCGTATGCATTCCTCGCCGACGATCCGCCCGCGCCGATCGCCGCGCTCGCGCCGGAGGCGACGGTCTACGTGTCCGGGCTGTCGAAGAACGTCGCGACCGGGCTGCGCGTCGGCTTCGTCGCGGCGCCCGAGCAATGGCTGCCGGCGATCGAGCGCGCGGTCCGGGGCACGACATGGAACACGCCCGGCGTGATGACGGCGATCGCCTGCGGCTGGCTCGACGACGGAACGGTCGCGCGCCTCGAGGCGGACAAGCGCCGCGACGCGGCGGCGCGTCAGGCGATCGCGACCGTTGCGTTCGCGGGGCTGCGCTGCGTCCGCCACCCGGCGTCGTATTTCGTGTGGCTGCCGCTCGCCGAAGATGCGCGCGCCGACCGGGTCGCGATGGCGCTGATGCGCGAGCGGGTAGCCGTGTCGACCGCCGAGCCGTTCGCGACGTCCGCGCACGTGCCGCACGCGATCCGCGTCGCGCTCGGGTCCGTCGATCTGGAAACGCTGCGCGATGCGCTGGGCAAGGTCAGACGGGCGGCAGACGCGTATTCGTATTGATCGGCTTGCGTGTGGAGCGGCGCGCATATCGACGAAATCGCGTCCCGTCATGCGCCGCGAGCCTTCGGCGCGATGCCGCGTGCGCCGCGGCGCAACGCGCATGACCCGCGCCGACGCCTCGCCGCCTGCACGCGTCGAGCGCGCGCGCCGCGCACTCATCGTCCCCTTCCGCGCATGCGCCACCGAAGCGCAGCCGCGCGGCCCCGCTGGCATCGGAGAACGATTCCGCGACGATGATCGCCGGTCGATCGGTCGGACGACGCGAAACGCGTGCGCCACCGCCCGCTGTCGAACGGCGGGCGCGTGCGCCGCTTCGCACGCGCAAGGAGAGCGTTCCCCTGTCTTCCTCGCCGGCGGCGCTCGAACCGCCGCGCGCGATCAGGTCAGCCGATCGGACGCGATCACATGCGAGCCCGGCGCGGGATTCAGCGCCGCGTCGAGCAACGCGCGGGCGATCCGCGCCGCCGGGTTCAGCCGCCAGCCGCGCGGCAACAGCGGTCCGAACAGCGTCAACGCGAGCACCGCCGCCCGCTCGCCCGCGCGGAATTCGTCCCGGCGCCCGCCGATCAGGCCCGGCCGCACCGCGGTGAACGACGCGAACCCGAGGCCGGCCAGATCCCGCTCCAGTTCGCCCTTCACGCGGTGATAGAAAAATCGCGACGACGGGTCCGCGCCGAGCGCCGAATTGAGCACGTAAGTCGGCGTGCCGTGCCGCCGGGCGATGCGCGCGACCGCGAGCGGATAGTCGTGATCGACGCGCCGGAACGCGGGCTGGGAACCGGCCGCGCGCATCGTCGTGCCGAGCGTGCAGATCGCCGCGTCGGCGCGCCACCACGGCGCGTCGTCGGGCAGGCGATCGAAATCGACTGGCAGCGCGCGCAGCTTCGGATGCGCGGGCAGCGCGCGGCGCGCGAGCGCCGTCACGCCGTCGACGCGCGGATCGGCGAGCGCCAGGCCCAGCACGTGACGGCCGACGAGCCCCGTCGATCCGACGAGCAGCAGTTTCATCGTGAATGCCTCGGTGCGTAGCGTGCGTTGGCGTCGACGGCGGCTGCGCCGTCCGGCGAGTGACGCCGCCGGGGCGGCCCACGCCCCGGCGTCGCGAATGCACGCGGTTTCGTTGATCGAATCGTCGAATCGCGTACCCGACGGGACAACCCGTGCGATCGCCCCGGGTACGCGCGCCGGCTGCAGCCCGGACAGTCGACGCCTCGCGTGCAGGATACGGGATATCGGCCGCGCGCGGCGATTCGGCGCGAACGGCGGGCGACGGCTCGCATCCATCACGCGCCGATGCCGGGCCCAACCCACTCGGCCCGCCGGCTGCCGAAGCCCGTCCTAGCGCCCGCACGCCTTATGTCACGCCCATTCGGCGGTGACTTCGATCGGCCGCAGATCGAACAGCAGCACCTCCGCCTGCTTGCCGCCCGCGATCTGCAGCGCATGTTCGTCGCGAATCCGCGCGCCGTCGCCCTCATGCAGTTCGACGCCGTTGACCGTCACGGATCCGCGCGCGACATGCACATACGCGAAGCGCTGCGGCGGCAGCGCGAACCGCTCGCTCGCATCGCCGTCGAAGAGGCCCGCGTAGACGCGCGCATCCTGCCGGATCTTCACCGAACCGTCCTGCCCTTCGGGCGACGCGATGAGACGCAACCGCCCGCGCTTTTCGCCGTCGCTCACGCGCGCCTGTTGATAGCGCGGCTCGACGCCCCGCACCGACGGCCCGATCCAGATCTGCAGGAAATGCACGGGTTCGGTCGCTGAATGGTTGAATTCGCTGTGCGCGATTCCCTTGCCCGCGCTCATCAACTGTACGTCGCCCGGCACGATCACCGAGCCCGTGCCCATCGTGTCGCGATGCTCGAGCGCGCCTTCGAGCACATACGACAGGATCTCCATGTCGCGGTGCGGATGCATGCCGAAGCCTCGGCCCGGCGCGACGCGATCGTCGTTGATCACGAGCAGATCCGAGAAGCCGACTTGCGCCGGATCGTAGTATTCGGCGAACGAGAACGTGTGCCGCGAGCTGAGCCAGCCGTGCTCGGCGCGGCCGCGTTGATTGGCTGCTCTGACTTCAATCATGATGACCTCCGTTTCGTCTCGGGCGCTGCGGGTTGCGCGCCTCGTCAATCGATACGAGCAGCTTACGTCAACTATTTTGATACATATATAAACAGGAAGATAATTACTGTCTCACCCAAGTGGACAATCATGCAGTTCGACGATCTCCGAATCTTCGTCACGACCGTGGAAGCGGGCAGCTTCACGGGCGCGGCCGACAAACTCCTGCTGTCGAAGCAGTTCGTCAGCCGGCGCGTGATGGCGCTCGAGGCGTCGCTCGGCGTCAGGCTGCTCGTGCGCAACACGCGCAAGCTCGCGGTGACGGACCTCGGCCACGAGTTCTACAGGCGCGCGACGCGCATCCTCGCCGACGTCGCGGAAACCGAGGAGGCAATGTCCGCGCGCCACGGCGACCTGCGTGGAACGCTGAAGATCAGCGCGCCGATGTCGTTCGGCATCGCATACCTGTCGCCGCTGATCGCCGAGTTTCTCGTCCGGCATCCGGCCGTGCGGCTCCATGTCGACCTCAGCGATCGCCACGTCGATCTGATCGGCGAGGGTTTCGATCTCGCGCTGCGCATCGGCGCGCTGCCCGATTCGACGCTGATCGCGCGGCGTCTCGGCGAACTGCGGATGGTCGCGTGCTGCAGCCCCGCCTATCGGCGCAAGCATCGCGCGCCCGCGACGCCCGCCGATCTACATGGCCACGCGTGCCTGCTGTACGGCCAGGAAGGCCGCACCGGCTGGGAATTCACGATCGGCGGCGCGCGCCGCACGTTCGAAGTGCAAGGCGCGCTGCTCGCGAACAACGGCGACGTGATCCGCGACGCGGCCATCGCCGGGCTCGGCATCGCGCTACTGCCGCACTTCATCGTCGCGGCCGCGCTGGACGCGGGCCTGCTCGTGACCGTGCTCGAACCGTTCGCGCAATCTCCGCTGCCCGTCAGCGCCGTGTATCCGCAGCACCGGCAGGACATGGCGACATGCCGGGCGTTTCTCGGCTTCATCGAAGAGCGGTTGCGCCAGGGCTTCGCCGCGCCGGGACGATGATCGCGAGCCGGACGCGCGATCGTCGGTCGACGCATCCATGCACCGATACGTCACCCGCACCGAACAGCGCGCGGAGTTAACACGGCATGGCTGCGCCGCAAACCAAGCAGGAACTGCTGGATGCGATCCGCACCGCCTACCGGAAACTGGCGGCGGATCTCGCCGACGTGCCGGCCAAACGCGCGCGCGACGCGGCCCTCGAAGGCCATTCACAGGGCGCGCGGATCAGCGTGGCGGATCGGCCGGCCAATCTGATCGGCCGCAACCGGCTCGTGCCGAAATGGTGCGACACCACCGCTTAGAAACCCTGCAGCATGCCGGCCGCGTGATCGCCGACGGGATTCGGATCTACAACCATCGACGGCCCCACCAGGCGCTGAAGATGAACACCCCGGCTGAGACGTTCGCTTTAAGCGCTTAATCTGCGCAGGGTTCGCTGAGTCATTACATCCGCCCGCCGGACCCGGCGCGCACTCGCCCTCTCCGCCCTCGAACAGCATGCACCACCATGTTTCCTCAAATTCCAATAATCGAAATTATTTGAAAACTCAATTCAGCATCCGAAACCATCGGCATTTCCACCATGCCATTTCCCAATATTTAAGAACCGAAACCGTTTCACACACATCAATTCCAGTAACTATTTCCGAATTATCTCAGCGTACTACCGTTAATTCCTCCGTGTTTAGTACGCGCCAGGTAAAAACAATATCGACAATTGCATTCGATAAAATCGACAAGTAATATCGAATGCACTTGTAAGGCATTGACAATAAATGCCGCACAAGCAGCGGCGGCCGAGCCGCCATGTTTCCATGTTGAATAACTCGTGTTCACAACACCTGGAGAATTGACATGCAGGAAAATCAGCAAATCGATTTGCTCGCCTGGATGCAGGAAGACACGCATGCGGAAGCCGTCGACATGATGGTCGAGGATGCTGTGGTGCCGTTCGGCACCGCGCTCTGGCCGGTTTAAGCGGGCCATTCGATCTGGTGGAAGGGCTCGCGCCCTTCCGCCGCCTCCGGAGACATGCATGCAGAACCTGCACCGCGCACTCGGCTTTCACCCCGCCCTGCGCGACAAGCTCGCGCGCGGAAACACGGGAAATCTGCTGGTCGGATACGACGCAGCCAACCGTGACATCGCATTGCAAGCGTTTTCCGAGCTGCCCGAATCGCTCGACGCCACCCCCCTCTGCCTCGAAAGCACGGCGCCCGCCGACATCATCGCGGCGATCGGCCGCTCCGATCTGTTCGTCCTGCTGTACGACTCGTCGTGCCTGCCCACGCCATCGCCGAGCGGCCCGCCGTTCCTTTCCGCCATCCGGCCCGCGATCGTCGAGCACTGGGGCAAGTCGGTGCTGTTCAAGGACTACGGCCCGCATCTCGACGAAGCCTTCTCGGAATCGCTCGACGACATCGCCGCGCGCAACGCCCGCCTGATCGACGCCGCCGAGCGCGCGTCGCAGGTCCGCTTCGTCGACGAGGCCGGCAACCTGCTGACGGGGTCGCTCAAACCGGCTCGGAAATGGACGAGCGTCGACGGCATGGGCAACCTCGACGTCGTGCCCGGAGAGATCGCGACGCACGTCACCGATCTGCGCGGCTCGATCGTGTTCAGCGGGACGTTTCTCAGCACCATCCCGTTCGCCGTCAAATACAAGGTCGTCGAGCGGCTTGCGACGCTGCACATCGAGGGCAGCGCGATCGTCGGCTTCGACAGCGACCATCCGGGCTTCCGCCACGATTTCACGTCGTATCTGGAGCGGCATGCGAACCATCGCCGGATCGAGGAATTCGGCATCGGCACGAACCTCGGAATCAAGGGGCTGTACGGCCGCAACGCCGGCTTCGAGGAGCGGCACCCGGGCCTGCATCTCGGTCTCGGCGGCGGCGAACAGGGCAGCCATCACCTCGATCTGATCTTCGCCAAGGGAACGCTGGCGTTCGACGACAGGATCGTGTTCGATCGCGCATTCACGGTGTGATGCCGCCCGCGCGGCGCGCGAGTGCGAGTGCGATCGGTTGTCCGCCGGTTGCCGTACGCAAGCGCGCCGGCCGATGCCGGCGCACCGGCCGAGCACATTCGGCCACGCCACGTCAGGCCGCGCCACGTTAGCGCCCCGCAGCCTTCAAAGCGAATCGCCGCGTCGTGCCGCGTCGCGCACGCCCCTGCCTATGCGCCGGCACGGCGGGGCGACATCCGGCGTCCTTCCGGCACACCGCGCGACGATCGGATGACGAGGCGTCATCCCGTCGCCAGCGCCGCGGCCCGTTTTCGCGCTTGAGCCGCCACTTCGCCGGCTGCCAGCAACGCGATCAACGGGAAACTCGGAAACGAGAAAAAGAACGGCGTGACGAGCGATTGCAGCAGCCCGAGCAGCATGAACAAATTCCGCGGCAACGTGAGCAGCACGCAGACGAAGAGGACCAATCCCACCACGCCGAACTGCCCGAGCACGGACAAATAGTCGCTCTCCGAATGCAGGCCGCTGCCGATCACCAGATTCATGACGTTCTCACCGGCAACGCGCGCGATCATCGCGACATTCTCGATGCGATCCGAAAACGATCCTGTCGTCTGGCCTTGCCCGTTCAAGATCGCCATCAGGTACGACAGCTTCAGCATGAAGAAATCGTTGATCAGGAAGGTCGGCACGACGACGAGCACGGCCGGCACGATCAAATACCCGTTCAGCAGGAACGCGCAGGCGGCCAGCGCAACCGCGGCGCTGAGCGATCCCGTCAGCACCACGAAGCTCACGCACGCGATCGCATGGCCCAGATCCGCAAGCCTGCGCGCGTGGCGGAATTCGACGATGAAATACAGCGCCCAGGACGAGAAAATGATGCCGGCGTTGTTGGGGCCGCCGAACGTCGACACGACGCGCAGCTCGCTTCCATACGTATGCGCGGACACGAACACGCCGAACACTTCGAGCAAGCCCGTACCATAGACGAACGGCAACGCGATCGCGATGATCCGGCGAAGCGCCGCGGCTTCGATTTGAACGCCCTTCGCGATGACGAGCGTCGCGCAGAACACCAGAACGTTGACGCTGGTGGCAAGATCGCCCGACACGAGAATGCACCACGCGCCGAATACGAAATAGAGCAGATGCGCGGGCGTGTAGTACGGTTGCCTGGCGAGCGCGACGAGCCCGCAGGCGGGCACGATCAGGCGCAACGCCTTGTACCACATCGGCACCGCATCGTCGAACATGCCATAGGTTCCCCACTGCAGAACGATCGCCGGCGACCAATAGAAGATGAGAAACAGAACGTAGAAGAAGAACATGATTCAGCACTTGATCCGAAGGCTGCGCTCCACCGCGAACTGAAGACGGCGGAGCATCCTGAACCCCCACGCGGCGGCGGCCCCGAACGTCAGGACGAACGATGCCAGCAGCCACGGCAGCGGACTGCGCACGAGACCGAGCTTTCTCAGCTCGACGAACAGCTCGAGCGTCGCGCGCCGGCCCTGCGCCGGCATCATCTCGAAGACATGAAACGACTGGCGGCCGGCCATCTCGCGCATGACGGCGTCGACAAGCGGCACGCCCAGCGCGCGTTCGACGTCGGCGGAAATGTCGAGCACGCCGCGCCACATGCGCGCGCGCGCAGCCGGCCGGTATGCGCCCGGCAGATGAATGCCCGCCTCGGCCGCCGCGTGGCCGAACAGCGGCGGATTCTCCGCGCGTCCGGCGACGATCGCCTTGCCGATATACCCGATTCCCGCGCCGAAATACGCGTGGCACGCGAGGTGGTACTGGTAATAGAGCGAGCCGTCGTATCGGCTCGTCGCGAGATCGCGCGCCCATTCGGTGTTGACGACGAGCCCGCCGACGAATCCGCACAGACGAAAGATCAGGCGCGGCGACGAATTATCGCGATGAAACACCGTGTCCGATTTCGCGAGCCAAGTCTCGTTCAGCACGCCCCGATCGCGATGGCCGCTGAAGCGGCGATACGTGCGCGAAATGAAGCGGACATCGGGATGTGCACCGGCATAACGCCTCGTTTCGGCGATCGCATCCGCATAGAGCTGATCGTCGTTGCCGAGCAGCATCAGATAGTCGCCCGAGGCCTGCGCGATCAGCATCCGCAGGTTGCCGTCGTAGCCGAGATTGCGCTCGTTCTCGACGTATCGCAGCCGGCAGCCTCTACGCGCCAGCGCATCGCGCTGCGCACCAACGATCCGCCGAATCACCTCCCGCTCCGGCGACGCGTCCTCGCAAATCAGCAGTTCGTCCGGCGGCGGCTCGCAAGCAAGCACGGACTCGATCAGTTCTCGCAACTCGGCCGGCCTGGAATAGGCGGGGACGCCAACGGTAATCGTGATCGGCAAGGTCCGCGCTCCCTATAGTCGTTTGACGATCGTCGCCGGATTGCCGGCGATCACGCATGCGACGTCGGCCGTCAGCCGGACCACGGCGTTCGCGGCGACAATGCACCCCGGCGCGAGACGCGTGCCCGCGAGAATGACGGCGCCATCGCAGATCCAGCAATCGTCCCCGATCCGGATTGGCTCGACGCGCGCGAGCGGACGCCTCGCGGGCGGCACGGAAAGATGTGCGTCATCCGCCGAATCGCCGTGCGCATGATCGCCGATGTAGATTCGGCTTCCCAACAGGCAGCCGTTCCCGATTTCTATCGATGACACCGCGCTGATATGCACCGCGTCCGACAGATGCACGTCATCGCCGATCGAGATGCTCGGCCGAAACGATTGCGCGCCGTAGCGCTCGACGGCCTGAATCCAGCACGCGTCGCCGATCGTCGCGCCCTTGCCGACGCGGATCGCGCGCCAGCCGAAGATCTTGCTCGCGCGTCCCCTGCGCGCAAACGCGGGTTGCCCGGCGATGCGCCACATCCCGGCGCGGGCCACGCGGCCGGCTCGATGCAACAGGAAGAACAGGCGCTCAAGCATGAACGCCCGGCACGACATGTATCCGATGGACGGCCCGATGCATCGCCTGCGCGACGTCGTCGGTCGAAATGGCGGTCAGACATGCGGTGGTGCCTAGGCAGCATGTCGACGGCACGGTACCGAGATAGTTCTTCAGACACGGCCGGCACGGCAGTTCCTTTTCGACGCCGATCGAACGCTCGAGCGACGATCCCCATTTCCTGTAGAGCGCGGGCCCGAATATCCCCACGGTCGCCACCGCCTGACTCTCGGCGACGTGAAGCAATCCGCCGTCATTGCCGACGAGCAGGTCGATCGTATGCTTCAGAAACCATGCGACCTCTTTCAGAGACATCGAATCGATCAGGTTGCACACACCTTCGATATCCTTCAGATCCGCCTGCAGTTCGCGCTCGTCCGGGCCGCCGAGGAGCACGAACGCGTATCGATCCTTGCAACGCTCGATCAGCGACACGTAATTGCCGACACCCCAGCGCCTGAACGCCGCGTTCGCCCCCGAACCGGGATAGATGCCGATGATCGGCTTGCCCTGCTGTTTCAGTTGCGTGCGCAACGCCCGCAATGGCTCGCTCGGAGCGAATCGCTCGATCAATTCCGGCAGGTCCGCCCGGTAATCGGGAATCGAGACGCCATACGCCGCGAAGACCCGCTCGGTCAGCTTGCGGAACATCGCCTTCTCGTTGAGCAACGGCTCGTATTCGACGCTCAGCGAGAACGTCGTGCCCTTGAGCGATGTCCTGAAGCCCGCGCTGCACGCCGACATGCCCGCGATGAGCTCGGAGATGCAGTAGTACTGGTCGTAATCGATCGTGAGATCGTAGCGGCGCGCCTTGAAGAGCCACCCGGCCAGATACGTCAGCGCGCGCACGAGCGACGGCGGCGTGACGAAGATCGTGCGAATGAACGGCAGCTCGGCGAACAGCGCGGGGTTCGAACGGTTGGACGTCAGCCAGTCAATCGTCGCGTCCGGAAACGCGAGCGCCAACTGGCGGACGGCGGGAAACAGGCACAGCGAATCCCCCATCGCCGACAGCTTGATGACCAGCACGCGCGTGGGCCCTCGCCCGATCGCCCGCTTCGGATGCGGCACCACCCTGACCAGATCCGACAACATCCGGTCCAGCCACTTGTAGATTCTGATCTTGATGGAGGGCTGCATGGATTCTCTCGCTGACGGATTCGACCGTAACGGCCTTCATGCAAATGTTGTCCGCGCACGTGTACATGCGCCCGCCAATCCCGTCGAAAGACGAATAGCACGGTGCACAGGACGTCTTGCCACTCAGCCACAGATTGTTCGCGCCCAACGGACTGAACGCAGCGGGATCGGTAGGCCCGTAGATTCCGATCGTCGTCACGCCGAGCGATGCCGCCAGATACAACAGCGCGCTGTCGTTGCCCACGTACAGGCTCGAGCGCCTCAGGACGACAGCCGTTTCATCGAGATTCGTCTTGCCGATCAGGTCGACGAACGTCGCCCCCGTCGCCGCGACCCGATCCCTGATGCGCTCGTCCGCCGCGCCATGACCGAGCATCACGGCCGGCAACGGCAACTGCTTGATCAATGCGCCGTAATGCTCGGCGGGCCACAGCTTGTTGGCGGCGTGCGCATCCGCATTACCGCCGCCGGCATTGACGGCGATGAACGCATCCGGCAATGCGCGCAGCCGGCTCGGGTCCACGTTGCCGAAGTCGATGTCGAACCTCAACTTCTTCTTTTCGTCGCGAATGATTCCCGCCGATTTCAGTAAACGCAGCTCCAGATTGCTTCGATTTCCCCGCATCGAAAACGGAATGGAGTGATTCAATATGAAGCTGAACGGCCCCTCGTATCCGACGACTTTCTTGACCAACGCGAGACGACATATGAGTTGTAGTACAAAACTCCGATGCAGCACAACCGCGATGTCGTATCGCTCGCGCAGCACGTAGCGCCATATTCCCACCGCCACGCCGATCTTCTCCGCCAGCCCTTTCGAAAGAGGTGAATCGACAACGAATTGCGCATCGACATGCGCATTGTTTCTCGTCGCATCGGCATAGGGACGTGCTACCACGTGCCCGACGAACCAGTCCGGATGCTCGGCCTTCGTCGAGGCGAACAGCGGCGTGCTGGCCAGCACGTCGCCCAATGCAGAGAGCTTGATGAACAGTATTTTCATGAGTTCGCCGCGCGCGAGATGCCGCCACACCGCCGATCACCGGCGACGCGTCCATCGTTCGTTTTCCGAAAATATGCCTGGCAAAAATCACATCCATTCAAACCGACACAATCCATGCAATCCAACCAACTTTTTTTCTTATAATTCAGGATATCGAAACATTCGATGAAATCGCATTTATTGAAAAGCAGCGCCAATCGATATCGATTTCAGAAAATTTCCTTCAGCCGGTTTCCGGTTGCGAAGCTATTCTTCGTCGCATTGACGCACGTGCGAAGATCCAGCAGAGCCGCACTCTCCTCAGGATGCGCGCCAGCACCCAATACCATTTCGCAATGCCTGCGCGGCGCGTGATCATCGGCAAGACGATCCGCATATAGAACCCGCTTCCAGCGTAGGCCGACGACAACACTTTTTCCACCGCCGCCGCATCGAACGGCTCGAAGCGCCCCGCACGCTCGGTGCGCACCGACCAGACGAGGCCCGGGATGAAATTCCACAGAATGTCCTGCCGATGGAAATTCCGCAGCCAACCGGCATCCGCGAAGCTCTGATCGACGATCCGGTTGTATTGATGGCTGAACGCGTCGAACACCGCGTAGTTGCCGCTGTTGCCCGCTCTCGCGAGCAGCCACGGGCCATCCGCGGACAGGAATCGCGCCCCCGAGCGCATCAGGCCGAATACCCACGCGAGTTGTGGAAACAACGTATCGCCGAAGCGGTCGATGCCCGCGTCGCCGTAGTGATGCAAATACGCTTCCCGATTGACGACCCACGACGAAATGAACGTCGTCATGACCGACGCCTTCCGCGCCAGGTCGATCCGGCCGACGCGCCTCGCACCGCAGGGCCTTCCGCATGCGCGCGCGGCGTCCTCGAGATGGTCCGGCACCCACTTGGCCGGCAGCAGAAACAAGTCAGGGCCGGCGGACGCGAGATGGCGCAGTACGGCATCGACAGCGCCCGGCAACGGCAGATCGTCGTCGCCGAGGATCCAGACATAGCGGCTCCGCGCGTGACGAAAACAATGCACGACGTTGGCCGCGGCGCCGCGATTCTCCGCATGCCGGTGAACCGTCACGAAACCTGACGGCGCCAGTGCCCGGAGATATTCGCCGGTGCCGTCGTTCGAGGCGTTGTCGGCGATCAGTATCTCGACGCGCCCGTCACGCGGCGCCATCTCCGCGATTTGCGCGAGCAGCGCATCGACGAGCATGCGCAAACACGGCGCGCGGTTGTAGGTGGGAATCGCGATGGTCAGCAGCATGGCGGGTCCCTATCGTCACGAAGCCGAGAATTCGGCTTTCTTTCGCACGAAGACGAACGTCCCGCCGACGAAGCCGACGCCCACCGAGCCGATCGCATAGGCGAGAACGGCACCTTGCGCGCCCCACCTCGGGATCAGCGCCAACGCCGCGAGCGCGGTGGCCAAGCCGTTCGCGACGGATACGGCCATGAACGGCTCCCGCTTGTGCGCGCGCAGATAAGCCGCCTCGGCGAAAACGACGTGATTGGCGATGCAGACGACGCACAGCACCGCGAACAGCGAAACAGGAACGAGCCGGTTGCCGAGCCAGGGTGCATGGACGCTTGCGAGCATCAGCACGAGCACGGCAAGCACGCTGCCGGCCACCAGGAAAAACAGCGACTGCCGCAGCGTCCTGCGAAAAAGATCGTCCAATCGTGCACGCTGCCGCCGCGCGATGAGCCGGCAGAACTGCGGCACCTTCGTCGCGATCCAGGCCATGCCCGCGCTGTTGAGGGCCGTCACGATCTGCAGGCTCATCCCGAAACGGCCCGCGGCCGCCGCGCCGTGCGTCGCGAACAGCAGTGGATTGAAAAGATTGAAGATCAGATATCCGCTTGCCCAGCTCACGGCGATCCGCCATTGCAGCGGCCAAATCTCGGTTCGCCAGCGCACGGCGCCCGCCGTATCGTTCGAACGAAGCAGATCGGCGATCAAGCGCCGATATCGCGCGAGCAACGCGGCGGCGACGATCAGACATCCGATCGCGAGCCCGCCCGCGAACGACAATAGTTGCGCACGCGCGCCGAGCAGCGCCCAGATGCCGAACGACGAACCGATCGCCTGCATCAGCCTCACGGCGGCGACCTGTCCGATCTGAGCGCATCCCTCGAGAAACGCGAGCACGCCGTTGAGCACGAGCATCACGCCCGTCAGCATCACGAACAGCATCCACGCAAGCGCGACGTCGGGCGCGCGCGACGTCGATGCGTCGAAGAACAGCCAGCCTGCGGGCAACAGAATCGCGACGAACACGACTGCCGCGCCGCCGGACCACGCCATGCCGAACGTCAACAGCGACTTCAGGCGCGCCTTCCTCCGAAGCTCGCCGACAACACACCCGTCGACGATCCGCAGATCCGCCATCTCGTGACTGATGCACTGGACGAGCACCGTGTTGAGGCCCAGCTCGGCAAAGATCTGCATCGCGACGAGACTGTTGAACGTGTAGTAGTAGCCCTGCAATTCGGGCGACAGGCAGCGCGCGATCAGCAGCACGGTGACAAGTCCGCTCGCGATCGTCCACGTTCGCGCGAGCAGCGTGACGGCAACCGGCAGATCGATGCCGCCCAGATGCCACAGGCGGCCGAGCGCGGCGGCGAACGCCTTCATGGCCGGCGCTCCGAGCAACGGCCGGCGGCGAGACTCGACGCGGGCCGACTGTCGTCCGCCGCGCCGGCCGGACCCGCCGCCTCCATCAAGCCGGCCACGCGAACCGCCGTGAACGAACGGCAACCAGCGGAGCAACGGCGCATCGCGTCGCCATGCGCGGGCGTCTTGATATCAACGATCAACGGCGCGCGAGCGGCATGCGGCCCCCCCGCGCCATGCATGATGCGCGGCGCTTCGGCGCAAACCCCGCGAACGCGCGTTCGACAATCCGTCATCGGTCACGCTCCGAGCAGGTCCCGTATCTGCCGGCACACGTACATCACGTCGTCCTTCGGCAGACAGACGCCGCTCGGCAGGTTCATCGCCTGCTGCCCCACCCGGCTCGCTGTCGGTTGCGGCGCTTGACGGCGCGCCCAGATCGGATAGCGGCTGATCGCCGGAAACACCGGCCGGGTATCGACGTTGCGCGCCTTCAGCGCCTTCATCAGATCGTCGCGGCCGATCGGCGCGGATTCGTCGAGCCGCAGGCTCGTCATCCAGTAAATGCTCCGCGCATCGGCAACTTCCCGGTTCAGCGCGATGCCGCGCGCGCCCGCCAGTCCTTCGTCGTACCAATCGAAGATCCGCCGCTTCATTTCGATCAGTTCGTCCGCGCGCTCGAGCTGCCCGAGGCCGACCGCCGCCTGTACGTTGGACATCTTGAACTTCACGCCGTCGCCGTCGATCCAGAACGTTCTCGACGGATCGCGCCCCTGGTCCCAGACCTTCAATGCCTTTTCGTAGAGCGCGTCGTCGTCGGTGACGAGCATGCCGCCTTCGCCCGTGACGAGCAGCTTCGCGCCCTGGAAGCTGAACGCCGCGAATTCGCCGAACGAGCCGCAGCGCCGGCCGCGCCATTGCGCGCCGATCGCGGGCGCCGCATCCTCGATCACCTTCAGTCCATGCCGACCGGCAACGTCGAGGATCGCATCCATGCGCGCCGGGTGCCCATACATGTGAACCGCGATCACGGCCTTCGTTCTCGGCGTGATCAGCGCATCGAACGAACGCGCGTCGAGGTTCCAGCTATCGAGCTCGATGTCGGCGAACACGGGCGTCGCGCCGACGTAGCGCACCGCGTTCGCGGTGGCGACCCAGGTCAGATCCGGTACGATCACCTCGTCGCCCGCTCCGATGCCGAGCGCCATCAGCGAAATCTGCAGCGCGCCGGTGCAGCTGGAAGTGGCGATCGCGTGCTTGACACCGATGTAATCGGCGAACGCCGCTTCGAACGACGTCAGATACTTCGACCAGTTCCGGTTCCAGCCGTTGGCGGCCGCGTCGTGCGCGTACACCGCTTCGCGGGCCGAGATCGACGGCCCTGCTGTCAGGATCAGCGAGCCGCCGGCTTCGTGCTTGCGGCGGTAAGCCATGCAAACGAAATGCCGGTGCGCCGCCTCGCCTTCCCGCGCCTCCCGGTACGACAGCATGCCGCCGTGCCGCTCGCCGACGAGCGGAATGCGCCGCTCCTCGACGAAGCCGTTGCGCGCGTAGAACGCAATGGCCCGGGGGTTGTCGTCCATCACGCGCAGAACGAATCCTTCGACGTTCGACGTGGTGCGCGCCCATTCGATGAGCGTCTGCAACGCGAGCGAGAAAAGCCCCTTCTCGCTTGCCGCGTCGCCGCGCACGACGTTGTCGATCTCGAACAGGCGCTCGTCGTTCAGGCAGCCGTTGAAGCCGATGTGTCCGACCGCCCGGCCGTGTCTATCCTCGACGAGAAACAGGATGCGGTCGTCCGTCGCGAGAAGCCGGTCTTTCAGCCATGCCCGGGTACTATCCGCCGTCGCCTCGAACTGGGTCGGATAAACGTGCACGTGATCGTTGCGCCACCGGGTCAGCGTGGCCAGCAGATCGGCGTCGTCCAGCCGCGATTCGCCGATGGGCACGAGAACACCCGCGCCGGCAACCGGGATCGCGCGCAGATACGCTTCGCGGACATCGCGCGACGCTTTGAGAAAGCGGAAATTCGCGACGAGCGCCTTCTTGTATACGTCCACTGCGGTAGTAGCCACGGCAACTCCCTCAAAAATTGATGCCCAGGAACGTCTCGATTTTCGTGCACGCGTAATCGAGCATCGCCTCGTCCAATCCCGGAAAAACGCCGATCCAGAACGTGCGCTCCATCACGGCATCGGTGAGCGCCAGCTCGCCGCTCACGCGATACCGCCGATGCAGCATGTACGGCTGGCGCGTCAGATTGCCCGCGAACAGCAGGCGCGTGCCGACGCCGTTCTGGTTCAGGTAATCGAGCAAATCGACTCGCGCGACGCCCGTGTCCTCCTTCAGCGTCAGCGGGAAGCCGAACCACGACGGATTCGAGTTGAGCGTCGCCTGCGGCAGATGCAGGAACGCGTCGCATTGCGACAGCCGCTCCTTCAGGTAGGCGAAGTTGGCGCGGCGCCGCTCGACGAATCCGTCGACGCGATCCATCTGCGCGAGCGCGCAGGCGGCCTGCATGTCGGTGATCTTGAGGTTGTAGCCGCAGTGGCTGTACGTGTACTTGTGGTCGTAGCCGCGCGGCAGCTCGCCGAGCTGCCGGCAGAAGCGCTTGCCGCAGGTGTTGTCGGCGCCCGGCGCGCAGTAGCAGTCCCGGCCCCAGTCGCGGAACGACTCGGCGATGCGCGCGAGCTCGTCGTCGTCGGTGAACACCGCGCCGCCCTCGCCCATCGTGATGTGGTGCGCCGGATAGAAGCTCAGCGTCGCGATGTCGCCGAACGTGCCCACGAGCCGCCCGTCGTACTGCGCTCCCAGCGCGTCGCAGCAATCCTCGATCAGCCACAGCCCGTACTTGCGGCACAGCGACGTCACGGCCTCGACATTGAACGGATTGCCCAGGCAGTGCGCGAGCATGATCGCCTTGGTCCGCGGCGAGATCGCCGCTTCGATCTTCGTCGCGTCGACGTTGTACGTGCCAAGTTCGATGTCGACGAACACCGGCACCGCGCCGAATTGCAGTATCGGATTGACCGTCGTTGGGAATCCCGCGGCCACGCCGATCACTTCGTCGCCGGGGCGGATCGCCCGCTCGCCGAGGCGCTCGGAGGTCAGCGCCGAGAACGCCACGAGATTCGCCGACGAACCGGAGTTCACCGTGATCACATGCCTCACGCCCAGATAGCGCGCGAGCCTGTTCTGGAACGCGGTGTTGAAGCGCCCCGCCGTCAGCCAGCCGTCCAGGCTCGCGTCCACCATGTGCTGCAACTCCGGCGCGCCGATCACCTTGCCGGATACGGGCACGGGCGTGCGTCCCGGCACGAACGGGCCGCGCGCCTGCGTCGCGTCCGCATACTCTCGAACCAGCGCGGCGATTTCCGCGCGGATGACGTCCGGGCTTCTCGTCGCATCCGGCGCGGGCGTGGAGCGAATGATATCCATGGTCTAGGTCGGCTCGGCCGAAGTATCGAATTCCGTGATCTGTTCGATGCACACCGCTCGCATGTCCTCACGAGCGAGCCATGCGCGATGCCACGCGATCGTGCGCTCGAGCGCGCGCACGAGGCTCCAGCGCGGCCGCCACCCGAGTCTCGCCGTCGCTTTCGACGCGTCGAGCTTCAGTTGCGCGGCTTCGTGCGGATGGTCGGCCGGATCGGGATGCCATCGCGCCCCCTCGCCCCAGATGCTCGCCATCCGCGACACCACCCACTCGACCGTGCGGGCCTGCGCATCGTCCGGGCCGAAGTTCCACGCTTCGGCCCACGCCTGCCCCTCGCCATGAAGGCGCTCGGCGAGACGCAGATAGCCCGACAGCGAATCCAGCACGTGCTGCCAGGGACGAACCGCGCGCGGATGACGAATGACCGCCGGCCGGCCGCATGCGAAGGCGCCGAGCACGTCCGGCACGAGGCGGTCCGCGGCCCAGTCGCCGCCGCCGATGACGTTGCCGGCTCTCGCGGTCGCGAGCGCCGTCGCGCCTCGCTCGAGAAACGAGCGCCGGTACGCGCTGCTGACGATCTCCGAGCACGCCTTGCTGCTGCTGTACGGATCGCGGCCGCCAAGCGCGTCGCTCTCGCGATAGCCCCAGAGCCAGTTCCGGTTCTCGTAGCATTTGTCGGTGGTGACGTTGACGACGGCGCGCGCGCAGCCGGCGCGGCGCAGCGCCTCCAGCAGATTGACCGTGCCCATCACGTTGGTGCCGTAGGTCGACAGCGGGTCCGCGTAGGACGCGCGTACGAGCGGCTGCGCGGCCAGATGGATCACCACCTCGGGCATGCAATCGGCGATCGCCCGCCGAACGACGTCGTAATCGCGTATGTCTCCGATCGTGCTGGACATGTGTTGCGCGACGCGCGCCGTCTCGAACAGCGACGGGCGCGACGGCGGCTCGAGCGCGAGCCCGTGGACATGCGCGCCGAGCGACTGCAGCCACAGGCTCAGCCAGCTTCCCTTGAAGCCCGTGTGCCCCGTCACGAGCACGCGCCTGGCGCGCCAGAATCCGGAATCGGCCGCATGCATCGTCAGCTCCATTTCTTCCACGGCGCGGTGCCGGTCGCCCACATGCTGTCGAGCAGCAGCTTGTCGCGCAGCGTGTCCATGCATTGCCAGAAGCCGTCGTGCGGATACGCCTTGAGTTCGTTGGCTCGCGCGAGCCGCTCGAGAGGCTCGCGTTCCCAGACGGTCGCATCGCCGTCGATCAGATCGATGACCGACGGGGACAGCACGAAGAATCCGCCGTTGATCATCCCGCCGTCGATCCGGGGCTTCTCCGTGAAATCGACGACCTGCCGATCGGCACCGATATCGAGCACGCCGAATCGCGCCGGCGGATGCACCGCGGTAAGCGTCGCCTTGCCGCCGTGCTCGCGGTGAAACGCGATCAGGCGGCCGAGATCGACGTCGCACAGCCCGTCTCCGTATGTGAGGCAAAACACGTCGTCGCCTTCCACGTACTGGCGCACGCGCCGGATTCGCCCGCCCGTCATCGTCGCCTCGCCGGTGTCGACGAGCGTCACGCGCCACGGCTCCGAATAGCGATAGTGGACTTCCATGCTGTTCTTCTGCACATCGAACGTCACGTCCGACATGTGCAGGAAGTAGTTCGCGAAGTACTCCTTGATGACATAGCCCCGGTAGCCGCAGCAGATGATGAATTCGTTGATGCCGTGGTGCGAATACAGCTTCAGGATGTGCCAGAGAATCGGCTTGCCGCCGATCTCGATCATCGGCTTCGGCCGGGAAATCGTTTCTTCGGTGAATCGCGTGCCGAATCCGCCTGCGAGAATCACAGCCTTCACGATCGCGTCCTCTTGAAAGTTATCGCCCACGCGTGCTTGAGGCGCGCGAGATCCCCGCTTCTGCGCGCGTGGTCGACCGCCTGCCTGCCGAACTCCCTGCCGATGACGACCGTCACCGCCAGCACGAAGCCCCCCGCGAAACTCGCGAGCAGGATCAGCAGCCGCGACGGCTTGGCCTTGCGCTCGGGCGGCGCGGCCACGTCGACCTGCTGCACGAGCGGCCCGCTCTTCGCCTCGTCGACGCGCGCCAGCTCGAGCTGCCTCGACAAAACGTCGACGACGTTCTCCTGATACTTCATTTCGCGGTAGCTGCGCAGCGTGGCCATGCCCGCATCCGATCCCCTGAGCGACGCGGCGTCGCCGTTCTCGATCTTCTCGAGCTGCGCCTTGAGCGTCGACACCTCGGCTTCGATCCGTTTGACCTGCGGATTCTCGGCCGTCGCATAAGTGCCGATCGAGCTCAGCTCGATCTGCTTGGCGGCCAGCAGCGATCGGATCTCCGCGCTGTGCCGGATCGCGAGTTGCGTGTCGGCGTCGACGCTGACGACGCCGGATTTCGCCTGCAACTTGACATACGCATCCTGTGCATTGGCGAGCGCGACACGCGATTTGTCCACCTCCTTTTCGAGAAACGCGCGCCGCTGCTGCGCCTGCGTCACCGCAATGCGCTCGAGCAGCTTCGCGAGCGCCGCGACGTGCGCGTTCGCCAGATCCGCCGCCACGGCCGGGTCGGTGTCGTCGGCCGCGATGGTCAGCAGGCCGGATTTCTTGTCGAGCGTGACGCTCACGCGCGACTGCAACGCCTTGCGCGCGGCATGCATCGTGTCGACGCGATATCGCTTGCGCAGGCCGAACTGCCGGATCAGGCTGTCCTCGATCGAAGTACTCTTCAACAGCGCGACGTACAGCTCGCCCGGCGTCTTGAAATCGATGCCCATCGCCGCGCCCGCGATCACGTCGAGACTGCCCAGCGAATGACCGAACAATCCGCGCGACTCGTCCGGCGGCAGCAGCACGGTTCTCGCCTCGTAGATGGGCGGCAGCACGAGCGCGAGCGCGATGCCGAGCAGCACCGCCGCGGCGACGATGCGCGCGATCAGCCCCTTGCCGTGACCGAGCGCGATCAGCACGTCGGCGCGGCCCAGGGCGGGGCCGCGGAGCGCGCGCCGTTCGACGTCATCCAGCCCCGCGCCACCGGATTCGAGTTCAGCCATCGCTTTACTTGAGCACCTTGATAGCCGCCGCGCCCAGGCCGAAATTGGCCAGCACCTGCGACCAGTCCTTGAGGCCGGCGAGGAACTTCGTCATCCCGGAGCGCCGGTCGAGCTTCTCGGGAACCACGAGCGTGTCGCCCGGCATCAGCTCGAGCGCGCCGAAACTGCCGAGCCAGCCGTAACTGCTCGCCGAGGCGACGCTGCCGTCGGCGCGCAGCACGAATGCGGAGTCGAGGTCCGCGATGTCCTGCTGAACGCCCGCGACCCTCAGCGTATCGGCGACCGTTCGATGCAGCTTCCAGATCACGGCGTTCTGATTGTCGACCGCGCCGTAGACGGTCACGAACGCCGGCACCGGCGGCACGTAGATCGCATCGCCGTCGCTCAGCGGCAGATCGGGCAGATCGCCGATGCGGCTCGCTTTCGTGCTCAATTCGAGGGACACGCGCCCCGTCGGCTTGAGCTCGCGCAGCCGCGCGAGTTGGGCCTGCTGCGCGGCCGCCATCTGGGCCTGCAGATATTGCGTGTCACCGCTCGGCAGATTCGCGACCGCCGCGGCGAGCTTGCTGTTCGCCTGCAACGTCGCGCGGTCGAGCGCGGCATTCAGGTTCTGTTGCTGCTGGCTGCGCGTGGACTCGCGCGTGAACTCGACGCCGAACACATACGCGTTGCTCGTCAGGCCGCCCGCCCGCTGCAGCAGCTCGCGCAGCGATTCGCCCGCATTGAGTTGATAGACGCCGGGCGCGCGCACCTCACCGTCCACCCGGACGAGGCTCTTGTTGTCGTCGACCGGGTTGCGCAGATCCCGCTTGCCGAAGATCGTCACCACATCCCCGGGCTGCAGCGTAATGCCGGCCTCGGCGCTCCCCTTCGCCATCACCGCCCGCAAGTTGAACGGAATCAGGTTCTCGGTCAGCGTGACGGGATCGAGACGCTGGATGATCGCGTAATGCCAGTTGGGCTCGTCGACGAGATTGCGGATGCCGTCGAACGGCCGCCGGCCGGCGCCGCCGCTTTTCGCATACTCGACGAGAATGTTCTTGCGCGTGAAGTAATCGGGCGTGAGCACCGCGTCCGGAGACGGCAGCAAATCGGCGAGCGTCATCCCGGGCTTGTACGGATACCTGAGCGCTGCGGCGACGTTGCCGCGCAGCGTCACGGCATTCGAGAATTTCTGCGACACCATCGACAGCGTGACGATGTCGCCGTCCTTCACGACCGTCGCGAGCCCCGCGTCGTCGAGCCGCACCTCCTGCACGGAACGCGGAGCGGCGCCGTCGGACGCGTTCACCCGCTCGATCATCACGCGGTCGAGGCTCGTGAGCGCGGTGACGCCGCCCGCGTCGTCCAGCAGCTCGCGCAGCGTTTCGTTCGACTTGCGCAGTTCGTAGATCCCCGGCGCGTCGAGCGCGCCCGTCAGCGCGACGCGCGGCCCGGCGGGCGGAATGACGATGACGTCGCCCGGCAGCAGATGCGCGTCGTCCTTCACGGTTCCGCGGGTCAGGAAGCCGTAGACGTCGAGCGTCGCGATCTGCCGGCCGTTGCGGTACAGCGCCACCGCCCGCATCGAGCCGTTGAACGCCGGGCCGCCGCTCGCGAACAACGCGCCGATGATCGTCGACGTGCCCGGCACCGTGTAGCTGCCGGGCGACATCGCCTTGCCGACGACATACACCTGGATCGAGCGCAGACGGCCGAGCGCCGCGTTCACGTTGAAATCCGTGAAATATCGGCCGAGCCCGCCGCGCAGCAACGAATCGAGCTCGGACGCGCGCGCGCCCGCCACCGTCACGACACCGACGCCCGGAATGCTGACCTGGCCGTTGCGATCGACGACGAGGCGCTGGTCGCCCGCGACGCCTCCCCACGCATGCAGCAGCACTTCGTCGCCGGGGCCGATCACGTAGTCGTCGGGAACCGGAACGTTGTCGAGCGAGCGGTAAGTCGTCGTCGTCGAAAAGAAGTTGTAGCCGAAGAGCGGCAATGCCCGGCCCGTGCTCTGCTGCACGAAGATCTGGAAATCGGTCTGCGCCGCCGGCGAGGCGACGCGCGGCCGCCCGCACGCATCCGGCAATTCGGGCGTGCCGTCCGCCCGGCGCGTAATGGTCGCGGGCCCGCCTTCTGCCGACGGCGGACAATCGATCGCATCGCCGCGACATCCGAGCGGGCCGCACGGGCGCGGCGGATCGCTCAACGGATCGGCGTCCTTCAGGAGGCCGTCTTTCGACGTCGCGTCCTTCGTGAGCTTCGCGCCCGGCAGCGGCGGCTGTAGCGCATCGCGCTGCCGTGCGGCGAGGCCGTCGGTTGGCGGCAGGCTGTCGATCGGCGGCAAAGGAACCGCCGAATGCGTGTCCGTGCCGACGGACGTGGACGGAACGAGGGAAACGATCTGCGCGTGCGCCGAAAGAACGAACATGCACGAACAGAAAAAGACGGCGCCGCGAAGCGGCGACGCGACCGAACGCAGCCATGCGAGACGGACGAACGGCCTGCCGTTGCGGAACGAAAATCCAGCCCGGGAAAATTGCCGCCGCAGGATAGGTCTCTTGACGTTCATTCGGCTTCTTATCTTTCGGTCAATTGAACATCTCGCTTTCTGCAACACATCGTCGCCGCTTCGAAGCCGGATCACCGGCATCGCACCATACGAAGCCGCCCTCGACAAGCACCTCGTAGCCGCCACTTACGTCACAACCGCGCGATGGAACAGGCGCTCGGCCATTGCCGTCCGATCAGCCTGCGTTCCCTCGAAACCGCATGGCTCGCGCCATGCTTCCACCGTTCTCATAACCTTGTATTGCCGCCTGCGTCACGGATTCTACACAACGCATCCGTCCCTGGGGGACGAGTCGACCAATATGGAATGCATATTCTTCGCGACAGACTCAATCACGGAATGAATTAACACATAAATTCGAAACCGGATCGCTCAGCGTTTACCATCTTTCAACACAAAATCCGCGCTCTTACGGCAATGATTACCGCAACACGCATCCCATCGAAACAATTGACAGAAATTTTCAGAAAGCCGATCGCACTCGATCGTCCGCAGCTTGCCGACATGCGTCGAAATATGCGCGCCGCTTCGCGAACCAGCGCTTCCGGCCATCGAATACACCGAAGCTCCGAAGTTCGCCTCGATCGAAATTCGACGGAACGCGCTTCTACATCTTTAATAACGTTCCCGCCCATCGAATCGAAAATCCAATTTTTATCACATCGGCTTGCAGTCGTTAACCTATACTCTCGAAGAGTTCGATTTCGAATAAGAGACCGGCCCGCATCGGTTGCGATGCACGGCCAAAACGAACGCAGGAGTCGAAAATCATGAAAGCGCTGAGTGCGTCTTTGATTGCTGCAATCCTGGCTTTACCGCATTTCGTGCACGCTCAACAAGCTCCCGCGCCGGCGGCGCCCGTCGCCGGCGAACAACCCGCGGAACGCGCTTCCGGAGCAATCCTGAACGAAGGCTCCGGAACGAGCGGAACGAGCGGAACAAGCGGGGCGGCAGGAACATCCGGAACGACGGGGGCGGCCGGAACCACCGGGGCCGCCGAAACCACCGGCGCTGCCGGGACGGCCGGCGCGGCCGGCGCGGCAACGTTCGGCGGCGTCAGCGTCGGCACGATCGCCGCGGTCGGCGCGGGCGTCGCGGCCGCCGTCGGAATCGGCGTTGCGGCAAGTTCGGGAGGCGGCGGCAGCAGCGGCACGACAGGCACCCGCTGAACCGCTCGGCTCACCTCGGACGAAGGGCCCCATCGGGGCCCTTCGCTTATGCAGAAATGGAAAACACCGCCCTCTCTTTCCCCCCATGCCCGTGCGCCTACTGGTATCGCTCTGGATCATCGTGCTATGCGGTTGCTCGACGTCGATGCAAGGACTCGCCGATGTCGCCCGCGTCTATTGGGGCGCCGGCAATCGCCAGGTCGCCCGCACGGCGCTCGATTCGCGCTATCGCTATCTGCGTGTCTCCGTTCGCGGCCGCGCGACGTTGATGATCCTGGGCTACGTCGATCGCGATCCGCTCGGTCCGATCGAGACCTGGTATAGCGGACACGGCAAGGAGACGCTGCGCCTGCAGAACGGGCGCGTAGTCGGCGGCACGGGGCTGCCCGTCGAATGGACGAGCGTGCGGTTGTCCACGCAGCCGGCATGGAGCAGTCTGTCCAGCGCCGCGGCCATCGAGCGGCGCCGCGACGTCATGCCCGGCTACGCGTACGGGCTGACCGACACGCTCACCGTCACGCCGATTCCCATGCCGCGCGGCACCGCTTATTTCGGGAAACCCGATCCCGGCTTGCGCTGGTTCGTCGAATCGTCGACGGGCGCGGCCGCGTTGCCGGCCGCGCACTACGCCACGCTGACGGTCGGAAGCGCCACGACGGTCGTCTACGGCGAGCAATGCCTGGACAAGTCGTTTTGCCTCAGTTGGCAACGCTGGCCGGTGAATTCCTAGCATGCCGAAGCATGAGACGGCGAGCCGCAGGCGGCGCGGCGGCACATGGCTGGCCGTTGTGCTCGCGTGCGTGCATCCTTTCGATGCCGCCGCGCATGTCGAAGAAACGATCGCCGCCCCAATGTACCTCGGCGACTGGCTCGCAGCCCGTCAGCCGACGCCCGCTGTCGGCACGTCATCATCCGAGACGCCTTCGCCGTACCTGAGCGGCCTGAGCTGGCGATCGGGTCGCGAAGTCGCGGCTCAGCAGGCGAACAAGCGCCGCCTGATCGCCGGCATCGAAGCGCTGCCCGCGCCCACGCCGGCCGCGCAGGCGGCGCGAGCGCGCTTCTCGGCAATGGTTGCCGCGCGCCCCGCGACCGGACGCGTGGTCGTCCCCCGAACCGACGGACGATGGTTGCAGGCCAATCCCGCCAGCGATCCTCGTCTCGAAGCCGGCGACATCGTGACGATTCCCGATCGCTCGTCGACCGTCACCGTCGTGCGCGCGGACGGCTCGACATGCACGGTCGCCCACGCGCAAGACGTCGAAGCATTGCAGTACGTGCTCGCGTGCGATCCCGCCGCGACGCCCGATGTCGCGTGGATCGCGCAACCCGACGGCACGGTCAGCGAAAACAAGGTGGCCGCCTGGAATCGCGATGCGCAGGATACGCCCGCACCCGGCAGCTGGATCTGGGCACCCGATCGCGGCAGTCGATGGACGCCGGCCCTGTCGCGCGCATTGGCCGAATTTCTGGCGACGCAAGGCGTATCGGAACCGACCGGCGACGGCGCGCCGCCGCACGCACCCCGCATTGCGCCGCGCCATCAGACCGAGTTTCTGACCGGCGCGCCGACCCGCTCCGCCGCATTCCCGGTGACGGGCGGAGACTGGGGCACGGCGGGCATCCTGCAGACGCCGACCGCGCGGATGAACGACGCCGGAGAAGCGTCGCTCAGCATGAGCCACGTCAGCCCGTACACGCGCCTCAATTTCGCGTTGCAGCCACTCGACTGGCTCGAGATCGGCTTCCGATACACCGACGTCAGCAATCAACCGTACGGGCCCGTCTCGCTGAGCGGAACCCAGTCATACAAGGACAAGAGCATCGACGCGAAGATCCGGCTATGGCGCGAATCCGCGTATCTGCCCGACGTGGCCGTCGGCTTTCGCGACATCGCCGGATCGGGGCTCTTCTCCGGCGAGTACCTGGTGGCGAGCAAGCGGACGGGGCCGTTCGACTGGAGCGTCGGCCTGGGCTGGGGCTATATGGGCGCGCGCGGCAATCTGCGCAACCCGCTGTCGATGATCAGCCGACGGTTCGACGATCGCGCGAACAGCGCGACGCCGAACGGCGGCGAGCTGGGCTACGGCTCGTGGTTTCGCGGGCGCGTATCGCCCTTCGGCGGCGTGCAGTACCAGACGCCCGACGAGCGCCTCATCCTGAAGGCCGAATACGACGGCAACGACTATCGGCACGAGCCGTTCGGGCAAGTGTTGAAGGAGCGATCTCCATTCAACTTCGGCGCCGTCTATCGCGCCACGCGCAACATCGACCTGAGCGTCGGCTTCGAGCGAGGCACGCGCGTGATGTTCGGCGTCTCGCTGCACGGCAATCTGAAGCGTGCGACGATGCCCAAACTGGGCAATCCGCCGCCCGTTCCGGTGACGCAGCCGGCCGCGAACGCCGGGCCGCGCACGCACGCCGCCGGCGCGCCGACACGCGGCGGGCGATCGGCGGTTGCGTCGACACCGCGTATCGAAGGTGCATCGCCTTCGCCGTTCGATCGCGACTGGTCGGACACCGTCGCGCAACTCCAGGCTCAAACGAATTGGCATGTGCGCAGCATCCGCGCGCTCGGCATGGATCTCGTCATCGAGTTCGACGACGTCGACGCGTTCTACCTGCAGGACCAGATCGACCGCATCGCGACGATACTGAACCGCGACGCGCCGCTCAACGTGCGCACGTTTCACGTCGTCGCGCTCACGCACGGCGTGCCGGTTGCCGACTATCAGGTGCAGCGCACGCAGTGGTTCGCGAGCCGCACCCGCGCCCTCGTGCCGAGCGAAGTCGCCCCCGCGACGACGCTCGGCAGGCCGCTCACGAATCAGTCGATCGACATGCTGCCGCCGCTGTTCGAGCAACGGCCGAGAGCCTTCGTGCTGTCGGTCGGGCCGGGCTACCAGCAAACGCTTGGCGGGCCGAACGGCTTCCTGCTCTATCAGATCTCGGCCAACGCGTACGGCGAATTGAGAATGCCCGGCGGCGCGTGGCTCGGCGGCGAACTGAACGTCGGGCTCGTCGACAACTACGGCAAGTTCACCTACACGGCGGACAGCAAGCTGCCGCGCGTGCGCACCTATCTGCGCGAGTATCTGACGACGTCGCGCGTCACGCTGCCGCTGCTGCAACTGACGAAAATCGGACGTCTCGGCAACGATCAGTTCTACAGCGTCTACGGCGGACTGCTCGAAAGCATGTTCGCCGGGGTCGGCGTGGAATGGCTGTATCGCCCTGCGCATAGCCGTCTCGCGATCGGCGTCGACGTGAACGCGGTGCGCCAGCGCGGCTTCCGCCAGGATTTTTCGATGCGCGGCTACAAGACGCTCACCGGACACGTGACCGCATACTGGGATACCGGTTGGCAAGGCGTCCAGATCAATCTGAGCGTCGGCCAGTATCTGGCGAAGGACAAGGGCGCGACGCTCGACATCTCGCGGCGCTTTCGCAATGGCGTCGTGATCGGCGCCTATGCGACGAAAACGAACGTATCGCCGGCGCAATTCGGCGAAGGCAGCTTCGACAAGGGCATCTACGTGACGATCCCGTTCGACGCGATGATGACGCGCTCGAGCAGCAGCATCGCGAATCTGCGTTGGAACCCCGTGACGCGCGACGGCGGCGCGAAGCTGGACCGCAGATATCCGCTGTACGATCTCACCGACATGGGCGAGCGCCGGAGCTTGTGGTACGCGCCTCCGGATGGCGCGGTCTCGCCGTGAGATGTGACTGCCGGTACGGCCCGTGCGGTCTCGCGGGCGTGCCGGCATGGTCTCGCGGCGTTTGCCGCGCCTCCCGCGGACCACGACGATGCCGATCGCAAGCGCATGATGCAAGCGGCGTTGCGCCGCGCGCCGAGCGAATGCCGATGAGACGCGGAGGCGATGAGCGACGCTGCCTGGCGATTCGGCGCGTCGTCCTCGGGCCAATGGCCGAGCGATGCTCACGCATCGACGTATGGCGCGATGCCGGCGGCCTTGCCGATATCCGAGCGCAACGGCTGAGAGACTTGCGCGCCGCACTGCACGGCGGCGATCAGCCGGCAACGGCAACGCCGGCGGTTGGCCCCGCCGGCCGCCTCTAGCCGATTTTCGGATACTGGTCGTCGAGCTTTCTGCCGAACGCGAGCCGAGGCCTGCATTCCGTCGCCTCCGGCATGGCGATTTCGATCAGCAGCGGCCGGCTCGAACCCGCGATCATGTCGATCGCCCCTTGCAACCCGGCCGGCGCGTCGACCATCACGCTCTCGATCCCATACGCGCGCGCGAGCTCGACGAACGACGGGCAGCTATATCCCTGCTTCGTCGAGATGTTCTTGCCGTCGAAATACATGTCCTGAAAATTCTTGACCATGCCGAGTGAATAATTGTTCATCACGACAACGGCCACATCGAGCTGAAGCCGGTTCAGCGTATCGAGCTCCTGCACGTTGATCTGCAGACTGCCGTCGCCCGTGATCACGATGGTCTTGCCGCTGCCGCTGCACGCGATGCCGATCGCGGCCGGCAGCGCGAAACCCATCGCGCCCATGCCGCCGCTGTAATGCGCGGCTTGCGCGTCGCCGAGCCGAAGGCCCTGCGCGGCCCACATCTGATGATTGCCCACGTCGCACACGTAGTGGACGGCCTTGCCGGCCATCGCCTCGTTCAGGCGCGCGAACACGAGGCCGGGGCTGATGCTCCAGTCCGGGTACTCGTCGCGAACGTACGCCGCTCTCAACGTGACGAGCCGGTCCACCCAATCCGGCCGCATGCCGGCGAACGTATCGCGCCGCACGGCAAAGCGTCGAAAGAACGACTCCGCGTCGCAGCACACGGCCTTCGCAGTCTTGACGCGGTTGTTCAACTGGGCGGGATCGATGTCGATCTGGACGACACGCGCATGGCGCGCGAAATCGCCGATGTCCGCGCCGGTCTGGCGCACGTCGAGACGCGCGCCGATCACAATCAGCAAGTCGCAGTTCTGCACGGCCCAGTTCGCCTCCCGATTCCCGTACGCGCCGATCATGTTGAAATAGTGCGCGCCGGCAACCACACGCTCGTGCGCCATCAACGTGCCGACGTAGGGTATCCATGCAGCCTCCAGTGCGGCGATCCACGCAGGCATCGACGGCGCCCAGCGGGCGCCGCCGCCGAAGCACACGAGCGGCCGGGCGGCCGAGCGGCACAGCTCGCGTATCGCGTCGATGTCGCGATCGTCGGGCGCGCATCGATCGCGGATGCGCAGTGGTTCGTTCAACCATCGGTCGACGACGGCATCCGGAATCTCGGCGCGCTGCACGTCGTTCGGAATGTCGATCAGAACCGGCCCCTGGCGGCCGGACAGCGCCATCGACAGCGCGCCGTGCAGCTCCGGCAGCAGTTCGCTCGCGTCGCTCACTTGCACCGCGCGCTTGGTGATCGAGCGCACCATCGGCACGATGTCGAGCTCCTGGAAGCCCTGCTGCCGTATCGCCCGATCGCCCTTCAACTCGTGCGTATTGACTTGCCCGGTGATGAACAGGCACGGGATGGAATCCATCCAGCAACTGCCGACGCCCGTGATCAGATTCGTCGCGCCCGGGCCGCTCGTGCCCAGCGCGACGGCGACCTTCCGCCCCATGTGACGCCGCGCGACGCCCTCCGCCGCAAAGGCCGCGGCTTGCTCGTGATGCATCGACACGATGTGGAAGCGTCCGCTGCGCGCGAAACTGTCCAGCAGATGCGTGATCATTCCGCCCACCAGTTCGAAGCAATGTCGAACGTCGTGCGCGGCGAGAAATCTGGCGATGGCGTCTGAGGCTTTCATCGTGGATCGGCGGGTGGAACTGTGGAGAAACGACGGTCGAAGCCGCGGGCCCGCGGCAGAACGGACTGTCGCTCGGATGCCTTCCCGGACGTCATTCGCGCCGGCGGCCTCGATTCGAGCCGCTCGAGTCCACACGGCCAACGAACCCGGCGCGTATCCTCGATTCAGGTTTCGGAGAATTGGGCTTGAACCTCGTCCGCTCCTGCGGCTGCGTCGTCCGCGGAACCCGGGAATCAGGAGTCGTCCTTGACGATAGCCAGCAAGCGCGTGCGCAGCCGTGAAAATGCGTTGGGATCTTGCGTCTTCAGCCGCAACAGCCGGGCATCTAATTCCGCGGCGATCGACGTCGACTCATCCTCCTTGATTTTCTCGATCTTGCCCTGGATGCCCTCCAGGCATTTCATGGACTCTTTCGCCTCCGTCGACATCGTTTCTTGCTTCCTGGCGATGTCGAGCAGCACCTCGGTGATCAGCCCGAGTTGACGCCCATACGAGGCGACCTGGAATGCTCTCCGCTCGACGCTTCCGTTGCCCGCGCGTGGATCGATGGAGTCGAACAAATCCGGTTGAATCGTCTGATCGACGGCGCCACTCAGCGGAAAGTAGAAATTCGGAGCCCAAAGCCATATCCACGGATACATGCGGTTCCCCTTTTCGATGGTATTCGAATACGCCTGTCTCGAGCCCGGCGGCGAAGGATCATCGTAGCCCGACTCTCTTCTTCATGCGTGCCCTTTTCATTATCGGGCACGCCGTCAATGGCAATGAGGTCCTTCCGCAACACGGCGGAGGATTCGAATGCGCTCGCGCGACCCTCGCGCCCGGATGTGCTCCTCCTGCCGCCGTTGCCGGCGATGAAATTGAATAATCCCGCTGGGTTTTTCTTTGCCGTATTCAAGAAACCGGCCGCCACGGATTCGCCGCCTGATCCGGTAAGCGTTATGGCCGCGCCCATCCGCCGCGAAAATAATAGCGCCATCGACGACCGCCGGGCAGTCGTGCGCGACTCACCATTCGGTGCGGCACCGGGCGGGCTTCAAGCAGCACGTGAACCACGCCGAGCGCCCTACGGCAGTTGCGTCCGATCGCGAGTATTACGCCGAGTTCGGCGACAAGATGAGCGCCGACGACGCGGAGCACGTCGAGACCGAATATCCGATCGGGGCGGCCGTGTTCCGCAAGGCCGTATGCGCCGGCTTCGATCACAAGATGGTCGCCCCGGCGTTGATGAAGCGCGGCGGGCCCAGTGCCGTCAACCGCCGCACGCCGGCATGCCAATCGGGCATGGCGACCGATTCGCGAAATACTGGAGAAACCCGGTGCGCTCGATGGCCTTGCTCACAGTCGCCCCTGTTTCCATGTCCACGTGGCGCACTTGAAACAGAGACTCTGCAAGGTCGATCCATAGTGACGAACCGCGCAGGTGGAGCCTACCAGTTCAGGTAGTTTGACGGCCCGAGGCGCGTCTATATGATGAATTGGCCGACAAACGGGCGGACCGCACCGCTCGGCCCGCGCCTGCACTCCAAACCACCGCACGACTACGACGAAGGAGGAATCCATGGCGAAAGAGCTCAATGCGCCGTCTCAACAGGCGCTCGTCACCAGCTTCACGATCAAACCGGAAGATGTCACCGGAACGCAGATCACGTACCGCTACGACACGATGCCGGGCAATCAGCCCAACGCGTACGGCAACACGGTTTTCATCTGGCAGACGTCGCAGGCATTTATTCCGGTCAGCACCCAGCCGGCCAGCTCGCAGATCGTCCAGAGCAACCAGCCGAATGGCTCCAGCATATTCCAGGGGCTCTCGGTGAGCAGCGAGTCGTACCTGGTCGCATTCGCGGTGGGGAATTCGGTCAAGAATATCGTCGCCGCAGTGTTCGTCCCCTCTACGGACAGTCAACAGGCTCCGTACGACCCGGTGCAGGCTCCGTCGATCCTCGTCACCAACAAAGGCTCGACGTCGGTGTCGTTCTCCTACGCGACGCCGGCGGGGATGACGCCGCAAGCCGACGGCGACTGGGTGGGGTTGTGGCAAGGCCAAACCGAGGCGGTGCTTTACAACATGCCGCCCACCTGGTTCGTGCAACTCGGGAGCAATAGCAACGCGGGCAACTTCGGGATCAATCTGTCCAGCGGAAATATTCAGCGCGGCGTCACGTACACGCTGGGTTACTTCAAGGGCGGTTATGCGCAGAGCAACCCGAAGCAGACCACGCTCGCAGCCAGCACGACCTTCGTGGGCTAAACGTGCGGCGGCGCGCCGGGGCGAGTCTCAACGCGCCGGACAATACCCACGCCGGGTCAACTGCGTCCGGGAAGCGCTCCCTGCTCGCCCGGACGCAGAATAAAAATAGATCATCCAGTGCGGGGCGATCTCATGAGCTTCTTCACGCAGTTTGAGGGATCGCGGCTCTATATCGGCCCGGTCGCATCCGGCGATGCGGGATGGCTTGCCTACCTGCTCCCGCGGTCGTCGCCGTCTACCGAAGAAATCGACCTCGATCTCGCGTTGAAGCAGTTGCCTGGCTCGTTCCTGTTTTCTTTCACCGCGCCCTTGCTCTCGACAACGCCGTTGCTCGACGCGTTCATCGGCGCCGTGGATCAGGTCATTGCCCGCTCGCCGGCCGACCGAGGTTTTCTGTGGCTGATGGACCCCACCGCGCCGACGATTTCCAGCGTGCCGTTGATGGGTATCGCCGCGGACGGCAGCTACGTGTCGAATGCGCTGCAAGCGCCGATCTTCGAGACACTCTCGCTCAATGTGCGCGCCGGCGTGACGCTGCAGCTCGACGGCGACACCCTTCAGTTGGGAACCGCTAACGGAATTTTCTTCAGCGGGGCGTCGGCACCCGGCGCCCCCCAGGCAAGCCAGATCCCGGCCGGCACGCTTCCATTGTCCGGCGCGGCGCGCGGTTGCATCCGCTTCCCGGTCTTTTTGCAGCGCCAGTTTCTTCATGACGGCTGGAACTGGGGCTTCCAGTTCCAGATCCCGCACGACGACCCGGTACGCAGTGCGATCGGCGAGTGGCTGCCGCTCGCATTCGGTCATCTGCCGAACCCGGGCGACATGCTCGGCTTCGATGCGAGCTACGACCCGAGCGATCCGTGGAATGCGCACGCCATCGCGGCGGATCGCAGCGTCCTCGTCTTCACCGGACAAAATCAGGACGGCACCGCGACGGTGCTCTCGTCATGTTACGCGACCACCTACGGCGAACTGCTGACGCTCGCGCCGGTTGCGGGTCCGCTGGACACGCAGCCCGATGCCGCGCGCTTTCTCTTCAATGCGGGCGCCCCCGACGACAAAGGCAATCACGATTTCCAGATCGCGCCCGAAGGCGACTTCGTGATCCATGCGCACGGGCCGAGCGACAGTGGAACGTATGATCTGATCTGCGGCCTGCAGGGCACGGAGTTCGTCGCATTCCAGCCTTTTGTCGATGGCGGCTATGCCGGCGACCGGCTGCGGTTTACCGCGCGCTCGCCCGCCTACGCGCCGCGTTATCCGTTCACCGAGGTGTCGCCGGTAGGCACGCCGGTGGACGTGAACGCACCGCTGCTCGACGCGACTTATACGTCCTCATGGGGAACCGTCACGCGCGCACCCGGCGCGCCGGGTGCGGCCGCTTACGTCGCGCAGCCGAAGGGAGCCGCGCTATACGGTCGCGATGCGTTGATCCATTCGCTCGGCGAGAAAACGCTGTTCGGGCCGATGACCCCGTCGGTGACGCTTCCATCGTCCGCGTTTCCGGTGGTTCCGTACGCGGGCTCATCGGCTGGAGACGGCGTGACGGCGCTCACCGCCGAGCAGATGGCGGACTTCGAGCGCCAGGTGGTTTCGCCGACGCGCCGCCGTCGCATTGCCGACGGCGGCGCCGGCATGGCTTCATCGAAGGCGCATGCGCTGAAGCTTGCCGATATGGCCACGGCCACGCCGTACAACACGACGACTCCGTCGGGCCTGCTCGTCACCGTCGATGCCGCCGGCCAATGGAGCAAGATCCTGCTGGGGCAAAACCTGTCGCCGTCGCTTCGGCAAATGAGCTTTTGCAACCCCGATGCCAAACTGCAGCAGGCGTTCGCGACCAGCGATCTGTTTCTTGTCACGGCCAATGCGGCGCACCTCGGTGCGTTCTCGGCGGACGGCAGCGGCGAATGCGGCCCGTCCGCGACATTCGCGAACCGGATCAACGTCGGCGACTGGTCGTTCGAAGCGGCGGTCGGACAGAACAACCGCTACGGCGACTACGCCGATGTGATGATCGTGAAGGGACGCCGCGGCCCGCTGTGGGACCCGCAGAACCCGGCCGGCAGCCTCGTCGCGAGTCCCGACATGTGGACGCAAAAAGACGTGTTCGCCGCGCCGAGCGACCTCGTACCGAACCCTGCGCCGCCGCCCGACGAGACTGTCGCCGCGCCGAACCCGGACGAACTGACCGCGCTTTCGTACTGGCTGCAGCGCTACTTCCAGGATGCGCTGGATCAGGCGGAGCCCGACTATTTCGCGAAGTTCAACGCAATCGCAAAAGATCCCGCGTGGACCGGCATTCTCTTCCTGCGGATGAAGATCAGCTCGATTCCCGACGATCTGGTCGGCATCGTCGCAGGCGTGCAGGCACCCGAGCTTTTCAATGCGCACCACTTCGGCATCGAAATCAGCCAGATCGCAAACGATCCCACCGCGCCCGATATCGAGCTCACGACGAGCAGTTCGATGTTCGGGCTGATCTACTACGTGGACCCGGCTTATATAGCGCCGCCGCCCGGCATCGATCCGCAGCCGGTGCCGCCGACGGCGGGCACCGACTACCAGTTTCGCGTGCTCACGCTGAAGGCGCTGTTCGAGAACACGGCCGTGCAACGCTTCCAGAGCGACGCGCAGCTCACGCTCAACAGTCTGTTCGATATGCCCGTGGTGAGCATGGGGGAGGGCGGCAACCCGTACGCGACGCTGGTATTGCGCGGCAGCTACCAGGACAACGGCGGTCGCGCGGTCTACAGCCTCGGCACCACCGCGACGAGCACGTTCTACTTCGACAACAACCTGTTCACGAAAATCGAAGTGGACAGCGCGCAGATGTCTACGCGCGACGGCGGCGCGAACGGTCAGATCGCGTCGTGGTTCGCGCTGTCCGGCTTTCTCGACTTCGCCGTCGTGCAGGCAAACGACAGCAGCGGCGCGTTCGACATCCTCTCCTTCGGCAGTGATGCCGGCAAGGACCAGTTGCGGCGCGGACTCGCGTACTCGAACCTCGGCGTGCAGATGACCTTCCCAGTGGCCGACCCGACGGCGATCGCGTTCGCCTTCTCCGCGTCGGAGATACGCTTCGATACGCAGACCAGCACGCCGCGCCCGGACAGCCTGTTCGTGAATTTCGCGCTCGGCCTGCAAGGACTCGTGCAAGGGACCGCACAAACGTCGCCGGAAGCCGGCGGATTCCTGAACGTCGTCACCGACGCGACGTTGACCGGCGTCAACGGCGACCGCTGGTACGGACTCGCCTACCAGTTGAACATGGGCACGCCCGGAAATCTGGCCGGAACGATCGGGCTGACTTCCGGCCTGCTCACCGCATGGGCGCCCGTGAGCGCTGACGCGGGACGCTACCGCGCATCGCTGGGCATCCAACTGCCAGGCACCGGCGGAGGCGCGAATCTGATCAGCCTGCAGAACGTGCTGCAGCTTTCGATCGGACAGATGTGGCTCACCTATGACCGCGACAAGCGCTCGTTTCTGCTGATGCTCACCGAGATCGCGCTCAAGTTCATGGGGCTGCTCAAGATTCCGCCGAGCGGCTCGACGCTCTTCTATCTGTTCGGCAATCCGCAAAGCGAAGGCAAGGCATCGGGGCTCGGGTGGTACGCGATGTACAACAACACGCCGGCTTCCCGCTCAAAGTCGGCCCGACTTCTGGGGAAAGCTCGTGGCTGGACTGAATGACGTCATCGAACGGTTGTCGCAGGGAACGCAGAACGTCCTCACGGTTCATCTCGGTGCACGCATCACGAAAGTCCGGGACTATCTGAATTCGCTTGGCGAGATACGCGTTTTCACCGCGAACAGTCAGAACTTCGGACATCAATCGTCGTCGGTCAATATCCTGCGCAACCTGATTCGCATGGGTGCGCCGGGGCCGTATACATTCGCGCTGTCCGCATCCAACTCCGCCGACTACGCAGACCTGGAAGAAAAGATCCGCTTGCTGATTCCGCAGTTCCGGCAGGTCGGCGTCACGTTTGAACTGGGTGCCGGCGGGCGGACCGCCGATGTCACCGTCGTGCGGCTCGATAAAGCGCTTGCGCCCGCGCAGTTCGCGATCAGCGGCGGTTTTGACGATCTAGAGAACAAGACGCCGCCGTATCACCTGCTGAATGTGACCAACTACGTTCAGCTTCAGCCGTATGCGTGGAATCGCGGGACCAATATGGCCCGGATCATGCCGCCCGGCGGCACGGCGAGCGAATACAACCTCGATGAGCTGAATCCGACCACGCTGCTTGCGCGGCGCGCGTTCTATCTCGCCGATCCCGAGCTGACGCAGTCTGACCGAGAGGCAATTGCGCAAACGCCGTACGCGAACAAGGCGCGCGTGATCGAGCGTCTGCTCGAACGACGGGAAGCTGGCGAAATCACGCTTTTTCCCGTCTACGGCGTCACGACGAAAGGGAGCGCCTATACGTCGCTGTACAACGCGGTCACCGGCGCGTTGATCGCGCAGAACACACATCCCACCGTCAAAAAGACGGTGATGGTTCAGATCACGACCCTCACGGCCTCCGAGTGGCAAGAGTTCCTGTTTTTGATGCGGGACCCGGCCGGCGAGATGGTAAACAAGATCAGGACGACGCCTGATTTCCGGGGCTGGAACGAGGAGAATAAGGTCAAAGACCGGGTCCAGGATCTCGGCAGCCCGAATAGCGTACCCACAGTTGAGCAGCTCGACGAAGAGCTGTCGTATCTCAAGGACGATCAACTGCTGGTGGTCTACATCGGCAAAATTCCGGCGCCGCTGTTCGATGCGCTTTATGCGAGCGCGACTTTGCCACCGGTGCTGGAAGGGCAGAATACCGCCGAACTGATGCTCAATCTCGGCAAGCCGTACTTCAAGATCACGAGCAATAACAGTCGCGAAGCGGATGCGCGATTCAGCTACGCGACGCTGCCGCTCAGTTCCGCCGGCGCGGGCACCGACGCGACCAATTCGCTCGACGAGTCGTTCAACGGCATTTACTTCACGCGTCCCGACAACTGGTACAGAGATCGCCCGACCTATCCGCCGACGCAACTGCCGGCGATGATCAACGCGTATGTGCAGCCGGCCGGAAACGCCCGTGCGACTTACTTCGCGGCGCAGCGTACGTTTTTTCACGACGAGCTGAACGACAAGCTGCTGCGCGGCCTCGATCTGTTCGTCAATCTGATCGGGCCGGCGGCGCTCGAGGAGCACCGACTCGCGCTCGCGCATGCCGAGCTGGACGACGCGAACGCGCCTGTTCACGAGGCCGGCGCCACCGCACGGGCGCCCGCGCGCATCGCGCACCGCAAGCCGCCGACACGTGTCGCAGGCGGCGACGCGAACGGCGCAAGCGAGCTGCTCGAAGCGTTCTACGAGGATCTGACGAGTCACACGGTCGACGGTGTGCTCGATTTTCTGCTGGCGGTTACCGACGGCATCCTGAACGAGTTCTTCAGGCAAGTCGTGATCGACGTCGTGTTCACGATCACCGACACGGTGACAGAAATCAACGCCGATAAAACCGAAGTCACGTTGACCGGCAAGTCGAAGGCGTTCGGCGCAGGCAACCTGACGCTCGCGTTCTCGTTTACCGACAACGGCGGGACGATCGCGGGCAAGATGTCCGGCGCGTTTACGGACACGGTCTGGGCGTTCCCGGGCGCGCAGTGGCTCAGCGTCGCAAACCCGTCGCTTGCGCTTGCCATCGACAGCAACGCGGCCGTCCCCGTGACGGGCACGGTCGGTGCGACGTTTACGGCCGGGATCGCCGCGAAGGCGTCGCTGACGCTGCCGTCCGAACCGGGGCGCCTGCTGCTGCAAGCGGAATTTCTCGCGCCGCGACCGAGCATCACGAATATCTTTCAGATGCTCGGGGGCATCAACATCCAGGCGCTGCTGCCATCGCAAATCCAGCTCTTCAGCGACATCGAGGTGCAGAACCTTGCGCTGCGCTACAGCTACGCGAACGGCGTGATGGAGTACATCGGCGTCACGCTCGGCACACCCGAGAATCGAAGCTGGCAACTGGTGCCCGGCGTGACGGTTACCGGGCTCAGCTTCAGCGCGCTGACCGATTATCCCGGCGATCTGCAGCGGCGCAGCACGCGCTACGTGATCGGCGGCCGGTTCGACATCGCCGGCGGCAACGCGCAACTGGAGGCGCGCGTGCCCGCGCTGCGCGTGACCGGCGGCCTGATCGACGGCAGCCCGCCGATCACGCTTGCCGCTATCGTCACCGCGTATCTGGGCGCCGATTTCGCCGCGGCCATTCCGGCGAGCGTCTCGAGCACCGCGATCGAGCAATTGAGCTTCATGGTGGATCAGGCGCAGGGCGCGTACAGCTTCTCGATGGACGTCTCCGCGCAGTGGCCGGTGCCGTCTGCCGCCAATGCGCTGTTTACGATCACCGGCCTGAACTTCGCGATCGACGCCGTTTCACGCGATATCAATCCGCCGAAAGCGGATGCCGGCGGCAACAACGGCGCCGGCGGCACGCAGACTGAAATTGAAGGGAGCTTCGGCGGCTCGCTGATCGTCCTGCCGAACTCGGAGAGCCCGATCGGGCTCTCCACCACGGCTACGTACAAGACAGCCGCGAAGGCATGGACCTTCGACGCGCAGCAAACGTCCGGAGCGGTGAGCCTCAGCGCGTTGCTCGTTTATTACCTCGGCAACACGTGGCAGGCCCCGCAAGGGCAGGAGTACGCGATCGACGGGCTTGGGCTGACAATCACGAGTTCGCCCACCGATTCGACGTGGGCGTTCACGGGCAAGACCGCCGACAACTGGGTTGTGCCGTTCCTGGACGTGAGCCTCGCAGCGAAGCTGCGCATGGGCGACGCGGGAGCGAAGGCAGAGGTGCCGGGGAAATTCGGCAGGCTCGACCTCGAAGTGATCTGGCAGAACATCGACCTCACCGTCTGGTTCGACTACAACCCGAAGGTCAAGCAATACGGGATCACGTGGGGCCTGCTCGAAGGTGTGGTCGACGGACCGGACCCGACGACCCAGGACTGGACCGCGACGCTCGGCTTCAAGCAGAACACGACGCTCGGCTCGATGATCGAAACGATGGTGTCGTGGGCGACCGGCTCGAAGTTCGGGCTCGAGTCGCCATGGAGTTTCCTGAACGCGATCCCGCTGTCGAACCTCGCGCTCAAATACACGTTCAACCAGACCACGCCGAGTCGCAACAAGGTCAGCTTCGCCGTGACAATCGGCCCGATCAATCTGGGCTTCGCGCGCATCGACAGCATCGACGTCGGCTATCAATCCACCGGCAAAGATCGCGGCGTGATGGTAACGCTCAATGGGTCGTTCTTCTGGCAGTCGGATCCGAGCACGCCGCTCGCATGGGATGCGAGCAAGCCGGGCACGGCGCCTGCGCCTCCCGGCAACGGCAACAAGTATCTCGACCTGCGGCTGCTGGCGATGGGCCAGCACATCACGCTGCCCTGCTTCGCGACCGCCGATACGGTGCAAAAGGCCATCGCCTGCATGGCCACGCTGCCCGATCCGAAGCCCGGCCAGATTCCGGCCGTGCGCTTCGATTCGCAAAGCGCGTGGCTGATCGGCACCGACTTCGGCGTGCTGAAGATCGACAGCGGGCAAGCCGGCAATCACGCGAACGCGCTGCGCGTGACAAACGACGGCGATTCGCTCGCGGAATCGGCCGGCTATGTATTGACGCTGCAGGCGGTGTTCAACGACCCGCATCTGTACGGGCTGCGAATCGCGCTCGACGGCGCGGCGGCCAAGGTATTCAAGGGCCTCGACTTCCAGATCATGTACCGCCAGGTGAGCGACACCGTCGGCGTGTACCAGGCGGAGATCACGCTGCCCGACCTGATGCGTCATTTGACGGTCGGCGCGTATTCACTCACGCTGCCCGTGTTCGGCATCGCCATCTATACGAACGGCGACTTCCAGGTGGACATCGGCTTCCCGTGGAACGAGAATTTTTCGCGTTCGTTCACGATCGAGGCGATCATCCCGCCCGGCATTCCGGTGCTGGGCTCGGCCGGTTTCTATTTCGGCAAGCTCTCCAGCGCGAGCACCAATCGCGTGCCCGCGTCGTCGTACGGCACGTTCAATCCGGTGCTCGTATTCGGCTTCGGCATGCAGGTGGGCTTCGGCAAGTCGATCGAATACGGCATCCTGTCGGCCGGCTTCAGCGTGACCGTGGTCGGCATTCTCGAAGGCATCCTTGCGAAGTGGAACCCGTATCAGCTCACCCACTCGGGGCGCGAGCCGTCCACCCAGTTGCAGGGCGACTACTACTTCTGGCTGCGCGGCACGGTCGGCATCGTCGGCCGCGTGTACGGCAGCGTCGACTTCGCGATCGTGAAGGCGAACGTCGACATCACGGTCAAGCTGCTGCTGCAACTCACGTACGAATCGTATGTGTCGATCACGATCACGGTGATCGCCTCGGTCGACGTGTCGGTTAGCGTGAAGATCAACCTCGGGTTGTTCAAGATCAGCATCTCGTTCTCGTTCTCGATGCGGCTGAAGGAGACCTTCACGATCGATAACCGGGGCGCCGCGCCATGGCTCGGCGATGGCCGCAACGTGCGCGGCGTGCTGCGTCTGCCGGTCGAGCGTCGGCTCTCCGGCTTCGCGCGCGCGCAAGCGCGCGATAGCCTGCGGGTGAGCGCGCCGAACTGGGGCAACCTGCGGCCGGACGGCGTGACGGACCTGTCGGGCTACCTCGTGCCGGGGCTCACCGCGGCGCGCGACGAATGGACGCCGCAGGGCGAACCGGCGAACCCGTTGTCGTGCTGGGTCGCGCTGCTGCTGATCGAATCCGTGCCGCCGGCTGGGCAGGATGCCGGCGCGAGCAAGCTCAAGGCGGCGGGAAGCGCGCCCGACAGCTCGTTCGAGGCGCTCGCGAAAATGGTGCTGCGCTGGGCCATCGCGGCCGTTCAGGGGCCGATGACGCCGGACGAAGTCGACCGATACCCGGTTCCCGCGACGCTACTGGACTGGCTCGCGGACGAAGTGCTCGTCAGCACCGGCGACGATCCGACGCCGATCCCGCTTGACGCGGTGCAGGCGTTCCTCGACACGCATTTCCGATTCAATCTGCGCGTGCCGCCGACCGACCAGGATGCGTCGGCCGATACCGCGTATTTCCCCGCGCCGCCGCAACTGCGCGTGACGATTCCGCCGTACGGCAAAGACTACCCGGGCGTGCAGTACGATCTCGGCAGCTATAACGCGCTCGGCGAAAACACGCTGGCCGAACTGCGCGCATGGTTCGACCAGCTTGCGGTGCAGGTGGAGCGCGAGCAGGCGGCGAACGGCGCGGCGGCGGCGCGGGCATTCGTGGAAGAAGCGCCGCTGTCGATGGCCGCATGGATGTTCTCCGACTACTTCCTGCTGCTCGCCCGGCAGATGGTCAAGGCCGCGCAAGACGCACTGCGCGACTTCAAGTACGAGCTTGACGCGAACGAGACACCGGACGACATCGTGAACTGGGTGAACACGACCGGTCAGTTGAACGGGCTGTACACGCTGAACGACGTGTTCGGCGCCAATACGGTGCACGCGCTCGTCACCGAAAAAACACTGACGATCGGCGTCACGAGCTCGATCACCCTGGACAAGACCGGCCAGACCTTCACATCGCTGGCCAAGGCCTTCGACGACGCGCTGCCCGCAAGTGCGATCGCGGCGGCCAATGCGGCCGACGCTGCGCTGCTGCAACCGGGTGCGACGATCACTTACCCGGGCTTCGATCCGTACACGAGCGTTGCTGGCGACACGCTCGTCAGCATCGCCGCGCATTACAAGGCGAAGCTCAACGATCTGCTGGCCGATTCGGATGTGCTCGACGCGGCCGGCATGCTGCGTATCGGCGCGAGCGCGCTCATACCGTACACGTCGTACACGGCGCTCGCGACCGACACCTTCGCGTCGGTCGCCGCGCTGCCCGTGTACGCCGGCGGTTTCAGCGCGGCCGCGCTGGCCACCGCGAATGCGGGCAGCAGCGTGCTGCTCGCCGGCGTGAAGATCGCGTATCCGGACAAGGACGCGTACACCGTGCAGCCGCGCGACACACTTGGCGACGTTGCGAACGCGTTCGGCGTGACCGTGTCCGACCTGCTCGCGAGCAGCGCGGTGCTGACGCAACCCGGGCTGCTCGCGCCGGTCGCGTTGCTTACGGTTCCGGCGTTCCGCTACACGACGCAGCCAGGCGACGATCTCGCGCAGGTCGCGGCGCGCTTCGGCGTGGCCGTCTCGGTGCTGGCCGACCAGCCCGCCAACGGCACGGTGGCCGGGTTGTTCGACGCCGGCGACACGCTCGACTTGCCGCACCTGCCGCAATTTCCGTTGGCCGAACTGCTCGCCGAAGCGCAACGCTCGGGCATGCTGCAGCACCTGTCCGGCATCGCGAGCAGCTATACGATGCACGGGCTGCGCTTCCCGACGTCCGGCCCGACCGGCACGGGCGGACAATGGTCGATCGTGCCCAACGAGATGGGCATGTGGGTGCATGACGTGAACGGCACGCTGAAGCTGCCGCCGCAAGCCGGGCTCTATGCGCTGACCGGCCAGCAATTCCCGCTGCCCGCACTCGGCGCCGATCCGTTCGCGGCGACCTTCGACAGCGTGGCCGGCGCCGGTTCGTCGTGGCTGCGCTTCGTCGACGGCAACGGCGCCCCGGCCGACCATCTGACACTGTCGGTCACGCCCGGCACGCCCGACGCGACACGTATCGCGCAGGTGACCGCCGCCGCGAAGACACGGCTCGACGTGCCGATGGATAGGCTCGGCGCGGGCAAGATGTACGATACCGCCCTCGCGACCTATCCGTTCACGTCCGCGTTGCAGTGGCTGAGCACGAACACCGTCGCGCTGCCTTATGGCCAGCCGCCGGCCGGCGTGCAGTCGCTGCGCGTGTGGCAACTGCCTAGCGCGCTCGCGGCGCTTCCCGATCCGGCCACCCATGCGGTGAATCCGCGCTTTGCACTGCGGGTGGCCCGCTACGACGATGCGACGGGCGCCACCGAAACCACCGGGGTGGACTCGTACGGATGGGCGTCGACCATCGGCTTCACGGTGCGGCGCATTCCGCCCGTAGCGGGCAGTCCCGCGTCCGTCGACACGTACGAGGTGGTCGGCGCGGGCGGCGCCGCAATCGTGGTGCTCGAACAACTGTTGAACCAGGTGCAGGCGAACGATTCGGCCTACTTCGGCCTGAGCGTCGGTTTTGCGCCCGATAGCGCAACGGGCGGCGGCGAAGGCGTGCAGACCGGCGGCGCGGCGAGCGTCGTGTTCGGCATCGCGCAGGTGAATCTGTCGACGGAAACCCGTCCGCCTGCCGGCGCCGCATTCGCGGCACTGCGTGAAACGGCCGGCGAAACGCCGCAGCTCACGCTTCTCAATCCGCCGTCGGAGTTCGTGCGGCTGCTATGGGAAGCGAGCATCACACGCTCGGGCGGCTTCTTCCTGTACTACTACGATCGCGCCGCTGGAGGCGGGCTGCCCGATCGCATATTCAACGACCGCAACGAGGCATCACTGACGTTGATCGTGCTGTACGCGAAGCCCGCGGCCGTAGACGACCAGGACCGCGTCGCGAATTACATGAACGCGGTAGTGACGACCGACGCGCTGGATACCGGCAACGCGGTGCTGTTCGCGGAAGCGGCGCCGGTTCCAGCCACCGTCACGAGCGGCGCCGGCGAGACGCTCGCGTCGCTCGCCGAGCAATGGTATTCGGACGAGGCGGATATCGCGGAAGCCAACGCGGACGTCGCGCTTCGCGCAGGCGCGCTCGTGCGCGTGAGCGAAGGGGTCTACCAGGCGCCGCCGGGCGGCATCGCGCTCGCGCAGGTCGCGAGCCGCTTCGGCACCACGGTGCAGGCGCTGAACGACGCCAATCCGCTGTGGGGCGGCTTGCCCGACCCGCTGCCGTTCCCGGCCGCGATCCGCGTACCGGACCTCACGCTCACCGCCGGCACGAGCGCGCACACGGCGTCGCTCGCGGATATCGCGGGCTGGTACGGCGAGCCGGTCGATGCGCTCGCTTCCCATAACGCGCGGGTGGCCCAGCTGTTCGCGGCCGGCGTGCCGCTCGTGATTCCCGGCGGCCCGCGCGTGCGCTCGGCGGCCGTGCAGCCGGGCGTGCAGGCGCTCGCCGCGCTGCGTCCGGCGCCGCCGCAAGTGGACGGTACGTCGCCGGACTACGGAACGGAACTGCTGCTGAACAACTTCAGCCTGTTGAACCAGCAGGTGTACGGCAACGTCGACTTCCGGCCGAGCGATCCGCCGGGGCTGCCCGCCGGACCGACAACCAAGGCTCCGGAAGAAAACGGCAACGACAAGGTTCGCACCGTCGTTCCGGAGGATCAGGTCGAAGCATGGAACTTCAGTCAGGCGCTGCCTTACGCACGCTTTGCGAAGCACGTGCCGCAAGCGCCGCGCGCGGCGCTCGCGCTGCCGCCCGCGAGCGCCAGTCCGTATTTTGGTGTCGGCGGCATTCTGCAGATCTCGTTTGCGTGGCAGGACTACTACGGCAACGTACTGTCGACGCCGCTGTCGGACCCACAGGCCGGCGATGCGGCGCCGTACAACGACGCGCCGCTGCTCACCGGCTACACGGACCCGCTGGTGTCGCTGTCGCAATGGCCGTCGATTGCTTCGAACTGGCAGGTGCTGCCCGGCAGCGGCGGAGCGAACCCACGGCTGAATATCGAGTTGAGCTTCGATCCGAGCCGCTACCAAGGCTTGCTGCAGGCATCGGCGGCAACGCAGACGACGATCACCGTGGTATTCACGGACGCGCTCGACGCCGCATCGGTCGGCGAACTGTCGCGCTGGCAACTGGTGCCGGGAACCATCGATTCGGCGTCGCTGGCCGCGGATGGAAAAACCGTCACGCTGACGGTGCCGGCGCTCGACGGCAACCTGCGCTACACAGTGATCGCCACTGATATCAAAGCGCAAGCGAGCGACACGCGCTACAGCGGGCAGGCGTCGTTCGACTGGCCAGACAATCCGGTCACGCGCAGCAGCACCGTGCAACAGAACGCGTCGCAGGACCTGCACGTCTATACACAGCTGTACTACCAGCTCACCGATCCCGCCGGAGTCGATCTGTCGGCGCAGTCTTCGTTGCTCGCGGGCGCGGACGGAGCGCCGGGCAGCGTCGCGTATGCGCCGGCCGCCGTCGGCAAGCTGATGGACTGGCTGTTCGGCACCGCCGGCGCGGCCGCCAGCGTCTATGCGTTCGTGCTGGACCGCTCGAAGTTCCAGAGCGTTGCCGTGCCGCCCGCCGCCGGGTTGCCGCTCGACGTGGACGTGCCACCGCAGCAGGTGAACACCGCGCAGATCTTCCCGCTGTGGACATCATTTACGATGACGCGCGCGCACGGCCCGGTGCTGCCGGGGCTGGAAACGGTCGCCGGCATTCGCAGCGCGATCACGCGCGTCGCGCCGCTGCAGGATGCGCTCGGCGCCACCGGCGGCACGCTCGGGCTCGTCACGTTCGCGACCGGTTTCGAACAGGCGCTGTCGACGCCGGGCAGTGAGCGGCTGAAGGTGGCGACCGGCGTCGATCGCACCGCGCCGCCCGCCACTGGAGCGGCCAGCACGGTCTGGGCGGTACGCGTCGGGCTCGCGGCCGGCAAGGCGATCTCGTATGCGATCGCCGACGCGGGCAACCCGGCCGTGTTCGCGCCGCAGCCGGCGAGCAACCAGTTGATCAGCCGCACGCAAGTGCCGATTTACGACTACACGACCGGCAAGGGCATCTCGTCGACGCCGTCACGCACCACCGATTTCACGGATGTCGATCTCGACACGTGGTGCGCGCAGGTGTTCGCCGCCGTCGACGACGTGCTGACGCCGCAATTCACCGCGCCGATGCAGATCGTCGGCGAGTTGAAGTCCGCCGATTATCTGCAGTCGATCCTCGACGGCAAGAAGGGGCTCGCGACGGTCGCGAAGCTGTGGATGATTCCGGTCTTCGCGGGCGAAACCTCCGACCCGTCTGCCGCGCGCGAAGCGTTTTACCAGCAACTGCTGGTGCGATTGTCAGCGGCGTACACGACGCGCGCCGCGGTGGAATTCCATGCGAACGTGACCGCCGACGTGATCGAGCCCGCCGCGGATCAGCCGCCGCGGCTGTTCGGGCCGGTCACGCGGAACGGACCGGTGTTCGAGGCCGCCAATGTCGACGGACAGGCACGGACCACCGTGTTCCTGCTGTTCAGCGACCCGATGGACCCGGTCACCGCCGGCAACATCGAAAACTACGCATTGAGCAGCGGTGCCGGCGTGCTGACGGCGACGGTCGACCGCGGCACGGTGACGCTCACGCTCGCGACGGACGTGCAGCCGGGACAGACGACGGTCACCGTCAGCAATCTGAAGGACGCGACGGGACGCGCGGTGCGTCCGCCGCTCACGCGCACTGTCACGACCGGCTCGGCGAGTCTGCCGGCCAGCACGCTCGCGTTCAGTTCGCCGAAGCTTACGTTGCAGACCGGCGATACGCGCGCGCTCACGTATCTCGTCAACGCTCCGGATTCGGTACGCGGCGCGGGCGGCGAGATAGTGTCGTATGTCGAGCTGGACATGACGTACCAGGGCAGCCAGATCGAGCATCAGATCGGCTCGCTGCCGGGTATCGAGGATTACCAGGCATCGACCTGGCTCAGCTTCGTCGTGCCGGACACTGACGGGCCGCTTGCAGCGGACCTCGGGAATTTCGCGGTGCCGCTGGTGCTACGCGCATTCCCGGCGAGCCCCGCGATGACGGAGCAGAGCGGCACGCCGACCCATGACCTCGACACCGCAAGCCTGCCCCTGCTCAAGCAGTGGGACTATGCGTTCACCTATTCGCTGCCGTTCCACTATCCGCAAGACCGCATCTACGGCGAGGTCGAATTCAATCTGCGCACCGCGCCGACATTGTTCGCGAGCTTCCCGGATGCATTCGCGCAGCTCGCGGAGTTCATTACCGTGTTCCCGCAGGTGAACGCGGATCTGCAGACCATCCTTGCCGGCATCGATGCCACGATCGACCCGATGACGGACCAGCAAAAGATCGACGACGCATCGATCGCGCTGCAATCGTTCATCCGACTGGTCGACGAACTGGTCGAAGCGGCCGGCGGAAATACGCAAGGCAATGGCGAGCGCCGCAGCGGCACGGGTCTCGCGTTCCAGGCCCCGGCGCGACTGCTCACCGGCGACCCGTCGCTCACCTTCGCGTTCTATGAGGAAGAAGGCTCGGCCGAGGTTGGCGATACCGAAGGCGCGCTAGTGGTGACGCTGGTCGGCGCCGTCCCGGCGGGAATGGGTCGGCCGGTCGTCGAAATCGATCCGTCGCTGTATGACGCGCAGCCTTGGCAGCCGCCTGGCGACACGCAGAAGGCCGGCGATGTCTTCCACTACGTGTACAAGCTCAAGGCCGGCCCCGGGCCGGAGGGTTCATACCTGAGCGCTGCGAAAGGGCAGAACATTCCAGGCCGTACGGTGTGGCTGCCTGCGCTCGACATCCTGCAGCGTCAGGACGCGTGGTCTACCGTCTGGGTGGAGCGCAACCGCGAACTCGTTCCGGGCAAACCGTCGGCTGACGCGTTTGTCTACACGACGCCCGAAGTGCGCTTCGCCAGCCCGCTGTATCCGACCAACGACGCCAATGCGATCATCGATGTGGCGGCGATCCCGTCCGGAACGCCGGTGACGCGTTCGCTTCAGGAGCATTTCGACGCGCTCTTTGCCTATCTGCTCGCCGGCGACACGCTGCCTCAGATCGTCGCGCAGGTGGAGGTGACATACGGATATGCGCTGAACGCCGCGCTCGATAAGATCGTGTTGCCGGTGCTGATGCAAGCGCCGCTGACGATCGACATCGCCGGAACCGGCGCGGGCACCATCGCGCGAATGACCGCCGACTGGACTGCCGCGATCGAAACGTGGTTCTCCACATACGAACCGACGGGCGGCGGGACACTCTGGATGGATCTGACGCTGATGTCGAATCTTACCGGCCAGCCGATGCCGTTGCTGCGGATGCGGCGATTGATGCTGTCCATCGCGCAGGTCGTCCCGCCGCTGCCATGCCGCTAGCGCGCCGCGACCGCGCGTTGTGCGCGTTCGTCGCGGCGCCGCTCCTGTGGGCCCTGCTCGCCGGCGTCGCCGCAGCGCAGGCGCTCGCGGAGCCGGCGGCGTCCACGGTGTCCGTGTGCGCCGCGGCCATCACCGGCTCGTCCGGCACGACCGTCGACGTCAGTTATGCGGGGCTGCCTGGGAACCAGCCGAAGCTCTATGGAGACTTCGTCGCGCTGTGGCAAAGCAGTGTCGTACCGTGGACGATCGCGCCCGCGGCACGGCTCGGCATTCCGACCGACGCCGAACTCGGAACGGTGGTGATGACCGGTGTGTCGATCAGCGCCACGGCGTACACGGTAGGCTATGCGGTCGGGCCGAAAGTCAACGACGTCTGCGCATCGGCGTTGCTCGCCGCCGACGGCTCGACGGGCGTTGTGGACACCGTTACGCTTCGGCTCGCGTCGGTCGGCGCGACATCGCTTACGTTTCGGTACCACACGTTGTCGGGCTATCTGCCCGCGACCGCAGGCAACTGGGTCGGACTGTGGCGAGGGCGCGCGAGTCCTTACAATGCTGCCGCCCCGGTAGCACGCGTGAAGGTCGCGGCAGACGTCACTGACGACAGCGTGGTGATGGAGGGCGTAACGCTGTCGCCGGGCGAAATCTATACGGCGATCTACTTCATGGGCGAACCGCTTACGACTGCTGCGGCGCTGCTCAATTTTGTCGCGCCGGCTAGGTGAAGCGGCAGCATGGCGATCCGTTCGTTCAGATATGCATCCACAAGCAGCAAATATGTTTCGGTTTGCATTTTGGACTGGGCTACGTACTTCGGAGCTTGTCGCGCTCAATTGGACGGATGTCGATTGGAAACGCGGCGTGATAGTCGTCAAACGGGCTTTGACCCAAACAGCAAAGGAGGCAGAGGACACAAAGACACGTTCAAGTCGCCGGGAGGTAAAGCTCTTGCCGCCTGCCATGTCTGCACTAGTCGCCCAAAAGGCTCACACGTATCTACAAGGCCGGGAAGTATTTCAGGACCCGCGAAACGCTGCTCGATGGGCCGGGGACTCCCCCATCCGGATCGTGTGGACTCGGGGACTAAAGCAAGCACAGGTCAGATACAGGAAGCCTTACCAGACGCGCCACACATACGCCTCTATGATGCTCTCCGCTGGGGAACATCCAATGTGGGTAGCTCGCCAAATGGACCATTCGAACCAGAACACAACCGTTCGAATCTACGCTAGGTGGATGCCTACGGCGGACCCCGATGCAGGAGGAAAGGCAGTGGAGAAGTTTGCGGAATCGACGTTGCGATTAAGTTGCGATTCCGTACAGAAAACAGCAGGGAATCAAGGCAATTAATCGCCACCCGCCTCGCCAAGCACTTGAATTATAAAGGAATTCTGGCGGAGAGAGGGGGATTCTAACCCTCTCATTTGACAATGGTTTTCACAAAAAAAATTAAAAAGTACCCGACAAAGTACCCAGAAAATCAGACCCTTTTGTCCTGTAAGGCTTTGACCGGGTTTAATAATGTACCTTCCGCCCTATGTTCCGCCAAACTTTCTTATCCAGCATGGATTAGAGGCATTTACATTGTAAAAGCACCCATTTAAGTACCCGGATAGCATGGCCATTGTGCAGATGAGCAAGACACCATTACCTCGCCGCCAGAACACATATTTTTTGGAGATTTGGAGACAAACACCCAAATCGATCGGAAAGCCTTGCACTGTATGGTTCTGCTTGTCTCCAAATGTATCTCCAGAACACATATTTCCTTGGAGACAATGTTGGAGACACGAGATTAGGCGTGTCAAATTCACTCTGTAGTTTCGAAACTGTTCTCGCCGTTTGGGGCACTGCGCACAAAGAATTTTCCAGCGATGCCCTCTTCACAGCCGCGAGACGCTTTCGCGCGGTTGTGCGCATAGAAATCGGCCATACATATGACCTACTTCCAATGAAAAGGACAAACAAATGGTCGATATGTACGCGCTAACCTTGCCGGTCCTCACCCATCCTTGGCTTGAGGGCGAATCTCCGCTTCAACTCGCTCCTGATTCTCCAAGAATCCTGCTGCGCTCGGTGGAGAAACTAGCTCATTACTTCAAACGAGAAATGCACTTTGATTTTGTTCAATTCGACGCAACGGAAACCAAGGAAAACAAAGGTTTTGTACCTTACCAAGCCTATGCATTTTTTGCGCCCGCTCGCGACCGATGGCAGAACGACAAACCTATGCCACACCGTGTATTTGGCGCGTGCTGCTTCCGTGACCGAGATTCATCGAGCGGTGCGCCATCATGGTCGCTGGATTGGGTGTGGATGCACCCGTATTTTCGACACTGCGGACATCTAAAAGAGGCATGGCCCATGTTTGAACGTGAGTACGGTGAAGGCTTTCACGTAGAGGAACCAGTCTCCTTGGCCATGAGGTCATTCATGGAGAAATACGCGTTCATACGGGCGGCCTGAGAACTACCTATGGACTGGAGCAAGGGCCGTTGTCGCCACGTTATAAATTCCGCCCTCGAGTTGCGCCCCGCGAAAAGCACCTTGGAGTGATGTTGAATGTATGCCGCGCCACGTAGCTGGATCGCACGAACTACATGGGCGTTTTGAGAGATCGATAATTTTCCGCCCTGCCCACCCGATACGTTTTTCAACAGCCCGCTGGGGCCGGAGAATTTCCGCTCAAGCACGACGCTCCGGTAGTTGAGCACAGGCGATTACGTCGGCGCGTGCCATGAGCGACTGCACCGGGACAAAGGGACCGTCGTCTGGCAGAAAGTAACTCTTCCTGGTCTCGTGTGGTGCCGCGATGCTGAGATGCAGGGCCCTGCTGGGCATAAAAATAAAAGGCCCGCAGAGATGCGGGCCCATCACTACAGGCGCACGCGATATTATGCGTGCCTAACTTTGCCTTCATTAAGTGCCTCCAGGGCAGCACGCGCAAGAAATCCGCTTCTAGTCTCGTGGCGGGATGCCACATAGGCGTCAATCTTGTGCAGCACGAAGCGAGGGATACTCACATTGATCCGCTCGGGCTTGGAATCAAGCTGAGAAAGATCAACGCTGACGAGCGCCCAAACCGCCCCGGCGTACTCGGGCTTTGCAACCAGTTCTTCCACCGTCGAGCAAGTGAATTCAACATCGTCCCCAAGCTCGATCAATGTCTCTACATGGCCGACGATAGCCTCTCTCGTGTTTTTGATTGCATCATCGATGGTTTCGCCCCAGGAGTGAACGCCCGGAATATCCGGGACCGTCACGCCGTAGACGCTCCCATCGTCCTTATGCACTGCGATGGGAAATTCCATACCAACACTCTCCAAATGCATCGCGTCGAAAAACCACCGGCCATCACAGGCCGGCGGATTTCTGGATGCTTTTTACAGTCCCAATCGGTAGGTCCTTCTTCGGGTGGGGAACCGTCACAAGACCTGGCTTCTTGGGGTGTTTGAAATGATGATGGCTGCCTGTCACTCGAACCAACCTCCAGCCATCTTCCTCAAGCATCCGGATCAGCTTCGATGAGTTCATAGCTCCCCCGAATGTCTTGTGTGTAATTATACACACCCAATCACGATCCTCAAGTTTTGTGTAGCCGTGCGTATTTTCGCATTGTTTCGCCCCTATTTTTGTCCCGTCCGCTGGGCAAGACTGAAGCATCGCGCGCGGCCTCGACATTCCTCGTGCGCAGCCACTCGTCGTAATCTGCCGCCGGCGTGCGGCCACCTCTTGCCCGTCAACATTGACAGGATAGTTGCCCTTCTTCGTCACATGCTAAAGTCCTCGCGGATTTTCCACTGAGGATTCGGCATGGGTTCTGCACTCATCCGGGAAGGTGACACGACTTCCCACGGTGGCCGCGTGCTAGCGGGCACGTCGACCAACATCGTTTATGGGAAACCGCTGGCACTTGAAGGCGACATGGTGTCGTGCCCGAAGTGCGGCGGCATCTACCCCATCGTTGGTGTACGGAATCGAAGCATGACGTTCGGCGACAGGCCGGTGGCGACCGAAGGCGACAAGACGGCCTGCGGCGCGACACTGATCGCCTCGCAAGGCACGGCGACGGTTGAGCTGACGTCGGGAGCGGGTGGGCCGGTCGGCAAGGGGAAAAGCGTGGTCCCACGGCCGGCTGCACAGAGCAACGAGGCATACCGTGGACGCTTCCAGCTCGTCGACGACAAGACGCGCGAGCCCATCGCGAATCACCCGTACACGGTGACGTCAGCAGACGGCCAGACGATTCAGGGCACCACTGACGCCACCGGCCACACGGATTGGTTGAGTAGCCATCAAGCGTCATCGCTGTCGTTCCAGCAGCCGGGGAGCGACGCATGAGCGGTGGCTACGCTCCGGGAGCGTCGCCCGGTGGCATGAGCGCTGGTAGCGGTCAGACAACCCAAGTCGGTCTAAGCGCCGCGCGGCTGTCGCCGAAAGACCGGGAGGTCCTATGTCACACGTTCTGCGAATGCAGAAGAATCGGGGTCGCGACAAAAGCCGGGACCATACAGCGCCAGCGGTGCGTCCAGATGCGCTTGGGGTTGCCGAACGAGGTGTCGAAGATGCAAACGGGCGTCCCAACGGAATACCGTCCGGAACAACCGTACGACATGACGACGCAGCCGCCGGAACCGATCATGGACTATGACGATCCGCTCGAGCCACATTCAAGCATTCGGCAATGGATCAAGGACGTCTGGCCCGATAAGGGCAAGAAATACCAGAAGGGCGATGTACGCCGCCCCGACGTCGTAATCGTGAACGATCCATCTAAACCGCCGGTGCAATCGAACATCAAGACCGTGGTGGAAATGAAATTCCCTGGGGATAGCTACGGTCCTGATCAAGAGGACGATTACATTGAAATCGCGGGGAGTCCTTCGAAATTCGCACACCTCGGCGCGGCCGATTGCGGATGTGGCGACGACGACGGGCAGAAGAAGACTGCGCGCTCGAAGCAATCCGCGAGACAATCGGACCTTGACGAACTGTTCGGCGGCAATAGCAGCGCGCCGGGAAGCCCACCGCTCCCGCCGATGCCGCTCCCCCCGCTCCCTGCTTTCCCGTAAGTTGACGCCATGACGAACGAAGAGATTGAAGCCTGGGCGAAGGACCCGCGCCGCGCGGACACCCTGCCGTTCGGGCTCTACGAGCCCCCGTACCGCAAGGGGATCACTGGTGCCGCCCTGGTAGTACGCGGGGTGCTGTACTTCCGCAACGGCTTCACCCCCGACGTTCGGCAAGCGCTGGTCCGCTGCTTCAAGCAGTACAACGCAGCAATCGAGGAGTATCAGCACGCGCTAGAAGTCGCGGCCGGTCAATCGCCGTCGAAAGCCGGCCCACTGCGCTGGTTCTATTCTGAGGGCGAGGAGCCGACCCAGTATGACAAGGCTCCCGGATTCGAAAGCCTTGCAAGGTCGGTCCCCGCCAACAAGACCCTTGCCGTCGCGATGACCAGCGCCGAGCATAAGCTCGCCGCAGGATTCTACGAGTTCACGGTGTTTGCCCTGAGTGACTGGAAAGCCGAGCGTAAGCGTGGACTTGACGGGCTGGTCTTCACAGTGCCGCGCGCGTTTATCGTGCAACGACCAGGCGTATTCGAAGCGATGTTCCGCGCGTTCGCTGAAGCGCTACCGACGGTCAGCGGGCACGGCGGCCTCGCCGTGAACATGCCCCCGATGGAGCGCCGGCCCAACGAAGCCAGCGAGTATTTCTATGCGCGCCGCTTTGGTCCGGGCATCGACGTGGGTGACCCAATGCGATCGAACGTCCGCAAGCTTTACACGAAAATCAAGACGGTCGACTGGCTGAATGCGCTCGACGCCGAACTGGTCCGCGCGGTAGGTGGAACGTCGTCGCTCGCGCTCCCACCGAACTGGTTTGCTCGTCAACCGTTGCGGGATGGTGGCCTGATCATCCAGGCCGGCGTCGCACCGATGTCCGGCGTGTCCAATGGAACGGGAATTCCCGTCGCGCCGCCCGCCGCGTACGTTCTGCTAAATCACGCCCTGCGGCAGATCGTTGCGGACACGCTCGACACTTTGCAGGACGGAACACTTGATAGCACCGCACCGCTGCTGAATACAGTCGTTGCGACCGAGGCATGGCTACGCCGATTCAACGTTCCGGACGACCAGATCAACGGGTACTGGGTCGAGCTGCACAAAACGCCGAAACTCTCGCCGTCCACGTAATCTTGTTTGGCCCCGAATGAAAACGGGCTGGGTTTGGCCCTTTGGTCAAGTGACTGGATGCGCATGACATCTATACACTGTCACGCACGCGCATGATGGTTTGGCGGCTCGTACCGTAGAACTTCGCGAGACTGGCAACGCTTGCCCCCTCGTGCAATCGCTGCCGTACGTCTTGCTGCTGTTGCTTGGTCAACGCTGACGGTCGGCCCATTGCTTTGCCTTCTGACTTCGCTCGCGCGATACCTGCTTGCGTCCGCTCGATCGACAAGTCACGTTCAAACTCGGCGACGACGTTCAATACCTGCATCGTCATTCTGCCAGCCGCGCTGGTCAGATCCACGCCGCCGAGCGCGAGGCAATGAATCCGGATACTGCGCTCTGCTAACGTCTCCACGGTCGCGCGCACGTCCATTGCGTTGCGGCCGAGTCGATCGAGCTTCGTCACGATCAACACGTCGCCTTCTTCCATCTTATCGAGCAACTTCGAAAAGCCCGGCCGCTGGCTCGCACCAACGCTGCCGGAAATGCTTTCCGTGACGACCCGGCGCTTATCGACGGCAAAGCCGGCCGCCTCGATCTCGTGGAGCTGATTAGTCGCCGTCTGGTCGATTTTGCTGACACGGGCATATGCGAATGTTCGGGACATGTGGGGTCGCCAAATGTACGGAAAGGATGTCCGAATCATAATCCATGTCCGAAAAATTCGAAACCTTATTTTCGGACATAGTTGTGTGTCCATGTCCGAAAGGGATCAGTTTCGGACGTACAGTCGCACTGGATGGTCGTGCCTCGCCCCCGTCAATGAGGGTGGGGCAATTACCGCTTGATAAGATCGCTGCGCCACTTGGATATCCATCCACTTCTGCCGCTCAGTTCGGCGCCGAGTCAATGACAGTTTCCAAAGTACAACGCCATACGTGCGGCTGTGTGCACGATAATTCGTTAGCGGGAGAGTGGTGTCTTTTTGTTACGTGTACTTGTCTCCGGCGGCTTTACAGAGGTCAATGCAGCGCTTGATCCAACTTTCATACCAGTACCAAGCACCTTCTACCTGCACTCCATACCCCTTGCTCGGATTCTTTGCGTCTTCGCTCTTCCACAGGTTCACGTGGTCTGGCTGCACTCGGAATTTTGGAAAGCCGGCCTTGCGAATCTCTTCGACAACCCGAGTTGGGAGGTACTTTGCGCGCTCCACGTCCTTCTTTACCCAATATTCCTTGTCGATCGTCTTCGCGAGTTCAGAATTTGGATCAATGAATTCAATCACTCGATCCGCTTGACCGGCTTTATTCACCAGTTTCTTCTTGAACAGGAGGCGATATGAGAACCTGGGGTTATTGTATTCGTCGTGCGTGAGCGCCGCATCAAACTCAGCGACATAGGCTCGAAGTCGCTCTGGAATTTGCCTGTGTGCTGACGTACCGGAAATTTGCTCCTCGGACAGTTCGATAAACTGTATGCTGTATGTGAGATACGAGTCGAGTCCGTATCGCTTTCCAAACAACTTCTTTACATATTCGTTGTAGTTCAGCGAGCAGGCTTGGTAGCGTCCACTGAGGAAGTTGTCGAGCGATCTGGTCATCTGATGTTCGATCTCGTGGCGAAGGCCAACAAGAAAGCGAAGATTATTTGCAGTATCCCTATCGATTGGGGACGTTTTTTCATTGAGGCAACGCTCAAGCTCCCAGTACCTGAATGCTCCGTGTTTGGTCCTATCGAATTTACGCCTAGCACCTTCCTTAGTGAAGTAGCGGTACTCAACTCCTTTTCGTCGATAGTGCGCGTGCAAGAGATATGTCCACGCAACAACCATCAAAACAATAAAAGTTTCTGACTTAAATGACACGTGAGGGTCGTTGAAGACGCGAACTGCACAAAGCGCCGCCTCGCGCGATTTCGCGAGAAGTTCCAGCGCCAGGGACCCTACCGTTCGATTGCGCGTGCTCATGAGGTCAGCCGACAACGATCGATTTTGATAGAAATTTGCGAGCCTGCTTTTTACTCTTTCATTCGAGATGCTGCTCTGCCTTCAAACACTGGCGAGCACGCAACGAATCATAGTATCCGCCTAAGCACCTCCGCGCCTCTCATTCGGTTCACTTCGATTACGTACTGTGCGATATCCGGAACACTATGATCAACTACCAGCTCTGCCACTTCTTTGAGTGGTCGTCCTGAACGGCCGGTAGGATAATCTGAAATGCGTCGAAAGGTATTCGCGCCACGCGGATGTGGCCAAGGCCACGTATTCCCCGAGTTCATATGACAAAGCCAGATCTGATCCGCGTACGCGCGGATGAACGGCGCTGCATCGATGGTGAGAACATCGTGTTCTAATAATCGATAATCCCTAGCATTGAGAAGGCTAAGAAGACGTGTCCTTGTCGCCCAAAAAAAGACCTTGGCGTTGATGATACGATACCAGTCCTCAGGAGTGATTCCATCCTGCAATGCTGTTATGAGCCGTGAGCGAGGCATTGGCTTCTGATCACGAAGTACGATGCTGGCCGGATGATTGAGAATCACCTCCATCTTAATTGGACGCTGCTGGCTTTCATACTGCACCCTGTCCGCACCCGTCAATCCGAAATGATCTAGCACCGCGCTTGTGCTTAGCAACCCACGCGTTCTTATGCTTTCCCACGTGTCGCGTTCAGCCATATGATAAACACTCGGATATAGTTCAACCAGCTTTGATATGAGCATAGGCTGTCGTCAAGCACGGGAGCGAGCTGTCCAATTGCGACGGTCGATTAGTGAGCGTAAATCGTCTATACCCTCTTCCTGGCGCGGAAAGCGGGTATTTATAAGCGAAACCGGCGCCTGCGAAACGCGTTCAAGCTCCTCAACAAACTTGATGGTTTCTTGCGTCAATTGTTCAAAACGACGCGCATTTCGGTTGCTGGCGTTGATATAGTCCGCAAACGTCAGAACAATATCTGTCGGCGCATTAAGGGCACAGGCCCTGCGAAATTGGTCCCATTCAAACCAACCGACACGACGCTTTCGTTTGGTCGTCGAAGTCTTTTCGGCACTATGCAACGCAGCGGCATCAAGATCCGCGTGTCTCGCAATGGCATCGAACGTCGTCGGATGTTTGAGTGGACCCGAAGTGTGCCCTTCATTGCCATCCGGGTCACCCACCCGAATGGGCATCGGGCGGATCACCATTAGAATTTTGCGCACGCGGCTCGGTGAGATGCCGGCCTCCGCGAGGCAACCAGCAACGTTGGTATCGCGCGAGGTCACATATGGGTATGTGCCGTGAAAGAGACTTAGCCCACTACCTTGGGTGCCTTCGAGTAGGATGGATTGCCGTTTCCGGTAGGCTTCTTCCAAGCGATCGGCGGTAGCGCCGTGGTAATTTCCCGGCGTACCGACATAAGGCGCGAGTGCGGGGACGTCGCGAGCCATACGAAAGTCTGAACTGCCACGACTGATGATACGCCGAGCTGTAGCAGCACCGCTGCCGCTGCCAGTCGACGCGATAGTCGAGACGAGATGTTGGCCTTCACTCTCGATATCCTTGTCTTCAATAATTGTCGCCTGTGGATCGATAAACAATCGGTCCGGTCCAATGTTGCAGTCGCAAATTTCCTCGAATAGACCTTTGAGACGAATGGTCATCCCCGGACCAAGAAGCAAGCGAGAATCCACGTCGCGAGCCCCGGAGGGCAGATGATGATATGTATAGGGTCCGTTCGCGCTGGCTACAGTATGTCCTGCATTTGGCCCCCCAACCCGCACCATTACGTCATATTCGCGAGCGAGGTACGAAACAACGTTCCCCTTGCCCTCGCTGCCATACTGACCGCCGATCAACACGTCGACGCATCGAATATCAGGCGGGGTAAACAAGTGCAAGCGGGCGGCAACTCGAACCAAAGTGTCTTGGGCATCGGAACGAGTAGTGTAGATACGGACATCGGCATCGTTCTTAAGCGCTTCAATGTCCTTCTCATCTTTTAAGCGGTCTATTTCATCATATGAGAGGACATTCTTCTTTGCCGCCTCCGTTTGGGCGTACCGCTCCTGCAACGTTTCCTTACTTGCGTATAGGTGAACGTGAATGAGATTTTCACCGAATACTCGCCGAAATTGAGCTACTTGCAAAGGGCTACTGACATGGTCTACGACCACTGATTTAGCCGGGTCCAGACCTTCTAATACCTCAAGCGTGGCACGTAGCAGCCACCTCGAATCGGTGGTTTCATTTACTTCCTGCTTCCGCGTTATCAAAGTTACCAGCTCGTTTTCATCGATTTCGGCATCGCAAAAGTCAACCAATACCTGCCTGGTACGGACAACGCGGAACTGAAACTCCTGTTCAAGTAGATCGGCAAGTCCGGTCTTACCGCTACAGGCCTTTCCGCTAATGACGACAATCTGACGGTTACTCATGCGTTACCCCCGGGCCAGGCATCGATAATCTGGGCGGCGATATCGTTTGCGGTAACTGTGGTGGTATCGAATATTTCATCCGCTATCGTGCCAAGTGAGCGAGCGGCTATTTCGTTCGCGTGTGTAATCGCGGTAACATAGGCCGCCGCACCGCTCGGCGCGGCTCCAACTGCATAGCGCTCGCGCAGAATATCCTCTGATGCGGAAAGATGAACGTGTCTAACAATTTGTCCGAAGCGGGCACGGAAATGTTCAATCTGACGAGGCTTGCGAACTGCATCAAATAGCCAATTCTCAACAGAAGGGCTTGCGGCGATAGCCGGAACGGCAACTGAGTCCACAACCCATGCGAAGTCCGTTTCGATGTCAAGCTGGTCACCCGTTTCCTGCAACCACGAACGCAGGTTTAAAACGGCATCCGGCTTGCCGCAAGTCCGCAAATATCCGCCGCTACTGATACCTGAAAAACTGTAATTCTCTTTCAATGCGTGAGCAACGGAACTCTTGCCGGCGCGCATAGCTCCGCTCAGCAGCAGTAATCGCTTAATTGTCATTGCAGCCCCCGTACGGGCACGAGCCCGAGCGGCTTTCGCTCCCCCATTCCAGTAAACGTATTGAATTTCACGTTCGTAGTGGAATTAGGTCCGTAGCCAAGGCTCGCGAATGCCTCGTCCCTTCGCGCTCACTCACCTGGTTATCGTTCGCCGCAACAGTAAAATACACCTCCAGAAGCTGGGATGATAACTTTTTCTTGTAGGTAGTTCTTCTGATTTATTTATGCAATACGCATAATTTCCGGCAACGTGAGTGAAAATATAGGGTGATGGGCCAGCCTGACGTTTCCTTGTCTTGAGATTCTGGTATTTGACCCTTCTCTGACGGCGCAGTACTGCGGCACTCGGATTACAGTGCTCCCAAGTACCTCAAAATGCAGTTCTCGCTGCCGACTGGGAGCTAAATTCGGCCGAATGTGAGTGACCGCTTTGGCCTGCGGACTCAACTCGCCCCCGCACACACTATTCCACGGAGGCCATGTGCTACATGGGCTGTACAGGTCATTCGGCGCAGTCGTCGACGAGATTGAATATGAGACGAACCGCCTTGAAACGATCGCGCTACGGAATCAGCGCATCCCCGTCAACCCGCTATCCGACTACTTCTGCGAAGACCTGCTTGCTCCGCTTGAGCGTGCCAACATTACTCGTCTTCGCAAGGAATGGCGAGACATGGCGGGCAGCCTCGTGCAAATCATCGACGCGGCTCGCGATCGCCATTGGAAACGGGATGGTCCTTATCGTCTCAGGTACTGCTGGCGGCAGGCCGAAATCGTGGAGGAAGAAGCCTATCCCGCATGGGCACATCACGCCACCCAGGACCTGCTTCGAAATGCGTACAGCATCTTCAAGCGCGGCGGCGAAGCGGAAGCTGACGACGGCGACTTGTTGACGCTCGCACGACATTACATCAGACCGCATGTCTCGCTGACTGATGCACACCTGCTGTCCGGTCTTGCCATCCGCGAAGCCGTTCGCGCTGTCGAGCATTTGACCACGCTTGTCGACCATGTCGAGCAGGATGAACACGTCGCCGTCTGGCTCAAGGAGTGGTTGCGGCAAGATGTGCAAGATAACGACTACGCGAGAAAGGCCTACGGCGCTGAGCTAAATGCTCGCATTGATCGCGCGGCACTGGATATCTTCTATCCCGACCTCGAAACGGTAACGGACTACCGCATCCACGCGGAAAAGTTACTATTGCTCGCGGACGTATGCGCGACAGGACGCCTGTCCTCCACGGAGTCGAGCAGGCTGTTCGCGCAATTGGAGGTCCGTGAGCAGCACATCGAGGAGCTTGATTCCGCCGTTGCCGAAATGCGCGCGAAGCGCGAGAGTTTCCAAATCAAGGGAACCCTGGCGCGAACGAAGCTCTCGTCGGCCGACAAAGACGAAGTGAAACGACAGTACGATGACCTGATCGCCGCCCACCCGGACAAGCAAGTCAAAGATATCGAACTGACACTTGCCGACCAATGGGGCGTCGCACGCAGCACCATTCAGCGCGCGACTGGCAAAAAGCGCTAGCCAATGGCATGCCAATCATGTGATTGGCATGCGCGAGCCTTCTAGACTCCGTTCCAATCCTTGCGATTGGCAGGGAATACCTAGGAGGCTTTATGACTGTTCAATTCCAAGCAACCGCAATCCAACCGCGCCGCATCGTGCGAATGCCGGCGCTGCTGGAACGCGTTGGCCTCAGCGAAAGCGAGGTCCGCCGTCGCATCAAGGCCGGCACGTTCCCGCGTCCCGTGAAACTCGGCCCGCGTGCCATCGGCTTCGTGGTCGCCGACGTAGACGCGTGGCTCGAAGCCCTGACGACGCGGGTGGCAGCGTGAGCGTGACCCAAGTAGGAGCTCGCCGACCCGCCGTGACGTGCCGCGCGTGGCTTGACGCTTGCGCGGCGTTCGAAGATGCGCGCGTGACGTGCGGCGATCTCGATTTGCTTCGGATGACCGTGTTCCTAGGACGCGTGTCGACCGCCCTCTGGGTGTCGGATAGCCGCGCCTGCCATTTGGCGGCGATTCACGCGACGCAAATAGCCCGACTGCTCGTCGCGCCGGGCACTCCACTGTCCGTGTCGCGTGCGGTGCGCGCGAGCGAGCTGGAAGGTACGGCGCTCGACGTGGGCGACGCGCTGGACGATGCCGACCGGCCCCTCGCCGATCCGAAAACCGGGTCCGCGCATGACGGTCAACCACCACGCGGTCGCCACCGGCCTGATGGGGCGCGTGCAACAGCACCTGTTCGCAGCGCTCGGCGTCACGCGCCATCCGCGCACGACGCACTGATGCGACCATGATGCCCGGCCGCTAGGCGGCCGTCAGCATCATTCAATTCTTCGCGCGCTGGGCAACTGGCTTGCCGATATGGACTGCTAATCGGAAAGTCGGCCCGCGCGCGTCCAATGGGAATCTATGAGTAACACACCCATGTCCGAATTCGAGCGGGCAAGTGTCGCGCTCGGCTATGTTCCGGCCGACGACCGCGACACGTGGCGTCATGCCGGGATGGCGCTCAAGGCCGAGTTCGGCGAAGAGGGTTTCGCCCTCTGGAACGAATGGAGCCAAGGCGCGCAGAACTACAATGCAAGAGACACCCGCGATGTGTGGAAGTCGTTCAAGGGCGGCAAGATCACCATCAACACGCTGTTCCACCTCGCAAAGCTTGGCGGCTTCGATCCGCGCGCGCATCGCGCCAAGCCGGTCGATCCAGAACAGCGCGAACGGCAGCACGCTGAACGCGCCGCCCGCGAGGCGGCCGAGCTGGCCGCGCTGGCCGAGAAACAGCAAGCCGCGTCGGCGCTCGCCGAATCGATCTGGTCGGCGGCCGAGCCCGCGCCGACCGATCACCCCTACCTCGTTCGTAAACGCATCCCCGCCGACGCGCTGCGCGTCTATCGCGGCAACCTGAGCCTCGGCACGGCCGCATGCGACGGCGCACTCGTCATTCCGGCAAGGGACGCGGACGGCCAGCTGTGGACGCTCGAATTCATCCTGACCGACGGGCAGAAACGCTATCTGCCGAACGGCCGTAAGGCGGGTTGTTTCTCGCTGATCGGCGGCCCGGTGTCGTCCGTCCTGCTGATCGGCGAGGGCTATGCGACCTGCGCGACGCTCGCAGCGGTAACGGGCTACCCGGCCGCCGTCGCGTTCGACGCCGGCAATCTGCACGCCGTCGCGACGGCGCTGCGCGGCCGGTATCCCGACGCGCGCATCGTCGTGTGCGCCGACGACGACCACGCGACGAACGGCAATCCGGGCGTCACGAAGGCTCGCGCGGCGGCCAACGCGGTAGGCGGCGCGGTGGCCGTTCCCGACTTCGGCCCGAACCGTCCGGCAGCCGGAACGGACTTCAACGACTTGGCCGCCCACCTCGGCCCGGATGCGGTGGCCGCCGCCGTGCGCGCGGCGCTCGTTCCGGCCGGCGCGTCGGACGCCGACAGGGGCAAGGCCAGCCCATTCGCCACGAAGCCCGCCAAGCGCCCGAAAACGGCTCGCGCGCAGGATGGCACGTGGCGCTTCGAGGTCGACGACGAAGGCGTCTGGTATCACGGCTTCAACAATCAGGGCGACCCGCTGCCGCCGCATTGGATCAGCACGCGCATCGACGTAATCGCGGAGACGCGCAACGAGATGAGCAGCGAATGGGGCTACCTGCTGGAATTCACCGACCGCGACGGCATCCGCAAGCGGTGGGCGGTGCCGGCCGGCCTGTTCGCGGGCGACGGCACCGAGCTGCGGCGCATGCTGCTCGATATGGGCGTCAAGCTCGGCGTCACGCAGACCGCACGCACGCAGATCGCGAACTATATCCAGATGGCGCGGCCCGACGAGCGCGTGCGCTGCGTGCCGCGCGTCGGCTGGCATCACGGCGCGTTCGTGCTGCCCGATCGCGTGATCGGCACCGGCAAAGAGGCGCTGATCTATCAGGCCGACACGCCGATCCAGAGCCAGTTCAAGGAGCGCAGCACGCTCGACGACTGGCGGCGCGACGTCGCGGCCTACTGCGTCGGCAACAGCCGGCTGCTGTTCTGCGTCGCGACTGCCTTCGCGGGGCCGCTACTGCACTTCTCCGGGCTCCAGTCGGGCGGCTTTCACCTGCTCGGCACGACCTCCAAGGGTAAGTCGACGGGCGGCGTGATCGCCGCATCCGTGTTCGGCTCGCCGGATTACGTGCGGAGCTGGAAGGCGACCGATAACGCACTCGAAGCGGTCGCCACGCAGCATAGCGACGCGCTGTTGATCCTTGATGAAATCGGGCAGGTCGAGCCGCGCTTGGTCGGCGATGTGATTTACATGCTCGCGAACGAATCGGGCAAGGCACGCGCGTCGCGCAACGGTTCGGCCAAGCCGGTGCTGACGTGGCGGCTGCTGTTCCTGTCGAACGGCGAAAAGAGCGTGTCGGCGTTGATGGCCGAGGCGAACAAGCCGATGAAGGGCGGCATCGAGGTGCGCCTGCCGGCGATTCCCGCCGAAGTGGGCGACATGGGCGTGGTGGAAGAACTGCACGGCTTCCCGACGCCGGCCGCGTTGATCGAGCATCTCGAGCGGCACGCAGGCAAACACTACGGCACGGCCGGGCCGGCGTTCATCGAGTTCGCATCCGCGCAGGCCGATGAGCTGGCGGAACATCTGCGCACGCGCGTTGACGAGCTGGTGACGGAATGGGTGCCGGAGGGTGCGCATTCGCAGGTGGCCCGTGTCGCGAAACGCTTCTGCCTCGTCGCGGTGGCAGGCGAACTGGCGACCGCGCACGGCCTGACCGGCTGGCCGGAGGGCGCGTCGGTCAAGGCGGCGCGTCGTTGCTTCGAGGGCTGGATGGAACTGCGTGGCGGCGCGGGCAATTCGGACGAGGCGGAAGCCGTGCGTCAGGTGCTGCACTTCCTCGTCGCGCACGGCGACAACCGTTTCGTGTGGATGAACCGGGCGCAGGACGACCATCGGCCGAACGTGCCGCACCGAGCGGGCTTCAAGCAGCACGTGAAGCGCGACGAGCGGCGCACGGCGATCGCGTCCGATCGAGAGTATTACGCCGAGTTCGGCGGCAAGATGGGCGCCGACGATGCCGAGCACGTCGAGACGGAATATCTGATCGAGGCGGCCGTGTTTCGCAAGGACGTGTGCGCCGGCTTCGATCACAAGATGGTCGCCAAGGCGTTGATGAAGCGCGGCGTGCTGATGCCGCGCAGCGACGGCTATCCGTATCGACAGGAGTACATCCCCGGACACGGGAAGTTCATGGTGTATCGCGTTCGACCGTCGATCTTCACGCTCGAACTGTGAACCGCGCCGCCGCCGTGCGGGAAGCGGCGGCGGGCATTCCTTTGCGCGCGATTTCGTGCTCACATCAAAGCGGCTTTGAAGATCACGCACCAGACGGAACCGGGCGGCGCACACTATGTGTTGCCTGCGCCTACAAGCCAGCGTTGCGCAGAAGCTCAGAGGGAAGAAGCTGCATTACGCGCGCAATGCGGATGATGTTCATGAAGGTGACGTTTCGTTCACCGCGTTCAATCTTGCCCAAGTGCGAGCGGTCAATCTCTACGAAATCGGCCAGCACCTCTTGCGACATCGCTAATTCCTTGCGGCGAGCGCGAATCGCCGCGCCGAGCAACACAAGGTTTCCGTCCTTATCAAGTTTTCCCGAGACTCTTGCCATGCCTTGAATCGTCGCGCTATGATGCATTCAAGGACACGGCATTTACGACCCATTTTCAGTTCGTCATGTCGCCTAGCTGTCATGTTGAGCTACAGATTGTTCTAAATTCCGATTGCCAATTGCGATTCGTTTCTAGTTCTGTTCTGTGTTCATGATGATCCAGGAGTCGATTCGGCAGTTCTAGAATGAATGGTCACGTCGGTTTGCGGCGTAGCCGTGCCTCCCTTAACCGGGGTATCTACTTCGAGGACCAACAGTGATGACTTTTCAAGAGCTACAAAACCAAATCCGGCAATTGCAGCAGCAGGCCGAGGCAATGCGGAGGGAAGAAGCGAGTGCGGTGATTGCCAAGCTACGCGCCGCCATCCTCGAATTTGGCATTACGCCCGCCGAGGTATTCGGCGCAAGCGCGAAGCAAATCCGGCGGTCGCCAAGAAGTCCCGCTACCCAGAAATACCGTGATCCATTATCAGGGGCGACATGGAGTGGTCGCGGGAGAGCACCTCGCTGGATCGTGGGACGTAATCGCGACGACTTCCTTATCCCTCGGACTCAATAGTCCTTACATCGTGAATCACTCCGGCACTGCGCCGCCCATAAGCGCAACCATCCGCGATCCAATTCAAAGGTTGTCCGGGACCTGAGGATCGTGACGGGGAACGGCTATCGGCTGAACGTGCCGCACCGAACGGGCTTAAATCAACACACATGGTGCGCCGAGCGGTGCACCATCATCTGATTCGATCGAGAGTATTGTGCGGAGTTCGTGGCAGCAAGATGAGTGCTGACGACGTCGAGCACGTCGAGACGGAATCTCTGATCGAGGTGGTCGTGCTTCGCAGGGACGTGCGCGCTGGCTTCGGTCACAAGATAGTCGTCAAGGCGTTGACGAAACGCTGCGTGCTGATGTCGCGCAGCGACGGCTATCCGTATCGACAGAAATACATCCGCCGCCATGGAAAATTCATGGTGTGCCGCGTTCGTCCGTCGATCTTCACGCTCGAACTGTGAACCGCGCCACCGCCTGCGGGAGGGCGGCGGCGGGCATTCCTTTGCGCGCGATTTCGTGCCTACGCATCAAAATAACCTGGGGCAGTGCGCACCAGATGGAACCGGGCGGCGCACACTTTGGTTGCCTGCACCTACAGGCCGGCGTTGTACAGTAGCTCAGAGGGAAGAAGTTGCAATGCGCGCGCAATGCGAACGATATTCATGATGGTAACGTTCCGTTCACCGCGTTCAATCTTGCCCATGTGCGAGCGGTCGATCTCTGCAAAATCAGCCAACGCCTCTTGCGACATCACCAATTCCTTCCGACGAGCACGAATCGCCGCGCCGAGCGACACAAGGTTCCCGTCCTTATCAAGTTTTCCCGAGATTCTTGGCATGCCTTGAATCGTCGCGCTATGGTGCATTCAAGGACACGGCATTTACGGCCCTTTTTCAGTTCGTCATGTCGCCTAGCTGCCATGGTGAGCTACAGATTGTTCTAAATTTCGATTGGAGCAGCCGCGTAAATCGCCGGGCCCCAGCCAGCCAAGCCGGTCTCGAATCTTGCTGAATTCGTAACGATCCGAGCGAGTCTATCTCCAGTATCTCCAGCGCTCTCCAAATCGTTTGGAGACACCAACAGCCTTACGCCACAGGGCTTTGCCGCCGATTCGGGCGTTTGTCTCCAAATCTCCAACTCGTTTTGCACTGAGCGGCTTTGTGTCTGGCGTTCGCGATCAGCGCCAACGCAGACCGGGCGCGGCTCTCCGGGAATTGGCGGCCATCGAAAACGCGTTTCCGCAAGGAAGGTCCGCGACGCACTCGTCCCGACATTGTTGCGTTCATCGCAAAGTCTCGCCGGTCGGGAACGCGGGGGACCCCATGGCATAGACGATATGCGGGGGCTCACACCCGCGTCCTTTCTCTACTGATGACGGACATAGGGGGGGCACATAATCATAGACGGCTAAATCAATTGACCGAGTCACACCCAGGTCCCCCCCCTTTTACCGGTGAGAAACGCACGGAAGGGGGGCATATTCATCTGCAATGGCGCTTCGCGACCAACAGATGCATCGTCGACGCTGGAACTGCCGAGCGGTCAGGCGGCGGCCTTGGTAGTCGCCGCCTTCACTTCATTCTCGATGTGATCGGCCCATGCCTGCATGAGTGTCCGTCTCTTATCAAACAAATCTCCGCGTCGATAAGCTGCTTCGGTCTTATCGCGGATCGCATGCGCAAGCGCCATCTCGACGACCTCGTTCGAAAACGGTGTGCACTCGGCCGCCCAATCCCGGAACGTCGAGCGGAAGCCGTGGACAGTCAGCGCGCCACGCTTCATGCGTTCCAACACTTGCAGCATCGCCATATTGGACAGCGGCCGTCGTGCCCTCATGCCCTCGAATACGACGGGCGAATCCGCCGACGTGGGGAGTGTTTTGAGCAGTTCCAACGCCGACGATGACAACGGAACACGATGCGCTCGCTTGGCCTTCATCCGCTCGGCTGGAACGGTCCAAAGCTGCGCATCCGCGTCGAATTCGTCGTGGCGCGCACCGATCACCTCACCGGTACGCATCGCCGTCAGGATCGTGAATTCCAGCGCACGCGCCGCCGTGCCGACCATGCCGCGCAGTTCCGCGACGAACGCGCCGATTTCCGTGAAGGGAAGCGCCGCATGATGCTTGGGTTTCTGCACTTTGCCCGGAGCCGCCAATAGCTGATCGAGATGCCCACTCCAGCGAGCCGGGTTCTCTCCATCGCGCAGTCCTCGCACCTTCGCCCAGTCCAGTACGCTTTCAATGCGGCCGCGCACACGCGAGGCAGTCTCGTTTTTCGTGAGCCAGATCGGCTCAAGCACTTTCCGAACGAGGTCGGTGTCGATGTCGGCCGGGCGCAATGCGCCGATGATGGGATAGGCGTAGGTCGAGAGAGTGTTCGTCCACTGTTGCGTGTGCTTCGGATTCACCCATTCCGCACTACGCGCCTCGATAAACGCCGTGGCGCACTGCTTGAAGTTCAGCGCACGGGCTGCGTCGATCTTGCGGCGGGCCTTCTCCTGCTTACGCAACGTCGCGGGATCGTCGCCGCCTTGCACGGCTACGCGATGCTCGTTGCGCGCCGCCCTCGCCGCCTCCAGCGTAATGCGCGGATACGGACCGATCTGAATCAATCCCTCTCGCCCATCCGGCTTCATGTACCGGAACTGCCAATACTTCAATCCGTTGGGCTTGACGAGCAACGCCAGACCGCCTCCATCGCTAAGGCGATAGACGCGTTCGCGCGGCTTGGCTGATCGGCATTGAAGGTCACGCAGGAGGCTCTCAGGCATTGTCGTTATAGGTCCAAAAAGTACCCGGAAAAGTACCCGGCAAAATCTGGAATTTTACGACTTTTCTTGAAAGCTTACGAAAGTTTGAACTGCCCGCAAAGCCTTATGTAGCTTGGCTTTGCGGCGTTTCTTGAATGACGCTGAAGGGGTGTTCTGGCGGAGAGAGGGGGATTCGAACCCCCGATAGGCTTTCACCTATACACGCTTTCCAGGCGTGCGACTTAAACCACTCATCCATCTCTCCGGGAAGACGGCAAGTATAGCAAACTCCGCAGCCGTGCCGCCAGCCCCGGCGAAAACCACCCGTCACGGAGTCACGGATGCCGGATATAGTCGACGAGCGCGTTCGTATACGCATCCGGCCGCCGATCCAGCAGGCTCACGACGATCGCCATCGCAAACCCGGCCGGCACGCCGAATACGCCGGAGCTGATCGGCTCGATGCCGAACCAGCTCGGCCCTGCGAATCCCGTGATCTGCGTGAAGAACGGATACGTCGACACGATGTAGTACGCGCACACGCCGAGCCCCGTCACCATCCCCGCCACCGCGCCGCGCGTCGTCGTACGCTTCCAGAACACGCCGAGCACGAGCACCGGAAAGAAGCTCGACGCTGCGAGCGAGAACGCCGCCCCCACAAGAAACAAGATCTTTCCCGTATTCAGCGAAGCGACATACGACGCAAACAGCGCGACGCCGAGCAGCAGCACCTTCGAGATCGTCACGCGCCGCTGGCTCGACGCATCGGGCGCGACCATGTGGTAGTAGACGTCGTGCGACAGCGCATTCGCGATCGTCAACAGCAGTCCGTCCGCCGTCGACAGCGCCGCGGCGAGCGCGCCCGCCGCAATCAGCCCCGATACGACATACGGCAGCCCGGCAATCTCCGGCGCCGCAAGCACGACGATGTCAGGCTGCATCTGGATCTCCGACCAATGGACGATGCCGTCGCGCAATTGATCGACAACACTGATGAGCCCCGGCTCGAAGCGGTGCCATTGCGTGATCCATGCGGGCAGATCCGCGAACGGCCGCCCCACCAGATTCGTCAGGATCTCGTACTTGATCAGCACCGCGAGCACCGGCACCGTCAAATAGAACAGCGCGATGAAAAACAGCGTCCAACCGACCGAGCGCCGCGCGGACGCAACCGATGTCGTCGTGTTGTAGCGCGTCAGGATATGCGGCAGGCTCGCCGTGCCGAGCGACAGGCACAGCAGCAGCGCCAGGAAGTTCCGTTCGCGCGGGCGGCGGTCGTCGTCGCTCGCCGCCGGAAACGGCTCGTGCATCGGCACCGGGGCCGCCGCGCGCGCGAGCAGATCGTCGCGCGCCTGCTCCCACACCACCCGCGCCGCCGCCGGGTCGCGCGGGAACTCCGCGAGCGCATGCTCGCGCTGGTTGATCTCACGCAGCGGCCCGTTGTGCCGGCGCAGTTCGGCAACCTGATCGACCAGCCGCTCGCGCGCCTCGTCGTACGACGCCGGCAGCCGGTCGAGCTGTGCCTGGATCGCGGCCGCCTGCCGGCGATACGTGTCGCGCACCTGTCGCTCCTGCGGCGCGTCGCGCATCTCGCTCTCGAGCGTTTCGACACGTGACATCAGACGGCCGTAATTGAATTGCGGCACGGGCCCGAGGCCGTTCTTCATCGCGATCAGCGAAACCGGCAGCAGGAACGCGATGATCAGGATGATGTACTGCGCGACCTGCGTCCACGTGACCGCACGCATCCCGCCAAGAAACGAGCAGACGAGAATCCCCGCTAGGCCGCAGAAGATGCCGATCGAGAAATCGACGCCGATGAAGCGCGTCGCGATAAGGCCGATGCCCTGTATCTGCGCGACGAGATAAACGAACGAACACAGAATCGCGGCAATCGCCGCGAGCGCCCTGACGAGCGTGCTCGAAAAGCGCGTGCCCAAAAAATCCGGAATCGTGTATCGCGCGAGCTTGCGCACGTACGGCGCGAGCAGGAACGCGACAAGGCAGAAGCCGCCCGTCCAGCCCATCAGGTATGCGAGCGCGTCGTAGCCGGTCGCGTACAGCGAGCCCGCGAGGCCGATGAACGAGGCGGCGGACAGCCAGTCGGCGGCGGTCGCCATGCCGTTGAACGCGGACGGCACACGCCGCCCGGCAACGTAGTATTCGACGAGATCCGAGGTTCGCGACAGCAGCCCGATCACCGCATAGACCGCGATCGGCACGAACAGGAACACGTAGCCAATCCACACGCCGGGTCCGGTCGCGCGCTCGATTCGCCACAGCAACAGCACGAACGCGGCGAAGCCGATCGTGTACAGCGCATAGGCGCGCACCAGCCGATTCGTCAGCATGCGTCGGTGTCCGTCGAAATGACTTCTTTGCGCTTCGCTTCATCTGCGTATGCGTCGTAGTCGCGCCGCAGGGTCCGGTCGGCGCGCTGCATCAGCACGATGTAGGCGCCGATCAGCGCCAGATAGACGAGGATCGCGCCCTGCGCCCCAACGTAGAACGGCAGGCTGAAGCCCGCGAAGCGCAGATGCGCGAGCGCCGGCGCGAACAGCGGCACGACGAACGACACGGCAAAGCCGATCGTCATCAGCACGGCGATCAGCGCGACGTTGAAACGCCAGTAGCGCGCATGCGCGCGCGCGAGCGGCGCCGGCACGAACGGCGGTTCGGCGGAATGCGAAGGCGTGGGCGAAGAGGTACCGGAAGATGCGGCCATGCGCTTGTGTAACAAAAAGCCCCTGCGCGAGCAATCGGGATTGCCGCGCAGGGGCTCGGGCGGCGCGCATTCGGCGGCGCGCCGCGCTCCGGCACGTTCAGCGCACTTCGGCGAGCTGCTCGAGGATCGCGGGGTTCTCGAGCGTCGACGTATCCTGCGTGATCGCCTCGCCCTTCGCGAGCGAGCGCAGCAGGCGCCGCATGATCTTGCCCGAACGCGTCTTCGGCAGGTTGTCGCCGAAACGGATGTCCTTCGGCTTCGCGATCGGCCCGATTTCCTTGCCGACCCAGTCGCGCAGCGTCTTCGCGAGCGCGGCCGCCTCTTCGCCTTCCGGCCGCGAGCGCTTCAACACGACGAACGCGACGACCGCCTCGCCCGTCGTGTCGTCCGGCCGTCCGACGACGGCCGCCTCCGCGACGAGCTCGTGCGACACGAGCGCCGATTCGATCTCCATCGTGCCGAGCCGGTGCCCCGATACGTTCAGCACGTCGTCGATGCGGCCCATGATCGTGAAGTAGCCGGTTTCCTTGTCCCGCACGGTGCCGTCGCCCGCCAGATAGAGGCGGCCGCCGAGCTCGTCGGGGAAATAGCTCTTCTTGAAGCGCTCCGGGTCGCCCCAGATCGTGCGCGCCATCGCCGGCCACGGACGCTTGACGACGAGAATGCCGCCCTGCCCGTTCGGCACGTCCTGGCCGGTCTCGTCGACGACGGCGGCCATGATGCCCGGCAGCGGCAACGTGCACGAGCCCGGCACCGTCGGCGTCGCGCCCGGCAGCGGCGTGATCATGTGGCCGCCCGTTTCGGTCTGCCACCACGTGTCGACGATCGGGCAGCGCTCCTGCCCGACGTTCTTGTGATACCAGATCCACGCTTCCGGATTGATCGGCTCGCCGACCGTGCCGATGATCCGCAGGCTCGACAGATCGTAGCTCTTCGGATGCACGTGCTCGTCGGCCTCGGCCGCCTTGATCAGCGAGCGGATCGCCGTCGGCGCGGTGTAGAACACGGAAACCTTGTGGTCGCCGATCATCTTCCAGAAGCGGCCCGCGTTCGGATAGGTCGGCACGCCCTCGAACACGACCTGCGTCGCGCCGACGGCGAGCGGCCCGTACGTGATGTACGAGTGCCCCGTGACCCAGCCGATGTCGGCCGTGCACCAGAACACGTCGTCAGGCTTCCAGTCGAACGTCCACTTCATCGTCTGCGCGACCCACAGCAGATAGCCGGCCGTGCTGTGCTGGACGCCCTTCGGCTTGCCGGTCGAGCCCGACGTATACAGGATGAACAGCGGATGTTCGGCGCCGACCCACTCGGGCTCGCACGCGTCGGACTCGTTCGCGACGATCTCGTGCATCCAGACGTCGCGGCCCGCGTGCCAGTCGACGTTGCCGCCCGTGCGCCGATAGACGACGACGGTCTTCACCGCGTCGCAGCCGCCCATCGCGAGCGCCTCGTCGGCGATGCTCTTGAGCGGCAGCGTCTTGCCGCCGCGCATCTGCTCGTCGGCCGTGACGAGCGCGGTCGCGCCGACGTCGACGATGCGCTCGTGCAGCGACTTCGACGAAAAGCCGCCGAACACGACCGAATGCGTCGCGCCGATGCGCGCGCACGCCTGCATCGCGACGATGCCTTCGACCGACATCGGAATGTAGATGACGACGCGGTCGCCGCGGCCGATGCCGCGTTTCTTCAGCGCGTTCGCGAAGCGCGACACGCGCGCGAGCAGATCGGCGTAGGTCACGCGCGCGACGGTGCCGTCGTCGGCCTCGAAGATCACCGCGATGCGCTCGCCGAGGCCGGCGGCGACGTGGCGGTCGAGGCAGTTGTACGACGCGTTCAACTCGCCGTCGTCGAACCACTTGTAGAACGGCGCGTTCGTCTCGTCGAGCGCCTTGCCGAACGGCTTGCGCCATTCGAGCGTCTCACGCGCGAGACGCGCCCAGAATCCTTCGTAATCGCGCTCAGCCTCTTCGGCGAGCGCCCGATAAGCCGCCATGCCGGAAATGGCTGCCGCCTTCTCCACGGCGGCGGGCGGCGCGAACTGGCGGCGTTCGTGCAGAACCGATTCAATCGCAGACATCGACTACCCCTTGGTGAACATGGAACCCACTACTGCCGGCGCGATCGGGCGCGCCGTGTCTGATTGGCGCGCGACGCGCCTGTCTCCCACCCTGCGCGCCGCATACGGCCCATACGACGCGCGATGCTGCATCGCACCACGCGAGACGGCCGCGGCAAACCGATGCAGACGCTTTCACGATAAGCGCCGGAACTTACCCGTCACTTACGCGGCGAGCGCCCCGACGCTGCTTTACGCTGGCTTTCACGCGACCCTACAATGCTAACTAACTCGTCGCCCGGATTCCAGCTTGAATCGCTACGCTTTCTTTCTCATCGCGTCGATGTTGCTCGTCGGCAGCAACGTCGGCATCGGCAAATCGATCGTCGCCTTCGTTCCCGTCACCCTCCTCGCCACGCTACGCTTCGTCATCGCGAACGCGGTGCTCTGGCCGCTCTTCAGCCCTGTCAAGATGCGCACCGTCAAGCGCGGCGAATGGCTGAACCTGTTCCTGCAGGCGTTCTTCGGCACGTTCATGTTCACGCTGCTGATGCTCAACGGCGCGCAGCGCACGAGCGCCGTCGCGGCGGGCGTCATCACGAGCACGATTCCGGCCGTCGTCGCGCTGTTCGCATGGCTCTTCCTGCGCGAAAAACCGAACGGGCGTGCGCTCGTGTCGATCGCGCTCGCGATCGTCGGCGTCGTGACGATCAACGTCGCGAACGGCACCGCGAGCGAAGGCGGTGCGCACGCCAGCTCGCTCGCCGGCAACCTGCTGATGCTCGGCGCGGTCTGCTGCGAGTCGATCTACGTGATCCTGTCGCGGCGCCTCACGCAGACGCTCGCGCCGATCGACATCTGCGCGTACACCCACCTGTTCGGCCTGCTGCTGATGCTGCCGCTCGGCGCGGGCGCGCTCTGGCATTTCGACTACGCGAGCGTGCCGTCGGGCATCTGGGCGCTTGTCGTCTGGTACGGCCTGTCCGCGAGCATCTTCTCGTTCTGGCTGTGGATGAAGGGCATCCGTCACGTGCCGGGCAGCCTCGCCGGCGTGTTCAGCGCGGTGCTGCCGATCTCGGCCGCGATCTACGGCATCCTGTTCCTCGGCGAACGGCCGACGCTCGCGCACGGCTTCGCGCTCGCGTGCGTCGTGACGGGCATCGTGCTCGCGAGCCTGCGCGTGCGGCGCTCGCCGCCCGTCTCGCCTTGAGCAAGCGCCACGCCCACGGCTTCCCGTTCGCGCGGCGCGCCTCGTTCGCGCACTGAAGCGCATCGCGACGGCGCACGCCGCGGGCGCGCGGCCGCCTCGCGCCGCCCCATGCCTCATCCGCGCCGCCCGCCGCGATGCCGCGCCGCTGCAAGCGGCCCGGCCGACGCGTTACAATAACGCGCTTTTTTTCAAAAACGCTCCATATCCCCGCATCCCCGCTTCGCCCGACCATGTCCGCCGCCCCGACCGATCCGCGCGCCGCCCGCCCGGCCCGCCGCAAGATGCGCCCGCTGCCCGCCGTCATCTTCATGAGCCGCTGGCTGCAGGTTCCCCTTTATCTCGGCCTGATCGTCGCGCAGGCGATCTATGTGTTCCTGTTCCTGAAGGAAGTCTGGCACCTGCTGTCGCACGCGACGGGTCTCGACGAGACGAACATCATGCTCGCCGTGCTCGGCCTCATCGACGTGGTGATGATCTCGAACCTGCTCATCATGGTGATCGTCGGCGGATATGAAACTTTCGTGTCGCGCCTGGGCGTCGAGGGCCACCCCGACGAGCCGGAGTGGCTCGATCACGTGAACGCGGGCGTGCTGAAGGTCAAGCTGTCGATGGCGCTCATCAGCATCTCGTCGATCCATCTGCTGAAGACGTTCATCAACCCGGACCAGCACACGACGCACGCGATCATGTGGCAGGTGCTGATCCACGTCGCGTTCCTCGTGTCGGCGCTCGTGATGGCGTGGGTCGACCGCCTGACGACGCATACGCACCCCCAGCATTTCCACGAAGCGTCGACGGACCCGTCGGCGCCGCGCGAGCCGGCGCAACAGTCGGCCTGAGTCGATTCTCATACCCACCGTCCTCACTGAGCCTCAGCCATGACCGTCATCAAACAGGAAGACCTGATCCAGAGCATCGCGGATTCGCTGCAGTACATCAGCTACTACCATCCGCTCGACTACATCCAGGCGCTCGGCCGCGCATACGAGCTCGAACAGAGCCCGGCCGCGAAGGACGCGATCGCGCAGATCCTGACGAACAGCCGCATGTGCGCGGAGGGCAAGCGACCGATCTGCCAGGACACGGGCATCGTCACGATCTTCGTGAAGGTCGGCATGGACGTGCGCTGGGCAAGCGAAAACGGCAGCGCGACGATGAGCGTCACCGACATGATCAACGAAGGCGTGCGACGCGGCTACACGCATCCGGACAACGTGCTGCGCGCATCGATCGTCAACCCGCCCGAGGGCGCGCGCAAGAACACGAAGGACAACACGCCGGCCGTGATCCACTACGAGATCGTGCCGGGCGACAAGGTCGACGTGCAGGTCGCGGCGAAGGGCGGCGGCTCGGAAAACAAGTCGAAGTTCGTGATGCTGAACCCGTCGGATTCGATCGTCGACTGGGTGCTGAAGACCGTGCCGACGATGGGCGCGGGCTGGTGCCCGCCGGGGATGCTCGGCATCGGCATCGGCGGCACCGCCGAGAAGGCGATGCTGATGGCGAAGGAATCGCTGATGGAGCCGATCGACATCCAGGAAATCATCGCGCGCGGCCCGAAGGACTGGGTCGAGGAGTTGCGCGTCGAGCTGCACGAGAAGGTCAACGCGCTCGGCATCGGCGCGCAGGGCCTCGGCGGCCTCGCGACCGTGCTCGACGTGAAGATCATGGCCGCGCCGACGCATGCGGCCTCGAAGCCCGTCGCGATGATCCCGAACTGCGCGGCCACGCGCCATGCGCACTTCGTGCTCGACGGCTCGGGCGCGGCGAAGCTCGAGGCGCCGTCGCTCGACGCATGGCCGAAGGTTCAATGGGAACCGAACACCGAGACGAGCAAGCGCGTCGACCTGAACACGCTCACGCCGGAAGAAGTCGCATCGTGGAAACCGGGCCAGACGCTGCTCTTGTCGGGCAAGATGCTCACGGGCCGCGACGCCGCGCACAAGCGCATCGCCGACATGCTCGCCAAGGGCGAGCAACTGCCCGTCGACTTCAAGAACCGCGTGATCTACTACGTTGGCCCGGTCGATCCGGTGCGTGACGAAGTGGTCGGCCCGGCAGGCCCGACGACGGCCACGCGCATGGACAAGTTCACCGAGACGATGCTCGCGCAGACGGGCCTCATCTCGATGGTCGGCAAGGCCGAGCGCGGCCCCGTCGCGATCGACGCGATCAAGAAGCACAAGGCCGCGTATCTGATGGCGGTCGGCGGCGCGGCGTATCTGGTGTCGAAGGCGATCCGCGGCGCGAAGGTGCTCGCGTTCGAAGATCTCGGCATGGAAGCGATCTACGAGTTCGACGTGCAGGACATGCCGGTGACGGTCGCGGTCGATTCGCAGGGCACGTCGGTCCATCAGACGGGGCCGAAGGAGTGGCAAGCGAAGATCGGCAAGATTCCGGTCGCGAGCGCGTAAATAGGAATGATTTTCAGGCCGGATTTCAATCCGGCCTTTTTGATGCGGCGAACCCGTTCCACCTTTCGGATATCGAACGGATTCGCCCTTGGCTTTTCGCGAACGAGCGTTTATCGTTCAGGAACTCAAGCCCCCACACGTCACAAGGAACGAACATGCAAGGCGACAAGAAAGTCATCGAATATCTGAACGCGCAGTTGAAAAACGAGCTGACCGCGATCAATCAATATTTCCTGCATGCGCGGATGTACAAGCACTGGGGTCTCGAGAAACTCGGCAAGCACGAATACGACGAATCGATCGGCGAAATGAAGCATGCGGACTGGCTGATCGAACGCGTGTTCATGCTCGACGGCCTGCCGAACCTGCAGGATCTGCACAAGCTGCTCATCGGCGAGGAAACCGAGGAAATCCTGAAATGCGATCTGAAGCTCGAACAGGTCTCGCAGGCGACGTGCAAGGAAGCCATCGCGTATTGCGAATCGGTGCGTGATTACGTGTCGCGCGAAATCTTCGAGAAAATCCTCGACGACACCGAAGAGCATATCGACTGGCTCGAAACGCAAATCGACCTGATCGGCAAGGTCGGCATTCAGAACTATCAGCAGTCGATGATGGGTTCGCCGGAGTAATTCCGTCTCGCCGATATTTCATTCGATTCACGCTCGATCGCCCGCATGACGCCGCACGCGCCCGATTCCCGCGTATCGCCCGCCCGCTCGCCGATCGGCATCTTCGATTCGGGGCTCGGCGGCCTGTCCGTGCTGCGCGCGGTGCGCGAGCGGCTGCCCGACGAGGCGATCGTCTACGTCGCCGATTCGCGCCATGCGCCATACGGGCCGCGCGACGACGCGTTCATCATCGAGCGCACGCTCGCGATCGGCGAATGGCTCGTCGCGCAGGGCGCGAAGGCGCTCGTCGTCGCATGCAACACCGCGACCGCGCAGTCGATCGCGGTCGTGCGCGAACGTCTGCCGATCCCGCTCGTCGGCGTCGAGCCCGGCATCAAGCCGGCGGCGCTGCATTCGAAGACGCGCGTCGCCGGCGTGCTCGCGACGCAAGCGACGCTGCGCAGCGCGCGCTTCGAAGCGCTGATCGCGCGCCATGCAGCCGATTGCCGCTTCATTTGCCAGGCGGGGCACGGCCTCGTCGAGGCAATCGAGCGCGGCGACACCGGCTCGCCCGAGTTGCGCGCGCAGCTCGCGGGCTTCCTCGAGCCGATGCTCGAAGCAGGCGCCGATACGCTCGTGCTCGGCTGCACGCACTACCCGTTCCTCGACGCCGCGATCCGCGACGTGACGTCGAGCCGCCTGCATCTGATCGACACAAGCGACGCGATCGCCCGCCAACTCGCACGCATCCTGGACGAGCGTGGGCTGCGCGCGCCCGCCTCGTCCCGGCCGGCGCCGCCGCGCCTCTGCTCGACGGGCGACGGGCGGCATTTGCAAACCCTTGCCGCGACACTGCTCGGCCTCGACGTGGCGGTCGAATCCGTCACCATTTCCTCTCCCAGCACGGCCGCGCCGGCCGCCGATCCGGCGTAGCCACGCGGCAGCGCCCTCCCCGGAAACCCCTTCCAAGCACCTGGTTTTGTTACAAAAAACCCGGAGCCGCGCTTGCCAACCCGCACAAATATAATGATAATAATTCGCATTAACGTTAGCTATCGCACTCCATCATGATCGTCTGCGTGTGCAAGTCCGTTTCCGATCGGAAGATTCGCGCATCCCTCGCGGAAGGCGTGAACACCTTCGAAGAACTCCAGTTCGAACTCGGGGTCGCCACCTGCTGCGGCAAGTGCGAGGAAACCGTGCGCGAGATCATGGCGGAACAGGGCGTTTGTGCGAGCCGCTGCGGTGTCGAGCCCCCCGCGGCCGTGCCGGTCCCCGTCACGTTCTACGAACGCAAGGCGGCCTGACCGGCGTGCCGGGATCGCACGCGGCGCCGCGCGCCGTGCTTTCGTTTAACCAGCCCGTCAGCAAGCCAAGCCTGCCCGCGCGAGCCAACGGCCTACCTGCGAAGGAGCCCGTAATGGAATTGCTGATCGGATTCGTGACTACCGTGTGCATCTCTTTGCTGATTTTCCGCAAGTGACGCAACACTTCGCGGCGCTCGTCACGCGCGCCGCCGCGCTACGAAGCTAACATGCAGGTTTCGAATTCCCTGCCGGCCGCATCCGCGCCGGCCTTCTCCCGTATGAATCCCCGCGTCGTCACCGCTGCCGTGGCGGTTCTCGCCGGACACGCGCTCCTGCTCGCCGGCGCGCTGCTGATGCGCAACGACGTGCCACACCGTCCGCTCGAATCGAAGACGATCACCGCCCTGTTGCTGAGCGCGCCCGTCGCGCAGCCGGTCGGCATCCGGTCCGCGCCGGCTCCCACGCCGCCCAAACCCGTCCCGAAGGTCAAGCCGGCGCCCGCCCCCCGTCCCGTCGCGAAGCCGAGCCCGACGCCGCTGCCCGTCGTGCACGAGCCCGCGCCGAATGCGATCACTGCGCCGGAACCCGCGCCGCCCGCTCCAGCCGCGCCCGCCGAGACGAGCGTGAAGGCCGCGCCGCCCGCGGGCGCGCCGACGAGCCGCCCGACGATGGAGATCGTCGCGCCGAAGGAAGGCGCACACCTGACCTGCCAGATCGCGCGGGCCGCCTATCCGTCGATGTCGAAGCGGCGCGGCGAGACGGGCGTCGTGAAGGTTCGCTTCGTCGTCGGCCTGACGGGCAAGATCGAAAGCGCGCAGGTCGTCCAGAGCAGCGGCTTTCCGCGCCTCGACGACGCGGCGCTCGACGCGATCCGCTCGTCGCCGTGCCAGCCGTATCTGCAAAACGGACAGCCGATGCGCGCCGCCTACACGCAGCCTTATGACTTCACTCTGACCGACTAATCTCAGCAACACCGAAAGAAACAACAAGGAAAGGAAATGCAAAGCTACGGAATCGCGCACGTGTGGGCGCAAGGTGACTTCGTTACACGCTCCATCGCGATCGCGCTCCTCGTGATGTCGATCCTGTCGTGGATGGTGATCGTCATCAAGGGCTGGAACGTGATTCGCCTGAAGCGCCTGTCGAAAGACGCCGAACAATCGTTCTGGCATTCGGACGATTTCGACGAAGGCGTGAAGAAGCTCGGCCTCGCATCGTCGTCGCAAGACAATCCGTTCCTCGCGCTCGCGCTGTCCGGCAAGGAAGCCGCCGATCATCACCATCAGACGCAACCGCACCTGCATGACCGGATGGACGTGTCCGACTGGGTCACGCGCTGCCTGAAGGATACGATGGACGAAGGCATCGCGCGGATGCAGGGCGGTCTCGCGATCCTCGCGTCGATCGGCAGCACTGCGCCGTTCGTCGGTCTGTTCGGCACCGTGTGGGGCATCTATCATGCGCTGCTCGTGATCGGCGCGACAGGCCAGACTTCGATCGATCAGGTCGCGGGCCCCGTCGGCGAATCGCTGATCATGACCGCGTTCGGCCTGTTCGTCGCGATTCCCGCAGTGCTCGGCTACAACGCGCTCACGCGCGCGAACAAGAGCGTCGTGAGCCGCCTGCGCCGCTTCGCGCACGGCCTGCACGCGTACTTCGTGACGGGCACGCGTCTCGCGTCGTCCCAGCGAGACGGGCTGCGCCTCGCCGCGCGCGCGAACTGAGCGGAGGTTCGCAATGGCAATGAACACCAGCTTCGGCGATGACGACGACGACAGCTTGATGAACGAGATCAACATGACGCCGCTCGTCGACGTCATGCTCGTACTCCTGATCATTTTCCTCGTCACGATCCCGGCGATGCATCATGCGGTGAAGATCGATCTGCCGCGCGCGAGCAGCCAGCCGGTCGAGGTGAAGCCCAAGACGATCGACGTCGCCATCGAAAGCGACGGCACGGTGCTGTGGGACGATCATCCGGTGAACGCGGCCGATCTGCAGGCGCGCATCGCGCAGGCCGCGCAGACAAGCCCGCAGCCGGAGCTCCATCTGCGCGCGGACCGCAAGGTCGCCTATGAACGCGTCGCGGAAGTGATGTCCGCCGCGCAGGCAGGCGGCCTGACGAAGCTTGGCTTCGTGACCGAGCCGAAGTCGAACGCGAAGTAGGCATCGCGCCCTACGCCGCGCGCGACAAACGCACGCGGGCCATAAAGTAAAAGGCCTTCATCGCCAGATGAAGGCCTTTTTTCATGCGCACACGGGCGCCTTCGGGCGGCGGACCCGACTGCCTGACTGCTGCATATCGAGCAACGCGATGCGACATGCCGTGGTCTGCACGGACTTGCGCGGTCTGCCCTATCTGGCTCGCAACATATGCGGCCACCTTGTTTCGCTTGGCACCTTCCCTCACGAAATGGGATTCCAATATATGCCTAGCCGTTCACGCATTCAAGCGGCCGACGATTGAAACTACCGATTGCATGACGCGCTTCAAATGACAAAACCGATGCGCACGCGATCTTCCGATTTCATCAGATCGAAATCTTCGCGTCCTTCGCGCCGCGCTCCGGGCAACTCGACTCCTTGTAGTCCGCGCTGTCGAGCTTCTCGACGAGGTAATCGACGAACGCGCGCACGGCAGGCGGCATCCCCTGCCGCGACACGAACACCGCATAGAGCTGCGGCACGGGCAGCGTCCATCCCGGCATCACCGGCGACAATTGCCCCGCACGCAATGCGTTGCCGTACATCGATTCCGGCAGCGCGGCGATTCCGACCCCGTCGAGCACGGCTTCGCGAATCGTCATCAGATCGGCGGTCACGAGCCGCGGCTCGTGCTCGTGCGCATGGCGCGTGCCGTCGGGGGCGATCAGGTTGAATACGTGCCGCCCGTCGCCTGACGGCGTATCGAGCGTATCGAATCTCGACAGATCGTCGGGCACGAGAGGCGGCGCGTTCTGCTGCAGCAGGCTCGGCGCGCCAACGAGCATCTGCTCGGTACGCCACAGCGGCCGCACGACGATGTTCGCATTCTGCGGCGGCTCGGATCGCACGCGCAGCGCGACGTCGATCGAATCTTCAAACAGGTCGATCACGCGATTCGTCACGCGAATCTGCACGCGCACTTCCGGAAAGCGGCGCAGGAATTCCGGCAGCAGGCGCGACAGCATCGTCTGCGACAGCGTGACGGGCACGCTCACGCGCACCGTGCCGCGCGGCGCCGAGCGCAGTTGCTGCACCGCGTTCATCGCGGCCTGCGCCTCCGACAACATTGCTTGGCAATGCTGATAGAAAAGCTGGCCCGCCTCGGTCAACGCGAGCTTGCGGGTCGAGCGCTGCAACAGGCGCACACCGAGCGTCGCCTCGAGCTCGGTCAGCCGTCGCGACAGGCGCGACTTCGAGATGCCGAGCACGCGTTCCGCGGCCGAGAAGCCGCCATGCTCGACTACCTGAGAGAAGTACATCAAGTCGTTCAGGTTATGTGCATCGATAGTCATTTCATCGTTCCAATTCCACAACGATCCATTGCGAATCGAGCGGATTTAATCGGCAATTCGCTCAATATAATAGCCTTGCGTTGCAAGAATAACGTCATTTCCCGTCACTCCAAGAGCCCTCCCATGACTATCGCCCGCTCGATCCAGCGTACCTACCCTGCGCTTCGCACGACGGAAGGCGGCGGCTTCGTGGTTCACCGCCCGTTTCCAACCCGCCTGCTGACAGATTTCGATCCGTTCCTGTTGCTCGACGAAATGGGGCCCGTCGATTACGCGCCGGGCGATGCGAAGGGTGCGCCCGATCATCCGCACCGCGGCTTCGAAACGGTTACATACGTGCTCGACGGCTGGTTTCGCCATCGCGATTCGGCGGGACACGCGGGCGCGCTCGGCCCGGGCGACGTCCAGTGGATGACGGCGGGCTCGGGCGTCGTCCACAGCGAAATGCCGGACCCCGAATTCGCGCGCCGGGGCGGCCGCGCACATGCGTTCCAGCTCTGGGTGAACCTGCCGCGCCGCGACAAGATGATCGCGCCGCGCTATCAGGACGTTCCGGCCGCGCGCATTCCGACCGCCCAATCGCCCGACGGTCGCGTGATAGCACGGGTGATCGCCGGCGAGGCGTTCGGCGCACGCGCGGCTATCGAGACGCGCACTCCGATGCTCTACCAGCACTTCACGCTGTCGCCCGGCGCGATCGTCGAGCAGCCGGTGCCGGCCGGCTTTCGCGTATTCGCCTATCCGATCGACGGCAGCGGGTTCTACGGCGCTAACAGGACTGCGGTCGACGCGCGCCATGTTGTCGTGTACGCGGAAGACGGCGACACCGCCGTATTCGCTGCGGGCGACACGCCGCTCGACTTGCTGCTGATCGGCGGCGCACCGCTCAACGAGCCGATCGTGCGCTACGGCCCCTTCGTGATGAACACCGAGGACGAGATCCGCGACGCGGTGGCCGATTATCAGACGGGCCGGATGGGCCGCATTTCCGCGTAGGCGCCGCCCCGTCATTGGCCGAACGGCGGAGGGCGGAAGCCCCGCCGCCGCCGCGGATTTGCGTCACAATATCTTCTCGTGCCCGGCACGGGCCGCACTACAGAAGGAATCCGCCGCTTTGAACTTCGAACATCTGATCCAGATTAACGCCGTCGACAACCCCGCCCTGCCGATGCTGACTCGCGCGCAGCTGTGGGAAGGTCTTGTGCTGCGCGCCGAGCAGCCGCAATTGTTCGTGATCGGCCTCGACAGTTGCATCGTCCACGAGCGCACGGAAACGACGCTCGAGCGCGAGCTGCACTATGGCAACGCGACGGTACGCGATCGCGTGACGTTCATCCCGAACGATCAGGTCCGCTACGACATCCATGCTGCCGACGGCGAGATCGGCGGGTCGCTGACGATGACGATCGAAGAACATGACGGTCAGCAATTGTTCCTGCGCTTCGAGTATCGGACGACGCTGCCCGTCGGCAACGACAGCGCGGACGCGCGCCAGACGCAGGAGATCGTGAAGGAAGCCTATCGCACGTCCGACATCGACACCGTTCGCCTGATTCGCGAATACGCGCAAGGCCGCAAGGACCCGGACCCGCTGCACTGACAACCGCTGGCGGCGGTGCATCCGTCGCCCTCTTCGCTTCTTCCTATCGGCATTCGGTTTTCGATCGATAAAGATACGTTGTAAATGGGAATGGTTATCATTTAGTATTCATTCCATCGAATCGCAACTCACCGATCGCCCGAATGACCGAACCTATGCGCTCTACTACGCTCACGTTGCGCCGCACCGGCGGTGCCGCACCCGGCAGCCGTTCCAAAGCAGCAGCGGTGACGACGCCGGCCGAATCGGCAAAGACCATCGCGAAACCTGCCGCCGCCGCAAGCGCCGGGCAGCGCGTGGTGAGCAGCGACGCATTGCTGCAAGGCCAGAGCCACGTGAGCATCGCGCATAACGGCGAAACCTATCAGCTGCGGGCCACGCGCCTTGGCAAGCTGATCCTGACGAAGTAACGAACCGAGTATTGTGGGGACCACCTCTACGAGAGGTGTTAGGCATTAGCCAGCCACAACGGCTTGCACGCGAGTCTAGACCCCTTCGTGCAAACATATTCAAGCAGCCGTTGCAGCAAGCCAAGCCGCTTTTTTTGGTTCTCACTGCGTAAAACACAAAAGCGACGCGTCACCGGACGCGTCGCTTTTGTTTGTGTGAATGTTCGGGCACGGTCAATCGCGAAACACGCGAACCGCGGCTCGCGGATCAGCTCGACGCCGAGACGGGCGAGCGACGCAATGCCGCGCCGGACGGATCAACCGGCGTCGGTCAACGCGGCGATCCCCGCGCGGGCGACGGCCGCATCCTGCTCGGACTTCACGCCCGACACGCCGATCGAACCGATCGTCTCGCCCTCGACGACGATCGGCACGCCGCCCTCGACGAGGCCGACAAGCGGCACGCTCAGAAACGACAGGCGTCCCTGCAGCACGATGTCTTCGTAGACCTTGCTTTCGCGGCGGCCAAGCGCGGCCGTACGGCCCTTGCCGATCGCCATCTCGACCGTGCTCGGCGCGGCGCCGTCCATGCGGTGCAGATGCAGCAGATGCGCGCCGTCGTCGAAAATCGCGACCGTCACGGCCCACTGGTTTGCGGCCGCGAACGACTCGGCGGCGGCCGCCATTTTCTTCACGTCGTCGCTCGTCAAAGCGGGTTTGGTTCTCATCTCGACACTCCTTCGCGATGCACGCCTATCGACGGCTGCATCATACCGCTCGAAGCGCGTCAGAATCCCCAGAACATCAGCCACCATGCGCTATCGACCACCGCGAGCGCGGTGCCGAACCAGAACATCGCGAACAACCGCCGCGGCAAGCCGGCATAGCGACCGGTGACCTGCCAGGCGAGCCACGCGCTCCATAGATTCGCGCCGACGAGAATCGCGATGCGAACGTCCGACGCCCAGCCGAGCGGCACGTGCTCGGCGCGCAACAGCGAAAGCGTCGTCGCCGACAAGCCGAGGAACACGCCCGCACCGGCGAGCGGAATCAGCGCTTGCGCGAGATGATGGAGCCGCACGCGCTCGAAACGGCCGAGCATCGCTACGGCACCGGCGAGCAGCACGGCGAGCGCCGTGCCGTACACGATGCCCGTGCCGGTGATGTATGCGATGACGAGCGAGCCATCGAGCCACGAGAACACGTCGTTGTGCTCGGGATAGTGCGTGAAGATGAACCAGGGCGCATTCGTATCGAGCGGCCACATGATGTCGTGATCGATCAGCCAGCCCGCGAGCGCCTGCTTGATCCGCACGAACCACGGACTCACCGTCCAGTGGAACGCGCCAATCGCCACGCCGAGCAGACCATAGAGGATGAGCGCGGTGTCCCAGCCGCTCGCCTGCTTGTCGCCGAGCGCGACCACCTCCTCGGACGGCGAGCGCGTCGTCAGTTCGATCGCACCGCGGTGACCGCTGCATCGGCCGCACATGTGACACGCCGCCGCGCCCTTCATGTTGCGAAGCGGCACGAGCGGCGCGCAGTTGATCGGAATCACGCGATGACCGTGCTCGCCCTTCTTGTACGAACGGCGCCACGCATCCTCGTCGACCTTGTAGCGCAGCGGCGAAAGGCGCGCGAGCAGCGAGAAGACGCCGTTCACCGGGCACAGATAGCGGCACCATACGCGTTTCTCTCGTCCGTACAGAAAGCCGATCACGATCGCGGCGAGCGTCGAGCCGCCAAGCACGAGCAACACGGCGCGCGGATACTGATAGACGCTGACCATCTGCCCGTAGATCGTCGTGAGGCCGAACGCGACGAACGGCCAGCCGCCCCAGCGCATCCAGCGCGGAATCGCGCGGCCGCGGCCGAACTTGCTCGCGAATTCGCTCAACGCGCCCTCGGGACAAAGCACGCCGCACCAGACTCGGCCGAGCATCACCATCGACAGCAGCACGAACGGCCACCATATGCCCCAGAACACGAACTGCGCGGCGAGCGTCAGATTGGTCCACAGATGCGCGGTGTCGTCGGGCAGCGGCGTGAACGCCGGCACGAGAATCAAGAACGCGTAGACGAGCACCACGCCCCACTGAATACCGCGAATCAGCGCGCCGTGACGCTGCATCCAGTGCCCGGCCTGCGCGACGAGGCTCGTGAGTCGTCGGCCGACGACGGCGCTCATGCCGGCCGCCCCGCAGTCGCCGCCGGGCGGCGCGCGGCGCGCTTGATCAGCAGGTAGACGAACGCCCAGTAGGCCGCGTACGCGACGAGATTCGTCAGCGACGGATGCGCGCGATAACCCGTCAGCGTCGACACGAGCGAGCCGAACGTGCTCGAATCGTCGAGGATCGCCGACGTATCCCACAATTGCGCGATGCCGAGCGGCAGGATTTCCTTGTCGATCAGCTTGTCGACGCCTGTCTGGAACAGGCCCGCGCCGAGGAACAGCAGCATGATCTCGGTCACGCGAAAGAAGTGCCGCCACGAGAAGTACTTGCCGCCGAGCTGCAGCACATAGAACGTCAGGAACGCAAGCCCGAGGCCGATCAGCACGGCGAGCATCTGGCTGCCGTCGACATGCCCCGACTGGCCGAAGCCGAGCCCGTAGAGAAAGATCACCGTCTCGCTGCCCTCGCGCGCGATCGCGAGCGCGACGAGCACCGCGACGCCCCACCAGTTCGCGTCCTGCGTGCTCTTCTGCAGCGAGCGCTCCATGTCGCGCTTGAGCGTGCGCCCGTGCTGCTTCATCCACAGCACCATCTGCACGATCAGCACGCACGCGATCAGCACCATCGCGGTCTGAAAGTAGTCCTGCGCGTCGCCCGACAGCACCTCGGTGAAGCCGACGAGCGCGGCGCCAAGGCCCACCGCCATCAACAGGCCGACGCCGACGCCGGCCCACAGGTACGGCAAGCCGCGGCGCGCATCATCGTCGCCGTTCTTCAGCCATGCGTAGAGGATGCCGACGACGAGCAACGCCTCGACGCTCTCCCGCCAGACGATGAACAAGATCTGACCCATTTGTTTTACCTCCCGGCGTCCGCCGCGCGGCACGTGCCGCGCGTCAAACGCGAAAACCGTTACTTCGCGACGATGACGCCTTGCGCCTGCTGGTGAAAATCGTCGAAGAACTTGTACTCGCCCGGCGACAGCGGCGCGATCACGACGAACGATTCGCCGCCCGGCGCAAGCACCTTCTCCTTGCGAAGCTGCACGCTCTCGAACTCGACGGCGCCCTTGCCCGTATTGCGGATCTGAATCTTGATGCGCTGGCCGGCCGGCACTTCGATGCGCGCCGGATTGAGCTTGCCGTCGGCCATCTCGAGCTTGAAGGTCGGCAGATCGGCCGCGTGAGCGGCGCCCGCAATGAAGATCGCGGCGGCAAATGCGAATGCTCTGGGGAATGTCATCGTATTTCTCTAAAGAGACGGCGCGCTCGTCGCGCGCCGTCCGTTTGCTGCCCGTGCGATCAGTACCCGCCCTTCTTGCCGATGCCGGCGAACGGGAAATCGTATTCGAGCGTGATCGGCTTGAACCACGCGCCCACGCCGGTTTCCTTGTCAACGTGGCGGCCGAACGCCATGTGGCCCGCCTGCATCGGCGGCTTCACGACGAGCGTCAGGTGATACTTGCCCGGGCCGTTGAGTTTCACGTTGTCGCCGTAGTGCGGGCCATCGCTCGCGACCATGCCCATCAGGTCGCCTTGCGCCTTCCACTTCGCGTCGCCCTGCTTCGTCAGCTTGTACGTGACCTGCAGATACGGCATCCAGTCACCCTCGGCGAAACCCGTCGGGTTGTTCTTGACCGCATGGATATCGGCTTCGAGATGGATGTCCGAATCCGACGCCTTGCGCATCATCCCTTCGGGGTCCATCGTGATCGGCTGCAGGTACACCGCGCCGATCTCCATCCCGCCTTGAATCTGGTGCTTGCCGATCGGGTATTCGGCCGCCGTCGCCGACAGCGCGGCGCACGTGGCCGCCAACGCGACGCCGCTGCGGACAAGGGAAGAACGCAACATTGAAACTCCTGTTTTTATCTCGTGACACACGTCCCGCCCGCGCGGACCCGGAACCCGGGGGCGAGACAAAAAAGCGATGAAGAACGTTAATGCGAACTATTCTCAATACACGCGCAAGTGTAGCACCGAACGCCCTCCGAAACAAATGGAGATGTCGCTAAATCCCTGATCCGACAAGGCTTACAGCGAGATTAACGGATGCGGCGGGGCGCCGCGGGCCCCTCACTCCGCTCCGCTCACGTGATCGCCGACATTCGCACCGAACACCCGTTCACGCAGCAGCGCGAGCTGGTCGCGCGTCTGCGCCGCTTTCTCGAACTCGAGATTTTTCGCGTAATCGGCCATCTGCTTCTCGAGCCGCTTGATTTCCTTCGCGATCTGCTTCTCGGACATATCCTCGAATTTCGCGCGCTGCTGCGCCTCCTTCAGCTCGGCGCGCGCTTCGTCGGCGTTGTAGACGCCGTCGATGATGTCCTTGATCCGCTTCACGACACCGCGCGGCGTGATGCCCCTCTCTTGGTTGTATGCGATCTGCTTCGCGCGGCGGCGCTCGGTCTCGTCGATCGCGCGGCGCATCGAATCGGTGATCCGGTCCGCGTACAGGAGCGCCTTGCCGTTCACATTGCGCGCCGCCCGGCCGATCGTCTGGATCAGCGAGCGCTCGGCGCGCAGGAAGCCCTCCTTGTCCGCGTCGAGGATCGCGACGAGGGACACTTCCGGAATGTCGAGGCCTTCGCGCAGCAGGTTGATCCCGACCAGCACGTCGAACGTGCCAAGCCGCAGGTCGCGGATGATTTCGACGCGCTCGACGGTGTCGATGTCACTATGCAGATAGCGAACCTTGACGCCGTGATCGGCAAGGAACTCGGTCAATTGCTCGGCCATCCGCTTCGTCAGCACCGTGATCAGCACGCGCTCGTCGGCCTTCACGCGCTCGGTGATCTCGGACAGCACGTCGTCGACCTGCGTGCTCGCCGGCCGCACCTCGATCTCAGGATCGACGAGCCCCGTCGGCCGCACGACCTGCTCGGCGGTCTGCCCCGACACGCGCTGCTCGTAGTCGGCGGGCGTAGCCGATACGAACACGACCTGGCGCATCTTGCGCTCGAACTCGGGGAACTTGAGCGGCCGGTTGTCGAGCGCCGACGGCAGCCGGAACCCGTAGTTGACGAGGTTCTCCTTGCGCGCGCGGTCGCCGTTGTACATCCCGTTCAGTTGGCCGATCAGCACATGCGATTCGTCGAGCAGCATCAGCGCGTCGGAGGGCAGATAGTCGACGAGGGTCGGCGGCGGCTCGCCCGGCGCCGCGCCGGAGAAGTGCCGCGAATAGTTCTCGATGCCCTTGCAGAAGCCGAGTTCCTGCAGCATCTCGAGATCGAAGCGGGTGCGCTGCTCGAGGCGCTGCGCCTCGACCAACTTGCCGTCGCGGTGGAAAAACTCGAGACGTTCGCGCAACTCGTCCTTGATCGTCTCGACCGCGCGCATGACGGTCTCGCGCGGCGTCACGTAGTGCGACGACGGATAAACGGTGAAGCGCGGAATCTTCTGTCGCACGCGCCCCGTCAGCGGATCGAACAGGTGCAGCGTGTCGACCTCGTCGTCGAACAGCTCGACGCGCACCGCCATCTCCGCGTGCTCGGCCGGAAAGATGTCGATCGTGTCGCCGCGCACGCGGAACGTGCCGCGCTGGAAGTCCTGCTCGTTGCGCGTGTACTGCATCGCGATCAGCCGCGCGATCACCTCGCGCTGGCCGATCTTGTCGCCCGTGCGCAGCGTGAGGATCATCTGGTGGTATTCGGACGGATTGCCGATGCCGTAGATCGCCGACACGGTCGCGACGATCACGACGTCGCGCCGCTCCATCAGGCTCTTCGTCGCCGACAGCCGCATCTGCTCGATGTGCTCGTTGATCGACGAATCCTTCTCGATGAAGAGATCGCGCTGCGGCACGTACGCTTCCGGCTGGTAGTAGTCGTAGTACGACACGAAGTACTCGACCGCGTTGCGCGGAAAGAACTCGCGGAACTCCGCATAGAGCTGCGCGGCGAGCGTCTTGTTCGGCGCGAACACGATCGCCGGACGGCCGAGCCGCGCAATCGTGTTCGCCATCGTGTAGGTCTTGCCCGAGCCCGTCACGCCGAGCAGCGTCTGGAACGACAGGCCGTCCTCGACGCCTTCGACAAGCGTCGCGATCGCGGTGGGCTGGTCGCCCGATGGCGGATAAGGTTGATACAGCTGGAACGGAGAACCTTCGAACGTCACGAATTTCGATTCGTCGAGATCGTCGCGGGTGTCGGAATGATGTTCGGACATGTGGATGCGGAAGGCGGCGGGCCGAAACGGGGCAAAAGATCATTCTAGCGCTTCGACGCCCGGCCGGCCCCGGTCGCCGCACTCGGGATTCGCTGGCCGAACGCGCAAAAAACCGCGTGCGGAGCCGAGACATTGGCCGAATGGAGACGTCGAATTCGTTACAATAACAAGTTGCCGAGCTTCGCTTTTCGCACCGGGTTGCCGCGGCTTGCCCGCCCTACCCGTTGATCGCCGGCCCGCATCGGCGCCCGAAGCTGACCCTCTTTTCACAACTGCTGCGAATCAATCATGTCGCTCTTCTCCGCTGTCGAACTTGCCCCCCGCGACCCTATCCTGGGCCTGAACGAAGCCTTCAACGCCGACACGCGCCCGACCAAGGTGAATCTGGGCGTCGGCGTCTACACCAACGAGGACGGCAAGATTCCGCTGCTGCGCGCGGTGCGCGACGCGGAGAAGGCGCGGGTCGAAGCCGGCCTGCCGCGCGGCTATCTGCCGATCGACGGGATCGCCGCCTATGACGCATCGGTGCAGAAGCTGCTGCTCGGCGACGACTCGCCGCTGATCGCGGCCGGCCGCGTCGTGACGGCACAGGCGCTCGGCGGCACGGGCGCGCTGAAGATCGGCGCTGACTTCCTGCGCACGCTGAATCCGAAGGCGAAGGTCGCGATCAGCGATCCGAGCTGGGAAAACCACCGTGCGCTGTTCGACATGGCGGGCTTCGAAGTCGTCGCGTACCCGTACTACGACGCGAAGACGAACGGCGTGAACTTCGACGGCATGCTGGCCGCGCTCAACGGCTACGAGCCGGGCACGATCGTCGTGCTGCACGCGTGCTGCCACAACCCGACGGGCGTGGATCTGAACGACGCGCAATGGGCGCAGGTGGTCGAAGTCGTGAAGGCGCGTCAGCTCGTGCCGTTTCTCGACATCGCCTATCAAGGCTTCGGCGAGAGCATCGAGGCCGACGCGGCCGCGGTACGCCTGTTCGCGGCGGCAAATCTGAACGTGTTCGTATCGTCGTCGTTCTCGAAGTCGTTCTCGCTGTATGGCGAGCGCGTCGGCGCGCTGTCGATCATCACCGACAGCAAGGACGAAGCCGCACGCGTGCTGTCGCAGCTGAAGCGCGTGATCCGCACGAACTACTCGAACCCGCCGACGCACGGCGGCGCGATCGTTGCTGCCGTGCTCGCCTCGCCGGAACTGCGCGCTTCGTGGGTGCAGGAACTGGGCGAAATGCGCGATCGCATCCGCGCGATGCGCAACGGCCTCGTCGAGCGCCTGAAGGCGGCCGGCATCGAGCGCGACTTCGGCTTCATCAACGCGCAACGCGGGATGTTCTCGTACTCGGGTCTGACGTCCGCGCAAGTCGACCGTCTGCGAGAAGAGTTCGGCATCTATGCGGTCAGCACCGGCCGGATCTGCGTCGCGGCGCTCAACACGCGCAACCTCGACGTCGTCGCGAACGCGATCGCCGCGGTGTTGAAGTAAAACGACGGGGCCGGCGCCGCGGCTTCGAGCCTGCATAGTCGCTGTAGCGCCGCGCAAACGAAAACGCGCTCCATCCGGAGCGCGTTTTTTATGTCTGAAGCCGCGCGACACTCGCTCGCCAGTTGCCGGACAGCCGACAGGGCCGAAACGGCGCGAAACGGCCGTGCGCCAGGCCGCGCTTCGGCGCGCGCTTCCGACATACCGCTTACTGCATGAACCAGCCGTGGCTGACGACGAACGACTGGCCGGTGAGAGCCGCGCTCGGGAACGCCGACAGGAACAGCACCGTCTTCGCGACGTCCTCGACCGTCGTGAACACGCCGTCCACCGTCTGGCCGAGCATCACCTTCTTCACCACCTCCTCTTCGCTGATCCCGAGCTCCTTGGCCTGCTCCGGAATCTGCTTGTCGACGAGCGGCGTGCGCACGAAGCCTGGACACACCACGTGCGAGCGCACGTTGTGCTTCGCGCCTTCCTTCGCCAGCACGCGCGCAAGCCCCAGCAGCCCGTGCTTGGCCGTCACGTACGCCGACTTCAGCGGCGACGCCTCGTGCGAATGCACCGAGCCCATGTAGATCACGACGCCGCCGCGATCGTCCTTGTACATGTGCTTGAGCGCGGCCTTCGTCGTCAGGAACGCGCCGTCGACGTGGATCGCCTGCATCTTCTTCCAGTCCGCGAACGCGTAGTTCTCGATCGGATTGACGATCTGAATGCCCGCATTCGACACGAGAATGTCGACCGAGCCGAACGTCTCCGCGACCTTGTCGACGCCGGCGTTCACCGCGTCCTCGTTCGTCACGTCCATCGCGACGCCGATCGCCTTGCCCCCCGCCTGCTTGATCTGCTCGGCCACCGCGTTCGCGCCGTCCTGATTCAGATCCGCGATCGCGACCGCCGCGCCCGCCCGCGCAAGCTCCAGCGCGATTTCCTTGCCGATGCCGCTTGCTGCGCCCGTCACGACCGCCGCTTTCCCGTTCAAGTTCGAAGTCATTCCCCAAGTCTCCGTCAGTTAAGTCAATGAAAGCATCGCGTCCGACATCGATCCAGTCTGCCGGACAACATAGGCCGAATGGCCGACTATCGCCGCGTGGCCGACACCGCTATTGTGCATGAACGAGACCGCGTATCGCGGTCAAACAAGCTAAGCTTGTGGTCGGTCACGCTCGATCGGAGGCGATATGAACTACCGAAGGCTGGGACGTTCCGGACTGCAGGTCAGCGAGCTGTCGATCGGTTCATGGGTCACCTACGGCAACCAGGTCGACCGTCGTGCTGCGCGAGAGTCGCTCGCTGCCGCGCGCGACGCCGGCGTCAATTTCTTCGACAACGCCGAAGTGTATGCGGGCGGCAAATCCGAGGAAATCATGGGGCATGCGCTGAAGTCGCTTGGCTGGCCTCGCATCGGCTACGTGGTGTCGACGAAGTTCTTCTGGGGGCTCGCCGAAGCGCCGAATCAGTACCACACGCTCAACCGCAAATATTTGCTGAGCGCGATCGACGCGTCGCTGCAACGTCTTCAACTCGACTACGTCGACCTCGTGTTCTGCCATCGTCCCGATCCGAATACGCCGATCGAGGAAACCGTATGGGCGATGAGCGACATCATCGCGCGCGGCAAGGCGCTCTATTGGGGAACGTCCGAATGGAGCGCCGACGAAATCCGCGCCGCATACGAAATCGCGGAACGACATCATCTGCGCAAGCCGACGATGGAGCAGCCGCAATACAACCTGTTCCATCGCAAACGCGTCGAGGAGGAATACCGGCGCCTCTACGAAGACTTCGGCATGGGACTCACGACCTGGAGCCCGCTCGCATCGGGGCTGCTGACAGGAAAGTACCGGCATGGCGTTCCCGCCAGGAGCCGAGCCGAAATTCAGGGCTACGACTGGCTGCGGGAGCAACTGACGGACCCTGAGAGAAACAGCGTCGTGGAAGCGCTCGGCGAGGTTGCGAACGACCTCGGTTGCACCGTCGGCCAGCTCGCACTCGCGTGGGTACTGAAGAACCCCCGTGTCAGCACGGTGATTACGGGCGCGTCGCGCGTCGAGCAGATCGTCGAAAACATGCGCTCTCTCGACGTAGCGGCTAAGCTCACGCCTGAGGTCAAGCAGCGGATCGAGCAGATCGTCGGCGATGCGTATCAATAGCCGACAGCCGAACGGCAGGCCACGTCGCATACTCGCGTACAATACGCGACCGCATCAGCCGGCCACTCCCGCGAGTGCGTGTCGCCGCATGAACTGCGCGCCAGGCACTTGGCCGATTTTCACGTATCGCTCCGTATTTCTCTCGCCATGCTCAGCTATCGTCACGGCTTTCACGCCGGCAATCACGCGGACGTTCTCAAACACACCGTCGTCATACAGTTGCTGCGCTATTTGAACAAGAAAGATAAGTCGTATTGGTACATCGATACGCACGCCGGTGCCGGCGTCTATTCGCTGTTCGATGGCTATGCGGCGAAAACTGGCGAATTCAGCACGGGGATCGAGAAAATTTGGGGCGCAACAGATCTGCCCGAAGTACTGTCCGACTACGTCGACGAAGTGCGCGCGCTGAACAGCAACGGGGAGTTGCGCTACTACCCAGGCTCGCCTTACCTCGCATGGCGGCTGATGCGCGAACAGGACCGAATGCGTCTGTTCGAGTTGCACAGCACCGAAATCGACGTGCTGCGTCACAATTTCCGCGACGCGGGGCGACGCGCGATGATCTATGCTGGCGATGGATTCGAAGGCATCAAGGCGTTGCTGCCGCCGCCGCCGCGGCGCGCGCTCGTGTTGGTCGATCCGTCATACGAAGATAAGCGCGATTACGCAAAGACGATCACTTGCGTCGAGGAAAGCCTGAAACGATTCGCAACAGGATGCTACGCGATCTGGTATCCGCAGGTGAGCCGCCCCGAATCGCAGAAGTTCCCCGATCATCTGAAGCAGTTGCAGCCGAACAACTGGCTACATCTGAGCCTGACCGTGAGCCGACCGCCATCGGACGGTTTTGGGCTTTTCGGCAGCGGGATGTTCATTTTGAACCCACCGTATACGCTGGTCGAAACGATGAAGGAAACGCTTCCGTATCTCGTCGAAGCGCTCGGCCAGGACGGCGGCGCAACATTCGCGATCGAGCATCGCGCCAACTGACGCGGATGCGCTTATTGACGCGGTTGGGGCACCTTGAGTGGAATGGCCGAATTCGGCACTTCGATATACGGAATGACGACCATCGGCTGAGTCGAACCAGGTGGCAGTTCAGTCATCGTGGCCGGTTGCGCTTGCGCAACGATTGGAGCGCGCGATAATGGCGCGTTTTGCAGCACGATACCGCTTTTGCCATCGTGAATTCCACTTTGGGTATCCAGGATCAGCGGCGCACGCGCGCTGTCCGATCCGGCAACTGCGGCTGTCACGATACCGCACAACGCAGCGCAACTCGCCGCATAGCCAAAGAAGCGATTGACGATTCTCATCCGGCCCCCGTTTCAGACGATGCTGATTGTATCCGACAGACGGTAATCTCCTATGCGGAACGCTTTCAGCTTACGCAAAGACAAAGCCCCGTCAATACGGGGCTTTCTTTTGCTTGCGCACCGGGCGCGAGGCGCGGCATCTTGCCGCGCCGAGTTACAGCGAGTAGCCGTTGGTTTCCAGCGAACGGATGCGCTGTTCGAGCTGAACGATGTCGCTCGACGATGCCAGATAGGCCTCACGGCGGTCGCGTTCTGCAGCTTCAAACCAGTTGCTCAGCTTTTCGATGATGTAGGCAAACATGTTGGCTCTCCAAGGAGGATTGAGATCCCCTGGTGAATCGATGTCAGGGATATCCCGTATAGGGTTAACCCGATTATAGCCGGATTGCACCAACTTGCCAGTGAAATGCTCGAATGTGATGCATGCCAATTTGGAATAGATCAAACAATTCCAACTTAAGCGTCTGATTTTTTGGATACATCCGCAGTTTGCGGCGGCAAGATATCCGCCGTTGGATGCACTATTTTGTATCACAACAAGGATCGGCCAGGCGCTCCAAAATGGGGCAGTCGGGGCGGTCGTCCCCGTTGCAATGGTCGGCCAGGTTCGCGAGCGTGTTCCGCATATCTGTCAGTTCGGCGATCCGGCCATCCAGTTCGGCTACGTGCTCGAGCGCGATCGCTTTGACTTCGGCGCTTGCTCTCGAGCGGTCTTGCCAGAGTGCGAGCAGCCTCCTGATGTCGTCGACGAGAAACCCGAGCCGTCGCGCCTGTCGAATGAAACGAAGCAAATGGATCTCCTCGTCATGGTAGACACGATATCCGGAATCGGTCCGCTTCGCAGGATTGAGCAGCCCCACGCTCTCGTAGTAGCGAATCATCTTAGCGCTGACACCCGATGCCTTTGCCGCATCCCCAATATTCACAATGTGCTCCAGGCAAGAAACGCAATTTTCCAATATTAGCGCGTTCTCCCGACTGCCCTCTTCGCGTGGCAGAGAGCAGGTCACCGCCACTGCGGCACAAACCGGAAGCGGGCTCGTGCCAACGATGTCGCTTAACAGAGTCAGGTGAAGCGTAAGCGTGTCGGCAGCGCCGTCTTGACGACGGGATCTTGATGTCAGCTGTCGTCGCGGAGTTGATCAGCTATGGCCCACGGCATGAGCTGATCGACACGATTGATTGCGTGATCAGCAATGCGGGCAAGGACGAAGCGCAGATACGCCTCGGGATCGATGCCGTTGAGCTTCGCCGTTCCGATGAGGCTATAGATCGCGGCAGCGCGCTCGCCGCCGGAGTCGGCACCGGCGAACAGGTAATTCCGCCTCCCGATGGCCACTCCACGCAACGCTCGCTCGACCGGCAGGTTATCGATCTCGAGTTGGCCGTCGTCGCAATAGCGTGTGAGCGCTTCCCATCGGTTCTCTTCGGTGCTTCTGTTGACACTGTGGTCCCCGCTACTCGCCGTGGTGGGGCCTACTCTGGCAACATTCATTCACACCGTCGAGACGGTACCGGCGACTCGCTTACGGGGCGGTATGGAGGTGGCGTCGGCAGAGGGATGAGAGGGGTGTGGTGGGTGGGGATAAAAAGCAAAACCCCCGCCTGGTTGGGCGGGGGTTTTGGCAAGGGGAGCCTGACGATTACCTACTTTCACACGGGCAATCCGCACTATCATCGGCGTAGAGTCGTTTCACGGTCCTGTTCGGGATGGGAAGGGGTGGGACCGACTCGCTATGGTCATCAGGCAAAGAGGGATGTTCTGCTGGGCAGGCCAACAGAACCAATCTGGGAAGAAGCAGTAATATTGGGTTGTGTGTATCGCACACGAGAATCAACAAGATCTGGCAAGGCAGACTTGTTATAGGATCAAGCCTTACGGGCAATTAGTATCGGTTAGCTGAACGCATTACTGCGCTTACACACCCGACCTATCAACGTCCTGGTCTCGAACGACCCTTCAAGGGGATCAAGTCCCCGGGGAAGTCTCATCTTAAGGCGAGTTTCCCGCTTAGATGCTTTCAGCGGTTATCTCTTCCGAACATAGCTACCCGGCGATGCGACTGGCGTCACAACCGGTACACCAGAGGTTCGTCCACTCCGGTCCTCTCGTACTAGGAGCAGCCCCCTTCAAACTTCCAACGCCCACGGCAGATAGGGACCAAACTGTCTCACGACGTTTTAAACCCAGCTCACGTACCTCTTTAAATGGCGAACAGCCATACCCTTGGGACCGGCTACAGCCCCAGGATGAGATGAGCCGACATCGAGGTGCCAAACACCGCCGTCGATATGAACTCTTGGGCGGTATCAGCCTGTTATCCCCAGAGTACCTTTTATCCGTTGAGCGATGGCCCTTCCATACAGAACCACCGGATCACTATGACCTGCTTTCGCACCTGCTCGACTTGTCGGTCTCGCAGTTAAGCACGCTTATGCCATTGCACTATCAGCACGATTTCCGACCGTACCTAGCGTACCTTCGTACTCCTCCGTTACGCTTTGGGAGGAGACCGCCCCAGTCAAACTGCCTACCATGCACTGTCCCCGACCCGGATCACGGGCCAAGGTTAGAACCTCAAACAAACCAGGGTGGTATTTCAAGGACGGCTCCACCGAAACTAGCGTTCCGGTTTCATAGCCTCCCACCTATCCTACACAGATCGGTTCAAAGTCCAATGCAAAGCTACAGTAAAGGTTCATGGGGTCTTTCCGTCTAGCCGCGGGTAGATTGCATCATCACAAACACTTCAACTTCGCTGAGTCTCGGGAGGAGACAGTGTGGCCATCGTTACGCCATTCGTGCAGGTCGGAACTTACCCGACAAGGAATTTCGCTACCTTAGGACCGTTATAGTTACGGCCGCCGTTTACCGGGACTTCAATCAAGAGCTTGCACCCCATCATTTAATCTTCCGGCACCGGGCAGGCGTCACACCCTATACGTCCACTTTCGTGTTTGCAGAGTGCTGTGTTTTTATTAAACAGTCGCAGCCACCAGTTTATTGCAACCCCTTCACCCTCCTGGCGCAGGCCAGTCAAGCTACCAGGGCGTACCTTATCCCGAAGTTACGGTACCAATTTGCCGAGTTCCTTCTCCCGAGTTCTCTCAAGCGCCTTAGAATACTCATCTCGCCCACCTGTGTCGGTTTGCGGTACGGTCATCGTTAGACTGAAGCTTAGAGGCTTTTCTTGGAACCACTTCCAATTGCTTCGCTCCCGAAGGAGCTCGCGCCACACCCTTGAATCCTGCGCCCGGATTTGCCTAAGCGCCTTCTCCAATGCAGCGACCGGGACTTCCAACACCCGGACAACCTTCCGCGATCCGTCCCCCCATCGCATCTAACAATGGTGCAGGAATATTGACCTGCTTCCCATCAGCTACGCATTTCTGCCTCGCCTTAGGGGCCGACTCACCCTACGCCGATGAACGTTGCGTAGGAAACCTTGGGCTTACGGCGAGGGGGCCTTTCACCCCCTTTATCGCTACTCATGTCAGCATTCGCACTTCCGATACCTCCAGCACCCTTTACAAGGCACCTTCGCAGGCTTACGGAACGCTCTCCTACCATGCGTGCAAGCACGCATCCGCAGCTTCGGTATATGGCTTAGCCCCGTTACATCTTCCGCGCAGGACGACTCGATCAGTGAGCTATTACGCTTTCTTTAAAGGGTGGCTGCTTCTAAGCCAACCTCCTGACTGTTTTAGCCTTCCCACTTCGTTTCCCACTTAGCCATATTTGGGGACCTTAGCTGGCGGTCTGGGTTGTTTCCCTCTTGACACCGGACGTTAGCACCCGATGTCTGTCTCCCGTGATTGCACTCTTCGGTATTCGGAGTTTGCTATGGCGGGGTAATCTGCAATAGACCCCCCAACCATGACAGTGCTCTACCCCCGAAGGTGAGACACGAGGCACTACCTAAATAGTTTTCGGAGAGAACCAGCTATTTCCAGGTTTGTTTAGCCTTTCACCCCTATCCACAGCTCATCCCCTAACTTTTCAACGTTAGTGGGTTCGGACCTCCAGTACGTGTTACCGCACCTTCATCCTGGCCATGGATAGATCACCTGGTTTCGGGTCTACGCCCAGCAACTGAACGCCCTATTCGGACTCGCTTTCGCTACGCCTGCCCTATTCGGTTAAGCTTGCTACTGAACGTAAGTCGCTGACCCATTATACAAAAGGTACGCCGTCACCCCTTTCGAGGCTCCGACTGTTTGTATGCATGCGGTTTCAGGATCTATTTCACTCCCCTCCCGGGGTTCTTTTCGCCTTTCCCTCACGGTACTGGTTCACTATCGGTCGATCACGAGTATTTAGCCTTGGAGGATGGTCCCCCCATCTTCAGACAGGATTTCACGTGTCCCGCCCTACTTGTCGTACACCTAGTTCTTTCATACTGTTTTCGCCTACAGGGCTATCACCTGCTATGGCCGCACTTTCCAGAGCGTTCGGCTAACAATACAAATAAAGAGTACAGGCTCTTCCCATTTCGCTCGCCACTACTTTGGGAATCTCGGTTGATTTCTTTTCCTGCGGTTACTTAGATGTTTCAGTTCACCGCGTTCGCCTCACATAGCCTATGTATTCAGCTATGGATACTCCATTCGGAGTGGGTTTCCCCATTCGGACATCTACGGATCAAAGCTCGTTTGCCAGCTCCCCGTAGCTTTTCGCAGGCTACCGCGTCCTTCATCGCCTGTGATCGCCAAGGCATCCACCACATGCACTTGTTCGCTTGACCCTATAACGAGTCTGTCTCTCGATCATCGTTAGCGCTTGAGCGCTTACGATGATCCGATACAAAGTACGCTACAGGTTGAGTTCTCGCGTTGTGCCGTATTCCAAAATCGAGCCGAACATGAAGTTCGAATCATCTTGAGATACATCGATACAATCACAACCCGGATAGTTTCCACGTCCATCTCATTAGACGCTTCCGCTATCCAAATTACTTACTTCTTCCAGATTGTTAAAGAACGACAGCCGATACAGTTTCCTGCATCACTCTGACTGGCTCAATCGCCAATGCTTAATGCTCGCTTCCAAGCACTTACCATTGAGGATTGGTGGAGGCAGACGGGATCGAACCGACGACCCCCTGCTTGCAAAGCAGGTGCTCTCCCAGCTGAGCTATGCCCCCATACAGAGACACTCAGGTTTATTCCGCCAGACAATTGGTGGGTCTGGTTGGATTCGAACCAACGACCCCCGCCTTATCAAGACGGTGCTCTAACCGACTGAGCTACAGACCCCTGAGTCTGTCCTAATTTACAGCCGATAAGCGTGAGCGCTCAACTTCGCGGATTTAAGCTCGAGAAAGGAGGTGATCCAGCCGCACCTTCCGATACGGCTACCTTGTTACGACTTCACCCCAGTCATGAATCCTACCGTGGTGACCGTCCTCCTTGCGGTTAGACTAGCCACTTCTGGTAAAACCCACTCCCATGGTGTGACGGGCGGTGTGTACAAGACCCGGGAACGTATTCACCGCGGCATGCTGATCCGCGATTACTAGCGATTCCAGCTTCATGCACTCGAGTTGCAGAGTGCAATCCGGACTACGATCGGTTTTCTGGGATTGGCTCCCCCTCGCGGGTTGGCGACCCTCTGTTCCGACCATTGTATGACGTGTGAAGCCCTACCCATAAGGGCCATGAGGACTTGACGTCATCCCCACCTTCCTCCGGTTTGTCACCGGCAGTCTCCTTAGAGTGCTCTTGCGTAGCAACTAAGGACAAGGGTTGCGCTCGTTGCGGGACTTAACCCAACATCTCACGACACGAGCTGACGACAGCCATGCAGCACCTGTGCGCCGGTTCTCTTTCGAGCACTCCCGCCTCTCAGCAGGATTCCGACCATGTCAAGGGTAGGTAAGGTTTTTCGCGTTGCATCGAATTAATCCACATCATCCACCGCTTGTGCGGGTCCCCGTCAATTCCTTTGAGTTTTAATCTTGCGACCGTACTCCCCAGGCGGTCAACTTCACGCGTTAGCTACGTTACTAAGGAAATGAATCCCCAACAACTAGTTGACATCGTTTAGGGCGTGGACTACCAGGGTATCTAATCCTGTTTGCTCCCCACGCTTTCGTGCATGAGCGTCAGTATTGGCCCAGGGGGCTGCCTTCGCCATCGGTATTCCTCCACATCTCTACGCATTTCAGCTGCTACACGTGGAATTCTACCCCCCTCTGCCATACTCTAGCCTGCCAGTCACCAATGCAGTTCCCAGGTTGAGCCCGGGGATTTCACATCGGTCTTAGCAAACCGCCTGCGCACGCTTTACGCCCAGTAATTCCGATTAACGCTCGCACCCTACGTATTACCGCGGCTGCTGGCACGTAGTTAGCCGGTGCTTATTCTTCCGGTACCGTCATCCACCCCGGTTATTAGCCAGGATGATTTCTTTCCGGACAAAAGTGCTTTACAACCCGAAGGCCTTCTTCACACACGCGGCATTGCTGGATCAGGCTTGCGCCCATTGTCCAAAATTCCCCACTGCTGCCTCCCGTAGGAGTCTGGGCCGTGTCTCAGTCCCAGTGTGGCTGGTCGTCCTCTCAGACCAGCTACTGATCGTCGCCTTGGTAGGCCTTTACCCCACCAACTAGCTAATCAGCCATCGGCCAACCCTATAGCGCGAGGCCCGAAGGTCCCCCGCTTTCATCCACAGATCGTATGCGGTATTAATCCGGCTTTCGCCGGGCTATCCCCCACTACAGGACATGTTCCGATGTATTACTCACCCGTTCGCCACTCGCCGCCAGGCCGAAGCCCGCGCTGCCGTTCGACTTGCATGTGTAAGGCATGCCGCCAGCGTTCAATCTGAGCCAGGATCAAACTCTTCAGTTCAATTCCTGTTACTGTTTTCGGTTGTTTCCAACCGGTCGCTCACTCAAAGCTGACAGGTCATATGAATTGCTTCATAAACCTGACTTACTTTAGTGTGAGACTCTTGATACTTTTGCTTGCGATCCGAAGATCGTCCGCTTACATCAAGCGCCCACACTTATCGGCTGTTCATTGTTAAAGAGCACATCTGCGAGAAAACTTTCCTACTCAACTCCGTCTTCTCAGCAGCGCTGCGTTGTCAGCAGCAGAGAAACGAGATTATGATCACTTATTCGCAGCACGTCAACAACTTTTTTACTACCGTGTCGCGCAGCGTCTGGATCACCATTTCACGCTCTCGGTCGCAACCACCGCCGACCGCACTACCCGAGCCGTGAAACTTCCCGCTCCCCTTCGCGCTGCGTTCTCCGTAGCGCGAAAGAGGCGTGATTGTAGGCAGCTCTGCGCTTTCGTGCAAGCACTTTTCGATAGATTCTTTGCAGCCCCGCTTCGGGCCGGCGAAACGGCCGATGCGCGCGGGCGCGCCGGCTCGGAGCGGGGCGCTCGGCCATATCCGCGCGAGCGCCTACTGCTTAGATAGGGGAAGCGGGAGCGTCCGTTATCTGGTGACGCGCGCGACCGCGCGAAGGTAGTGCGCCAGATCCGGCGTCGGCTTGCCGGCAACCTTCGCTCGATCGTCCCAGCGGCGCACGCGGATCGCGTCCGGCGCATACGGGCGCTTCAGAAACGCTTGCGCTTCAGCGTCCGAGAAGACGCCGCCCTGCAGATGCAGGCTGCGCACCGAGTCCGCAGACAGGCGCGCGTAATACGACGCATCGATCGCGCACAGGCAGCGCTTCGCGTCGACGTGCAGCCGGATCGGCTCCAGCACCGCGTCGGGAAACAACGGCCGCAGGAACGGCAGCACGTAATACTGATGCAGGTCATCGATACCGTGCGCGGTCGGCGTCTCGCCCAGGCGGTTCAGCAGATGGCCCAGGTCGTGCAGCAGCGCCGCCGCGATCAGCGCGTCGCCCGCGCCCGCCTCTTCGGCAAGCTGCGCGCTTTGCAGCGCATGCTCGCGCTGCGTCACCGGCTCGCCGCTGTAGGCGATGTCGCCGTGGCGATCGTACAGCATGCGGATGTCGTCGAGGGTCAGCGCCATCTCGTCACGCCCACGGCAGGGAGAATGTCTTCAGGTTCGTGAAGCTCTTCATCGCCTCCTGCACCCCTTCCTTGTATCCGAGCCCGGAATCCTTGATGCCGCCGAACGGCGTCAGCTCAAGCCGGTAGCCCGGCACCTCCCACACGTTTACCGTGCCGACGTTCAGCTCGTTGACGAAGCGCACGATCGCATCCGCGCGGTCCGTGCACACGCCCGACGACAGGCCGAACGCGGTGCCGTTGCTGATCCGGATCGCGTCGTCGATCGTGTCGAACGCGATGATCGGCGACACGGGCCCGAACGTCTCCTCGCGCACGAGCGTCATCGATGCGTCGACGCGATCAAGCACCGTCGGCGCATACAGCGCGCCGCGCCGCGCGTTGCCTGTCAGCAGGCGCGCGCCCCGCGCCACCGCTTCGTCGACGCGCGCCTCGAACAGCGCGGCCGCCGCCTCGTCGATCACCGTCCCCATCCGGTTCGTCGGGTCGAACGGATCGCCGTACGTCCACGCGCGCGTGTGCTCGACGAGCAACTCCGTGAAGCGTGGCGCGACGCGCTTCTGCACGAGGATGCGCTTGACCGCCGTGCAGCGCTGGCCGGAATTCTTGTACGAGCCCTGCGCGGCGAGCGTCGCCGCGCGTTCGAGGTCGGCGTCGTCGAGCACGATCAGCGGATCGTTGCCGCCCAGCTCGAGCACGATGCGCCGGTAGCCGGCCTTCGCCGCGATGGACTTGCCGATCGCGACGCCGCCCGTGAACGTGATCAGCGCCGCGCTCGGGTGCGTCAGCAGTTCGTCCGCGATTTCGCGCGGATCGCCCGTCAGCACCTGCAGCATCGGCTCGGGCAGGCCCGCTTCGTACAGCACGTCGGCGAGATACAGCGCCGACAGCGGCACCTTCTCCGACGGCTTCACGATCACGCGATTGTTCGTCGCGATCGCCGGCGCGATCTTGTGCGCGACCTGGTTCATCGGATGATTGAACGGCGTGATCGCGACGATCACGCCGTCGAGCGGCTGCCGCTGCGAGAACACGCGGCGCGACGTGCCGTGCGGCGTCAGATCGCACGAATAGCTCTGCGCGTCGTCGCGCAACGCCTCGATCGACGCGAACTTGAACACGTCCGCGACGCGGCCGATCTCGTAACGCGAATCCTGTTTCGACAGGCCCGATTCGAGCGAGATCAGCGTGGACGCCTCTTCCGCGCAGGCAACGAGGCGCGCGGCCGCGCGCTCGAGTATCTGCGAGCGCTCGTAGCGCGACAGCGTCGGCCGGTACGCGCCCGCATAGTCGAACGCGCGGCGCACGTCGTCGACCGTCGCAAGCGGCACCGTGCCGACGCGCCGCCCCGAATACGGGTCGAATACGTCGAGCGTGCGCGCGCGCGCCGCCCGTTGCCCGCACCAGCGCAGCGTCTCGCGGCGGTAAGCGGGGTGATCGCGAAGCGGCGGCGGCGTCATCGCACGGCCCGGTTCAGCGCGAGGTCGAACAGATCGAAGTTGCGCAGCCGGCGGCCTGGCTCGACGCCCTCGATCCGGCGATTGAACAACAGCGGCACGCGCTGCTCTGACAGGCCGCCGTGCGAGCGCAGCGGCACCGTCAGCCCCGACAGGTCGTGCTCGCTCTCTCGCGTGCCGAGCGCGACATCGCGCCGGCCCACGGCGACGACATCGCCGATCCGGTCGGCCGGCAGCTCGAAGCGCTCGGCCGCCGTCGCGTTGTCGAGCGCGAGTTCGATGCCGTCGATCGCGCTCAGCCGGCCGATCACTGCGGCCGCGTCGACGCCTTCCTCGACGTAGATCGTCGCGAACGAGCCGAGCGCGCCGTGATGGACGACGTAGGGATCGGTGATCGGCAGGATCACGCGCGCGCGGCGCGGCCCGAGCCACGCGTCGAGCGCGTCCTGCAGATAGACGACGTTCGGCTCGCCCGTGCGGGGATCGTGCTTCGCGTTCATCCCATGATCGGCGGTCACGCCGATCACCCAGCCGAGCGCATCGAGCGCCGCGAGGTAGCGGTCCATCATCGCGTAGAACGCGTTCGCGCCGTCGCTGCCCGGCGCGCACTTGTGCTGCACGTAATCGGTCGTCGACAGGTACATCAGGTCCGCGCGCCGGTTCTGCGCGAGCCGCACGCCCGCCGCGAGCACGAATTCCGACAGCGCCGCGCTGTAGACGTCGGGCGACGGCAAGCCGACGAAATCGAGCACGTCGGCGATGCCGTTCTCGCCGAGGTTCGCCTGATTCGCCTTCTCCGCCGAGAAGCACACGCCGCGCATCCGCCAGCCGAGCAACCGGCGCAGCTTGTCCTTCGCCGTCACGACGGCCACCTTCGCGCCCGCGTCCGCCGCCGCGGCGAGTAGCGTGCCCGCGCGCAGGTACGCGGGGTCGTTCATCATCACCGCAGCGCCCGCGCCGCGCTGCGCGTCCGGGTCCCAGAAGAAGTTCCCGCAGATGCCGTGCACCGACGGCGGCGCGCCGCACACGATCGACAGGTTGTTCGGGTTCGTGAACGACGGGATCACGCAGTCGGCGTCGAACGCCGAGCCCTCGCGCAGCATCCGCGCGATGAACGGCGCGACGCCCGCGTTCGCGGCCTGTTCGAGGTAATCGTATTCGCAGCCGTCGACGCAGACGGCCACCGTCGGCTCGGCCGGCATCCGGTAGGCGCGGCCGTTGACTTCGATGTGTCGATTCATGGTGTTTCGCCCTTCGAGCCCTTTGCTCATGTCACGCGCGAACGGCGCGCCACCGCGCCGCCCATCGCGTCGTTCACCGCGTCGTTCACCGCGTCGTTCACCGCGCCGGCCGCGGCGCGCGCGACGCGATCGCGACGAGCGCGACGAGCGACGCGCCGAGCAGCAGCAGCGACAGCGCCGATGCGGGCAGGTAGTAGCCGCGCTCGACGTCGCCGATCACGACGATCGGCACGGTCGCGAAGCCCGGCGGGTAGACGGTCAGCGTCGCGCCGAGCTCGCCGAGCGACAGCGCGAAGCCGAGCGCGAGGCTCGCGCGGATCGCCGGCACGAGCTGCGGCAGCAGCACGCGGCGCAGCACCATCGCGGGCGGCGCGCCGAGGCTCGCCGCCGCCTCGCGCAGCACGGTCAGCTCGGGGCGCAGCGCGGCGGCCGCGCACCGGTAGCAGAACGGCAGCACGAGCGCGAGCTGCACGAGCACGACGATCGCGGGCGAGCTCGACAGGTCGACGGGCCTCGCGTGATACGCGATCAGCACCGCGAGCCCGAGCACGACGCTCGGCACGCCGTTGGGCAGCATCACGAGCGCGTCGACGAGCGCGCCGACGCCGCGCCGGCTGCGGCCTTCGAGCGCGAGCGCCAGCGCGATGCCGAGCGCCGTGCCGAGCGCGGCGACGCCAAGCCCGATCTCGAGGCTCGCGGCGAGCGCGTCGAATTCGGGCCGGCCGAGGCGCTCGAACCAGCGCAGGCTGTAGTCCGCCGGCAGGATCGTGCCCGACCAGTGCTCGGCGACGCTCGACAGCGCGACGACGACGACGGGCAGCACGAACAGCCAGCAGCAGGCGAGCGCCGCGAGCACGGCGAGCGCGCGCAACGCGACGCGCGAGGCCGCGTCGGTCCAGCGCAGCTCGCGGCGCGGCACCGGCGCGGCGCGCGTCGGAAAATCAGCGGGCATCGCGCCCTCCTTCGTTCGCGCGGCGGCTCATTCGCCGGTACAGCGCATAGAGCGCGAGCGACATCGCGAGCATCACGACCGCGCCCGCGGCCGCGGCCGGCAGGTCGATGTCGACGGTCGCGCTGCTGTAGATCGCGACGGGCAGCGTGATGAGCCTCGCGCTGCCGAGCACGAGCAGGATGCCGAATTCGTTCAGCGTCAGCAGGAAGCACAGGATCACGCCCGCCGCGATGCCCGGCCAGGCGAGCGGCAGCACGACGCGCCGCGCGAGCATCCAGCCGTTCGCGCCGAGGCTCGATGCGGCTTCGACGAGCCGCGGATCGAGCGTCGCGAACGACGCGAGCGTCGGCCGCACGACGAACGGCGTGTAGAACACGGTCTGCGCGAGGATCACGCCGCCCGCGCCGAACAGGAAATCGAGCGGCGGCGCGTCGAGGCCGAAGGCGCGCTGCAGCGCGATGCTGAGCGAGCCTTGCGAGCCGTACAGGAAGATCAGCGTGAACGCGACGAGAAACGACGGAAACGCGACGTACAGCTCGAGGAAGCGCGTGACGAGCGACGCGCCCGGAAACGGCCGGAAGAACAGCAGCGCGGCGAGCAGCACGCCGACGACCGACGCGGTGCCCGCGCTCGCGAACAGCACCCACAGCGTCGTGCCGAGCACGTCGCGCACGTCGTGACTCGCGAAGAAGGACCGGTACGCGGCGAGCGTCGGCCCGTGATCGCCGAGCACGCTCAGCAGCGCGAGCCGCGCGAGCGGATACAGCACGAGCGGGCCGAGCACGACGGCCGCGAGCGCGACGATGCGCGCGGTCGCGCGCCGCTCGCGGCGACGTGCGGCGGCGTCGTGCGCGGCGGCCGACGCGCGGATGCGGGCGTGCGCCGCCGGATCAGCGGCGAGCGCCGCCCGCGGCTCAAGGTGCGATAAGGATGACATCGTCCGCCTCGCAATCGAGCGACACGCGCGCGCCGCGCTCGGGCGCCGGGCCCCGGCCGCGCTGCATCGTGACGAGCACCGGCTCGTCGCACGCCGCGTCGAGCATCACGGTCAGCGACAGCGCCGCGCCGTGCCATTCGACCGACGCGATCGTGCCGTGCAGCCGCCCTTCGCCCAGCGGTCGCACCGCGAGGCGCTCCGGCCGCACGCACGCGACCCTGTCGCGCACGTCATGGCGCGGATCGCCGAACGCAAACACGACGTTGGGCGGCAGCAGGTTCGCCGCCCCCAGGTATCGCGCGACGAAGCCGTCGGCGGGCGCGTCGTACAACTGCTGCGGCGTGCCGAGTTGCGCGATGCGGCCCTCGCGCATCAGGAGCGCGCGATCGGCGAGCACGAGCGCGTCGTCGCGATCGTGCGTCACGCAGACGACGGTCAGGTTCGGCAGCCGCTCGTGCAACGCCTTCAGCTCGCTGCGCACCGACGCGCGCAGGTTCGCGTCGAGCGCGGACAGCGGCTCGTCGAGCAGCAGCACGTCCGGCTCGATCACGAGCGCGCGCGCGAGCGCGACGCGCTGCTGCATGCCGCCCGACAGCTGCGCGGGCAGATGATGGCCGGCGTCGCCGAGCTGCACGAGCTTGAGCGCATCGGCGACGCGCCGCGCGATGTCCGCGGACGACATGCGCCGCGCGCGCAGCCCGAACGCGACGTTCTCGAACACCGTCAGATGCGGGAACAGCGCGTAGTTCTGGAACAGCAACCCGAGATTGCGCTTGTGCGGCGGCGCGTGCGTGAGGTCGCGGCCGGCGACGGCGAGCGTGCCCGCGAGGCCGTCCGCCTTCACGAAGCCGGCGATGAAGCGCAGCAGCGTGGTCTTGCCGCAGCCGCTCTTGCCGAGCACGGCGAGCAGCTCGCCCGCGCCGATCTCGAGCGACAGATCGTCGAGCACCGTGCGCGCGCCGTAGCGCACGCTCAGGTGCTCGATGCGCACGCCGCCGGGCGCGCCCGCGCGCGGCGCCGCGTGCGGGCGCGCCGCGTCGAACGCGCGGGGATGAGTGAGACTTGCGGTATCCACCAGGTTTTCGTCCTTCGACGCGTCATCGCGTCGGCTTGACTTCGCGGCCGCGGCGCGCGCTCATTTCGGCTTGACGACTTCAGTCTGCTTGCCCGAATCGCCGATCACTTCCTTCTTCCAGCGCTCGGTCCACACGGGCTTCTTCGCCATCACCGCGTTCCAGTCGACCGGAATCAGCTTCACGCCGGCGATCGCGCGCTTCACCGCCTCGCCGTTCCTGCCCGAAAGCGGCACGTCGGTGCGGCCCGGGATGCCGAACATGTCGGGCACCTTCGCCTGCACGTCGGTCGACATCAGGTAATCGATCAGCTTCTTGCCCGCGTCCTGGTTCGGGCCGCCCTTGACAAGACCGATCGCGTACGGCAGTTGGAACGTCGTCGGCGGCTCGCCTTCCTTCGCGGCGACGAAGATCGGCTTGATCGACAGGCCGCCGTGCTCGGCGTCGTCGAGGTCCATCTGCAGATCGCCGTTCGCGACCGCGATCTCGTTGCGCGACAGCAGCACGTTCAGGTAGCCCGTGCCCTTCGTGTGGAACTTCACGCCGCGCTCGAGCTTCGCGAGATAGTCGAACGCCTTGTCCTCGCCCATTAGCGCGCTCGTCAGGATGATGACGGCCATCCCGTCGCCCGCCGTCGCCGGGTTCGAGTACGCGAGCTTGCCGCTGTAGTCGGGATGCAGCAGATCGGCGAACGTCTTCGGCTGGCTCTTCACGACCGACGGATTGATCGCGAACGAGAAGTAGTTGTTGACGAACGTCGCCCACGAGCCGTCTTCGGCCTTCGCGATCGCCGGCACGTTCCGGTAGTTGACGCTGCGGTACGGCTGCAGCAGGCCGAACTGGCCCGCCTGCTGGATGAACGGCGGCAGCGTGACGATCACGTCGGCCTTGGGCGAGCTCTTCTCGACATTCGCGCGGTTCACCACTTCGCCGCTGCCCGCCGTCACGATGTTCACCTTCACGCCTTCGCGCTTCTCGAACGCGGGCAGCACGTCGCGGTACAGGTTCTCGAGGCCGTCCGCCGTGTACAGCACGACGGCCGCCGCCTGCGCTTGCGCTGCCGCGCCTTGCAACAGCGCGGCGGCAAAGGCGGCGAGCGCGAAGCGGCGCCAGGCGCCGCCGCGCGGGAAATTCGAATACGTCATGTCTCTTCTCCGTAGGGTGGAACCACGAACGGCCGAACGGTGCGGAACCTCGTCAGCGCGGGCGCGCCGCCGTCCCGCCGCGGCCGGACGCTCCGGTTTTTCGCGGCACCCGAAGCATCACAGCGTTCGATGACAGCTCCGTGACGATCGATCCAATTTCCAAAAAGCGACACATTTCGCCACTATTCTCCACATCCAGAAACGACCTGCCATCGATTTTTCCGGGAGTGACGAAGCCATGCCAGAACGTGATCCCATCCTGTTGACGCCCGGCCCGCTGACGACATCGCGCATGACGCGCGATGCGATGCTGCATGACTGGGGCTCGTGGGACGCCGCTTTCAACCGGCTGACGAAGAGCGTCTGCGCCGATCTCGTGCGGATCGCGGGCGGCGGCGACGCATACGTCTGCGTGCCGCTGCAAGGCAGCGGCACGTTCGCCGTCGAGGCGGCGCTCGGCACGCTCGTGCCGCGCGACGGCCGCGTGCTCGTGCCGAACAACGGCGCGTATTGCGCGCGGATCGCGAAGATCCTGCGCCGGCTCGGCATCGCGCACAGCGAACTGCCGTTCGCCGAGGACGAGCCGGCGAGCGCGCAGGCGATCGACGCGGCGCTCGCGCGCGACGCGCGGATCACGCATGTCGCGCTCGTGCATCTCGAAACGAGCGCCGGCCTGCTGAACCCGCTCGACGACATCGCCGCCGTCTGCCGCGCGCGCGGCAAGGCGCTGATCGTCGATGCGATGAGCTCGTTCGGCGCGCTGCCGATCGCGCTCGCGGGCAGCGGCATCGACGCGCTGATCTCGGCGAGCGGCAAGTGTCTCGAAGGGGTGCCCGGCATGGGCTTCGTGATCGCGCGGCGCGCGCCGCTCGAGGCGGCCGAGGGGCGCTCGCCGTCGGTGGTGCTCGATCTGCACGACCAGTACGCGTACATGCAGCGCACGTCGCAATGGCGCTTCACGCCGCCGACGCACGTGCTCGCCGCGCTGCGCGCCGCGCTCGACCAGTTCTTCGACGAGGGCGGACAGCCGGCGCGCGGCGCACGCTACGCGGAGAACTGCGCGGCACTCGTCGACGGCATGCGCGCGCTCGGCTTCGAGCCGTTTCTCGACGCGCGCGCGCAGGCGAGCGTGATCGTCACGTTTCACGCGCCCGCCGATCCCGCGTATGCGTTCGCCGCGTTCTACGCGGCCGTGCGCGACGCGGGCTACGTGCTGTATCCGGGCAAGCTGACGACGGCCGACACGTTTCGCGTCGGCTGCATCGGCGCGCTCGGGGCGCACGAGATGCGCGGCGCGGTGGCGGCGATCGGCGGCGCGCTGAGAGCGCTCGGGATCGCGATGCGGTGACGCGCCCCGCCGTCGCGCGCGCCCATGAACAACGGCGCGCGCCGGCCGAAGCCGGGCCGCGCGCGCCGCTCATGCGGCCCGCCGGCCGCTACAGCTCGATCCGCTTGATGTCGCCGACGATGAAGATGTACGACAGCGCGCCGATCAGCGCGACGACGCCGATGAACGCAAGCGCGCCGACGAACGATCCGGTCGCCGCGACGATGAAGCCGACGACGAGCGGCGTGACGATGCCCGCGAGGTTCGCGGCGAGATTGAAGATGCCGCCCGTCGCGCCGAGAAGCCCTTCGGGCGCGATGTCGGACACGAGCGTCCAGCCGAGCGCGGCCATCCCCTGCGCGAAGAACGCGACCGACATGATCGCGATCACCGCCTCGTTGCTCTGCACGTAGTTCGCGAGCACGATCGTCGATGCGAGCAGCAGACCCGCGATGATCGGCAGCTTGCGCGCGACGTTCGCCGATGTCCCCCGGCGCAGCAGCCAATCGGAAAAGAGCCCGCCGAACATCACGCCGACCGACGCCGCGATGAACGGCATCACCGCGAAGAAGCCGATCTTGAGCCAGCCCATGTGGCGCTCGGTCGCGAGATAAGTCGGGAACCACGTGAGGAAGAACACGAGCGTCGAATTGCCGGCGAACTGGCCGAGGCAGATGCCCGCGAGCTGGCGCTTCTTCAGCAGTTGGCCGGCGATGCGCCAGTTGAACTTCGCACGCGTGCCGCCGCTCGCGGCCGACTGCACGAGACCGCCGCCCTCCTCGATGTACGCGAGCTCGGCCGCGTTCGCGCGCGGATGGTCGTTCGGCTCATGATAGAACTTCCACCAGACGAAGCCGAACAGGATGCCGACGCCGCCCACGGCCCAGAACAGCGACCGCCAGCCGAACGCGCCCATCAGCGCGAACAGCACAGGGCTCAGGAACGCGAGGCCGATGTATTCGCCGACGGTATAGGTGCCCGTCGCCATCGCGCGCTCCTTCTGCGGAAACCACGTCGCGACGACGCGGCTGTTGGTCGGGAAACACGGCGCTTCGGAGAAACCCAGCCCGAGCCGGCAGGCGAGGAGCGGCGCGACGCCGTGCACGAAGCCCTGCAGCAGCGTGAACAGAGACCACAGCGTCATCGACCAGTAATAGGTGACCCTGCTGCCGAAGCGATCGAGCAGCAGGCCGCCCGGCACCTGCGCGAGCACGTAGGTCCAAGAGAATGCGGAGAACATCACGCCCATCGCCGCCGCGCCGATGCCGAGCTCTTTCGTGAGCCCCGGCGCCGCGACGCCGAGCACCGTGCGATCGAGATAATTGATCATCGTCCCGATCGCGAGCAGCGCGAGAATCCGGTAACGCGCGTTCGAGCGCGGCTGCGCGGGGCTGGCCGCGCGGGCGGCCGCGACGGCCGCCCGCGGCGCGGCGTCGGTGTGGATCGGCTGGGGCATCGATGTCTCCTGATGTATCTCTGTCTTTATATCGGGGTGAGGGAATTCAGCGCGCGACGAGCGCCTGGAAGTGCTCGAACATTCGCTCGGCGTCCGGCGCGCGGCCGGTGAAGATCTCGAACGCGTCGACCGCCTGGTACACCGCCATGCCGCCGCCGGGCAGCGTGCGGCAGCCGAGCGCGCACGCCGCGCGGATCAGCTCGGTCTCGAGCGGGAAATAGACGATGTCGGCAACCCAGAGATCGCTTCGCAGCAGCTCCGCCGGCAGCGGCAGGCCCGGGTGCTTGAGCATCCCGGTCGGCGTCGCGTGGATCAGGCCGTTCGCGTTCGCGAGCGCGCCGGCGAGCGGGCCGCCCGCGCTCAGCCGCGTGTGCGGGAAGCGCGCCTGCAACTGGTCGGCGAGCGAGCGCGCGCGCGCCGGGTCGACGTCGAAGAGCGCGAGTTGCGTCGCGCCCATCGTGAGCGCCGCGTGCGCGACGGCCGCGCCCGCGCCGCCCGCGCCCAGTTGCACGACGCGCTCGAGCGACGCGCCCGGCAGCCCGCGCGCGAACGCCTTCGCAAAGCCCGACCAGTCGGTGTTGTGACCGATCCGCCGGCCGTCCAGAAAGCGCACCGTGTTGACCGCGCCGAGCGCGGCCGCGTCCGGCGACAGCTCGTCGAGATGCTCGATCACGCGCTGCTTGCACGGATGCGTGATGTTCAGGCCGTCGAAACCCATTCGCTCGGCCGCCGTGAGCAGCTCGGGCAGCGCGTCGGCCGTCAGCCGCAGCGCGTCGAGATCGATGCGCCGGTACACGTAGTTCAAGCCCTGGCGGCGCCCCGCCTCCTCGTGCATCGCGGGCGACAGCGAACCGCCGATCCCGGAGCCGATCAGGCCGATCAGAAACGAACGTCCGCTCATCGCGCGCCCTCCTCGCGGATCAGCGTCGCGATCCGCTGCAGCGCGAGCACGTAGCCTTCGGTGCCGCAGCCGCAGATCACGCCATCGGCGACCGCCGATACGAACGAATGGTGACGGAACGCCTCGCGCCGGTGGATGTTCGAGATATGCACCTCGATGATCGGCTTGCCGAGCGCGGCGAGCGCGTCGGCGATCGCGACCGACGTATGCGTGTACGCGGCCGGATTGATCACGACTCCCGCGACGCGCTCGCGCGCTTCGTGCAGCCAGTCGATCAACTGATGCTCGGCGTTCGACTGGCGAAACTCCAGCGCGAGGCCGAGCGCGTGCGCGGCGTCCGCGCAGCGGCGCTCGACGTCCTGCAGCGTCTGCGAGCCGTAGATGCGCGGCTCGCGCTTGCCCAGCAGGTTCAGGTTCGGCCCGTTCAGGACCAGCACCTTCGGCTTGCTCATGTATGACACTCCGATGAAAAACGGGTACGTATCGGTAGACGATCGCGCGGGCGTCGTCAAGATTCGGCGCCAGTGTGCGCTTGCGCTCGCGCAATGTCTTTCCGGGTTTTCTATAATTTGTACCATCTAGTTAGTTCGTATACTCTGCGACTCGCGCCTTTCCGACTTTCGACGGCGCGCGGCCGGCGATGCGGCGCGCCTCCTCCGACGGCGCGCCGCGCCCGGCCGCGCGCCGTCCTTCTTCAGCGGGACATCCACCATGCAGCGTTCGATCGCCACCGTGTCGCTATCCGGCACGCTCGTCGAGAAGCTCAACGCGATCCGCGCCGCCGGCTTCGACGGCGTCGAGATCTTCGAAAACGACTTGCTGTACTTTGACGGCTCGCCCGCCGACGTGCGCCGGATCGCCGCCGATCTCGGCCTCGACATCGTGCTGTTCCAGCCGTTTCGCGACTTCGAGGGCGTGCCGCCCGAGCGCCTCGCGCGCAATCTCGAGCGCGCGAGGCGCAAGTTCGAGCTGATGCACGAACTGGGCGCGCATCGCATGCTCGTGTGCAGCAACGTGTCGCCGGACGCGATCGGCGACGACGCCTTGCTCGTCGACCAGTTGGGCGCGCTCGCGCGCGCCGCGCGGGAAGCGGGCGTCGTCGTCGCGTATGAGGCACTTGCGTGGGGTCGGAACGTGAAGACCTATGGGCACGCGTGGCGGCTCGTCGACGCGGTGAACCATCCGAATCTCGGGCTCGCGCTCGACAGTTTCCATACGCTGTCGCTCGACGATTCGCCGGACGGCATCGCGCGCATTCCCGGCGAACGGATCGCGTTCGTGCAGATCGCCGACGCGCCGAGACTCGCGATGGACGTGCTCGAATGGAGCCGGCATTACCGGTCGTTTCCGGGCCAGGGCGACTTCGACCTCGCGGGATTCACCGCACGCGTGATCGAATCGGGCTATGAAGGGCCGCTGTCGCTCGAGATCTTCAACGACGGCTTTCGCGCCGCGCCGACCGCGCTGACGGCCGCGGACGGCTATCGATCGCTGCTGTATCTGGAGGAGACGACGCGCGCGCGGCTCGCGCACGACGCGCGGCAGGCGCAACCGGCCCAGCCGGCGCGGCAAGCGCGGTGCACGCCGCGCGGCGTGCCCGACACCCGCGACGCATGCGAGGCGCGCGCCGCGACCGCGACCGCGACCGCGACCGCGACCGCAACTGCAACTGCAACTGCAACCGCGACACGCCCGCGCATCGCGCCGGCGCCTTCACCGCGCGCCTCCCTGCCGCTGTTCGCACCGCCGCCCGCGCCCGCGCACATCGGCTTCCAGTTCATCGAATTCGCGGTCGATGCGGACGCCGCCGAGAACGTCGCCGGCTGGCTCGGCAAGCTGCGCTTCAGGCGCGCGGGCCGCCATCGCTCGAAGGACGTGACGCTGTATCAGCACGGTGCGGCGTCGATCGTGCTGAACGCCGAGCGCGACTCGTTCGCCGACGCGTTCTTCCAGGCGCATGGCCTGTCGCTGTGCGCGTCGGCGTTTCGCGTCGACGATGCGCGCCTCGCGTTCGAGCGCGCGGCCGGCTACGGCTACGCGCCGTTCTCGGGCCGCGTCGGCCCGAACGAGCGCGTGCTGCAAAGCGTGCGCGCGCCCGACGGCAGCCTGAACTATTTCGTCGACGAGGCCCCCGGCGCGCCGACGTTGTACGAATCGGATTTCGTGCTGACCGACATCGACGGGCCGAGCGAAGTCGGCCCGCTCGTCGGCATCGATCACGTGTGCCTCGCGCTGCCCGCCGACGCGCTCGATACGTGGGTGCTGTTCTTCAAGACCGCATTCGGCTTCGAGGCCGAGCGCAACTGGCTCGTGCCCGATCCGTACGGGCTCGTGCGCAGCCGCGCGGTGCGCAGCCCGGACGGCTCGGTGCGCATCGCGCTCAATGCGTCGGTGGACCGGCATACGGCCGTCGTCCGGTCGCTCGAGCGCTATCGCGGCACGGGGCTCAATCACGTCGCGTTCCGCACGGACGACATCGTCGCGGCGATCGCCGAATTCGCCGCCGACGGCGTGCCGTTCCTGCGAATTCCGCGCAATTACTACGACGACCTCGCCGCGCGCTACGCGCTGCCCGACGAGACGATCGACACGCTGAGCCGCCACCATCTGCTGTACGAGCGCGACGATGCGGGCGGCGAGTTCCTGCACGCGTACACCGAGCTCGTCGACGGGCGCTTCTCGTTCGAGATCGTCGAGCGGCGCGGCGGCTACGACGGCTACGGCGCGGCGAACGCGGCCGTGCGGCTCGCCGCGCAGGCGCAGCGGCGAACGTGAGCGCGGCGCGAAAAACCACGCGGGCGACGCTCGGCGCGCAAACGCGTCGCGCGGCGCCCGCGCGCCGTCAGTGCGGCAGCGCCGGAATCATCCAGCTCAGCACGTGCTGCTGCAGGAACACGAGCACGCCGAGCAGCAGCGTCAGGATCACGCTGTGCCAGAACGTGCGCGCGAACACGACGCCTTCCTGCCCTTTCAGATCGGTCGTCGACACGCCCGTGGCGATGTTCTGCGGCGAGATCATCTTGCCCATCACGCCGCCCGACGAGTTCGTCGCGGCCATCAGCACCGGATCGAAGCCGAGCTGCCGCGCGGCGACGACCTGCAGGTTGCCGAACAGCGCGTTGCCCGACGTGTCGCTGCCGGACAGGAACACCGCGATCCAGCCGAGCGTCGCCGACACGAGCGGAAACAGCGCGCCCGTCGACGCGACGCCCATCCCGAGCGTGTAGCTCATCCCCGAGTAGTTGAGCAGGTACGCGAGCCCGACGATCATCATCACCGTGACGATCGCGATGCGCGTCTGCCGCCACGTCTGCGCGACGCAGCCGAGGAAGCTCGCGACGCCGGTGCGCGTCCAGACGGCCGTGACGGCCGCCGACAGCAGGATCGCGGTGCCGGTGCCGAGCGGCTGGAAATCCCAGATCGCCGCATACGGCTTGTGATAAAGCGTCATGTAGACCGCGTTATGCAGGCCGGGCCACTTGATCTTCACGTCGCCGATCGCGGCGACGCCCGCGTGCACCCAGAAGATCACGATCACCGATACGACGAGCCACGGCAGCCAGCCGCCGTAGCCGACGCGCCCGCTCGCCGTGCCCGCGCCGGCGGCCTCGCCGCCGCGCGTGATCGCGAACTGCGCATCGGGCTGCGGCTTCCAGACCTTCAGGAAGCCGATCGTCACGATCAGCGACGTGAGCGACGACAGCACGTCGGTCAACTGATAGCTGATGAAGTTCGACGTGACGAACTGCGCGAGCGCGAAGCTGCCGCCCGACACGAAGAGCGCCGGCCACAGCCGGCCGATCGAGCGCAGCCCGCCGTAGACGCCGACGACGTAGAACGGCAGCAGCAGCGCGAAGAACGGCAACTGCCGGCCGACCATCGCGCCGAGCGTGTCCGGATGCAGCGACGTCACCGCGCCGAGCACGGTGATCGGCACGCCGAGCGCGCCGAACGCAACGGGCGCGGTGTTGAAGATCAGCGTGAAGGTGAGCGCCTCGAGCGCCGGGAAGCCGAGCGCGATCAAGAGCGCGCTCGTGATCGCGACCGGCGTGCCGAACCCGGAGATGCCTTCGAGCAGGCAGCCGAACGAGAACGCGACGACGAGCAGCACGAGGCGGCGATCGTCCGGCAGATGATCGAGCATCCATTGGCGGAACTGATCGAAGCGGCCCGATTTCACCGCGATGTTGTAGAGAAGCAGCGCGTTGAACACGATCCACATGACGGGGATCAGCGCGAGCGCCATGCCCGCGCCGACCGCGTTCAGCGCGAGGCCGACGGGCATTCCCCACACGGCGACCGCGACGACGACGCCCGTCAGCAGGCCCGCGAGCGACGCCTGCCATGCGGGGCGCCGCAGCAGCCCGAGCATCGCGAGCGCGACGATGATCGGCAGCACGGCGACGGCGAACGACAGCGCCAGCGAGTGGCCGACGGGGGTGAGCGGCTGGGCGAACGTTACGCCCGCCGGCAATGCGAATGAAGGGTTCATGTTGTCTCCTTTTCCCCTCGGAACGATTGTTGTGTCGAGCTTGCTTTCGGCTTGCATCGCGCGCCGCGCGCTCCGTGCGCGGCGCCGGCGTCAACCCGCTTTCAGGCGCTGCTTGAACGCGAGCCGGTATCGATGCAGCAGCGGCTCGGTATAGCCGCTCGGCTGCTCGCGGCCTTCCAGCACGAGCGCGCGCGCCGCGCCGAAAGCGTGCGAGTTCGCCGGATCGGCCGCCATCGGCCGATAGTTCGGGTCGCCCGCGTTCTGCGCATCGACGACGCGCGCCATCCGCGCGAACACCTCGTCGACGAACGCGCGCGTGACGACGCCGTGGTGCAGCCAGTTCGCGATGTGCTGACTCGAGATGCGCAGCGTCGCGCGATCCTCCATCAGGCCCACGTCGTGAATGTCCGGCACCTTCGAGCAGCCGATGCCCTGCTCGACCCAGCGCACGACGTAGCCAAGGATGCCTTGCGCGTTGTTCTCGACTTCGGCGCGAATCTCGTCGTCGCTCCAGCCGGCGCGCTCGACGACGGGAATCGTCAGCAGGCCGTCGAGCAGCGCATCGCGCTCGCGCGCGTAGTCGATCGTTTCGAGTTCCTGCTGGATCGCCTGCACGTCGACTTCGTGGTAATGCAGCGCATGCAGCGTCGCCGCGGTCGGCGACGGCACCCACGCGGTGTTCGCGCCCGCGCGCGGATGCGCGATCTTCTGCTCGAGCATCGCGCGCATCAGGTCCGGCATCGCCCACATCCCCTTGCCGATCTGCGCGCGGCCGCGCAGCCCGGCCGCGAGCCCCGCGAGCACGTTGTTGCGCTCGTACGCGGCGATCCACGCGGACGACTTCATGTCGCCCTTGCGGTACATTGGCCCCGCTTCCATCGCACTGTGCATTTCGTCGCCCGTGCGGTCGAGAAAGCCCGTGTTGATGAACGCGACGCGCGCCGCCGCCGCCGCGATGCACGCCGACAGATTCACGCTCGTGCGGCGCTCCTCGTCCATGATCCCCATCTTGATCGTGTGACGCGGCAGCCCGAGCAGATCCTCGACGCGCGCAAACAGCGCATCCGCGAACGCAACCTCGGCGGGCCCGTGCATCTTCGGCTTCACGATGTAGATCGAGCCCGTGCGCGAATTGCGCTTCGACGTCAGATCGTGCATCGCGCAAAGCGTCGTGACGACGCCGTCGAGCATGCCTTCGGGAATTTCGTTGCCGTCGCGATCGAGCACCGCGTTCGTCGTCATCAGATGGCCGACGTTGCGCACGAACAGCAGCGAGCGGCCGTGCAGCGTGAGCGTCGAGCCGTCGGGCGCGCGATACGCGCGGTCCGCGTTAAGCCGGCGCGTGAACGTGCGCCCGCCCTTGTCCACCACTTCGCTCAGCGTGCCCTGAATCAGGCCGAGCCAGTTGCGGTAGAGCTGGACCTTGTCGTCCGCGTCGACGGCCGCGACCGAATCCTCGCAATCGATGATCGTGCTCACCGCCGCTTCGAGCACGACGTCGGTCACGTGCGCGGGATCGCCTTGACCGATCGGCGTCGACGCGTCGATCCGAATCTCGATGTGCAGCCCGTGATGCTTGAGCAGCACGGCGCTCGGCGCGCCCGCGTCGCCCTGGTGGCCGGCGAACTGGCCCGGGCGCGCGAGCGCCTTCGCGCCGTCGCGGGTGTCGACGACGAGCCGGCCTTCGTCGACGCGATAGCGCAGCGCGTCGCGATGCGAGCCGTGCAGCAGCGGCGCCGCGCGATCGAGGAAGTCGCGCGCGTAGTCGATCACGCGCTGGCCGCGCACCGGGTTGTACGCGCCCGCGCGCGTCGCGCCGCCGTCTTCGGGCAGCGCGTCGGTGCCGTACAGCGCGTCGTACAGGCTGCCCCAGCGCGCATTCGCCGCGTTCAGCGCATAGCGCGCGTTCGACAGCGGCACGACGAGCTGCGGGCCCGCCTGCGACGCGATCTCGCTGTCGACGTTCTCGGTCGCCGCCGCGACGCGCTCGGGCGGCGGCACCAGATAGCCGATCCGCTCGAGGAACGCCCGGTAGCCGCGCGGGTCGCTCACCGGCCCCGGATGCGCGCGGTGCCAGCCGTCGAGCTCGCGCTGCAGCCGGTCGCGCTCCGCGAGCAGCGCGCGATTGCGCGGCGCGAGGTCGTGCACCAGCGCGGCGAAGCCCTGCCAGAACGCGGCCGCGTCGACGCCCGTGCCGGGCATCGCTTCGTGTTCGATGAACCGGGCGAGACCTTCGTCGACCCGGAGTTCATGTCGTTCGATCATCGTGCTTTCTCCGTCGTTCATCGCGGCAATGGGCCGCGCGCGGGGCCGCGCCGTTTGCGACCGCGGTCGCGGCCCGGGCGTCGCGGCGGGCTCGACGATCGCGCCGGCGGCGCCTTCCGTCGGCAATCAATCGACGGCCTGCGCGCGCCGCTGGGCGCGACGCGCCGGAAGGCGCGCCGCCGGCCATGTTTCATAGAGCTTAGTCGTCCGGCGGCCGAGCTGAAACGCACGTTTTCATGGCCCCCCGGGCGATCCGGAAATGCGGCTGTGCAACATCGCCGAGCAACGCCGCGACCGTCGGCCGATTTGGTCCGGCCCCGATGTCGCCCTTGCCCGACATGGCCGTTACATGCCGTAAATCTTTCGTCGGCCCCGCCCCCGCCTGCTTTAAGAATCGTTTAAGACTTGCTCGGCACCATCCGTGGCCAGTACCGTTTCAGGAGGTTCGCGATGAGCGCCGTCGACACGTCCGCCGCGGTTCGCCCGGCCGCCCCCCCGACCAAACCGAAAACCATGCTGCGTCGGCTGCTCAGCCATCATGAGATCGCGACGCTGCTGATCCTGCTGCACGCGCCGATCGGCGCGAACGCGAAACCGGAATTGCCTGCGTTGCAGGAAGCCGGTCTCGTCGAGATGATCCGCTCCGACGTCGACGCGGCGCCGTCCTTTCGTCTGACGGAAGACGGCAACGCCGTGCTCAAGGGCCTCGGCTATCGGTAATACCGGGAATCGAAATCGACCGTGCGGCGCGAGGCGGCAGCCGAGCGCCGCCGGCACGCCCGCCCGCGTTCGGACATGACCGGCCCCCGGTGCGGGCGGGTTCGTTTTTGCGCGCGTGACCTCGGGCGACGCGCGCGAAGGGCCGGTTCATCGGCCGCCCGAACCGTCCCGCGCCCCCCACTTCCCGGCCTTGCGCCTGCGCGTCAAGCGCCCCGCCCTTCCTGCAGCATCATCCGGTATTCGGTCGGCGTCACGCCGACCGTCGCCTTGAACTGCCGCGTGAACGCACTGTGGTCCGTATAGCCGCATAGCGCGGCGACATCCGTCACCTTGTCGTGCGTGACGAGCAGCGCGGTCGCCGCATCCAGCCGCGCCTTCAGCAGCATCTGCCGCGGCGTCAGATGAAACACCTTGTGGAAATAGCGCTCGAGCTGCGCGACCGACATCCCCGCCATCCCGGCGAGATGCTTCAGGTTCAGCGGCTGCACGTAGTGCGCGTGGATGTAGCGGACGACGTCCGCGATGCGGCTGTACGCCGGATGCGAGCTCTCGTGCGCGCGCAGGTCGCGCGACAATCCGGCGATCCCGACGATCTTTCCGTGCGCGTTGCGCAGCGGCTCCTTGCACGTCAGGCACCAGCCGGGCTGGCGGCCCGAATACAGGTGCAGTTCGAGCTGATCGGTCAACTGCCGGCCGCCCGCGATGATCGCCAGATCCTGCTCGACGTAGCTGCGGCCGAAGCGGCGCGGAAAGACTTCGTCCGCGGCCTTGCCGTACAGGTCGCGCTTGTCCTTGTAGCCGCAGCGCTGTGCGAGCGTGCGGTTCACGAGCGCGTAGCGCGCGTGCGCGTCCTTCACGAAGAATGCGACGTCGGGCAGCGCGTCGAACACCGGCTCCAGCTGCGCGAAGTGCGCGAGCATCGCGGCAAAGCCGTCGCCGTCGTCGCCGCCGTGCGCGGCGAGTTGCGCCGAAGCGGAAGCCGCCGGGGACGGCGAAGCCGATGCGGCGTTCACGGGCGCCGTGGAGGCGGCCGACGTCGAACCGGCCGACGTGGAGACGGCCGCCGCGGAGACGGCCGCCGCGGAGACGGCCGATGCAGCGGACAACTTCTCGGGCGGCACGGCAAGCAAAGTCATCATACGGATCTCGCGCGTCGTAACACGGTTGGCGTCGATCGATTATAGGAGCGCATCGTCGGGGGCGGCGAGCAGCGTGTCGATTCGCGCGGGCGAGAACGGCGGGCGCGGCGGCGCGTCGTCCCAGCCGAAATGCACGTGCGCGGCCGCGCCGCACACGCGCCCCTGGCACGCGCCCATCCCGCAGCGCGTCTGCAGCTTCGCGTCGCGCGCCGACGCGTGCGCGCGCACCGCGCCGATCGTCACATCCTCGCAGCGGCACAGCAGCGTATCGTCGGGCGGCAGCGCGCGGGCCGCGTCGCGCAGCGCGAACGTGCCGGCGACGCGCGCCGCGAAGCGCCGCCACGTCGCGCGGCGGCGCAGCAACGCGGCCACGCGCGCGCGGCCGTCCGGCGCGGCATCCGCGCCTGTCGCCGCGAGCCCGGCGAGCTCGCCTTCGATTCGCGCGAGCTCGACGCCGCCGACACCCGTGCATTCGCCCGCCGCATACACGTGCTCGACCGACGTGCGCTGCGCGTCGTCGACCGCGATCGCGCGATCGCGCACCGCGCAGCCGAGCGCCAGCGCGAGCGTGAGGTTCGGCACGAGGCCGAAGCCGCACGCGACGCGATCGCAATCGAGCGTCTCGCGCGCGCCGCCCCGCTCGATCGTGACCGCGCGCACGCGCGCGTCGCCGTGCGCTTCGCGCACGACCGCGCCCGTCAGATAGCGTGTGCCGGCGAAGCCGCGCGTGAGCCGCGCCGCCTGCGCGAGCTTCGACGGCGTCGCCGCGAGCGACAGCGCGAAGCGCGCGAGCGCGCCGAGCGGCGCCTGCTCGACGACCGCGACGACGCGCGCGCCCGCCGCGCGCGCGGTGGCGAGCGACGCAATCAGGAGCGGGCCGCTGCCCGCGATCACGACGCGCTCGCCGCGCACCGGCGCGCCGCCCTTCACGAGCGCCTGCAACCCGCCCGCGCCCGTCACGCCGGGCAGCGTCCAGCCGGCAAACGGCAGCAGCAGCTCGCGCGCGCCGCAGCACAGAATCAGCTTCCGGTAGCCGAGCGCGAGCGCGCGGCGCTCGTCCTCGACGAGCAGCACGCCGGCCTGCGGCGCGGCGACGACGCGCGTCGCCGCCAGATGGCGCACGTTCGGCCGCCGCAGCACGTCGAAGCTCGCGCGCGCGGCCGCGCCCGGCGCGGCGCTCGGCCCCTGCCGCCAAACCTGCCCGCCCGCGCGCGGGTTGTCGTCGACGATGGCGACCGTGCGGCCGCTCCTCGCAACCGCCTGCGCGGCGGCAAGCCCCGCCGGCCCCGCGCCGACGATCGCGACGTCGACCGTCAAAACCTCGTTCGTCATCGCGTGCGCTCCACCTGCATGCCTTCGCGGCAGAGCGTCTGGCACGCGAGCCTGCGCCGCCCGTCGATCGTCACCCTGCACTCCTGGCAAATGCCCATTCCACAAAACGGCGCGCGCGCGGCGCCGGTGCACGACGTGCGCGTCGTGTCGTCGCCGGCGAGCGCGACGGCGGCCGCGACGGTCATCCCGTCGACCACGTCGAGCGGGCGGCGATCCAGATAAATGATCATTGAAGCTCTCCGGCCGGGGCCGATTTCGATGTCGACAGAAAACGCCCCGGCAGATACGGCCCGGCGTCGATCGCCGCGCGCTCGCCGAACATCAGCGCGGCGAGCACGCGCGCGCCGCCGGGCGCGGTCGTCACGCCGAGCCCCTCGTGCCCGACCGCGAGCCACAGGCCGCGCCGCGACGGATGCTCGCCGAGGAGCGGCAGGCCGTCGGGGCTCGCCGCGCGAAAGCCCGTCCACGCGCGGATGCCGTTCATGCCGGCGAGCGCGGGCAGATAGCCGAGCGCGCGCCGCAGCATCCGCGCGAGCACGGGCGCCTCGACGCGCGGGTCCTCGGTGTCGAACTGCCGCGACGAGCCGATCAGCAACTGGCCGGTCGGCCGCGGCTGCACGTTGAACGCGACCGACGTGCCGTCGCTCGCGTGCGCGCTCGCCGCGTAGCCGAGCTCGACGAGCTGGTGCGATACCTGCGCCGGATAGCGGTCGGTGATCAGCAGATGGCCCTTCTTCGGCCGCAGCGGCAGCTCGGGCACGAGCTCGCGCGCGGCAACGCCGTTCGCGACGACGACGGCGTCCGCGCGCAGCACGTCGCCGTTCTCGAGCGCGACGCGCGCGCCGTCGATTGCCACCGCCTTCGCGCGCCGCAGCGCGACGCCCGGCAGCCGGTGCAGCAACCAGTGTGCGGCGACGGGCGCATACAGGATGCCGTCGCCCGAAACCTTCAGCGCGCCGCCGAGATCCGCGCGCAGCATCGGCTCGAGCGCGGCGAGCGCCGCGCGGTCGATCAGCTCGCCCGCGACGCCATGCTCGGCGAGCGCCGCCTGCTTCGCGCGCGCGAGGTCCATCTCGTGCGCGTCGGCCGCGAGCCACAGCGTGCCGCAGTTGCGATACGCGCAGCCTTCCGGCATCGCGTCGCGCAGCGCGCGCCACAGCCCGATCGAGTAATGCGTGAGCGCGAGCTCGGCCGCGTTGTCGTCCATCGCGACCAGGTGGCCCATGCCCGCGGCCGTCGCGCCGCCGCAGCCGTCGTCGACGACGGTCACGCGCAGCCCGCGCTGCGCGAACTCGTGCGCGCACGCGGCGCCGACGATGCCCGCGCCGATCACGACGACGTCGATCTTCGAATCGATCACGACACGATGCCCCAGCCGAACGGATCGTCGTCCTCGATCAGGAGCGTCGCCTCGGCGCTCAGGTGCGCGCTGCCGCGGATCGTCGGCACGACGCCGCTTTCGGCGCGCTCGTAACTCGCCGAGAACACGCTGCCGATCACGCTCGCCTGCCGCCACGCCGCGCCCGGCGCAAGCTTGCCGTCCGCCGCGAGGCACGCGAGCTTCGCGCTCGTGCCGGTGCCGCACGGCGAGCGGTCGTACGCGTGGCCCGGGCACAGCACGAAGCTGCGGCTGTCGTGCTCGGGGTCGTCGGCGAACAGCTCGATGTGATCGATCGGCGCGCCGTCGCGGCCCGTCACGCCCGCGCGCTCGAGCCCCGCGCGCACCGCCGACGCGTACGCCGCGAGCGCCGCGACGTTCTCGCCCGCGATGCGCTGGCCGTGGTCGCTCACGAGGAAGAACCAGTTGCCGCCCCACGCGACGTCGCCCGTCACCGAGCCGTGCCCCGGCACCTCGACGACGACGTCCTTCGCGTGCCGGTACGCGAGCACGTTGCGCACGCTGACGGACAGATCGTCGTGCAGCGTCGCCTCGACGTCGCCCACGGGCGTCTCGATCCGGTGCACGCCCGGCGCGATGCGGCCCATGTGGTGCAGCGTGCGCACGAGCCCGATCGTGCCGTGCCCGCACATGCCGAGATAGCCCGCGTTGTTGAAGAAGATCACGCCCGCCGCCGCGCCGGCCGAAACGGGCTCGCACAGAAGCGCGCCGACGAGCACGTCGCTGCCGCGCGGCTCGAGGATGCATGCGGTGCGATAGCGGTCGTGGTCGCGCGCGAGCGCGGCGAGGCGCTCGGCCATCGGCCCGTCGCCGAGCGGCGGAAATCCGGACACGACGACGCGCGTGGGTTCGCCGCCCGTATGCGAATCGATGATGTGAAGGTGCTTCATGTCGCGTCGATCCAAGGTGGAAATGCGCATAGCTTCCCTTGTCGCGCAGCGCGCCGCTTGTGGGTTTTCGATGGCGCGCACGACGAAATCGGCACAGCCCGGCGCGCGCGCCGGCGATCGCGCCCCGATTGTGCCGATTTCATCTTTTCACGTTTGGAAAAGCCTCAAGCCTCGCGGCTTGCCGACGGCGATACTGGTTCACGCACCGACACCCCCGTCGGCCACCTCATTCGAACGTAGGAGATACTCAGTGAGCCGTAACGCGATTCAATGGAGCGGGGTCTTCCCCGCCGTCAGCACCCAGTTCAAGCCGGACTTCTCCCTCGATGTCGACGCGACGCACCGCGTCGTGAAGAACCTGGTGAACGACGGCGTGTCGGGCCTCGTCGTCTGCGGCACGGTGGGCGAGAACACGTCGCTCAGCACGGCCGAGAAGCTCGCGGTGATCGAGGCCGCGCGCGACGCGGCGGGCGGCAAGGTGCCCGTGATCGCCGGCATCGCCGAATTCACCACCGAGTTCGCGCGCAACACGGTGCGCGAGGCGCAGCGCGTGGGCGTGGACGGCGTGATGGTGATGCCCGCGCTCGTCTATTCGGCGAAGCCGCACGAGACGGCCGCGCACTTTCGCGCGGTGGCGTCGGGCACCGATCTGCCCGTGATGGTCTACAACAACCCGCCGATCTACAAGAACGACGTGACGCCCGACGTGCTGATCGCGCTGCAGGACTGCGAGAACATCGTGTGCTTCAAGGATTCGTCCGGCGACACGCGCCGCTTCATCGACCTGCGCAACGCGGTCGGCGATCGCTTCGTGCTGTTCGCGGGCCTCGACGACGTCGTCGTCGAGAGCATCGCGGTGGGCGCGCAGGGCTGGGTGTCGGGGATGTCGAACGCGTTCCCGAAGGAAGGCGAGACGCTGTTTCGCCTCGCGAAGCAAAAGCGCTTCGACGAAGCGCTCGCGCTGTATCGCTGGTTCATGCCGCTCCTGCACCTCGACGCGCGCCCCGACCTCGTCCAGTGCATCAAGCTGTGCGAAGAGCTCGTCGGCCGCGGCAGCGCGCTCACCCGCCCGCCGCGCCTCGCACTGCAAGGCGACGCGCTGGCGCAGGTAAAGGCGATCGTCGCGAAGGCGCTCGAAACGCGTCCGACGCTGCCGGACGTCGGCCTCTGAACGACGCGGCCGCAGCCGTCCGGCGCGCGTCGCCGGGCGGCGCGGGCGCGACGGCGCGACGGCGCGGTGACGCAGTGGCGCGGCGGCGCGGGACGTCGACGGATAGGCGAGCGCGGTCGCGAACCACGCGCGCCCCGCCGTTCGCATCGCCCGCGGTCCGCGAGCGGCGCGCCGGCTTCCCGCCCGATGCGCGGCGGCCGCGCCGCGCGCAGCCGCGACGACGCCGCGCCCGCACGGTCCGGCGCGATCCCGCATGCCGCGGCCCGGCCGTCGAAGCCGGCCCGGCCGGCGCGGACTTCGCGGCGGACTTCGCCGCACCGGCAGCCACATCGGCAACCACACCGGCAACCGCAAAACCGACCGCTACGGCAACCGCAGCCGTGGCGGCGGCGACGCCGGCAACGCCCGCGCGCGAGCCGCCGCGCGTCGCCCGCTGCCGCCGGTCGAACGAATCCATCCAATCAAGGAGACACAGCCCATGCCCGCCCAAGGCAATGCCCAGCGATCCGCGCCGCTCGCGCGGCCCACGCCCACCGACGCCGGACACGGCACGTTCAAGAAACAGCTGTCGCTGACCGACCTGACGTTCATTGGCCTCGGCGCGATCTTCGGCTCGGGGTGGCTGTTCGCCGCGAGCCACGTGTCGACGATCGCGGGTCCGGCCGGCATCCTCTCGTGGCTGCTCGGCGGCTTCGCGGTGCTGCTGCTCGGCATCGTCTACTGCGAGCTCGGCGCGGCGCTGCCGCGCGCGGGCGGCGTCGTCCGCTATCCGGTGTTCTCGCACGGCCCGCTGCTCGGCTACCTGATGGGCGCGATCACGCTGATCGCGTTCTCGAGCCTGATCGCGATCGAGGTCGTCGCCGCGCGCCAGTATGCGGCCGCGTGGTTTCCGGGCCTGACCGTCGAGGGCTCGGGCAATCCGACGACGCTCGGCTGGCTCGTGCAGGCGGCCCTCCTCTGTCTGTTCTTCTACCTGAACTATTCGAGCGTGAAGACGTTCGCGAAGGCGAACAACCTCATCAGCGTGTTCAAGTTCGTCGTGCCGCTATCGGTGATCGTCGTGCTGTTCACGTTCTTCAAGCCCGCGAACCTGACGATGCACGGCTTCGCGCCGTTCGGCATGCCCGGCGTCGAGATGGCCGTGTCCGCGGGCGGCATCATCTTCGCGTATCTCGGCCTCACGCCGATCGTGTCGGTCGCGAGCGAGGTGCGCAACCCGCAGCGCACGATCCCGATCGCGCTGATCCTGTCGATCGTGCTGTCGACGCTGATCTACGTGCTGCTGCAGCTCGCGTTCCTCGGCGGCATCCCGAGCGCGATGCTCGCGGGCGGCTGGCACGACATCGGCAAGGCCTTCTCGCTGCCGTACCGCGACATCGCGCTCGCGCTCGGCGTCGGCTGGCTCGCGTACATGGTCGTCGCCGACGCGATGATCTCGCCGTCCGGCTGCGGCAACATCTACATGAACGCGACGCCGCGCGTCGTCTACGGCTGGGCGAAGACGGGCACGTTCTTCAAGGTGTTCACGCGCGTCGACGAGGCCTCCGGCATTCCGCGCGCGGGGCTGTGGCTCACGTTCGCGCTCGCGATCTTCTGGACGCTGCCGTTCCCGTCGTGGGAAGCGCTCATCAACACCGTGTCGGCCGCGCTCGTGCTGAGCTACGCGGTCGCGCCGGTATCGGTCGCCGCGCTGCGCCGCACCGCGCCCGGGCTGCCCCGGCCGTTTCGCGCGAGCGCGTTCGCGATCACCGGCCCCGCTTCGTTCGTGATCGCCGCGCTGATCGTCTACTGGTCCGGCTGGAGCACCGTGTCGTGGCTGCTCGGGCTGCAGATCGCGATGTTCGTCGTCTATCTCGCGTGCCGCCGCTGGGTGCCCACCGCGCATCTGAGCCTAGCCGAGCAGGTGCGCTCGTCCGCGTGGCTGATCGCGTTCTACGCGCTGATGATCGCCGCGTCGTATTTCGGCGGCTTCGGCGGCACCGGGCGGCTCGCGCATCCGTACGACACGCTCGCCGTCGCGGCCGTCGCGCTCGTCATCTATTACTGGGGCGCGCATACCGGCGTGCCGGCCGCGAAGCTGCAGCTCGACGACGACGAGAACTGACGCGCGGCGCAACCGCGTCCGCTTTTTCATCGGCCGGGGCGGCAACGCCCGGCCCGCACTTTTCGAGGAGAACCATGCGACTCACTGGCGAGCTTTTGATCGGCCAATCGGCGACGTTCGGACAACACGGCGCGTTCCGCGCGATCGAGGCCGCGACGGGCGAGCCGCTCGAGCCCGCGTTCGGCGGCGCGAGCCTGCGCGACCTCGACGCCGCGTGCGCGCTCGCCGACGACGCGTTCGACACATACCGCGAAACGACGCTCGACGCGCGCGCCGCGTTTCTCGACGCGATCGGCCGGCACATCGTCGCGCTCGGCGACGCGCTGATCGAGCGTTGCGCGGCCGAATCGGGGCTGCCGCGCGCGCGGATCGAAGGCGAGCGCGCGCGCACCGTCGGCCAGCTCGGGCTGTTCGCGTCGGTCGTGCGCGACGGCGGCTTCATCGACGCGCGCATCGACCCCGCGCGCGCGGACCGCAAGCCGCAGCCGCGCGTCGACCTGCGCCTGCGCAACGTCGCGATCGGGCCCGTCGCCGTGTTCGGCGCGTCGAATTTTCCGCTCGCGTTCTCGGTCGCGGGCGGCGACACCGCGTCCGCGCTCGCGGCCGGCTGCCCCGTGATCGTCAAGGCGCATTCCGCGCATCCCGGCACGTCCGAGCTCGTCGGCCGCGCGATCCAGGCGGCCGTGCGCGAATGCGCGCTGCCGGCCGGCGTGTTCTCGCTGCTGTTCGATGCGTCGCGCGAGGTCGGCCAGGCGCTCGTCGCCGATCCGCGGATCAAGGCGGTCGGCTTCACGGGCTCGCGGCGCGGCGGCGTCGCGCTGATGCACATCGCGGCCGCGCGGCACGAGCCGATTCCCGTCTACGCGGAGATGAGCTCGATCAACCCGGTGCTGCTGCTGCCCGGCGCGCTCGCCGCGCGGCATGATGCGATCGCGCAGCAGTTCGTCGCGTCGCTCACGCTCGGCGCGGGACAGTTCTGCACGAATCCGGGGCTGATTCTCGCGATCGACGGCCCGGCGCTGCGCGCGTTCGAGCAGGCCGCGGCGGCCGCGATCGCCGCCGCCGCCGCGCAGACGATGCTCACGCCGCCCATCCACGCGAGCTACTGCGAAGGCGTCGCGCGGCTCGCGTCGCACGACGCGGTCGAGCGGCTCGGCGAAGGCCCCTCGGGGGAGCGCCATCAGGCGCGCGCCGCGCTGTTCGCGACGACGGCCGATGCGTTCATCACGCGCGCCGAGCTGCGCGACGAGGTGTTCGGCCCGGCGTCGCTCGTCGTGCGCTGCGCGGACGCCGGCGCGCTGCACCGCGTGCTGAAGGCGCTCGAAGGCCAGTTGACGATCGCCGCGCACCTCGGCGACGGCGACGCGCCGCTGTTCGCGCAACTGCGCCCGACGCTCGAGCGCCGGGCCGGCCGCATCCTCGTGAACGGCTTCGGCACGGGCGTCGAGGTCGGCCATGCGATGGTGCACGGCGGGCCGTTCCCGGCGACATCGGACACGCGCACGACGTCGGTCGGCGCGCGCGCGATCGAGCGCTTCCTGCGGCCCGTGTCGTATCAGGACGTGCCCGACGCGCTGCTGCCCGACGCGCTGCGCGACGGCAACCCGCTGCGCGTGCCGCAACGCATCGACGGCGCGCTCGCGCCGCGGGAGGCGCGCGATGAATGATCCGCAAGACCTCGCGCGGCCGGACGTCGTCCTGTCGCTCGACGACGTGCACGCGCTCGCGCTGCGCGTGCTCGCGCGCCACGGGCTGTCCGACGCGCACGCGCGCGCGATCGCGAACGTGATCACGCAAGGCCAGCGCGACGAATGCCATTCGCACGGCGTCTACCGGCTGCTCGTGTGCGCGCGCTCGCTGCGCCTCGGCAAGGTCGATCCGCACGCGGCGCCGACGCTGCGCCGGCTATCGCCGTCGATCGTCGCGCTCGACGCGCATCGCGGCTTCTCGCTGCTCGCGTTCGAGACCGGCCTGCCGGTGCTCGTCGAGATGGCGCGGCGGCACGGCATCGCCGCGATGGCGATCAACCGCTGCTACCACTTCTCGGCGCTGTGGCCGGAGGTGGAGGCGATCGCCGCGCACGGCCTCGCCGGCCTCGCGATGAATCCGAGCCATAGCTGGGTCGCGCCCGAAGGCGGCGCGCGGCCGGTGTTCGGCACGAACCCGCTCGCGTTCGCGTGGCCGCGCCCGGGCGGCACGCCGTTCGTGTTCGACTTCGCGACGAGCGCGATCGCGCGCGGCGACATCGAGCTGCACGCGAAGGAGGGCAAGCCGATCCCGCCGCATTGGGCGCTCGACGCGAACGGCGCGCCCACCACCGATCCGAAGGCCGCGCTGCAAGGCGCGATGCGCACGTTCGGCGGGCACAAGGGCTCGGCGCTCGCGGCGATGATCGAGCTGCTCGCCGGCGCGCTGATCGGCGACATGACGAGCGCCGAATCGCTCGCGTTCGACGAAGGCGTCGGCGCGACGCCGTGTCATGGCGAGCTCGTGATCGCGCTCGATCCGAAAGTGTTTCTCGGCGACGCGCTCGAAGCCGGCCTCGCGCGCGGCGAGCGCATGCTCGATGCGATCGTCGCGCAGGGCGCGCGGCTGCCGTCGCAGCGGCGCTTCGACGCCCGCGCGCGCAGCGTCGCGCACGGCGTGCGAATTCCGGCCCGGCTCCACGACGAGATCGTCGCGCTGCTCGACTGACGCGCCGACGAGCCGGCCGCGCCGCCGAAGCCGACCGAAGCCGACCGGAGCCGACCGGAGCCCGCCGGAAACCCCGCCTGAAGCCGCCCGCCCGCGTCGCCGCGCGGGCGCGCGGCGCGCCCCCACACACGGTTTTCCGCCCGCCGGCAATTGCCGATTTCCACGAGGCCGGCGCGGCCGTCGGCTATTCGTCAGTCCTGTAGAATCGCCGGCATTGCGTCGCGTTCGTCTTCCCGTGCGGCTCCCATCCGGCCGCCGCGCGGTTCGTGTCCCGTGCGCCATCCCGCGCGTTGCACCGTCAGTCCGACGACGAGGCCCGCCGCCCGGCCCCATCCGCGCGGTACACAACCATTCGAACCAGGATCGCCCCGACCATGCCTGCTTCCGAACTGAGCGCCGTCTCAAGCGCCCCGCCCCGCGCCCTGACGGGCCGCGACTACAAAACCCTCGGCCTCGCCGCGTTGGGCGGCGCGCTGGAGTTCTACGATTTCATCATCTTTGTGTTCTTCGCGCCCGCGATCGGCCAGCTGTTCTTCCCGCACGACATCCCCGACTGGCTTCGCCAGTTGCAGACGTTCGGCATCTTCGCGGCCGGCTATCTCGCGCGGCCGCTCGGCGGCATCGTGATGGCGCACTTCGGCGACCTCGTCGGCCGCAAGCGGATGTTCACGCTGAGCGTGCTGCTGATGTCGGTGCCGACGCTGCTGATGGGCCTGCTGCCCACCTACGACAGCGTCGGCATCCTCGCGCCGGTCGCGCTGCTGCTGTTCCGCGTGCTGCAGGGCGCGGCGGTGGGCGGCGAAGTGCCCGGCGCGTGGGTGTTCGTGTCCGAGCACGTGCCGTCGCAGCGCATCGGCTACGCGTGCGGCACGCTGACGGCGGGCCTCACGATCGGCATCCTGCTCGGCTCGCTCGTCGCGACGGCCATCAACAGCCGCTTCTCGACAGCCGAAGTCGCCGCGTTCGCGTGGCGCATCCCGTTCCTGCTCGGCGGCGTGTTCGGCCTCTTCTCCGTCTACCTGCGCCGCTGGCTGCACGAGACGCCCGTGTTCGCCGAGATGAAGGCGCGCAAGACGCTCGCGGCCGAGATCCCGCTGAAGGCGGTGATTCGCGACCACGGCCGCGCGGTGATCGTGTCGATGCTGATCACGTGGATGCTGTCGGCGGCGATCGTCGTCGTGATCCTGATGACGCCGACGCTGCTGCAAAAGCAGTTTCATATCGCACCCGCGACCGCGCTGTTCGCGAACAGCATCGCGACGCTGTGCCTGACGGCCGGCTGCATCACCGCCGGCTCGCTCGCGGACCGCTTCGGCGCGAAGGCGGTGCTGTCGATCGGCGGCATCGCGCTCGCCGCGTGCTACTACGCGATGTACACGCAGATCGCCGTCGACGCCTCGCGCCTCGTGCCGCTCTACGGGCTCGCGGGCTTCGCCGTCGGCACGATCGGCGCGGTGCCGTTCGTGCTGGTGAAGAGCTTTCCGGCCGTCGTGCGCTTCTCGGGCATCTCGTTCTCTTACAACGTCGCGTACGCGGTGTTCGGCGGGCTCACGCCGGTGATCGTGTCGCTGCTGATGAAATCGAGCCCGCTCGCGCCGGCCTACTATGTCGCGGCGATCTGCGTGCTCGGCGCGGTCGCGATGCCGTTCGCGAAGGACGCCGAATAACGTCCGTTGCGCGGGCGGCGCAATGCCGCCCGCCACGCGTCTTTCGGGCCTCGCGCGAACGGGCCGCGAGCCGCGGGAAACGCCGCCGGAACGCACCGGCCCCTCGTCCGCGCCGCATTCGACATTTCAGAAGCGTCCGCAACGTCGCCGTCCCGCACGACACTACGATGCGTGCATGGACACCCGCCTTCCTCACCCCGCCCTTTCCCGCGCCGCGCTCGTGCGCATCATCCCGACCGTGAGCGCGGGCTTCGTCATCACGCAGCTCGACGTGACGATCGTCAACGTCGCGCTCGCGCGCATCGGCATCGATCTGCATGCGAGCGTCGCGGGCCTGCAATGGATCGTCGACGCGTACACGCTCGCGGTCGCCGGCCTGATGCTGTCGGCCGGCGCGCTCGGCGACCGCTTCGGCGCGCGCCGGCTGTTCGCGGCCGGGCTCGCCCTCTTCGCGGTCGCGTCGTTCGTCTGCGGCGTCGCCGCGAACGCGCCGGCGCTCGTCGCGGCGCGCGCGCTGCAAGGGCTCGCGGCCGCCGCGATGCTGCCGAATTCGCTCGCGCTGCTCAACCACGCGTGCGCGCACGATCCGCGGCTGCGGGCGCGCGCGGTCGGCTGGTGGACCGCGTCGGGCGCGATCTCGATCGCGGCGGGCCCGGTGATCGGCGGCGCGCTGATCGCGCAGTTCGGCTGGCGCAGCCTCTTCTTCGTCAATCTGCCGCTATGCGCGGCCGGCCTCGTCGCGACGTTCCTGTGGATCGACAGGGATGACGCGCGCGCGGCGGCGGCGGCGGCGTCCGGTCATGGCCGTGCGCGCGGCCCGGGCGCGCAGACGCAGCAGGCGCAAGAAGCGCAAGAGGCGGCGGCGGATTCGCGGACATCCCGTGCAACCGCGCCCGCGCGCGCCGCCGACACGCCGCGCGGCATCGATCTTCCGGGCCAGTGTCTCGCCGTCGTCGCGCTGACGCTCTTCACCGGCGCGGTGATCGACTGGCATCCGGCGCTCGTCGCCACCGCGCTCGCGGCCGGCGCGGCGTTCGTGTTCGTCGAATCGCGCAGCGCGCATCCGATGGTGCCGCTCACGCTGTTCAGGCAGCGCGCGTTCAGCGTCGCCGTGCTGTTCGGCGTCTGCATGAATCTGTCGTACTACGGAATCATCTTCGTGCTGAGCCTGTACTTGCAGCGCGTGCGGCACGACACGCCGCTCGAGGCGGGGCTCGCGTTCCTGCCGCTCACGGGCGGCTTCCTGCTGTCGAACGTCGCGAGCGGCTGGGCGACCGCGCATTACGGCGCGCGCCGGCCGATGATCGCGGGCGCGCTGATCGGCGCGACCGGGTTCGTGCTGCTGGGCGCCGTGCGCGCCGATACGCCGATCGCGATGCTCGTCGTGCCGTTCCTGCTGATTCCGGGCGGCATGGGGCTCGCAGTGCCCGCGATGACGACGACCGTGCTCGCATCGGTCGAGCGCGCGCGCGCCGCGACCGCGTCCGCCGTGCTCAACACCGCGCGGCAGGCGGGCGGCGCGATCGGCGTCGCGGGTTTCGGCGCGCTCGCGAGCGGCGCGCTGCCGGCGGACATCGTGTCGGGATTGCATGCGTCGGCGCAGGTGTCGGCCGTGCTCTTCGCGAGCGCCGCGGCGATGGCGGCCGTCGTGCGCGGCACGCCGCATCCTGCGGCATCGGGCAAGCGGGCTCGCGCGAACGCGCGCTGAGCCGGCGCGCGCCGCGTGAAGCCGCGGCGGATGAGCGCGCGACGAACGTCTACCGAACGGGGACTGTGAAAGAAATCGATGTGGCGAGGCGCGAGCTCGCGGAAAACTCAGCGCAGCGAGCCGTAAGACGACGACGGCCGCCGCGCGCCGTCGATGCTCGCGCCGCCCGCGCCCGTCACGTACAACAGCAGGAAGCCGCCCGCGATCGCGACGTTCTTCCAGAAATGCACGGCCATGTCGCGCTGCAACGCCGGGCTGGTCGCGTCCCAGAAGTTGTGCCCGATCAGCGCGGTCGCGATCGTGTAGATCGCGAGCATGAGCGCGAGCGGCTTCACCTTGTAGCCGACGACGAGCAGCACGCCGCCGAGCGCTTCGAGCGCGACGATCGCGGGCGCCGCGACCTGCGTGAACGGCACGCCGAGCCCCTTCAGATAGCCGACGAACTCGCCGTATCCCGTCACCTTCATCGTGCCGCCCCAGAGGAACAGCACGGCGAGCAGGAGCCGTGCGAAAAAAATGACGCCGGAATCGACGGAACGCGTCATGCGTGACCTCCTCTGATCAATCGACGAACGCCGCGCCGCACGCGGCGTATCTCGTAAATCCGCCAGAATAGGAGGTCTCGCGCATCGTTCCAAGCAAAAGGTTGTAGCAAAACGTTGCAACCGCGCTCATTCCCTTTGCATCTCCCGCAAATCCGCACACGATCCATCGTCTTGCCATGCAGATGTAAGGCGAGCGCATCTACATCAGATCCGCCCACGTGACGCCAAACGTGACCGGTGAATGCGGCATGCTTTCTGAGTGGTTTCCGCGGACTCTGCCGCTGGAGTCATCACACTGCCGGGCTATTTGCGCATGATCGGTACCCAGTCTGATTAAGTGCCCTGATAGACGCGAGGCGGCGCGGTAAACAGCCTGAATCGCGGAAGCTCCGGCTCGACGGCTCCGCGCGGCTGAACATCCTCTCGCATGGCTCTCAGCAGGTCATCGAGCAGGCGGTCGCGCATTTCGCGGGAGCGCTGCTTGTGAAGACGTCTCGTCAAGCAGGGCATCCAGCGCTTTCGGCCCCCTCAGCGAGCCGACGAGCATTGACGCGTTTACCGCATCGGCGTACCGCTCGTGTGCGTCAGCCTCAATAACGCGGCCTTCAACGACGCCGGAAAATGCTGCCACGTATTCTCGGTAGTGCTCCGGCCGGAATTTGCGCCGGTCCGCATCGTGTTCGCGCTTTCTCGTTAGCAGGACCCCCACCGCAATCCCAGCGACCGCCGAAAAGCCGGTGATGACGCCGGGCAACAGATCGGCGCTCGCCCCCCCTCGAGCGAATATTCGTCAGGCCGCCACTCTACGCAGCCAATCCAGTGAAAACGGCCCGCCGACACTACGACGCCGTGCGCTCATCTACGCCGGCCGCCGACAGAAGCTTCGATTTCGGTGGAGTCCCACCGCCCACGGCGCATCGCCTCAGCCAGCATCTCAAGTGTCAGCGGCACCAGTTCGGGCCGACGAAACTTCTTCGAGAACAACCCAAGAACCGAGGACAGCAATTGCTGCCCCTCCGGGTTGAAGTAGCGACGGTATGGGAAGTCCTGGGCAGCAACCTGAAACGTCTTTGCCCACTTGTCGATAAACTCGACTGCGTCCAGCCCTGTCAGACCGAGGTCCTGTTCCAGACGCGACTCCGGCTGCAGTTTCAAGCTACCACCGAACAACGGCTGCCCGAGTTCTTCCCGTGCAAACGCCTCAAGCCGGCCCCAGATCTCGTCGTTCATCCAAGCATCCGATCAGCGGCTTCACAAGCCGGTTATAGGTCGAAAGCGTGTTACGCATGATGAGAACGGCATCCTTTGCCAGCAAGACCTCACCGACTATGGGAATCGTCCGTCCGACCCAAGCCCCGAGGTTGCGCGTAAAGGCAATACGAAAGCCTGAAAGCCCCACTCCAGTCATCATCGGCAAACGAACCGCCAGCTTGAAGGGCAACAGCTTTCGCGCGGCAAGCGAGGCAACCGACGTACCCTTCGTTGCGTCGGCGAACTTACCGGGCACCGGCACATCGGACTACCCCAACAAAACGGCCGCAGCCGCGCCGAGGTCATCGAATCCTAGTTGTTTCTGCGTTTCATCGAGGGCCACGTACACGAAAAGATCGACGGGCCTGAGATTCTGGCGGACACCGTAAGCGTATCGGTTATCGCTCATTCTTTTCTCCGATCATCGGGCGAGGCTTTGCTGCTCTCTCAGCATAGGCTTGGAGCCCCGCGGACGCGTTACTTTACATGATCGGTATAAAGGAGATGGCCCCGCGGAAGCGAGCCGCCATGCAGAGCGATCGCCCTGTATCGGCTTATTCGGCATGCAAACTGTTCAGGAAGTCGACCGCCCACGGCCCGCGCTGCTTCGCGTCGGCGCTTCAGGCTCTCGTGAGCCCACTTCGTCAGCCTCCTTCCTTCGCCATGCGAAACGGCGAAAGCGAACAGACGCGCCGCCCGCACGCGCCCCGCTCGTCCGCGCGTACGAAACAGCGCGCGCTGTCACGATCGGCGGCGAACGCACGCATGCATTCGCCGCCCGCGCATTCAGTGCACGATCATCCCCGTGAGCCAGTACGCCTGCACGCAGGTCATCACGCCGACGACGAGCGCGAAGAACAGGCTGTGCCGCAACGTGAAGCGGAACAGGTCCGCCTCGTGGCCGACGAGACCGACGGCCGCGCACGCAACCGCGATCGACTGCGGCGAGATCATCTTGCCCGCGACGCCGCCCGTCGTGTTCGCCGCGACGAGCAGCGTGCTCGGCACGCCGATCTGCTGCGCGGTAGTCGCCTGCAGCGAGCAGAACAGCGCGTTCGACGACGTGTCCGAGCCCGTCAGGAACACGCCGATCCAGCCGAGCAGCGGCGAGAAAAACGGAAACGCCGCGCCCGTGCCCGCGAGCAGCAGCGCGAGCGTCGTCGACATCCCCGAATAGTTCTCGACGAACGCGAACGCGAGCACGAGGCCGATCGACAGCACCGGACGCTTCAGTTCCTTCAGCACCTCGAAGAACGTGCGCACGCCGGTGCGCGCCGGAACGTTCAGGATGGCCATCGATACGATCGCCGACAGCAGGATCGCGGTGCCCGTCGCCGCGAGCAGATCCCAGTTGAACACGGCGGGCACGGGCGTCGGATGCGCGACGACGGGCGCCATCTTCTGCGTGAGCTTGTCGAGATGCGGGATGTGAAACTGCAGCGTCGTGAACGCGAGCGCGCCGCCCTTCGCGAACAGCGCCTTGAACGGCTTCATGCTCCAGATCGTCACCATCACGGTCAGCACGACGAACGGCGACCACGCGCGCGCGATTTGCGCGAACGAATACGGCGAAGGCCGCCGGCCGCCGCCCGTCGCGCGCGCGCCGCCCAGGCCGCCCGGCATGCCGCCGAGCGCGAGCGCGCCGCCGCCCGCCGAGACGACCGATTCCGCGCGGGCGGCCTCGCGCGCGCGCAACGGCCGCCACACTTTCAGGAACGACGCGAGCGCCACGAGGCTCGCGAGCGCCGAGGTCACGTCGGGCAGTTCGGGGCCGACGTAGTTCGACGTGAAGAATTGCACGATCGCGAAGCTGCCGCCCGCGACGAGCGCGGCGGGCCACGTCTCGCGCACGCCCTTTACGCCGTCCATCACGAACACGAGCCAGAACGGCAGGAAGAACGACAGGAAAGGCAACTGGCGCCCCGCCATCGCGCCGACCGCCATCGGATCGAGGCCCGACACCTGGCCCGCGACGATCACCGGAATGCCGAGCGCGCCGAACGCGACGGGCGCGGTATCCGCGATCAGGCACAGGCCCGCCGCGTACAGCGGATTGAAGCCGAGGCCGACGAGCAGCGCGGACGTGATCGCGACCGGCGCGCCGAAGCCCGCCGCGCCTTCGAGAAACGCGCCGAACGAGAAGCCGATCAACAGCATCTGCAGCCGCTGATCGTCGGTCAGCGACACGATCGAGCTGCGGATGATGTCGAACTGGCCGCTCTTCACGACGATCTTGTAGAGGAACACCGCCGTGACGATGATCCACGCGATCGGCCACAACCCGTACGCGAACCCGTAGGCCGCCGACGCGAGCGCGCGCTCGGCGGGCATCCCGTAGACGGCGATCGCGATGACGAGCGAAAGCGCGAGCGTGAGCGCGCCCGCGACGTGCCCCTTGAGCCGCAGCACCGCGAGCGACACGAAGAACAGAATGATCGGCGCGCCGGCGGCGAGCGCCGACCAGCCGACGCCGCCGAGCGGCAGATAGACCTGGTTCCAAACCTGCACGTGTGTCTCCTTCCGTGAATGAATCTGAATGGGCGACGGCCTCGCGGGCCGTTCGTATCGGTGCGCCGGTCAGTGCCGGCGCTTGGTTTTCGGTGCGAAGCGCGTCGTCCGCCGTCGCGCGTCGCGTGCTGTTGACTGGGGCGCTTCCTCGATGCCGCAGAAGGCCGTGTCGGCGAATTGCCGGGCCAACGACGCCCCGCTTCGGCAATCAGTCGGATCGCCGCTTTCGGTCTTCTTCGCGCAACGCGCCGCATCGCCGCGCACGCATGCGTTTCGATCCGCCGAGCGCAGCGCCTCGCGCGCCAGCCGTCACGCGTCGTCGCAAATCAGCACGAGCACGCGCTTCGGGCCATGCACGCCGACCTGAACGGTCTGCTCGACGTCGGCGGTGCGCGACGGCCCCGTGATCACGTTGATCGCGCGCGGCAGCGTCGCGATCGTCGCGCGCACGCGCGCCCACGCATCCTCCATCGTCGCGACGATCGCGCTGCGATTCACGAGCACGACGTGCGTCGCGGCGACGAAGTTCAGCGACGTCGGCGTCGCGCTCGACGACAGGCACACGACGCTGCCCGTCTCCGCGATCGCCGCGAACGACGGCGTGACGCTGACGAGCCCGTCGCGGCGCAGGTCGACGCCGGGCAGCGCGCGATGCGTGCGCCACGGCAGCGCGTCGAGCGCCGCGGCGACGACGAGCGGCGCATCGGCAAGCCCGACGTCGCGCAGATACGCGTCGACGGCGGCGGGCGCGCCGGCGGCCGTCGCGATGTGCGCGCACGTCGCGGACACCTGCTGCGCCTTCGCGACGAAGCGCGCGACGAGATCGACGTCGCCGAGCGAGATCGCCGGGCCGCGCGCGGCGGCCGGCGAGCCAGAAGACGCCGCGCTCGAATCGAGCGTCCCGCGCGCGCGCGGCGCGTCGGACGCATCGGCCGCGGCCGCCGTTCGCGCCGGCGCCGGAAACTGCGCGGCGAGCGACGCGCGCTCGCCGCCGAGCGCCGCGCGGATGCGGCCGAGAATGTCGTCGCGCGCGCTCATCGCCGCACCTCCTGCCGGTTCGCTCGCGTCGCGTCCCATGTCTCGAAGAACGTGCGCGGCGGCGGCTTCGGCAGTTCGCGCGAATCGGTCCAGCCGGACGCGAACGGCACGCGCGCGATGCTGCCGCGCTTGCCGCCGAGCCCGCGCAGCACGCGCGCGCCGACGCGCGTGAGCCAGTGATAAAGCGCCGGCCGCCGCGCGACCACGCCGAACGCGCGCAGCAAGAATCGCGTGCCGGGCGCGGTGAGCCGCGCGTCGAACTGCATCCCGCGCAGCTTCTTGAGCAGCGTCGGCAGCGGAATCTTCACCGGGCACACTTCCGCGCAGCGCCCGTTCAGCGTGCACGCGTTCGGCAAATCGGTATCGTGCTCGATGCCCTGCAGGAGCGGCGTGAGAACGGCGCCCATCGGCCCCGGATAGACCCATCCGTACGCATGCCCGCCGACCGCGCCGTACACCGGGCAATGGTTCATGCACGCGCCGCAGCGGATGCAGCGCAGCATGTCGCGGAATTCGCCCGCGAGCATCCGCGTTCGGCCGTTGTCGACGAGCACGACGTGATATTCCTGCGGCCCGTCGAGATCGTCGCCGCGCTTCGCGCCCGTGCTGAACGTCGTATACGACGTGATCTCCTGCCCGGTCGCGCTGCGGCCGAGCAGGCGCACGAACAGCGCGACGTCGTCGAGCGTCGGCACGACGCGCTCGATGCCCGCCGTCACGATGTGCACGCGCGCGAGCGTCGACGTCAGGTCGCCGTTGCCCTCGTTCGTGCAGATCACGTTCGAGCCCGTCTCGGCGACGAGATAGTTCGCGCCGGTGATGCCGACGTCCGCGACGAAGAACTTCTCGCGCAGCACCTGGCGCGCCTCGCCGACGACGTCCGCCACGGTCTCGCGCGGCCCGTCGTACTGCGCGGGCGAGTGATGCCCGGCGAACAGTTCGGTAACCTGACCGATCGTCTTGTGCAGCGCCGGGAACACGATGTGGCTCGGCCCTTCGTGCGCGAGCTGCACGATGTATTCGCCGAGATCGGTCTCGACCACTTCCATGCCCGCGCCCTCGAGCGCGGCGGGCAGGCCGATCTCTTCGCCGACCATCGATTTGCCGCGCGTGATCGTCTTCGCGTTCGCGTCGCGGCAGATCTTCAGCACGATCTCGCGCGCCTGCGCCGCGTCGCTCGCCCAGTGGACGACGCCGCCCGCACGCGTGACGGCCGCTTCATAGCGTTCGAGATACGTGTCGAGATTCGCGAGCACGTGGTCCTTCACGGCCTTCGCGCGCTCGCGCAGCATCTCGAACTCGGGCAACAGCGACACGACGCGCCGCCGCTTCTCGATCCAGCCCTCGCCGAGCATGCCGAGCGCTTCCTGAAGCTGCGCGTCGTGCAGCGCGGCGCTCGCGCGCGCCTTGAACGTCGGCGTCGCGGTGGAAGGTTGCGCGCTCATTCGTCCTCCCCGCAGATCGGCTCGACGTTCATTCCGGTCAGCACTTCGGCGATGTGATAGACGCGCACCGGGCTGCCCTCGCGCTTGAGCCGCCCGCCGATGTTCATCAGGCAGCCGAGATCGCCGCCCGCGAGCACGGTCGCGCCGCTCGCGCGGACATTCGCGGTCTTGTCGGACACGATCTTCGTCGAGATCTCCGGATATTTGACGCAGAACGTGCCGCCGAAGCCGCAGCAGACTTCGGCATCCTTCATTTCCTTCAGCTCGACACCTTCGACGCGCGCGAGCAGCGCGCGCGGCTGCGCCTTGATGCCGAGGCCGCGCAGGCCCGAACAGGTGTCGTGATAGGTGAGCGTGCAGCCCGCCACCGCGGCGCGCTCGGGGCCCGCCCAGCCGAGCACGTCGACGAGAAAGCTCGTCAGCTCGTGCGCGCGCGCGGCGAGCCGCTCGGCGCGCGGCTTCCACGCGGGATCGTTCGCGAGCAGGTCCGGATAGTCGTGGCGCAGCGTGCGAATGCAGGAGCCGGACGGCGCGACGACGTAGTCGTAGCGCTCGAATGCTTCGATCGTGCGGCGCGCGATGCCGCGCGCGTCGTCGAAATCGCCGCTGTTCAGCGCCGGCTGGCCGCAGCAGGTCTGCGCGCGCGGCGCGTCGACCGTGCAGCCGGCCGCCTCCAGCAATTGCACGGCCGCGAGCGCGGCGCTCGGCCGGAAGAGATTCGCGAGGCACGTGACGAACAGGCCGACGCGCGGCGTCTCGCGGGCGCCGCCGGGCGCGCCGGCGGTGTGCGGGGATGAGTCCATGTGTTTGATCCGGCCGCTCGTCGCGGCCGCTTCCTGGTTTCAACGGATGACATCGACGAATGGGCTTCGGCGAACCGGCGCGCGACCCCGCGAACCCGCCGTCAATGCCCTATACTTTGGTCAAGTTGGTCTGACCACGCTGGCCAAGATAGTGAGATGGCGGTCGGCTGTCAATGTCGCGACGATCAGGGAAAACGCCGATCGGCAAGGCGCCGATCGAGCCGAACCCCGCGCCGGCATTGGCTCGGAAGGCCATCGGGGCCCCGCCGGGTATAATTCCGCGCGGCCGCCGTACGCTGCGGCGCGCATCGGCCGGCGCGCGAGCGACCGGCCGCACAAGCCGGCGTCCGCGCCACCCAACCGTCCAGAAGGCCCGTGCATGACGTTTCAGCCAGTCGAGTCCTACACCCGCGTGCGCCTGTCCGATGTGGTGTCCGACCAGATCAAGTCCCTCATCTCGGCGGGCAAGCTGCTGCCCGGCCAGAAGCTGCCGACCGAGCGCGAGCTCGCCGCGCAGCTGAGCGTGTCGCGCCCGTCGCTGCGGGAGGCGCTCGTGCGGCTCGAGGCCGACGGCTTCATCGGCTCGATCGGGCGCGGCGGCTTCGTCGTCGCGGACATCACGGCGCCCGTCGTGTCCAATCCGCTCGCCGATCTGCTGTTGCAGAACCCCGAGGCGAGCCACGACGTGCTCGAGCTGCGCCACGGCCTCGAAACGATCTCGACCGCGTATGCGGCCGAGCGCGCGACGCCCGGCGATCTCGTGAAGATCAAGGCCGCGTACGACGCGCTCGCGGGCCATTCGCTGAAACACGAGCCGGGCCGGCTCGCCGAGGTCGACGCGAACTTCCACCTCGCGATCGCCGACGCGACGCACAACGTCGCGCTGATCCACGTGATGCACGGCATTCACGGGCTGCTGCAGGAATCGATGCACAAGTCGCACCGGCTCGTGAACCATGCGGACGCGATGGAGCGCGCCCTCCTCGAACAGCACACCGAGATCTACGAGGCGATCGCCGCGAAGGACCCCGAACGCGCGCGCGCGGCGGCGGAGCGCCATCTGCGCTACGTGCGCGCGCTGTACGAGCAGGCGGCCTGACGCGCCGCATCGGCCACGGCACGCATCGCCGGAATCCCGCGTGGTCCGAGCGCCTCACGAACGCGAACGTCGAGTCGGACCACGAAGTGAGCGCGCGCTATCCGCGGATCATGAAGGGGCGGCGCATCTCACCGGGCGTCGCGCGCTGACCGCCCGGCATCCGATTGCACCGCCGCGCCGCCCGCCGTCACGGAAACCGCCGGTCGTCACGAGCCGCACATCGGCGTGTCACACATCGCGTGTCTGATCTGATTCGGGATACCGACTTCCGGTCGACCCCGTTCCTCGTTGATCTCAGGGCCCGCATGCGGCGCCGGCGCACGAGCGCCGCTCCGTCCGGGCCGGACCGGCACCGACATGAAAGCACGGCCGATGCTCGAATATGCGCTGCACCCGGTCGACGATCGACTGGTCCACGTCGACGCACTCTGTCGCGCGGCCCCCGTCCCGCACGGGTGGGCGCGCTGTCCGCTGTGCCTGGAAGCGCTGTACGTCGTGCAGTTGCGCGACCGCTCGCACGCGCGCCGCTTCGTCCATCTCGCGGGCGAATTCGCGCGCTGCCCGCTCGTCAACGACGCGCTGCCGAATCCGCTCGCCGTGCACGTCGGCCCGCCGCTCGACGAGCACGGCCGGCGCGCCCGCGCGACCTTCTTCCAGCACTGGCAGCGGCATCTGCACACGATCCGGCAGACGGCGTGCGCGTTCGGGATCGCGCGCTTCATGCGCGCGATCGAGCTCGCGGACGTGCTGAAGCTCTGGGCATGGCCGACGCTCGCGCAACGCGACATCCCCTACATCCTGCTCGTGCTGACGGAATTCATCGCCGCGCCGCGCGGCGAGCGCAGGCAGGCCGCGTGGTCGCGCTTCTGGTTCGACGCGTCGGTGCAGCGGGTCGACGATCTGCGCAAATCGCGCGGCGTGCTGCCGCGCCTCTTCCGGCTGCGCTACCGGCTGCCGAGGATGTCCAAGTTTCCGAACGTGCGGCATCTGATCGACTGCCAGCCGGTGCAGATGGACGACGTCGCTCCGAGCGACGCGGCGATCGGCACGCCGCGCGCGGACATCGCCGCGTTCGAGGCGTTCGCCGCGCGCTTCGCGCGGCGGCCGATCGAATGACGCAGCGCACGAGCGAAACGAAAACGCGGCGAACGAGCGCATGCGCGGCGAACGAGCGATGCACCCGGCTGCGTCACGCCATCAGGAATAGAGCGACGCGTCCGGCAGTTCGCCCGTCAACGCATGGCGGCCGACGTCGCGCAGCCGGTAGTCGAGCGGATCGTGCAGCGTGTGCGTGCGCGCGTTGCGCCAGAAGCGGTCGAGCGCGAGCGGCGCGGCCGTCGCGCGTGCGCCGCACGCGTCGAACAGCGCCTCGCTGACATCGAGCGCCGCGCGCTGCGCGACGATCTTCGCCTCCGAGATCGCGAGCGCCACTTCCGCGCGCGCCGCGGCCGTCAACGCGTCGCGCTCCGCCCATGCGCGCTGCAGCGCGCGCGCCGCACGGTCCGCGAGCGCCTCGGCGCTCACCGTCTGCACGCGCATGTCGCCGAACCGCTGCAGCGTGTACGGATCGTCGGCCGCTCGCTCGACGCCCGAATGCACCCACGGCCGCCCCGCGCGCTGCACGTAGTCGCGCGCCTCGGCGAGCGCGCCCTCCGCGATGCCGACGAACAGATTCGTCAACACGAGCTGCGACACGAGCGTGCGCAGCGTCGCGCGCGGCGTCGGCGGCGCCTCCGACCGATGCAGCACCTCATCGGGCTCGACGCGCACGCCGTCGAACGACACGCTGCCGCTGTCGGTCTGCCGCTGGCCGATCGGGTCCCAGTCGTCATGCACCGCGATCCCTTCGCGCTGCGTCGGCACGACCGCGAACACCGGCTTGCCCGTGTCCGGATCGTGCGCGGACACCGTCATCCGCTGCGAGCCGCGCGTGCCCGAGCAGAAGCCCTTGACGCCGTCGAGCCGGTAGCCGCCGTCGCCCGTCGCGCGCGCGACGAGCCGCGCGTCGAGCGGATTCACCGCGTTGCCCCACCACCAGTCGTGCTCGACCGTGCCGCGCAGGTAGCGCTCGCGCTGCGCGGCGCTGCCCCACACGTCGACGCTGACGATCTGCAAACATTGAAAGCCGAGCAGATGCGCAAGCGCGCTGTCGACGCGCGCGAGCGCGCGGATCGTGTGATAGATCACAGGCCAGCCCGCTTCCTGACCGCCGAATTCGCGCGGCACCGCGAGCGTCAGCAAGCCGGCGTCGGCGATCCACTGCTTCTCGCGCGCAGCATGGCCGCCCGCGCGATCGCGTTCCGGCGCGCTCGCGCGCAGCGCCGCGATCAGTTCGGCTAGCGTGCGTGGCGGGCGGCCGGCGCCGAGCGTCATTTCAACCAGGGCTCGTGGATCGTTCATACGGATGCTTCCCAGATGGCGGGCTTGTCGTGCGATGCGGCGGCGGCCGGCGATGTCACGCGCGCGCACGCGCCGCACCGCCGTTTGTGGTCAGTCGCCCGATTTGCGGTGTGGTGTGCGTCGAATACTAGCGCCGGGCACCTGTAATCAATGTACAAATATGTGTCTGTAAAGTGTCGCGACGCGCAGCCGAGCCGGCGCGCATCGGAATGCTCGGCGCGCGGCCGGGCGGCGAACCGGCATCGACGGGCGGGCGCGCGCGGCGGCCGTCGACAAGGGTTGCTTACATGGCTTACGAAATGCGGTTCGTTCGGATACCTGCCTGTCGGCGCGCCATGCTCGTTCAACCGATGTCCGCGCATCGCGCGAAGCGCCGCGTGCCGAAGACCCTGCCCCGCTCGAACCGCGCCGCGCGCGCAGCCGATCGTGATGGCGGCGGCGGCCGCAGCAAGGTCTTCGTGACGCGATTGCGGCATCGCGCCCATGAAGCCTTGATCGTCACGCATCCGCATGTCAGTCCGATGTGCGGGCGGCGCCTCGGCGCGGGCGGCGTATCTGGCGTCGCGCGCGATCGGCCGGGCCTTCGCATCGCACGCAATCGGCGAACCATCGTCGTGCGGCGTGCATCACGCGGACGCGCCGGATCGGTCCGGCGGCGGCTCGACGGTGAGCTTTTTCGGGAGCCGATGCGGCGCCCGCGATATCCGCCGTGCGCACACGATCCGCGGCTCGCGCCCGTGCAACGCCTCCGGCCGCATCCCGCGCGCCGCCGCGCGACGGCGTTCGCTCGCCCCGTCCGGCGCCGGCCGTCGTTCGCGTGCGCAAGCCGCGCGCACGCGCTCATGCGGCGTGCCGGCCGCACGTTCGATGAAACCCGGGGAACCGAATAGCTGCACCATCGAATCGCCTCGTCGCGTGATCATACTTGCCCGGTGTCGCGCTCGCGGCCGAACCGGTGCTGCGCGCCCGCATGCCAGCCGGGCAACCGGCCGCTCTCGCCGAACAGCTTCGCGCGCAGCGTCGGCGCAGCGTCGTAGTCCTCCTTGTAGAGGCCGCGATTCTGCAACTCCGGCACGATCAGATCGACGAAATCGTCGAACGACTCGGGCACCACCGTGCGCGTCACATTGAAGCCGTCGATGCCCGTTTCCTCGACCCATGCGGCAAGCGCGTCCGCGACTTGCGACGGCGAGCCGACGAGCGGGCGATAGCGTCCGCCGATCGACATCTGCTCGAGGATGCGCCGCACGGTCCATGCCCCCGTCGCGCTCGCCGTCGAGATCGCGTCGACGGCCGATTGAATCGCATCGGTCTTCACGTGCGCGATCGGCTCGTCGGGGCCGAAGCGCGAGAAATCGATGCCGGTCGAGCTCGCGAAGTGCGCGAGCCCCGCTTCCGGGTTCGCGTGGCGCCGGTATTCGTCGAACTTCTCGCGCGCCGCCCGCTCGTTGTCGTCCGTCACGACCGTGATGCCCGCGAAGATCTTGATCGACGCCGGATCGCGGCCGATCCGCGCGGCGGCCGCGCGAATGTCGGCCGCCGCCGAGCGCGCGGCGGCCTTGCTCCGGCCGTTCACGAACACGCATTCGGCATGCTTCGCGGCGAACTCGACGCCGCGCGCCGACGAACCGGCCTGGTACAGCACCGGCGTGCGCTGCGGCGACGGCTCGCTCAAATGAATCGCGTCGACCGAGTAATACGGCCCGTCGTGGCGCACGCGGCGCACCTTGTCGGGCCGCGCGAACACGCGCGCGTCGCGGTCGCGGATCACCGCGTCGTCGTCCCAGCTCCGTTCCCACAGCTTGTAGACGGCCTCCATGTAGTCGTCCGCGCGCGCGTAGCGCTCGTCGTGCCCGATCTGCCCCGCGAGGCCCATGCCGCGCGCCGCGCTGTCGAGGTAGCCGGTCACGATGTTCCAGCCGATGCGGCCTTTCGTCAGGTGATCGAGCGTCGACATTCGCCGCGCGAACAGATACGGCGGCTCGTACGTGAGATTCGCGGTCACGCCGAAGCCGAGATGCGTCGTCGCGTGCGCCATTGCCGGCACGAGCAGCAGCGGATCGTTGACGGGCACCTGCACCGATTCGCGCAGCGCGACATCGGGGCCGCCGCCGTACACGTCGTAGACGCCCACGATGTCGGCGAGAAAGATCCCGTCGAACTTGCCGCGCTCGAGCGTGCGCGCGAGATCGGTCCAGTAGTCGAGGTCGGTGTACCGCGCGGAGCGGTCGCGCGGATGCGTCCACAAGCCGTGATTGATATGGCCGACGCAATTCATGTCGAACGCGTTCAGCAGGATCTTTCTCTTCGCCATCGCGCGCACTCGCGGCCTTGTCACCCGACCGCGTACAGCGAGCCGAATGCGTTGTCGAGCGACTTCCTCACCGCCGGCGAATGCTGATGGATCGCAATGAAGCGGCGAATGCGCGGATCGTTCGCGATCGCGACCGGCGCGCCGTCCTTCGGTTGATCGAAGCGTTTGATCTTCCTCGAATAGAGGCCGATCTTCATGATTGTGCGCGGCGCGATCGCGACGAAATCGTAGCCGCCCTGCTTCTTCGCGTTCTCGAGGAACGGGATGTGATGAAAATGGTTGACGTCGATTTCCTGGTTCGCGAGCGGCGCGCTCCAGTCGGTGAACTCGATGATCTTCACGTCGAGGCCCTGCGCCTCCTTCGCCGCCACCTTCAGCGCTCCGATCTGCGGGCTCGTCGCGATGCCGGCCTTCAGCGGCGCGGAATCGGCATGCGCGAGCGGCGCGGCGAACGCGACAAGCGCAAATGCGGCGGCGGCCGCACGCGATGCGCGCCGGACGACGCGCACAAGGAAAAGGCGAGACTGCATAGGAGAACTCTCTTCAGGATGCCGAAACGCATGTGTCCGGCGGTCAGGCGAAACCGCCTGCACCTACGCTTGCGCGACTGTGCGGCCGCTTCGTTTCGGAATGAACTGCGATCGATGATAGGGCCGGGCGGCGAAGATGGTCTACGAAGCGATTTCGCAAAGTAAATCGCCGCGGACGATATAGCGCGAACGCGCCGAGGGGTAAGCGGATCGTGCGGCAGCGCGATAGCCGCGCTACGTTCGCCCAGCTCCCGCCGGACAGGCGGATCGCCGCACGGCCGCGCGCCGCCGCGTGCGCCCGGCGGCGGCGCCCGCTCAGATCAACCCGCGAGCCGATGCGATGACGACCGCCTGCGCGCGGTTGTTCGCGCCGATCTTGCGCGCGGCGTTCGACAGATGGAACACGACCGTGCGCTCCGAGATGCCGAGAATCTTCGAGATTTCCCACGCCGTCTTGCCGCGCCCCGCCCACTGCAGCGATTCGCGCTCGCGCGCGGTCAGATCGCACGAGCCCTGCCTGCGCAACCGGCAGTCGAGCAGTTCATGCATCGCCGCGTGCACGAAGCTCGCGAGCAACTGCGACAGACTCAACAGCCGCAGTATGTCGTTCGCGTCGTGCTCGAACGGATCGTCGGTCGCCATGCTGAGCATGCTGATCGCGCCGCTGCGATCGTGAACGGGGCAACTGAGCCCGTAGACGAGGCCGTACGATTTCGCCTCGTCGCGCATGAGCTTCGCGCGGCCGGTCGTATAGAGCTCGTCGTGCCAGATGAGCGGCACGGTCCGGCACCGGCAATGCTGGACGACGGGATCGATCGACAGGTAGTCGGCGGCGTCGTAACGCAGCCGCCACTCGGTCGGAAATCCGTCGAGCATGCAGCGGCTCGACGCCGCGCCGGAAATCTGATGCCGGTACGCGAAGTTCTTGAAGCCCAGTTGGCGAACGTGGTACGCCGTCTGCTCAAAGAGGCTCTTCTTGCAAGTCGCGCTCAGAATTTCGTTAAACGAACCAATGGACAAGCCTTCGAACATAGAACCGCCCAGCTCAAGTGAGGATGTTACGTTAGCGAACCAATGAAGAAAGCGTGCTCGAAAGGACGTGCGGGCAACGGCGGCCCGCGCGCGGCGAAACGCCGGCGAGCGCGCCCGCCGCGCCGCCGAAGCGCGAGCGCGCCGTCCGTTTCGTCGGATGCGGCGGGACGATCGGCCGCCTGCGCCGAAGCCGAACCGGCGGCCGGCGATCGAGCATCGCTCGAATCCCGCGCGCGCCGGCCCTACCCGCATCACGGCCACCGCCGCACATGCGCGTGCGCGCGGCGCGCGCACGCGCGACGCCGCCCGGCAAGCAACGGACCCGCTGCGGCATGCGCCCTCGTACGCATGGCGGACCGGCGGCGCGCGCCGAAAGACCGCTGAAGACCGCTGCGGGCGATTGTCGGCTGACTCGACACGCACGACGCCAGCATCGACCGACGATCGAACAGGACATGCCCGGAAGACCGCCGGCGCACGCGGCTCCCTTTGTCTCGTCGGCGCACGCAGCGTTCTAGACGGGCGACGCGCGCACGGCGACGGGCCGCACACGCGACGCACTGCGCACTCCGGCGGCGACGGCCCTTCGCCACGGCGGATCGGCAACGGCATTTCCGACTATTTCAGGGAGAGCGAAGTTCAGTTTGCTTTTAGATTGCCCCAGATTGTTTCAGATATTGGGATCAAAGCGGCGCCTCGTGCGCGAATTCATCCAGAACAAGGAGGAAATCCTCGGTGAATTTCCAAATTTATTTTTCGGTAATTGCATAATTAAATACATTAAAGCAGCCCGCATCATTGGCCTCGATGATATCCACAATGCATCGAATCGACATCACGGTTTTGCGCATATCGCGATCCGATTTCGCAATCGTTGCTTTTGGTTGAACATATCGACCCGGCATTTCGAAAGATAAAAATTTCCCGAGTGAACGTGTCGGGTATGCGGTCAAAGGATTGCGTCCGTCGCGGGTTCGCGAGCGTTCCATTGTTGGATTCCCAATAGCAATTCCTTCGAACCACCGGCATTCCATACAACAGTTTTTGTATTTTTAGGAATAGTCTGATCCCGTTTTTGGAGAAAGTCCCAATCACGGTCGCACTCGCATTTATTGCGCCCGATTTACGCGAAATACACTGCAAATCGATTACGAAGCGACTGTAAGAAGTTGCAGTATCGATTGTTTCATTTCCTCTGATAATTTACCGCCGGTCATTCGGAGTGGTTCTCATGAGGCAAATAGTTTCAACGAGCAACGGATCTCTCGATAGTCGAGCCCGGATCGTCGCATTCCCGTTCGCGGGCGGCAGCGACGCGAGCTACGCGGACATGGCCCGCGCACTTGGCGGCGCGTTCGCTTTCACGACGCTCAGCCTGCCCGGTCGCGGCGCGACCCAGCACATTCCGTTCTACGACGACTGGCCGTCTCTCGTCGACGATCTCGCCGCCGAGGTCGCGCGGCTCGACGACGGCACGCCCTTCTTCCTGTTCGGCCACAGCCTCGGCGCGCTGCTCGCCTACGAAGTCGCGCGCGCGCTCGAGCAACGCGGCGGCGCGCAGCCGGCCGGCGTCTTTCTGTCGGGCCATCCCGCGCCCTCGCGCGAGCGCGCAACCGACGCATGGCGTCAACCGACGCATGCGCTGCCCGACACCGCGTTCATCGAAGCCGTGCGACGCTGGGGCTTCTTCCCGGACGGCGCGCTCGACGATGCCGACGTCGCCCGCTACGTTCTTCCGCCGCTGCGGGCGGACCTCCGGCTCGCCGAAACCTACCGGCACGCCCCCGGCGACGCGCTGCGCGCGCCGTGCGCGATCTACGGCGGCGCGGCCGATCCGAGCACGACCATCGACGATCTGCGCGCGTGGCGCGCGCACGTCGGCTCACAGCATGCGTGCCCGGTCGAGACGTTCGACGGCCATCATTTCTATTTTCTGGAGCCGACATCGCGCGCGGCGCTGTGCGCGAGCGTCGCCGGCCATATCGAGCGACGGCTCGCGGAGCGCCCCGCGTCGATCGTCGCGGCGACGCCCGATCCGGGCTCGCGCGTCGCCGCGTGCCTGCGCGCGGCCGACGATTGGGGCGATGCGCATTCGGTGCTCGCCGCGATCCGCGAGCACGTCGCGCGCACCCCCGATGCGCTCGCGCTGAAGGACGGCGAACGCACGTGGACGTACCGGCAACTCGCATCGCATGCGGGCGAGCTCGCCGACGCGTTTCGCGCGGCGGGCGTCGGCCGGCAGGATGTGGTCGGCGTCTTTCTGCCGCACGGCGCCGAGTATGTGCTGACGATCGTCGCCGCATGGTCGATCGGCGCGTCGGTATGCCTGCTCGAAAAGAGCTGGCCCGATTCGCTCGTCGGCGAATTCGTCGCGAGCTGCCGCGTCGCGCAGTTCGCGACGACGCCCGAGTTGCTCGCGCGCGCGGCCAAACATCTGCCCGATGCGCGCTGCACGCTCGTCGGCGCGCGCCCGCCGCTCGCGGACCGCGCATGGGCGAGCGTCGCGCCGCGCCCCGACGACATCGCGTTCGTCTCGTTGACGAGCGGCTCGACGGGCAAGCCGAAGGCCGTCCTCACGACGCACATCGGCACGAGCTACTGCTTCCACGCGCGCGACGCGCTGTACCCGTACGCCGACGGCGAGCGCGAAGGGCTCAACGTGTTTCTCGCGTGGGAATGCCTGCGCCCGCTGATGTTCGGCCGCCCGGCCGTCGTGATCGGCGACGACGTGATCTTCGATCCGCCCCGGCTCGTCGCGCTGCTGCGTCGCGAGCGGATCACGCGGCTCGTCGTCACGCCGTCGCTGCTCGAAAGCGTGCTCGATTTCCCCGGCGTCGCCGCGCAACTGCGCGACGCGCTCGCGCACATGTCCGCGTGGTTCCTGATGGGCGAAGTCATGCCGCCGCGCGTCGTCGACAAGGCGCGCGCCGCGTTCCCGCCATCGGTGCGGCTCGTCAACGCGTACAGCACGTGGGAAAGCCTCGACGTCTGCTACGCCGATCTGCTGCCGTCGCGCGCGAGCGACGGCAGCAGGCGCGTGCCGATCGGCCGGCCGCTGCCCGGCTGCGCGCTCGCGGTGCTCGACGATGCGGGACGCGCCGTGCCGGCGGGCGAGACGGGCGAACTGCACATCGCGTCACCCGGCCTCGGTCCCGGCTATCTCGACGATGCGGCGCGCACCGCCGAGAAATTCCTGCCGTCCGCGCCCGCGCTCGCCGAACGCGGGCACGACGCGCCCGTCTACCGGACGGGCGACCGCGCGCGGCTGCTGCCGGACGGCCAGATCTCGATCCTCGGCCGCATCGACAACACGGTGAAGATCCGCGGCTTCAAGGTGCTGCTGCACGCGGTCGAGAACGTGCTCGACGCGGTCGAAGGCGTCAGCAAATCGCTCGTCGTGCCGATCGACGATCCGCACACGCGGCAGCCGTCGGCGCTCGCCGCGTACGTCGTCGGCAGCGACGGCGCGCCGTCGGAGACGACGCTCGCGCGGCTGCGCCAGCAAGCGCGCGCGAAGCTGCCCGAATACGCGGTGCCCGCGCATTTCATCGGCCTCGATGCGTTTGCGCTGCGCGCGGGCACGTCGCGCAAGCTCGACAAGCAGGCGCTGCCGCCCGTGCCGAGCGACGCGCGAACCGCCCCTCGCGACGCCGCCGCCCCAAGCGCGGGCGACGGGCTCGAAGCGCGGCTCGCGCAAGTGTGGCGCGACGTGCTCGGCGTCGCGTCGGTCGCGCGCGACGATCACTTCTTCGAGCTCGGCGGCAACTCGCTGAGCGCCGCGAAGGCGGTCGGCCTGCTCGGCGAGCGGCTCGGGCTCTCGCTCGCGGTCGTCGATCTGTATCAGCACAGCCGGCTGCGGGATCTCGCCGATCACTGCCGCCGCTCGCGGGAGGACGCCGCGCGCCCGCGCGCGGACGAAGCGCGCGACGTTCGCGCGCCGCGCGCGGCATCGGCCGCCGATGCGCCGAAGGTCGCGATCGTCGGCATGGCCGGCCGCTTCCCGGGCGCGGACTCGGTCGACGCGTTCTGGCGCAACCTGACGCAAGGCGTCGACAGCCTGTCGCGCTTCGCGCGCGAGCAGTTGCTCGCGAAGGGCGTCGACGCCGCGACGCTCGATCATCCGGACTGGGTGCCGGCCGCGCAGGCCGTCAGCGACGCGGACAAGTTCGACGCGCTCTTCTTCGGCATCGGCCCGCGCGAAGCGGCGCTGATGGACCCGCAGCACCGGCTCTTCATGCAAGTCGCGTGGAGCGCGCTCGAGCAGGCGGGCTACGCGCGCGCCGACAACCGCTACCGCACGCGCACCGGCGTGTTCGCGAGCTGCGGAATCGACGGCTATCTCGTCCATCATCTGCAAGGCGGCGGGCTGCTCACGCCGCTCGATCCGGGCCGGCTGATGCTCACCGAGATCGGCAACGAGAAGGACTACATCGCGACGCGCGTCGCGTATCAGCTCGATCTCGGCGGGCCCGCGGTGTCGGTCGGCGCCGCATGCAGCAGCGCGCTCGTCGCGGTCGTGCAGGCGGTGCAGGCGATTCGCGCCGGCCAGTGCGAGATGGCGATCGCGGGCGCGTCCGCGCTGTCGTTCCCGAACTTCGGCTTCTGCTATGAGGACGGCCTCGTCGGCAGCGCCGACGGCCACGTGCGCCCGTTCGACGCGCGCGCGAGCGGCACGCTGTTCGGCGACGCGGTCGGCGCGGTCGCGCTCAAGCGGCTCGACCTCGCCGAAGCCGACGGCGATCCGATCCTCGCGGTGATCTCGGGCGTCGGGCTGTCGAACGACGGCCGGATGAAGGCGGGCTACACCGCGCCGAACGCGGACGCGCAGCGGCGCTGCATCGTCGACGCGCTCGACATGGCGGGCGTGCGCTCCGAGCAGATCTCGTACGTCGAGTGCCACGCAACCGCGACGCTGATCGGCGACGCGATCGAGCTGAAGGGGCTCTCCGACGCATTCGCGCAAACGCGCGGCGCCGGTGCCGACATCGCCGCCGTCGCGGGCGGCTGTGCGATCGGCAGCGTGAAAGGCAACATCGGTCATGCGAATTGCGCGGCCGGCATCACGGGGCTCATCAAGACCGTGCTGCAGCTCCAGCACCGGCAGCGCGTGCCGACCGTGCATTTCGACACGCTCAATCCGAAGCTCGTGCCGTTCGTCGAGCACGATGCGTCGCCGTTCGTCGTGCAGCGCCGGATCGACGACTGGAGCGTCGCCGATCCGGCGACGCAATTGCCGCGGCGCGCCGGCGTATCGAGCTTCGGGATCGGCGGCACGAACGCGCACGTGATCGTCGAGGAAGCGCCCGCGCGCGCCGCCGCACCCGCCGAAGGCGTGCCGCGCGCGCATCACCTGATGACCGTGTCCGCACGCACGCCCGGCGCGCTCGCGCGCAACCTGCGAGCGCTCGCCGAGCAAGTCGCGACGATGGATGCGGCCGATCTCGGATGCGCGGCCCATACGCTGCACGTCGCGCGCGACGCGCATCCGCTGCGGGTCGCGCTCGCCGTGCCCGCGCGGCCCGCCGAAGCGGCCGCCGCGCTGCGCGAGCGCGCCGGCGCGCTCGATGAAGCGCCCGACGCAGGCGACGCGCCCGGCGCGCCCGTTCGCGCCAAACCCGGCGCGACCGTCGCGTTCTGCTTCTCCGGCCAAGGCTCGCAGCATCCGGGCATGGCGCGCGAGCTGTATCGGTCGAACGCGGAGGCCGGCCGCTTCCGCCATCACTTCGACGCCGCGTGCGCGGCGCTCGAGCGCGCGCTCGGCGCGCCGATCGCGGACACGATCCTGAACGCCGGCGACGATGCGATGCGCCGCCCGCTCGTCACGCAATGCGGGCTGTTCGCGCTCGAGCACGCGCTCGCGTCGGTGCTCGGCGAATACGGCGTGCGGCCCGTCGCGGTCGCGGGGCACAGTATCGGCCAGTATGCGGCCGCCGTCGCCGCCGAGGCGCTCACGCTCGAGCAGGCGGCCGCGCTCGTCGCGGCCCGCGCGCGCGCGACCGAGGCGCTGACGGCGCTCGCGGCCGGCGACGGCGCGCATGTGCGCGGCGGCATGCTCGCCGTGACGGGCGACGACGCGCGCATCGAGCAGTGGGCGGCCGGGCGCGCCGACATGTGGATCGCCGTGCGCAACGCGCCGCGCACGCTCGTGCTCGCGGGCACGGAACCCGCGCTCGCCGACGCCGCGCGCGCGCTCGCCGCGCTCGGTTGCCGGTGCCGGCCGGTGCCGGTGTCACATCCGTTCCATACGCCGCTGATGCAGCCCGTCGCCGACGCGATCGCCGCGCAGCGCATCGAGGGCGCCGCGCCGCGGATTCCGATGACGTGCAATGTGACGGGCGGCTGGCTCGGCGCCGACGCCGCATCGGCCGACTATTGGGCGCGCCATCTGCGCGAGCCGGTACGCTGGTCGGACAACGTGGCCGCGCTGCTGCGCTGGCAGCCCGACATCGTGCTCGAAATCGGTCCGGGCGCCGTGCTGTGCGGCCTGATCGGCAGGCATCTCGCGGCCGGGGCGAGTGCCGATGCATCGGCGCACGCGAACGCGCCGCGCGTGCTGCCGTCGCTGCCCGCCGCGCGCGACGGCGCGGGCGACGCCGATCACTTCAGCAACGTGATCGGCCAATTGTGGTGCGCGGGCGTGGCGATCGACTGGCGCGCGTATCACGCGCACGAAGCGGCGTCGCCCGGCCGCGCGCTCGCGCGCGTGCCGCTGCCCGGCTATGCGTTCGAGCGCGACAGCTACTGGACGCGGCCCGAGGCGTCGATCTATGTCGATGCGGCGCCGGCTGCGGCCGAATCCGAGATCTCGGCAAACCGTGCGGAAAACCACGCAGCAAACCGCGCGAGCGTCCCCGCCGACGCCGCCGGCATCACGCCAAACGACGCGCCGGCAACGCCCCGCGCGCACGCGGCGTCGACGCTCGCGTGTTCCGGCGGATGCTCGTGCGCCGCCGGATCGCGGTCATGCAACGGCGGACATGACGCCACGGCCGCCGCCCGCATCGCCGCGCCGCCGCCTCCCGCGTCGCGCTGGCTCGCGCGGCTCAGGCCGCGCCGCCGGCCGCGCATGAAGCTGTACTGCTTCCCGTATGCGGGCGGCAGTAGCCGCAGCTTCGACGGCTGGGCGCGCACCGCGCCTGACTGGCTCGACCTCGTCGCGATCGAATGGCCCGGCCGCAACGCGCGCGCCGAGGAATCGCCCGCGCGCGACGACGCCGACGACCTCGCCGCGCGCGACGCGATCGCCGCCGCGATCGTCGCGGATGCGGGCGAACTGCCCGTCGCGTTCTGCGGGCTGAGCTACGGCGGCGCGGCCGCGACCGAACTGCTGGCCGGACCGCTGCGCGCATGGGCGGCGAGCGGCCGCGTGAAGGGGCTCGCCGTCGTCGGGCGCGCGCCTCTCCTCGAGCAGCCGGCAATCGACGCGCCCGCCGACAGCTTCCTGCTCGTCCCCGACGCGCTGCGCGACGATCCGCTGTGGCAGGAAATCTTCCGGCCGGTGCTCGAAGCCGATCTCGACGCCGACACGCGCACCGCGCACCGGATCGCGCGGCGCTGGCGCGACGGCGAGCGGCGGCCGCTGCTGGCGACGCCGCTGCAGATTCACGGCGGCGACGACGATCCGGCGTTCGACTGGCGGCTCGCCGGAGACTGGGCGCGGATCTCGTCCGCGCCGCTCGCGGGCCTGCACGCGTACCCGGGCGGCCATGACTTCATGATGCGATGCGAGGCCGAGATCGTCGCGCGCGTGGCCGCGTGGCTGCGGCCGCAGCGCGCCGCGCGAACGGTGGCGCCCGCGCCGATGTTCGCGCTGCATTGGCAGCCGCGTGCGATCGCGCCGGACTCGGCCATCGCCGCCGTTGCTTCGCGGCTCGATGCTCCAGGCGCGGCTGCCGGCGAAGCGCCGTCGCCCGAATGCGCGGTGTACGCGACGGGCGGCGAGGCCGGCGCGCTCGAATGGCTCGCGCCGCGCCTGCGCGCGAGCGACGGCCATGCGGCGCTGCTCTGCATCGGCGCGGCCGACGATCCGCTCGGCGTCGCGCAATGCGCGGGCTTCGTCAGGCTATGGCAGGCGCTCGCCGCGCGCGAGTGCACCGGCACGCTGACGCTCGTGCTGCCGGCCGGCGCGGCAAGCGGCCCGCTCGTCGGCGCGGCGCGCGTCGCGAGCGCCGAGCACGCGGCGCTGCGCGTGCGGCTCGTGCTCGCCGACGATCACCCGGACCTTGCGCCGCGCGAAGCAGATCCGCGTTGGGCCGCCGGGCTCGCACGCGACGCCGCGCGCTGCGGCGGCGAGCCGTGGCTGCTGCACCGCGCCGGCCGGATGTTCGCGCCGCGCCTGATGCCGCACGCGGCGCCCGCGTTGCCCGAAGGCGCGCTCGGCGCGGCGGGCGGCCCGTATCTCGTCACCGGCGCGGCGGGCGGCGTCGGCCGCGCGCTCATCGACTGGCTGATCGACGAGCAGCAGGTGCCGCCGGAGAAGATCGTCGCGCTGTGTCGCGACGCCGCATCCGCGCCGCGCGGCGTGCGCGCCGTCGCCGTCGATCTCGCCGATGAACGCGCGCTCGACGCCGCGCTCGAATCGATCGACGAAGTCGAAGGCATATTCCATCTCGCGGGCACGCTCGACGACGGCGTCATCGCGAATCTCGACGACGCGCGGCTGCGCCGCGTGCTCGCGCCGAAGCAAAGCCTCGCCGCGCTGCTCGCGCACGCGCCGCGCTGGCGCACGCGCTGGGCGGTGGCGTTCTCGTCGACGAGCGCGCTGCTCGGCGTGCCCGGCCAGGCGAATTACGCGGCCGCGAACGCGTGGCTCGATCAGCTCGCGTGCTGGCCCGCGCGGCCCGGCGAGCCGCCCGTACTGAGCATCCAGTGGGGCAGTTGGGCCGATGTCGGCATGAGCGCGCGCAACGGCCGGGCGCTGCGTCGCGCGATGCAGGACGGCGAACGCCCGCTCGCGCCCGATGCCGCGTTCGCCGCGCTCGGCGCGCTGCTCGCCGGCGTGCTCGGCGGCGCGACGGCGGGACGCCAGTTCGCGGTCTGCGACGTCGACTGGCCGCGCTCGCCGTGGCGCGACGCACCGATTGCCGCCGACATCGCGCGCGGCGATGCGGCGGGCGCCGCGACGGCGCACGACACGGCGGCGGCGCACGACGCGCCGAACGCGCCGAACGCGGCAAACACGGCACGCGCGGCAACTGCGGCGAACGGAGCGGGCCGCGCGAACGGCACGACCGCGATGTCGCACACATCCGCATCCGGCAACGAGGCCGTCATCCGCGCCGACGATGGCTCGGACTCCGCACGATCGATACAACCCGAACCCGCGCGACCCGCCGCGGCTGGCCCCGAGGCGCCCGCCGCGCAGGCGGCGCGCCCCGCCAGCATGCGCGACCCCGTCCGCGCGTTTCTCGAAGACTACGTGAGCCGCTGGGACGAGCGGCTCGATCTCGCGACGCTCGGGCTCGATTCGCTCGATCTCGCGCAGATGCGCAACGGCTTTTTCAAGAAATTCGGCGTGCAGATCCCGCTTTCGACGCTCGCGTCGCCGACGCTGAAGATCGGCGAGCTGGCCCGCCGAATGCGGAACGTCGCCGGCATCGCGGACGAGTAGATCCGCCCTTCCCGTCACCCGCGCATTCCGACGCGGCCGCAAAGAAGAGGTCCGCCGGGTGCTCCCGCCCGGCGCACGAACTCAGTCAAGGAGAGCAGCATGACGATCACCCTCATCGAACCTGTCCAGCAGCGCACGGGCATCTACCCGTCGTCCGACCTGAAGGTCGAGGACGGCTATCCGTCGTCCGACACGTTTCAGATCATCCAGACGCAGGACGGCCGCGGTGCGGGCGTGCGCGTGCTGAAAACGTTCGCGCGCGGGCGGCGCATGGCGCGCGTATCCGGACAGATCACCGCGTTCTGCCGGTTGCACACCCTGCAGATCAACGCGCACACGCACCTGTACGACCCGCATTTCAGCGGGCTGCTGCTGCATTCGTGCGATCCGAACGTGCGCCTCGACATGGCGGGCTTCGAGCTCTGGTCGCTGCGCGACATCGCGGCGGGCGAGATGCTGACGATGGACTACGCATCGACCGAGGACGTGCTGATGCGCCAGTTCGAATGCCACTGCGGCGCGCCGAACTGCCGGCGCTGGATCACGGGCGCGAAGGAGCTGCCGAACGATATCGGGCAGGCGCTCCTCGCCGGATTGCGGGCCGCCGCGCTCGCGTGACGAAATCGCGGGGCGCACGGACGGCGGCCCCCCCTTCGGCGAACGTCGTTCGGCCCCCGGGACGCGCGGAGATCGGCATTCCGCGCTCCGTCTCACACGGTCGGCCGCGACGCGTTCCGGCCGGCGCGAACGGTCGACGCCGCGCGAGGACGACGAATGCGAAGGCGTGCTCGGCGTCCGCGCCGGCCACGGCGCCGGCAAGCGCGGCATCGGCGACGGACGTTGCGGCATACGCGCCGGCAAGGATCGCGACAGCGCTCGACGATTCAACGCTCGGCGGCTGTGTGCGCGCGGCGGCGCCGGGCCGGCGTCGATAGCGCCGGTGACGTCGGAATCGGGCCGGGCTTCGGCTTCGGCTTCGGCAGCATCCCGTATCCGGACCGCCGTCGCCCTCGCCGAGCCATTGCGATGCGCGACGCAACGCAATGCCGCCGCTCCGATCACGCGCGCCGACCACCGCAGGCCGCCGGCGCGCGCGATCGCGCATCGCCCCGCCCGCTTCATCAACGCATGGAGAAACGCGCTATGGATAGCTTCATCGAACTGCAAGAAAACGACCGGCGCCAGGTGCCCGTGCGCGGCCGCGCGTATCTCGCCGGCGCAGACAGCCCGCTCGTGCCGGTGACGATTCCGGTCGCGAACGATCTGGCGCTCAAGCTCGCGCACGCGGCCGACACGCCCGCCGAAGCCGCCGCGCGCTGCCGCGACGCGATCGACGCGCGCCTGCCCGACACCGGCGCGCTGCTGTTCCGCGGGCTGCCGATCGCGGATCGCGCGGGCTTCGACACGTTCATGCACGCGCTCGGCTACGCGCCGCACAGCTACGACGGCGGTATCGCGGTGCGCGCGCGCGACGCGGGCTACGCGCTCGTCGCGAGCCAGGAAGACCCGCGCATCACGATGGCGCCGCACAACGAGATGGCGTATCTGCCGAATCCGCCGCGCAAGGTGTTCTTCTTCTGCGCGGCGGCCGCCGACGAGGGCGGCGAGGTGCCGATCAACGACATCCGGCTCACGGCCGCGCAGATCCCCGACGAGATCCTCGCGAAGTTCGAGCGCAAGCGGATCGGCTATCACCGCTACCTGCCGCGCGACTCGACGCCGACGCAGATCGGCTGGACGGACACGTTCGGCGTGCGCGAGCGCGACGCGGCCGATGCGCTGATGCGCGACAAGGGCTACGCGCACCGCTGGCTCGACGACGACGGCCTCGTCTACGGCTACGTGCACGACGCGTTCCTCGACGATCCGGCGGGCGGCGCGCCGCTGTGGTTCAACCAGGTGACGGAGCTGCACGCGTCGTACTGGCGCAGCCATCCGCTCTTCCCGTCCGACTGGGACGACGCGCGCTACCCGGCGACGACGACCTACGGCGACGGCGAGCCGATCGACCCCGAACTCGTCACGAAGCTGCGCGCGGCGCTGTGGCGCACGTCGCGCGCGGTCGCGATGCGCCCGGGCGACGTGCTCGTGCTCGACAACGTCTACGTGCAGCACGGCCGCTTCGCGTTCTCCGGGCCGCGCCTGCATCTCGTCAGCCTGACCGACTGAGGCATCACATGGCACACCGAAACGATTCCCTTCTGACGAGCGCGCAGCAGGACGCGCGGCATCTGCTGCACCCGTGGGCCGACCTGACCGCGCTCGGCCGCGAGACGCCGACCGTCATCGTCGACGCGCAAGGCACGCGCGTGACCGACGCCGAAGGCCGCACGTATCTCGACGCGATCGGCGGCATGTGGTGCGTGACCGTCGGCTACGGCCGGCGCGAGATCGCGGACGCGATCCGCGACCAGGCGCTGCGCATGCCGTTCTACACGCCGTTCGGCGCGATGACGAACGCGCCCGCCGCCGCGCTCGGCGCGCGGCTCGCCGAGCGCGCGCCCGGCGATCTGAAGCGCGTGCATCTGACCACCTGCGGCTCGACCGCGGTCGAATCGGCGCTGCGTTTCGCGCACTACTACTTCGGCGCGACGGGCCGCCCGCACAAGCGCCACATCGTCACGCGCGGCGACGCGTACCACGGCAGCACGTATCTCGCCGCGTCGGTGTCCGGCAAGGCGTGGGACCGCACGTGCTTTCACTACGACAGCACGATCGTCCATCACCTGTCGTCGCCGAACCCGTACCGGCGGCCGGCCGGCATGAGCGTCGCCGCGTTCTGCGCGTCGCTCGTCGACGAATTCGACGCGCTGATCGCAAAGCTCGGCGCGGACCGGATCGCCTGCTTCATCGCCGAGCCGATCCTCGCGTCGGGCGGCGTGATCGTGCCGCCGCCCGGTTATCTCGCCGCGATGCGCGAGCGCTGCCGCCGGCACGACATCCTGTACATCTCCGACGAAGTCGTCACGGGCTTCGGCCGCGTCGGCCATTTCTTCGCGTCGCAGGCGCACTTCGGCATCGAGCCCGACATGATCGTCGTCGCGAAGGGACTCACGTCCGGCTACCAGCCGCTCGGCGCGGTGCTGATCTCGGAGCGGCTCGTCGAGGCGGTGTCCGGCGAGCGCGCGTACGGCAACGGCGTGTTCACGAACGGCTTCACCTATTCGGGCCATCCGGTCGCGTGCGCGGCGGCGCTCGCGAACATCGAGCTGATGGAGCGCGAGCGGATCTGCGAGCACGTGCGCGACGTCGGCCCGTACTTCATTCGCCGGCTCGACGCGCTGCGGCGCTTTCCCATCGTCGGCGACGTGCGCGGCGACCACCTGATGGCGTGCATCGAATGCACGAGCGGCGCGGGCGCGACGGGCGCGCTACCGACGCCCGCGGACATCGCGATCGCGCAGCGCGTCGATCGCCATTGCGAGGAGATGGGCCTGCTCGTGCGGCCCTACGAGAGCATGTGCATCCTGTCGCCGCCCCTCACCGTGACCCGCGCCGACATCGATGAAATCTGCGAGATTCTCGCGGCCGCGCTCGAGCGCACGCAGCGCGAGCTCGCGGAACGCGCCCCCGTTCGCGAGGAAAACGAAACATGCTGATTAACGGCCTTTGCATCGAAGGAAGCGGCGAGCCGCTGTCGATCGTCGATCCGGCGACGGGCGAGCCGCTCGCATCGCCCGCCGCCGCGAGCGCGGCCGATGTCGAACGCGCGGTCGCGGCCGCCGAAGCCGCGTTCCCCGCATGGCGCGCGACGACGCCGGCCACGCGCGCGAGCCTGCTGCTCGCGCTCGCCGACGAAATCGAGCGGCACGCGCACGCGCTCGCGCAAATCGAAAGCCGCAACACCGGCAAGCCGCTGCATCTCGTCGTGCAGGACGAGATGCCCGCCGTCGCCGACTGTTTCCGCTTCTACGCGGGTGCTGCGCGCACCGCGAGCGGGCCGTCCGCGGGCGAATACGTCGAGGGCCACACGAGCATGGTCCGCCGCGATCCCGTCGGCGTGGTCGCGCAAATCGCGCCGTGGAACTACCCGCTGATGATGGCCGCATGGAAACTCGCGCCGGCGCTCGCGGCCGGCAACACGATCGTGTTCAAGCCGTCGGAATGGACGCCGCTGTCGATCGTCGCGCTCGAAGCCGCGCTCGCGCGCATCTTTCCGGCGGGCGTCGTCAACGTCGTGCTCGGCGACGGCGCGAACGTCGGCCGCGCGCTCGCGACGCATCCGCGCGTGCGGATGATTTCGCTGACGGGCTCGGTCGAGGCCGGCAAGTCCGTGCTCGCCGCGGCGGCCAGAAACCTGAAGCGCACGCATCTGGAGCTCGGCGGCAAGGCGCCCGTGCTCGTGTTCGACGACGCCGACCTCGACGCGGCCGTCGCCGGCATCCGCTACGCGGGCTTCTACAACGCCGGGCAGGACTGCACGGCGGCCACGCGAATCTACGCGCAGCGCGGCGTCTATGACGCGCTCGCGCAGCGGCTCGCCGATGCGGCGAGCACGCTGCGCATCGGCCCGCCCGATCGCGCGGACGCCGAGATGGGGCCGCTCGTCAGCGCCGCGCATCGCGCGCGCGTCGACCGTTTCGTGCGGGAAGCGGCCGCGCTGCCGCATGCGAGCGTGCTCACGGGCGGCGCGCCGCTTCCCGGCCCCGGCTGCTACTACGCGCCGACCGTCATCGCCGGCGTGCGCCACGACGACGCGCCGATGCGCCGCGAAGCGTTCGGCCCGGTCGTCACGCTGACGCCGTTCGACACCGAATCGCAAGCGCTCAGGTGGGCGAACGATTCGGAATACGGGCTGGCTTCGTCGGTATGGACGCGCGACGCGGCGCGCGGCATGCGGCTCGCCGCGTGCATCGAGGCGGGCGTCACGTGGGTGAACGCGCATTTCACCTACACGGCCGACATGCCGCACGGCGGGACCAAGCAGTCCGGCTACGGCTCCGATCTGTCGACGCTCGGCCTCGCCGACTACACGCAGCCGCGCCACGTGATGTGGCGGCATTGACGCGCGCGGCGCGCCGTGCGGCGCGCGCTTTCTCGAACCCGACACAGACAATTCCCATGACCGCATCCCCTCCTTCCCGCGAACTCGCCACGGCCGTCGAGGCGGCCGTCCTGTCGCTTGCCGGCGACGTCGCCGGCTGCACGTTCGACGCGTCGGCCGCGGAGCGCCCGCTGCACGCGCTCGGCTTCGATTCGGTTCAGTACGTCGAATTGTCCGGATGCCTGAACGAATACTACGGGCTCGATCTCGCGCCGACGCTGTTCTTCGACGTGCATGCGCCGCGCCGAATCGCCGCGCACCTGCTCGCGCGGCATCCGCTGGAGGTCGCGCGCAAGCATGGCGTCGCGTCCGGCGATGAATCGGATGCGCTCGCGCGCGCCGGCGCGGCTTCGGACGGCGGTCGCGAGCGCACCGGCGCGCGCGACGAAACCGCCGCCCACGAACGCGAATCGGCCGGCGACATCGCGATCGTCGGCATGGCCGGCATCTTCCCGCAATCGGCCGATCTCGACGCATTCTGGCGGCATCTCGCCGCGGGCGACGATCTGATCGCCGAAGCGCCGGCCTCGCGCTGGGACTGGCGCGCGGCCGACGGCGAGTCCGCCTCGCGCTGGGGCGGCTTCATTCCGCGAATCGAGTATTTCGACGCCGCGTTCTTCGGCATCTCGCCGCGCGAGGCCGAGCAGATGGACCCGCAGCAGCGCCTGCTGATGCAGACCGCGTGGGCCGCGCTCGAAGACGCGGCGGTCCGCCCGTCCGACCTGATGGGCAGCGACACTGCGGTGTTCGTCGGCGTCAGCACGTCCGACTATCTCGACCTGCTGCCGGGCGCGGACGGCCATCTCGCGGTCGGCAACGCGCACGCGATGCTGCCGAACCGGCTGTCGCACCTGCTCGGCGCGCACGGGCCGAGCGAGGCCGTCGATACCGCGTGCTCGAGTTCGCTCGTCGCGCTGCACCGCGCGGTGTGCGCGCTGCGGCGCGGCGAAAGCGGCGTCGCGATCGTCGGCGGCGTCAACGTGATGCTGACGACGCGGCTGCACCGCGCGCTCGCCGCGGCCGGCATGCTGAGCCCCGACGGGCGTTGCAAGACGTTCGACGCGGCGGCGAACGGCTACGTGCGCGGCGAGGGCATCGCGGCGCTCGTGCTGATGCCGCTCGAGCGCGCGCGCGCGGGCGGGCATCCGGTGCACGCGGTGATCAAGGGCAGCGCGGTCAATCACGGCGGCCGCGCGGCGTTCCTGACCGCGCCGGACATCAATGCGCAAGCCGCGCTGATCGAGGCCGCGTATCGCGACGCGGGCGTCGACCCCGCCACCGTTTCGTACATCGAAGCGCACGGCACCGGCACGTCGCTGGGCGATCCGATCGAAGTGCAGGCGCTGCGCCAGGGCTTCGACGCATGCGCGCGCGCGCGCGGGCATGCCGATGCGCCCGCGCCGGCGCGCTGCGGCCTCGGCTCGGTCAAGACCAATATCGGACATCTCGAAGCGGCGGCGGGCCTCGCGGGCGTCGTCAAGGTCGTGCTCGCGATGAACCGGCGAATGCTGCCGCCGAGCCTGCATTGCCGCGAGCTGAATCCGTATCTGAAGCTCGACGGCAGCCGCTACCACGTCGTCACGGAACCTGTGCCGTGGCCGGGCGATGCAACGCCGACGCCGCTTCGCGCGGGCGTCAGCTCGTTCGGCTTCGGCGGATCGAACGCGCATGTCGTGCTGCAGTCCGCGGACGCTCGGCCGAATGATCGGCCGAGCGCGCCCCGGCCGCCGATCGCGCACGAGCAGGCCGAAGCCGGCGCGGCCGATGCCGCCGGCCCGCTCGCGTGGTTCATCCCGTTGTCGGCGCGCACCGACACCGCGTTGCGGGCGCGCGCCGCGCAGCTCGCGTGCTGGCTCGACGCCGAGCGGGCCGACGACGCGTGGCTGCCCGCGCTCGCCAAAACGCTGTCGATCGGCCGCGAACCGATGGCGTGCCGCTTCGGCGTGACCTGCGCGTCGCTCGACTCGCTGCGCGCGCAACTCGCGGTCGCGCTGAACGGCCCCGCCGCATCGCTCGCGCGCGACGACGCTCGCCTGCAGCCGCATGCGAACGCGCACGCCGCGTGGCTCGCGGGCGGGGCCGATCCGCTGCCCGTCGCCTGGGACGAAGCGACGCCGCGCCTGCGATTGCCCGTCTATCCGTTCGAAGGCGAGCGGCACTGGCCAACCGATGCAGTGCCGCCGGCGCGCTTCACGCTCGCGCCCGAAGGCGACGGCGCGTACCGGATGCACGTCGCGCCCGACGCGCCGCTCGTCGCCGACCATCGGCTCGGCGGCGAGCCCGTGCTCGCGGCCGCCGCGCAGATCGTGATCGCGTGGCGCGCGTTCGAAGCGGACGCGAACGCAGCGGACTCGAGCCGCGCAAGCGAGGCCGGTGAGCCAAGTCAGCCGGATGAACGGAATGAACCGAACGGTTCGAGCCGCGCGATCGGTTCGAAGGGGTCGAATCCTGCCGGCGCTGCGATCGATTCGACCGACGCCGGCGGCTCGCGCGTTTCATCTAATACCGCCGATGCGAACGCCGCGACGCAAATCACGCTGCGCGACATCGAATGGCTTGCGCCGATCGCGATCGGCGCGCCGGCCGATCTGCACGTCACGCTCGCGCGTGAAGAACGCAGCAACGCCAACGAAGACCGCCGCGGCAACGCGCATCGCCGCGAAATCGGCAACGCCGCGCGATTCGCGATCGCCGTCGCCCCGGCCATCGATGCGCCGCTCGGCCGCGGATACGCGGCGCGAATCGCGCGCGCGCCGACGAACGCGCCCGCGCTCGACGTCGATGCGATCCGCGCGCGCTGCACGCAGCCGATCGCGGCCGATGCGTGCTATGACGCGTTCGCCGCGATCGGCATCGGCTACGGCCCGACCTTTCGCCCGCTGCGCGCGATCGCGGTAGGCCGCGACGAAGCGTTCGCCGAATTCGATCCATCGGCGCTCGCGCGCACGACGGGCGACGCACGCATCGTCGCGCTGCTCGACGGCGCATTCCAGGCGATCGCGGGCCTTCAGCTCGCGGACGCAGGGCGTCTGGAAGGCGGCCTGCTGCCCGCGTCGCTCGCCCGCATCGAATTCACGGGACCGCTCGCGGACAGCACCCATGCATGGATTCGCGAGGCGCCGGGCGAGACCGGCCGCCGCACGTTCGACATCGATCTCGTGACCGCGCGCGGCGTGCCGTGCGCGTCGCTGCGCGGCCTCGCGCTCGCGTCCGGACGCGGCGGCGCGTCGCGCGAAGCGCCGCGCGTCGCGACGCCGGGCGACCATCTGCTCGCGCCGCAATGGCTGCCGTGCACGGCGAACGCACCGAGCGCGGCAACGCCGCCGCAGCGCGCCGGCGCGCCGGCCATACTGGGCGGCACGCCGGCCCAGCGCGCCGCGCTCGCGGCGACGCTCGCGACGCCGCCGCGCCTGATCGACGACATCGCTGAACTCAATGCGCATGTCGACCACCTGGTGTGGCTGCCGCCCGCGCCGGCGCATGCGCATGCGCCGCTCGCGCGCTGCGCCGGCCTCGACGGCTTCCGTCTTGTCAAGCGGCTGCTCGCGCTCGGCGCGGGCGAACGCGCCTTCGAGCTGACGGTGCTGACCGTCCGCTCGTGGACGATGCCGGGCGACGCGCCCGCCTTCCCCGCGCATGCGGATCTCGCGGGGCTGTGCGGCTCCCTCGCGAACGAATACCCGCACTGGCGCGTGCGACTCATCGATCTGTCCGACGCCGATGCGCTGCCCGCCGACTGGCGCACGCAAGACACCGAAGGCGGCCATCCGCTGCTGCACCGGCACGGCCAATGGTTCGCGCGCCGGCTCGTGCCGCTCGCCGCGTTGCCGTCGCCCGCGACGCCGCCGTACCGGCCGGGCGGCGTCTATGTCGCGATCGGCGGCGCGGGCGGTCTCGGCCGCGTGTGGACCGGGCACGCGATCCGCGCATGCGGCGCGCAAGTCGTGTGGATCGGACGCCGCCCGCTCGACGCGCAGATCGATGCGCACTGCGACGCGCTGGCCGAGTTCGGCCCGCGCCCGTCGTACCTGAGCGCCGACGCGAGCGACGTCGACAGCCTGCGCGACGCGCGCGACGCGGTGCTCGCGCGTTTCGGCCGGATCGACGGCGTCGTGCACACGGCGATCGTGCTGCAGGACGGCGGCCTCGCGCAGCTCGACGAAGCGCAGTTCAGCGCGGCGCTGAACGCGCAGGTCGCGACGACCGCGAACCTCGCGCGCGTGTTCGGCGGCGATTCTCTCGACTTCATCCTGTTCTTCTCGTCACTGCAAAGCGCGTTCGTCGCGGCGGGCCAGAGCAATTACGCGGCGGGCTGCACGTTCCGCGACGCGTTCGCCGACTGGTTGCGCACGCAGCTCCGATGCGTGGTCAAGGTCGTGAGCTGGGGCTACTGGGGGCAAACGGGGGTCGTCGCATCCGAGCCGTATCGCAAGCGGATGGCCGCGCTCGGCATCGGGTCGATCGAGCCGGCGGCGGCGATGGCTGTCGTCGATGCGCTGCTCGCCGCGCGCGTCGATCAGGTCGGCTATCTGAAGACGACCGCGCGCGCCGCGGTGCCCACGCTCGCGCCCGCGCTCGCCGCGCGCATCGCGCCGCATACGAGCGCGCTCGCCGGCAAGCCGCCGCCGCGCATCGACGAAACGGGCGCGAGCGCGGCATGGAACGACGCGCTCGCGGCGCTCGATCGCGCGATCGCACGCCGGCTGTTCGCGGAGCTCGGCGCGCTGCGCGCATTCGGCGAACGCGACGTAGCGGACGACGGCGCGCTCGGCAGCGTCGCGACCGGAAGCGATGCGCGCGGCAAGCGCTCGTCGGGCGAGCGCACGTTCGAGCCCGCATCGTTCGACATCGACGCCGCGCTGCGCTCGGGCCGCATCGCCCCCGCGTATCGGCGCTGGCTCGCGCATGCGCTGGCGCTGATCGCGCAACACGGCCACCTCGACTGGGACGGCCGCGCGGGCCGCCTCGCCGAAGCGCCGCCGCCGCTGGACGCGGCGCGCGCCGAATGGGCGCATGCGCGCGCGCAGCTCGATCGAACGGCGCTGCTCGACGCGCACCTCGCGCTCGCCGACGCGACGCTCGACGCGCTGCCCGCGATCCTGCAAGGCAGCGTGCCCGCGACGTCGATCCTGTTCCCGGACGGCGACCTGAGCCGCGTCGAAGCCGTCTACCGGCGCAACGAGCAGGCGGACCGCTGCAACCGCGCGCTCGCCGATGCGGTGCTGCATCTCGTCGGCGGCGCGTCGTCCGCGCAACCGGCGGCGCTCGCGGAAATCGGCGCGGGCACGGGCGGCACGACGGTGCCGCTCCTCGCGGCGCTCGACGCGAGCGGCGCGCGGCTTGCCCATTACGACTTCACCGACATCTCGAAGGCGTTCCTGCTGAACGCCGAGCAAACGTTCGGCCGCGGCCGCGACACACTGCGCTACCGGCTGTTCGACGTCGAGCGGCCGGTTGCCGGGCAGGCGCTCGATGCCGGCGGCTACGACATCGTGATCGCGACGAACGTGCTGCACGCGACGCAGGACATCAGCGTGACGCTGCGCAACGCGAAGGCGCTGCTGAAGACGGGCGGCCATCTGATCGTCAACGAGCTGCTCGGCACGCACGGCTTCGCGCACGCGACGTTCGGCCTGCTGCCCGGTTGGTGGCGGCATCGCGACAGCGCGCGCCGGCTGCCCGGCAGCCCGCTGCTGTCGCGCGACGGCTGGATGCGCGCGCTGCGCGAAGCCGGCTTCGCGGTGCCCGACGGCGATTCGGCCGGCGCGGCGGCGGCCGCGGGTCAGGGCGTGATCGTCGCGGTCAGCGACGGCGTGATCGTTCAGCCGGCGATCGCCGATGCCGGCCACGCGGCGCACGCGAACGCCGATGCGCAGGCAAGCGCCGCCCGGCCGGCCTCGTTCGCCGCATCGGCCGCACCCGCGCGCGCCGCTTCGTCGATCGCCGCCGCATCATCCGGCGCCGAGCTGCGCGAGCGCTGCGTGCAATGGCTCGCGCAGCTCGTCGCGCGGACGCTGAAGATGCCCGCCGGCAGGCTCGCGCCCGATCAACCGCTCGGCAGCTACGGCGTCGATTCGATTCTCGTGATCGGCCTCACGAAGACGCTGCGCGAAACGTTCGGCGTCGCGCTGTCGAACGCGACGCTGTTCGAGCACGCGACGCTGAGCGCGCTCGCCGATTTCTTCGTCGCCGAGCATCGCGCCGCGTGCGAGCGCGTGCTCGGCGGCGACGCGGTCGCCGCCTCCGCCGCCTCCTCCGCGTCGGCCGCATCTGCATCGGCGATCCCGAATCAGGCTGCCTCCAACCCGCTCACATCGCACGCGCCGATGCCGATGGCGCTGGCGACGCGAGCGACGCCTCCGGCATCACCCGCATCGCCCGCAACCGCAACCGCCGCCGACACCGCCATCGCCGTCATCGGCATGTCCGGCCGCTACGCGCAGGCGGACAACCTGCGCGAGTTCTGGGCGAATCTCCGCGCGGGCCGCCACTGCATCACCGAAGTGCCCGCCGAGCGATGGGACTGGCGCACGCACTTCGATGCGGAAAAAGGCGCGCCGGGCCGAACGTACAGCCGCTGGGGCGGCTTCCTGAAGCAGATCGACCGCTTCGACGCCGCGTTCTTCCGGATCGCGCCGAGCGACGCGGAGCACATCGATCCGCAAGGCCGCCTGTTCCTCGAGGAAGCGTGGTCCGCGATCGAAGACGCCGGCTACACGCCGGCGACGCTCAGCGCGAACCGCCAGGTCGGCGTGTTCGTCGGCGTGATGAACGGCGACTACCCGACGGGCGCGCAGTTCTGGAGCATCGCGAACCGCGTGTCGCACGCGCTCGATCTGCACGGGCCGAGCCTCGCCGTCGACACCGCGTGCTCGTCGTCGCTGACCGCGATCCATCTCGCGCTCGACAGCCTGCGCAGCGGCACCTGCGACTGCGCGCTCGCGGGCGGCGTCAATCTCATTCAGAGTCCGAAGCATCTGGTCGGGCTGTCGTCGCTGACGATGCTCTCGGCGGGCGACGCGTGCCGCGCGTTCGGCGCGGGTGCGGACGGCTTCGTCGACGGCGAGGGCGTCGGCGTGCTCGTGCTCAAGCCGCTGTCGCGCGCGCTCGCCGACGGCGACGCGATCCACGGCATCATCCGCGGCAGCATGATCAACGCGGGCGGCAAGACGCACGGCCTCACGGTGCCGAACCCGCGCGCGCAGCAGGCGGTCGTCGCCGCGGCGCTCGCGCGAAGCGGCGTGCCCGCGCGCGCGGTCGGCTACGTCGAGGCGCACGGCACCGGCACCGCGCTCGGCGATCCGATCGAGCTCACGGGCCTCACGCGCGCGTTCGCCGAAGCAACCGGCGATCGCGGCTTCTGCGCGCTCGGCTCGGTCAAGTCGAACATCGGCCATTGCGAGAGCGCGGCGGGCGTCGCGGGCGTAACGAAGGTGCTGCTGCAGATGAAGCATCGCGAGCTCGTGCCGACGCTGCATGCGGACGAACCGAATCCCGACCTCGATTTCGCGTGCTCGCCGTTCGTGCTGCAACGCGCGCTCGCGCCGTGGCCGAAACCGGATCTCGACGGATGGCCGCGCATCGCGGGCGTGTCGTCGTTCGGCGCGGGCGGCGCGAACGCGCATGTCGTGCTCGAAGAGTTCGTCGACACGCGCGTCGCCGCCCCCGACGATCGCGCCGGCCCCGCGATCGTCGTGCTGTCCGCCGCGACCGACGACGCACTGCGCCGCCGCGCGCGGCAATTGCACGCCGCGCTCGCCGACGGCGAAATCGACGACGAACGCCTGCACGATCTCGCGTACACGCTGCAGATCGGCCGCGATGCGATGGCTTCGCGCTTCGGCTGCGTCGTGGGGACCGTCGCCGAACTGCAAGCGGCGCTCGCCGCGTTCGTCGAAGGCGACGCATCGCGCGGCTGGCACGCGCACCGGCTCGCCGCCGATCGCCACGGCCTCGCCGAGCTCGACGCCGATCCCGAGCTGCGCGCGTCGCTCGTCGAGCAATGCATCGCGGCCGGCAAGCTCGACAGGCTCGCGGCGCTCTGGTGCCAGGGGCTCGGCGTCGATTGGCCCGCGCTGCATCGCGGCCACGCGCGCCGGCGCGTGCATCTGCCGACCTATCCGTTCGACGGCCCGCGCCATTGGCTGCGCGACGACGCGACGCCCGCCACCGAGCCCGCGCGCGCGCCGGCCGATATCGCGGACAGCCACGCCGCGCCGCCGATGCGCGGCGCAAGCGCCGGCGCGCCGAACGTATCGACGCCCGACGTCGCGGCGCTCGTTCGCCGAACGGTCGCGCAGGTGCTCGGCTATCCGGATGTCGACATGAACGAATCGTTCCTGTCGCTCGGCGGCGATTCGATCCGCGCGGCGCGCGCGCATCGGATGCTGCAACGGTCGCTCGACGTGAAGATTCCGCTCAGCCTGATGCTGGAGGCGAAGACGCTCGCCGAATGCGCGCGCGCGATCGATGCGCTGCCGCCGGCGGAACCGCCGAGCGCGGCCGGCACGCCGGCGGCGGGCGCGCCCCCCGCCGAGCCGCGAGCGCCCCGCGCATCGGCCTTCGCGCCGCGCGACGCCCGCCCGCGCGTGCACACGCTGTCGTCGAACCAGCGGCAGTTCTTTTTCCTCGACCGCCTGAATCCCGCGAATCCGGCGTTCAACCTGCCGGGCGCGCTGCGCGTGCGCGGCGAATGGCATGCCGATGCGCTCGCGGCCGCGTATCAGGCGCTCGTCGATACGCACGACGTGCTGCGCACCCGCTTCGTCGTACGCGGCGGCGAACCGTGCGCGGAAGTCGCGCCGCGCCGCGCGGCCGCGATCCGCCATCACGATCTGTCGGCGCTGCTGCCGAAGCACCAGGCCGCGCGCATCGCCGAATGCCTGACCGGATCGAGCCGCGAAGGCTTCGCGCTGGAACAGGGCGAGCCGAGCCGGCTGACCGTGCTCGAACTGCGCGACGACGACCACGTGATTCTGCTGAACCTGCATCACATCGTCGGCGACGCCGTGTCCGTCGTCGTGCTGCTCGACGTGCTCGCGCGCGCCGCGCTGACAGGCCGCGCGAGCGCGCCGAACCGTGCGCAGCCGCAATACGCGCAATGGGCGGCGGCAGAGCGCGATGCATTGCCGGCGACGGTCGAGCGCGAACTGCCGTACTGGCTCGAGCGCCTGCGCGACGTGCCCCCGCCGCTGCCGCTGCCGTGCGACCGCGCGCGGCCGCCCGTGCCGAGCTATCGCGGGCGCAGCGTGCCGCTCGCGTTCCCGTCCGCGCTCACCGCGCAGCTCGACGCGTACTGCAAGGCGCACGGGCTGTCGCGCTTCGTCGTGATGCTCGCCGCGTTCAAGGTCGCGCTGCGCGTGCTGTCGGGCCGCGACGACATTGTCGTCGGTAGCCCGTACGCGAACCGCGCCGACGACGACACGGCCGACATGATCGGCAGCCTCGCGTACGCGCTCGTGCTGCGCACGCGGCTTGGCGAAGCCGAGACCTTCGCCGACGCGGCCACGCTCGTGAGGCGCACCGTGCATGGCGCGTTCGATCATCTCGGCGTGCCGTATCCCCGGCTCGTCGAGGCGCTGAATCCCGCACGCCACGGCGGCGCGAATCCGCTCTACCAGATCATGTTCAACGTGATCCCGATGCCGGCGCTGCCCGACGGCGTCGAGCCCGTCGAAGTCGATTCCGGCTGGCTCGATTACGATCTGTTCGTGCGGCTGCGCGCCTCGGGCAGCGCGATCGAGGGCGTGCTGCAATTCAGCGCCGACCTCTTCGATCGCTCGACGGCCGAAGCGATCGCCACGTACTACGTCGAGCTGCTGCACACGCTGCTCGCGCATCCGTCGCTGCCGCTCGCGGGCCTCGCGCCGCCGCCCGAGCTCGCGCTCGAACGGACGATCGCCGACGCAATGCCGCCGCTGCGCATCGAAATCGCATCGACGTTCACCGATCGCCCGCTCGCCGGCACGCTGCGCTACTGGGGCGTCGCGACCGGTCAGCCGATCGAGCCCAATTTCGCGCCATACGGGCAGCTGTTCCAGACGCTTTACGATCCGTCGACGCCATTCCATGCGAATCGGCACGGCACGAACGTCGTGCTCGTCAGGCCGCGCGACTGGCTGCGCTTCGGCCAAGCCGATGCGAACGCCGAGACCACCGACACCGCGGCAGACGCGGCGGCCGCGCAAATCGCGCTTCACGCCGAAGAACTCGCCGACGCGCTCGCCGGCGCCGCACCGTCGCTCGCCGTGCCGGTACTCGTGCTGGTGCTGCCGGATGACGCGTCGTCGCTGGCGGCGCACGGCGAACACGGCGGCGAACGGGATGGCGAACCCGCGATCGACTCGTCGCTCGCCCCGTACCGCACGCTCGCCGCCGCGCTCGCGGATCTGCCGTCGGTGACGGTCGCGCACTGGCGCGACGTCGCCGCGATCTATCCGGTCGCCGACGTGTTCGATCCGCACGCGGATGCGGCGGGCCACGTGCCGTTCACGAGCGAGTACTACGCGGCGCTCGCGAGCTACATCGCGCGCACCGCGTTCCAGCACGCGTCGGTGCCGCTAGACGACGCATGGAACCGGCTCGCCGCGCAGATCCGGGACGACGCCGAGCACCTGCTCGCCGCACCCGCCGACGGCGCGCGCGCGCGCCGCGCGCCATACGCGCCGCCGGCCAACGAAGCGCAGGCGACGCTCGCGCCGATCTTCGCGGCCGCGCTGAAGCTCGCCGATCTCGGCATCGACGATAACTTCTTCGACTGCGGCGGCCACTCGATTCTCGCGATCGGCGTCGTCTATCAGATCAACGAAGCATTCGGCACGTCGCTTTCGGTCGCGGACATCTTCATGGCGCCGACCGTGCGCCGGCTCGCCGAGCGGATGCGCGACGCGCCGGACGGCCCCGAGTACGTCGACCTCGCGAGCGCGGCCGTGCTGCCCGACGATATCGCGCCGCTGCCCGGGCCCGTCGCCGGCACGCCGCGCGCGCTGCTGCTGACGGGCGCGACGGGCTTCGTCGGCCGCCACCTGCTGCGCGAGCTGATCGACCGCACCGATGCGACGATCCACTGCCTCGTGCGCGCGCCGGACGCCGCGCAGGGCCTCGCGCGGATTCGCGCGACGCTCGAGCGCTGGTCGCTGTGGCGCGACGGCGACGACGCGCGCGTGATCGCGGTGCCGGGCGATCTCGGCCGCCCGCGGATCGGCCTCTCCGAGCCCGATCGCGCGCGGCTCGTCGCCGAGGTCGACGCGATCTATCACAACGGCACCAGCATGAACCATCTCGAATCGTTCGAGATGGCGCGCGCCGCGAACGTCGGCGGCGTGATCGAGCTGCTGCGGATCGCAACCGAAGGCCGGCCGAAGACATTCAACTACGTGTCGACGCTCGCGGTGTTCAGCATGCGCGAACGCACAGGCACGCACGTATTCGACGAGTCCGCGCCGATCGACGATGAACGGCACCCGTCCGACCAGGGCTACACGACGAGCAAATGGGCCGGCGAACAGTTGACGCATCTGGCCGCCGCGCGCGGCGTGCCGTGCAACGTGTTCCGTCTCGGCCTCGTGACGGGCGACGTGCGGCACGGCCGTTACGACGAACTTCAGGCGTACTACCGGCTGCTGAAGAGCTGCATCCTGATGGGCGCGGCATTCGACGATTTTCGCTACGACCTCGTGATCACGCCCGTCGACTACGTCGCGCGCGCGCTCGCGCATCTCGGCGCGAAGCATCCGCAAGGCGGCCGCGTGTTTCATCTGTCGACGATGCAGGTCACGCCGATGCGCACGGTGTTCGAGATGATGAACGCGCATCTGCCCACGCCGATGCGCATGCTCACTCACCGCGCATGGATCGACGAGCTGCGCGTGCGCTACCGGCGCGGCGACGTGCAATCGATCGTGCCCGTCGTGCAATGGATGATGAACATGAGCGACGCGGAGCTCGTGAAGCTCGCGCGCGAACGCGAGGAAACGACGTTCATCTACGACTGCACGGCGACGCACCGCGAGCTCGAGGAAGCCGGCATCGTCGTGCCCGTGTTCGACGACGCGCTGCTGCAGCGCTATTTGCGCGGCATGTTCGACGAAGACGCGGACCTGCGCGCGCTCGCCGCCCAGCCGGACGGCGGCGAGCGCGCTTCTCCCCTTCACTCCCACATGTGATACTCATGAACGATCTCATCTATCAGGACGAACACGCTTCGCTGCAACCGCTCGAAGGGCGCACCGTCGCCGTGATCGGCTACGGCATCCAGGGCCGCGCGTTCGCCGCGAATCTGCGCGACAGCGGCGTCGCGGTGCGCGTCGGCAACATCGACGACCGCTACTTCGAGCTCGCGCGCGCGGAAGGCCATCGCGTGACGAACATCGCCGAGGCGGTCGCGCACGCGGACATCGTGCTGCTGCTGATTCCGGACGAAGCGCACGGCGCGGTGTTCGACGTCGACATCGCGCCGAACCTGCGCGACGGCGCGCTGCTGTGCGTCGCGCACGGGCACTCGCTCGTGCAGGGCGACGTGCGCCCGCTCCCGGGGCGCGACCTCGCGATGCTCGCGCCGCGCATGTATGGCGATCCGATTCGCCGCTACTACCTTGCCGGGCAAGGCGCGCCCGCGTACTTCGACATCGTCGCGGACCACACCGGCCGCGCGCGCGACAGGGTGCTCGCGATCGCGCGCGCGGTCGGCTTCACGCGCGCGGGCGTGATGGCGCTCGGCTACCGGCAGGAAACGTTCCTCGATCTGTTCCAGGAGCAGTTCCTCGCGCCCGCGCTCGTCGATCTCGTCGAAACGGGCTTTCAGGTGCTCGTCGAACGCGGCTTCAATCCGAAGGCCGCGCTGCTGGAGGTCTACGGCTCGGGCGAGATGGGCAAGATGATGCTCGACGGCGCGGACATCGGGCTCGACGAAGTCGTCGCGCTGCAAGGCTCGCCCACCTGCCAGGTCGGCTATCACCGCTGGCGCGGCCGCACGCTGCCCACGGCCGTGCGCGAGCTCGCCGCGCGCGTGCTCGACCAGATCGAAGGCGGCGACTTCTCCGCGTATCTGAAGGAGCAGGCATCGAACGACTACGCGTCGCTCGACGACGCGCGCCGCGCGGCGCTGAAACGGCCGCTCAACGTCGCGCATGCGCAGGTGCGCGCGGCGTTCCGGTTCCCGACCGAGGCGGCGGGCGGGCTCTATCAGGCGGCGCAAGCACCCGCCGACGTCGAACCTGAGGCCGCGCGATGAGCGCCGGGCGTCTCTACGTCGGCGCGACGTTCACCGCATCGCCGCTCGAACCGCTGCTGCGCGCGCAGGGCTTCGACGACGTCGCGTTCACGCGCTACAACCAGTTGCTGCAAGCGCTGCTCGCGCCCGATCCGCAACACGCGGGCGACGCGACGCTGCTGCTCGTGCGGCTCGCCGACTTCGTGCGGCACGAAGCGCACGACCGCGCGCAATCGACGGACGCGCTCGCCGCGCTGCTCGCGCAACGCGCGGATGCGTGGCTCGACGCGCTCGCTTCGTTCGCCGCCGGGCGCGCGACGCCGCCGTGCGTCGTCGTGCTGCCGTCGCCCGCGCTCGACGCGCGCGGCGGGGCGCTCGCCGAAGCATGCGGGCGGCTCGAGCGCGCGCTGCTCGACGTGCCCGGCTTGCGCGCGCTCGATTGGGCCGACTTCACCGCGTCGGGCGCGATCGCGCAGCCGTTCGATTCCGTCGCGGACAAGCTCGGCCACGTGCCGCTGACGATCGAGGGCTTCGCGGCGTTCGCGCGATGGCTCGCCGAGCGCTTGCGCGGCGAAGCGGGCGACGCCGCACACGCCGGCGCGAGCGCGAACTCGCCCGCTCGCGCCGAAGCCGACGCACATGCGAAGGTCGATCCGCACGCCGCCACTGCCGCCGCTGCCGCCGCTGCGGCCGCGCATCCGAGCGCCGAAGCCGCCGGCGCGGCCGATGCGGCGACCACGCACGCCGCCGCATCGCCGCCCGCGCCGTCGCTCGCCCGCTTCTTCGAGCGCCTGCAACTGCGCATCGCGAGCGTCCCCTTCGACGACGAAACCGCGCTCGCGAAAAGCGCGCGCCTGAGCCACACGGCCGCGACGTTCCATCTGAGCGCTCGCCCGTATCTCGAAGCCGATCTGCTCGACGCGACTTCGCGCGACGCGGCGGGACTCGCGCTGACCGTCGCCGACCGCTTCGGCCAATACGGCTGCAGCGGCTTCGCACTCGTGCGCGTCGACGCCGGCCTGCCCGTGCTCGCCGAGTTCGTGCTGAGCTGCACGGTGCTCGGCAAGCAGGTCGAGCACGGCGTGCTGCTCGCGCTCGCGCATGCCGCGCAGCGCGCCGCGTTGCCGGCCGTCGCGCTCGATTACGTGCGCACCGGCGGCAACCAGCCGGCTGTCGACTTCGTCGACGCAATCGCCGCGCAAGCGGGCGTCGTCATCGACCGAAGCGGCCCGCGCGCGCGGCTACGCATCGCGCCGGCCGCGCTCGCCGAGGCCGTGCTCGCCTGCGCGAACGCGCCGCAAGCGCTTGCGGCGGCCGCGCAGGCGCTCGATCTCGCGCCGCTCTTCCTCCACTCAACCGCTCACCTGGCCGCCCATCGATGAACGCGAATCCCGACGCACTCAAGCTCACGCGCGCGCACGCCGCGCCGCCCGCCGACTGGTGGGCGCGCGAGCGGCTGCACTACCGCGACAACTCACTGCACTTCTGCGGCCGCCGCGTCGCCGAACTCGCGGCCGCGTTCGCCGAACCGGTGTTCCTGTACGACCCGCAGCGCGCGGTCGACAACGTCGCGCGCCTGCAACGCGCGCTGGGCGACCTGCAACGCGGCGACTTTCACGTCTACTACGCGATGAAGGCGAATCGCTTCCGCCCGCTGCTGTCCGAGCTGCGGCGCTCGCCGATCTTCGGCATCGACGCGTGCTCGCCCGAGGAGTTGCGCGAAGCGCTCGCGTGCGGCTTCGCGCCGGAGCGCATCTCGTACACCGCGCACGGCATGATGCCCGACGAAGCCGCGCTCCTCGCCGCGCTGCCCGACGTGCACGTGAACTGCGACACGCTGAGCGCGATCGCGCTGCTCGGCAGCCGTTCGCCGGGGCGCGAGATCGGCATTCGCGTGAACCCCGGCGTCGGCATCGGCTACGGCGACAGCGAGCGCCTGAGCTACGCGGGCGCGACCATCACGAAGTTCGGCATCTATGCGGAACAGTTCGGCGCGGCGCTCGAGCTCGCCGCGCGGCACGGCCTCACCGTGACGTGGCTGCATTGCCACGCGGGCTGCGGCTATCTCGACGCGCAGCTCGACTCGTTCGAGCGCGTGCTCGATGCGCTCGATGCGTTCGTCGCGCGCGCGCCGGGGCTGCGCGGCATCAACCTCGGCGGCGGGCTCGGCCTGCCGCATCGCGCGACCGACCGCCCGCTCGATCTCGAACGCTGGCGCGCGGCCGTGCACGCGCGCTTCGGCGGCCGGCCGCTCGCGCTCGCGATCGAGCCAGGCGACTTCATCGCGAAGGACGCCGGCATGCTCGTGCTGCGCGTCGCATACGTCGAGCTCAAGCGCAACCGCCGTTTCGTCGGATTGAACGGCGGCTTCAATCTCGCGATAGAACCCGCGTTCTACGATCTGCCGTGCGAGCCCGTGCCGTGCGTGCGCCGGCCGGGCCCCACGCAATCGGTGTGCCTCGCGGGCAACATCAACGAAGCGCTCGACGTGTGGGGCGACGACGTGAGCCTGCCGCCCGTCGAGCCGGGCGATTTCGTCGCGCTGCTGAACGCGGGCGGCTACGCGTCATCGATGAGCTCGAACCACTGCCTGCGCGGGCAGTTCCGCGAGCTCGCGCTGTTCGACGCCGCGCCGCACTGATCCCAACCTCAACGACAAGGAGCCCCAGCGTGTCCTCGCTTTCACGACAATTGAGCGCTCTCGGCAGCCGGATCTTCACGAGCGCGCCGTTCGGCCCCGGCGTGTCGATGCAGAATCTCGCCGAATGGTCGTCGCTCGCGCACGTCCAGTTGCTCGGCAAGGTCGCCGCCGAATTCGGCGTCGATATCGATATCGAAGAAGCCTATCGGCTCGACAGTTTCGAGCGGCTGCTGCAGTACATCGAGCGGCGGTGCGAACCGGGCGGCGACACGCCGCCCGCGTCCTCGACGCCGGACGCGGCGTCGGACGCCGCCGTCGGGCCGCCCGATACGATCGGCGCGCTGCTTCGCGCGCGCGCCGACGCGCTGCCCGACGAGCCGTTCCTGTTTTTCCCCGCCGACGATCTCAGCTACACCTATCGCGCGTTCCACGGGCTCGCGTGCGCGGCGGCCGATACGCTGCGCGCGCACGGACTCGCGCGCGGCGACCGTCTGTCGGTCGTGCTGCCGAACGGCCCCGAGTTCCTCGCGTACTACTTCGGCGCGCATCTGCTCGGCGCCGTGTCGGTGCCGATCAACCCGGCGCTCACCGCGGCCGAGTGCGCGTACATCGTCCGCAACAGCGGCGCGAAGCTCGTCGTGTTCGACCGGCGCATGACGTACCTGCGCGACGCGGTGCGCGCCGAGCTCGGCGACGATGGCGGCGCGCGCCTCGCGAGCGCCGACGCCGCATCCGGCTTCGGCCTGGAAGCGCTGGCCGCGCTCGCGGCAACGGGCGAGCGCGCGGCGATCGCCCCCGATCCCGATCTCGCCGCCGGCGACGACGCGAGCATTCTCTACACGTCCGGCACGACGGGGCACCCGAAGGGCGTCGTGCTGTCGCACCGCAATCTCCTGTCGGATGCGCGCGCGCTCGTCCGCTGGTTCGCGTTCGAGCCCGGCACGCGCACGATGTGCATCCTGCCGCTGTTCCACAACAACGGGCAGGTGATCACGCTGCTGTCGCCGCTGATCGCGGGCGGCAGCTCGGTGATCCTGGAAGGCAAGTCGGCGCTGCCGTCGTTCTGGAAGCTGATCGACACATATCGCGTGAACTGGACGAGCGTGATGCCGGCGTTCCTGTCCGCGTTCCTCGAATACGGCCTGAAGCGCACCGACGACACGCTGCGCGGCATCGTCTGCGGCGGCCAGGTGCTGCTCGACGAAGTGCGCAACCGCTTCGAGAGCGAATACCGCGTGCCGGTGTTCGAGGGCTTCGGGCTCACCGAGACGACGTCGTTCGCGACGATGAACCGCCATCCCGCCGAGCGCCGACGCTTCGGCTCGATCGGCGTCGCGCTGCCGTGCAATGCGTTGCGCATCGTCGATGCCGACGGCCGCGAGGTGGCCGCGGGCGAGACGGGCGAAATCCTGATCCGCGGCGAGAACGTCGCGACGCGCTACCACGGGCTCGCCGAACTCACCGCCGAGCGCTTTCGCGACGGCTGGCTGCATACCGGCGACTATGGCTATCGCGACGACGAAGGCCACTTTTTCTTCGCGACGCGCGTCGACGATCTCATCATCAAGGGCGGCGAGAACATCTACCCGGCCGAAATCGAGAACGCGCTGCACGGCTGCGACGACGTGATCGAATGCGCGGCGCTCGGCGTGCCCGATCCGATTCTCGGCCAGGACGTGTGCGTGTACGTGAAGCTGCGGCCGTCGTCGACGCTCGGCAAGGACGGCGTTCGCCGCTTGTGCGAGGGCCGCATCGCGCATTACAAGTGCCCGCGCCACGTCGTGCTGCTCAACGAGCTCGACGATCTGCCCGAGCTGCCGAAGGGCCCGACGCGCAAGATCCTGCGCCGCAAGCTGCTCGCGCATTTCGCGACGCTGCGCGAGCGGGAATCCGCATGACGCGCGGTGCGCGGCAACCCCGCGCATCGCATCCGCTGTCCAACCGCATCGACCGAACATGAAGGAGACGCCATGAAGCTTGTGCTGTTCCTGCATCTGATTTTCGTCGCCGCGTGGATGAGCTGCGTGATCGTCGAGGGCATCTTCGAGCACGCGATCGATCGGAGTCCCGAGCAACGCGCGTTCATCTCGAAGCTGCACTGGAGCACCGACAAGTACGTCGAGATCCCGGCGTTCACGATCGTGCTGATCACGGGTGCAATCCTGCTCGCGCACCGCGCGCCGACGCCGCTGTTGCTGACCAAGGTCGCGTTCGGCACGCTCGCGATCGCGCTGAACGCGGTGTGCGTGTGGATCGTGATCCGCCGCACCCGCTATGCGGCGCGAAACGACTACGCGGCGTGGGAGCGCATCGACCGCCTGCAGCACAAGCTCGGCGGTGTCGTCGCGATCTCGATGCTCGTCGCGCTTGGCATCGGCGGCTACCTGTTCGCAGGAGGATGAATGAAAGCACTGATTTTCCCCGGGCAGGGCGCGCAGGCGGCCGGCATGGGCGACGGTCTCTTCGAACGGTATCCTGAGATCGTCGAGGCGGCGGACGACGCGATGGGCCTGTCTGTCGAGCGGCTTTGCGTCGACGATCCGGACGGCCTGCTCGCCGACACCCGCTATGCACAGCCCGCGATCTTCGTCGTCAACGCGCTCCACCTCGCCGCATGGCGCGACGCGCACGGCGCACACGACGACGCAAGCGTCTGGTTCGCCGGGCACAGCCTCGGCGAATACAGCGCGCTCCTCGCCGCGGGCGCGTTCGACTTCCGCACCGGGCTCGAGATCGTCAAGCGGCGCGGCGAGCTGTTCGCCTCGGCGAACGGCGGCGCGATGGCGGCCGTCGTCGGCGTCGCCTCCGCCGAGCTCGGCCGCCGGCTGCGCGCCGCCGGCCTCGCCGACGTCGATCTCGCGAACTTCAACAGCGCCGAGCAGACCGTGATCGCCGGCCCAGCCGCGTCGGTCGACGCCGCCGCGCGCATGCTCGACGCATGTGGCGACGTCACCGTTCATCCGCTGAAGGTCAGCGGCGCGTTCCATTCGCGTTGCATGACGCCGCTCAAATCCGAGTTCGACGCGTTTCTCGCACGCTTCGCGCTCACGCTGCCCGCACGGCCTGTCGTGTCGAACGTGACCGCACGCCCGTATCAGCCGCCCGGCACGCCCGCCGACTATCTCGTCGAGCAGCTCGACCAGCCCGTGCGCTGGCGCGACAGCGTCCGCCACATGCTGCGCGCGGGCGTCGACGAATGGATCGAGCTCGGCCCCGGCCGCCGGATTCTCACGCGTCTCGTCGACGCGATCCGGCGCGAGCAGTCCGAGCGGCTCGTCGCGCCGCAACCCGCACAACTTTGAAGAGGACCGATCCGACATGTCATCCATCCAATCCGCCCTCGCCGCCTGCCGCTCGCTCACCGCGCCGCCGCCGCTCGCGCCCGCGGCCAATTTCGCCGACGTACTGCGCTTTCGCGCCGACACGACGCCCGACGAGTTCGCTTACGGCTACCTCGGCTTCGGCCGCACGCCGGACCGCGTGATGCGCTACGGCGACATTCACCGCCGCGCGCTCGCGATCGCGCGCGAGATTGCCGCGCACGGCCGCACGGGAAACCCCGTGCTGCTGATCTTTCCGTCGGCCGCCGATTTCATCGAGGCGTTCTTCGGCTGCCTGTACGCGGGCCGCATGGCCGTGCCGGCGCTGCCGCCGCGCACGGAGAAGGAACGCCGCCGGCTGATCTCGATCGCGCGCGACTGCGCGCCGTCGCTCGCGATCTGCGGCGACGGCGAAATGGACACCGTGCTCGCCGAGCTGCGCACGGCGGGTGTCGTCGCGCCGCCGTGCCGCGAAGTCGGCGCGATTCCCGACTGCGGCGGCGGCAACGGCGGCGGCCCGAGCGAGCTGCCCGCCGTCGCGCCGGACAGCATCGCGTTCCTCCAGTACACGTCCGGCTCGACGTCCGATCCGAAGGGCGTGATGGTCGGCCACGACAACCTGCTCGCGAACGAGCGGCTGCTGCGCCGGCACTGGGGCAGCGACCGCGAGCGCTGGCTGATCGTGTCGTGGCTGCCGCATTATCACGACATGGGGTTGATCGGCGGCATCCTGCAGCCGATCTATGCGGGACGGCCCGCGGTGTTCATGTCGCCGCAGGATTTTCTTCAGCATCCGGCGCGCTGGCTGCATGCGGTGTCCGACTACGGCGCGACCTGCAGCGGCGCGCCGAACTTCGGCTACGAGCTGTGCCGGCGGCGCGCGAGCCGGATGGACCTCACGCGGCTCGATCTGTCGACGTGGGAGCAGGCGTTCAACGGCGCGGAGCCGGTGCGGCCGCGCACGATGCGCGAATTCGCCGATGCGTTCTCGTCCACCGGCTTTCGCCACGACGCGTTCGCGCCGTGCTACGGGCTCGCGGAGCTCACGCTCGTCGCGACGTCGAAGCAGATCGGCGCGCCCGTCGTGATCCGGCGCGCGGACTGCGCGGCGCTCGCGGACGGACGCTTCGAGCCGCCGCAAGGCGACGGCCGATCGATCGACGCCGTGTCGGTCGGCGCGCTCGAGCACGCGCATCAAGCGTTTTGCATCGTCGATCCGTCGACGGGCGAGCCGCAGCCGACGGGCGCGATCGGCGAGATCTGCATCGCGAGCGACAGCGTGTGCCACGGTTATTTCGGCCGGCCGGACGCGACCGACGCGACGTTCCGCGCGTACCGCTCCAGCGCGTTTCCGAACGGCATGCTGCGCACGGGCGACCTCGGCTTCATCGACGACGACGGCCATCTGTTCGTCTCCGGGCGAATCAAGGATCTGATCATCCTGAATGGCGTCAACTACTATCCGCAGGACATCGAAGGCGCCGTGCTGAACGTGTCCGACCAGATCCGCGCGAACCGGCTCGCCGCGATCGCGGTCGAGCGCGGCGAGCAGGCGGGCGTCGTCGTCGTGCTCGAGGCGATCGGCCGGTTCGATCTTGCGGCGCTCGCGCCGGAAATCAGCCGCGAAGTATGGGACGCGTGCCAACTGACGCTGAGCGGCGTGATTCGCGTGAAGAAGGGCGAGATACACACGACGTCGAGCGGCAAGATCCAGCGCGCGACCTGCGCGAAGATGCTCGCCGACGGCGCGTTCACGATCGAGGACGCCTATCTGCACGACGCTGCGCAAGCATGGCTCGCACCGGTGGTCGAGCGGTGCGGGAGCGCTCGCCGCGAATCGTCGGGGCAGGCTCGGGCGGTTGCCTGAGCGTGCGGGGCGGCTTGGCGCGGCCTATTGCGGCGCGCAGCGGTTCGATGCGGCTTGCGCGAGATGCGAGACGCGCGATGTGTGCTCCACGGTGCGCCGGGCCCGCAAACGCGTGAGACGCCCGCGCGCCGTCGCTCCCGGCGTCGGGCGGGCCTCGCACGGACGACGGCGCCGCAAATTCGCGCGACGAATCGCGCAGCCCGCCCCCCGCATCCTCGCGTCGCACGCGCGGCCGCGGTATAGTCCGGCGGGGCGCGCGCCGCGCGAACGCGTGCGACGCGCACACGGCCCGTCGCATCCGCGCCGGCCCCGCGCCGATTTTCGACATCAACCCGCACGAGCGGCCCGCCGGGCCGCCCGGCATCCGATTCGTTCAAACGCCGATCGATGGCTTCGTTGATTCTCGTTCTCGCCTGCCTCGTCGCGGGCGCCGCGCTCGCGCGCAGCAAGCGCCTGCCGGCCAACTTCCCGGCCAGCCTCAATTACTTCGTAATCCAGATTTCGTTGCCCGCGCTCGTGCTGCAACACCTGCACAAGATCGCGTTCGGCGCCGACATGCTGTGGCTGCTCGCGACGCCCGCGATCGTGTTCGCGGCGACGGCCGTGCTCGCGCTCGCCGCCGGCGCGCTGCTGCGTCTCGACAAGGCGACGGTCGGCTGCCTCACGCTCGTCTGCGGCACGAGCAATACGTCGATTGTCGGCGTGCCGGTCGTGCAGGCGCTGATCGGAAGCGCCGCGGTCGGCCACGCGCTCGTCATCGACCAGGCGAACTTCATCGTGATGTGCACGGCGGGCCTCGTCGCCGCCGATCTGTACGCGGGCAGCGCGACGAGCTGGCGCGGCGTCGCGCGGCAGCTCGCCGGCTACCGGCCGATTCAGGCGATGGCGCTCGCGCTGCTGCTGCGGCCGGTGCCGTTTCCGCCCGCCGTCGAAGACGTGCTGACCGCGCTCGGCGCAACGCTCACGCCAATCGCGATGATCTCGGTGGGCGCGAGCTTCAGCGTGCGCCACGCACGCGACGCCGCGCGCAACTTTCTGGTCGGCATCGGCTTCAAGCTGCTCGCCGTTCCGGCGATCGTGCTCGCGTGCGGGCTCTATGTGTTCTCGCAGCGGGGCGTGCCGCTCACCGTCGCGCTCGTGCAGGCGACGATGCCGCCGATGATCATCGCGGGGCTCATCGCGATCGACAAGAAGCTCGATCCGCCGCTCGCGGGCGCGCTGATGACGCTGGGCGTGCCGGCATCGATCGCCGCCGCATGGCTATGGCGAGGCGTGCTGCCGTATTGACGAGCGACGCGAAACGACCATCCCATTTGCTTCGCAAACCGAACGATTTCCCCGCGCCGCATCGCTTGGCATCGGGCGCCTGAGCGCATCTCGCCCGCGTGCGACATACATGTGCGCGCCGCAACCGGAACGAAAGGCGCGTCGCGGGGCCGGCGCGAACGCCCAGATCGCCCGTCGCCGACGGCGCACGCGCCACCGTCACGCGCCGTCGGGCAACAGGCATTGCATTTCGTAGAACACCATGTCGGGGCGCGCGGCGATCGTCAGCGGCACGCCCGACGTGACGAAGCCGAGCGATTCGTAAAAGCCGCGCGCCGAATCGCGCGCGGTGCACCAGACGACCTTTCCGCCCTGCCGCTGCGCGTGCTCGATGCACGCGCGCATGAGCCGCGTGCCGACGCCCAGCCCCTGCATGAACGGCTCGACGGCCACGCCGCGCAGCCGCCATGCGCGGTCCGCCGGAAAATCGCGAAACGGTTGCCGGCAGATCGTCGCGACGGCGACGATCCCTTCCGACGTCCGGGCCGCGAGATGAAGCGTCATCTCGTCGTCGTCGCACGGAAAACGGCTCGCGTTCTCGTCCCCATCCAGCAGGATTCGGGCCCTGAGCGGCAACACGAACGCAACCGGAACGGTCACGATGGAGTACGACTGTTGATCGACGAGCATCGGCTGTTTACGCAAAAGTTGATTGACTCATTCTAAATCCGTGAAAGATTTCGATCGCGAAAAAATAATTGTTGTTCGCCCTAGCCAATACGGTTAATCTAAATAAATGTTGCTCGCGTCATTAAATTCAAGCAAACAAACTGCGATCACAGATAATGGAGAAAATCTCGTCCGATACGGGAAGCGCCTATGACGAGATCCGCTCGCGGATCTTCGACGGCCGATTGTCGCCCGGGCAGAAAATCTCTCACCGGGGCCTCGCGCACGAACTGGGGGTCGGGCAGATGCCGGTGCGCAGCGCACTGCAGTTGCTCGCGTCGGAAGGGCTCGTCAACATCGTCGACAAGAGCGGCACCTTCGTCAACGAGCCGACGCGCGACGATCTGCGCGAAATCTACGAGTTGCGGCTCGCGCTCGAAAGCACCGCCGCGTACCTCGCGGCGCACGGCGGCGTGACCGACGGGCTGTCGCGCTCGCATGCGCAGATGCGCAGGCTCGTCGACGAAAACATCGCCGACATCATGACCGAGCAGAAAATCGGCTGGGTCTTTCATGACGAAATATTCAAGGCGGCGCGCAACGACCGGCTATTCACGACATACAAGCTGCTGCGCGCTCAAACGCACGCGCTGAACGAACTGCCGCGAAGCGATTTCGCGACGGTCAGGCGCGGCACGCTCGAACATTTGGAGATTTACGCGGCCATCGACGCACGGGACGCGGAAACGGCGCGACGCCGGATGTGGAATCACGTGATCGACGGTACTCCGGACAGAATCCGATTAATTCGAGCTCAATATGACACTGGCCAATAAAAAAATTCCTTTGCCGCTACAGATGATTCTCGGCCTGGCGCTCGGCGTGGCCTTCGGGCTGCTCGCGCCCGCCGCGAGCCGCGACCTGGCCTTCATTTCGACGCTGTTCGGCCACGCGATCAAGATGGTCGTGCTGCCGCTGATCCTGCTGTCGGTGACGCTCGGCGCGTTCCGCGCGGGCACGCAGCGCGGCCGGCTCGGCAAGACGGCCGCGTTCAGCCTCGTGTTCTTCGTGCTGATGACGGTGATCGCCGCGTCGCTCGGCCTCGCGCTCAACTGGCTGTTCAGGCCCGGCATCGGCGCGAGCCATGCGCAGACGGCCGCGATGCCGGCGAATCTCGCAAGCGGCATCGACTGGATGAAGTTCCTGACCGACATGATTCCGTCGAACATCGTCGGCGCGCTCGCGGCCGGCAATTCGCTGCCGGTGCTCGTGTTCGGCGTGCTGCTCGGCTGCGCGCTCGCCGCCGTCGAGGATCGCGCGGCGCCGTTCGTCGCTGTCTGCGAATCGATGCTCGCTGCGTTCTTCAAGATGACCGAGTGGGTCGTGTCGCTGTCTCCGATTGCGATCTTTGCTGCGATCGCGGTGCTGCTGTCGTCGAAAGGGCTCGCCGCGATGGCGCCGCTCGCGAAGCTGCTCGGCATCGCATATCTCGGCATGGCGCTCCTTGCCGCATGGCTCACGCTGATCGTCAAGCTCGCCGGCCATTCGCCGCGCGCGGTCGTGCGCAAGGTGAGCGAGCCGCTGATCCTCGGCTTCACGACGCGCTCGTCCGAAATCACGTTCCCCGTGCATCTGAAGAAGCTCACGGAGATGGGCGTGCCGTCGTCGGTCGCGTCGACCGTGTTGCCGCTGTCGTACATTTTCAATCGCGAAGGCGCGGTGCTCTACACGGTGCTCGCGGTCTGCTATCTCGCTGACGCATATCAGCTCGCGTGGAGCTGGCCGCTGATGATCACGATCGCAGTCCTGACGATCATCACGATCGACGGCGCGGCGAACGTGCCGTCGGGCGCGGTCGTCGCGATCACGGTGATCCTCGCCGCGATCGGGCTGCCTGCCGATGCGGTGCTGCTGATTCTCGGCGTCGACGCGTTCTTCGACATGGGCCGCACCGCGCTGAACGTCTACGCGAGCACCGTCGCGACGACGCTCGCGAGCCGCATGTCCGGCGTCGCGCCCGAGATCGCGGAAGCCGCGACGGCACACGCATCGCGCGCTTGAGGCTGTCGCGCGCCGGGTGTTGCCGTGCAGTTGACGTATGCGCCGGCGGCATCGGCGCGCAAGGCGAAACCGGGATCGGCACGGCGAGCGGCCGACGCCGCAAGGCGCGACGGCCGTCGAGACGCACCGGCCGATGCAGAACGTTTTTGCGGGACAGTTTTTTGCGAGCGTGATGCTCGGCGGTTTGGTGGGTGCGGCACGCCGTGCGTGCGGAAGCACGCACGGCAGCCGCCTCGCATGACACCGCTCGCGCGATTGTAGTTCCGTCTGCGAGTATTTCTGGCCCTCGGATGCAGGCGGTTACGCAGTCCCTGTCGCCCCACGCTGGGACTGCGCTTTTTATTGCCGGACCAGCGGCGCAACGAAACGGCAATCAGCCGTCTCATGCGCCGCTGCCAAGTGTAAGTCGGGACCGCTGCGCGCGAAACAGAAATCGCGCTGCAGCATGCCTTCCCGGTCGATTCGGCCCGCACGCCGTTTGCGCGCCGCCGATGCGCAGCGACGGCCGCACGCTCCGCGCATTCATCGCGAGTGCCGCCCGTCACGCGACGGGCGCAGCATGCTTGCGCCCGTCGCGTCCGCGCGGCTCTCAGGCTCTCAGGCTCCGACTCTCTAATTCCCAGGCTGTTCGGTTCCCGCACGTCATGGCACTGGCGCGCCCGACTCCGCCAGCACCAAAGCTCGCGGGCGGCATCCGCATACCCGAAGGCGCGCCGTCCTGCTCTCGCGCGCTTTCGGCAGCGCATGCGACGGAGCATCGCCGCGGCGGCGGCCCGCGAAAACGCGGCACCGCCGCCGCGCGCTCAACGTGCCGCGACGTCCTGCTTGTTCGGCTCGCGCGAACCGACGGCCACGTCGTTTCCCCAACCGCCGCCGAGCGCGCGAATCAGGTTGACCGTCGATACCGCCTGCGTGCCCGTCAGCTGATTCGACTGCAATTGCGACTCGAGCACCGAGCGCTCGCTGTCGATCACCTCGAGATAGCTGACCGCGCCTTCCTGATACTGCGTGCGCGACAGCTTCGCCGCGCGACGCGACGCGTTGACCGCATCGCTCTGCGCGCGGATCTGATCGTCGAGCAAACGCAGATCGGCGAGGTTGTCCTCCACTTCGCGGAACGCGACGAGCACCTGCTGCCGATAGTTCGCGACTTCCTCGTCGTACTTCGCGCGCGCCTGCGCGACGCCCGCGCTGCGGCGTCCGCCGTCGAAGATCGGCAGCGTGAGCGCCGTGCCCGCGAACGGTCCGAGCAGGAACGTGCGGCTCGACCACAGGAACAGATTGCCGAGCGTCGCCGCTTCATAGCCGAACGAACCCGTGATGTCGAGCTTCGGGAAATACGCGGACTTCGCCAGGCCGATGCGCGCGTTCGCGGCCATCATCGCGCGCTCGGCCGCCGCGATGTCCGGCCGCCGCTCGAGCAGCGCGGACGGCAACCCCGCCGGCACGCGCACCGCGACCGGCACGATCGGCGTTTCCTTGAACGAGAAATCAGCGGGCGCCTTGCCGAGCAGGATCGCGAGCGCGTGCTCGGACGCGGCGCGCCGCCGTGCGACGCCGACCGAGTCCGCCTGAGCGGTCGCGAGCTCGTTCTTCGCGCGCGACACGTCGAGCTCGCTGATGTCGCCTTCGCTGAAGCGCCGCTGCACGAGCTTCAGCGCCTCCTCGCGCAGCTCGACCGTGCGGCGGTACAGATCCTGATCGGAATCGAGCCGGCGCAGCTCGAAGTAGTTCTGCGCGACGTCCGCCTGCAACGCGAGCTGCACCGAGCGGAACAGCGCCTGGCTCTGCGCTTCGTCCGCACGCGACGCTTCGACGTTGCGGCCGACGCGGCCGAACAGATCCGCCTCGTACGACACCGTGCCCTGCGCGCGCCAGAGCGTCGCGTTCGTCGGGCCGCTGCCCTGCGGCTGGAACTGCGACGCCGGCGACAGCCCCTCGCGCGTCGGCCCGAAGCCCACGCCCACTTGCGGGAACCACTGCGAGCGCGCGGCGCGGGTCGCCGCGCGCGCCTGCTCGACGCGCGCCGCCGCGGCCTTCAGGTTCTGGTTCGCGGCGAGCGCCTGCGTTTCGAGCGCATCGAGCGCCGGATCGCCGAATACGCGCCACCATTCGCCGCGATGCGCGTCGTCGGCGGGCTCGGCCGTCTTCCACGTGCCGGCCTGCTCGCCCGGCGCGAGCGCCGGCGCTTCCTTGAACGCGGCGGGCGTCGCGACATCCGGCCGCCTGTAGTCGGGCCCGACCGCGCACGCGGCAAGCAGCGCGACGAGCAGCCCGCTCGCCGCCGCGATCTTCGCGACGCGCGCGATGCGTTCGTTGATGTTGGTCTTGTTCATTTTTCTATCCTCAAGCGTCCGGAGCCGGCACGCCGTAGCCCGCCGAATCCTTCTGCGCGACGTGAATCTTGCCGCCCGCGAGCGTGCGCAGCACCACGTAGAACACCGGCGTCAGCATCAGGCCGAACAGCGTCACGCCGAGCATCCCGAAGAACACCGCGACGCCCATCGCGTGGCGCATCTCCGCGCCCGCGCCCGTCGACAGCACGAGCGGCACGACGCCCATGATGAACGCGATCGACGTCATCAGGATCGGGCGCAGCCGCAGCCGGCTCGCCTCGACGGCCGCCTCGAACGGCGTCTTGCCGTCATGCTCGAGCTCGCGCGCGAACTCGACGATCAGGATCGCGTTCTTCGCGGACAGCCCCACCAGCACCATCAGGCCGATCTGCGTGAAGATGTTGTTGTCGCCCTGCGTGAGCCACACGCCCGTCAACGCCGACAGAATGCTCATCGGCACGATGAGGATCACCGCGAGCGGCAGCGTCAGGCTTTCGTACAGCGCGGCGAGCACGAGGAACACGAGCAGCACGCTGATCGGGAACACCCAGAACGCCGAATCGCCGGCCAGAATCTGCTGGTACGTGAGATCGGTCCACTCGAACTTCACGCCGCGCGGCAGCGTCTGCGCGGCGATCCGCTCGACGGCCGCCTGCGCCTGGCCCGACGAATAGCCGGGCGCAGGCCCGCCGTTCACGTCGGCCGCCGTGTACGCGTTGTAGCGCACGACCATCTCCGGCCCGAACGTCGGCGACACCGTGACGAGCGACGACAACGGCACCATCTCGCCCGCCGCGTTGCGCGTCTTCAACTGCAGGATGTCGTCCGCGCGCTGGCGGAACGGCGCGTCCGCCTGCACGCGCACCTGATAGACGCGGCCGAAGCGGTTGAAGTCGTTCACGTACAGCGAGCCGAGGTAGATCTGCATCGTGTCGAACACGTCGGTCACGTTCACGCCGAGCTGCTTGGCCTTCACGCGGTCGAGATCGACGTTCAGCTGCGGCACGTTGATCTGGTAGCTCGTGAAGAGCGGGCCCAGCTCGGGCGCCTGCTGCGCGCGCTTGATGAAGTCGTTCGTGGCGTCAGCGAGCCGCGCGTAGCCCACCGCGCCGCGATCCTCGATCTGCATCTTGAAGCCGCCCAGCGTGCCGAGGCCGAGCACGGGCGGCGGCGGGAACACCGCGACGAACGAATCCTTGATCGCCGCGTACTTCTGGTTCAGCGCGCCCGCGATCGCGCCCGCCGACAACGCCTTGCCGTGACGCTGATCGAACGGCTTCAGCGTGACGAACACGATGCCCGCGCTCGAGCTGTTCGTGAAGCCGTTCACCGACAGCCCCGGGAACGCCACCGCGCTCTCGACGCCCGGCTGCTTCAGCGCGATCGCGCCCATGTCGCGGATCACCTTCTCGGTGCGGTCGAGCGACGCGCCGTTCGGCAACTGCGCGAACGCGATCAGATACTCCTTGTCCTGCGCGGGCACGAAGCCGCCCGGCACGATCTTCGAGACCATCAGGGTCGCGCCGACGAGCACGAGATACACGCCGAGCATCACCGCCTTTCTCGACAGCACGCCGCGCACGCCGCGCCCGTAGTGCTCCGCGCCGCGATGGAACACCTTGTTGAAGCCGCGGAAGAAGCCGCCGAGCACGCGGTTCATCACGCGCGTGAGCCAGTCTTCCTTGTCGCCGTGGCCCTTGAGCAGGATCGCCGACAGCGCGGGCGACAGCGTGAGCGAATTGAACGCCGAGATCACCGTCGAGATCGCGATCGTCATCGCGAACTGCTTGTAGAACTGGCCCGTCAAGCCGGACATGAACGCAAGCGGCACGAACACGGCGACGAGCGTGAGCGCGATCGCGATGATCGGCCCGCTCACCTCCTGCATCGCCTTGTAGGTGGCGGCGCGCGCGGTGAGCCCGTTCTCGATGTTGCGCTCGACGTTCTCGACGACGACGATCGCATCGTCGACGACGATCCCGATCGCGAGCACCATCCCGAACAGCGAGAGCGCATTGATCGAATAGCCGAACAGCAGCAGCAGCGAGAAGGTGCCGACGATCGACACCGGCACCGCGATCAGCGGAATGATCGAGGCGCGCCACGTCTGCAGGAACACGATCACGACGATCACGACGAGCGCGATCGCCTCGAGCAGCGTGTGGACGACCGCCTTGATCGACGAGCGCACGAACTGCGTCGGGTCATAGACGATCTTGTAGTCGACGCCCGCCGGGAAATCCTGCTTGAGCTCGGCCATCGTCTTGCGCACTTCGTCGGAAATCGCGAGCGAGTTCGCGCCCGGCGACTGGTTGATCGCCATCGCGACGGCCGGCTTGTTGTCGAGCAGCGAGCGCAGCCCGTACTCGGACGCGTCGAGCTCGATTCGCGCGATGTCGCGCAGGCGCGTGACGCCGCCGTCCGGCGCCGTCTTCACGACGATGTCGCCGAACTCGTCCTCGTTCTGCAGGCGCCCGCGCGCGTTCACCGACAGTTGCAGCGGCGTGCCCGGCAGCGTCGGCGACGCGCCGATCACGCCGGCGGCGACCTGCACGTTCTGCTCGCGGATCGCGCGCACGACGTCGTCGGCCGTCAGGTTGCGCTGCGCGACCTTCTGCGGATCGAGCCACACGCGCATCGCGTAATCGCCCGCGCCCCAGAGCTGCACCTGGCCGACGCCCTGGATGCGCGACAGGCGATCCTTCACGTTGATGAGCGCGTAGTTGCGCAGATACGTCATGTCGTAGCTGTCGTTCGGCGAGATCAGGTGCACGACCATCGTGAGCGTCGGCGAGCTCTTGACCGTCGTGATCCCGAGCCGCTGCACGTCTTCCGGCAGGCGCGGCAGCGCCTGGTTCACGCGGTTCTGCACGAGCTGCGTCGCCTTGTCCGGATCGGTGCCGAGCTTGAACGTGACGGTGATCGTCATGTTGCCGTCGCTGTTCGCCTGCGACTGCATGTACAGCATGTCCTCGACGCCGTTGATCTGCTCCTCGAGCGGCGACGCCACCGTCTCGGCGATCACCTTCGGGTTCGCGCCCGGGTACTGCGCCTTGACGATCACGGACGGCGGCACGACTTCCGGGTATTCGGAAATCGGCAGCAGGAACATCGCGATCATCCCGGCGAGCAGGATGACGACCGACAGCACCCCTGCGAAGATCGGTCGATCGATGAAGAATTTCGATATGTTCATGGAAGGCTCTATCTGATTGGGCGCGCTGGCGCGGCGAACGCTCGTCGAAAGCGTTCGGGCGTCATGCGCGCGCGTTGCCCGGCGCGCCCTGCGGACGCTGCACGCCGCCCGCCACCGGCGTCGCGGCGGCGTCGTCGCCGCCCGTCATCGGCACGAGATGCGGCTTCACCTGCTCGCCCGGGCGCACGCGCTGCGTGCCGTTCACGACGATCCGGTCGCCCGCCGCGAGGCCGCCCGCGATCACGCGCTGATTGCCGTGCTGCGCGCCGAGCTGCACTTCGCGATACGACACGCGGCCCTGCTGGTCGACGACGAACACGAACTTCTTGTCCTGATCGGTGTTGATCGCCGCGTCGTCGATGAGAAGCGCCGGATGCGGCGCGCTGCCGCCCACCTTCACGCGCGCGTAGAGGCCGGGCACGAGCGAGCCGTCCGCGTTGTCGAAGCGCGCGCGCACGCGGATCGTGCCGGACGACGTGTCGAGCCGGTTGTCGACCGAATCGATCACGCCCTGCCGCGAGTAGCCGCTCTCGTTCGCGAGGCCGAGCTCGACGGGCACCTTGCGGCCATCCTTCGCGCCGCCGATGTATCGCAGATACGTCTGCTCGTCCGCGTCGAACGACGCGTAGATCGGCGACACCGATACGAGCGTCGTGAGCGGCGCGGCCGACGCGCCCGCCGACACGACGTTGCCGAGCGTGATCTCCGCGCGCGACACGCGGCCCGACACGGGCGCGGTGATCCGCGTGTAGCCGAGGTTGATGCGTGCGGTCTCGAGCGCGGCCTGCGCCGCCTTCAGGTTCGCCGATGCCTCGCGCGCGGCGTTCTGCTTCTCGTCGTAGTCGCGCTTGGCGATCGCGTTGTCGCCGATCAGGCGTTGCGCGCGCTGCCAGTCGCTCTGCGCGTAGCCGTTGCGGGCCTGCGCGGCGGCGAGCTGCGCGGCCGCGCGATCGACCTCGGCCTGATACGGACGCGGATCGATCACGAACAGCACGTCACCCTTCTTCACGAGCGCGCCGTCCTTGAAGTTCACCGACACGATCGTGCCGGACACGAGCGGACGCACGTCGACCTTCTCGACCGCCTCGAGGCGGCCCGAGTAGGACTGCCAGTCGGTGATCGTCTTCGACAGCACGGTCGCGACGTCGACCTCCGGCAGCGGCGCCGCCGATTTCTCCGGCGCGCTCGCGTTCACGCGGATCGCGCCGAACGCGCCGAGGCCCGCGATGACGACGACCGCGAACGTCGCGGCCGCGATCCGCGAACGGGAAGTACGCAAGATAGCCATGAAAAAACCCCCAAGTTGTCGGTTGTTCTGGATTCGGATGAAATCGGCGTCAGCCCGGCGAACCCGAGCTGAAGCGCAACTGGAAGAAGCGCGCCGCCTCTTCGAGCGCGCCCGTGTGGTCGGCGAGCGCCGCATGCGACACGTCCCGGTAGCGGACCACCTGTGTCGGCACGCCCGCGTCGATCAGACGGCTCGCGTACTTTTCCGCCTCGACGTGCAGCACGTCGTTCTGCGCGGTCGCGACGAGCGTCGGCGGCAGCCCCGCGAGGCGCGCCGATTCGAGCGGCGCCGCATACGGATGCATCCGCTGCGACGGCTGCGGCAGGTATGCGCGGTAGCACGCGGCGCACTCCTGCGCGGTCGTGTCGGACGACGCGAGACGCGTCGCGTCGGCGAGCCGCGTCAGGCTCGGATCGAGCATCGGGCCGATCAGCACCTGCGCGGCGATGCGGATCTCGCCGCGGTCGCGCGCGATGAACGCGAGGCAATTCGCGAGCTGGCCGCCCGCGTCGTGCCCCGCCACGCCGATCTTGCGCGGATTGCCGCCGAACGCGCGCGCGCGGGCCTCGACCCAGCGCGCCGCGCAGTACGCGTCCTCCGGCGCGGCCGGAAACGGATGCCGCGGCGCAAGCGAATAATCGACCGACACGACGAGCGCCGGCACGTGCTCGGCGAGATGGCGCGCGGCGCGCTCGGCGTCGTCGAGCGCGCCGCGCACGAAGCCGCCGCCGTGGAAGTAAAGCACGACGGGCAGCGCGGACTTGTCGGGGCGGCGATAGAGGCGCAGCACGATGTCCTGCGCGTAGCCGCCGATCACGACGTCCGACACCGCGAGCGCCGGCCGCACGCGTGCGCTTTCAGCGCTCGTGCCGGGGATTTGGCTGCGGAAATCGAATGCGTCCATGACCTGTGTTGCGCGGCGTCGCGCGTCCATTGCGAGATGGATCGAATTCTGGGTCCGGCAGACATCGGGATAAATGCCTATAATCCGGCAACACAATTCACGCCCCCTGAACAATCGTCGGCTGCGTCGCCTTCTCCGGTGTCGCGGCCTGCATCTGTTCGGGGTGCAAATATCGCGGAGGTAAAGTAATGGACCGGCTGCAGGCCATGCAGGTGTTTACGCGCGTCGTCGATACGAACAGCTTTACCAAAGCGGCCGAGACGCTCGGCCTGCCCCGCGCGTCGGTGACGACGATCATTCAGAATCTGGAGGCTTTCCTCGGCGTGCGGCTGATGCACCGGACGACGCGCCGGCTGTCGCTCACGCCCGACGGCGCCGCGTACTACGAGCGCTGCGTGCGGATTCTCGCGGACGTCGAGGAAACCGAGGCGAGCTTCCAGTCCAACAACCGAAAACCGCACGGCAAACTGCGGGTCGACATGCCGGGCTCGATCGGACGCCTGATCGTGATCCCTTCTCTGTGCGAATTCCATTCGCGCTACCCGGATATCGATCTGCAGCTCGGCCTGTCGGACCGGCCGGTCGATCTGCTGCAGGAAGGCATCGACTGCGTGATCCGCGTCGGCGCGCTGCAGGATTCGTCGCTCGTCGCGCGCCGGGTCGGGCTGTTCGAGGGCACGACCGTCGCGTCGCCCGCGTATCTCGAGAAGTACGGCGAGCCGCAGACGATCGAGGCGCTCGCGCAGCACAAGGCCGTCAACTACTTCTCGAGCCGCACCGGGCGCACGATCGAATGGGCGTTCCTGATCGACGGCAAGGAAGTCGAGGTGAAGATGAACGGGCTCGTGTCGGTCAACGACGCGGACGCGTACGTGACCTGCGGGATCGAAGGCTTCGGGCTGATCCAGCCGCCGCTCTTCATGGTGTTGCCGCACCTGCGCAACGGCACGCTCAAGGAGGTGCTGCCGGGCTACAAGCCGCTGCCGATGCCGATTTCGGTCGTCTATCCGCACAGCCGGCATCTGTCGCCGAAGGTGCGCGTGTTCGTCGACTGGGTCGCCGAGATCTTCGAGCGCTGCCCGCTGCTGAGCGGCCGCAAGGGGCTCGATGCGACGTGCAGCAAGCGCACGTTCGAGGAAGCCGAGCGCGCGCCGTCGCTCGACACACCGGTGTTGAACGAATGGGTGGCCTGAGCGGTTAGGGCGTGTTCACACTACATTAGTTTGAGGTTATGCTTCGGAGATGGAAATCTCCGAAGCCCAATTCAAGCAGATCGAACATTGCCTGCCGCGACAGCGTGGCAATGTGAGCCTGTCGAACCTGCAAGTGCTCAACGCGATCCTTTATGTGGCCGAGCACGGATGTAAATGGCGCGGCCTGCCACCACGTTTCGGCCGCTGGCACACGATCTACACGCGCATGAACCGTTGGTCTCGCAACGGTGTACTGGACCGAGTGTTCACGGAGTTGCAGCGCGCGCAGATCATTCGCGTTCGGATTGAAGCGGTATCGCTGGATAGCACGATCGTGAAGGTTCATCCTGACGGCACCGGTGCGTTAAAAAAAATGGACCTCAAGCCATCGGCAAGTCTCGCGGAGGATGGACAACCAAGATTCATATGGTTGCCGCGGATGCTCGAACAGCCATAACGTTCGCACTGTCGCCCGGTCAAGCCGGCGATGCGCCGCAGGGACGTGCACTGCTCGAACGCCTGGGGCCGCCGAATCGGCCGCTGCACCTGCTGATGGACAAGGCGTACGAAGGTAACGAAACCCGACAACTCGCGCTCGATCTCGGCTTCATCCCGGTCGTCCCTCCGTTGAGTACGCGCGTCGAGCCTTGGGAATACGACCGGGAAATGTACAAGCGTCGTAACGAAGTCGAGCGGCTGTTCCGTCGATTGAAGGGTTTTCGTCGCATCTTCTCGCGCTTCGACAAACTCGACTTGATGTTCATTGCCTTTATCAACTTCGCCCTGATTATCGAAGCCCTTCGATAGTGTGAACACGCCCTAGTCGCGCGGGCGGATGCGCGCGGATGCCACGCGCATTCGTTGGTCCGTCATACGTTCTCAGGGGCGGCGTGCAAGCGCCGCCGCGCAACAGGCGTCGTCGGCGGCACTGCGTCGCCCCAATCGGCGCGCGTACGCCGCGAACAAATCGCGGCGTACGCCACTCACTCTTCCAATTCGCGGCGGACATGCGTCGGCATGCGCCAATCGCCTGCCGTCGTTCGCCGAACGTCTTGCGGCTTCGCATGAACGGGACCGGCCTCGATGATGCGAGACGTTGCGTCCGACGCTTGCGAAGTGCGCTTGCCGATGCGATCGCCTCGTCGACGTCGCGGCGCGCCCATCCGATCGAAACGCACGCGCGATGCGACGCGGCGCATGTGCGCGCATGAGCACGGCGTGTCGACCTCGAACGAAGAGCCTTCGACTGCCGCGTTCGCATTCCGCATTCGGCACGGCTGTGCGTCGCGCGCCGTCGCTCAGCCCGTTCGCGCGCGCGAACCCACGACCCCGCCGGCATCATGGACTCCGATTGTTCCATCCTCGCGACAATTCAATTCGCGACATCGCCATTTATCGCCTCGGCGCACGCTCCTAAAGTACAGCCTGTCGCGCACCGTTTCGTGACGTGCGCATCGAATCGACAGGAGTCACATCATGAAACGCAGCAGTCTTCTCGCCGTCGCCGCCATCGCGCTCGCCGTTGCCGCGCCGGCATTCGCCGACGGCGGGATCGGCCCTGCGGGCAGCTACGGCGATACGTCTTGGCACGGCCACGGCACCCGCACGCGCGCCGCAGTCCGCGCCGAACTCGAACAGGCACGGCGCGACGGCACGCTCGCCGCGCTGCGCAAGTCGATGTCGTATGCGCCGCCCGGCGCCGAGCTCGTCGCGCAGCGCCCGTACCGCCCGGACCCCGACGCGAACCAGCTCGCGGGCGCGGGCCGGTAAACGCAACGCGCCGCGCATCGAAACCGATGCGCGGCGCGCCGTCCCGCATGCAGCCGCTTCATTCGTCAGCGTGAGATCACGATCATGAACAGCCCGATTCCATCGCAACTCGATCACTGGGACGACAGCGCGCCCGTCTGGAAACCGTTCCGTTCGAGCGCGCCGTCGCGCTGATCGGCACGCGCCGCGCGCGCGCCGCTCCGTCAACGGCGCGGCACGCCGCCCTTCCATTCGCTCCAGTGCGTGACGATGTCCTGCACGAGCGGATTGCCCGCGCGATACAGGTTCTCGGTCGCGAGCGGGAAGCCGCCCTGGTCCGCGTAGTTCAGCAGATTGTCGACGCTCGTCTGGCCTTGATACGGGCGATCGAAGTCCGAGCCGGTACGCAGCACCGCGACGCGATTCAGGTCGACGCGATGCACGCTCGCCGCGCGCTTGAGCGCCTCGAACGTTGCGTTGTCTTCCTGCGCGGTCATGCAATACGTGCCCTTGTTGTCGGTGAGGAGCTTCGTCCACTGGCGCGCGCGTTCGCCGAGCAGCGTGCCGGAAAACCACGTATTGCCCGACGACGTGTCGCAACGGGTCACGACGGGCGGCTGGTTCGCGGGCGCATCGTTGAACTTCGCGCGCGCGGCTTGCGCCTGCGCGCTGTCGGCGAGCTGCACGTTGCGAGACAGCGCATACGCGGCGTCCGCGAGCTTGCCGTTCAACTGAAACACTTCGGTGCGGTAGTCGAGCGGCGGCTTGTCGGTCGGGCCCTTCGTGTTGATGCCGAGATAGCCGGTGTTCCAGCCTGCGGGAATCTCGCGCGCGTCGAGCTCCCATTGCAGGCCGAAGTCGACGAGGTACTTCGCCCACGCGGCGGTGCCGAGCGTGCCGCGCGCCGGATCGACGCCCGCGATGCCCGAGATCAGGAAGTATGTCTGCCGCAGATCGAAGCGGCGCGAGAACGTGAGCGCCATGATCGTCGACGCCGCGTTCGCATAGCCCATGCCCGTCGTGACGACGCACACGTCCTGCTTGTTGCAATGCACGTCCGGATAGTCGGGCGACAGGCCGGGCACCGCGATGTCCTTCCACGGGCCGAGACGGTCGAGCCACGCCTGGCCCTCCGGACCGAACATCGAGATGATCATCACCTTCACCGGGCGGCCCTGGGCACCGGCTTCGGCGAACGCGTCGCCGTTGTTCTGCGCGACGGACGGCGCCATCGCGCAAGCGGCGAGCGAAAACACGGCTGCGGAAAGTAACGAGCGAGTCAGCATTAGCGTTCCTTATTAAAAATGAGTTCGATGAGAACGGCGTTCGGAGACTGCGCGAGCAGTATAAAGGACGTCAATATTCAGACGTGAGCAAATGCGGCGGCGCCGTATGCGGGCACGGCGATGCCGACGGCGGCGGCGATCCGCGGCGCCGCGAGCCGGCGCGCCGAACGGACAACACGCCTGAGCGCGGCGCCGCGGAGCGAGAACACGAGTTGTCCGGCGACGCTGCCGGCAGGCACCGCGGGCGCGCGCGACGGCCAATGCGTGACGGATGCGGCCCGCCGGCGACGCCCGCGCGCATCGCGCGACGCGCGACGCGCGACGATCGGCGCGACGGGGCGGATCGACAGCGCGATCGCCGAGCCGAACAGGAAGTCTCTCAGTGGAATGGGCGAGCACACGAAGCAAGGCGCCCGCCTGCAGCGGCGCACGCGTGCTCCCGGCGCGATCCGACGCCGCCCGAGCGATCTCCGGGCGCCGGGGCGGGCTGCGAATACTCGTGCGCCGTTCGCGGACGAACGCATCGCGCCGCGCGGGCTCGCCGCCGTCACCGGGCATCGCGCGTCATTGCGATGCCCGGCGACAAGCGATCAGCGCGCTTGCGCGTCGAACGTCGCGGCGACGGCTCGATGGCGTGGCGCGGCATGCGAGCGCGCGACGGGCACGACGCAACCGGCCGGCCCCGCGCGCGGCGCGCAAGCTCATCGATCCGAGACCAGCTTGCCCGCCTTCGCCCACGCGTCGCGCGGCACCTCGGTGATGACGATGTCGACGCTCTCGACGGGGCAGTTCAACGTTTCCGCCGTGACGCGCGTCACTTCGGTCACGAACGCGCGCTTCTGTTCGAGCGTGCGGCCAGGATGCATTTCCAGGTGTATTGTCGGCATCGCCATTCCTTGTCGGAGTTCCCCCGGACCGGGGTGAAGCGACAGGATGGCCTTAAAGGCACCGCAAATAAACATGCGACAATTCACGGCACTCCCAACCTGAAGGTTGTCAATCGTGAACGTCCTCGCCGATATGGAAATGTTCGTGCGGGTGGTCGAATGCGGCAGCTTCGCCGCCGCGGCCGAAGCGAGCCAAGTGTCCGCGACGATGGTGGCCAAGCGCATCCAGGCGATCGAAGCGCGTCTCGGCGCGCGGCTGCTTCATCGCACGACGCGTCGGCAACAGTTGTCCGACGTCGGGCAGCTCTATTTCGAGCGCTGCCGGCGCGCGCTGGCGGAAGTCGAACTGGCCGAAAGCAGCGCGGCCGAGCTGCACGCGACGCCGAGCGGCGTGCTGCGCATCGTCGCGCCGGTGGGGTTCGGCAGCTATAGCCTCGTGCCCGCGCTCGCCGAATACATGGCGCTGCATCCGCAGGTCCGCGTCGACCTGACGCTCGACAACGATCCGCCGCGCTTCTGGCAGGGCGATTTCGAACTGGGCGTCCATATCGGCGAAATCGACGCGCCGGGCCTCGTCGCGCGGCCGCTGAAGCCCTACCGCCGGCAACTCGCGGCCGCGCCCGCCTACCTCGCCCGGCACGGCACGCCGAAGCGCCCCGAGCAGTTGTCCGAGCATGTGTGCCTGGGGCTGTCGTACTGGCGACGCCGGGATCGCTGGCGTCTCGTCGGGCCGCGCGGCGAAGTTCGCGACGTCGCGGTGCGTGGCGGCTTCACGGCGAACCACGGCGACGCGTTGCGCGTCGCCGCGCTGCAGGGCCTCGGCATCGTGCTGCAGCCGCAGGCCGTGCTGACGGGCGACCTCGCCGCGGGCCGCCTCGTGCCCGTGCTGCCCGCGTGGTCGCTCGCGCCGTCGCCGATGTATCTCGTCTACGCGCAGGACCGCCGCCCGACGGCCAAGCTGCGCAGCGCGATCGATTTCCTGCTGGCGCAATTCGGCGAACGCGACAAGCGTTGATGCGCGCGCTTGCTCGCCGGCGAGCCGCGTGTGCGCGAGCGGGCAGCGCTTGAACAAGGGGGGGCCGCCATCGAGCGAGTCGCGCCGCGGCCGCCGCCACGCAAGCGCACGCGAACGCATGGCGTCGCTCGAACCCGCACCGCACGATGCGCCTGCGCGCCGCCGCCGCGCGGCGCGCGCGCGTCAGCTCACGTCGACGCGCGCCGGCCCGTCGATCACTTCGCCGATCACCGCGGCGTGGTCGAAGCCGTCGTCGGCGAAGCAGGCGAGCACATCGTCGAGCGCGTCGGGCGCGCACGCGACGAGCAGCCCGCCCGAGGTCTGCGGATCGGTCAGCAGCGCCTGCGCGACAGCGGGCAGGCCGTCGCGCAGCCGCACGTCGTGGCCGTATGCGGCCCAGTTGCGGCCGGACGCGCCGGTGAACACGCCGTCGGCCGCGAACGCCTCGACGCCCGCGAGCCACGGCAACGCACCGTAGCGCACGCGCGCGGTCAGCCCCGCGCCGCGCGCGATCTCGAGCGTGTGGCCGAGCAGGCCGAAGCCCGTCACGTCGGTCAGCGCATGCACGCCCGGCAGCGCGGCGAGCGCCGTGCCCGGCCGATTGAGCTTCGTCGTCGTCGCGATCATCTGCGCGTAGCCTTGCGCATCGAGCCGGCCCTTCTTCAGCGCGGCGGACAGCACGCCGACGCCGAGCGGCTTGCCGAGCACGAGCACGTCGCCCGCACGCGCGGCCGCGTTGCGCTTCACGCGCGACGGATGGACGACGCCAAGCGCCGCGAGCCCGTAGATCGGCTCGACGGAATCGATCGAATGGCCGCCCGCCACGGGAATGCCCGCGTCCGCGCACACCGCCTCGCCGCCGCGCAGCACCGCGGCGATCGTCTCGTGCGGCAGCACGTTGATCGGCATGCCGACGAGCGCGAGCGCGAGGATCGGCTTGCCGCCCATCGCGTAGACGTCGGACAGCGCGTTCGTCGCGGCGATGCGGCCGAAGTCGAACGGGTCGTCGACGATCGGCATGAAGAAATCGGTGGTCGCGACGATCGCCTGCTCGTCGTTCAGCCGGTAGACGGCCGCATCGTCGGACGTCTCGGTGCCGACGAGCAGGTCGGGAAAGAGCGCGGGCGGCGCGTTGCGCCTGAGCAGATCCGACAGCACGCCGGGCGCGATCTTGCAGCCGCAGCCGCCGCCGTGCGACAGGCTCGTGAGGCGCGGCGGCGCCGCGTCGGTTTGCTTGGTCTCGGTCATCGCCAAATCCGATAGAGGACAGAACGCTCTATTATCGACAATCCGGCGCGCGATTGCGCGCGATTGCGCCGTGCCCGCACCGTGCCCGGCTTCGGAACGGCGCACGCACGGCGTGCGCGAGCCGGCGCGAGCCGGCGCGAAATCCGGAACGCGGCGATAATCGTGCGCTTGCCGGCCCGCCGCTGTCCGTCACCTCCTCTCGCATCGATGGACCAACTGTTCGTCCTGCTCGTGTTGTTCTCCGCGCTGCTGCACGCCACGTGGAACGCGTTCCTGCACGTGAGCGAAGACCGCGTCGCGCAACTCGGCACGATGTCGATCCCGTATCTGCTCGCCGGCGCGGCGGGTGCGCTCGCGCTGCCGCCGCCGCCCGCCGAAGCGTGGCCGTACGCCGCCGCCTCCGCGCTGCTCGAGCTCGGCTACTGCGCGGCGCTGCTGCGCGCATACCGCAGCGGCGAATTCAGCCAGATCTATCCGATCGCGCGCGGGCTGTCGCCGCTCGTCGTCTGCGCGCTCGCGCTCGTCGCGCTCGGCGAGCGGCCGACGCCGTTCGCGCTCGCCGGCATCGCGTTCGTGTCGCTTGGGATCGCGTCGCTCGCGTTCAGACGCGGCTTCCGGCTCTCCGGCGAAGGCGTGCCGTACGCGATCGTCACGGGCCTCTTCATCGCCGCGTACTCGGTCGTCGACGGCCGCGGCGTGCGCCTCGCCGGCGATCCGCTCGCGTACGTCGCGTGGGTGTACCTGCTGTGGAACCTGCCGCAGTTCGCGCTGATCTGCCGGCTGCGCGGCTGGCGCGCGATCGCCGGCCCGCGTGCGGCCGTGTCGCGCGGGCTCGTCGCCGGCACGCTGTCGCTCGCCGCCTATGCGATCGCGATCGTCGCGTACCGGCATCTGCCGGTGGCGACCGTGTCCGCGCTGCGCGAGACGAGTTCGATCTTCGCCGTCGCGATCGGCTGGTTCGCATTGCGCGAGCCGCCCAACGCGCGCCGGCTCGCCGCGTGCGCGCTCGTCGTCGCGGGCGCGATGCTGATCCGGATGTGACGCGGCGCGGCGGCGCGCGGGCCGCGCGGCGAAACGCGGGCCGGATGCCCGCCACCGCGATGCCCCGCGTACGCGTGGTCGACGGATTCACGACGCCCATGATCGACGCGGCATTGTTCGGCGGCGCTCGCCGACACAACGCGCCCGGATAGACGTCCATGCGCTCCGACAGGACATACCGGCTCCCCGCGCTCGCCCGCGCATGGCGCGCGCCGTGCGGCGTGCTCGCGATCGCCGCGCGAACCCGCAGGCGACGGGCGCGCGCGCCGCTTCAGCGCGCGGCGGCGGCCGGCAGCCGATCGGCCGCCGATGCCGCCGATGCCGCCGATGCTGTCGATGCTGTCGATGCTGCCGATGCTGCCGATGCTGCCGATGCCGCCGATGCCGCCGATGCCGATCCCCCCGATGCCGCCGCGCGCCCGAACACCACGTCGTCGATCGCCTGCGACAGCGTGTCGAACGCGCGCGCGATCTCGTCCTCCGGCACGCACGCATAGCCAAGCAGCAGCCCGGACGCCGCGCGCGTCGCATCCGCGTAGTAGCCGGACAGCGCGCGCACGACGATGTCGCGCTCGAGCGCCGCGCGCGCGACCGCGCGGTCGTCGGCGCCGTCCGGCAGCCGCATCACGAGATGCAGCCCCGCATCGCCGCCGACGGCCGGCAGCGCGTCGCCGTAGCGGCGCGCGAGCGCGTCGAGCAGCGTCTGCCGGCGCTGCCCGTACAGCGTGCGCATCTTGCGGATGTGCGACACGAAATGCCCCTCCGCGATGAACTCGGCGAGCACCGCCTGCTGCAACAGCTGCCCTTCGCGGTACAGCTCCGCGCTCGCGGTCGCGAAGCTCTCGGCGAGCGGCTCCGGCGCGACCAGATAGCCGACCCGCAGCCCCGGAAACAGCGTCTTGCTGAAGCTGCCGACGTAAATCACCTGCCCGGCCGTGTCGAGCCCCTGCAGCGACGCGAGCGGCCGGCTGCCGTAGCGGAACTCGCTGTCGTAATCGTCCTCGATGATCCACGCGCCGTGCTGGCGCGCGTATTCGAGCAGCATCCGCCGCCGCGCGAGGCTCATCACCATCCCGAGCGGATACTGATGCGACGGCGTGACGAGCATCAGCTTCGGCGGCGCCGCGAAATCGGCGGCCGCGGGCGCGATCCCTTCTTCATCGACGGGAATCGGCCGCGTCGTCAGGCCCGACACGTGCATCACGCTGCGCACGCCCCAATAGCACGGGTCCTCGGTCCAGATCACGTCGCCGGGATCGGTCAACAGGCGCACCGCGAGATCGATCGACTGGTGAATGCCCGTCGTCACGATGATCTGCTCGGGCGCGCAGCGCACCGAGCGCGACGTGCGCAGGTAGTCGGCGAGCGCCTCGCGCAGCGACGCGAGGCCGCCGCCCGGCGCATAGGTCAAGAGCTCGGGGCGCAGCCGCCGCCAGTACTTGTTGTGCAACCGCGTCCACACGCGCGCCGGAAAGCGCGACACGTCGGGCACGCCCGGCATGAACGCGCCGCCCTGCCGCTTCGACACGCCCGCGCCGCCGACGAGACGCGTGCCGCGCGCGGACAGCGATCGGGGCGCGAAGCCGGGCTCCGTTTCGGGGTCGGATTCCATGCGGGCCGCCGCCCCGGCCGACGCCGCGCCGCGCGCGCCGGGCGGCGAATCGGCCGGCGCGCCGACGATCTCGTCGGGCGCGCTGTCCGCGACGAACGTGCCGCGCCCGGTCGCCGAACTCACGTAGCCTTCGAGCGCGAGCTGCTCGTAGACCTGCGTGACGGTGTTGCGCGCGATCCCGAGCTCCGCCGCGAGAAGCCGCGACGATGGCACGCGCGCGCCCGCCGGCAGTTCGCGGGTCAGGATCGCTTGCTGCAGCAGCCGGTGCAGTTGCCGGTAGATCGGCTGCGCGCCGCCGCCGCGCACGATCCGCTGCGCCAGCCAGTCCGACAGCACGCTCACCCGCATAATTGGCTCCTACATATTTATTAAAATGGCTCTGATTTTCAGAGCCAAGTTTGATTATAGTCGTTTCGACGCGCACGCCGGACGACGTGCCCGCCGGCGGCCGTCGCCGCCGGCGCATCCGAACCCCGAGGAGAGACGACTGTGAACAATGCCGATCTGCACGCCCGCAAGAACGCCGCGACGCCGCGTGGCGTCGGCGTGATGTGCGACTTCTACGCCGCGCGCGCCGAGAACGCCGAGCTGTGGGACGTCGAGGGCCGCCGCTTCATCGATTTCGCGGCCGGCATCGCGGTGCTGAACACGGGCCACCGCCACCCGAAGATCGTGAAGGCGATCGCCGAGCAGCTCGAGCAGTTCACGCACACCGCGTACCAGATCGTGCCGTACGCGTCGTACGTCGAGCTCGCCGAAAAGATCAACGCGCGCGCGCCGATCGCGCAGCCGAAGAAGACCGCGTTCTTCACGACGGGCGCGGAAGCGGTCGAGAACGCGGTGAAGATCGCGCGCGCTTACACCGGCCGGCCGGGCGTGATCGCGTTCGCGGGCGGCTTCCACGGCCGCACGATGATGGGCATGGCGCTCACCGGCAAGGTCGCACCGTACAAGATCGGCTTCGGCCCGTTCCCGGGCGACGTGTTCCACGCGCCGTATCCGAACGCGCTGCGCGGCGTGACGAGCGCCGATTCGATCGCCGCCGTCGAAACGCTGTTCAAGGCCGACATCGATCCGAAGCGCGTCGCCGCGATCATCTTCGAACCGGTGCAGGGCGAAGGCGGCTTCAACCCGGCGCCCGCCGAGTTCGTGCGCGCGCTGCGCAAGCTGTGCGACGCGCACGGCATCCTCCTCATCGCCGACGAAGTGCAAACGGGCTTCGCGCGCACGGGCAAGCTGTTCGCGATGGAGCACTACGACGTCTCGGCCGATCTGATGACGATCGCCAAGAGCCTCGCGGGCGGGATGCCGCTGTCGGGCGTCGTCGGCCGCGCGGACGTGATGGACGCGGCCGCGCCGGGCGGCCTGGGCGGCACGTACGCGGGCAATCCGCTCGCGGTGGCCGCCGCGCACGCCGTGCTCGACGTGATCGACGAGGAGAAGCTCGCCGAGCGCGCGGCCGTGCTCGGCGACAAGCTGAAGGCGAAGCTCGCCGCGCTGCGCGCCGACGTGCCGCAGATCGCCGACGTGCGCGGCCCGGGCGCGATGGTAGCCGCGGAATTCGTCGATCCGGACACGCGCGCGTCCGACGCCGCGTTCACGAAGCGCGTGCAGACGCTCGCGCTCGAGCGCGGCCTGCTGCTGCTCATCTGCGGCGTCGACGCGAACGTGATACGTTTCCTGTTTCCGCTCACGATTCAGGATGCCGTGTTCGACGAAGCGCTCGGCATTCTCGAAAGCGTGCTGAAGGAGGCGGTGGGCGTACCCGCCTGAGCCGCTCGAGTCTTCGCCGCCGCGCGCGCGTCACGGCCTTCGCCGCGCCGCGCCCGGGCGGCGCCAATCGTTTCCGCATACGGTCGACACACGATGACTACAGCTCACGAAACCCTTGCACTGAAAGATCCCGCGCTGCTGCGCGAGCGCGCGTTCGTCGCGGGCGAATGGCAAGCCGCCGACGGCGGCGCGACGCTCGAAGTCCGCAACCCGGCGACGGGCGCGCTGATCGGCACGGTGCCCGCGATGGGCGCTGCCGAGACGCGCCGCGCGATCGACGCGGCGAACGCCGCATGGCCCGCATGGCGCAAGAAGACCGCGAAGGAACGCGCGGCGATCCTGCGCAAATGGCACGACTTGATGATCGCGCACGCGGACGACCTCGCGCTGATCCTGACGACCGAGCAAGGCAAGCCGCTCGCCGAAGCGAAGGGCGAGATCGGCTACGCGGCGTCGTTCCTCGAATGGTTCGCGGAGGAAGGCAAGCGCGTGTACGGCGATACGATCCCGAGCCCGGCGAACGACAAGCGCATCGTCGTGACGAAGGAGCCGGTCGGCGTGTGCGCGGCGATCACGCCGTGGAATTTCCCGGCGGCGATGATCACGCGCAAGGTCGGCCCGGCGCTCGCGGCCGGCTGCCCGATCGTCGTGAAGCCGGCCGAGGCGACGCCGTTCTCGGCGCTCGCGATGGCGGTGCTCGCCGAGCGCGCGGGCGTGCCGGCCGGCGTGTTCAGCGTCGTCACGGGCGAGCCGAAGGCGATCGGCGGCGAACTCACGTCGAACCCGATCGTGCGCAAGCTGTCGTTCACCGGCTCGACGCCGGTCGGCCGTCTGCTGATGGCGCAATGCGCGGCGACGGTCAAGAAGGTGTCGCTCGAGCTCGGCGGCAACGCGCCGTTCATCGTGTTCGACGACGCGGATCTCGATGCGGCGGTCGAAGGCGCGATCGCGTCGAAGTATCGAAACAGCGGGCAAACGTGCGTATGCACGAACCGCTTCTACGTGCACGAGAAGGTCTACGACGCCTTTGCCGAGAAGCTGACCGCCGCCGTCGCGAAGCTGAAGGTCGGACTCGGCACCGAGGCGGGCGTCGTGCAGGGGCCGCTCATCAACGGCGCGGCGGTGCAGAAGGTCGAATCGCACATTGCCGACGCGCTCGACAAAGGCGCGCGCGTGACGACGGGCGGCAAGCGCCACGCGCTCGGCCACGGCTTCTTCGAGCCGACCGTGCTGACGGGCGTCACGCCCGACATGAAGGTCGCGAAGGAGGAAACGTTCGGCCCGCTCGCGCCGCTGTTTAAGTTCTCGACCGAAGAAGAAGCGATCCGCTACGCGAACGACACCGAATTCGGCCTCGCCGCGTACTTCTACAGCCGCGACATCGGCCGCGTGTGGCGCGTCGCCGAGGCGCTCGAATACGGGATGGTCGGCATCAACGCCGGAATCATCTCGAACGAGGTCGCGCCGTTCGGCGGCGTCAAGCAATCGGGGCTCGGCCGCGAGGGCTCGCACTACGGGATCGACGATTACGTCGTGATCAAGTACATGTGCGTCGCGGTGTGATGCGTGAGGTGTGATGCACGATGCGCGCCGCTCGCGTGGCGCGCATCGTGCGAAACGGCAATCCGCGCCCGAAGCGCCCACTGCACGCATCCGCGCGCCTTTGCACGTCGACCGGAAGCGGAACCGGTTTGCGCACGGCGCGGCGTCCTCGTCGCCCTGCGGTGACGCAAGCGCGCGCCGATCGCCTGCGTCGAACATCCGTCGACCCGGATCTTGCGTCGCCGGATATGGCGGCCGCCTCCCTGCCCCCGCGCGGCGCGCATCGCGCCACGAAGGCGCGCTTCGCCAGCCGCGCAACATGCGCGGCTCCCCCCGGAACGCACGGCGCGGCCACGCGCGTCACCGCCGCTCTGCCCTCTTCGGCGCGGATCGTCGCCATCCGCGCTCCGGTCGCGCGCTTCTCCTTTCCGGCCGCACGAAATTGCACCGCAAGCGCTTCATCCATCCCCCATAAAAATCCCGCACTGCCGGGCCGCCGTCGAATAAAAATAGCGAAAATCATTCCCATTTTATTTTCAATACAGTCGGAATCATTTCCGAAAAAACAACGATTAAAATTACGATACTTAAAAATCATTTTCATTAAAACAATCGAGCGGCGAGCAAATTCACCGCCCTCTTTCATTGACATCCCGGGATATATACCTAGACTCCAACGAAAGACTCGACATACCGCTCGTCGCCATCCGGACGCGTCACTTCGCCCGGTCCCATACGGATGCCTCCCATTCGATGAAGGAGCTTCGTCATGAGGGAAACGCTTGAGACAATTCACGCCCCAAAAGCCGGGCCTACCGGCTCCCCCGGCTCCCCCGCCCTCTCGACATTCGACGCAGCCGCTCCGACCGGAATCAAGAAAATAATGCGCCCCGGAGAATCGCGGAAGATTTCGATTCCGGTTCCGATTCCATTCTCCACTCCACTCCCGATTCGTTTATCCGCGACGCGCCGCGCTCACAATCGCGGGTATTGCCGCGCCGAAGATTCGGAACGCGAACGGCGGCACCATGCATTCGATAATCACGCCGATGTCGACGCCGATACCGGCCGGCGGCGCGGTTCGGCGCCGGGTAGCGCCGCACCGGCGGCACGCGATCGGGCAATCGCGGTGAAGGGCGAGTGCGCGATCGACGCGATCCGCAGCGATGCCGGCGGGCCGGCGCGGCCATTCCCGGCTTCGATCGCGTCCCGCGCGCGTCGTCGCGGCGACCGCCGGCGGCTGACGCCCCTCTCGGCACCGGCCGACCGGGCGGCGCCGAACACGCGCTGCGCGGCGCTACGCCCGCCCTCCGCGCCCCATCGGACGGCTACCGCCGCCATGTCGACCGCCGGCGGCCATTTCCACGGCGTTTGCGCCCGCCTCGGCAGCCCATACGCCGCCGACAGGCTGGCGCGCGCCGATTGACGACGCATCGCGCCAGGATCGGCGAAATGTCCCCTCGCCCCATTCAGCATCGCGTGCTTCGCCGGCGCTCGCACGCGCTTGCGCCGGCGCTCGGCGGCGCACGGGCCGAGGACGGCGCGCATCGTCGCGGCGCGCTCGAACACCCGCGCCGCCGGCCGCCGCGCATGGCGCGCGATGCACGCCATGTACGCCACGCACCCGATGCCCCGCTGCGCCGGCGGACATTCGGCCGACCGAGACGAAACGCAAGCGGGCCCGCCGCGGCGCGCGCGCCACGCATGCAGGAGGCATCGCGCTCGCCGCGATGAACACGGATGAATACGGTCGCTCAGATTCGTTTCGATTCCATTGCCCGCTGGATGCCGGTCGCGCTGTCCGAGCAGGTGAGCGGCAGGGCGGCGCTTGCCGTCATCTGCATGGAGCAGCCGCTCGTGCTGTTTCGCGACGCGTCGGGCGCCGTATGCGCGATGGAGGATCGTTGCGCGCATCGCCGAGCGCCGCTATCGCTCGGGCGCGTCACGCCCGACGGCCGGCTGCAGTGCGCGTATCACGGCTGGACCTACGACGGCGCGACGGGCGCCTGCGTGGCGATTCCGAATCTGTCGGCGAGCGAGCGCGTGCCCGCGCACTATGCCGCGCATGCGTACAAGACGCTCGAACGCGACGGCTTCATATGGGCCTGCGCGCGCGATGCACCGCCACCCGCCGAGGCGATCGCTCGCGACGCCCGCAGCGCCCGGCGATTCGCGGGCTCGGTGACGGTCGCCATCGCGCGCGACGAATACGTCGCCGCATTGGCCGACGGGCCGCATCTGACGATGCGCATCGCCGGCCTGTACATCACGGATTACGTGATCGCGGACGCGACGCCGCACGACGGCGACATCGCGACGGAACGCGGCGTCACGTGGCTGGCGCACATCGTCGACAGGCACTTCGGCGTGCGTCATCCGTGGACGCTGCGCGTCACGTCGCCGCGAGACGGTGTCCTCGCGTCGGTCGAACTCGCATCGCGCGACGGCGCGACGGCGCTCTGGGCGTCGATCGCGATCACGCCGGCGGCGCGCGGCGCGACGAACGTACTGTGGCGCGGCGGCGTCGCGGCCGACGCGAGCGGCTTCGGCGCAAAACTGTTTCGGACGTGGGCGCGCCTGCACGCCGTGCCGTTCGCGATGCTCGCGCACGTCGACGGCCGCGCGCTATCGACGCTCGACGCGCTCTATTCGCGGGCATGGCGCGGCCCGATCCCGGAGGGCATCGCCCACACGCGGCCGATGCCGGCCGACTATCGCACAAGGAGCCGATGATGCTATCCGTGGGCAATGAGGACCTCGACCTGACAAACCGCCACAACGCGGAAGACTGGCTGCCCGACCGAATCCGGCTGCGCAACGTGTGGCTGCCGCTCGCCCATACGTTCGAGATCGGCGAACGCGCTTCGCGCTGGTACGTTCATTCGGAGCCGTGCTATCTGTGGCGCGCGGCAGGCCGCATCCATGCGTGCCCCTGGCATCCCGGACTGCCGGCGGCGAAGCGCCCCACGCCGCGCCCGCGGGACGCGGACGCCGCGTGCTACCCGGTCGTCGAACGATTCGGCTATGTATGGGTGTGGTACGGCGAGCCCGAGGCCGCGAGCGACGCCTTCGTGCCGGACGTGCCGTTCCTGCCGCGCGACGGCGGCCTGCCGAAATACATGCAGGGCAACATCCGGGTCGATTGCTGCGCACCGCTGCTCATCGAGAATCTGATCGATTTGACGCACTCGGATTTTCTGCACGCGAAGGCGTTTGGCGATCAGCACGCCGACGAGGACCGGGTCGACGTTCGCTACACATCCGAAACGGTCACGATGATCTGACGCTGCAAGAACAAGTCGATCCTGCCGATCATGCGCTGGTTCGGCGGCGTGCGCGCGAAATATCAAGACATTCACGCGGTGGTCCACGTCCATGTGCGCAGCTCGGTCGCACTCGCCTATGGCCGCCACACGCCGGGCAGCGACCTGCCTCTGTTCCATCCGTGCGTGTCTGAATCGCGCCACTAATGCCGGCTCGACTTCGCGTTGAACGCGACGCAGGCGCCCTGGCCGTTGTGCCTGCTCTTGCCGTTCGTGCCCTATGTCGTCGGCCCTCAGGACAATCGCATGGTCAGGCGGCAAAACAGCCGCTATCTGGACCCCGGCGAGCGCCGCGATCTGTATTCGCGTTTCGATCGCGCGGGATTGCGTTACCGGATTCTGTGGCAGCAGCTCGCGAAACGGCAGCGCGAAGGCGATTTCAGCTACGGGGACGATGCCCTTCCGAGCCAGGACGCACGCGAAATCCTCGGGATGCCGAACGGATAGCGCGCGCACTGACCGTCGGCGACCGGGCGCGCCCGCTTCTCTCGCGCACGCCGTCCGGTCTGCATCGGCCGCCGTGTTTTCGCAGACAACGTCTGCCGCTTGCGCCCCCCTGTCGAATCGCCGTTTGACGAAGCCGGCAGCGAGATCATTCTCATTCGCTCGCGGCCGCTTCTCATCGATACGTGGTATTCGATGAAGACCCTGCCGGAACGTGAGATGCGAGGAAAGCCGCCGCACCCGTGCGCCGCGCCGCGCCCGCGGACGCGGCGCACGACGCAAACATGGCGGTCCCGCGTGCGGCGGCACCGCATTCGCCGCGTTCGCCGCATCGCCCCACGGCTGAGCGCGGCGCTCAGGCTTGCCCGCCGCCCCACCGAGGCGCTCGCCAACATGGCGGTGGCGCTGGGGTTTGCCCGGCGCGACGCGGATCGCTACATGCTCACCACGCTCAGCGAGGCTTTTCTGGTCGAGCGCAGCCCGACGTATTTCGGCCCGTTGTTCGATCTGATGTACGAAACCAGCGAGACGTTCTCGCTCAAGTCGCTAGAGAAGGCGATACGCGACAATGCCCCGCACGCTTACGACGGCCCCGACGTCTTCCGGTCGCACGAGCAGCACGCAGAACTTGCAGCGCGCTTCACGCGGGCAATGGAGAGCGTGAGCGCCGTGCACGCGCCCGTGTGGCCGACGAAACTCGATCTTTCGAGGCATCGCGTGATGCTCGACGTCGGCGGGGGCTCCGGCGTGCACACGAGAGGCGCGCTGTCGGCGTGGCCCGCGCTGCGAGGGATACTGTTCGATCTGCCGAACGTATGCGAATTGAGCCGTTCGTACTTCGCGAAATCACCGGTGCGGGAACACGTCACGCTCCATCCCGGCGACATGTGGAACGATCCGTTTCCCGACGCGGATCTGCATTTCTATTCGAACGTCTTCCACATCTACCCTCGGGAAAAGAACGTGCTCCTCGCACACAAGAGCTTCGAGGCGCTCGCGCCCGGCGGCCGGATCGTGCTGCATGAGATTCTGTATCGCGACGACAAGAGCGGCCCGCTTGCCGCGGCGGCATTCAGCCTGAAGATGCTCAGTTGGACCGAGGACGAGCAATACTTGTCGCGTGAATTGACCGGGATACTGACGGGCGCGGGCTTTTCGTCGATCGAGACCATCGCGAGCGCCGGCCATTGCAGCGTGGTCACGGGCATGAAGCGGTGATCTCACGCGTGAGGCGATGCGCAACGAGAGGCAGCCAGCAGCGAGGTGCGGGGTTCGCAAGAAAATTCGCGCGGCGCGGACAAGGCGAACGATGTCCGGCGGCTGCCTTTGCCCGCGTCGTTTCAGGCTTGCATACGTGAAGCCGCGAAGAATGCCGCAGCCGGCCATCTCGATCGCACGCGACGAATGCGCGACGAATGCGCGGCGAGCAGGCGGTGCAGCGCGCGCCGAACCTCGCCGCGACGACGCAAGCGCACGGCGCCGCGGCGGCCGAGGCCGCGCGCGCCTCGCCGTCAGCGAAACACACCCACCGCGTCGACGAGCAGCGTCGCCTGCTGCCGCAGGCTCTCCGACGCCGCCGCACTCTCTTCGACGAGCGCCGCGTTCTGCTGCGTGATGTTGTCGAGATGCACGACGGCGTCGTCGACCTGCGTGACGCCCGAGCGCTGCTCGCTCGTCGACGCGCTGATCTCGGCGATCAGATCGGACACGCGCTTCACCTGCGACACGATCTCATCCATCGTCTTGCCCGCGTAGTCGACCGTCTGCGCGCCGGATTCGACCTGCTCGACGCTCGCGCCGATCAGCGTCTTGATCTCCTTCGCCGCATTCGCGCTGCGTTGCGCGAGCGCGCGCACCTCGCCCGCGACCACCGCGAAGCCGCGCCCTTGCTCGCCCGCGCGCGCCGCCTCGACGGCCGCGTTCAGCGCGAGGATGTTGGTCTGGAACGCAATGCCGTCGATCACGCCGATGATCTCCGAGATCCGGCGCGAACTCTCGGTGATCTCGCTCATCGTGCTCACCACTTCGCGCACCGCCTGCCCGCCGCGCTCCGCCGCCTGGCTCGCCGATTCGGACAGCCGGTTCGCCTGCGTCGCGGTCTCCGCGTTGCTCGACACGGTCGCCGTCATCTGCGCCATCGACGCGGCCGTCTGCTGCACGCTCGTCGCCGCCTGCTCGGTGCGCGCGCTCAGATCGTGGTTGCCCTGCGCGATCTCGTTGATCGCGCGCTGCACGGTCAGCACCTGCTCGCTCACGTCGTCGATCAGCCAGCGGAACATCAGCCCGAGCTGATTGATCGTGCGCAGCGACATGCCGATTTCGTCGACGCGGTTCATGTTGACGCCCTGACGGCTCGCCCCGGTCGCGACATCGAGCGCCTGCCGGCGCAGCGTGCGCAGCGGGCGCGCGATCTGCGCGTCGAGCCACCATGCGGCGAGCGCCGCGCCGCCGAGCGTCGCGCCCGCGAGTTTCGCGAGCGGCGCGCCCGTCATGCCGGCCGCACACGCGGCGACGACGATCGCCGGCGTCAGCGTGACCATCGGCAAATGAATGCGCGCGCGCACCGACATCGTCTGCAGCAGCGAGCGCGCGCGCAACAGCCCGGCGCGCACGATCAAACCCTTGTGGAAACGCCGGCTGCCCGCGCGGCCCTCGCGAAATTCGCGATAGAGCGAGTCGGCGGCGGCGATCTCGGCGCGCGCGGGCTTCGTGCGCACGGACATGTAGCCTTGCGTCTGGCCGCCGCGAATCACGGGCACCGCGTTCGCGCGCACCCAGTAGTGATCGCCGTTCTCGCGGCGGTTCTTGACGAGCGCGGTCCACGGCTCGCCGCGCTTCAACGTCGCCCACATGTCGGCGAACGCTTCGCGCGGCATGTCGGGATGGCGGACGACGTTGTGCGGCGCGCCGACGATCTCGTCGCTCGAGAAGCCGCTGACTTGCACGAACGCCGCGTTCGCATACGTGATGCGGCCGTGCGGATCGGTCGTCGACATCAGCGTGGCGTCGTCGGGATATTCGAATTCGTGTTGGGTGACCGGTTGGTTGTTACGCATGAGCGCTCCGAATATTAGATCTGCATCCCTTTTCTGCTTTCATCGGCCGAATGAATCAATCGAATTGCTTTCGATAGGCCTGTACCCTTTTTCGGCAAGCATTCAAGAAAATTGACATCGGCCTGGGAAAACCCGATGTGGCAGATTTAGTGTTGACATGCATCAGACAAATGCCCCGAGCGCGCCGGCTCCGCGCGCCGCGACAAAATCGGCCGGCGCCGCCCTATTCGGATGGTTATCGCCGGCCGTCCGGTTTCTTCTGATCGGAATCAAACAATTTCGTATGAATTATTCCAATTTCCTTATCAAGCGAATATTCATGAATTGAAGCGATATTCATTGACAAAAACATTCCGTTTTGAAATGGATGCGAAATGCTTCTGATTTCGCTATCCCGACATTCTTGCGGGACGCGGATTTGTCTTTGAGGCCAATGAGTTAAGCGAGCGACGAAGCGCCGAGGCGGCGTGCGGATGGGGAGCGATCGCGTGCGTCGCGGTGCGGGGCGAAGAGACGGCGGGAACCGGCGGCAGCGCGATCGAGATCGACACGCCGCGCCGTCCATCACGATCGACCGACGCCGGCCCAGTCGGCCGGCGCGCGGCCGGCGGGACCTCGAACGCGGCGTGCGTTCGTTGCGCGGACAACGCACGGAGCCGGCACGCGGCGCGGCCGCCCGCCGAGGCCGCTAAAGACAAACGGCCCGGCTCTTGCGAGCGCGGGCCGCTTGAGGGAAGCCGCCGCGCGACGCGCGGCGGCGCGCATCACACGCGCTCGATCGCGATCGCGATGCCCTGCCCGACGCCGATGCACATCGTGCAGAGCGCGAAGCGGCCGCCGGTGCGATGCAACTGATACGTCGCGCTCGTCACGAGCCGCGCGCCCGAGGCGCCGAGCGGATGGCCGAGCGCGATCGCGCCGCCGTTCGGATTCACGCGCGCATCGTCGTCGGCGACGCCCAGCAGCCGCAGCACCGCCAGGCCCTGCGATGCGAACGCCTCGTTCAGCTCGATCACGTCGAACTGGTCGAGCGTCATGCCAAGCCGCGCGAGCAGCTTCTGCGTCGCCGGCGCCGGGCCGATCCCCATCACCCGCGGCTCGACGCCCGCGGTCGCGATCCCCAGCACGCGCGCGCGCGGCACGAGGCCGTGACGCCGCGCGGCCGCCTCGCTCGCGACGAGCAGCGCGCACGCGCCGTCGTTCACGCCCGACGCGTTGCCTGCCGTCACCGTGCCGTCCGGCCGCACGACGCCCTTGAGTTTGGCGAGCGCATCGAGCGTCGTCTCGCGCGGATGCTCGTCGCGCGCCACGACGAGCGGCTCGCCCTTCTTCTGCGCGATCGTCACCGGCACGATTTCCTGCGCGAGGGTGCCGTCGGCCTGCGCGCGCGCCGCCTTCTGCTGGCTGCGCAGCGCGAACGCGTCCTGATCGGCGCGGCTCACGCGGTAATCGGTCGCGACGTGCTCGGCCGTCTCCGGCATCGAATCGACGCCATACTGCTGTTTCATCAGCGGATTGACAAAGCGCCAGCCGATCGTCGTATCGAAGATCTCGGCCTGCCGCGAGAACGCGCTCGTCGCCTTGCCCGTGACGAACGGCGCACGGCTCATGCTCTCGACGCCGCCCGCGATCATCAGGTTCGCCTCGCCGGCCTTGATCGCGCGCGCGGCGATGCCGATCGCGTCCATCCCGGAGCCGCAGAGGCGGTTGATCGTCGCGCCGGGCACGGCGTGGGGCAAGCCGGCGAGCAGCAGCGACATGCGCGCGACGTTGCGGTTGTCTTCGCCGGCCTGGTTCGCGCAGCCGTAGATCACGTCGTCGACGGCGGCCCAGTCGACGTCGCGGTTGCGCTCGGCGAGCGCCTTGAGCGGCACCGCGCCGAGGTCGTCGGCCCGCACCGGGGCCAGCGCGCCGCCGTAGCGGCCGATGGGCGTTCGGATTGCGTCACACAGGAATGCTTCGGTCATGTCGTCTCCGGTCGGTCTGATCCCGCGAGCCGACTCGACATCGCCGCCTCCGCTCGCCTCGAATTCACTTGATAAAAGTTCGATATATGAACATAAGATCGTTAATCGAACGTTTCCCATGCGATCATAGGGAGCGCGCGAACGCGCGTCAAGCGTAGGGCCCATGCGGGACGCGGGTTGGCGCAACCCGACCCCATGCGCTAATCTTCCCCGCTGCACATCCATTCCACCCGCCATGAGCACAGAATTTCAGGCCAAACCCGGCGACTCCTATGTCCAGTCGTTCGCCCGCGGACTCGCGGTGATTCGCGCGTTCGACGCGGAGCACCCTGAGCAGACGCTCACCGAGGTCGCGTCCGCGACCGGCCTGACCCGCGCGGGCGCGCGGCGCATCCTGCTGACGCTGCAGACGCTCGGCTACGTCGAGGCCGACGGCCGCCTGTTCCGGCTCACGCCGAAGATCCTCGATCTCGGGTTCGCGTACCTGACGTCGATGCCGTTCTGGAATCTCGCGGAACCGGTGATGGAGCAGTTGTCCGCGCGCATCCACGAAAGCTGCTCGGCGGCCGTGCTCGACCGCACCGAAATCGTGTACGTGCTGCGCGTGCCGACGCACAAGATCATGACGATCAATCTGTCGATCGGCAGCCGGCTGCCTGCGTACTGCACGTCGATGGGCCGCGTGCTGCTATCGTCGCTCGACGACGCCGCGCTCGACGACACGCTCGCGCAGAGCACGCGGCGCGCGTACACGCCGCGCACGCTCGTCGATCCCGCCGCGCTGAAGGACGAGATCGCGCACGTGCGCAGCCAGGGCTGGGCGATCGTCGATCAGGAACTGGAAGCCGGGTTGATTTCGTTGTCGGCGCCGATCCGCAACCGGCGCGGGCAGGTGATCGCCGCGATGAACATCAGCGGCAACGCGCAGCGGCACAGCGCGAAGCAGATGGTCAAGGCGTTCCTCGATCCGCTGCTGGAAGCGTCGCAGACCGTGTCGCAACTCGTCGCGCGACGCGGCTGAGGCTGACACTGGCGCGCTTGGGAGCCGCCCCGCCCCCAAGCGCGCACTCTTCGCTTCATCTTCGGCCAGAACGGCCCAGCGGCGCTTGCACGGCCCTATCTTTGTTTTGCTTTATCAAGCAGCGCCGCTCACCGATCGAATCCTGTCCGAATGGTCAGGTTATAGCGCATTAGCGCCGTGAATTCAACGAATTAAAAAAGGCTGTCGCGTATCCGCCGCCGCACGGCGGCCGGCAGCTGCGGCGTCTACAATGTCGGGCTCCGGTTGCCGCCCACCACGAGCGCACGCCATGCCACACGACGATCCGACGACGACGCCCCCCGACGCGCCCGCGCCGCGCGCCCGGACGAAAGCGGCGCGCGCGCCGAGCCGCGCGCGCAAGGCGCACATCCGCGAGCTGAACGAGGCGCACCTGCTCGCGTGCGCGGAAGCGGTGTTCGCCGAGCGCGGCTTCGAGGGCGCGAGCACCGCGCTGATCGCCGAGCGCGCCGGGCTGCCGAAGGCGAACCTGCACTATTACTTCCCGACGAAGCTCGCGCTGTACCGGCGCGTGCTCGACGACCTGCTCGAGGACTGGCACGCCGCCGCCGACAGCTTCGACGTCGGCGACGATCCGGTCGCCGCGCTCGGCGGCTACGTGCGCGCGAAGATGGCGCTGTCGCGCGAGCGGCCGCTCGGCTCGAAGGTATGGGCGAACGAGATCATCAGCGGGGCGACGCACATGCAGGACCTGCTGCTCGAGCGCGTGAAGCCGTGGATGGATACGCGGATCGCGCTGATCGAGCGCTGGATCGCGCGCGGGCTCGTCGCGCCGGTCGAACCGAAGACGCTGCTCTACATGATCTGGGCGACGACCCAGCACTACGCGGACTTCGACGCGCAGATCGTCGCGCTGTCCGGCAAGCGTGCGCTGTCGGCGAAGGCATTCGATGCGACGACCGACGAAGTCGTGCGGCTGGTCCTGCGCGCCTGCGGCGCGCGGTCGCCGGATGCACCGGATGCGCCGGATGCGCCGGATGCGCCGGATGCGCCGGAGCGGGCGTAGGGGGCGGCGCGGCAGGCCGCGAAGGCACGAGATTCGGGTGTCGGCTTTAGCTTTAGCTTTGGCTGAGGCTTTAGCCGCGGACGCAGCTTCGCCCCCAAGCTTCCGGCATTATCTTCTGCCGCGGGCGACATGCTCCGGCCGCCAAGCACGCCTCGAAGCTCGGCGCCAAGGGCGAAGACTGGCCGCCGTCGTCCGATCGGCCGTCTTGTTTTTCCTTTCCCCGTCGCGCGCGCCGCGGATCATGCCCGCACCGCCCCGCCGCCGTCCGCCGCCCGGGCCTCAATCGGCCGCTTCCGCCGCCGTCTCGCGCAGCATTCCGACCGCGACGAGCGACACGATCACGCACGCGGCCACGTAAGCGGCCGGCGCGAGCTTGCTGCCCGTCACGCGCACGAGCCACGTCGCGACGAGTTGCGCGGTGCCGCCGAACAGCGTCACCGCGAGCGCATAGGCGATCGAGATGCCCGTCGCACGCACGCGGCGCGGAAACGATTCGCACATCAGCGCGAACTCCGACGCCGAGCCCATCGAATAGAACAGCGGCATCAGCGCGGTGAGCGGCATCACGACCGCGAGCGACGGATAACGGTTCATCAGCGCGAACGCCGGAAACAGCAGCGCGACGAGCACGCCGCGCGCGGTGATGAGGTTCCGCGCGGCGATGCCGCGCGTGAGCCTGTCGCTCGAGGAAGTGACGGTGCCCGACGCGCTCGCGCGGCTGCGCAACGGCGCGCTCGACATCGCCGCGATCCACCACATCCCCGCGCTCGAGCGCGACTTCGCGCAATCGCCGCTGTGCTCGACCCCGTTCGTCGTCGCGATGCGCGAAGGCCATCCGCTCGCGGGCGCGCGGCGGCTCGCCGAACTGCTCGACGCCGAGTGGATCGTCACGGTCGGCGCCGATCAGTTCCCGCACAGCGTGATGATGTCGATGTTCAACGCGCACGGCCTGCCGCTGCCGCAGCGGCTGCTGCGCGCGCCGTCGTCGTTCGCGGTGACGCTCGGCCTCGTCGCGCGCTCGGACGTGATCGGCTGCTTCACGAAGCCGCTCGCGGCGATGGTCGCGCCGCTCGGCATCCGCGCCGCGCACCTCGACGACATGCTGCCGAGCTACGATCTGTCGATCCTCTCGCGCCGCGATCTGCTGCCGACGCCGGCCGTCGCGCAGTTCGTCGCGTGCCTGCGGCAGGCGGCCGACGAAACGTTGACATAAATCATTCCCCAACCGGCAACGGCGCGCCGCGCCGCGCAAGCCGCCGCGACGCTTGCCCGATCGCTATCGGGGCTTCCACTAAGCAGCCTCGGGCTATTTTGTCTTGGTAATCTTGGCGCACCGTTCGTCCCGCACCGGACGAGGGCACCAGTCAGCCCGGCCGCAGCCGGGCCGAAGCGCACTGCGGCACGACCGCGCGCAACCATCGAACTACACGAGGAATGACAGTGAAAAAAATCTTGGCGGCTTTGACCGTGGCCCTGCTGGCGGTGTCGGCAGGCGGCGTGCAGGCGAAGGACTGGTCGACGATCCGCTTCGGCGTCGACGCGAGCTACCCGCCCTTCGAATCGAAAGGCCCGGACGGCAAGGTGGTCGGCTTCGACGTCGATCTCGGCAACGAGATCTGCAAGCGAGTGAAAGCCAAGTGTGTGTGGATCGAGAACGACTTCGACGGCATGATCCCGGCGCTGAAGGCGCGCAAGTTCGACGGCGTGCTGTCGTCGATGTCGATGACGCCGCAGCGCGAAGAGCAGATCGCGTTCTCGTCGAAGCTGTTCAACACGCCGACGCGCCTCGTCACGAAGAAGGGCGCGAACCTGATGCCCACGGCCGAATCGCTCAAGGGCAAGACGGTCGGCGTCGAGCAGGGCACGATTCAGGAAACCTACGCGAAGGTCCACTGGGCGCCGAAGGGCGTGAACATCCAGCCGTACCAGAACCAGGACCAGGTCTACGCCGACCTGATCGCGGGCCGCCTCGACGCGGCGCTGCAAGACGCGGTGCAGGCCGACATCGGCTTCCTGAAGACGCCGCGCGGCAAGGATTTCGCGTTCGCCGGCTCGGACCTCAACGATCCGAAGACGCTCGGCGAAGGCGCGGGCATCGGCTTGCGCAAGGAAGACACCGATCTGAAGGCGAAGATCGACAAGGCGATCGCCGACATGCGCAAGGACGGCACGTACGACAAGATCGCGAAGAAGTATTTCGACTTCGACGTTTACGGCAAGTAAGCCGGCGGCCGGCGTGCCGCCTCAGGCGCGCCGCGGCCGCGGCGGCAACGGGCTTCGCTTCGCGGCGAAGCCCGTTTTTTTTGACTTGCTTGCCATGCGCTTACCGCTCGCAGCCGCCCGGCCGGCATCGTGCGATGTCCCCCGCCGGCCAGGCGCCGCCCGTCGGCCAACCGGCCGGCCACGCCGCTACGCGGCCTCGAGCAGTTCGCGCATGAACGCCTCGAAGCCCGGCAGCACGCGCAGGTTGCCGTAGCCGCTGATGTGATCGCCGTCGAAAAACAGCGGCCGCGCGCCGTCGTACGCGGAGCACGCCTTTTCGCCGCACAAAAGCGGCAGCGGGTCCCACACATGAACGTCCGGCACCTGCGCCGCGATCCGCGCGTACGCCGCCAGCACGGGCGCCCTCAGCGCGTCGATCTCGCCGCGGCTCACGAGCGGGCCGCGCGCGCAGATCGCGTTGCCGCGATTGAACCAGTCAGAGCAGCGATACGGCACCGTCCGGAACACGGGCGGCGGCGCTTCCAGCACGATCCGCGCGCCGCTTCGCCCGATGTCGCGCAACTCGGCAATCGCATCCGCGATCGCCCGTTCGCGCACTTGCGCAGCCTCGCGGCCGAACGACAGCCGATGCGCGTCGTCGCCGACGAACGCCCACTGCGTGACGAAGCGCGGCAGCCGAAGCGACGGGAGAAACACGATGTCTCCCGGCTCGAGTTTCGACAGCATGTCGCTCTGCGCCGCGCCGCCGTACCGGCGGCACCCGGGATCGCCGCGCTCGCGCCACGGCTGGAGGCTGACGAACGGGCAGCCCGCGTTGTTGTACGAATAGACCGTGACGCCCGTGCGCACGACGAACTGCTTGAACATGCCCGCATACGCCATCGCGTGCGAATCGCCGATCACGAACAGCCGATGCCAGCTTTCCGGCGGCCGCCCGCAGTGCTTGCGCGCGTAGATCCACAGCTTGCCGCCGCTCACGTCGCGATCGTCGACGCCGGCGACGCATCCCGGATACGCGGCGTTCGTGGCGATGCCGTACGGATACCAGTCGAGCCGATGCCGCTCGACCGTGCTGAGCGACAACTGCGGCTGCGCGGCGGCCATCATCGTCGCGAGCGCCGCGCCCGCCGCCGTAGCGCACGCTCCCCACGCGAGCACGGCGAAGCGCGCCGCCGCGCCGCGCCGCAACGGCGTCTCGACGAAACGGTATGACGCCATCGCCAGCCCGACCGCGACGAGCAGCGCGCTCGCCTTGCTGCCCGCCGAATCGAGCCCGGCCGTCCAGCGGAACACGACGAACACCGGCCAATGCCACAGATAGAGCGAATACGAAATCCTGCCGACGAACCGCAGCGCCGGATGCTCGAGCAGCGCGCGGATCGGGCCCGCATGCGCGCGCCCGTACAGCAGGCCGAGCAGTCCCAGCGTGCCGGCGACGGGCGCGATCGCGCCGGGAAACGGATAAAGCGCCGGTTTCGATGCGACGAATCCGGCCAGCACCGCAACCGCCGACGCCCACACGCCCGCTTCGATCCCGAAGGCCGCCGCCGACCGCGCCGCCGGCTTGCCCGCCGAGCGGCCGAAGCGCGCGACGCACTGATACAGCAGCACGCCCGACGCGAGCTCCCAGAAGCGCCCGAAGATCAGGTAGAACGCTTGCGCATGCTTCGCGGGGCCGGCCCAGACGGTCCATGCCAGCGACGCGCCAAGCGCCGCCGCGAACAGCGCGCTCGACGCATACCGGCGCTTCCCTCCCGCGAGCCACGCCCAAAACAGCAGCGGAAACAGCAGATAGAACTGCTCCTCGACGCCGAGCGACCACGTATGCGTGTACGGATTGAACTCCGCCTTCGGCGAAAAATAATCGCCGCCCGGCGCGCCGAGGATCACGTTGCTCAAGCCGAAGAACGCGAGCAGCCCGGTCGTCCGGTTCCGGTCGCTCAGGTAGGCCGCCGGAATGAAAAGCGCCGAGATCAGCGCGGTCGCGAGCAGGGCCACGACGAGCGCGGGCAGAATCCGCCGCGCGCGCCGCGCGTAGAAACACAAAAGAAATTGCCCGAACGGCATCGGCCCGCGGTCCGCGACCGACGCGCTCACGACGAAACCGGAAATCACGAAAAAAATGTCGACGCCGGAAAAGCCGCCCGGCAGCCAGCGCGCGTCCAGGTGATACAGCATGACGGACAGCACCGCCCACGCGCGCAGACCGTCGATGTAAGGCTGATAGGCGGTTGGTTCCCCGCGCGTGGCGGGCTCGCCGGCCCGGCTGCCCGCCCACGGCAATTCGCTCACTGACATAGGATCGATCCTCGGCGCGAGCCTGAGTCGCGCGCGCTCGCGCGACGAAAAAAAATCGACGTCCCCACACGTGCCGCGGCAAACAGTGTATCGATAAAAAAATCGTGATGATTTTGTTCCGGCGCATGCCCAGCTTCGACGCAAGTCATTGATCGAGCGGGAAAACCGCAATCGGCCGGCACAGGTTTGGTGCGGCCGCGACGATCCACGTACAATCGTTCATTCACCGACATCGAACGACGCGCGGCGGCTGCGCCGCTGTCTCCCATCATGCAAACGCACACCCATCCGCTGATCTCGCCGGCCGTCGGCACGGCGCGCCACATCACGAGTTTTCATTACGGCCCGCGCGGCGGGAAGAAGGTGTACATCCAGGCGTCGCTGCACGCGGACGAACTGCCCGGCATGCTCGTCGCGACGCTGCTGCGCCGCAAGCTCGCGGCGCTCGAGGCGGCGGGCAAGCTGCGCGACGAGATCGTCGTCGTGCCGGTCGCGAATCCGATCGGCCTCGCGCAGCACGTATTCGGCGATCATCTCGGCCGCTTCGAGCTCGGCTCGATGCAGAACTTCAACCGCAATTTCCACGATCTCGCCGCGCTCGTGATCCCGCGCATCGAAGGGCATCTCACGCACGACGCGAACGCGAACCTCGCCGCCGTGCGACGCGCGATGGGCGAGGCGCTCGACGAGCAGAAGCCGCGCACCGAGCTCGAATCGCAGCGGCTCGCGCTGCAGCGGCTGTCGTACGACGCCGACATCGTGCTCGATCTGCACTGCGACTGCGACGCGGTGATGCACATCTACACGAATCCGGACCTGTGGGAAGACGTCGAGCCGCTGTCGCGCTATCTGGGCGCGAAGGCGTCGCTGCTCGCGCTGAATTCGGTCGGCAATCCGTTCGACGAGATCCACAGCTTCTGCTGGTCCGAGCTGCGCCAGCGCTTCGGCGAGCGCCATCCGATTCCGAACGGCACGATCTCGGTGACGGTCGAGCTGCGCAGCGAGCGCGACGTGTCGTACGAGCTCGCCGAGCACGACGCGCAGGCGCTCATCGAATATCTGACGCTGCGCGGCGCGATCGACGGCACGCCCGCGCCGCAGCCGCCGCTCGAATTCGCGGCGACGCCGCTCGCGGGCACCGATCCGCTCGTCGCGCCGGTGTCGGGGGTGATCGTGTTCCGCACGCCGGTCGGCGTGTGGATCGACGCGGGCCAGGACGTGGCCGACATCGTCGATCCGCTGACCGATCGCGTCGTCACGCTCAAGAGCAGCGTGTCCGGCGTGCTGTACGCGCGGCAGATCGCGCGTTTCGCGACGGCCGGGATGGAAGTCGCGCGGATCGCCGGCGCGACGCCGATCCGCGCCGGGTCGCTGCTGTCGGCCTGAGCGGCCGGCGGCCCGCATCGAGCGGGCCGCGCCCAGCCGCTCTCGCCCGCTCTTACCCGCTCTTACCGTCTCTCGCCAACCGAAGCGCGCGCGACACCGCACGCACTCAAAACACGCACTCAAAAAAAACGCCCGCGCGAAGCGGGCGAATCGCCATTCGAATGTGTCGATATGAGCGTGCGCGCCGCGCCGGGCCAAGCCCCGCGCGACGCGCTGCCTCGGGCGCACGCAGCGCGCCGCCCACCCCTGTCGGCCTTTTCGTCAGAATGCCGGAACGATCGCGCCGTTGAATTTCGTTTCGATGAACTTGCGCACGTCGTCCGATTCGTACGCGGCGACGAGCTTCCTCACCCACGGCTTGTCCTTGTCCTGCGCGCGCACCGCGATCAGGTTCGCATACGGTCCCTTCGGTTCCTCGGTCGCGATCGCGTCCCTCACCGGCGACAGCCCCGCCTTCACCGCGTAGTCGGTATTGATCGACGCCGCGTCGAGATCCGGCAGCGCGCGCGGCAATTGCGCGGCATCGAGCTCGACGAGCTTGATCTTCCTCGGATTCTCGACGACGTCGAGCGGCGTCGCGTTCACGCCGTTCGCGCCGACGCCCGGCTTGAGCTTGACGATGCCGTACTTCTGCAGCAGCAACAGCGCGCGGTTGCCGTTCGACGGATCGTTCTGAATCCCGACTTTCGCGCCGGCCGGCAGATCCTTCAGCGACTTGAGCCTGTTCGAATAGAAGCCCATCGGCGACGTGTACGTGAGCCCGACGTTCACGATCTTGTAGCCGCGCTGCCTGATCTGGCTGTCGAGGAACGGCTGGTGCTGAAAGCCGTTCGCGTCGAGGTCGCCCGCGTCTAGCGCGGCGTTCGGCTGCACGTAATCGTTGAATTCGATCACCTTGATCGCGAGCCCGTCGCGCGCCGCGACCTTCGTCACTTCCGCCCAGATCTGCGCGTCGGGCCCGCTCATCGTGCCGATCCGCAGCGCCGGGCCGTCCGCATGCGCGAGCGTCGCGGCGATCGCAAGCACGGCGCCGCCGGCCGCCCGGCGGATGATCGAAGCAAATCGTTGCATCGTGTGTCCTCGCATCCCGTCATGTGGAAAACGCGCATCGTCGCATGTGGCGCCGAACGGACAAACCAAGCAATTTTCATACATATATTCCTGCGCCCGGTCAATCAACCGACCAGATCGATATAACGCGACCGGCACAAGTCGCCATCATCACGTGTGGCGTGGGCGCGACACATCGTGAACATGACAGCAATTGTCATATTCATTAAGCGCCCCGTCGATACAGTGCGCTTCCGTTCCCCTTCCAAACGCCTTAAAGAGCGCCGCGGAACCGCAAACATTCTTACTGCTCGGAGATTTGTCTTGAACAAGAAACTGTTGACCACCGCTATCCTCGCCGCAACCGCAAGCGCGGCCCACGCACAAAGCAGCGTGACGCTGTACGGCCTCATCGACGCCGGCGTCAGCTACGTGAACCACAGCAAGAGCGCGAGCGGCAGCGACAAGCTCTTCAAATACGACGACGGCATCGCCCAGGGCAGCCGTTGGGGCCTGCGCGGCGCCGAAGACCTCGGCGGCGGCCTGAAGGCGATCTTCGTGCTCGAAAACGGCTTCAACAGCGGCAACGGCACGATCGGCCAGGGCGGCGCGATCTTCGGCCGCCAGGCCTATGTCGGCCTGTCGCACAAGGACGCCGGCACGCTGACGTTCGGCCGCCAGTACTCGTTCTCGACCGACATCCTCGGCTCGAACTACTCGACGGGCGGCAACACGGTCGCGGGCAACTACGCGTACCACGTGAACGACATCGACCAATTGACGTCGAGCCGCATCAACAACGCCGTGAAGTTCCAGAGCGCGAACTACGCGGGCTTCACGTTCGGCGCGTTGTACGGCTTCTCGAACTCGACGTCGTTCGCGGGCGCACCGGCGACGACGAACGGCACGACGACGACGCCCGGTTCGTCGCGCGCGTACAGCTTCGGCCTGAACTACGCGAACGGCCCGATCGGCCTCGGCGCCGCGTACACCGACATCCGCTATCCGGGCCAGGCAGCGCCGGCGTTCACGACCAACATCGCGAACCTGACGATCAGCAACGTGCGCGACCTGCGCAGCTTCGGCGTCGGCGGCCGCTACATCTGGGGCCCGGCAACCCTCTGGGCGCTGTGGACGAACACGCGCCTCGAGCCGATCACGGGCGGCAGCACGACGTACAACGCGTACGAAGCGGGCGGCAAGTACGCGTTCACGCCGGCGTTGTCGGCAGGCGTCGGCTACACGTACTCGCGCGTGTCGGGTGCGAACTCGGGCCACTGGAACCAGGTCAACGGCGCGCTCGACTACGCGCTCAGCAAGCGCACCGACGTGTACCTGCTCGCGATCTACCAGGAAGCGTCGGGCAACAACCTGCAGGCGCAGATCGGCTCGAGCACGAGCTACTTCAACACGTCGGGCACGGGTTCGAAGAACCAGTTCGCCGCGCGCGTCGGTATCCGCCACAAGTTCTGAGCATTCGCTCGACAACTCGCGGCACACTACGGCAAGAACGCCCCGCCTCGTGCGGGGCGTTTTTTTGCTGCTTTTAAGTTTCGTTTAATTCTGGGTTGAGAGGATGCTCACACCCCCCCTGTTGGCCGCCTGAGCATCGGCGGCTTTTTTTTATCCGGATTGCGGCGGCGAAGACCGTCCAACGCAAGACAGGATCGGAGGAAACGATGGTCGAAGATACCGTTTTCAGCGGCCTGCGCACGTTACTCACGCACGAACACGCGTTCCCGGTGCAAAGCTGCCGCGTGTCGATCGCGATGCAGCGCCCGTGGGGGCGCCCGTACCGGCTCGTCGAATGGACGATGCACCTCGATGCGCCCGCGCGCCGCCGCATCGTGCCGGCCGAGAGCACCGAGGCGGAAATCGCCGAGGCGGTCGCGTCGCACGTGCCCGGACGCCTGTACGAAGGCGGCACCGCGCTGTATTGACCGCGCGCAGTCACCCTCGTTCGCCGCGATCGCGGCGGGCGGCCCACGCCGCGCAAACGGCCCGACGGCGCACCGCGCCGCACGAGGCGGCAAGGTGTGAATCGGCCCACTCCGATCGCGCGCAAAGGCGGCCGGCGATCATGGCCGCCGCTTTTTTTCGCTTTATTACCGTTTATTTCCCGCGTTCGCCGATCGCGCCGCTCGGCCAACGACACGCCACACCCGCCTGTCGCGCTCTGTCCTCGCGCGCGCGAACCCGTTCGATTCCATCGCGAATCGTCGCCGAGCATCCGTCGCCATAGCCGGGAGTCCTGACCGATTTTCCCGGCCGCCTTCCGCGCCGTTCGTCTTTCGGTCTCGATCGATGCGTCGCCGGGTCCCGTTCATGCATCGGTCAAATCTGCTACGCTGCGCGTTTTCGATTCACACCCTTTTGATGGAAAACGCCTTCAACGAACGCGGCGTCATGGTCACGCGCAACGGCCTGTCCGCCGCCGGGCAAATTTTCGCGCTGCGCGAGATTCGGGGCGTCGAGGTTCTCACCGTCAGGAAGAACAAGATCGTGCCGTGCGCGATCTCGCTGACGGGCGCCGCCGCCGCGATCGCGGGCGGCTCGTTCGGCTCGAGCGCGCTGCTCGTCGCGGGCGTGATGCTCGTCGTCGTCGGCTATCTCGCGTGGACGACGCAGGACGTCACGCACCGGCTGATCGTCGACACGCCGGACGGCAAGCGCGAGGCGATCATGAGCGTCGACCGCGAATTCGTCGAACGCGTCGCGCACGCGGTGAACGCCGCCCGCGCGGCGAGCGCGTCAACTTGACGCACCCCGCCTCCTCTTTCACGATTCGCGCCGCGCAGGCGCGCGACGCCGGGCCGCTGCGCGAGATCTGCATCGCGTCACGCGGATGAACGCGCTCGCCGGTCCGCGCTTCGAGCCGTACTGAGTGCCGATTCAGGCGGCGCACGCGGGGCTCGGGATCGCGCTCGCCCCGGCGTTCCTGATTCGCGCCCAGCTCGCTGGCCGGCACGCTCGCACAACCGCTCGACGCGCCCGTCGATGCCGACGAGCAGGGCCATTACCCGTACTGCGCGCCGAAGCGGCTGGAAACGAGCGCGTCGCTGCGGCTGCTGCGCGAATGGATGCTCGGCGAGTGCGGGCGGGTGTGGCACGCTGCGCCTTGTTTCGTGCGTGCGCGCGCGCCGCGGACGCCGCGTGCGCCGGAATCCGGCGAATGCGCGCGCCGCTCGGCTTTTGCGCGCGGCGTGCCTAGTATGAAAAGACGAGCGGCCCGCGATCCCGTGACGCCGCCTCGCCTTCTTCGACGGAGGTCGGCATGAACGTCCAGGCGCTGTCCGGCATGCTTCACGCTCAGGAATTGCTGCTCGTCTCGCTGATCCGCGCGCTACCGGTCGACACGCGCCGGACGCTCGCCGACGAGTTCGACCGGCAGATCCAGCTCGCTGAAACGTCGCACCTCGATTCGCCGCGCGATCGGGACGCGCACGAGGCTTTTCTCGCGCATGTGCGCAAGCTGCTGATCCGGCTCGAGTCGATGGCTTGATCGCGAGCGGCGCGGGCGCGCGCTGGCCTCGCCGCAGGCCAATCGCCGCGAGCCGCCGCGACGGCCGATGCGGAAAACCGCCCTGGGCCGGCCGCCGAACGCCCCATCCGAATTGCCTACCGGCCGCCGGCGCGCAGCGCCGAGATTCGCATTCGCCCGCCGCAGGCGGGCGCGGTTCGGGCTCGCGCCGGATGCCGCCTCGCGTGCGCGCAGCCGCGAAGGTGCCGGCCGGGATAGGCCGTTAGTTGCAAAGAGCGATTGCATGCAATCGCGCGCCGCACGACGCTATCCACCTCATCCGCCAGTTTTCCGCACGGGGAGCGCGGACGTTTTCTTCGATTGAATTGCGAATGATTCTCAATTACACTCTCCGTTCGTTTTCACGACCTTTTCCTTTCAACCCGCCCGCGCCGTAAAGGCGCGCGGGCGCCAGCCAGGTGCACGCGTCACCCAGCCAGCCCTCGGGCTCAAACGTCACTGGGAGACCAAACCGTGCATCAACCTCTGCTGGCGCGGCGGCCGCTTCGCGCCGCGCTGTTCGGGGCCTTCGGCCTCTACGCGGCGGCCGCGCGCGCCGCGGGCGCCGCCTCCGAACCCGCGGCCGCCGCGCCGCCGTCCGCCGCGTCCGCACCGCAAGTGCGACACGCGGCGAGCGCGGCCACACGCGGCAACGCGCGCGCCCTCGACCCGATCACCGTCACCGCGACGCGCACCGCGTCGGCCGCGAGCCGCACCGCGGCGAGCGTATCGGTAATCACCGATTCGGACCTCGAAGAACAGCAGGCCGACAACATCAAGGACGCGCTGCGCTACGAGCCGGGCGTCACCGTGCGGCGCACCGCGTACCGGCCGGCGAACGCCGCGCTCGGCGGCGGCCGCGACGGCGATTCGAGCATCAACATCCGCGGCCTCGAAGGCAACCGCGTGCTGCTGATGGAAGACGGCATCCGGCTGCCGAGCGCGTTCTCGTTCGGTCCGCTCGAAGCCGGCCGCGGCGATTACGCCGATCTCGACACGCTCAAGCGCATCGAGATCCTGCGCGGCCCGGCCTCGTCGCTGTACGGCAGCGACGGCCTGACGGGCGCCGTCAACTTCATCACGAAAGATCCGTCCGATCTGCTGTCGATCCACGGGAAGAAGACCTATTTCTCGTTGCGGCCGAGCTACGACTCGGTCGACCGCAGCGTCGGCGCGGCCGTGGCGGCGGCGGGCGGCAACGACCGCGTGCAGGGGATGCTGATCGCATCCGGCCGCCGAGGCCACGAGGTCGACACGCGCGGCGGCGACAATTCCGCGAGCACGAAGCGCACGACCGCGAATCCCCAGGATGTCTACACGGAATCGCTGCTCGGCAAGCTGACGATCACGCCGACGCCACGCGACACGTTCAAGCTCACCGCCGAGACGGTGCGGCGCCGGATCGACACGAACGTACTGTCGGCGATCAATCCGCCGACGACGCTCGGCCTCACCGCGAACGACAAGCTCGAGCGCAACCGCCTGAGCATCGACTACGATTTCCGCGACGACGCGTCACGCTGGTTCCAGACCGCGCACGTGCAGCTCTACTACCAGGAATCGAAACAGGATCAGGACGCGTTCGAGACGCGCGGCGGCCGCCTGCAATCGCGCTCTCGCTCGAACCATTACAGCGAGCGCGCGTTCGGCGGCTCCGCGTTCGCCGAGAGCGGCTTCGCGACCGGGCCGCTCGCGCACAAGCTGCTGTACGGCGTCGACGGCAGCATCGACCGCATCAAGAGCCTGCGTGACGGCGCCGTCGCGAGCCCCGGCGAGTCGTTCCCGAACAAGGCGTTTCCGGACACCGACTACACGCTGTTCGGCGCGTTCGTGCAGGACCAGATCGGCTTCGGCAAGCTGCTCGTCACGCCGGGCCTACGCTTCGACGCATATCGGCTGAGCCCGAGCGCGGGCGATCCGCTCTTCACCGGCAAGACGGTCAGCTCGAGCGATCACGAGCTGTCGCCGCGCCTCGCGGTGCTGTACGAGGTGACGCCCGCGCTGATCCCGTATGCGCAGTACGCGCACGGCTTTCGCACGCCAACGCCCGACCAGGTCAACAACAGCTTCTCGAATCCGATCTATGGCTATACATCGATCGGCAATCCGAACCTGAAGCCCGAGACGAGCGACACGCTCGAAGCGGGCCTGCGCGGCACGCTCGGCACGGGGTACGGGCCGCTGCGCTACGGCGTCGCCGCGTTCGCCGGCCGCTATCGGAACTTCATCGCGCAGCGCATGATCGGCGGCAGCGGCCGGCCGAACGATCCGCTCGTGTTCCAGTACGTGAACTTCACGAACGCGCGCATCCACGGCTTCGAAGGGCGCGCCGAGTGGGTGATGCCCAACGGCTTCACGCTGAAGACCGCGATGGCGTTCACGAAGGGCACGACGCGGGACAACGGCGCGGCAAGCGAGCCGCTCGACACGGTCAACCCGTTCTCCGCCGTGTTCGGCGTGCGCTACGAGCCGAGCGAGCGCTGGTTCGCGCAGGCCGACCTGCTGTTGCAGGCGGGCAAGCGCGGCCGCGACGTGTCGTCGGCCGCGTGCCGGGAGAAGACGTGCTTCACGCCGCCGTCGTCGTTCGTCGTCGATCTGCGCGGCGGCTATCACTTCAACAAGCACGTGAGCGCCTACCTCGGCATTCACAACCTGTTCGACCGCAAATACTGGAACTGGTCGGACGTGCGCGGCATCGCCGCCGATTCGAACGTGCTCGACGCATACACCGCTCCGGGCCGCAGCGTCGCGGTCAGCATGAAGGTGGATTTCTGATGCGGCCCGCACGCTTTTTATCCAGCCGGCTTGTCCGGCAATCGAGGATCTCCGACATGATGAACACCGCCGCTCCCGCCTCTTCGTCCGCCCGCGCGCTCGCACCCGGCGAACTGCGCGACGCGTTCCTGCATCTGAAAGAAACCCGCAAGCTGCGCAACCGCGACGTCGCGCAACTGCTCGGCGTGAGCGAAGGCGAGGCGCTCGCCGCGTTCGCGGGCGAACGCGTCGTGCGGCTCGAGCCGAGCTTCGTCGAGCTGTTCGAGGAGATGCCGCGGCTCGGCAGCGTGATGGCGCTCACGCGCAACGCGGCCGCCGTGCACGAGAAGGACGGCGCGTTCGATCAGATGAGCCACGACGGCCCGGTCGGCCTCGCGCTCGGCGCGATCGACCTGCGGATCTTCTACCGCAACTGGGCGGCGGGCTTCGCCGTCTACGAGCCGACCGCGCACGGCGTGATGAAGAGCCTGCAGTTCTTCGATGCGCAAGGCGACGCGGTGCACAAGGTCTACCTGCGCAAGCACAGCGATCACGATGCATTCGACGCGTTCGCGTCGCGCTGGCGGATGCCCGTGCAATCTCCGACGTTCGCGGCCGAGCCCGCGCCGCGCGCGACCGTCGAGCGGCCCGACGCAGACGTCGACGCCGCGGGCCTGCGCGCCGCATGGGATGCGATGACCGATACACACCAGTTCCACGGCGTCGTGCGCCGCTTCGGCGTGACGCGCACGCAAGCGCTGCGGCTCGCCGGCGCGCCGCGCGCGCATCGCGTGACACCCGACGCGACGCGGCGCGTGCTCGAGCGCGCCGCGCAAACGCGGCTGCCGATCATGGTGTTCGTCGGCAATCGCGGCATGATCCAGATCCATACCGGCACCGTGACGAACATCCGCCGCATGGGCTCGTGGATCAACGTGCTCGACGAGGATTTCAACCTGCATCTGCGCGAGGATCTCGTTGCGTCCGCGTGGGCCGTGAAGAAACCGACGAGCGACGGCGTCGTCACGTCGGTGGAGCTGTTCGATGCGGCGGGCGACAACATCGCGATGCTGTTCGGCGCGCGCAAGCCCGGGCAGCCGGAGCTCGCGGGCTGGCGCGAGCTGGTCGGCGCGCTGCCGAAAATCGATGCGGCGGATGCGGCGAGCTCGGCGAACGCCGCGGATTCGATCGACGTGCACGGCTCGACCGACGCCGAGGCCGCGCGATGAGCAAGCCGCCGCGCATCGATGCACGCAGGCGCGCGTGGCTCGCCGGCACGGGCGCGCTCGTGTTCGCGGCCGCGCACGCGGGCGCGTTCGCGCGCGCGCCGGCAAGCGCGCCGCCGAAGCGCGTCGTCGCGATCGGCGGCGCGCTTGCCGAGACGATCTACGCGCTCGGCGGCGCACGAACCGCGCGCTACGAGCTCGTCGGCACCGACACCACGTGCACATACCCGGAAGCCGCGCGGCGGCTGCCGAAGATCGGCTATCAACGCGCGCTGTCGGCGGAGGGGTTGCTGTCGCTTCGCCCCGATCTCGTGCTCGCGTCGGCGGAAGCCGGCCCGGTGGCCGCGCTGTCGCAGCTCGCACGCGCGGGCGTCGCCGTCACGACGTTCGACGAGGCGCACGACGTCGAATCGGTACGCCGCAAGATTCGCGGCATCGCCGATGCGCTGTCGCTGCGGGCCACGGGCGACATGCTGCTCGCGCGCTTCGATCGCGACTGGCTCGCGACGCGCGCGGCGGTGGACGCCGCGCCGCCGCGCACGCGCGAGCGCACGCCCGCGCGCGTGCTGTTCGTGCTGAACCACACCGGCAACCAGGCGCTCGTCGCCGGCCAGCAGACGGCCGCCGACGCGATGATCCGCTATACGGGCGCGCACAACGCGATGCAGGGGTTCGATCGCTACAAGCCGCTGACCCCGGAGGCACTCGTCGCGGCGGCGCCCGATGTCGTGCTGATCACGGACGAAGGGCTGCGCGCGGTCGGCGGGCGCGATGCGCTGCTCGCCACGGCCGGGTTCGGCGCGACGCCGGCCGCCCGCGCGCGGCGCATCGTCTCGCTCGACGCGCTGTTTCTGCTCGGCTTCGGGCCGCGCCTGCCGCAAGCGGTCGCCGCGTTGCAGCGGCGCTTGAACAGCGTGCTCGCATGAACGTGCGGCTTCGACTGCGTTTCACCCATCGTGTCGCGGCGAGCCGCGCCGCGCATCGCGCATTCGCAATCGTTCGGGTTCCTGAAGTCATGCCGGCTGCATTCGCCCGTTCGGCCGCGATCGACGCGCATTGCACCGCGCGCCGCGAAGCGGCGTTCGCCGCTCGAATCGCGCCGCTTATCGGCGGCCGCCGCGCGCGCACGCCGGCCGTCCCGTTGGATTCCTCACGATGAGCCTCACCGCCCGCTCCCCGTCGGCCGACTCGACGCCCGCCGAGCGACGGCCGACGCGCGCCTCGTCGTCCATCGCCGCGCCGCGCCGGCGACGCGCGCAATGGACGCTCGCCGCGCTGCTCGCCACACTCGCCGCCGTGTCGATCGCCGCGCTCTGCATCGGCGCGTTCCGGCTCTCGCCCGCGCAGTTGCTCGGCGCGCTCGCCGCGACCAACACGCAGCTCGCGAGCGACGCCGCGCTGCGCCAGGCGCGCGCGGTGCTCGTCGACATCCGCGCGCCGCGCGTCGCGCTCGCGCTCCTCGTCGGCGCCGGCCTCGGCGCGGCCGGCGCCGCGATGCAGGGGCTTTTTCGCAACCCGCTCGCCGATCCCGGCCTGATCGGCGTATCGAGCGGCGCGGCGCTCGGCGCGGCGGCGCTGATCGTGCTCGGTCCGCTCTTCGCCGCGCCGGTGGCGATCGGCTTGCTGCCCGTCGCCGCGTTCGCCGGCGCGCTCGCCGTCGCGGCGATCGTCTACCGGCTCGCGATCGCGCACGGCCGGCTCGCGCTGCCGCTGCTGCTGCTCGCCGGCATCGCGATCAATGCGCTCGCCGGCGCGGCGATCGGGCTCCTCACATACGTCGCCGACGATGCGCAACTGCGCTCGCTGACGTTCTGGAGCCTCGGCAGCGTCGGCGGCGCGCAATGGCGCACGATCGCGGCCGTCGCGCCGCTCGCCCTCGCCGGCTGCGCGCTGCTCGCGCGCGAGCGGCACGCGCTGAACGCGCTGCAGCTCGGCGAAGCCGAAGCGATGCATCTCGGCGTGCCGGTGCCGCGCGTGAAGCGGCGCGTGCTCGTCGGAGCCGCGATGTGCGTCGGCGCGCTCGTGTCGTGCACCGGCGCGATCGGTTTCATCGGGCTCGTCGCGCCGCATTGCGTGCGGCTCGCGGCCGGCCCCGATCAGCGGATCGCGATGCCGGGCGCGGCGCTTTTCGGCGCGCTGCTCGCGGTGGCCGCCGATCTCGCCGCGCGCACGCTCGCCGCGCCGGCCGAGATTCCGCTCGGCATCCTCACCGCGCTGATCGGCGCGCCGTTTTTTCTCGCGCTGCTGTGGAAGCGGCGCGGCGCGCTGGGAGCATGACGTTGCGCACGCCATCCGCTCGTCGGCGCGCAGCAAGCGCCCGCGCGCGTCGAGCGTCCCGCCGCGGCGAGGCGTTCGCCGCGGCGATTCCGAACGCGAACGCGCGCGGGCTTTCTCGAGCGGCCGCGCCGCCGCGCGAACCGACATTCGATCGAACGCCATGCTGAATGCCGAACACCTTCACGTCGCACGCGACAGCGGCGTCATCCTTCGCGACCTGTCGATCCGGATCGCCCCCGGCTGCGTCACCGCACTGCTCGGCCGCAACGGCGCGGGCAAGAGCACGCTGCTCGGCGCGCTCGCGGGCGACCTGCCGGCCGGCGGCCGCACGCGCGGCGCGACGGTGCGCGGCGACGTCGCGCTGAACGGCGAGCCGCTTCGCGCGATCGATGCGACGCGCCTCGCACGGCTGCGCGCGGTGCTGCCGCAGGCGTCGCGCCCCGCGTTCGCGTTCAGCGCGCGCGACATCGTGCTGCTCGGCCGCTACCCGCATGCGCGCCGCGCGGGCGCGCTTGCGCGCGAGGACGGCGAGATCGCGTCGCGGGCGCTCGCGCTCGCCGGCGCGTCGACGCTCGACGCGCGCGACGTGACGACGCTGTCGGGCGGCGAACTCGCCCGCGTGCAATTCGCGCGCGTGCTCGCGCAGCTCTGGCCGTCGGAAGACGCGGCGCGCGCGCCGCGCTACCTGCTGCTCGACGAGCCGACCGCCGCGCTCGACCTCGCGCATCAGCATCAATTGCTCGACACGGTTCGACGCCTGTCGCGCGACTGGAACATCGGCGTACTGACGATCGTTCACGATCCGAATCTCGCTGCGCGCCATGCGGATCGCATCGCGATGCTCGCGGACGGCGAGATCCTCGCCGACGGCGCGCCCGCCGACGTGTTGCGCCCCGACCTGATCGAGCGTTGCTACGGCTTTCGCGTGCGGCTGGTCGATGCGGGCGACGACGTCGCGCCCGTCATCGTGCCCGCATGAACGGGGCGCACGCGCCGCCGCGACGTCAACCCGCTTCGGCCGCGTGAAACGCCTTCAGCCGCCAGCCGCGCCGCACCGCGAGCATCCGCAGCGCGAATCCCGCGATCAGCGCGACGACGGTCGCGAGACCTTCCGCGACGCCGAGCGCCTTCATGCCGACATACAGCCCGCCCGTCAGCAGCGCGATGCTCGCGTACAGCTCCTTGCGCAGCACGAGCGGCATTTCGTTGCAGAGCACATCGCGCAGCATCCCGCCGCAGACGCCGGTGATCGCGCCGGCCAACACGATCACGACCGGGCTGCCGTTCACGGTCGCGGCGACGTCGCAGCCGATGATCGAGAACGCCGCGAGCCCAAGCGCGTCGACGGTCGTGAACAGCGACTTCAGCCGCGCGACGTGCGTCGCCGTCATCGATGCGAACGTCGCCGCCGCGAGCGTCAGCAGCAAGTATTCGGGATGCGCGACCCAGGTCAGCGGATAGCGGCCGAGCAGCACGTCGCGCACGGTGCCGCCGCCCAGCGCCGTCACCGCGCCGACGAGCGCGAGGCCGAAGCGGTCCATCCCGCGCTGCATGCCCATCAGCGCGCCCGACATGGCTTCCGCGACGATCGCGATCAAATAGAGCGTATGCATGTGCGCCCGCCCTCAGTCTTCGGTGCGGAACAGTTCGAGCACGCGCGCGCGCTCGGCCGCGTCGACGGCGGGCAGCGCCGGCGCGCCCGCCTCGCTCGCCTGCGCGTCGCCGTGCGCCGCTCCCCGCGTCGCCGCGCCGCACACGAACGGGCTGCGCACGAACGGCGGCAGCGACGGCGTGCACTTGCCGCCGTTCGCGTATTCGGCGTAAACGAAATCGCCGTCGACGAGCGCGACGTCCGCGGGCGGCGTGCGCGCGATCGCGCTGCGGCCGTCGATCGCCGTCTTCATGTAGTCGACCCACACGGGCAGCGCGGCCGACGAGCCCGTTGCGCGGCCGAGGCTGCGCGGCGCGTCGTAACCCATCCAGACAACCGACACGACGCCCGACGAATAGCCGGCGAACCACACGTCCTTCGAGCCGTTCGACGTGCCGGTCTTGCCGGCCGCGTCCGCGCGCTTGAGCGCGAGCGCGCGGCGCGCGGTGCCGTGAGCGACGACGTCGCGCAGCATGCTGTCCATCACGAACGCGTTGCGCTCCGAAATGACGCGTATGCCGGCCGTCGGCCGCGCGTCGAACAGCACGCCGCCGTGCCGCTGCCGCACCGATTCGATGAGGCGCGGCTCCATCCGCACGCCGCCGTTCGCGAACACGCCATATGCGGTCGCGACCTGCAGCGGCGTCGCCGCGCCCGCGCCGAGCGCGAGCGGCAGCGACGCGGGATTGCGCAGCGCCTCGAAACCGAAGCGCGCCGCGTGCTGCTGGACGAAATCCGGCTGCGCGACCTGCATCAGGCTCACCGCGACGAGATTCTTCGAGCGCATCAGCCCGCGCCGCACCGCAATGAAGCCTTCGTAGTTGTTGCCGAAATTGCGCGGCCGCCACGGGTTCGCGCCCGTTTCGTCGCGCGACAGCGTGCGCTGCGTGTCGTCGATCAGCACGCCGGGAAACATCCCTTTCTCCAGCGCGGCCGAATAGACGAACGGCTTGAAGCTCGAGCCCGGCTGCCGATACGCCTGCAACGCGTGATCGAACACGTTGCGCGAGAAATTCGCGCCGCCCGTGAGCGCGAGGATGTCGCCCGTCGCCGCGTCGACCGAAACGAGCGCGCCCTCGAGCGCATCCTTCGCGTCGCGCCGGCCGCCGAGCCTGAGCCCGCGCGCGAGCGCCGCGTCGGCCGCGCGCTGGTCGCGCATCGTGATCGTCGTCGTCACGTCGAGACCGAGCGTGTACGCATCGTCGTGAAAGCGCTCGACCATCATCCGGCGCGCGCGCTCGGCAACGTACGGCGCGGCCAGGATGCCGGGCGGCGGCGTGGTCGCGAGCGCAACCGGCGCAGCGGCGGCCTGCCGGTACGCGGCTTCGTCGAGATACCCGAGCGCGCGCATGCGGCCGAGCACGTAATTGCGGCGCGTCGTCGCGCGCGCCGGATTGACGACCGGATTGAACGCGGACGGCGCCTTCGGCAGGCCGGCGAGCACGGCCGCCTCGCTGGGCGTGAGCGCATCGAGCGGCTTGCCGAAGTAGACCGACGCGGCGGCCGCGAACCCGTATGCGCGCTCGCCGAGATAGATCTCGTTCATGTACAGCTCGAGCAGCTTGTCCTTGCTGTACGCGCGTTCGAGCTTGTACGACATCAGGATCTCGGCGAGCTTGCGGCTCAGCACCTTGTCGCGCGTCAGGAAGAAATTGCGCGCGACCTGCATCGTGATCGTGCTGCCCCCCTGCCCCGGCTGGCCGGTGACGACGTTCGCGACCGTCGCGCGCGCGAGGCCGCCGATGTCGACCGCGCCGTGCGCGTAGAACTGCGCGTCCTCGGCCGCGAGCAGCGCGTGCCGCACGAGCGGCGGGATGCGTTCGAGCGGCACGAACTCGCGGCGCTCGACGCCGTATTCGGCAAGCAGTTCGCCGTCGCGCGAGAAGATCCGCAGCGGCAGCGCCGGCCGGTAGACGGCGAGCGACTCAACGGAAGGCAGCTCAACCCAGATGCGGTGCAGCGTCCACGTGCCGACCGCGCCGACCGCGATCGCCGCGCCGAGCGCGACGCCCGCGAGCGTGCGGAGATAGCGGCGGCGGCGCTTCGGCGCGGACCCTTGGGGCGACGGCGTAGTCTCCGGCGAAGAGGGCGGCGTGTGATCGGTCATGTCGAAATCCTTCCTTGGCAGATGCAGCGTGTGGCGTGCGGCGTCGCGCGGATGCTGCAGTGCACGATGCGCACGCGCGCATTGTCCGGGGAGGATTCCGATATCGGTACAATATTTAGCTCAAGTTGATTACGCTAAATTTTATTTAGGATGCTGGTTCAGCCGGCACCCGCGAGCGACAGATGACGATCGATCCGAAACAGGCGGCGGCGCTCGTCGCCGTCGCCGATACCGGCAGCTTCGAGCAGGCGGCCGCGCGGCTGCACGTGACCGCATCGGCCGTCACGCAGCGCGTGCGCGCGCTGGAGATGGGCCTCGGCACGCCGCTCTTGCTGCGCACGCGGCCGTGCCGTCCGACGGCCGCCGGCCAGCGCGTGCTGCAGCATCTGCGCCGGATGGCGCTGTTGCAGGCGGATCTGCAGGCCGAGCTCGAGGCCGAGCGCGGCTCGACGATCGCGGTCGCGATCGCGCTCAACTCGGACAGCCTCGGCTCGTGGTTCCTGCCGGCGCTGACGTCGGTGCTCGCGGGCGAAAGGATGCTGTTCGAGCTGATCGTCGAGGATCAGGATCACACGTTCGCGCTGCTCGAAAGCGGAATGGCGATCGGCTGCGTGACGACGCAGAGCAAGCCGATGCGCGGCTGCTTCTCGACGCCGCTCGGCACGATGCGCTACCGGCTGATCGCCGCGGAGGAATTCGCCGCGCGCTGGTTCCCGCAGGGCTTGACGCGCGAGAGCGCGCGCGAGGCGCCCGTCGTCGCGCACGGCCGGCGCGACACGCTGCAATCGTCGTTCTTGCGCGACAAGCTCGGCCTGCCGGACGGCGCGTTTCCGTGCCATTACGTGCCGGGCACGCACGCGCACTTCGCGGCCGTGCGCCACGGGCTGGGCTATGCAATGGTGCCCGAGCTGCTGCTCGGCGCGGTGCCGCTCGCCGAGCAGCGGCTCGTCGATCTCGCGCCCGCGCATTCGACCGACGTGTCGCTGTACTGGCACGCGTGGACCGTGCAGTCGCCGAAGATGGAATCGCTGTCGTCGCGGGTCGTCGAGGCCGCGCGGCAATTGCTCGCGCCGTTGCCGCGCGGCGCCGCGACGGCGGCCGCGCATGCCGCGCCCGCTCGCGTCAAGCGCGCGAACGCGCGAAATACGCGCTGATCGCGGCGACGGCCGTGTCGATGTCGTCGCGCGACACGTCGCAGTGCGTGACGAAGCGCGACGCATACAGCATCTGCGTGAGAATGCCGCGCTCCTCGAGCCACGCTTCGAGCGGCGCGCAATCGGCTTCGGGAATCTGCGCGAACACCATGTTCGTCGCCTGCGACAACACTTTCACCGGCTCGATTCGCGCGAGCCCTTGCGCAAGGCGCTCGGCGTTCGCGTGATCGTCGGCGAGGCGCTCGACGTTGTGCTCGAGCGCATACAGGCACGCGGCCGCGAGCACCCCCGCCTGGCGCATGCCGCCGCCCAGCACCTTGCGCCAGCGATGCGCGCGGTCGATGAGCGCGCGGCTGCCGACGAGCACCGAGCCGACCGGCGCGCCGAGCCCCTTCGAAAAGCAGATCGAGATCGAATCGAACGGCGCGCACATCTGCGCGAGCGTGCGGCCCGATGCGACGGCCGCGTTACACACGCGCGCGCCGTCGAGATGCGTCGCGAGCCCGCGGCTGCGCGCGAGCGCGACCGCCTCGTCGACGTAATCCGCCGGCAGCACCTTGCCGCCGATCGTGTTCTCGAGCGCGAACAGGCGCGAGCGGGCGAAGTGATCGTCGATCGGCTTGATCGCGGCCGCGATCTTCTCGAGCGGCAGCGTGCCGTCGGCGGCGTTCTCGATCGGTTGCGGCTGGATGCTGCCGAGCACCGCCGCGCCGCCGCCCTCGTACTTGTACGTGTGCGCGGCCTGGCCGACGATGTATTCGTCGCCGCGCTCGCAATGCGACATCAGCGCCGCGAGGTTGCTCTGCGTGCCGCTCGGAAAGAACAGCGCCGCCTCCTTGCCCGCGCGCTCGGCGACCACGGCCTGCAGGCGCGCGACGGTGGGATCGTCGCCCCATACGTCGTCGCCCACTTCCGCGGCCGTCATCGCGGCCAGCATCGGCGCGCTCGGGCGCGTCACGGTATCGCTGCGTAAATCGATCATCTGGGTTCTCGTCGGAGTCTCGTCGAAGAGGAGGATTCCACCGTGCGCGAGCGCGCGCTCGCGCGGCGAAGCGGAGGCTTCGAGTGTACGCAATTCGGCGTCGCGCCGCTTGGCGCGGCCGACGCGGCGCGGGCGCAGGTGCGATGCGGCGCGCGCGTGCCGATACGGTGAGCGGCTCGCGAGCGCATCGGCGGCAACTTGCCGGCGATCCGGCGACGAATCCGCCGCGATCCGGCTGTGGATTCGCCATCGATCCGGCGCTCGATTCGTCGCCCGCGTCGCACCCGGCGCTCGTCCGGCCGGCGCCGCGCGCGCCGCATCGCGCCCGCGCCCGCGTTGCCGCAGCGCGGTGAATTGCCGCAGGCGCGTCACCCCGCCGCGCCCGCCGTTATCACACAAAAGTGCTTCAAATTTGATACCAATCAACGATTTAAGTCGACAAACCGCTTGCAGACGCTGGACATCTGCGACGAGTTGGCGCATTTCGCACCGCAACACCGAGCGCGATACTCCGTTCCGACTCTAGGGCCGCGGCCTTGCACGCGCGGCACAGGGGCCGCCGGCAGCCCCGCCGGCGGGTGTCGTCAGCTTCGGTCTACTCGCATGGAAACCGCTTTTTCGGCCCTCGATCTGGCCCGCGTGCAGTTCGCATTCACAGTCTCCTTCCACATCGTCTTCCCCGCGCTGAGCATCGGGCTCGCAAGCTTCATCGCCGTGCTCGAATACCGATGGCTCAAGACCGGCAAGGCGTACTACAAGAACCTTTGCCTGTTCTGGTCGAAGATCTTCGCGGTCGCGTTCGGCATGGGCGTCGTGTCCGGCGTCGTGATGGCGTATCAGTTCGGCACGAACTGGTCTGGCTTCTCGAGCTTCGCCGGCTCCGTCACCGGCCCGCTGCTGATGTACGAGGTGATGACCGCGTTCTTCCTCGAAGCGGGCTTCCTCGGCATCATGCTGTTCGGCTGGAACCGCGTGAGCCCGCGCGCGCACTTCGGCGCGACGTTGATGGTCGCGATCGGCACGCTGATCTCGACATTCTGGATTCTCGCGTCGAACAGCTGGATGCAGACGCCGCAGGGCTTCGAGATCGTCGACGGCCAGGTCGTGCCGACCGACTGGTTCGCGATCATCTTCAACCCTTCGTTCCCGTATCGGCTCGCGCACATGGCGATCGCCGCGTTCGTCGTCGCCGCGCTCGTGGTGGCCGCGACGGCCGCGTGGCACCTGCTGAAAGGCCGCCGCGACAAGGCCGTGAAGAAGATGTTCTCGATGTCGCTGTGGCTGCTGCTCGTGCTCGCGCCGCTGCAGGCGGTGATCGGCGACCAGCACGGCATCAACACGCTGCGCCACCAGCCCGCGAAGCTCGCGGCGATCGAGGGCTTGTGGGAAACCGAGCAAGGCGGCACCGCGCTGAACCTGTTCGGCATCCCCGACATGAAGGCGGAGACCACGCACTACGCGGTGTCGATTCCGCATCTCGGCAGCCTGATCCTCACGCACAGCTGGGACGGCGAAATTCGCGGCCTGAAGTCGTTCCCGCCGGAAGACCGTCCGAATTCGACCGTCGTGTTCTGGAGCTTCCGGATCATGGTCGGCCTCGGCTTCGCGATGATCGGCCTCGCCGCGCTCGCGTGGCTGCTGCGCCGGCGCGGGCGCCTCTATGAAGCGAAGTGGTTCCACAAGTTCGCGCTCGCGATGGGCCCGACCGGCTTCATCTCGCTGCTCGCAGGCTGGGTGACGACCGAGGTGGGCCGCCAGCCGTGGGTCGTCTACGGCGTGATGCGCACGTCGCACGCCGTGTCGCCGCTGTCGACGCAGCAGGTGAGCGTATCGCTGATGACGTTCGTGGTCGTCTACTTCCTCGTGTTCGGCACGGGCGTCTATTACATGCTGAAGCTGATGAGAAAGGGCCCCGCGCTACCGGGCGACACGCACGACGACGCGCACGACGCACGGCCCGATCGCACCGCCCGCCGCCCGCTGTCGGCCGCGAACCAGTTGATCGACGCCGCGTGAAGCCGGCGCGCCACCAAGCCAAGCGAGGTTAGCAAATGGATGTCACCGTAATCTGGGCCGCGATCATCGCACTCGGCCTGTTCATGTACGTCGTGCTCGACGGCTTCGACCTGGGCATCGGCATCGTGTTTCCGTTCTTTCCCGCCGAACGCGAGCGGGACCTGATGATGAACACCGTCGCGCCCGTGTGGGACGGCAACGAGACGTGGCTCGTGCTCGGCGGCGCGGGGCTCTTCGCGGTGTTCCCGATCGTCTATTCGACCGTGCTCTCGGCGCTGTATCTGCCGCTCGTGTTCATGCTCGTGTGCCTGATCTTCCGTGGCGTGTCGTTCGAGATCCGCGCGAAGGCGCGCCGCACGAAGCACCTGTGGGATCTCGCGTTCATCGGCGGATCGACGGGCGCGACGTTCTTCCAGGGCGTGGCGCTCGGCGCGTTCCTGCAAGGCATCCCCGTCGACGGCGGCCGCTTCGCGGGCGACGCGTTCGGCTGGCTCACGCCGTTCAGTCTGCTCACCGGCCTCGGCCTCGTCGCGACTTACGCGCTGCTCGGCTGCTGCTGGCTCGTCGCGAAGACGGAAGGCGATCTGCAACGGCGACTGCATCGCGTCGTGTGGCCGCTCACCATCGTGCTGCTCGGCTTCATCGCGGTGGTGAGCCTGTGGACGCCGCTGCAGGACACGAACATCGCGCAGCGCTGGTTCGCGTCGGGGCTGTTCTGGCGGCTGCTGCCGGTGCCGTTCCTCGTTGCCGCGTGCGCGGTGCTGATGCGCCGCGCGGTGCGCGAGCGCCACGACACGACGCCGTTCGCGCTCGCGCTCGCGCTCGTGTTCCTCGGCTACGTCGGGCTGCTCGTGAGCCTGTGGCCGTATGCGATTCCGCAAAGCGTGACGCTGTGGGAAGCCGCCGCGCCGCGTTCGAGCCAGACGTTCACGCTGATCGGCGCGGCCGTCATCATTCCGATCATCCTCGCGTACACGACGATGGGTTATTGGGTATTCCGTGGAAAGGTGCGTCATGAAGACCAGCATTACTACCACCACTGAGCCGCGCGCCGTCGCGCACGGCGCGCGGCTGCCGGGCTGGATGTGGTTCGGACTGCTGTGGATGGGCGGCGTCGCGGGCGCGGTGACGCTCGGTTACGCGTTCAAGCTGTTCATGTACGCGACGCTGTTCGCGGTGAAGTAGTCGCGGTGAGGTAGACGCGGGACGCCGCCGCGCGAAGCGGCGTCGGATGACGGGCGACATGTGACATCCAAGATGCGACGCCTGACGTACGGCCCGATCGCCGTGCGTCGACTGGCGGCGCGGCGGCGCGGAATGCCGCAGGCGCAGCCGTCTCGCAGTCATCCGGCGCGAAGTGACGTCGCAGTGAAATCGCCGCCGCAGGCTGCTGGCCGCGCCCTCAGGAACGCCGGCCGAGCGCCTCTTCGATCTTCCGGTCGGTCTTGTACTGGCTGAGCGCGTACACGGACCAGATCGCCGCAGGCAGCCAGCCGATCAGCGTGATTTGGAGGATCAGGCAGATGATGCCCGCGAACGGGCGGCCGATCGTGAAGAACTGCAGCCAGGGCAGCAGCAAGGCGAGCAGAAGACGCATCGTGTTTTCCTCTTGGTCGGATTGCCGACGATTGAAATGGATCGGCGCGTAGATGGCGGTGCGGCGCCGACATTCAAGTCCTGCGCCGCCGGCCCGCGCGCCCGGCCTTCGGTCGCTTTCGCGGCCGGCCGGCGCTCGGAGCCGTCACGCGATCGTTATAGCAGATCGGGAATTAAACGGGGCTTAAAGCAACGCGATGCGGACCGGCGCAAGGATGTGGGGGACGAGCGTGCGCGGCCGGCCACGAACGCGCCGATCACGAGCGCCGCAGGCGCGCGCTTCGGCCATCGGTTCCGGGCAGCCGCAAGCCGATCATTCGACATGCGATAAAGATGCGCGCGTCGTCTTCATCACGCGCTCGCCGTGAACGTTCACGCCGCGTCTTGCGCGAGGGTCGGATAATCGGTAAGGCCGTGCGCGCCGCCGCCGAACAGCGTGCTGCGATCGTGCGGCGCGAGCGGCGCGCCGGCGCGCAGGCGTTCGGGCAAGTCCGGGTTCGCGACGAACGGGCGGCCGAACGCGATCAGATCCGCCCAGCCGGCCGCGATCGCCTCGCGCGCGCGTTGCGCCGTGTACTTGCCCGCATAGATCAGCACGCCCGGGAACGCCTCGCGCAGCTTCCGCTTGAACTCGACCGGCATCAGCGGCGCATCGTCCCAGTCGGCTTCCGCGATGTGCAGGTAGCCGACGCCGAGCTCGCCGAGCAGCTTCGCGGCCGCGAGGTACGTCGTTTGCGGATCGTCGTCGACGCAGCCGTTCAGCGTCGTCAGCGGCGCGAGGCGAACGCCAACCCGCGACGCATCGCCCGCGCCTTCGATCAACGCCTGCGCGACTTCGCGCAGGAAGCGCAGCCGGTTGCCGAGCGAGCCGCCGTATTCGTCGGTGCGCGTGTTCGCCTGCGAATCGATGAACTGGTTCACGAGGTAGCCGTTCGCGCCGTGCAGCTCGACGCCGTCGAAGCCCGCGTCGATCGCATGGCGCGCGGCGGCGCGATACTGGCCGACGATCTCGCGGATCTCGTCGACGCCGAGCGCGCGCGGCTCGGACGCCTGCACGAAGCCCGGCGTGCTGCCGTCGTCGCCCGCGATGAACACGTTCACGCCCTTCGCCTGGATCGGCGACGACGACACCGGCTGCCGGCCGCCCAGCAGGCTCACGTGGCTCAGCCGGCCGACGTGCCAGAGCTGCGCGAACATCCGCCCGCCGGCGGCGTGCACGGCGCGCGTGACCTTGCGCCAGCCGGCGACCTGCGCGGGCGTGTGAATGCCGGGGGTCCACGCATAGCCCTTGCCGAGCGGCGCGATGTACGTGCCTTCGCTGACGATGAGGCCCGCGCTCGCGCGCTGCGCGTAATACGCGGCCATCAGGTCGTTGGCTTCGTCGCCGGGCCGGCTCGCGCGCGAGCGCGTCATCGGCGGCATCACGATGCGGTTCGGCAGCATCAGCACGCCGAGCCGCAGCGGTTCGAACAGAGGGTCCTGAGTCATGGCGAATGTCCTGTCGGTGGGTGCCGCGGCCGGCGGGCCGCGGTCGGAAAGAGAAAGGGCGCCGCGCGTTCAGTCCCATTGCGGCGCGAGGCCGTCCGGGCTGACTTCGCGGCCGTTGCGCTCGAGCGCGGCGACACGCGCGACGTCGTCGTCGGTCAGGCGCAGCGTCTGCGCGAGCAGGTTGCTCGCGAGGTTCTCGCGCTTCGTCGACGACGGAATCACCGAGTAGCCGAGCCGCAGCGCCCACGCGAGCGCGACCTGCGCGGGCGTCGCGCGATGGCGCTGCGCGATCGCGCCGATCACCGGATCGCCGAGCACCTTGCCGTACGCGAGCGTCATGTACGACGTCACGTGAATGCCTTCGCCTTGCAGGAACGCGGCGAGCTTGCGGTTCTGCAGATACGGGCTCAGCTCGATCTGGTTCGTCGCGATCGCGTCCTTGCCGAGCGCCGCGATCGCCCGCTTCGTCAGTTCGATGTTGAAGTTCGACACGCCGATCCGGCGTGTGAGGCCCGACGCCTTCGCGTCGGCGAGCGCGCCCAGGCATTCCTCGAGCGGCACGCCGTTGCCGGGCGCGGGCCAGTGGATCAGCGTCAGGTCGACATAATCGGTGCGCAGCTTCGCGAGGCTTTCCTCGAGGCTCGGCACGAGCCGGTCCCGCGCGTAGTGATCGACCCAGATCTTCGTCGTCACGAACAGCTCGTCGCGGCGCACGCCGGATGCGGCGAGCGCCTCGCCGACTTGCGCTTCGTTGCCGTAGATCTGCGCGGTGTCGATCGCGCGGTAGCCGAGTTCGAGGCCGTGGCGAACCGAATCGACGACAACCTGGCCTTGCAGGCGGAACGTGCCGAGGCCGAAGGGGGGAATCCCGCTCATGGTGTGCTCCTTGAATCGAATGACATTCAGTGCGCGAGCCCGACCGGCTCGGCGGTGCGCGCGGGCAGGCCGTCGCGCCGGTCGAGCGCGCCGCTCAGCGCGGTCAGCGCGAACGCGCCGAGCGTCACGACCGCAGCGATCCACGGCGTATGGCCGAGGCCGGCGTGCGCGACGATCAGCCCGCCGAGCGACGAGCCGCCCGCGACGCCGAGATTGAACGCGGCAATGTTCAAGCCCGACGCGACGTCGGCCGCGTGCGGCGCGAAATGCCGCGCCTGCTTGACGACATAGACCTGCAGGCCCGGCACGTTGCCGAACGCGACCGCGCCCCATGCAAGCATCGTCAGCACCGCGAGCGCGGTGTGACGGATGGTGAACGTCAGCGCGAGCAGCACGAGCGCGAGCAACAGGAAGATCCGCTTGAGCGCGCCGACGGGGCCGACGCGGTCCGCGAGCTTGCCGCCCCACACGTTGCCGAACGCGACCGACACGCCGTAGCCGACGAGCACGAGACTCACCTGCGGCGGCGTGAAGCCGGCGAGCCGCTCGAGCAGCGGCGCCATGTACGTGAACGCGATCAGCGAGCCGCCGTAGCCGATCGCCGTCATCGCGAAAACGAGCAGCAGGCGCGGCTGAGCGAGCACGCGCAGTTGCCGGGCGAGCGGTGCGGGCGGCGTTTGCGCGAGGCCGCGCGGCACGAACGCGACGGCGCCCACGAACGCGACGAGCCCGAACAGCGCCACGATCAGGAACGTCGCGCGCCAGCCGAAGTGCTGGCCGACGAAGGTGCCGAGCGGAATGCCGGCGACGAACGCGACGGTCATTCCGCTGAACATCGTCGCGATCGCGCTCGCGGCCTTGTCCTTCGGCACGAGCGTCGTCGCGATGATCGAGCCGACCGAGAAGAACACGCCGTGCGCGAGGCCCGTGAGCATGCGCGCGACGATCAGCGATTCGTAGCCGGGCGCCCGCCATGCGACGAGGTTGCCGGCCGTGAAGAGCGCCATCAGCGCGGCGAGCAGCGTCTTGCGCGGCATGCGGCCCGTGAGCGCGGTGATGAGCGGCGCGCCGATCGCGACGCTCAGCGCATACAGGCTCACGAGCAGGCCCGCCGACGGCAGGCTCACGCCGAGATCGGACGCGATCGTCGGGATCAGCCCGACGATCACGAATTCGGTCGTGCCGATGGCGAAGGCGCTGATCGTCAGCGCGAGTAGAGCGAGTGGCATGATGGGCATCCATGAATCCGGTAACGATGCCGCGCAGTGTGCCCGCTTTACTTTTGCGTAAAAAGTAGCCTATAAACGAAATTATTTTGATTTCAAATCAACAATGAAGGTCACGCTGGACGAACTTCAGGCCTTTGCCGCCGTGGTCGACACGGGCTCGATCACCGCGGCCGCGCAACAGCTCGGCCTCACCGTGTCGGCGACGAGCCGCACGCTCGCGCGGCTCGAGGAAAAGCTCAAGACCACGCTGCTGCGCCGGACCACGCGCCGTCTCGAGCTGACCGAGGAAGGCCGGGCGTTCCTCGCCAGCGCGCGGGCGATCATCGATTCGGTCGAAAGCGCGGAAGAGCAGATGCTCGCGCGGCGCGAAAAGCCGTCCGGGCGGCTGCGGGTCGACGCCGCATCACCGTTCATGCTGCACGTGATCGTGCCGCTCGTGCGCGGCTATCGCGAGCGCTTCCCGCGCGTGGAGCTGGAGCTGAACAGCAACGAGGGCGTCATCGATCTGCTCGAGCGGCGCACCGACGTCGCGATCCGGATCGGCCGCCTGAAGGATTCGACGCTGCACAGCCGGCTCATCGGCAACAGCCGGCTGCGCATCCTCGCGAGCCCCGCGTATCTCGACGCGCACGGCCAGCCGCGCAAAGCCGGCGACCTCGGCAAGCACGCGCTGCTCGGCTTCAATCAGCCGGAATCGCTGAACGTGTGGCCGATCCTCGGCGCGGACGGCGAGCCTTGCCGGATCGAGCCGGCCGTGTGGTCGTCGAGCGGCGAGACGCTCAGACAGCTCGCGCTCGACGGCGCGGGCATCGTCTGCCTGTCGGATTTCATGACCGCGCAGGATCGCGAATCGGGCCGCCTCGTGCAGATCCTCGCGCGCCACACGCAGGACGTGCGGCAGCCGATTCATGCGGTCTATTACCGGAACACGGCGATTTCGTCGCGAATCGCGTCGTTCGTCGATTATCTGGTCGACGCGCTCGGCAGCGGGAATCCCGCGCAAAAGGCGGCGGCATGGGCGCGCCCGTGACGCCCGCGCGCCGCCCAACGGCGTGCGCGGCCGGGCGCGCCGCGCATCACGCCGCGAGCCGAGCCTCGACGTCCGCGATCAGGCGGTCGAGCCACGCGCGCAACGCGCGGTTCGACATCGCGAGCGGCAGCGAATACGCGATGATCCGGTAGACGTCGCCGCGCCGCACCTTCGACGCGCGCGCCGGATCGAGCCACGCGTCGTTCGACGCGAGCAGCGCGAGCGTCTGCAGGCCGATCGCGATCGGCCAGAAGCAGGCAAGCCGCAGGCGCGGCGCGCGGCGCGGAATCGCGAACGTGTAGTCGATGCCCGCGCGGAAATGCTCGAGCGTCGTGCGCACGAGCGCATGCATCAGCGGCCGCGCGCGCGGCGAAGCGTCCGGCCGCAACAGGTCTTCCGCGCACAGCCCGTATTCGCTCAGCATCGCCTGCGGCAGATAGCAGCGGCCGATCCGCAGATCCTTGCCGCAGTCGCGCAGCACGTTGGTCATCTGCAGCGCCTTGCCGAAACGGATGCCGCGCTCGGCCATCGTGTCCTCGCGCTCGCTCAGCAGGCCGGGCAGATGCGCGCACGTCATCCTCGTCCAGAACTCGCCGACGCAGCCGGCGACGAGGTACGTGTAGCGATCGAGCTGCGGCCATTCGCGCAGCGCGACGATGCGGCCCGACGATTCGTCCGGGAACGTGCGCAAATCGAATTCCATCCCTTCGGTGAGCGTCGTGACGACGCCGCGCACCGCGGCGCGATCGAACGCGCTCAATTGCGACAGCACCGCGAGCGCGGGGCCGAGCGATTCGAGCAGCGTTTTCTCGTCCGACTGCGTCTGCTGCCCCGCGACCTCGCCCGCGATCCGCGCGAGCGCTTGCGGATCGGGCACGCCGTTGATCTGCGCGCGCAGCGACAGCAGCAGTTCGAGCCGCTGCGCGGGCGGAATCAGCGACGTGTCGGCGATCGTGTCGGCCGCGCGAGCGAGCAGGTACGCGAGGCCGATCGGATCGCGCATGCCTTCCGGCAGCACGCGCAGCGTCAGATAGAAGGAGCGCGAGACCCCCTTCAGCAAAGGGCCCAGCAGAAAGGCCCGGGTGGAGTTGCCCATGGATCGGATCAGGTCGGTCATACGAATGGCTGCCGCATTGTATCGGCAAATGCGCGCGGGCCGCCGGCGCTTCGCGCACGGCCGGCCGCGGGGGCCGCGGTCGCGCGCGCGACACGGCGAGCGGCGGCCGATATCCGCGCCGCGCGGCAATGCGTACAATCGCATCCTTTCCTGCAAGAGGTGACCGCGATGGCGATGAAGAAAACCGATCTCGAGAAGAACAAGGCGTTGAAGCTGACGCACGCGATGAAGCAGACGACGTCCGCGCGCTTCGGCAAGGGCGCCGAAGACGTCGCGACCGATCGCCGCGAGCGGCGCAAGCTCGAGCAGGCGCAGGGCCTCGTGCCGTTCGCGTGCAAGCTCAACATCGAGCTCGTCGCGCGCCTGAACGAACGGGCGGCCGCGCATCCGGACGGAATGACCGGCTTGTTGACCGAACTGTTGCAGCGCGGCCTCGACGAAACCGCGAAGTAAGCGGCGCGCGCGTCTCACGGCGCGCACGGCGACCTCGCGCAGGGCCGCCGCCGCATTGTTCGGCCGATGCATGAAGATGCGGTTTCGCGCCCCCTCTTGCCGCACCTTCGAATACGCGAGCGCCGTGATGAATCCTCTCGTCCCGCGCGTCGCCCGGCCGACCAACGACATCGATACGCTCGTGCGCTTCTATACGCGCAGGCGCTCGGCTTCGACGTCGTCGCACGCTTCGAGCATCACGAAGGTTCCGACGGCACGATCGTCGGCCGCGTCGGCTATCCGCGGCCAATCGAATTCACGCATCGGCACGGCGTGACGGTCGCGCGCGCGGCGCGGCCCGCCATGGTCCCTCCCGCGTTCAAAGCCCGCGCCGCAATCGGCCCGCGTAGTCGCGCACGGCCACGTCCGGCGATTCGCCGGCATTGACCGTCGCGATCAGCTCATCGACGAACCACGGCAGCACCAGCTTCGTCCCGTCATCGGACAAACCGACTCGAACGCGCGGCACGCCGGCGTCGGGCCGCGCCGCTTCGATCGCGCCGCGAGGCGCGTTCCGCCCATCGGCCGCGCCGGCGGCCTGCGCGTGCGAGAACTGCGTGATGACGAAAAGCGCCAGTCCGGCGCTCGCGAGGCGAAGCGGTGTCATGGTGATTTCCGTGTCGGTCGATGGCGGGCAAACATCGGGATGGGCGCGAGGGCCGGAAAGAAGGGGAAGGCCCGAACGCCGGAACGATTCTAGGAAGAACGCGGAGACGGAAGTGTGCAGAGTTGTCGGCAATTGCATGAAAGAGTGCATGCGGAGGGACACCGCCCCCTCGGTCCGGCGACGCGACATGCCCTTCCCCCGCCTCATCGGCCATTGCATCGTGACAGCCACGCCTCCCGCATCGAAAAACACGCCCGGCGCGTCTCGATTAGCGGATCGCACAGACATGCTCAAGCCATGCAACCTGCGATTGGCAAAACTCGAGATAGGCGCGAACGATCGCCGAAGGATGCCGATGCGATGGATACAGCAAGTTGACGTGCTGCTCGGGCAGCGGGTAAGCGCAAAGCAAAGCGGTCAACCTCCCCTGCCGAATCGGCTCTGCGGCCAGAAACGGCGGAAGCTCGGTGACGACCTCGCCGGCGATCGCGCGGCTGCGCAAGTGCATGTAATCGTTGGTGGAAAGGGCTGCGTCAGGTTCGAACGTTCGATCGCCAAGGCGCCATCCTCGGCTGAAATTGGCCGCCGAACTCCATATCGCGCAGGGGAAGCGGTGCAAATCGTCAGGCACCTCGGGAATGCCCAGCGCATCGACCAGACTCGGACTGGCGACCAGGACATGGCGATACGCAAGCAACGCGCGTGCGACCATCGCCTCATGCGCGATCGCGCCCACGCGCAGCGCGACGTCGATCCCGTCTTCGATCAGATCCACTCGACGCTCGGTGGCATATGCGTGCACGCGAATGTCCGGATAGCGCTTCTGGAACGCGGACAATAGCTCCCACCACGCCTCGAACGCGGGCGGCAACGACAGGCGCAGCCGCCCCTTCAGCCGAGCTTGATCGCTCACCACCGCCTGCTCGCCCTCCGCGAGTATCTCGACGCCTCGGCTCGCGTGCTCGTAGAGCCGGGTCCCCGCCTCGGTCAGCCGGGTGCCGCGCGCCGTGCGCTCCAGCAACTGAACCCGCAGTTGCTTCTCGAGCGCGCGAATGCGACGGCTGACCGTCGGCAACGGCATCTCCAGTCGCGCCGCGGCACCAGAAAGGCTGCCCGTCTGCACGACGCCGACAAAAATCCGGACATCATTGAGATCCAATTTACCCTACCAATAATGAAATCCTTGTTTCAATTTTAACCGGTTCCATTTCATCTTTCGACAACCCAGAATGAATCCCGCACGATGGTTACGGGTCGTGAGGGCAAGCCTTCATCTCGCCTTTTCCGCACGTCGGCTCATGCATGCAAACGCGGTTTCCAACGGGCTCCGTGACGAGGTGCCTGGCATGGTCATCGAATGGCACTCGCATCCAGCACGAATGTCGTCGCGAACGCCGCCATGGCCGGAGGGGGCGTTCTTCTTGCGGCTGCCCGCGCCGGCCGTTTCATCGTGATCGCAACGCGAGAGGTTCGCTTGACGGCCGCCTGGCGCCGGCATCCGTCTCATCGCCGCCCCTCTAAAGAGAAAGGAGTCTGCAAGTGTCGAACATTTCCGAAGTCATCACCTCGCGCGTCTCGGCGAATCGCTACGACGCCGGCCGCCGGTTGTCGGACGAACAGATCCGCGATCTGATCGGCCTCGCCACGCGCGCGCCGTCCGCATTCAATCTGCAGAACTGGAAGTTCGTGGCCGTTCGCAGCGAGCAAGGCAAAGCGCGCCTGCTGCCGCTGGCATTCGGGCAACAGAAGGTCGCGGACGCCGCAGTCACGTTTATCGTATGCGGCACGCTCGATCCGCACCTGACGCTGGCCGATGCGCTCAGACCGACGCTGAACGCCGGGATCATCGACGAAGGCACATACAACGGCTGGGTCGGCGCCGCGCAGAACATGTACAGGGACAACCAGACGTTTCAGCGTGACGAAGCGATTCGCTCGGGTTCACTGGCGGCGATGACGCTCATGCTGGCCGCGCAGGGCTACGGACTGGCCTCCGGTCCGATGATCGGCTTCAACCCGCAGGGCGTCGCAGAGGCATTCGACCTCGCGCCGACCGACGTGCCCGTCATGCTCGTCGCAGTCGGCCATCCCGCGCCCGGCAATTGGCCGCAGAAGCCGCGCAAGCCGGTGTCCGATGTCCTCACGTTCGCCTGAACGGTGCTCCCGGACGGCGAGCGGCATACGCGGTTCGCGCGACGGCGACGTGCCGCGACACGCGTGCTCGAACGAGCCGCTCCCCCGCTCCCGGCCGGAATCCCATTGATGCGCGCCTCCCCAGCGACGAGTCGGGCAGGTTCGCCGGCGCGCGACGAATATCGCGAGATTCGTCGGCGCCAGGCGGCTTGCTCAGAATCCGATTGGCCCGCGCAATTCGCCCATTGCTGCGCACGCGCTGTCGATGCCGCACGACCGAGATTGAATCTATGTTTGCATGGAATTTTCTGGGTAAGCGCTGTTTCGCCGTATCCGCCGTCCATTCGATCGTCGAGCCGAGCCCTGCAACACCCGATCGGATCACCGACTCCACGGCGGCATTCGCGAGGGACATGCGAACGTCCTATCGCGCGATGATTCCGTCGGCCGGGGCTCCGGATGCGGTCAAGCAGGTGCTCGCGATCAGCGTGGGCGCCCGGCATCCGGACCGGGACATTCCGGTACGGGTGTACAAGCCCGAAGGCTCGCGAGACGAGGAAAGGCTGCCGACCGTTCTGTTCGTGCATGGGGGCGGTTTCGTGTCCGGCGACCTCGACACGCACGACGTGCTCGCGCGTGCGATCGCCAACCGCGCCCAGGCGCTCGTGCTTTCGATCGACTATCGACTCGCGCCCGAATTCCCGTTCCCGGCCGGCCTCGACGACATTTACGCCGTCCTGCAATGGGCCGCCGGCCACCTCGACACCTTGGGCGGGGACGCAACGCGTATCGCGATCAGCGGCGACAGCGCCGGCGCCACGCTCTCGGCGGCAACCGCCATGCTTGCCCGCGATAGGGGCGGCCCTCCGCTGATAGCGCAATGGCTGATGTATCCATCGGTGAGCAACGACATGGACACGCCCTCATGGGACGAACTGGGCGATACCCACTTTCCCACGCGGGAAGTGATGCGCAACGTGCGGCACAGCTATGTGCCGATGGAAACGAGCCCCCATGCACCGCTGCTCGCCCCGATCCACGGAAATCACGCCGACTTGCCGCCCGCCCTGATTCAGGTTGGCCAGCTCGATCCGCTGCGCGACGAGAACATCTCCTACGCAAGCATCCTGAACAAGGCCGGCGTGGAGGCGTCCGTCACCGTTTACGAAGGGCAGTCGCACGGCTTCATCCAGTTCTTCAAGGACAAGTCGAATCACCCCCGCGGCGAAACCGCCCTGGACGACGGGGTGCGGTTTCTCCGGGAGCGCTTTGCCTCCGGAGCGACGCAACCGCCGCGCCGGTGACACGCCCGTGCCGGAAAGGGCGGCGCGGTCGGCGAATGTCCGTTGCATGGGGAGCCGGCTCCATCGGCCGAGCACCTGCGCGCCGTTGCCGGCCGAAGCGGCCCGGCGGGCGCGCGCGGGCAAGGCGGCCGTCGGCATCGGGCCTCCGTCCGGGAAATACGCCTCGGCGAAGCCCGTCATGCATTGCCTGACGCAGGCAGATTGTCCGTCTCGCTCCCGCCTTCGAAGATGAACAAATTCTCCGACATGAGCACGTTGGTGGCCGTCGTCGAATCGGGCAGCTTCTCCGAGGCTGCCCGCCGCCTCGGCACGACCAAATCGATCGTCAGCCACCGTGTCCAACAGCTCGAGAAACGGCTCGGCTGCGCGTTGCTGACACGCGGACGCCCGCTGCAATTGACCGAGCCCGGACGCAACTTCTTCGAGCGATCCCGAATCCTGCTTCAGGAACTCGAGCGCATGGAGGATGAGGTGCAGGAAGCTGGCGCGAGCCTGCACGGCACGTTGAGGCTGACGGTGCCGGCAACGTTCGTCACGCACCGGCTTGCGCCGCTGCTGGCGCGTTTCGCCGCAAAATATCAGGCGCTTTGCGTGGAAGTCGAGGCGGAGGACCGGCTGTCCAATCTGCAGGACGGCCATTTCGACATTGCGATCCGCATCGGCAGGCTGGCCGATTCGAATCTCGTCGCGCGCCCCCTCTGCGCCAATCACCATCTGATTTGCGCGAGCCCCGCGTATCTCGCGCGGCGCGGCGTGCCGGCGCATCCCGCAGAGCTGTTGCATCACGACGGACTGATCTATCTGAACCGTGAGCCCAATGGAATGTGGAATCTGCCGCTCGACGGCGCCCAGCAGTCGTTCCGGGTGCGCACCCAGATGCGATCCGATTCGGGGCATCAATTGCTCGCGGGCGCGCTGGCCGGCTTGGGCCTCGCGATTCTCCCCACTTTCCTCGCCGCGGATGCACTTCTCGCCGGCGATCTCGTGCCGGTGCTGACCGATCACATCCCGCCGGGCGGCCAGATTTCCGCGTTATACAGAAAGACGATCCGCACATCGCCAAGAATTCAGGCGCTCATCGAGTTTCTCGTCGACGAAATCGGCCAGCCGGCCAGTTGGGACGCACCGCTCATCGAGCGCGGCATCCTGCCCCGCGGCCCACACGCATAGCGACGATCCGCGCCCCGCGCGCGCTCCGCACCGTACCTATCGCCGACCATGCACGGCGCCCGCCATGGCCAAGCACGGCGTTCGAAAAAACCGAACGCCGGTTTCGCCTGCCGCCGGCTATGCCGGCGCGCATCGCGTTCGTAATCTGGTCACCACTTCATTTCCAAGGCCTACATCCATGCACGACCGCACCTTGCAAGACCCCGCGCGCCGCACGATGCTCACACGATCGGCTGCGCTCGCCGCCGGCTCGTTGCTCGGCGCAGAAACGTCGGCAGCGCCAATCCGCGCCGATACCTCGCCCGGCGCGTCGCCTCGTCGGCAAATCGAACATGGCAAACGCACGATCGACGTTCTGATCGTCGGCGGCGGATCGGCCGGCGCGGTGATGGCGGCACGCCTGACCGAAAAGGCGAGCCGCAACGTGCTGCTGCTCGAAGCCGGCCACAACTACGCCGCATGGGACTATCCGCACGTGATCGCGAGCAGCGACATCGTGGGCGGCGATGCCCGCCACGAGTGGGGCTATCGGACGAAACCCGGCTACATCGATCACCCGATCGGCGCGCTGCGCGGCAAAGTGCTGGGCGGCAGCTCCGCGATCAACGGCGCGGTCGCGATCCGCGCCCGCGCTCAGGATCTCAAGAACTGGAATCTGCCCGGCTGGTCGTTCGCCGAAATGCTGCCCGCGTTCAAGCGCCTCGAGAGCCGCGACAGCGGCAGCGCCGCGCTGCACGGCCACGCGGGCCCGCTGCCGGTGCGCCAATTGACCCGCGAGGACATCACGCCGATGCAACGCGCATTCGTCGACGCGACTGTCGCGAACGGCTATCGCATCATCGACGATTTCGACGGCCCGGACGCGAACGGCGTCGGCCCGTATTCGATGAACGTCGTCAATGGCGTGCGTGTCAACACAGGCATCGCCTATCTGACCAACGACGTGCGTGCGCGGGAGAACCTGCAGATCCGTGGAGGTTCGCTCGTCGATCGCGTCCTCTTCGACAACGATCGCGCAATCGGCGTCCGGCTCGCCAGCGGCGAGGAAATTCACGCGGGCGAAGTGATCCTGAGCGCGGGCAGCTACGGCAGCGCCGCGATCCTGCTGCGATCGGGCATCGGGCCGGGCGCGGATCTGCGCGCGCTTTCGATCCCCGAAGTCGCGAACCTGCCCGTCGGGAAACGCCTGAAAGACCACCCTTTCTACTACAACGCCTACGCCGCCCGCCCGGACAAGATCGGCGATCAATCACCCGTGATCGGCGCATTCCTCTGGACACACAGCGCGACCGCGCAAAACGGGGATCTCGACCTGCATGTCACGGCCACGCATCTGTTCCCGCACGATCAAAGCCCGACCGGCGTCGGATTCGTGCTTGCGGTCGCGCTGACGCGACCGCTGTCGGTCGGCAGCCTGAAACTCGCGAGCCGCAAACCCGACGACGCCCCGATCATCGATCTGAATTTCCTCGCCGAAGCGCAGGACCGCGCGCGCCTGCTCGACGGCATCAAGCTGGCGCGGCGTATCGGCCGCACCACGCCGCTGTCGGAGCTCATTCACGCCGAGCTGAATCCCGGTCCGGGCGCCGAGACCGACGAGCAGATCCTCGCGTCCGTCAGATCGACCGTCGACACGTATCACCACCCTACGTCGACCGCGCCGATGGGAACGCCGGGCAACCCGGACGCGGTCGTCGACCTCGACGGGCGCGTGCACGGCGTGCGCAACCTGCGCGTCGTCGATGCATCGATCTTCCCGGATGCGGTTTCCGTCGCCACCAACATCACGACCATCGCGACGGCCGAGCACATCGCGCATCGATTCGTTTGATTCCGATCCGGAGATACTCATGACTTCCGCCTCTCACGCTTTACACTGGATCGACGGCGAATGGGTCGATTCGCCCGCTCGTCGCGATTCGTTCGATCCGGCGACCGGCGCCGTGATCGGCCGCTATGCCGACGGCGGCGAAACCGAAGCGCGCGCGGCCGTCGCGGCGGCGTCCCGCGCGTTCGCACGCACGCGCTGGAAGCACGACGCCGCATTGCGCGCCAAGGCTCTCGACGAACTCGCACTCGCATTCGAACGGCACACCGAAGCGCTCATCGACCAGCTCTCGCTCGAAAACGGCAAGATCAAGCCGGAAGCCCGGTTCGAGGTCGAGATGGCGCCCTCGAAGCTGCGCTATTACGCGGCCCTCGCGCGCGCCGAGCGCGCCCACGGCGGAACGCCGCGGCCGGACGTCGTATCGCTCGTGCTGCGGGAGCCGATGGGCGTGGCCGGCATCATCGTGCCGTGGAATTCCCCCGTCGTCCTGATGGTGCGCGCGCTCGCGCCGGCGCTTGCGGCCGGCGCGAGCGCGGTCGTCAAGATGCCGGGCCAGACCGCGCAAACGAACGCCCTCGTCGCCAAGGTGCTGTCGGAAGCGCCGTCGCTGCCGCGCGGCAGCGTCAACGTGTTCAGCGAATCCGGCGCCGACGGCGCGAAATACCTCGTCGCTTCTCCGGACGTGCCCGTCATCAGCTTCACCGGCTCGACGGCGACCGGCCGCGCGATCTCGGCGGCCGGCGCACAGCGCCTGAAGCGCTTCGGCCTCGAGCTCGGCGGCAAGACACCCCATGTCGTATTCGACGACGCCGATCTCGACGCCGCGCTGCCGGTTCTCGCGAAGTCGCTGACCGTATTCGCCGGCCAGTTCTGCATGACGGGCTCGCGGCTGCTCGTGCAGCGAAACGTGGCGGAAGCGGTGCGCACGCGTCTCGCGGCGACACTCGGCGCGGTGCGCGTCGGCCCCGCCGCCGATCCGCGCAGCGAAATGGGGCCCCTCATCGACCGGGCGAACGTCGCGCGCGTCGATCGCAGCGTCGATCAGGCGATCGCCGCGGGCGCGAAGGTCCTGCTGCGCGGCGGCCCGGCCACCGACGGCGCACTCGCGGCAGGCGCGTTCTACCGCCCGACGCTCCTCGAAGTCGACGATCCGAAGCTCGACATCGTGCAGACCGAAACGTTCGGCCCGGTAATGACGCTGCAGGTGTTCGACACGGAAGACGAAGCAGTCGCGCTCGCCAACGACAGCGAATATGGCCTCGCCGCCGCGGTATGGACGCGCGACGTGCAACGCTCGATGCGGGTCGCGCGCGCACTGCAAGCCGGGACGGTATGGATCAACGATTGGGCGAAGGTCTACGACGAATTCGAGGAAGGCGGCTACCGCCAGTCCGGCCTCGGCCGCCTCAACGGCGCCGCCGCCATCGACGATTTCATCGAGTACAAGCACATCACGCTGAGCACTGGGGCATCGCAATGAAAGACAAAATCGTTCTCGAGGAACACCTGACGACCGAACTGAACAATGCGCGATGGGACGCCTCCGGCGAGGCGGCCCGCAACGGCAAGTCCTACATGGACGATGTCGACGCACGCCTGCTCGACGTCGACAGGCGCATCGACGAGATGGACCGCTGCGGCATCGATGCCGCGATTCTGTCGCTCACGTCGCCCGGCGCGCAGTCGATCCTCGACCGTCACCAAGCTGTCGACTTCGCGAAGCGCACCAACGACGAGATCGCCGAGCGCTTCACGTCGCCCCATCCGGGCCGCCTGCACGCATTCGCGACCGTCGCGCTACAGTCGCCCCGCGATGCGGCCGACGAACTGGAGCGCGCGGTCGCGACGCTTGGGATGAAAGGCGCGCTCATCAACGGCTACACGAACATCGGCGACGCCGAAACGGCACAGTATCTCGACGAAGAGCCGGTCTGGGAATTCTGGGATCGCGTCGCCGGCCTCGACGTCCCGGTTTACCTGCATCCGCGCGAGCCGCTGCCGGGCCAGCGGCGCATCTACGAAGGCTACGCGTCGCTCGTCGGATCGGCGTGGGGCTTCGCGCACGAAACCGCGACTCACGCGATCCGACTCATGCTGAGCGGACTGTTCGACCGATATCCGAACCTGATCGTGATCCTCGGCCATCTCGGCGAAGGCTTGCCGTTGATGCTGCCGCGCCTCGAACATCGCCTGTACATGCAGCGCGACGGCGCCGGCCTCGGTCGCGCGCAACGTCCGGTGAGCGAGTACTTCAACAGGAATTTCTACGTCACGACGAGCGGTCACTTTCACACGAAGGGCCTGTTGAACACGATCAGCGAAATCGGCGTCGATCGCGTCCTGTTCTCCGCAGACTACCCGTACGAAAGTATGGCGACCGCCAGCGCCTGGTTCGATCACGCGTTGATCAGCGATAACGACCGAGTCAAGATCGGCCGCACGAACGCCGCGCAATTGTTCGGCCTGTAGCGCGCAGTTGCCGCTTCGCGGGCGCGTCGCGGGCCGATGACACTCGCGGCCCGGCAAGCGGCAGCGGCGAAGGGTTTGAGGACGATTGCGTACGTCACCCGACGCCCGGCTTCAACGAGATCAACGCAAGGACTCGCGCGATTGCAACGCACTTCGGGCGCAGGGCCGCAGCAGCGGTTAGCGATTGGAACGAGCGGCCTCGCCGGGAGCAAGAACGCCGCTCGCTGCCGCCGCCTCCGAAGCCGGTCGCCGAGGTCATGCCCCGCGGGCAACACGGGACGCACGACCAGCGGATGCACAAGACGACGGCTCGCCGAATGCGCGATCCGCCACTGTCCGAGTATCGGGTGGTATCGCATGGCCCGCGCCGCCGGATCTGGCGCGGCCATCGCGGAGAACCGCGCCTGGAGGATCCCGCGCGGCTGGGGCGTTACCACGGGTAGCGGCTGCACACCGCATTGCGCGGCATTCCCCTGCGGCGAACCATTTTTTTCCGGGTTGGCGCGTGACTATTGTCATGCGATAACGAAATCGTCCTTACCCGGAGCATCACGATGGCCACGCTGGAAGCCTTCCGATGCGTGCTCGACGACGCGCGCACGCCCGAGATCATCCGTCATCACATCATCGATGCGCTGCAATACGCGCTGCGCAATTACGGTCAGGTGTTCACCGCGAAGGAAGTCGAGTGGCTGACCGCGTGGGACGACCCGCGCATTCCGCTCGCCGCGCGCAAGGAGCGCGACAAGCGCGATCCGGTTGCCGCCGCGCGCTGACGCCGCGCGCCGTCACTTCAGGCCGAAGTCGACGCGCGTCGTCGCCCCCTTGTCCTCGATGCCCTTCGCATCCAGCTTCGGCGCGACGATGAACATCCGGCTCGGATCGACCTTGCCCTCCAGATACTGACGCACCGCCTGCGCGCGCGCCTGCGCGAGCGCGCGCAGGCTCGAGTCGTCCACGCTCGCGTGATCGGCGAGCGCCTTCCTCATGTCGTCGTCGGGCAGCGTCTTCGTCAGGCCGATCATGTTGCGCGGCTTCTTGAAGTCGGCGGCCTTGTACGCCTTCGTCAGGTACTTCGTGTACTCGGCGGGATCGACCTTCACCGTCCTCGGATCGATGCTCTCGCCCTGGCCGACCACGTCCTTCAGCTTCTGCTGCCGCACGAGCCTGTCGACGTACGCGTCGCGCAGCCCGGGCAGGTCCTTCTCCGGATCGACGCGGCCGATCAGGTCGAGGCGGATCGACGGCTTGTCCGCGAGCATCGTCGAGATCGTGTCGAGCTTCTTCTTCGACGCGTCGGACAACGTCGAGCGGCCCGGTTCGAACTCGACGTAGCCGAGCTCCTCGCCGCTGCCGCCGAACGCGTGCGCGAGCAGCGTGAACGGCGAAGTGACCGCCTTCGCGATCAGGTTCAGCACCGCGCGCCAGATCAGCCCGCCGATGCTGAACTCCGGATTCGACAGCGATCCGGACACCGGAATGTTCACGTCGATCTCGCCGCGCGAGTTTTTCAGCAGCGCGATCGCGAGCCGCACCGGCAGCTTCGTCGCGGTGTCGTTCTCGACGTGCTCGCCGAACGTCAGCTGATCGATGAAGATGTGGTTGTTCGCGGTCAGCAGATCGTTGTCGAGCTTGTAGTTCAGATCGACGTTCAGCTTGCCCTTCGTGATCGGATAGCCCGCGTATTTCGCCGAATACGGCGTGAGGTTCGTGAGCTCGATGTCGTGCGCGGTCGCGGTCAGGTCGAGCGACGGCTTCTCGATCAGCGGATTCACCGTCCCCTTGATCGTGATCGGGCCGTTCGCCGCGAGCTTCGCGGCGACGTCGACGGGCGCGGGCGTCGTCGAATCGGTGCCGAACGCGCCGACCGTGCCGTTGATCGCGACGAGGTTCGCCGTGTAGTTCGGCTTGATGAAGTTGTCGGTGTACGTGACGCGGCCGCTTTGCAGCAGCAACTGGCCGAAGTGCAGCCGCACCGGATGCTGCGGCGGCGCGGCCGCGCGCACGAGCGCGGCGCCCGACGCGGGCGACGCCGCGGCGGCCGACGCGAGCGCGGACGCCGACGCCGCAGTCGCCGCCTTCGCCTGCGACGCGGCCTGCGGCGTGAGCGGTATCGGCTCCTTGCCGCTCGCGTCGCGCGTGAGCGACTGCGCGGGGCCGCTTTCCTTCGCGACGACTTCGCGCAGGTTCAGCTTGCCTTGCGCATCGAGCAGCACGCGGCCGTAGAAGTTCGAGAACGTCACGCGCGACGCGTCGACGTCGGTGCCGCGCACGTCGTCGTAGCTCGCCTTCAGGTTCGCGAGCGCGAGCGAGCGCCAGCCGGCGAACGGGTCGGACGTCGCCTTGTCGAGCATCCGCACGTCGACGAGCGCCGCGTCGCCGCGATACGACGCCTTCATCGCGTGCTTCGCCTGCTCGACGCTCAGGTCGCCCTTCGCGTTCAGGAGCGCGCTCGCGATCGTCGCGTTGAGCATGCTGCCGAAGTACGGCTCGAACGCGGCCGCGTCGAGCCGGTTGCCGTTCAGCTTCAGGCCGACCTTCAGCGGCGACGTGGTCACGTTGCCCGACAGGTCGAGCGAGCCCTTGCGGTTCAGCGTCGCCGTCAGCTTGACGGGCAACGGCTTCGACAGGTCTTCGCTGATCTGCCTGACATTCAGCGCGAGCGGCGCGATCGCGAGCTTCACGGGGCGCGGCGTCGTGCGGTCGGTGAAATTCGCCTTCGCGTCCTTCACGTTCAGCTCGTCGATCCTGTAACGCCACGCGGGCGCGGCGGGCTGCGCGCCGCGCGCGGACGGCTTCGTCGACGCGGCCGGCTTCCCGCCCGCCGCCTTGCCGCCTTCGCCCGCGAGCGACGCGAGGTCGATCCGGCCGTTCTGCAGCCGCGCGACGTCGAGCGCGAGGCCCGTCGCGTCGACGCTCGCGATTTCGGCGGTGCGCGCGGCGAGATCGATCTTCGTCACCTTCACGCGCGCGTCGGGCAGCACGACAGCCGGCGTCTTCGCATTCGGCAGCGCGATCTTCAGCGATTTCAGGCCGAGCTCGCTGTCGCTCACCTGCGCGTCGAGCGGCGTCTTCGACCAGTCCGCCTTCGCGTTGACCGACGTGCTGAGCGCGCCGTCGAGCACGCGCGCGGACGTCGCGCCCGCGAGATACGGCTGCACGACGGGCAGCGCGAGCGCATCGACGACGAGCTTCGTATCCGCCTGCCGCGCGGCGAGACTGAACGCGCCTTCGGCTTTCAGCGAGCCGCCGCTCGCGACGTCGGTCGCGAGCGTGTAGCGCGCGGGCGTCTTGCCCGCGAGCGTGAAGTCCGCGAGCGTCGTCGCGACGTGCGTGAGCGAAATCGCGGCGGGCGTCGCGAGCGACGCATCGTTCAGGTTCAGCGTGCCGTCGTTGATCGCGAAGCGCTTGATCGTCAGGTCGAGCGGCTGCGCCTTCTCCTTGTCGGCGTTCGCGGCGGCGCTCGATGCGGCCGCGGCGGGCGCCGCTACGGACGATGCGCCCGCGGCCGACGACGGCGAAGTCGCGCCGGACGCGGACGACGGAGCCGATGCGGATGACGCGGGCGAAGCCCCCGACGCCGCACCAGCCGGGCCGGCCGACGGTGCTCCCGCAGCCTTCGTCGCAGCGGCTTTCGCCGCAGCGGGCGCGCCGTTCGCGCCGCCCGCGAGCTTCGTCACGTTCAGCACGCCCGCCTTGTCGCGCGCGAGCGAGACGACGGGCTGGTCGATCCGGATGTCGTCGAAATGCAGCACGTTGCGCAGCGGCTCGAGCTGCGCGGCCGCCACGTGCACCGCGTGCGCGGCGAAGAGCGGCTCGTTCGCGCGGCTCGTCACCTGCGCGTCGTTCAGGTCGACGGTGCCCGACACGCGCAGCGAAGGCGTGTCGCCCGCCATCGCGAAATTCACGTCGAGGTTGCTCGACAGCTTGCCCGAACGCACGTCGACAGGCAGCCTCGTCGGCGCGTACGACAGCAGGCGCGGCACGTCGAGGCCGCCGAGCTTCAGGTTGATCGACGATTCGCGCGACTGCGCGAACGGCTTCGTCTTGCCGTCGATCGCGATCGGGCTGCCGTCGAGGCGGGCGCGCAGCTTCGGCTCGACGAAGATGTCGGTCTTCGACGGCAGCGTCGCGATGAACGGAATGCCGAGCGTCCATTGATCGACGACGTGCTTCGCGTTCAGCAGCCGGTCGTCGAAATCGATGCGGCCGTCGTTGACCTGGATGTTCGACACCGAGAAGCGCACCGGCTTGGCCGACGGCTGCGGCGACGGCTTCGAGAACTTGTCGACCAGATCGGTGAAGTTCAAGCGCTGCGCATCGTAGCGGACGATCCGAAAACGCGGCTGATCGAGCCGCACCTCGTCGACGATCGGCGCGAAGCGCGCGAGCGACGTCCACGACGCGCGCACGACGAGCTTGCCGATGTCGACGAAATCGCCCTGCCCGCCGCGCTCGCCGACGTGCACGCCGTCGGCCTCGAGCCGCAACGTGTAGGGATTGAACGCGATGCGCGCGATCGTCGCGGGACGCTCGAGCTGCCGGCTCAATTGCTGCTCGGCGACGTGCCGGATCAGCGGCGGCGCCGCGAAAAAGCCGAGCAGCCCGAACACCACGAGGAAAATCAGCACGCCGATGCCGGCGCGCTTCGCGCGGCGCGAGCGGGCGGCGACGCCAAGCTTTTGCAAGGTCGATTGGACGGTTTCTTTATTGAATGCCATTACTGAATCGCCGTCGGAACGGCAGCGAGGAAATCGGGACGGGAGCGTCCGGCTTTCGCCAGTATAGGCGCTGCGGCTTTCGCGACGCAGCGTGGAAGGCGGGCGTCGGCGCGCGCAGCGCCCGGGCGTATGACCGGGCGGCGCGCGCGAACGTTCACTTGCGGACGACGGCGGGAGGTTGCCAGTTGCCGTCGGCGGCTTGCCGCTTCGGCGCATAGAGCCGCAGCGCGAGCTCGAAATCGGCGCGCGGCGCGGGCAGCCAGTTCGACGCGTAGCCCTTGCCGGGCGGCGTCGCGGACACGACGATCTCGAGCGAGCCATCGCGGTTGCGGTGCAGCCGGTCGCGCTCGCCGATCGAGCGGCGCGCGCGGCCGAGCTCGGGCACCGCGCCGTCCGGCGTGTACGGCGCGAGCGACCAGAATGCGCGGGCGGGCGGCAGCGCGTTCGGCGCGAAGCGGATCACGTAGCGGTGCGCGCCGTTCAGCGGCCGGCCCGCGCTGTCGGTCTTCACGACGGCGACGATTTCGTCGTCGCGGGTTCCCGCGCCGAATTGCGTCGACGCCGCGTATGCGCGCAACGCGTAGTCCTGCCCGTAGTTACCGACGCCGTCGCCAAGCCAGCTCCAGCCGTTCGCGGCGAGCGCGTTCGGCGGCAGCGCGGCGAGCCGCTCGCGCGCCTCGGCCGCGCCGTTCTCGGCGCCGATCAGCTTGTCGCCCTTCCATTGCACCGGCGCGCCCGCCGTCACGCCGATGTCGGCGAGGATTTCCTGCGCGTGCGCGTCGGCGGCGGGCGGCGGGTTGTCCTGCAGCGCGCGCGCGACGCGCGAGAAGAACCCCGGCGGATCGAGCGCCGCGACCTGCGCGACGGGCGAGGCGACGGGCGAAGCGACGCCCGATGCGGGCTCGGCCGACGCCGCCCCCGCGTCCGCACGCGCGGCGCGCGGTGCGCGGCGGGCGTCGCCGGTGTAGACGGACAGCGGCTCGACGCGAATCGCGCGCTGCAGCCGCTTCGCGGCGGCGAGGTCGCGCCCGCCGCTCGTCTGGACCCGCACGTCGAGCCATACGTTGCGCGCGGGCGCGTCGACGCGCGTGACGCCCTCCGGCAGCGAGCCTTCCCAGCCCGCGCCGACGAACGCGAGCGTGCGCGCCCGGCTCGCGCCCGAGCGCGGATTCGCCGACGGGCCGCTCGACCACAGCACGTTGGTCCACATGTCGAGCGCGCGGGCGTCGACATAGCGGCCGCGCCCGTCGGGCAGCACGACGACGACCGGCTCCTCGGCCACGTCGAGCCACGCGGTCGAATCGAGCATGTCGACGCTCGCGAGCGGCGGGTTCGCGGCGCCCGGCGCGGGCAGCGCCTGCGCGTGGCGCAGCGTGTTGACGGGCATGGCGCCCGGCGCGCCGTCGGCCGTCGCGGCTTCCTTCGCGACGTCCATCAGCACGAGCGGATAAGCGTAGATATAGGAATCGGCGACCTCGCTACGCATCCAGCCCGTCTTGCGCTGGATTGCCTCGGGCGTCGACGTGCAGGCCGCAAGCAGCGCCAGCGCGGCTAGCGACGCGCAAGCGCGCCGCAGAGAAACAGTGGATTCTTGTCGGTTTGTTGTCATTCGGTGGCACGGCGAACGCGCGGCCAGGCCGCGCGTGTTGATCGGCGGCCGGCGCGTAGGGCGCGGGGTCTTCCTCGTAGCGTGCGTGCCGGCCGGCTGTCACTTGATCAGCTCTTTATTTTTTGATCGGCAGTATCGTACTCTCGTCCCCCCGGCCAAAACAATGCCCGATCGCGAGATCGGGCGATTCGGGCAACGCGGAACACGGGCGCGCGGCGGCGGGCGGCCACTATTTGGGATCGGGCGACAGTAGCGGGGGGGCGGCGCGTGCGAGGCGTCCGTCACTGCTGGCGACCGCGAATTCGCGGGCAAACGCGAGCGCGCGAAAAATCGTCGCGCCCATCCCGCGCCACGCCGTTCCGCATTGGCCGAGCCGGCCGGCGGGCCGATCGCGCATGTCCGGCGCGCGCGGCGGGCCGGCGCGCGATCGGCCCGCCGGCCCGCTATCCGCGCTGCTCGACAAGCCGGCCTTGCTCGAGCGCGAAGCGCCGCACGACCTTGACCGTCGGCGCCTGCGCAAACGGCGCGCCTTCCGGGCGGTCCAGATATTCGACGACGACGATCGCGCCGCCCGTCGCCGCGCGCTCGATCGACACCGAGACGGGCTTCACCCGATCGCCGAGCAGCACGGCCGGCGCGCCGCCGCCCGGCTGCACGGTCGCGACGTACAGGAACCGGCCGCTGCCGCCCGGATCGTCGCTCAGCAGGACGGCCTCGAGCGGACCGCCGGCGATCGTCGCCGGGGCGCTCCGCGCGACGAGCGTCGTCACGCGCTTCGCCGCCGAGCCCGGCGCGGCCGGGCGCACCGATTCGCCGTTGGTCAGCTTGATCGACTCGCCTTCGATCGCATAGGTCGCGCCGGCGGCGTCGGGCGAAGGCGCACTCCCGCCCGTCATCCGCAGCGCGAGCCGCTCGGCGGCGACGCCGCGCAGCGCGGCGATCCGCGCCGTATACGCGTTCGTCAGGCAATCGATCCGCGCGCCGCACGCGTCGCGCACGCGCTGCCGCCAACTCTGCTGCCCGTCGCGCAGCGCGTCGCGGAACTCGCGGTACGCGATGCCTTCGTCGGCCGGCCGCGCGTTCTGCAGCAACTCGTAGTACGCGGCCATTCGGACGTCCAGCTCGCCGAGCGCGGGCGTGCCGCAGATCGCGCGCTCGGCGGCGCTCGCGGCACGCGCGCAGTCGAAGCTCGCAGCGCGCGCGAACGGCGCGCCGAACGCCAGCGCGGCGCCGAGCGCGGCGGCCATCAGTCGTTTCGTGTTCGTCGCCATGCTTCCTCCTTGCGGTGCTTCGAGTACGCAATTCCGCGAACGTTCATGTGGCGCGCAGCGGAAGTGGGGGCGGTGGCGGTGGCGGTTGCGGTTGCGGTGGCGGTGGCGGTGGCCGTGGCCGTGGCCGTGGCCGTGGCCGTGGCCGTGGCGATGGCGATGGCGATGGCGATGGCGATGGCGATGGTAAAGGCTACGGCAGCCGCAAGCGAACACGCCGGGAGCGTCCGGGCGCATCGGCCACGGCCACGGGCGCGGAACCCAAGCCGAAGCGCGCCGAACGGTGACGTTGCCCGCCGCCGATACGTGGCCAAACGCCGCGCCCTCACGCAAGCCCGAAAAGCCGCACCGGCCACCCCGCCGCCCCGCCGACGCGCTGCGGCGGCCCCCCGCTGCGACCGCCCCGCTCCGCCCGCCTCCGGCACCCGGCATCGGCCCCTCATCTCGCACTTGACCTTCCCATCATGGGAAAGTTGATACTTCGAATCATCGGCGGCATCGCCCGCCTCATCGAATCGGATTACAGATGACCAAGCTGTTCGCTCCGGCCGCCCCAGTCACGACGACGCTGCTCGTCGAAGGCATGCATTGCGGCGGCTGTACGTCGCGCGTCGAGCAGGCGCTCGCCCGGGTGCCGGGCGTCACCGGCGCGGCGGCGGATCTCGCCGCCGGCACCGCAACCGTCGACGCGGCGTCCGCGATCGACGCGGCCCGCCTCATCGACGCGCTGGGCGCGGCCGGATACCGCGCGACGGTCGCGACGACGCGCGCCGCGTGCTGGGATGCGCAGGCGCGGCACGAAGGCCCGCGAGACGAAGACGGCGATGACACCGCCGTCGCACCGCGCGCGGCAACGATCACGCTGACCATCGGCGGAATGACCTGCGGCGGCTGCGCGCGGCGCGTCGAGCAGGCGCTCGCGAACGCGCCCGGCGTGACGGCTGCGAAGGTGGATTTCGCCACGACGAGCGCGGAGGCGGATGTCGCGCACGACGTCGATCCGCGGACGCTCGTCGCGGCCGTCGAGCGCGCCGGGTATCGAGCGCAGGTCGTGCGAGGCGCGCACGCCGACGCCGCGCCAGCGCCTGCCGCGCGCCCGCTCGACGACGCGGGGCGCTCACACGCGCCGCCCGCTGTCCTCGCGGCCGACGAATCGGCCGCTGCCCCCCCGGCGCCTGCCGCGACGACGAAGACGTTCGAACTGGACATCGGCGGGATGACCTGCGCGTCGTGCGCCGGCCGTGTCGAAAAGGCGCTGTCGCAAGTTCCCGGCGTCGCCCGGGCAGCGGTCAACCTCGCCACCGAACAGGCAACCGTCGAGGCCGATGCGCATGTCGATGCCGCCCGGCTGATCGACGCGGTGCAACAAGCAGGCTACCGCGCGTCGCCGATCGGCACGGCGTCCACCCCCTCTTGCGCGACGGCCAGCGCCACCGCCCACCGCCCCGCATCGCCGGGCGCCGACGAGCGCAAGCTCGCCGAAGCGCGCCGCGAGCGCGCGCTCGTGATCGCGTCCGCCGTGCTGAGTGCGCCGCTCGCGCTGCCGATGTTCGCCGCGCCGTTCGGCGTCGACGCCGCACTGCCCGCATGGCTGCAGCTCGCGCTCGCGTCGATCGTGCAGTTCGGCTTCGGCGCGCGCTTCTACCGCGCGGCGTGGCACGCGCTGAAGGCCCGCGCCGGCAACATGGACCTGCTCGTCGCGCTCGGCACGTCGGCCGCGTACGGCCTGAGCATCTGGCTGATGCTGCGCGACCCCGGTCGCGCCGCGCACCTGTACTTCGAGGCGTCCGCCGTGATCGTCACGCTCGTGCGCTTCGGTAAATGGCTCGAGGCGCGCGCGAAGCGGCAGACCACCGACGCGATCCGCGCGCTCAACGCGCTGCGCCCCGACCGCGCGCGCATCGTCGAACACGGCGTCGAGCGCGACGTGCCGCTCGCGCAGGTGCGCGTCGGCACCATCGTGCGCGTGCTGCCGGGCGAGCGCGTGCCCGTGGACGGCCGGATCGAGGCGGGCGTCACGCACGTCGACGAATCGCTGATCACGGGCGAAAGCCTGCCGGTTGCGAAGGAGCCGGGCGAGCGCGTGACCGCCGGCTCGATCAACGGCGAAGGCGCGCTCACCGTCGCGACCACCGCGATCGGCGCCGAGACGACGCTCGCGCGCATCATCCGCCTCGTCGAATCCGCGCAGGCCGGGAAAGCGCCGATCCAGCGCCTCGTCGATCGCGTGAGCGCCGTGTTCGTGCCCGCGATCGTCGCGATTGCGTTCGCCACGTTCGCCGGCTGGCTCGCCGCGGGCGCGGGCGCCGAAACGGCGATCCTCAACGCGGTCGCGGTGCTCGTGATCGCGTGCCCGTGCGCGCTCGGCCTCGCGACGCCCGCCGCGATCATGGCGGGCACGGGCGTCGCGGCGCGCCGCGGCGTGCTGATCAAGGACGCGCAGGCGCTCGAGCTCGCGCAGCGCGCGCGCATCGTCGCGTTCGACAAGACCGGTACGCTGACGGAAGGCAAGCCGACCGTCACCGCGTTCGACGCGATCGGCATCCCGCGCGGCGACGCGCTCGCGCTCGCCGCCGCCGTCCAGCGCGACAGCGCGCATCCGCTCGCGCGCGCGGCCGTCGCCGCTTTCGACGACGACGACGACGCGCGCCGCTCGCCGCTTGCCGCCGCGCGCGCCGACACGCCGCGCGCGGTCGCCGGGCGCGGCGTTCAAGCGCGCGTCGACGGCCGCCTCCTCGCGCTCGGCAGCACGCGCTGGCGCGACGAACTCGGCATCGCCGTGCCCGACGACGTCGCGCGCCGCGCGGCGGCGCTCGAGGCGGCGGGCAACACGGTGTCGTGGCTGATGCGCGCCGACGCGCCGCGCGCGGCGCTCGCACTCGTCGCGTTCGGCGACACGGTGAAGCCGCACGCGCGGCGCGCGATCGAGCGGCTCGCGGCGCGCGGCGTCAAGAGCGCGCTCGTCACGGGCGACAACCGCGGCAGCGCGGCGGCCGTCGCCGCGTCGCTCGGCATTGACGAAGTGCACGCGCAGGTGCTGCCGGACGACAAGGCGCGGGTCGTCGCGCAGATGAAGGCGACGGCAGGCGACGGCGTGGTCGCGATGGTCGGCGACGGCATCAACGACGCGCCCGCGCTCGCCGCCGCCGACGTCGGCATCGCGATGGCGACGGGCACCGACGTCGCGATGCACACGGCCGGCATCACGCTGATGCGCGGCGATCCGGCGCTCGTCGCGGACGCGATCGACATCTCGCGCCGCACATACCGGAAAATCCAGCAAAACCTGTTCTGGGCGTTCGTCTACAACCTGGTCGGCATTCCGCTCGCGGCGCTCGGCTGGCTGAATCCGATGATCGCGGGCGCGGCGATGGCGTTCTCGAGCGTGAGCGTCGTGACGAACGCGCTGTTGCTGCGGCGCTGGAAAGGCGACGCGCGCTAAAGCGCGCACGCGCACGGACTGCGCGCCGCGCTTGGGGTGCGTGGCGCACGCGCGCGGCTCACGGCGCGCGTCGACAACCGCTGATAACCGGTGATAACCGCCGACAACCGGCGACAAATTGCGACACGGCCGCGAGCGCGGCTGCGCTAGACTCCACGCATCGACAAGCACGACGGCGACGACACGCGCCGCCTCTGAAACCGCATGACCGCATCCACCGCCCGGCGCTCGCCGACGCCCGCGACGCCTCCGCGCCGCACCGGCCGCCACCTGCTCGCCGCGCTCGCCGTCGCGCTGATCGGCCTTCCACACGCGCACGCCGAAATCCGCTGCGGCTGGCTGCAGAATCCGACGCCCGGCAACTGGTGGCTCGACGACCGCACCGGCTCGTGGACGCTCAGCACGATGGGCGGCCCCGAAGCCGAAGGAATGGACCTGATTCCCGACATGGCGGGCAATCAATACGTCGAAACCAACGGCCCGCACGGCTATGCCTGCGCGTGTCTCACGGTGGTCACCACCAAGCCGGAACGGCGGATCGTGAAGGTGCTGAAGGCGAAGCAGTTGCCGCTTTCGCGGTGCCGGCGCGACAAGCGGCTCAAGGAGCCGGAGTAATCGGGCGAACGGAACGCGAACGAACCGCGAACGGAACGCGCATCGGGAACGTGACGGAACGCGCGCGGCGTCGCGCCGTCGTCGCGAACGCCGGGCCGGATGCCGGATCGACCGCGTCGCATCGAAGCCCCTGACGCGCCCCGATCGATGCCCGGCGCCGCACGACGCGCGCGGACGCGTCCCGCGACGCGCCGCACACGTGCCGGCCGCGCAAGCGCCCGATCAGGGCGATTCGATCGACTTGACGAACGTCGTCGTCGCGGCGGCGAAGCCCAGCTCGCGATACAGCGCGAGCGCGGCCGTGTTGTGATTGAACACCGACAAGCCGATCTCGCTCACGTGCAACTGCCGTGCATCGTCTTCGAGCGCCTGCAGCACGCGCGTCGCCCACCCCTGGCGGCGAAAGGCGGGCTCGATTTCGAGATCGTAGATGAACAGCGACCGATGCGGCCCTTCGGTAACGACGCCATACCACAGGTGGCCGAGCACGGCGCCGCCGGCGGATTCGCTCAGCGTCAGCAGCACCTGATCGTCGGTGAGAAGCCCATCCGGCAGCAGCGTATCGATGCACGCGAGCGCGCGTTCGTCGGCTTCGTCGGGCGCGCTCTGGCCGGATTCGATCAGATCGCGCGCGTAGCCTCGCGCGGCATGCTGGCGGTATTCGCGGAATTCCGTCTGGGTCATCGGACGCATCTGCAACATGCCGCACCTGTTCGAAGAAGCGGGTCTATCAGTCAGTGTAGCGGGCGACGCGGGATTGCGCGAATCGGAATTCGCTTGCCGGTGACGGGCGGGTTCGGAGCCGGCTATTCGCTTGTCGCGTTCGGCGCCGGCGTCGCGAGCGCGCGTCTGCCGCTCGCGTCGAACGCGGGAGAAAGTCCCGCGCAGGCGGGCGGCGGCGGTCTCGCCGATCGGAGCGTTTCGATAGTCGGCGCGCCGGCAACCGGCAAGCGATGCGGTGTCGTTCGATGGCGATGCCCGGCGCCGCATTCGGCGGCTTCGGCATGCCGACGGGGGATTGGTCCGCGGCTCGCGATCGTCACGATTCGAGAGGTTGCCCGGCGCGCTTTCGGGCTCGCGGCTCGTCGCGGCTCGCCGCCGCGATGGCCTTCGCGATCGGCCTGCCGGCGCCGCTCGGCGGCGCGGTCGCGCAATTCAACGAGAAGTCGGCGACGTTCGCCGCCGGCGCTGTGCGCGGCGCCGCCGCGATTGCCGCCGTGATCGGCCTCCATCGCGACGGGGCAGTTGCGCCGTCAATGCCGCGCCGGCGAAGCCGCACGCGACGGTTCGCGTCGCCGGCACGATAGCGGCCGCCGCACGGTCGCCCACAGCCGGACGCTCGGCCGGCAAGGGCGCGGCAGCGGTTTGCGGCGGCACGGCGAGGCGCGCCCGTCGATTCGTGCCGGCGCAGGCGCTCCGCGCACGGCCTCGACGCCGTCGGCCTGGCGGCAGACTAATTCGCCGCCGCAACGCCAATCGGGGCCGCTGCGGCGGCCGTCATCGAATCCGATATCGCACGCCATTCGCCGACGCGCGCCCGAACCGCGACGTCCGGGGCGCGTATGCGCCGTCGGCAAGAATCAGCGGCGGATCAGGCCGACTTGCGAGACGTGCGACTTGCGCACGCGCTCCGCCTCGGCGTGGCGGGCCTTGTACGAATAGTCGGCGTCGAGCGGCAGATGCGGCGACGTGAAAAGGTCTTCGATCTTTTGAAGCAGCGCGAAGATGAGGCTCATTTGCGACTCCTGTCAGCTAACGTCTAGGGTTTTCCCTTAGATGTAATTCTAGGGGTTTTCCCTAGGAACATCTAGTGCGTCGCAGCAAAAATCTCGCAAATCGCCCTTTTCCGCCGTGAATGGAGCCGGCTCGTTGCGACGTCGCAACAGACGTGCGTCATCGCGCCGCAGAAGTCCGGTGCGTCCCTTTTTTTCATTCAGCGCCGGCGGCGCGGGGCGTGCATCCGCTTGACCGGCGTCGCGGTGCTCGACAGACGGCTCGTCAGGCGATCGACCTGCGCACCGAGTTCATCCTGGCGCTGCGACAGCGTCGCGATCGTCGCGTCGCGGGTCGCCTGCGCGGCAACCAGCCTGTCGATTCGTTGCTGCGTTGCAGCATACTGATCGCGCTGCCGCGACATTTGCACCGCCTGAGCGATCAACACGGCGAGCGTGACGAGCAGAACCACCGCGAGCGCGAGCAGTAGGCGGTTCACCCGGCGCATCTGCGCATCGGCCGCCCGGCGCAGGTCGAGCGTTTCCGATTGAAGCGCGCGGACCCGGTCGGCAAGCGGCCGCAGGTGCGCGTCGAGATCGGCTGGGGCGGCGGGCGAAGCCGACGGTGAGGGAGCCGTATGCGGCGCGCTCCGGCGATCGCGGGCACCAGCCGATATGGACGCGCCGGACGACGCGGAAGGTGCAACCGGCGTGGGCAACGTGGGCGATGCGGACGGCGACGACGGCGCGTGCGGCATCGACGCCGCAGTAGCCGCAGATGACGCCGACGACATGGGCGACGCGGTAGACGCGGCCGAGACGGCGGACTGGAGCGACGCGTCGGCGCCGTCGGCGGCGCCACCGGAACGATCGGCACGGCCGGCCACATAGCCGTTCGACGCGGCCGGTTTTGCGGTGCCGCCCGCGTCAGGCGCCCTTCGGGATTTCGACGCCGCCGCAGGCGCGTCGATTGCCGCATCGGCCGCCGCGCGGCCCGCGAGCGGCAATGCCGGCTGCGGGCTTTCCGAACTCGAATCGGCTCGAGCCGGGTTTGCCGGCTCGCGATCCGTCGCCGCCACGGCTTCGGCCGCCGGGTCAGGCGCCGCCGCGTCCCGACTCGCCACGGGCCCAGCCGGCGCACCGCGAGCCGCGCTAGCCGGGACACCTCGACTTCCCGCCGCTTCGCCTCCGACCGCCCGGCCTCCAGCCGCCCCGCCGTCCGAAACCTCGCCTTCGCCCGCGCGGCCTTCACGCGCACCGCGTTCGGCCGCCGGCCTGTCGCTGTCCGAGCGGCGCGCGGACGGGCGGCGCGAACGCGGCGGCCGGGCAGCCGTCGCGTCGTCGGTGCCGGACGTCGTCACCATCGGCTCGGATGCGCCGGCCGCGGGCCCGTTGCGTCGCCGCGCCTGCGTGTCCGCCAACGCGGGCTCGCTGGAACCCGCCTCGGCGCCCGCGCCTTCGTCCGCCGCAGCCGCGGCCCGCGGGCGCTCGTGCGCCGCTTCGGCGGCGGCGCGCCCGTCGGCGTCACGTTGCGCGTCCCGCGTATCCGCCGCCTGCGCTTCTGCGAATCCGCTCAGCAGATCCGCCTGTTCGCCGGCCGGCTGCGCCCCGCGCACCGTCGCACGCGCGGCGCGCGCGCTGGCGTCGCGCCGCGACTGTTCGAAGCCATCGAGCCGGCGCGGTTGCGCGCCCGCCGCGTCTCGTTCGGCGTCTCGTTCGGCGTCTCGTTCGGCGTCTCGTTCGGCGTCTCGTTCGGCGCCGTCGACGGCCGCGCCGGCGGCCGCCTCGCCCGTCACCTCGTCGTTTCCTGCGGCGGCGCCGAACAGATCGAGCGTGCGCTCGTCGCGAAACGCGTCGCGCGCGGCGGCGTCGCCGCCGGGGCGGGCCGCCGCGCGCGACTGCACGCGGCCGCTCGCCGCTGCGGCGCGCGGCCGCCGCTTGGTCGTGGGCGAACGGGAAGAACGGGGACGTGAGGATGCTGCGGAATCGGTCATGGATCGTTCAGCGGCGCGCCGCACGCGCGCCTGACTCGGCTTCGAGCAATTTCGGGAAGGCGGCATTGTCTCACGCCCGCCGCGCGAGCCCGCGCGTCAATCGTCCGGCAAGCCGCTCTTCTGCTCGGCAAAACCTTTCACGCCCGGCAACTGCCGCAGCCGCGCGCAAATGCTGCCGTATTCGGCGTCCGACACGCGGCCGAGCGCGATCGTCACTTCGTCGCTGTCCGCCGCATCCTCGCTCTGCTGGACGATGAAGCGCTTGACGCGCGCGCTGTCGACGCCGAGCGCCGCGTGCAGCGAATCGAACGTCAGCGTGCCGCGCTCGACGAGCAGCACGAGATGGCGGCGCTGGCGCACGGTCAGGTAGCGGCGCTCGAGCGGCTTGATGCCGGCAAGGATCACGAGAATGATGACCGTCGCCGCGATCGCCGCCGCGTACAGCCCGCCGCCCACCGCGAGCCCGACGGCCGCGACCGACCACAGGCTCGCGGCCGTCGTCAGCCCGCGGACGATCTCGCCGCGCAGCAGGATCGACCCCGCGCCGAGAAAGCCGATTCCCGACACGACCTGCGCGGCCATCCGCGACGGATCGAGGTCGACGTGCGCCTGGCCGAGCACGTCGGCGAAGCCGAACGCCGACACGATCATGATGAGCGCCGAGCCCACGCACACGAGCATGTGCGTGCGCAGCCCGGCCGCCCAAGACAGGCGCTCGCGCTCGATGCCGATCACGCTGCCGAGCGCCGCCGCGAGAATCAGCCGCATGATGAGTTCGACGTTGTTCAACATCCATGCTCTCCCATGTTCGACGGCGGCGGGCCGCATGCTTTATCCTTGCCGCTCGGCCCGCGCGTGCGGTGCCGCGTTCCTCCACTGCCAACCGCGCCGTCATCCGTCATGTCCGCCCCCGTCACCGTTTCCGGCCAGGCCGCCCGATTGCGCCGCCACTTCGCGCAAATCGTCTTGCCGCTCTGGCGCGGCCCCGGCTTCAACCCGGCGCTGCAACTGCCGTTCGAGGCCGTTGCGCCGGACACGCACGCACCGCTGCCCGTCACCCGCTATCGCGCGATGGCGTGCGCGCGCCAGTTGTTCGTATTCTCGCAGGCGGGCGATGCCGAGCACGCGCACGCGCTCTTTGCCGCATTGTGCCGCCACTTTCGCGATCCGCGCCACGACGGCTGGTTTTACAGCGTCGACGCACAGGGCGCACCGCTCGACCGCACGAAGGATCTGTATACGCACGCGTTCGTCGTGTTCGCGTGCGCCGAGTATTTCGCGGCGTTCGGCAACCGCGACGCGCGCGAGCTCGCGCAACGCACGGCGGCGCTGATCGTCGATCGCTTCGCGCCGCAGCCGGGCAACGCACTCCTCGATTCCGCGCGCGGCGAGGACTTCGCCGCGGCTGCGGGCGGCCCGCTGCAGAATCCGCTGATGCACCTGACCGAAGGCTGGCTCGCCGCGAGCCGCGCGTTCGGCGAGACCGCGTTCGACGACGCGCTGCTGCGCACCGCGCAGGCGGTCGAGCGCACGTTCGTCGATCCGCATACCGGCTGCGTCGCGGAGCTGCCGCTTGGCCGCGAGGGCAATCGCTTCGAGCCCGGCCATCAGTTCGAATGGTTCTATCTCGTCGGCGCGGCGGGCGCGCGGCTCGCGGCGACCGGCCTGCCCGGCGCGCTCGCGCGCGCGTACGCGTTCGCGCAGCGGCACGGCGTCGATCCGGACACGGGCGGCGTGTGCGCGGCGACCGACGCGCGCGGCGCATGCATCGACGGCACGCAGCGGATCTGGGCGCAAACCGAGTATCTGCGCGCGCTCGCGACGCACGGCGGCGAGCCGGACGCGCTCGCCCGCCAGATCGCGCGCTTCGCCGAGCGATTCCTGCATCCGCGCGGCTGGTACGAGTGCAAGACCGCGCGGGGCGACGTGTCGCGCGCGGACATGCCGTCGACGACGCCCTATCACCTCGCGACCGCGTACGCGTCGTTGCCCGCGGAGGCGTGACGCGTCGCGCGCCGCGCTGATGCGCGGGGCGCGCCGCACGATCGGCCGACGACGCCGCCGCGACCACAAGCGGCCGCGCGCCGGCGCGAAAGCCGCCCCGATTTCGGACAGGCCGGCTCATTTGCGGCCTCGCATCTCGCGATTCGCGCATCGAGCCTCGAGCGCCGCCGCGCACGCGAATCGCCGCTGCGCTAAATCACCGCCTGTCGCACGTACCGCACGAACGCGCGCACCGCGGGCGCTTTCTCATGCTTGCGATACGCGATCGCCACCGCCGACGGAATCGGCTTGCCTTCGATCGGCCGATACACGACGCCCGGCAGCGACACGCAGCCGACGAGCGCCTGCGGCACGACCGCGACGCCTCCGCTGACGGACACGTGCGCGAGCACCGCGACGAGCGCGCCCGGCCGCGCGTCGACGATCGGCTCGAAACGCCCGCGGCGCGCAACCTCCAGCGTGCCGAGCGCCTGCTCGGGCACGACGAAGCGCTCGCCCGCCAGCGCGGCCGGGCGAATCGACGCGCGCGCCGCGAGCGGCGAATGCCCGGGCACCGCGGCGACGAACACGTCGCGATGCACGGTGTGCGTCGACACGCCTTCGGGCAACGGCAGCGGCGGGCGCACGTACGCGACGTCGAGCGTGCCCGCGTCGAGCTGCGCGGCGACGTCGCCCATCGGCACTTCGCGCACGTCGACGCCGATGCGCGGATGCGCGTCGCGAAACGCGCCGACCGTGCGTTGCAGCACGCCCGCATACGCAGCCGACGACACGTACCCCACCTCGATCCGCCCGATCTCGCCGCGCTCGGCGAGCGCCGCCAACTCGCGGCCGCGCGCGAGATGCGCGAGCGCCGTCTGCGCCTCGCTCAGGTAGACCTCGCCCGCCGCGCTCAGCGCGACCGAGCGCCGCGTGCGATGGAACAGCCGCACGCCGAGAAGCCGCTCCGCATCCTGAACGAGCCGCGTCAGCGCGGGCGGCGCGATGTCGAGCTCGTCCGCCGCGCGAGCGAAGTGCAGATGCCGCGCGACGCAGAGAAATGCACGGACGTGGCGCAGTTCGAGGCGATCCATTGATTGCTCCTTTATTGCTCTCTTATGCAATAAAGATGAATTTCTGTAGCAATGACACGCAACAGCCGCCCAGCCTAACATGCCGCTCTCCCGTTCGCATCATGGTGTCCGGCATGCACGACGCGCCTTCTCGATCCGCTCCGATGGAGCCCGTCCTTCCTGCGTCGGGGCCGCCCGCCGCGTCCACGTCCGTCCGCTCGCCCGTGCCGGCGCCCCTTGCCGCGCCGTGCGCCGACGCGCCGCCCGCGCACCGCAGCGCCGCGCGGCACGCGCTCGCCACCGCGTCCGCGGTCTGCTCGCTGATCGTGCTCGACACGAACGTCGTCGCGGTATCGCTGCCGTCGATCGCCCGCACGTTTCATGCGAGCTTCGCGGACATCGAATGGGTGGTGAGCGCGTACATGACCGCGTTCGCCGCTTGCCTGCTGCCGGCGGGCGGCCTCGCCGACCGCGCGGGCCGCAAGCGCGTGCTGCTCGCCGGGCTCGCCGTGTTCTTCGTCGCGTCGCTCGGCTGCGGGCTCGCGCCGTCGGCCGCATCGCTCAACGTCGCGCGCGCGGTCAAGGGCGTCGGCGCCGCGATGCTGCTGACGTCGGCGCTCGCCGTGATCGCGAACCGCTTCCCCGACGGCCGAGACCGTGCGCGTGCGTGGGCGGTCTGGGGCATGTGCATGGGCATCGCGACGACGATCGCCCCGCTCGCCGGCGGCGCGATCGCGCAATGGATCGGATGGCGCTGGATCTTCCTGCTGAACCTGCCGGTGTGCATCGCGCTCGCCGCGGCCGTCTGCGCGACGATCGACGATTCGCGCGATCCGCACGCAAAGCGCATCGACGCGCCGGGCAGCGTGCTGTTCGGCTCGGCGCTCGCGCTCGGCATCTGGGCGCTGATCGACGCGCCGCCGCACGGCTGGGCGGCGCCCGGCACGCTCGCGCGCTTCGCGGCGAGCGCGGCGCTCTTCGTCGCGTTCGCGGCCGCCGAGCGCTGGCAGCGGCGTCCAATGATCGATCTCGCGCTGTTTCGAGAGCCACGCTTCGTCGGCGCGCTGCTCGCGATGTTCGGCTACGCGGCGTGCGCGCAGGTGATGATGACGTTCTTGCCGCTCTACCTGCAGATCGGCTTCGGGATGTCGGCGATCGCCGCGGGGCTCGGCATGCTGCCGTTCGCGCTCGCGATGATCGTCGGGCCCTCGCTCGGCGCGGCGCTGTCGGCGCGCGCGCCGGCCGCGACCGTGCTCGGCTGCGGGCTCGCGCTGATCGGCATCGGCGATTTCGTGACCGCCGCGCTCGCGGGCGCGTCGCATGACGGTCTCGTCGCGCTCGGGATGCTGGTCACCGGATGCGGCGCGGGCATCCTGAACGGCGACACGCAGAAGGCGATCATGGCGTGCGTGCCGCCGGAGCGGACCGGAATGGCGTCCGGGATCAGCACGACGACGCGTTTTTCCGCAATCGTGACCTCGGTCGGCGTGCTCGGCGCGGTGCTCGCCGCGCGAACCCACGCGGCGCTCGCCGAGCGCGTCGCGCACGCGCCGGAGCTGCTCGGCGCGCTCGATCCGCGCTTCATGTCGAGCCTGCTCGCGGGCGATCTCGCGCAGGCGATACGCGGCCTGCCGCCGCAAACGGGCGCGGCGCTCGCGCAAATCGCGCCCGCCGGCTTCGCGAGCGGCTTCGCGCTCGCGCTGTGCGTGAGCGGCGCGTTCGCGCTCGCGGCGGCCGTCGCGGTGCGGCTGCTCGTCGGCGCGAAGCCGGGGCGGGCCGCAGGAGCGCGCTCGATGCGCGGCAAGCGGAGCGGCCGATGACGCGCGATCCGCGCCGCCCGCGCCGCGCGCCCGATACCTGCGCGGCTACGCGCCCGCGCGTTGCGGCGCGGCCGCGCCGGCACGCGCCGCGCCGGCGGCGGGCCGGCGTTCGCGCGCATCGCCGAGCTCGAACACCGAGACCGACTGCTGCAACTGCTCGGTCTGCTCGTTGAGCGAACCGGCCGCCGCCGCGACTTCCTCGACGAGCGCCGCGTTCTGCTGCGTCAACTGCTCCATCTGCGTGACCGCCTGGTTGACCTGCTCGATTCCCGCGCTCTGCTCGACCGACGCGGCCGTGATCTCGGTCATCGTCTGCGCGACCCGCTCGATCGACGCGGACACCGAGCGCATCGCCTCGCCCGCGCGCTCGACGAGCTCGGAGCCGCCGTCGATCTGCGCGACCGATTCCTCGATCAGCAGCTTGATCTCCTTGGCCGACTGCGCGCTGCGCTGCGCGAGCGCGCGCACCTCGCCCGCGACCACCGCGAAGCCACGCCCCTCCTCGCCCGCGCGCGCCGCCTCGACGGCCGCGTTCAGCGCGAGGATGTTGGTCTGGAACGCGATGCCGTCGATCACCGCGATGATCTCCGCGATGCGGCCCGAGCTGCGCGCGATGCCGTGCATCTTGTCGACCACGTCGTCGACGATCGCTGCGCCGTTCTTCGTCGTTCGCAGCGCGTCGTCGGCAAGCGAGCTCGCCGCGCGCGCGCTATCGCTGTTCTGCCGCACGGTCGCGGTCAGCTCCTCCATGCTCGCCGCCGTTTGCTCGAGCGATGCGGCCTGGCTCGACGTGCGCGCGGACAGGTCCGCGTTGCCGCTCGCGATCTCGGCCGCGCCCAGGTGGATCGCGTTCGACGCGTTGCGCACGACGCGCACGGTGCCCGCGACGCTCGCCTGCATGTCGGCGAGCCCGCGCAGCAGCCGCTCGATTTCATGCACGCCGTGCGGCGCCACCGTCTCGTCGAGGCGGCCTTGCGCGATCCGGTCGAAATGCACGCCCGCCTGCGCGAGCGGCGCGACCACCGCACGCCGCGCGACGGCGTAGATCCCCGCGATGCACGCGAGCATCAGCGCGAGCAGCACCGCGCCGACCGTCTCGAACCAGTGCATCCCGGTGTCGATCATGCCGAGCGCGTGCTCGCTCGTGCGGCTGCTGAATTCGGAGAACGTGCGCAGTTCGCCGAGATACGCGTCCTGGATCTGCTGCGTCGGCTGATCGAGAAACGCCTGCATGTTGTTGGATTCGAGGAACTGCACGAGATCGACGAGCGCGGCGTGGTACTTGCGGTAGCGGTCGGTGAGCGCCGCCGCGCGCTCGGTGTTCTCGGCGCTGATCGTCGGCGCGGCCGTGAAGGCGGCGAACGCGCGGTCGGCGAGCGCGAGCTGGTCGCGCACGTGCTGGAGCGTCTCGGCGGGCATCGGATCGCCCTTCACCATCCGCGTGCTGGCGCGGGACAGATTGGTGCGGGCGTCGAGCATGTGCTGGGTCGCGACGGTCGCCGCGTCGGCCTGCTTGATCGCGACGTTGGACAGATCGTCGACGTTGCTGCGCGACGCGGACAGCGACCAGAAGCCGAGCCCCTCGACCGCGATCAGAAACAGGCAGAACACGACGAGCACGCCGAGCAGGCCGGATGCGAGCTTGATTTTGCTGAACATGAAATTCCGTTAGAGCCAAGAAGAGATACTGCCTTGGCGTTAGCGGCATTTCGGCGGCGGACTTGAGCGATCACGCACGCGGCGTAGGGGCTCTACGATCGTTCGACGCCCGCCGAAAATGCGCGGCCTGGAGCCCGCGCCCGCCGAGAACGGGCCCGAGCCGGGCGCGGCCGCGCGGGCGTCACGCGCCGTCGAACGTCGACGCCGGCAGTCCGAGCAGACGCTCCAGATCGTTCATCAGCGCGTGCCGGCGCTGCGTTTGCTGTTCGTGGGCGCGCGCCGCCGCGTCGATGTCGCTGCCGCAATGCGGGCAGGTATGCTCGGTCGCGTGAACGTAGCCGTCGCAATTGCGGCACAGCTTCATTCTCGACGGCACGCGCCCGACGTCCGGCGAGCGCTTGCCCTTGTTCTTCCACGCGAGTTCGATCACCTGCCCCGAGCGGACGATGCTCGACACCGGCTCGCCGTCGGCGATGCGCTCGGTCACGAGATCGAAGCGGCCCACCGCGAACGATGCCGGGCCCGCGTCCTGCACCTTCGCGATCCGCTCGCGCAGGCCCTGCTTCTGCAGCTCGAGCACGCGATAGTGGCAGTACGGGTTGTTGCCCGGCTTGCCGAGCAGCGAATGCGACGTCCACGTGCAGCCGCCGCGGCAAACATCCGCGTAGTAGCAGGTGCGGCAGAAGCCCCACAGATCGTCGACCGAGCGCAGCCGCCCGAAATGGATGCCCTCGCTCGTGCGCCAGATGTCTTCGAGCGACATGTCGCGCACGTTGCCGCCGGAAAAGCCGACCGTCGCGAGCGACGGGCAGCCTTTCACGGTGCCGTCCGCTTCGAGCGCGATCACGGTCTGGCCGGCCGCGCAGCCGGTCCAGTGCACGCGCTCGTCGCCGAAGCCGCGCCAGAGGTGCTCGTACGGCCCGTAATAGCCGATGTTGTTGCCGACCGTCATCAACAGCCCGCGGTTCATGCCGTCCGTATACAGTTTCGCGAGGAGCGGCATCAGCTCGGCGAGCCGGTACGGCTGCAGCAGCACCTCGTCGTTGTCCACCGCGTTGCCCATCGCGACCGTCAACTGGATCTGCCAGTGCGTCGCGCCAAGCTCGATGATCGTGTCCATCAGCGCGGGCAGATCCTCCATCGTCTCGGCACCGATCTGCGTGTTGACGCTCACCGCAAGGCCCGCGTCGCGCGCGCGGCGCAACGTGTCGACGGCGCGCTCGAACGCGCCCGGCACGTTGCGCACCTTGTCGTGCAGCGGCGCGAGCCCGTCGAGCGACACGCCGACGCCGTTCAGGCCCGCGTCGACCGCCTCCGCGAGGCGCTTCGGCGTCAGATTGCGGCCGCCCGTCTGGATCGCGCAATACATGTCGTGCGAGCGGATCGCGCGGATCAGTTGCGTCCAGTCCTTGCGCAGATACGCCTCGCCGCCGATCATCGACACCTCGCGCGTGCCGAGCCGCGCAAGCGCCTCGATTACTTCGAGGCATTCGTCCGTGCTCAGCTCGTTGGTCCGCCGGCGGCCGGCCCGCGAACCGCAGTGCAGGCACTTGAGATCGCAGGCGAGCGTGATTTCCCAAACGGCATGAACCGGGACGAAGCGTTGATAGTCGCTGTCGATCAGGTAGCGGGCCGGGCGCGCGTCCGTTGTGCTCATGTCGATGTCTCCTCGTTGGGGGGGCCGCCTGCCGCGCGTGCGGCAGGCGGCGCGGGAGCGCTCAGCGGCGCGCTTCGAGCCGCGCGATTTCCGCTTCGAGCTTCTTGAGCTCGGCGGCGATGGCGTCCTGATCGGCGAGCTGCTGGTCCGCCTGCTGCGCGAGCGCCTTCATCCGGCTCAGGTCGCCGGACGCGCGCGCTTCCTGCAGGCCGACCCCATACAGCGTGCCCGCGTGCTCGTGCGGCGCATCGATCGGGATCAGCGAGTTGTCCTTCGTGACGATCGCATGTTCGATCGAATGCCAGCGGCTCTCGTAGAAGTAGCGGTAGTTCGCCGTGCCCGATTGCCAGTCGTCGTTCAGCAGGCCGTTGAGCTCCAGAATCACGACCTGCGGCGCGACGGGGCCCGTCGGGCTGCCCGTGAGGGTGAGCGCGATCGACGGCGACGATTGAGGATCGAGCCTCACTTGATGGAACTGGCCGACGACGCGCGCACGGAAATGCGGCGGCGGATAGACCGACTGGGTGATGCGAGCGAAGCCCGAGACGGTCTTCTCGACCGCATTGACGAGCAGGTACAGCCAGAGCACGGGCGCGCCGAGATTGGGCGTCGCGACGCGAAGTTGAACGGGAAAGAGACCGGTAGTAGCCATGACGATAGCTCCTCGAAAAGGAACGAACGATGTCGATGCAAAGCCGCGCCGCTCACTGCCGGCTTTCGAGCTTGGCGATTTCCGCTTTCAGCGCGCTCAGCGCGGCCGCGATGTCGTCGCGGCTTTCCAGTTGCTGCCGCGCATAGGTGGCGAGCGTCTTCATGTGCGCGAGATCGCCGGATACCGCCGCATACTGGATCGTCACCCCGTACAGCGGCACCGGTCCGTACGCGGTCCGCGACGAAGCGCCGATGACCGGCCCCGGTTCGAGCGGCACGAGTTCCGGATCGGCCTTGACCGGCACGTTCTCGACTTCGTGCCAGGTGCCGTTCGAGTAGTAGCGGTACGACGCGACGCCCGTCTTGCCGTCGCCCTTGAGCAGCAGATCGGCGTAGAACGTGATCATCGAATTCGAGTGCGGGCCGCCCTGATTGCCCTGCAGCGCGATCTGCACGATCGCGCCGCGGCCGTCGCGGCGCGGCGGCGGGCCGAGCCGGAACACGTAGGTGCCCCAGACGTCGGCGTGGAAGTTGAGCGGCGGACTCACGGCCTGCGAAATCGCCGCGGCGCCGACGACGCTGTGTTCCACCGTGTCGACCACCAGATTGAGCACGAGTTGCGGCGCGCCGGGCAGCCCGGTGCCGACGATGTAGCGAACCGGGAAAAGGCCGACGCGAAGATCTTCGGACATGTGAGTCTCCTTGATGCGAGTGGTTGAACAACGACACGCTGAAATGCCGCCACGGCGACACGGCGGGCCGGAGCGGCGGACGCGCGGCTACTTCCTCCGTTCGAGCTTGGCGATCTCGACTTCGAGAAGCTCGAGCGCGGTAGCGAGATTGCCCTGCTGGCCGAGCAGCGCCTGCGCCTGCGTGCGCAGCGATTTCATCTGCGCGAGATCGCCGTCCGCGATCGCCTGATGGATCGCGACGCCATAAGGCGTGATCGGATGACCGTGTGCTTGATTCATGTTTTCCTCGCTGAAAATGAACGATGGCCGACAGCCCCGCGATCTCTCCTGCAGCAGCGAAGTGCATCCGGCTGTCGTATCTGTGCAGGATCGGAAATTGCGTCGATGAATGATGCGGTCGCCGCCGCGCGGCAAAACGGTGTCACGTGCCGTGCTGTTCGCCGCGCGCGATTTTCCATTCGTTATCCTCTTGAACCGGTGCATCGTCGGTCCACGGCGGTAACGCGGTTGTCCCCGTGCGCCCGCCAGTGCGGCGGAGCGCTTCCATGTTGTCGATTGGTCCGCGTACTAAGGGTAGTTCGCCTGCGCGCTTTCGCTATCTACCAGAATTGGTAGTGGCGCGCCGGACGTGCGGCCGGCGCGATGCGCGTTGCGGCGCGCCACTCGCGCGATGCCCGGCCGCGCCGTCGCGTCGCGGGCCGTTGCGTCGCGGGGTGCCGCGAAACGCCCGGCGGACGGCCAGCGCAAGCCCGTTATTGGCGTGAACGGACCCTAGTGCGACGGCACGACGAATTTCCTTGCGTATCGCCCGCCCCCTTCCTAGAGTGGAGCGCAAAGAGCCGGATTGCATCGGCGGCGCGTGCGGCGCGCCGAATTGTTCAACGTATCAATTCAATCGATAGCGAAGGAACGTCGATGACCGACATCGTGGACCACGCGCGCGGCGCCCTGCGCGCGCAACCCTTCAGCATGCTGCTCGGCACCGAGCTCGTGCACATCGGCGGCGATGAGGCGTCGCTGCGCTTGCCGATCCGCGACGAGCTCAGGCAGCAGTACGGCTTCGTCCACGGCGGCGTCATCAGCTACCTGGCGGACAACGCGCTGACGTTCGCGGGCGCGCTCGCGCTCGGGCCGCGCGTCGTCACGGGGGAATACAAGATCAATTACCTGCGCCCGGCCGTCGTCGGCACGCTGATCGCACGCGCGAAGCTGATTTATGCGGGACGGAATCAGGCGACCTGCCAGTGCCACGTGTTCGTGATCGACGGCGACCACGAGCGGCTCGTCGCGGTCGCGCAAGGGACGATCAACCGGGTCGGCGACGGGCGCGAGCCGGACGCGGTTGAAGAAAAGGCGTAGGGCCCGTTCGGGGAAGGCGCGCGGCGGCGTGGCCGCCGAACGCCCGAGCGCCGCACGCCCCGCGCCCCGCCGCGTCAGAACGCGTCGCCCGGCACGCGCACCCAGCCTTCCATCAGCACGCGCGCGCTGCGGCTCATGATCGCCTTCGTGACGACCCACTCGCCGCCATCCTGCTTCGCTTCGGCGCCGACCCGCAGCGTGCCCGACGGATGGCCGAAGCGCACCTCGCGGCGCGCGCCGCCGCCCGCGGCGAGGTTCACCAGCGTGCCGGGAATCGCGGCCGCAGTGCCGATCGCGACGGCCGCCGTGCCCATCATCGCGTGGTGCAGCTTGCCCATCGACATCGCGCGCACGAGCAGGTCGACGTCGGCGGCCGCGACGCGCTTGCCGCTCGAGGCGACGTAGTCGGCCGGCTTCGCGACGAACGCCACCTTCGGCGTGTGCTGGCGCGTCGCGATCTCGTCGAGCGAGCCGATCAGGCCCATGCGCAGCGCGCCGTGCGCGCGGATCGTCTCGAACATCGCGAGCGCCTTCGCATCCGAATTGATCGCGTCCTGCAATTCGGTGCCGGTATAGCCGATCGCCTCGGCGTCGACGAAGATCGTCGGAATGCCCGCGTTGATCATCGTCGCCTTCAGCGTGCCGACGCCGGGCACGTCGAGATCGTCGACGACGTTGCCGGTCGGGAACATCGCGCCGCCCGCGCCTTCCTCGTCGGCTGCCGGGTCCATGAATTCGAGCTGCACCTCGGCGGCCGGGAACGTCACGCCGTCGAGCTCGAAATCGCCCGTCTCCTGCACCGCGCCGTCCGTGATCGGCACATGCGCGACGATCGTCTTGCCGATGTTCGCCTGCCAGATCCGCACGGTCGCGACGCCGTTGTGCGGCACGCGCGCCGGGTCGATCAGGCCGCCCGCGATCGCGAACGGGCCGACCGCCGCCGACAGGTTGCCGCAGTTGCCGCTCCAGTCGACGAACGGCTTGTCGATCGACACCTGGCCGAACAGGTAGTCGACGTCGTGATCGGGCCGTGCGCTCTTCGCGACGATCACCGTCTTGCTCGTGCTCGAGCTCGCGCCGCCCATCCCGTCGATCTGCTTGCCGTACGGGTCCGGGCTGCCGATCACGCGCGAGAGCAGCGCGTCGCGCGCGGCACCCAGCTGCCGCGCGGCCTCGGGCAGGTCCTGCAGCCGGAAGAACACGCCCTTGCTGGTGCCGCCGCGCAGGTAGGTCGCGGGAATCTTGATTTGAGGTACGTGAGCCATGGTTCGTGATGTCCTGTGTCGATCGGAGCGCGCGCTTGGGCACCGACTCCGATCCCTTGCAAAGCCAGTGATTCGGGTCCGCTCACCGCTCGGGCGAACGGACCCGCGGCGACGCGTCACCGCATCGCCCGGTGAAGGCGCGTCACCGCGCCGTCACGCCGCCTTCGACGATTCGAGAAAGTCCTGCGCGAAGCGCTGCAGCACGCCGCCCGCGTCGTAAATCGACACTTCCTCGGCCGTATCGAGCCGGCACGTGACCGGCACCTCGACGCGCTCGCCGTTCCTGCGGCGGATCACGAGCGTCAGGTCGGCGCGCGGCGTGCGCTCGCCGATCACGTCGAACGTCTCGGTGCCGTCGATCGCGAGCGTCGTGCGGTTCACGCCCGGCTTGAACTCGAGCGGCAGCACGCCCATGCCGATCAGGTTCGTGCGATGAATCCGCTCGAAGCCCTCCGCGACGATCGCCTCGACGCCCGCGAGCCGCACGCCCTTCGCCGCCCAGTCGCGCGACGAGCCCTGGCCGTAATCCGCGCCCGCGATCACGACGAGCGGCTGCTTGCGGTTCATGTAGGTCTCGATCGCCTCCCACATCCGCATGACCTTGCCTTCCGGCTCCACGCGCGCGAGCGAGCCCTTCTTTACTTCGCCGTCGACGACCGCCATCTCGTTGACGAGCGTCGGGTTCGCGAACGTCGCGCGCTGCGCGGTCAGGTGATCGCCGCGGTGCGTCGCGTACGAGTTGAAGTCCTCCTCGGGCAGGCCCATCTTCGCGAGGTATTCGCCCGCCGCGCTCGTCGGCAGGATCGCGTTCGACGGCGACAGGTGATCGGTCGTGATGTTGTCGCCGAGCACGGCGAGCGCGCGCATGCCCGCGAGCGTGCGCTCGCCCGCGAGCGCGCCTTCCCAGTAGGGCGGACGGCGAATGTACGTGCTCTGCGGCCGCCAGTCGTACAGCGGCGCCGCGCGCTCGCCGGCATCGGCGCGACGCGCGAACATCGGCTCGTAGACGGTGCGGAACTGCTCGGGCTTCACGCTCGACGCGACGATCGCGTCGATCTCCTCGTCGGTCGGCCAGATGTCCTTCAGTGTGACGGGCTTGCCGTCCTTGTCGTGGCCGAGCGCGTCCTTCTCGATGTCGAAGCGGATCGTGCCCGCGATCGCGTACGCGACGACGAGCGGCGGCGACGCGAGGAACGCCTGCTTCGCGTACGGGTGGATGCGGCCGTCGAAGTTGCGGTTGCCGGACAGCACGGCCGTCGCGTACAGGTCGCGATCGACGATCTCCTGCTGGATCTTCGGGTCGAGCGCGCCGGACATTCCGTTGCAGGTCGTGCACGCGAACGCGACGATGCCGAAGCCGAGCTTCTCCAGCTCCGGCAGCAGGTTCGCTTCCTTCAGGTACAGCTCGACCGCCTTCGAGCCGGGCGCGAGCGAGCTCTTCACCCACGGCTTGCGCGCGAGGCCGCGCGCGTTCGCGTTGCGCGCGAGCAGCGCCGCGGCGATCACGTTGCGCGGGTTGCTCGTGTTCGTGCAGCTCGTGATCGCGGCGATGATCACCGCGCCGTCGGGCATCTCGCCCGGCTTCTCTTCCCACTTGCCGGCGATCCCGCGCGCGGCGAGGTCCGACGTCGGCAGCCGCCGGTGCGGATTCGACGGGCCGGCCATGTTGCGCACGACGCTCGACAGATCGAACGTCAGCGTGCGCTCGTATTGCGCGTTCGCGAGGCTGTCGGCCCACAGGCCCGCCGCCTTCGCGTACGTCTCGACGAGCTTCACCTGCTCGTCGCTGCGGCCCGTCAAGCGCAGGTAGTCGATCGTCTGCTCGTCGATGAAGAACATCGCGGCCGTCGCGCCGTATTCGGGGGCCATGTTCGAGATCGTCGCGCGATCGCCGAGCGTGAGGCTCTTCGCGCCCTCGCCGCGAAATTCCAGATACGCGCCGACCACCTTCTCCTTGCGCAGGAATTCGGTGAGCGCGAGCACGACGTCGGTCGCGGTGATGCCGGGCTGGCGCTTGCCGGTCAGCTCGACGCCGACGATGTCCGGCAGCCGCATCCACGACGCGCGGCCGAGCATCACGTTCTCCGCCTCCAGCCCGCCCACGCCGATCGCGATCACGCCGAGCGCGTCGACGTGCGGCGTGTGGCTGTCGGTGCCGACGCAGGTGTCCGGGTACGCGACGCCGTCCTGCGCCTGGATCACGGGCGACATCTTCTCCAGATTGATCTGGTGCATGATGCCGTTGCCGGGCGGGATCACGTCGACGTTCTCGAACGCCTTCTTCGTCCACTCGATGAAGTGGAAGCGATCCTCGTTGCGGCGATCCTCGATCGCGCGGTTCTTCGCGAACGCGTCCGGATCGAAGCCGCCGCATTCGACGGCGAGCGAATGGTCGACGATCAGTTGCACCGGCACGACCGGATTCACCTTCGCCGGATCGCCGCCGCGTTCGGCGATCGCGTCGCGCAGGCCCGCGAGATCGACGAGCGCGGTCTGGCCGAGGATGTCGTGGCAGACGACGCGCGCCGGGAACCACGGGAAATCGCGCTCGCGCTTGCGCTCGATGAGCTGCGTCAGCGAATCGGCGAGGATCGCCGGGTCGCACCGGCGCACGAGGTTCTCGGCGAGCACGCGCGACGTGTACGGCAGGGTGTCGTACGCGCCCGGGCGGATCGCGTCGACGGCGGCGCGCGCGTCGAAGTAATCGAGCGGCGTGCCGGGCAGGGGTTTGCGGTTGGCAGTGTTCATTGCGTGGGGACAGACTGGGTAACGATCGTCGCGAAACGGCCGGGCGCGACGCCCGGCCGCCGGATGCCGCCGATCAGCGCTTCTCGATCGGCACGAACTTCAGGTCTTCCGGCCCGGTGTAGTTCGCGCTCGGGCGGATGATCTTGTTGTCCACCCGCTGCTCGATGATGTGCGCGCTCCAGCCGGACGTGCGCGCGATCACGAACAGCGGCGTGAACATCGCGGTCGGCACGCCCATCATGTGGTACGACACCGCGCTGAACCAGTCGAGGTTCGGGAACATCTTCTTGATCTCCCACATCACCGATTCGAGCCGCTCGGCGATGTTGAAGAGCTTCAGGTCGCCCGCTTCCTTCGACAGCTTGCGCGCGACTTCCTTGATCACCTTGTTGCGCGGATCGGAGATCGTGTAGACCGGGTGGCCGAAGCCGATCACGACTTCCTTGTTCTCGACGCGGCGGCGGATGTCGGCTTCCGCCTCGTCGGGCGTGCGGTAGCGGTTCTGGATCTCGTAGGCGACCTCGTTCGCGCCGCCGTGCTTCGGCCCGCGCAACGCGCCGATCGCGCCCGTGATCGACGAATACATGTCCGAGCCCGTGCCGGCGATCACGCGGCCCGTGAACGTCGATGCGTTGAACTCGTGCTCCGCGTACAGGATCAGCGACGTATGCATCGCGTCGACCCACGATTTCGACGGCGCCTTGCCGTGCAGCAGGTGCAGGAAGTGGCCGCCGATCGAGTCGTCGTCGGTTTCGGTTTCGATGCGCCGGCCGTTGTGCGAGTAGTGATACCAGTACAGCAGCATCGAGCCGAGCGAGGCCATCAGCCGGTCCGCGATGTCGCGCGCGCCCGGCAGGTTGTGGTCGTCCTTCTCGGGCAGCACGGTGCCGAGCACCGACACGCCGGTGCGCATCACGTCCATCGGATGCGCGGACGCCGGAATCCATTCGAGCGCCGCCTTCACGTTCGCGGGCAGCCCGCGCATCGCGCGCAGCTTCGCCTTGTACGCGGCCAGCTCGGTCACGTTCGGCAGCGTCTCGTGCACGAGCAGGTGCGCGATCTCCTCGAATTCGCTCGAGCCGGCGATATCGAGAATGTCATAGCCGCGGTAATGCAGATCGTTGCCGGTCTTGCCGACCGTGCAGAGCGCGGTGTTGCCCGCCGCGACGCCCGACAGCGCGACCGACTTCTTCGGCTTGAAACCGCCCGCGGCGCCCGTTGCTGCTGCTTCCTTCGTCTCGCTCATCCTTATACTCTCCTGGGGTTCGAATCCTTGAATCCGTGCTTCGGTGCTTCAGTTCCGGCCTTGGCTGAAGAGCTGGTCCAGCTTCTCTTCGTAAGCGTAATAGCCGAGATACTCGTACAGCTCCGCGCGCGTCTGCATCGTCGGCACCGCGGCCTTTTGCGTGCCGTCGCGGCGCACCGTCTCGTAGAAATTCAGCGCGGCCTTGTTCATCGCGCGGTACGCGCCGCAGCAGTAGAGCGCGATGTCGACGTTCGCGCCCTTCAACTCGTCGAGCGTGAAGAGCGGCGTCGAGCCGAACTCCGTCAGGTTCGCGAGGATCGGCACCTTCACCGCTTCCTTGAAGCGGCGATAGTCGTCGAGCGTCTTCATCGCCTCGGGGAAAATCATGTCGGCGCCCGCCTCGACGTACGCGATCGCGCGCTCGATCGCCGAATCAATGCCCTCGGCCGCCGCGGCGTCGGTGCGCGCCATGATCACGAAGGTTTCGTCGGTGCGCGCGTCGACGGCCGCCTTGATCCGGTCGACCATCTCGCCCGTCGGCACGCATTCCTTGCCCGGACGGTGGCCGCAGCGCTTCTGGCCGACCTGGTCCTCGAGGTGCACGGCGCCCACGCCCGCCTTGATGAACGAGCGGATCGTGCGCGCGATGTTGAACGCGCCGCCCCAGCCGGTGTCGATGTCGACGAGCAGCGGCAGGTTCGTCGCGTTCGTGATCCGGTTCGCGTCGACAAGCACGTCGTCCATCGTGCTGATGCCGAGATCGGGAATGCCGAGCGAGTTCGCGGCGACGCCGCCGCCCGACAGATAGACCGCCTTGAAGCCGACCGCCTCGGCCATTTTCGCGGCGTACGCGGTGATCGCGCCGACCACCTGCAGCGGCTGCTCGGCCGCGACCGCCGCGCGGAATTTCGCGCCGGCGCTGATCAGTTGTGGGTTGCCCATCGACTCCTCCTGAAAGATGCCGGTAAATAGCAAGGTCCGGGCCAGATGCGCCGGCGGCCGCTAACCCGCTGATTCTGCGCGCTTTCCGGACTCGGTGCGCTGGTCAGATGATTTCAATATGGAAATTGAAATTCCAAAATTGAAATCCACGCGCGATAATGCAATTCATCTTCTGTCATCGCCCCGACGCGGCGCGCGCCGCGTTCCTTCACTCAGCATGAGCACCCTACCCGAAACCGGCGTGCGGCCGCGCGTCTGGGCGGTCGGCATCAGCCGGCTGCGCGCGCTCTTTCGCGACATCGCCGACGAATACGAGGAGCGCGCCGACCTGCGGATCATCGCGCGCGGCTACGAGGAGGCGATCACCGCGCTCGCGACGGCGGGCGCCGAGCGCCCCGACGCGATCGTCGCCGCCGGCTCGAACGGCACCTATCTGAAGGCGCGCGTGCGCGTGCCCGTCGTGCTCGTCAACCCGACCGGCTTCGACGTGATGCACGCACTCGCCCGCGCGCGGCGCGACGCGCGCCGGATCGCGCTCGTCAGCTACGGCGAGACGCCGCCCGAGGTGCGCAGCTTCGCGGCCGCGTATGGGCTCGACGTCGTGTTCGCGTCGTACCAGAGCGCGCAGGAGGCCGAGACGCGCGTGCTCGAAATGCGCGAGCGAGGCATCGAGACCGTCGTCGGGCCGGGGCTCGTCACCGATCTCGCGGCGAATGCCGGGATGGGCGCGGTGTTCGTCTATTCGCACGCGTCGGTGCGCGCGGCCGTCAACACGGCGCTCGAGGTCGCGCATGCGACGCACGCGGAAGCGCTGCGCCGCGAGCGCCTCGACAACCTGCTGCAGCATCTGCGCGACGGCGTCGTCGCGCTCGACCGCGAGGGCCGCGTCGAGGCGATCAACGAGCGGCTCGCGCTCGCGCTCGGCGTGTCGCCGTCGGCCGCGGTGGGCCGCGCGCTGGACGACCTGACGCCCGAGCTGCGCACGCTGCGCGCGGCCGACGGCGACACGCTCGCGACCGTGCGCGGCGTGCGCTACGTCGTCCATCGCGGGCCGCTCGCCGCGAGCAGCGGCGCGCCCGGCAGCGTGTTGACGTTCCAGGAATCGCGCGCGGTCGAGCGGCTCGACCGCACGCTGCGCTCGCATCAGCACGCGCAGCAGTTCACCGCGCGCTACCGGCTCGACGACATCGTCGGCGCGACGCCCGCGATCGCGCACGCGCGCGATCTCGCGCGACGCTACGCGAAATCGGACGCGACCGTGCTGATCCTCGGCGAGAGCGGCACCGGCAAGGAGATGATCGCGCAGAGCCTGCACGCGCTGTCCGCGCGCCGCAAGTATCCGTTCGTCGCGGTCAACTGCGGCGCGTTTCCCGAATCGCTGCTCGAGAGCGAGCTGTTCGGCTACGAGGAAGGCGCGTTCACCGGCGCGCGGCGCGGCGGCAAGGCGGGGCTCTTCGAAGCCGCGCATCGCGGCACGCTGTTTCTCGACGAAATCGGCGAGATGCCGCCGTCGCTGCAAAGCCGGCTGCTGCGCGTGCTGCAGGAGCGCGAGGTCGTGCGCGTCGGCTCGACCGAGCCGGTTCCGATCGACATCCGCGTCGTCGCGGCGACGCACCGGCCGCTCTTCGCGGCCGTCGAGGCCGGCGCGTTCCGCGCGGATCTGTATTACCGGCTGAACATCCTGAACATTGGGCTGCCGCCGCTGCGCGAGCGCGCGGCCGACATTCCCGCGCTCGCCGCGACGCTGCTCGCGCAGGCCGCACGGCGCGAGCCGCGGCTCGCCGAGCGGCTGCGCGACGCGCACGACGCGGCGCGCGCGCTCGACGCCGCGAACGCCGCGCTGATCCGCTATCGATGGCCCGGCAACGTGCGCGAGCTGCAGAATGTGATCGAGCGGATTGCGGTGGAGCTCGCCGACGCAGCCGAGCGCGGCGACGCGGCCGTGAGCGTCGACACGCTGCGCGCGATCGCGCCCGAGGTGCTCGCGCTCGATGCGTTCGCGGCAGGCCGCGGCGGCGACCTGAATGGCGGCGATGTGGGCGGCGATGTCGGCCGCGACGCCGATGCGCGGCGCCCGACGCTCGTGCAGCGCCGCCGGCGCGCGGAAGCCGACGAGATCCGCGCCGCGCTCGACGCATGCGGCGGCGATCGCGATCGCGCATGCGCGATGCTCGGCATCAGCAAGACGACGCTGTGGCGCAAGCTCGCGGCGAGCGAAGGGAAAGCGCGCGGCGGTGGTGGCGGTGGTGGCGGCGGCAACGACCACGGCGACGATGCCCAGAGCCCCGCCTCCCGTTCCTGATTTCCGATTTCCGGCGCCGTGCGCTCGACCACTTGAAAGTCGCGAATGCGTCGCGCCGCTCACCCGCCGCGACGCGTCCCGCTCCGCTCGTCGCTCGCCGCTCGCGCCGCGCCGCGCCGTGCCTCGCCGTCCGCCATGCGCCGCTCGCCGCGTGCGAAACACGCGCGACATCGCGCATCCGGACGCGGGCGACGAAGCGCACGCTCACGCCCTTCTCCGCATTCCTGACTCACGTCGGCACCGCGGCCATTCCTCTGATTTAAGGAACCGGCAATCACGCCGACAACCAGCTATCGCCGAGATGGCGACGCCGCGTCCCCCCTCCCGCAACTCCAGAAATCAGATGAAGCTTCGCCGCCAAATCCCCCTTGCCTTCGCGGCAGCGCTCGTCCTCACGTCCTCCGGCGCGTTCTACGGCATCCATGCGCTCAACCGCTCGCTCGACATATACGGCACGACAGTCCGGCAGAACGTCGCGAACGAGCGCATGGTGTCCGCGACGCTCGTCGCGTTCAAGCTGCAGGTGCAGGAATGGAAAGACACACTGCTGCGCGGCAAGGACCCGGCGAAACTCGACAAGTACTGGAGCGCGTTCCAGCAACGCGAGCAAACCGTCGACACGCTCGCCGCCGGGCTGGAATCGAAGCTGCCCGACGGCGAGAGCCGCAGGCTGATCGAGCAGTTCGCGTCGGCGCACGCGGAAATGGGGCAAGGCTATCGTAAGGGATTCGAAGCATTCAAGGCATCGGGGTTCGAACCGTACGCGGGCGACCAGGCAGTCGCGGGCGTCGATCGCGCGCCCGCCGAGCTGCTCGAGAAGGCCGCGCAGGACATCGCCGCCGACAGCGCGCGCGTGTCGGCCGACGCCGCGCGCGACGCCGCGCGCGCGACGACATTCAGCGTCGTCGCGACGCTCGTCGTGTTCGCGCTCGCGCTCGCCGGCGGCGTCTGGTTCAGCGGCACCGTCACGCGTCCGCTCGCGCGCGCGCTCGCGTGCGTGCGCCGGGTCGCGACGGGCGATCTGTCGACGCCGATCGACGCGCGCGGCGACGACGAAATCGCCGAGCTGCTCGCCGCGCTGAAGGACATGCAGGCGAGCCTGTCGCACGTCGTGCGCGACGTGCGGCACAACGCCGACGGCGTCGCAACCGCGAGCGCGCAGATCGCGTCGGGCAATCTCGATCTGTCGTCGCGCACCGAGGAACAGGCGGCGTCGCTCGAGCAAACGGCGGCGAGCATGGACGAGCTCACGTCGACCGTGCGCCGCAACGCCGAGCATGCGCAGCATGCGTGCGCGGTTGCCGCAAACGCGTCGACGACGGCCACGCGCGGCGGCGACGTGATGCGTGAGGTCGTCGGCACGATGCGCGGCATCGCGGACAGCTCGGGCAAGGTCGCCGAGATCATCGCGGTGATCGACGGCATCGCGTTCCAGACCAACATCCTCGCGCTGAACGCGGCCGTCGAGGCGGCGCGCGCGGGCGAGCAGGGCCGCGGCTTCGCGGTCGTCGCGGGCGAGGTGCGCACGCTCGCGCAACGCAGCGCGACGGCGGCGCGCGAAATCAAGACGCTGATCGAGCAATCGACCGAGCGCGTCGGCGCGGGCTCCGCGCTTGTCGACGACGCGGGGCGAATCATCGGCGAGATCGTCGAATCGGTGCGGCAGGTGACGGGCATCGTCAGCGAGATCGCGTCGGCGTCGAACGAGCAGAGCGTCGGCATCGAGCAGGTCAATCACGCGGTCGCGCAAATGGACAACGTGACGCAGCAGAACGCGGCGCTCGTCGAAGAGGCGTCCGCCGCGGCGCACGCGCTCGCCGAACAGGCGCGCGCGCTGCACGGCGCGGTGGCGGCGTTCACGCTGCAAGGCGAACGTGCGGACGAACGCGGCAACGCGCGCGACACGCAGCCGGCCATCGGCGCGGTTCTCGCGTCGCAACGCGCGCCGCTGCCTGCCGCGACGCCCGCTTGAGCGGCGCGCCGCATCCCCCGAATCGACGGCGACAGCCGCGACAACCGCCTACACGCACGGCTTGCCCGCGACGAAGTGAAACCACGCTTCGCCGCAAAGATCCCGATCGCGCCGCACCGGCCTGCCCGTCGATCCGCCGAACGCCGCGCGCAGCGTCGGGCCGACGTCGGCGAGCTGCCGCCGCCGGGTCGCGAAATCGATGGGCATGGTGCGTATCCCGAACTTGTGCGCGGCGCACACGCGCATCGCATAAGCGTCGAACACCCGCGTTCACGCGCTCCTCTTCGCCGACGGCCCCGGCGAGTCGCCGCACTTCGTCGACCTCGCTTCGAGCATCGTCACGCGCGCTCGCGCGCCTCTGTTCCGCCGCTTCATTCGGCAGGATTTCGAACGATCATTCGAAGCGGCGCACGCGCACCGCCTCGCGGCCCGGCGGCGATGCGCGCCGCCGTTCGCGCGGAACGGCGGCATCAGCGTTCGCGCGCGAAGCGGTCGGTCGCCGCGATCAGCGCGCGCAGGATGCCCGGCTCGTCGTACGCGTGGCCCGCGTCCGGCACGATCTCGAGCGACGCGCGCGGCCACGCCTTCGCGAGCTCCCACGCGGTGCGCGCGGGCGTCGCGACGTCGTAGCGCCCCTGAACGATCACGCCTGGAATGTCCGCCAGACGATGCGCGTCGCGCAGCAACTGCCCGTCTTCCATGAAACCTTGATGAACGAAGTAGTGGTTTTCGATGCGGGCGAACGCGAGCGCGTAATGCGCGTCGCCGAAATGCGCTTCGTGCGCGGCATTCGGCAGCAGCGTGATCGTCCGGCCTTCCCAGATGCTCCACGCGCGCGCCGCTTCGCGCTTCGCCGCTTCGTCGCCGCCCGTCAGCCGGCGGCGATACGCGGCGATCAGGTCCGAGCGCTCGGCGGGCGCAATGGGCGCGACGAAGTCTTCCCACAGGTCCGGAAACAGCCACGACGCGCCTTCCTGGTAATACCAGAGGAGCTCTGAGCGGCGCACCGTGAAGACGCCGCGCACGACGAGCTCGGTCACGCGCGCCGGATGCGTCTCGCCATACGCGAGCGCGAGCGCGCTGCCCCACGAGCCGCCGAACACGAGCCAGCGCTCGACGCCGAGCATCTCGCGCAATCGCTCGATGTCGTCGACGAGATGCCATGTCGTGTTGTTCTCGAGGCTCGCGTGCGGCGCGGAGCGCCCGCAGCCGCGCTGGTCGAACAGCAGCACGTTGTAGCGCGCGGGGTCGAAGAGGCGGCGGTGCTCGGCGCTGCAGCCACTGCCCGGGCCGCCGTGCAGGAAGACGGCCGGCTTGCCGTCGGGGTTGCCGCACAGCTCCCAATACACGCGATGGCCGTCGCCGGTATCGAGCAAGCCGTGTGCGTAAGGTTCGATTGGTGGGTACAAGAGAGGCACTCCGGTTGAATGGAGGAAAACGGCTGGGGCGATCGCGCGCGGACAACGCGCGCATGCGGCACGTGCGATGCGCCGCACGCGCCCGGCCGCGCCGATCCGGCACGGCGTCGAAAGCAACGACTGCCTCATCATTATGCCGAGTCGACGGAAAACCGGCGCGCGCGTTCGCCTCGGACGCGGCCGGCCGTCGGCCGTGCCGGCCGCGTCGCCGCCGCTACGCCTTCCGCGCGTATGCGATCCGCTCGATCGGCATGCACACCAGCGTGCGGCCCGTCGGCGCGATGTAGCGCCGCGCAAGCGCGACCGGCTCGGGATGCCGCCCCAGACGCCGGGGAATCGCCGCTCCGCCTTCGCCGCCATCCCCCGATGAAATAAAGGACGGAACACCGCGCGCGCCTGCCGGATCACGGAGACGTCGGAACTTCGGCCTCGGAAACGCAACCCAAGGAATGGAAGCGTTGAAATTTCGCCGCGCATCGAACCGATGTGCGCCGCGGCAATATCGTTCGGCATGCCGGATCGGCCGAGGCAGCTTTTCATGAACCATCGTTGCGCCACGGGGCCACGTCTCCTTCCATACGCGCGCCTGCTGTGCGTCGCCGCCGGCGCGTCGCTGGCGGGCATCTCCGCATTCGTGCCTCAAACTGCGCGTGCGGAGTCCGCCGCGGCGGCCGCATCGAACGCGTTCGCGCCGGCCGGCGCCGCGTCGTCGAAATTCGCGTCCGCGGCGCAATCGCGCGACGCATCGTCGCGCATCGGGAGCGAGGCGAGCGCGCCCGCCTCGCCGGCGTCCGCCGCCTCCGCGCCGCCGCATGCATCGAACGCGCAAGCGAGCGCGCCCCGCGCGCTGGCCGCCCCTCGACTGCCGCCGCTGACCGAGGCGGAAGCGGCGGACGTGACGCGTCGCGCGCTCGCGCTGCGCACGGCGTTCGCGCAGGAAGTCACGCGGCGGCTGAACGTGCCCGCCGCCGAACGACGCGCGTACGGCGTGCGCCTGCAGCAGACGCTCGACGCGAACGACGTGGGCGAACTCGCGCGTGAATACGTCGTGCTCGTCGACCGCGCGCCGAACGTGCAGGCGGCATTCATCTACTTCCGCACGACGCGCGACAACGCATGGCGGATGATCGGCGCATCGCCCGTCGCGACCGGCCTGCCCGGCCAATACGATCACTTCGTGACCCCGCTCGGCGTGTTCGAACACACGCCGGAGAACATGGATTTCCGCGCGGAAGGCACGATCAACGAGAACGGCATTCGCGGCTACGGCCAGCGCGACATGCGCATCTACGATTTCGGCTGGACCGATGCCACGCGCGGCTGGGGCAAGGGCGGCGTTTCGCAGATGCGCTTCCAGATGCATGCGACCGATCCCGACTATCTCGAGCCGCTGCTCGGCATTCGCCATTCGAAGGGATGCGTGCGGATTCCGGCGTCGCTGAACGTGTTCCTGGATCAGCACGGAATCCTCGACGCCGAATACGAAGCGCGCGCGGCCGCCGGCGATCCGCCGTGGGTGTTGCGCGTGCACCGGCAAGTCACGCCGTGGGCGGGCCGCTATCTCGTCGTCGTCGATTCGCAGCGCAAGACGCGCCCCGCATGGTCGCCCGCGCCGGGCAAGAAGGCGAGGGCGAAGTTGCCCAAGGGCGGCGACACGGCGGATTGAGCCGTGCATGCGCCGACGGCGATCGGCAAGACCGGCGCGCAACCGAAAGCGGCGGCAAGCGCCCGCTCCGCGCAGCGGCACGGCGCAACGCGGCGCAATGAGGCACGACGCGACGCCGCGCGAAACCCAGCGCAAGCCGCCCCAACCCGACGCAACCGAATGCGACGGACAACGCGTCGCGCGGACGCCGCGCCCCGGCGCGCGCTAGAATGACCGCTCCGGCCCAGTCCTTCCGCTGTCCGCCCGCCATGTCCGTCACCGGTCTCGATCACTACAATCTGCGCGCGCCCGGCCCGCTTCTCGATACGCTGCGCGACTTCTACGTCGACGTCGTCGGCTTGCGGCTCGGCGAACGTCCGCCGTTCCGCAGCCACGGCTATTGGCTGTACGCGGGCGCGCAGGCCGTGCTGCATCTGTCGCAGGCCGGCCCCGACGAGTCGCGCGTCGCGAACGTCGCGAACACGTTCGATCACGTCGCGTTCTCGTGCGACGATCTGCCGGGCACGATCGCGCGCCTGCGGCAATTCGGCGTCCGGTACTCGAGCGCCGAGGTGCCGCTGACCCGCCAGCGCCAACTGTTCTTCGACGATCCGGCGGGCAACGGCATCGAATTGAATTTCGCGGCGAACGCCGAGGGCTGAAGCGCGCAAGCGCGAGCGGCGGACGAACGCGCACGCCGCCCGAGCGGTGCATGCGCGCCCAAAGCGCATATCGCGCGCAGGCGGCTGCCCTCCATCGCCGCACGATCGCGCACGCCGCCCCGGCGTCTGTCTTGTTCGGGAATATGCTTGTCATCAAACAAGCTAAAAGCGCGCGACATCGGCTTCTATAATCGGCCGACACCTTCACGAAGTCACGAAAGCAAACCGACCGGAGACCCATCATGACCGAACCTGCATCCGCATCCGCCGACTGGCGCCTCGAAACCCTCGCCGTGCACGGCGGCTATCGCCCCGATCCGACGACGCGCGCCGCCGCGGTGCCGATCTATCAGACAGTCGCGTTCGCGTTCGACGACACGCAGCACGGCGCGGACCTGTTCGATCTGAAGGTCCAGGGCAACATCTATTCGCGGATCATGAATCCGACCAACGACGTGCTGGAGCAGCGCGTCGCGGCGCTCGAAGGCGGCGTCGGCGCGCTCGCGCTCGCGTCGGGCCAGGCGGCCGTCACCTATTCGATCCTGACGATCGCCGAGGCGGGCGACAACATCGTGTCGTCGAGCACGCTGTACGGCGGCACCTACAACCTGTTCGCGCACACGCTGCCGCAATACGGGATCTCGACGCGCTTCGCCGATCCGCGCGATCCGGCCGCGTTCGATGCGCTGATCGATGCGCGCACGAAGGCGATCTTCGCGGAATCGGTCGGCAATCCGCTCGGCAACATCACCGACATCGCCGCGCTCGCCGACGTCGCGCATCGCCACGGCCTGCCGCTCATCGTCGACAACACCGTGCCGACGCCTTACCTGCTGCGCCCGTTCGAGCACGGCGCGGACATCGTCGTTCATTCGCTGACGAAGTATCTCGGCGGGCACGGCACGAGCCTCGGCGGCGCGATCGTCGATTCGGGCAAGTTCCCGTGGGCGCGGCACGCCGACCGCTTCCGGCGGCTGAACGAGCCCGACGTCAGCTATCACGGCGTCGTCTACACCGAGGCGTTCGGCGACGCCGCGTACATCGGCCGCGCGCGCGTCGTCCCGCTGCGCAACACGGGCGCGGCGATCTCGCCGTTCAACGCGTTCCAGATCCTGCTGGGCATCGAGACGCTCGCGCTGCGCATCGATCGCATCAGCGAGAACGCGCTGAAGATCGCGCAACATCTCGCGCGGCACGAAAAGGTCGAATGGGTCGATTATTCCGGACTGCAGAATCATCCGGATCACGCACTTGTCGAGCGCTACCTGTCGGGCCGCGCGCCGGGCATCCTGACGTTCGGCGTGAAAGGCGGGCGCGCGGCGGGCGCCGCGTTCCAGGACGCGCTGCAGCTTTTCACGCGGCTCGTCAACATCGGCGACGCGAAGTCGCTCGCGACGCACCCCGCTTCGACGACGCACCGCCAACTGTCGCCGGAAGAGCTCGCGAAAGCGGGCGTGAAGGAAGAGACGGTGCGGCTGTCGATCGGCATCGAGCACATCGACGATCTGCTCGCCGATCTCGATCAGGCACTCGCGAAAGTCTGAACGGCATCGTGATCGGGTGATCGGGCGCCCGATCACGGCGCGGTGCGCACAGCGAATCGTCGAATCGTCGCGCCGCACTCCCGCGACGCATCGCCGACGCGCGCATCACGCGGCCCGCATCACGTGAAGCGAGCACAAGGCCGTGCGTCGCGAACCGCCGGCGTGCGGCTGCTTTCACCGCCTTCGGGCCGCCAACTTCGCGCAGCCAACCCCGACGCGCGGCCTTCGAGCCGCCGTCAGTCACTCTGCATCCTGAACGCCTGGCGATACCGCTTCGGCGACGTGCCGACGATTCGCGCGAAGCGCTCGCGAAACGCGCTCGCCGAACCGAACCCCGCCTCGGTCGCGATCTGCTCGACGGATAGCGACGTCGTCTCGAGCAATTGCTGCGCACGCCTCACGCGCGCGGTCTGCAGCCACTGCAACGGCGACGTGCCGGTCTGTTCCTGGAAACGGCGCGTGAGCGTGCGAACGCTCATCGCGCTCTGCCGCGCGATCGCGTCGAGCGTCAACGGCTCGCGCAAATTGCGTTGCAGCCATTCCATCAATGCGCGCAGCGTCGACGTGTGCTGCGGCGGCTCGCCCGCGATGAACTGCGCCTGCCCGCCGTCGCGCACGAGCGGCGTCACCGCGAGCCGCGCGGCGTCGGCCGCCACCGCGGCGCCGTAGTCGCACCGGATCATGTGCAGACAAAGATCGAGCCCGGCGGACGCGCCGGCCGACGTCAGCACTTGCCCGTTGTCGATGAACAGCACGTTCGCATCGACCGACACGTGCGGATGGCGGCGCGCGAGCTCGGCCGCGCCCAGCCAGTGCGTGGTCGCGCGCAGACCGTCGAGCAGCCCTGCTTGCGCGAGCACGAACGCGCCGCTGCAAATCGACGCGATCCGGCAACCGCGCGACGCCGCCTCGCGCAGCGCCGCGATGACGCGCGGCGAAACCGGCGCGAGCGGATCGGCGACGCCGGGCACGACGACCGTATCGGCGTCCCGCAGCCCGTCGAGACCGAACGCAGTGCGCACGTCGAACAGATCGCCGCGGGCGCACCGCCGCTCGCCGCACACCCGCACGCGATAGGGCGCGTCGACGTTCGGCACGCGCACGCGCGCGAAGGTATCGCACGCGACGCCGAGATCGAACGGCACGACGCCGTTCAGCACAAGCACGCCGACGCTATGCATGATGATTTCCGCTGGCCGGAATCCGTTGAAAGATGGCATTCTAGCCAATGGCTCCGGTCGCATCCACTCGCGACAATAGGCGCTCTTCGGTTGGAGATCGACATGACGATGGATGACGACACATCATTGCGCGTATTACAGGTTCTTTCGGTTCTCGAAGCGACGACGCTCGTCGCGCTCGTCTGCATCGCAGTGCCGCTCAAGCATCTGGCCGGCTATCCGATTGCGGTATCGATCATGGGGCCGTTGCACGGCGTCGCGTTCGTGCTGTATCTGTGGGCGGTCATCGCCACGACGTCGAGCGGACTCTGGCGCGCGGCCGATGCATGGCGCCTCGTCGCGACGGCGATGGTGCCGTTCGCCGGCTTCGCCAATTCGGGGTGGATCGCACGCAAGCGGAGCGCGCGATGATCTATCTGCTGCTGAAGGCGGTGCACGTCGCGTCGATCACCGTGTTCGTCGGCGGGTTGCTGGTGTTGGCGATCGGCATCCGCATCCCGAATCTCGTCGTCCAGCGCGCCGTTCTGCAATGGGACCGGCGCGCGACGCTGCCGGCGCTCGCGCTCGTCTGGGCGAGCGGCGTCACGATCGCGCTGCTCGGCCACTGGTTCGGCGACGCGTGGCTCTCGGCGAAGCTCGTGCTCGTCGCGGCGCTCTCCGCGTTGCACGGCATCCTCGCGGGCAGGCTGCGGCGCATGGCGCGCGACGGCTCGACCGTCGCGCCCGTGTGGCTGCATACGGGAATCGGCGCGGGCATCGTCGCGACGGCGGCCGCGGCGATCGCGCTCGTCGTGATCAAGCCATTTTGAAGAAAGCCGGCGCGCTGCCGTGCGCCCGGATATCGATTCGACATTCGCGATGGGCAGGCGGCAAAACGCTGCGCGAAGCGCGTCGGCGATAGGTCGGTTCGCGCAGCCGCGTGCAAGCGCAGGCCGCGTTGCGCGAAGAGCGGCAAGGCGCTCGCCGATCCGGCTCGCCGCCGACCGCCGGCCGCGCGGCGGCGTCACGCCGCCACGTCACGCCGCCGCGCGCGTGGTCTGCCGCTGCTCGCCCAGGCCCGCCACCCCGCAGCGCACCGTCTGCCCCGGCTTCAGATAGACGGGCAGCGGCTTCACGCCCATCCCGACGCCGGGCGGCGTGCCGGTCGAGATCACGTCGCCGGGCTGCAGGCTCATGCAGCGCGACAAATACGCGATCAACTGCGCGACCGTGAACACCATCGTGCGCGTGTTGCCGCTCTGATAGCGCCGGCCGTCCACGTCGAGCCACAGATCGAGCGCCTGCGGATCGGCGATTTCGTCGCGCGTGACGAGCCATGGGCCGATCGGCCCGAACGTGTCGAAGCCCTTGCCCTTGTCCCACTGGCCGCCGCGTTCGATCTGCCATTCGCGCTCGGACACGTCATTGACGACGCAATAGCCGGCGACGTGCGACAGCGCGTCGGCCTCGTCGACGTTCTTGCACGCGCGGCCGATCACGACGCCAAGCTCGACTTCCCAGTCGGTCTTCACCGAGCCGCGCGGAATCTCGATGCCGTCGTGCGGGCCGCTCACCGCGCTCGTCCACTTGCCGAACACGACGGGCTCGGTCGGCACCGCGAGCCCCGCCTCCGCCGCGTGGTCCGCGTAGTTCAGGCCGATGCAGACGAACTTGCCGATCCGGCCCACGCACGCGCCGATCCTCGGCTCGCCCGCGACGAGCGGCAGCGACGCGGGATCGACGGCGGCGAGCCGCGCGAGACTCGCGTCCGACAGCGCGTCGCCCGCGACGTCGTCGATCAGCGACGACAGATCGCGGATGCAACCGGCCGCGTCGAGCAACCCAGGCTTTTCGTGGCCCACGGGGCCGTAACGAAGCAGTTTCATGACAGGCGACCTCTTCGATTCAGGACAAACGAGCCTCCGGCGCGCTCGATCGAGCCGGCGCGACGGCGCCGGGCGCGGGCCCGTTGCGGAGTTTGTACCATCCGCCGTGCGCGATGAGACGCTGCATCGCGGATAACGACTATTGAAGCAGACGCTGGCGATGCATCGAAGCCCGGCGGCGGCAACCGCGTCCGCCGGCCCCCGCCGCCGAGCGAAAACCCGCTGAGACCCGCTGCGCCCCGCCTCCCGCGCGCCGCCGCGCGCGCCCGAACGGCGGCGTCCCGCTGCGAACGCCCGCTTGCAGCCCCGCAAGCGCCCCCGCTTACTCCACCACGCCGGTTTTGGCCAGCCGCCTCGACGCATACTTTGCCCACATCGACAAACAGCCAACCTCGTTTATTCAATAATTGTCGACAAAATCATTATTGATTTCAAATTCGTTGATTATCATTGCTGTTGGAGCAGTTACTTAATTTACATACGAATCAACGATCCATCGATGCACTCGGCGCTGCCGCGAGGCACGCGCCGCCCGGCGTTCGATGCGTCGCGTCCGAGACAACCGATCCACCGATGAAACCCAGGAAAGACGTGCCCGCCGGCGCCGCGCGAGAGCCGCAGGATTGCGAAGAAGTCGAGCGCTATCGCGCGCCCGCGCTCGACAAGGGGCTCGACATCCTCGAGCTTCTCGCCGAGCAGAAGGAAGGCCTCACGCGCACCGAGATCACGAAGGAGCTCGGCCGCAATGCGAGCGAGATCTACCGGATGCTGGAGCGGCTCGTCGCCCGCCAATACGTGATCCGCTCGCCGGGCGGCGACCGTTACACGCTGAGCCTGAAGCTCTATTCGCTCGCCCACCGCCATCCGCCGCTCAAGCGGCTGATCGCCGAGGCGCTGCCGCCGATGCAGCGCTTCGCCGATGCGGCCGAGCAGTCGTGCCACCTGTGCGTGTACGACCGCGGCAACCTGCTCGTGATCGCGCAGGTCGACGGGCCGGGCGCATGGGGCATCTCGGTGCGGCTCGGCTCGCGCGTCGGGCTCGTCGACACCGCGTCCGGCCCCGTGTTGCTCGCGTTCCAGGCGCCCGAGCAACGCGCGCGCATGCTCGCCGAGCATACGAAGGTGGAAGGCGAAATCGCGCTCGACGTGCACGCGTTCGACGCGCTGCTGCGCGACATTCGCGCGACTGGCCGGCTCAGGCAGGAAAGCCGCCAGGCGTTCGGCGTCACCGACATCGCGTATCCGATTCTCGGGCCGTCCGGCCATGCGATCGCCGCAATTACATGCCCATACGTCCGCCGGATCGACGCGCACGTCGCGCCGCTCGTCGACGACGTCGACGCGCAACTGCGCGCGACGGCCGGGCGTCTTTCGATGCTGAAGGAAGCGGCCGCGTGACATTCTCGATCCGTCTGACGAGAAGGTGAAATCACCGAGGAGCTGTTCACGCTCATAACGGGCTTGGGAACGTGCGCTTGCGCCCGCAGCACGAGGCAGCGCGGAGAAGACACGATAGCCGTCGCCATTGCAACGGCGAACGACGCGGTCATGCCGGCGCAAAGGCGCGCTCTCCAACTGGGCAAGCACGACGACTGCAAGGTGGCGGCGCCTGCCGGTGGGATATCGACTTCATCTGCCTCGGGAATGGAGCGATGATTCGGCACGACGACAGAAAGCCGGCGCGCCCGAGGAAATTGAACGTGCGACCAAGCCGCAGATTGCGCCCATGCCGTTGCGCGAAGCACGGCAAAGCGGCGCGCCTGACGGCGTGGTCCTGGCCGATGCGGGTTCGGAACGGACACGGCGTTTCGCGGAGCGGTCAGCGAGCTCGGTTTGCAGCATGCGGTCGATATTCAACCGGTCATCCGCGCAGGAGCGCCGAACACGGCTCCGCTGCCGCCCGAGACCTCCGCGGGCAAGTCTGGCCGGCCTTGCAGCGCATCGCGCCGCACGCTCCGACATGAGCCGTTGAAACTCGATGCGTCGCGGTATCGCACGGTGACATCGCGTGAAGGCATATGCGCCGCGCTCGGTTCGCGCTTTGCTGCCGTGCGCGTGCGCGCTTCACACCGCGATTAGTGGCGGTTCACGCTGCGCGATGAGGAATGGGGCGGATCGAACGGCCCGAAGGCGATGTCGAGCCGCTCAAGTGTTGGCTTTCGTTGGCTTTCGACTGTGCCCCAGGACACGATGCGCGAACGTCTGGTTCATGTAGCCGGGATACGCTCGCGTATCGAGCGCGACTATCAGGATCTCAAGCAGGAATTTGGCCTGTGACACTTCGAAGGACGAGGCTGGCGAGGATTCCATCACCATGCATCATCGTGTATTGCTGCGCACGGGTTTCTTGTCGCTCAACGCCTCATTCGAGGGGGGCGGCAGAAAACTCCGCGATCCGCGCGCATCTGCCGTACCCTCGGATCAGCTGCCATGCGGCTCCCCAGCGCGCGCAGCGCCACGCGGCTGACTCTATTACCATGCTGCACTGACGTATCGCTGCCTACATCGCGCGCCGGCTCAAGCGGTGTCCATTGTGCTCCGCCGGCAAAGGCAATTTATCGGCACGGGAAGACGAGGGCGCGTCGCTCCGGTCGAATCGATAACGCGCGCCGCGCGTCGCGGCGTGCTGCACAAGGAGACAGGCCAATGACGTCACATCGAGAAACCTACGTCCGCTCCGCAAGCGTGCGGGCAGTCGCGGATGCCGTGAACGGCGGACGAGCGCGCGCGCTCGAGCACGCCGAGGCGGCGCTCGAGCGGCTCGCGCTCGCCGAGCCGCTCGCTGCAATGACGCACATCGCGCCGGAGATCGCGCGCCAAGCCGCCGCGAACGTCGACGCGCAGATCGCGAGCGGCCGCAGGCTGCCGCTCGCGGGCGTGCCGTTCGTCATCAAGGACAACCTCTTCACGTCCGACATGCCGACGCGCGGAGCGAGCCCGGCACTGCTCGGCTTCGGCGCGACGTGCAACGCGACGGCCGTCCAGCAGTTGCTCGACGCGGGCGCCGTGCCGCTCGGCAAGGCGAACATGCACGAACTCGCCTTCGGCATCACGAGCGCGAACGGCCACTTCGGCGCGGTCCGCAATCCGCACGATCCGGCGCGGATCGCGGGCGGCTCGAGCGGCGGCACGGCATCCGCGGTCGCGGCGGGCATTCCGTTTGGCCTGGGCACCGACACGGGCGGTTCGGTGCGAATCCCGGCCGCGTTCTGCGGCGTCGCCGGACTGCGGCCGACGCCGCGCCGCTACTCGACGCACGGCGTGCTCGCACTGTCGCCCACGCGCGATACGGTCGGCACGATCGCGCACAGCATCGACGATCTGCTGCTGCTCGACGCGGTGCTGACTGGCGACGCCACCGAACCCGCGCCGGTCGCGCTCGCCGGATTGCGGATCGGCGTGCCGGACGCGCCCTACTTCGACGGACTCGATCCGGCCGTCGCGGAGATGACCGAACGCGCGCTCGCCGCGCTGACGAACGCGGGCGCGCGGCTGATTCCGCTCGCCGCCCGCGCGCTGCACGAAGCGGATGAAGCGTGCGGCTTCCCGATCGCGGGTTTCGAGGCGCTCGCGTACTGGCAGCGCTTCAGCGCCGAGCGGCTCGATCTGCCGTTCGCCGAATTCGTCGCCCGGCTCGGCAGCGACGATGTTCGGCACATTTTCCGCACGCTGATCGACGCGCCGCCGTCGAGCGATGCCTATGCGGCCGCGATCGACGTGCTGCGGAGCATCGTGCGCTGGTACGACCAGGCGTTCCACCGCACGGGCGTCGATTGCATCGCGCTGCCGACCGTTCAATGCGAAGCGCCGCTCGTCGCCGCCAGCGGGCACGATCTACCGCCCGACGCCGCCTACGCGCTGTTCGCGCGCGTGATCCGCCAGACCGGGCCGGCGACGCTCGGCGGCGTGCCGTCGGTATCGGTCCCGGCGGGATTGTCGAAGCACACCGGCGTGCCCGTGGGCTTGATGCTCGAAGGGCCGGCCGGCAACGACCGACGCCTGCTCGCGATCGCGCGCGAGGTGGAACGGCTGCTCGCGCATGCGCGGTGACGCGCGCGAGCGTATTCCCGGCACATGCCGAATCGGCCGCGCGCGCGGCGCTACGCTAAAATAGCGCCCCCTTCAAAACACCGCCTGCCGTCTTCGCCGACGGCGGGCGCCTCATGGACGTCATGGCCAAACTTCTGACCGATCTCGAATTCCAACGTTTCTCCGAACTTCAGCAGAAGCAGGCAAGCTTCACGATCACGCCCGAAGAAGCCGACGAGCTGCGCGACATCGTCGCGCGCGCGCAGAAGAAGCGCGACGATCGCGCATCCGCGATGCAGGCGATCGAAGAGTACATCGCGCAGTTCGACATCACGCCTGACGAGCTTTTCTCCCCCGAGCAGATCGGCGAAGCCGCGCGCACGTACGGCCTGATCGCGGCGGGCAAGAAGGAGCGCTCGCTGCCGCCTTCGCTGACGTTCAACGGCAAGCCGTATCAATGGACGAAGACGCTGCCGGACGAAGTGCGGTTGCCGCTCTTCGATGCGTTCAAGGCCGGCGAATCGATCAAGCGCTTCATCGCGATGCCGAAGGACACCGCGCGCTGCGCGCTGACGGTCGCGCGCCTCGAACGCGAGACGGGCGCGGTCTATGCGGACACGCTGCTCGACGAGCTGGCGATCTCGCGCAAGCACGTCGACGAGGCTGCGGCGAAGCTCGCTGCGTGATTCGCTCGGGGGCGGCGGATCTGCGGATCGGCAGGCACATGTTCGCGGTGCCGACCGATACGTCACCGCCTCGACGCGATCGGCAACAAGCCACTCGCGCTGCGATTCGTTCCGCTGGGTCGCCCCCGCAAAGTCTCACCCTTTTCCGAATTCGCTTCCCGTAAAGCCTCACCGTTTGACCTCGGCGTTGATCGCAATGATGGCGATGAACGCCGGGACATCAAGGTCGTTGGAGGCCGGAGGTCAGCAGCCAGCGATGTCGACGCCTTCAACGCCTTCCGCGCTTCTTTCTCCGAAGCGCCGGCGACACGCGACGCGTCGGATTTCGAATTGCCGGCCCCATCGACCACGCGCCACGGCGGCCACCCGCCTCTTGCGCCAACCGGACGCGTCCGTCGCTCGACGCCACGGCGCCGTCTCACGGCTGCAGCTTCAACCGGAACGCGACCACCCCCGGCTCTTCGGTCGATGACACCATAAAGCCGCTGTCTTTCGCGAGCGAGATCATCGCCGTGTTCTCGCGCAGCGCCTCGCCGATCATCCACGCCGTTCCGCGCGAGCGCGCGTATTCGATGATGCGCGTCATCAGCATTCGCCCAAGTCCCTTGCCCTTTTGATCGGGCCGCACCGCGATCGCAAACTCGGTGGCTTCGTTGTCCGGATCGGTTACCGCCCGCACCGCGCCCAGCGTATGCGCGTGGCCGTCGGCATCGTCGCGCGTCGCGATCAGCGCCATCTCGCGGTCGTAATCGATCTGCGTCATTCGCGCGATCTGTGAATGGTCGAAGTTGCGTACCGCACCGAAGAAACGCATCCGCAAATCGTCCGGCGTCATCGCACTCAGCAGCTCGCGATGCGCGGCCTCGTCCTCGGGGCGAATCGGCCGCACGGTGATGCGCTCCCCGTGCCAGTCGAGCTTCTGCTCGAGATAGCGCGGATACGGAACAATCGCGAGCCGGCTGCGTCCCGTCGCGAGCCTGATGCGAGGCTCGAGCGCGACGACGCGCGTGGGACGCACGCGCAGCACGAGCGACATCTCGACGATTTCGCGTACCTCGCACACCGCCTGCGAAAGCGCCGTCAGTGCGTGCAGCAGCGGCTCGGGCGGCGCGCGGCGCGCATACGGCGACCGCGCGACGACTGCACGCGCGAGCACCGTATTGAAAGGCGGCAGCCCGTAGACGACGAACGGCGCGGAAACACCGTCCGCTGGCGGCACCGAATAACGGAACACCGGCCCGAAGTTCTGGTCGTCGTACATCCGGACCGTGATGTCGACGATCGCATCGCCGCCGTCGACGTCCGCGTCGGTCGAGCGCTCGATGCCGAAGCCGGCCAGCCATTCGAGCGCCGCCTCGCCTTCGAACCCGTCACGCCCCTGTGCGAGCGCTGCGCGCGCCGCGTGCTGCGCGGCCGAGATCGACGCCACCGGTTGCGGCGGCGTGCCCTCCGGCGTCTGCATCAACAGTTCTCGGCCCAATTGATAATCGACGAGACGCGCATGCGCGCGCGCGAGACGCTGTGGCGTCGTGTGCACGGGGATGCCGTGCTCGTGCAGCGCGTCGCGCGTCGCGGCATCGACGCCGCCGAAGAAGCACGCGAGCATGCCGCGGCGCGCGAACTTGCGCGATTCGATCAGCACGCGCGCGACGTCGCCTGCGGGCGCGCTATGCGACGTCGCATGAACCACGAACACGGTGCCTGTCGGAGGATGCTGCGCGAGCGCCTTCAGCACCGCGCCGAAATACTCGGGACGCGCGTCGTCGCCGAGCAGCAGCGGATTGCCTGCGGCGATTCCCGCGGGCAGCGCGCCGCCGACCTCGTCGACAGCCGCCTGCGGCCATTGCGCGAGCGTTTCCCCCGCCGCCGCGAGCGCATCGACGGCAAGCTTCGCGACGCCTCTGTCGCTCGTCACGAGCGTCGCCGCACCGCTCGCCGCCACTGCCCGACCGACGCCGAGCGTCTCGATCTCATCGAGGAGATCGTCGAGCGCGTCCACTCGCACCATCCCAGCACGCTGAAACGCGGCCGTATAGAGCAGATCGCCCGAATCACCGCGCCCCACGCGCAACGCGAGCACCGGCTTGTTGCGCGCCGCCGCGCGTGCGGCCGACATGAACTTGCGCGCCGATTTCACCGTGTCGAGTTCGAGCAGGATCGCGCGCGTCGAGGCGTCGCTCGCGAGGTAGTCGAGCACGTCGGCCGCGTCGACGTCCGCTTCGCCGCCGAGCGCGACCGCATGAGAAAAGCCGAGCCCGCGCGCATGCGCCCATCCAAGCACCGCGTTCGTCAGCGCATTCGATTGCGACACCCACGCGACGCCGCCCGCCTTGACGATGCATGCCGGCGCACCGAAATGCGCATTCAGCGCGGGCGATACGACACCCAGGCTGCCGGGCCCGACGACGCGCAGCAGATACGGCTTCGCCGCGGCGAGCGCCCGTTCGAGCGCGGCCCGATCAGCGCTCGTGCGGGCTTCGCCGACGATGATCGCCGCGCGCGCGCCCAGGCCGCCCAGCTTGCGCACGATGCCGGGCCACGTCGCGGGCGGCGTGCACACGAGTGCGACCGACGGCGCGCTCGGCAACTGGTCGACATATGGGTAAGCCTTGTGGCCGTTCAGTTCGCCGTACTTCGGGTTGACGGGCCAGATCGCACCGCCGAACCGCCCGTCGAGCACGCACGCCCAAACCATCGCGCCGACGCTGCCCGGACGCGGCGAAGCGCCGACGACGGCAACGGACGTCGGATGGAACATAGCATCGAGATTGCGAACGGTCACGGCAACTCCGCTGAAAGGATTGAGCGACGGCGATCGAAGCGCGGCCCTGCCGGACCGAGCCCGAGTGCCCATAGGATAGGCGAAGCATCGGGCGCCGCCTATATGCCTTTCGGCCGAATCGCCGAGCTGCGCAAGCATCGGCATCATCGACGCAAACACTTCGCCGCCGCCCGCGGGAAACGCGCTTCGCGGCCGGATGCGTCATACGGCGCGAGCCGTCTTTTTCGAAACGGAGCAGGACGAGATGAACGAATGGACCGAGCAAGCCGCACACCTGGATGCGTCGAGACCCGTCTTCCGCCGGGCAACGAGCCGTTCGCGGCTCGGCAGCGCAAATGCGGGCACGCGCCGCACGAAGCGAATTTCCGCCGCCTTCACGATTCCGCTTGCAACGGGTCGAGCCGCGACGCGCACCGCCGCGGCTAGACCGAGCGGACACGAACACGCCGAGGCCAATTGCGGCGTCCGCTTCCGGACACGGCCACGCGTCGATATCAAGCCCCACGGATCGAAGCGTCTCGCCGCGCGACATGCGAAGTCCGGCACGCCCGCCCTGAAACGGCCGTCTCGAAGATTCTGCCCAGTCGGATCGAATATCGAAAAAGCCGGGCCGTCAGATTCGATGCATTGCCGAATAGCGGACAATTCCCGCGCATCGCCGAGCACCGTCGTGCAATCAATCGAACGACACGGCCCGCCATTCGAGTCGAATCGAATTCAATGCTTGATTCCACCGCGTCCACCGCATCCACCGCGCGATCGCAGTCAAATGCGAAAACAGCGGGGCCGCCTGTCGCAGGCGTCGAGCGAACCCGCGATCGCGGTGGCGCAGCGGCGCGCCGCTCGCGATCCGTTTGCGGCCGCGCTTCACGACGAACGTCGAAATACGCGAGCCGGCATTGCACGCGGCCGGGAAACGCTGTGCCGGAGCACAACAGTCGTTTTTCATTCATGCCGGCTGCAGTGCGGCATGATTCGCTCGCCGCTCGAATGAGCAAGCTGTCTCGGAAATATCGTCTACGCGAACCCGCCGCCCGAACATTACCCATATCCGTCTACGGATAGGCGGATCGGAATGGACGAACAGCGCCGTCTCGCCTTATCTGCACGTTGCCGCTTCCCCCATATCGCGGTTGAAATGCGCCGCCGTCACTCGGATCGCAGGCAGGGCGACATGCCAAAGGCATCGATGCGGCACGCGCTTCGCGCCGCCAAAGGTGAGCGTTTTCGGGAGTCGAGGTGAGAATATTCGGGATTGGGTATCGAGCCGCGGCGAAATCGCGAAGCGAAATCGACAATACCGCACAGGGCATCCCGTATGCACGAGACGATGTGAAACAACTTTATCGATGCGACAAGTTCGAAGCGACAGCTAAATCACGCAATATCCGCCCGAGTGCACGCGTTTCATCGCCGAATCGGCGCGTAACCCTCTGCGTCGCGAAATCGCGCAGTCGGCGTGAAACACGGCGGCGCAAACAGTCCAGTCGCCGAAAACAAAACGGTGCGACTGGCAAACCTGCCACTCGCACCGTCGTTCAAGGCGCCAAAGGTGAGGGTTTTCGGGATCAGTCCTTGATCAGGAAGCGGTTGCGATTCTTGCCGAGCCACGCCGGCGCGCGGCCACGGCCGCTCCAGGTTTCACCCGTTTTCGGATTGAGGTACTTCGGCGGCAGCGCGCGCTTCGGCTTCGCCGCCGCCTTGATGCTTCTGAACCCCAACTCTTCCGGCGTGATGTCGTATTCCTCGATCTTCGCCTTGATGTCGGCAATGGCGTCCGCGATCGCTTTTTCGCGTTCCTTGTCGATTTTCTGCTGAAGTTTTTCGAGCTGTGCGGTCAGTTGCCTATAGGTCGCCATATGGATGAAGCTCCGTCTCGTTATTTATACAAAGAAGTATATGAATCAATTCAGGATCAATCGAACATTTTTCGCATTGCTTTCATATCCCGCAAGCGAAGCTCAGAGGCCATTTCTAGCCTTGCATGCGAAGAGAAGGTTTCGCACGCCGTTATCGACCGATTGCCTGATCGTATCGAAATCGCCGCCGCACATGCCGCGCGCATTCTGAATGCAGGTGTCCCACGGACCGCCTTCCGGGCACTGGACCATCGTGGTCGCGCGTCCGTCCGGCGTAAACAGCGGCGCGCTCCCCCCGCAGCCGGAAAGCCCCGTTATTAAAGCAATCAAAAATCCCGTCCGCAAGAACGCGCCGCATTGCCCCGGCGCTGGCGCACCCGTCTGTTTCATGAATCTGCCTATCGCTCCGCTTTCTTCTTGGACGACGCGAGTATATGCCAACGTAAGCGGCAAAGGGTCAATCGGGTGCAACGAGTGTCTTGTAAGGCGCATGTCCGCGCGGATCGTCGGTAAGCCGAATGAATACGCGTTCGACGTCCGGCAGCGCCTCGAGCCGGCGCCGCAACGCGTCGCGATCGAACGATGCGGGTGCGCATCCTTCGGCATAAACGAAGCGGCGTTGAATCGTGATCCAGATGCTCGTGCCGGCCAATGCCGGATCGCCGTCGGCGAATCGCCTTTTCAGTTCTTCGGCAATCGGCTTGTCATATAAATAGGAATTCGGTTTGCTGCAGCGATGCGCAAGCCAGCAAGTCGTTCCTCGCTCGACGCGGTAATGCGCATCGTCCTCCATTTGCGCGCGTGTCATCAGCGGACCGAGCGGCGTCGGACATTCGGCAATCGAATGCGACAATGCAAAAAAAGGATCGTCGTACCAATTGCGTCGCTCGATCGGAGCGGGCGATGCCGAAAACGCGGGCGATGCCGGCACCGCCACCGAAGCGGGCAAAGCGGACGAAGCCGCCGATGTCGGCATGAATGTCGATGCAATGAACGGCGACTCCGCATTCGATACCGACGACGAAGTCGACACGGACGATGCGGGTAATGCGGGTAATGCGGGTAATGCGGGTAATGCGGGTAATGCGGGTAATGCGGGTAATGCGGACCATGCTGGCGCTACCGGCGACACGACCGACGCCCCGCCCTGCACGAACGCGAACGCATCCGCGGCGGCAGCGGCAGTGACGGCGAACACCACGCACGACGCGGCGAATCCGATGCGTTTCATCGCACGCCTCCTGAAAATGCGCCCGGCGATGCGCGAGCGTCGACACGTCAGTTGCGAATGCGTCCCACGCGTTATGCGAGCCGGCGGTTACGTATCGATGCCGAGCGACGCGAGCTTCTTGTAGAACGTAGCGCGCCCGATGCCGATGCACGCGGCCGCGTCCGTCACCTTGCCGCCGGACGCGGCAAGCGCGTCGAGCAGGAACTGGCGCTCCCATGCGGCGAACGCGTCCGCATACGATGAAGCCGCCGCGCGCATGTCAGGCGCGGCCGCCGACGCCGCGACCGCGGCCAGGCCGGAGCCGCCCGCACCATCCATCGCCCCCGCTGCGGCTGCGCCGGCTGCTGTGCCCGCCTCAACGCCGGAACCCGCCCCCGCTCCATGCGCCGGCCCAATGAACGGCGCGAGCGCGCGCGCATCGATCAACGCGCGATCGGAGAGCATCAGCGCACGCTCGAGCGTGTTGCGCAGTTCGCGCACGTTGCCGGGCCACGGATGGGCGCACAGCAGGCGCAGCGCGTCGTCGGTCAGTTCGCAGTGTTCGGCAAGTCCGTGCTGTGCGGCGAGTTCCTCGAGCATCGTGTAGACGAGCGCCTCGATGTCCGATGCGCGCTCGCGCAACGGCGGCGCATGGATCGTCAGCACGTTCAGCCGGTAATAGAGATCCGCGCGAAAGCGCCCTTGCGCAACGAGCGCCGGCAGCTCGGCCGACGTCGCCGCGATGATCCGCACGTTCGCGCGCACGATCCGGTTCGAGCCGACGGGCTCGAACTCCTTGTCCTGCAGCACGCGCAGCAGCTTGCCCTGCAGCGGCAGCGGCATGTCGCCGATTTCGTCGAGAAAGAGCGTGCCGCCGTCGGCAAGCTCGAACTTGCCGACGCGCCCCTTGCGATCCGCGCCCGTGTACGCGCCCGGCGCCGCGCCGAAGAACTCGGTTTCGAGCAGCGCATCGGGAATCGCCGCGACGTTGACGGTCACGAGCGGCTTGAGCGCACGCGCGGACGCCGCATGAATCGCGTGCGCGAGCAACTCCTTGCCGGTGCCCGTCTCGCCGAGCAGCAGCACGGGCGAATCGACCTGCGCGGCGCGCCGCCCCTGCCGCTTCGTCTCGAGGCTCACCGCACTCGTGCCGACAAAGCTCGCGAACGTGTATTTCGCCCGCCGCGCCTGCGCAAGCGAGCGCTGCGTCGCGATCAGCTCCTGCTGGACCTGCATGTAGCGGGAAAAGAGCGGCGTCAGCGTCTTCAACTCGTCGAACAGCGCGAAGCCGATCGCGCCGACGGTCTCGCCCGCGTCGTCCGTCAGCGGCAGGCGCGTGACGATGAGCGGCTCGCGGCCCGTCTCCATGATGTCGAGCAGTATCGGGCGGCCGGTCGCGACCACCTCGCGCATCAGGCTGTGCGGAATCACCGCTTCGCAATCGCGGCCGATCGCCTGCTGCGGATCGGCGAACCCGAAGCGCGCCGCATAGCGCTGATTGATCCAGACGACGCGCGCATCCTTGTCGACGATCAGCGTGCCGACGCTCGAATGCTCGAAGGTCTTGAACAGGGACTCCGCCGCGCGCCGCAGCACGTCGCCGTAATCGGCGGGCAACCGGACCCAGCCGCCCGAAACTTGTGCGTTCGTCTCCACCTTCTCTTTCTTGTCCACAAATCGAGACGGATTATCTCATGCAAGAGACATCCGGCAAACACCCGCCATAAAAGGCTCTGCCTCGATCCGGGGACCATCGCCTCGCTGCTTTCGTCTACATAAAGAGACGTTTTCTGTAGAATCGGACGCAGCCGGCGCGCCCGTCGCCACGCGCGGCCCTTCGCGTGGCCGCCGCGCCGCGCCGCATAGCGGATGGCACGAATCCTGCGGAAACGCGTGCCGCAGCGTCGCGCGGTCCGCCGGGCCCGCCCATGCGCACAACAACCAAGATTTAGGAGACTCTCTTGTCATTCGTGATCGTCCTCGCCGCGCTGGCGTTCCTGATGTTCGCCGCCTATCGCGGCTACAGCGTGATCCTGTTCGCGCCCGTCGCCGCGCTCGGCGCGGTGCTGCTGACCGATCCCGCCGCCGTCGCCCCCGTCTTCTCCGGCATCTTCATGGAAAAGATGGTCGGCTTCGTGAAGCTCTACTTCCCGGTGTTCCTGCTCGGCGCCGTGTTCGGCAAGGTGATCGAGCTGTCCGGCTTCTCCGAGGCGATCGTCGCCGCCGCGATCCGCTATATCGGCCGCTCGCGCGCGAATGCGGTGATCGTCGCGGTGTGCGCGCTCCTCACCTACGGCGGCGTGTCGCTGTTCGTCGTCGTGTTCGCTGTCTATCCGTTCGCGGCCGAGCTCTATCGCCAGAGCAACATTCCGAAGCGCCTGATGCCGGGCGCGATCGCACTCGGCGCGTTCTCGTTCACGATGGATTCGCTGCCCGGCACGCCGCAGATCCAGAACATCATCCCGACGACGTTCTTCAAGACCACCGCGTGGGCCGCGCCCGCGCTCGGCACGATCGGATCGGTGTTCATCATCATCGTCGGCCTGTCGTATCTCGAATGGCGCCGCCGCTCGGCACTCGCGCGCGGCGAAGGCTACGGCACGTCGCTCATCAACGAGCCGGAACGCGTCGAGACGAAGTCGTTGCCGAATCCGATGCTCGCGGTGTCGCCACTCGTGCTCGTCGGCGTCGCGAACTTCGCGCTGACGAAACTGATCCCGGTGTGGTACGGCGGCGCATCGTACACGGTGCCGCCCGACGTGCTGCCGGGCGTCCATACGCCGATCACGACGCCGATCAAGACGGTCGTCGCGATCTGGTCGGTGGAGGCGGCGCTGCTGCTCGGCATCCTGCTCGTCGTCATCACCGCGTTCAAGCGCGTGCACGAGCGCTTCGCGACGGGCACCAAGGCCGCCGTCGGCGGCGCGCTGCTCGCCGCGATGAACACCGCGTCCGAATACGGCTTCGGCGGCGTGATCGCCGCGCTGCCGGGCTTCATCGTCGTCGGCGACGCGCTGAAGAACATTCCGAATCCGCTCGTCAACGCGGCCGTGTCGGTCAGCTCGCTCGCGGGGATCACGGGCTCCGCGTCGGGCGGGATGAGCATCGCGCTCGCGGCGATGTCCGATCTCTTCATCAAGGGCGCGCAGGCCGCGCAGATCCCGATGGACGTGCTGCACCGGGTCGTCGCGATGGCGAGCGGCGGCATGGACACGCTGCCGCACAACGGCGCGGTGATCACGCTGCTCGCGGTGACGGGCCTCACGCACCGCGAATCGTACCGGGACATCTTCGCCGTGACCGTCATCAAGACGCTCGCGGTGTTCTTCGTGATCGCCGTCTATTATCTGACGGGACTCGTCTGACCCGGCGGCGGGCGCGACACGCCCGCCTCGCGGCGCCCGCGCATGCCGCTGCCCGCCGTATCGGCCCGGCGCGCCCCCTCGGCGGCGCACCGGGCCGATCTCGTCTTCGCTCATACTTTTCACCGTGACGCGCCGCCGCAACATGCGGGTTTGCGCGAACGCCGAACGGCCGCCGCGCAACGCGCTACGATGCGTCGGCAGGCCGCCCGCCCGCACCGCCCGAGCGCCTCGCGAAATTCTCATTGCCGCCGTCCGGTTCGGTTAAACTGCGTTGAAGCAGTCCGCAAAGCAACATTTCCTACTTCACGACACGAGGACACGTTCAATGCGCACGACCGGTTCTTCCGGGGCCATGACCCTGCTGACCGAATTCGATCAGGCCGACGGCCGCGAGCTTCGCTCGCTGCGTCTCGCGGCCACCGAAGACGGTAAAAGCGTACTGCTCATCGAAGTCGACGAACGCAAGCCCGGCATCCATCGGGAAGTACGCTACGAAATCACCCCCGCCGAGTTGATCGCCGCGATTCGTTCGCACGGCGCGGAACTGCCCGGCGAAACGCACGGCGCCGTCCCGCTCGCCCGCACCACGACGCCCTGATCCCGCCACGGTGAGGCCGCGCCCGCTCGCGCTCTCACCGTTCTCTCCGCGCGCCCGTCCGCGGCGCGATCTCGTTTCCGAAAATAGCCGATAATCGGCGCATTCACGCGCTCCATGCCGCGCGCGCTTCGCGGCGACCGTCCATCGTTTCGTCATGCTTCATGATCTCGTCGCCCGCTTCGGGCCGCTCATCGTGTTCGTCAACGTGCTTGCCGCGGCGATCGGCCTGCCGGTGCCGGCGATGCCGACGCTCGTGCTGTTCGGCGCGATGGCGACGCTGCATCCGGGCGCGATCGGCGCGCAGCTCGCGCCCGTGCTCGCGCTCGCGGTGCTCGCGGCGCTGATCGGCGACACCGTGTGGTACGTCGCCGGCCGGCATTTCGGCGGCCGCGCGCTGAAAACCTTATGCAAGCTTTCGCTGTCGCGCGACAGCTGCGTGAAGAAAACCGAGCGCTTCTTCGGCCGCTGGGGCGTGCGCGTGCTCGCGGTCGCGCGCTTCATTCCGGGGCTGTCGCTGATCTCGGTGCCGATGGCGGGCGCGCTCGGCACGCGCTACCGCATCTTCGTCGGCTACGACGGTCTCGGCGCACTGCTGTGGGCGGGCTGCGGCGTCGCGATCGGATTCGTGTTCGCGAAACAGATCGACTGGCTGTTTGCGGGCGCGAACCAGCTCGGCCGCACGGTGCTCGTCGTGATCGTCGCGCTGCTCGCGGCCTACACGGCCGTGCGCTGGATGCGCCGGCGCGCGCTGATTCGTCAGCTCGCAAACGCGCGAATCGACGTCGACGAACTCGACCGCCTGCTGCAAGCCGATCCCACGCCCGTCGTCTTCGACGCGCGCTCGCCCGAGCACCGCAAGCTCGATCCGTACGCAATCCCCGGCGCGCAATTCGCCGACGAGCGCGATCTGCGCGACATCGTCGCGCACTATCCGGCGACGCAGAAATTCGTGATCTATTGCTCGTGTCCGAACGAGGTGTCGGCGGCGGTGATGGCGCGGCGCCTCAAGCAGGCGGGCTTCGCCGATGCTCTCGCGCTGCGCGGCGGCCTCGACGCATGGCGCGACGCGGGCCGGCGCTTGATCGAGCTCGACCCGCAGCCGGGAGGCGAAGCGCCGGTGCGCGCGCCAGCGCCGAAGACCGCCTGATTCACGCGACCGGACGGCGCGGCGCCGGCCCGATTGATCGGATCAAGTCCTATTTGGCTCGATCGGCCTGATTCGTCCGATCGAACGGCCGCGCGGCCACGCATGCATTGCGAATGTGCAGGCATCGCGCCGAACGTTGCCGGGCGGCGACGGCCGACTCCCCGCCGCGCCCGGTTCGCTTCGGCTTCGTCAGAACACCTTCACCGGCACGTTCACGACCAGCCGGTATTCCTGATTGGTGCTGTCCGAGTAGTGCGCCGAGCCGACGTGCCACATCGCGATGAACGTGATCTTCGTGTCCTTGAGCTTGCCGCTCTGGATCGTGTACGACGGGATGAAACCGAACTCGTGATGGCGGCCCTGCACGGGCGCGCCGTCCTTCCAGTAGATGCTCGAGCGCGTCGGATCGAGCGCCGCGCTCGCGGAGCCGTCCGCGCCCCAGCCCGTCACGCCCCACACCATCGCCTTGAAGCCGGGCAGTCCCGCGTCCTTGCCGTGGAACGTGTAGCGCAACTGCAGCGATTTCTCGTGCGGCGCGTTGTAGTCCACGTCCATCGAATCGACGAGGAAGATGCCGTTCGTTTCGTTCAGGTAATCGAAGAACTGATCGCCGAGCACCTGCTGATAGCCGAGCAGCAGTTCGTGCGGGCCGTGCTGCGCGGCGAGCGACAGGCTGTACGCGTTGTTGTCGATCTTGCCCTGGCGCGCGTCGCCCGTGTCGTGCGTCGAATAGAAATTGCCGAAGCCCGTCCACTTGACCGTCTGCGGCGAGCCGTAGCTCTGCTTGACCGAGCCGTAGTACTGGCGCCAGACGTCGTCGGCCTGGCCCGCGTAGAACGACGCCGAGCCCGTCGGCGAATAATCCCACGTGCCGCCGACATACGTGAAGCGGTCGACGCGCGTGCCGCCGTATTGCGTCGTCAGGTTCGTGAGCGTCGTATGGCCACGCGCGTCGGTCTTCGTGAAGCTGCCCGCTTCGAGCATCACGTTCTTGAATTCGTTGCTGACGATCGTCGCGCCGAGGAACGTCGGCGGCAGCGCGCGGTTGTCGTGCTGCTCCATGAACGGATTGTCGACCGCCTGCAGACCGTACTTGATCACCGTGTTCGAGATGCGCGCCTTCACGTCGTAGATGCCGGGAAACGCCCACGCGAGCTGGTTCGAGCCGCCGCCGCCCTTCGCGACGTGCACCATGTTGCCGCCGCCCGCGCCGCCGTCGAGCTTCAGCGCCGCATAGATCGACGCGTCCACGCCAAAGCCGATCAGCCCGCCCGTATAGCCGGACTCGAAGTTCGCCATCACGCCCTGTATCCATGCGCGGCGATGCGGCCCGCCCTTCGCATCGAGCACGTCCGCGTAGTTGCGCAGCAGCACGTCGAAATGGCTGTCGGCAATGAAACCTTTCGACTTCGCCTGGCTCGACACCGGCGCGGGCGGCATCACCGCCTGCGTGGCGTCCGCGCTGACGACAGCGTTCGGCGTCGCCGCCTGCTGCGCGAGCGTCGCGGCGGACGGCGCTAGAGCCGGCGCGGCAGGCGCCGCGTCGTCCGCGCGCGCGGCGCCCGAAATCGACACGCCGGCGAGCATCGGCAGTCCCCACGCGAGCACGACCGCCCGCGCGACCCTCTTCATCGATCGATGTTGTGTCATTGCGCTTCTCTTTTTATGTTGACTACCCACTCGCCGGCCGCGCATCGCGGCCGGCGACACCCCGACGCGCCGCCGTAACGACACGCCTTCCCGCGGCGCGAGGATCTTTCGCGCCGTCCACACCCCTGTTGGCTTGTTGTCTCTTTGTCGGTCCTGCTCAGCTCGGCGCGCCGCCCGTGCCCGCCCGGATGCACGCGACGCGCGCGGCCGTCGCGCCGCGCACCTCGGGCTGCGGCACCTCGCGCGCGCACGCGTCGATCGCGTCCGGGCAGCGCGTGCGAAACGCGCAGCCCGACGGCGGATCGAGCGGCGAAGGCATTTCGCTTGCGAGCAGCAGCGGCCGCCGCGCGCGCTCGCGCGCGGGCTCCGGCGTCGGCGCGGCGGCAAGCAGCGCGCGCGTATAGGGATGCTGCGGCGCGCCGTACACGTCGCGCCGCGAGCCGAACTCCATCACGCGGCCGAGATACATCACGAGCACGCGCTGGCTGATCGCCTTGACGACGGCAAGATCGTGCGCGACGAACAAATAGGAAAGCGAAAGCTCGCGCTGCAGGTCGCGCAGCAGATTGACGATCTGCGCCTGAATCGACACATCGAGCGCGGATACGGGCTCGTCGCAAATCACGAGATGCGGCTCGCCGATCAACGCGCGCGCGATGCCGATACGCTGGCACTGCCCGCCGGAAAATTCGTGCGGATAACGAAGCAGATGGTGGGCGCTCAAGCCGACGCGCTCGAGCATCGTCAACACGCGGCTGCGCACTTCGCCGCGGCCGATGCCCGGCCGATGCGTGACGAGCGGCTCGGCGACGACCTGCTCGATCGTCATGCGCGGATCGAGCGACGCGAGCGGGTCCTGAAAAATCATCTGCATCTCGCGGCGGATCTTGCGCGCATCGCGGCGCGCGTCGCTCACGATCGGCGCGCCGCGCCACTGCACGGTGCCCGCCGTCACCGGCGCGAGGCCGATCAGCGCGCGGGCGAGCGTCGACTTTCCGCAGCCCGATTCGCCGACGAGCCCAACCGTCTCGCCGCGCTTCACGTCGAACGACACGCCGTCGACCGCGCGCAGCGTGCCCTTCGGCGACCACGGGTAGCCGCCGAGCGGCACGCGGAAATGTACCTTGAGATCGCGTACCGACAACAGCGCGCCGGCGTCCGGCGATGCGCCGACGCTTCGCGCATCGGCGCCCGGTGCCTCGACGCCGGAGGCTTCGCCGTTCGAGGCGCCCGCCGATGCCGATACGAACGACGAAGTGGAAGAAATGAGATCGGTCGCGGCGTTCATCGCAGCCCTCCCGTGATTTCTGCAATGGGCCGATGGCACGCGCGCAAGGCGCCCGCGTCCGAATAGCGAATCAGATCGGGGCGCTCGGCGCCGCACCGATCCGAGGCGTGAGAACAGCGCTTCGCGAACGCGCAGCCGGACAGCCCCTGGCCGGGCAGCGGCGGATTGCCGGGAATCGCGACGAGCGGTGCGTCGTCGGGCGCGTCGAGGCGCGGCAGTGCGTTCAGCAGGCCGATCGTATACGGATGCGACGGCGCGCAGAAGATCGCGTCGGCGCTCGCGTATTCGACCGTGCGGCCCGCGTACATCACCATCACGTCGTCGGCAAGCCCCGCGACGACGCCCATGTCGTGCGTGATCAGCACGATCGACGTGCCGCGCTCGCGGTTCAGCTCGCGCAGCAGCTCGATGATCTGCGCCTGCACGGTGACGTCGAGCGCGGTGGTCGGCTCGTCGGCGATCAGGATCTCCGGCTCGAGCAGCAGCGCCATCGCGATCATCACGCGCTGGCGCATGCCGCCCGAGAACTCGTGCGGATACATTCTGATCCGGCGCGCGGCATCGGGAATCCTGACTGATTCGAGCGCCTCGACCGCACGTCTGAGCGCGTCCTTGCGCGACATCTTCCGATGAAGCTGCAGACTCTCGGTCATCTGCCGCTCGATCGTCAGGAACGGATTGAGCGACGTCATCGGGTCCTGAAAGATCATCCCGATCCGGTCGCCGCGCACCGCGTTCAACTGCCGCGTGTTCATCCGCAGCAGGTTCTCGCCGTCGAACAGCGCCTCGCCCGACGTCGATCCGTTGCCCGCGAGCAGCCCGAGCAGCGCCATCACCGTCTGGCTCTTGCCGGAGCCCGATTCGCCGACGATGCCGAGCGTCCTGCCCGCATCGAGCGAGAACGACACGCCCGACACCGCGTCCACGGGCTCGCCTTCCCTTCGCGTGAAGCGCACGCCGAGATTCTTGACTTCGAGTAGCGCCATCTCAGCGGTCCTTCGGATCGAGTGCGTCGCGCAGGCCGTCGCCGACGAAGTTCACGCAGTAAAGCGTCACGCACAGCATCACGGCGGGCGCGAGCAGCAGCCACGGCATCGCCTCGAGCTTCTGCGCGCCGTCCTGGATCAGCACGCCCCAGCTCGTCATCGGCTCCTGCACGCCGAGCCCGAGAAACGACAGCACCGATTCGGTCAGCACGATCGCCGGCACGCTGACGGTCGCGTAGACCACCACGACGCCGAGCAGGTTCGGCACGATGTGGCGCCGCACGATCGCGGCCGGCGCGACGCCGATCGCGCGCGCCGCGTCGACGAACTCGCGCGTGCGCAGCGACAGCGTCTGGCCTCGCACGACGCGCGCCATGTCGAGCCACGAGAACGCGCTGATCGTCAGAACGACGAGGATGAACGAACGCCCGAACAGCGTCATCATCAGGATCGCGATCAGCAGATACGGAATCGCATACATCATGTCGACGACCCGCATCATCGTCGCGTCGACGCGGCCGCCGGCGAAGCCCGCGATCGCGCCCCACGCGACGCCGAAGAGCCCCGACACGAACGTGCCGAGCAGGCCGACCTCGAGCGACACGCGCCCGCCGATCAGCGTGCGCACGAGCAGATCGCGGCCGAGCTCGTCGGTGCCGAACCAGTGCGCGTTCGCGAGCGTCGGCGCGAGACTGATCGACGACCAGTCGCTCGCGGCCGGATCGTTGGGCAACAGCAGCGGCCCGATGAAGCACGCGAGCGCGATCAGCGCGAGCACCGCGAGGCTCGCGAGCGCCGCGCGGTTGCGCACGAAGCGCCGCGCGGCGAGCTCGAACGGCGTGCGCGAGCGCGGCGGCGCGTCGGCCGGCTTCGGCAGATCGATCGAAGAAGTAACAGGCGTCATCGCGTCACCCTCTCAATAGCGGATGCGCGGATCGAGCCACGCATACGCGAGGTCGACCAGCAGGTTGAACAGCACCGCGCAGACGGTCGTCAGCACGACGAGGCCGAGCACGAGCGTGTAGTCGCGATTGATCGCGCCGTTGACGACGAGCTGCCCCAGGCCCGGCAGCGCGAACACCGATTCCGTCACGACGGCCGCGGTGATCGACGAGATGCAGACCGTGCCGAACAGCGAGACGACGGGCATCAGCGCGGGCTTGAGCGCGTGGCGCAGCACGATCGTATGGCCGGGCAGGCCCTTCGCGCGCGCGGTGCGGATGTAGTTGCTCGACAGCGTCTCGATCATCGAGCCGCGCATCACGCGCGCGAGCAGCGACACGTTGATCAGCGTGAGCAGCGTGACGGGCAGCACGCGGTAGCGCCAGCCGCCGTCGCCCCAGCCGCCCGCGGGCAGCCAGCCCGCGCCCTCCGAGGTCTTCAGCGCGATCGCGAAGATCAGCACGAGCACCGGGCCGAGCACGAACGGCGGAATCACGTTGCCGAAGTTGCCGATCAGCATCACGAAGCGATCGACGAAGCTGTCGCGCCGCACCGCGGCGATCGTGCCGAGCAGCACGCCGAGCACGATCGAAAGCGGAATCGATACGCCACCGACGCCCAGGCTCACCGGAAACGCCTTGCGCACCAGATCGTTGACGGACCAGTCCGTATAGCGGAACGACGGGCCGAGATCGCCATGCAGCAGCGAGCCGAGATACATCAGGTACTGCTTCCACAGCGGCTCGTCGAGGTGATACTTCGCGTTCAGGTTCGCGAGCGTCGCGGCGGACAGCTGCTTCTCGCTGTCGAACGGCCCGCCGGGCGTGAAATGCAGCAGCAGGTAGCAGACGGTGACGACGGCGAGGATCGTCGGCACCGCCCACAGCGTGCGCCGCAATGCGTAGGCCAGCATGATCGGCTCCGCTTCAGTGCTTGGCCAGGTACATGTCCTGCGACGCGCGCATGTCGATGTAGTTCGTCAGCGTGTAGCCGCCGACGTAGGACTTCACGAGGCGGTCCGCCGAATACTGGAAGAGCGACACCATCGGATAGTCGTTCATCGCGAGATCGTGCGCCTGAGTGAGGAGCGCCGAGCGCGCGCCGTCGTCGAGCTTCTGGTTCGCTTCGGCGACGAGCGCATCCACCTTCGGGTTGCAGTAGCCGACCGTGTTCTGCGAGCTGCCGCAGCGGATCAGGTCGAAGAACGTCATCGCGTCGTTGTAGTCGGCGAACCAGCCGTCGCGCGCGACCTGCACCTTGCCGTCGTGGCGCTGCTTCATCAGAACCTTGAACTCGACGTTCTCGAGCTTCGCCGTCACGCCGAGCTTCGTGCGCCACTCGGACGCCGCGAACAGCGCGACCTTCTTGTGCAGATCGTTCGTGTTGTAGGTCAGCGTGAACGTGAGCGGATGCGCGTCACTGTAGCCCGCCTGCTTCAGCAAGTTCTTCGCGTAATCGACGCGCTTGGCCATCGGCCACGACGCCCAATCCGGCGTGAACGGACGCTGCACGCCCTTCACGCCCTTGGGCATCAGCCCGTACATCGGCACTTCGCCCGCCTGCGTGATCTTCGAGGTGAGAATGTCGCGATCGAGCACCATCGCCAGCGCCTCGCGCACGCGCTTGTCCTTCAGCGCCGGATCGCTGTTCTTCAGGTAGTAGTAGTACGTCGCGAGCTGCAGCCCCGGCCGCAACTCCTTGCCGAACTGCTTGCTGATCTGGCCGAAGCCGCCCGCGGGAATCGAATACGTGTAGTCGATCTGCCCCGCCTGGTACATCCGCAGCGCGGTCTCGTCGTTCTCGATCGGCAGGTAGGTCACCTTGCGGATCACGACGTTGCGCGCATTCCAGTACTTGTCGCTCTTCGCCATCACGATCCGGTTGTTCGGCTGCCAGTCGACGAGCGAGTACGGGCCGTTGCCCACGATGTTCTTCGGGCGCGTCCACGCATCGCCGAACTTCGCGACCGTGTCCTTGTTGACGGGCGCGAGCGGCGCCATCGCGGTGAGCTCGGGGAAGTACGACACCGGCACCTCGGTCGTCACCTCGATCGTGTACGGATCGATCGCGCGGATGCCGAGACTGCCCGGCGGCTGCTTGCCCGCGATGATCGCCGACGCGTTCTTCACGAACTCGACGAGAATCGTGTATTTCGAGCCCGTCTTCGGATCGGCGAGACGCTGCCACGAATACACGAAATCCGCGGCCGTCACGGGCTGCCCGTTGCTCCACTTCGCGTCGCGGCGCAGCTTGAAGATCCAGGTATCCGGCGTCTTGTGCTCCCACGATTGCGCGACGCCCGGCACCACTGCCCCGCTCGCGTCGATGCGCGCGAGCCCTTCGAACAGATCGAGACCGATCGTGTTGCCCGTCCACGATTCGATGTGCGCGGGATCGAGCGATTCGACCTCGGCGGGCACCTGCCGCGTGAGGTCCTGCTGATCGGCGAGGGTGACATTCGAGGGAACGGTGACGGCCGAGGCGGATTGCGCGATCGTCAGGGCGAGCGAGGCCAGCACGGCCGCGAAGGCATGCGTGTGTTTCATCGTGTGCGATTGATAGTGGTAGCGGAATGGCAACGCGCGACGCAAGGCCGTGCGCGACGGCGCGAAGAACGCTTAGGGCTGCGGAGAAAGGGGAGGCCCCTGGTGCCTGTATCTCATGTTAGTCATCCTTACATTCCTTTCGACAGACACCCCATCGAACACACGAAGGAATGCCCCGCCTTAGAACAACCTCGGCGTTCCCACCCAGACCACCACCGACTCGATCTTCGCGGTGTTGACCCAGCTATGCGGGACCGTCGACTGGTAATGCGCGCTGTCGCCGGCATGCAGCGCGAACGACTTGCCTTCCAGCGTCAACGCCACTTCACCCTCGATCACATACAGGAATTCCTCGCCTGCATGCGTCGTTACCTCGGAGCGCTTTTGTCCCGGCGGCATTCGCACGAGAATCGCCTCGAGCTGACGCCCCTCCGGCACGTTCGTCAGCCGCGCGAACAGGTTCGCCGAATCGGCGAAGCTGAAAAAGCGCAACTGATCCCCGCGGCAGACCGAACGCTCTTCGCTCGGCGTCTCGACGAAGTACTGCACCGTGACGCCCAGCGCGTGCGCGATGCCGGCCAGCGACGTGATGGACGGCGACGCGAGCCCGCGTTCGACCTGCGACAAAAACGGCTTGGAAATACCCGCGGCGGTCGCTGTTTCGTCGAGCGTGCGTTTCAGCCTCTGCCGCAACGCCCGAATCTTGCTCCCGAGCGCGACGCCAGCATTGGCAGGCCGCGTGTTTTCAGTGGAAGGAACCATAGCAGGCCGAAATCTTATCGTCAAAAAATGTTTGATGGAAAATAACGAAGTTTGATAGATATGACTTACTCTTCGTCGTCCCGAGCTGCGCCGCCGCCTCGACGCGGACGCCGCGAACGGCGGCGGCAAGATCGGGGCGGCACGCTATCTTGCCAGACTCGCCGCCTTCACAGGCAAGCTGCACGCGGGTTTGCGCGTGTTGCGACAGATCACGACAAACGGCTTTCAATCAGCCCACGGCCATGAGCAGCAAAGAAGACAGCCCTCTTTTTCGGGGATTACCCTGAGTGACGAAGAACCGACACGCCGCGAGAATCGCGGCCGCCTCGCGGGCCGCGACGATCTCGCCGCCCGCCCGTTTCTCACCGGCGACGTCGCGCGGCCCATCCGCCGCGCGCCGCGCTTCGTCTTGCGCCCGATCCGGGCGCTTGCCCGCTTGACGACATGACGATCCCTTGCACTTTCCGGCGCGCCGCGCGCGCATGCTTGACCACCTCGCCACCTCCACCGCTCGATCCCCGGACAGGCGCCGATCCGCCCGGCCGCGCACGCCGCCGCGTCGCGGCCGGCGTCTCGCCCGCCATCCGTCGCGCCGTCGCGCGCGGCGTTTCGTCTGTTCAATCCAGAGGTGCACAATGAATACTCGCGTCTCCCAGACCCGCTCGTTCACGACGGTCTTCCTGATCGAAATGTGGGAGCGTTTCGGCTACTACGGGATGGCGGCCCTGCTCGTCCTGTTCATGGTCGACAAGCTCGGCTTCACCGACGGCCAGGCAAACCTCACCTGGGGCGCGTTCACCGCGCTCGTCTACGCGTCCCCGTCGATCGGCGGCTGGATCGGCGACAAGGTGCTCGGCGCGCGCCGCTCGATGATCATCGGCGCCGTCGTGCTGTGCGCAGGCTACCTGATGCTTGCGATTCCGAACGATCATCTCGGATTCATGTACGCGTCGCTCGGCGTGATCGTCGTCGGCAACGGGCTGTTCAAGTCGAACGCCGCGAACCTCGTGCGCCGCATCTACGAAGGCGACGACGCGCGCATCGACAGTGCGTTCACGATCTACTACATGGCCGTCAACATCGGCTCCACCGCGTCGATGCTCGCCACGCCGTGGATCAAGGATCACTGGGGCTGGCACACGGCGTTCGCCGTCTGCTGCGCGGGGATGGTGCTCGGCATCCTCAACTTCGTGCTGATGCATCGCACGCTCGCGCACATCGGCTCGCAGCCCGATACGCAGCCCGTCCATTGGCGGCGCCTCGCCGCGGTCGCGGCGGGCGGCGTCGCGCTCGGCCTCACGACGATGTACGTGCTCGGGCACAAGCAGTTGGCGGTCGCGAGCGTGTGGGCCGCGGCGTTCGCGATTCTCGCGATCTTCGCGTACATGATCGCGAAATCGAACCGCGCCGAGCGCTCGGGCCTCATCGCCGCGCTACTCCTGATCGCGCAGGTGATCCTGTTCTTCATCTTCTATGTGCAGATGCAGACCTCGCTCACGCTGTTCGCGCTGCGCAACGTCGATCCGCGCTTCACGCTGTTCGGCACGACGCTCTTCACGTGGAGCCCCGCTCAGTTCCAGGCGCTCAATCCGATCTGGATCATGCTGCTGAGCCCCGTGCTCGTCGCGGTATACAACGGCCTCGGCAAGCGCGGCCGCGATCTGCCCGTCGCCGGCAAGTACGCGCTCGGCTTCGGCGTCGTCGCGCTCGGCTATCTCGCGTTCGCGATCAGCGGGCGCTTCGCGGTCGACGGCCGCGTGTCGTCGTGGTTCATGGTCGCGGGCTACGGCTTCTACTCGCTCGGCGAGCTGCTCGTGAGCGGCCTCGGCCTCGCGATGATCGCGCGCTACGTGCCGGCCCGCATGGGCGGCTTCATGATGGGCGCGTACTTCGTCGCGACGGGCGTATCTCAATATCTCGGCAGCGTCGTCGCGAACTTCGCGCAGATGCCGTCGAACGATCTGCCCGCGACCGCGTCGCTGCCGCTCTACATCGAACTGTTCACGGGCCTCGGCTGGCTCGCGGCGGCCGGCATGGCGATCGGCCTGCTGATGCTGCCGTTGATGAACAGGCTCTCGCGCGAGCATCACCGCTGCGAAGCGCAGCGCCGCGAAGCGCAGGCCGCCGCCGCGCACTAGTGAAATCCCTCGACATGTGACTTGCGCGCCACATTCTCCCTACGGTTCGCGCGCAAGCGTCCTACACTGAAACCAATTCGCCGGCACGGGCGACATCGGCAGGGAGAGTGCGATGAAATCCAAGACGACGAGGCTCTGGCGAATGCTGTCGGACATCCGCCGCGCGCAGCGCTGCACGGCGCTGCGCGCGGCGGCGGCGGCGGCCGACGTGGACGCGCTGCTGACGGAGCGCGACGACGAGCCCCGCGACGCGGACGATGCGGCGCAGGACGACGCATCGAACGCGAAGCGCGCAAGAACCGATCTGCGCCACTGATGGCGCCGCGCCGCACGCGCAACTGATGCGCGCGCGGCTTCTTCGTCAGCCCGGCAACGGCCTCGGCGTGTCGCCGGCGCCCCGCTCGCCCGTCACATCAGACGGATGGCCTGACCGTCTTTCCGCCGATCACCAAGTTGCTCGAACCGCCGCCGTCCTGAGTGACGGCCAACGCGGCGCCGAGCCACGCCATCCCCGCCGCCGTCTCCGGAACGCTCGCGCCGACGCCCGGCACGGGCTGCCGGCCATCGATCCCGACGAGCAGGACCGTGCCGTCAGCCGCGACGCCGACCGCGGTGCGCCCGTTACGCGCGACGTGCGGGCCGTTGTACCGGTTGCCGTTCGCGGCGCCGCTTTCGCCAGCGTCGACGCCCACCGTCGGCGCGAAGCCCTCCTGCGCCGCGCATGGCGCGAGGTTCGCCGCGTCGGCTTGCGTCGCGCAAAAGCCGGTGTTGACAGTCCAGAAATCGCCCGCACCCGGCGCACCGCGCTCGATCTGGTAATCGACGGCGCCCTTGGCGACCGGCTGCGCCGACACGCTCTGCCCGAGGCCTTGCGGTCGGAGCGGCATCTCGGTTTCGGGCATCGCCCGGCGGGCGTCGGACCGTCGCCGCAGCTGCACGCGAGCACGAGCACGAGCACGAGCACGAGCACAATGGCGGACGGCAGCCTCGCCACGCAGATTCCGGAAGCATTCGTAGTCCGCAAGATTTTTCCTCGGTCGACGGCGTCCGCCGCGAGGCAACGCACGGCGGGGACCAAGTATGCGAACCGCCCGTGACGGCGCGGTTAAACGCGAATCGGCACGGAACGGCCGCCGTGAATGCGCGTGCGCAGCGCACGCGGAGCGATCCGGGGCGCGCGACTGCAGGCGCGTGAAATGCGAGCGATGCGATCCGCGCACACGGCGCGTGGCGCGTGGCGCGCGACATGCGCCGGTCAACCCATCGCGCTCGCCTCTTCGAGCACGCTGCGCTGCTGGATCGCGTCGACAACGTCCGCGATGCAGCTGCGCAGCCATTCGTGCGCGACGCTGTTGTCGTAGCGCCGATGCCAGTACAGCGACCACGTGACCGGCTCGAGATCCAGCGGCAGCTCGCGAATCGCGAGGCGCGGGTCGCCTAGGCTCAGCGCGTGCCGCTCGGACATGATGACGGCGAGGGGCAGCGCGTCGAGCATGCTCGGCACGACGAGCCAGTGCGGCACGTTGAACGCGATGCGGCGCGTGAAGCGCATGTCCGCGAGCATCGTGTCGATCAGGCTGCTGTCGACGGGATTGATCGATACGTTGAGAAAGTCGAGCGCCGCGAAGCGCTCGAGCGTGAGCGGCCTGTTCGCGTCCGGATGGCGGCGGCTCAGCACGCAGACGAGCCGGTCCTGAAACAGCACCTGCGACGAAATCGCGCCCGGGTGATCGAGCCCCGCGCAGACCGCCATGTCGAGCCGGCCGGAATCGAGCGCCTCCACGGTCTTGTCCGCATTCAGGTGCATCACGTTCATCCGGATGTGCGGAGCCATACCCCGAATGTTGCGCAACAGCGGCGGCAACAGCAGCAATTCGGTCAGGTCCGACATTCTGAGCGTAAAACGGCGATCCGACGTAATTGAATCGAATTGATTTTCGGGAGCGAATAATTCTTCGATCTGTTGCAAAATTTGACGAATCGGGCAGGCGAGCGCTTTCGCCCGGGGCGTGAGCTCCATGCCGAGCGGCGTGCGCACCAGGATCTCGTCCTTGAACACGTAGCGCAGCCGGCCGAGCGCGTTGCTGACGGCCGGCTGCGTCAAGCCGATCCTTTGTCCGGCGCGGGTCACCTGCCGCTCCGCGAGCAGCGCATCCAGTATGACGAGCAGATTCAGGTCGATCGAGCGTAGATTCATGATTGCGCCGTTCCTTTTCCGAAATTGGCCGCCAAATCATCGGCCTTCGGAATTTTCAAAATACAAATCAAAATTGAATCTAGTAATTCGACGAAAAAGAATAGCCCAATTATTTAAATACCTTACCGCAATTAGAATAAGAGCACGGTTTCCGCCGCGAATCGGAATGGATCGTTATTTTTGTAAGCATTCCGTATTCGGGCGCGGCGGCGCACGCAAAAAAAACGCGCGGCGGCCGAAGCCGCCGCGCGCGCCCTCTCGGGTTGTCGCGAATCAGACCGTCGCGACCGGATTGACGGGCGAGCCCACCAGCCCGCGAATGTGCAGCGGCGGCGCCGTCAGCAGAAACCGGCTGCGCCCTTCCCTTCGCAGCCACTGCGCCAGCGGCGTCAGCCTCCACAGCTCGCCGAGATGTATGCCCAGCTTGAACAGACACAGCTCGTGCAACGGCATCAGCGCACCCGGCCTCTCCCTCGACTTCAACACCCCAGGCCGCTCCTCCACCGCGTGATTGTCCGCCGCCAGCACCGACAGCCCGCTCTCGTCCACCCACTTCAGCAGCCGCCCGTCCTCTCCGTCCAGCACGCAGCCCCCCGTCAACGACCCAGCCTCCTCTCCCAGCAATCGCTCCGCGAACCCCGTGTGCACGCACACCATGTCCCCACGCTCCACTTCCACGCGATCCGCCTCCAGCACCCGCATCAGCGCCTCGTAGCCCACCTTGCGACGTTCGTCTCCGTAGTGGTGCCGCAAGTCGATCAGCACCCCGCGACCCTGCACCCCCGTCTGCGCCATCACCTCTATCCCCAGCGCGTGCGCGCCTCCCTCGCTGTCCCCCTCCTTCGGCACCACCACGTGCTCGCCCAACCGGTAGCCGTTGTAGAACACCACCTCCGCATGACCGTCGTCGTCCGCGTCGAACACCCCGCCCACGTGCGACAGCGCATCCCACTGCGTCGAGTATTGCGAGTGCACGCAGAACGCGTCGTCGCACACCACGTCCGTCGCGTTGCGCGCCGACTCGTCCGCCCGGTAGCCGAAATACGGCCGGCCGCCCAGTTGCGCCGCCATCACCCGCGGCGGCTGCCGCCGAGCGTTCAGCCCACCCCCACGCGGAACATCCAGCGGCAGGCTCAGCGAAAACACCTTCCCCGCCTTCACCTCCGCCAGCCCCTCCAGAACCTTGCGCTCCGTCAGCCAGTTCAGCCTGCCCTTCTCGTCCTCATCCCCGAACTCGCCCCAGTTCGACCCCGCCGGGCGCCGTCTCCACCGTCGTTCAGTCAAGTGAGCCTCCCGTATCCGTCCCCGACGCGCCGGCCCCGCCGGACGTCAGCTCGATGAGCGGCGCGAGCGGCCCGCCGTCGACGAGCGCCGACACCGCATCGCGCAGCGCGAGCGCCGCCGGCATGCCAAGCGTCGCGCCCGCGGCCAGCATGAACTTCGCCGTCAGCTCCTGCTCGGTCAGCGGCCGCGCATTGGTGCCCTTGCTCGATTCGATGCGCGCCTCGCGCGCGTGCCCGTCCACGGTCGTCACGCGCATCACCGCCGGCAGCCCCGCCGGAAAGCGCGCGTCGCACCACGGATCGGCGACGCAACGCACCTTCGCGGCGAGCGCGCGCCGCGCGGCGTCGTGCACGTGGGCATCGTCGAAGTCGTCGAACCAGACGCCGAGCCCGCCGCCGCCGAGCAGCGCGGCCGCGACCGTATACGGCCCCGAGAACGCGGCCGCATAGCCGTTCGGCGGGCGCATCTTGATTTCGGCGGGCTCGCCGATCGTGCGCAGCGTCGGGCTCGCGACGCTCAGCTCGATCGACGCCACGTCGTCCGCGCGCAGGCCCTCGGCCTTCAGCTGCAGCGCGGCGTCGATGCCCGGGTGCGTGAAGTGGTTGCACGGATATGGCTTGAAGATGATCTGGCTCGTCTCCCATTCGTCGCCGAGATGGCTCAGCACCGCGTTCGGATCGGCGAGATCGCCGCACCACGCGTGGAAGAAGCCGAACCGGCCTTCGAGCGCGGTCGGCGGCGCGGTGACGCCCGCCGCCGCGAATTCCGCCGCGCTCACGCCCGCATGCGCGGCCCAGCCGCAATGAACGCGCTTGACCGAGCCGCCCGTGCGGTTCGCTTCGAGCAGGCCCGCGCCCATGCTCGCGGCGATGCCGAGCGCCGACGCGATCCCCGCCGCATCGAGCCCGTACAGCATCGCCGCGGCCGCCGCGGCGCCGAGCGTGCCGCAGATCGACGTCGCGTGCTGGCCGCGATCGAAGAACACCGAGTTGCCGAGCCGCTCGTTGTACGCGGCGACGCCGAGCCGGATGCAGATTTCGGTGCCGACCGTGATCGCGTCGAGGAGCGCCGCGCCCGACGCGTTCGTCGTCTCGGCGACGGCGAGCGCCGCGGGAATCACCGACGCGCTCGGATGCAGCACCGACAGCATGTGCGAATCGTCGAAGTCCATCGCATGCGCGAGCGTGCCGTTGACGAGCGCGGCGCCCGCGGCGGGCAGCCTGTCGCGCGCGCCGACGACGCCCGCCGGGCCGCGCGCCGCCCAGCCGCGCACGACGCGCAGCACCGCGTGCGCGACGGGCTCGCGATGCGCAATCAGGCTGTTGCCGAGCAGATCGAGCACGCGCGCGGCGGCTTCCTCGCGCAATTGCAGTTCGAGCCCGTCGATGCGCACCGCGGCCGCGAAGCGGCCGAGCGCGCCGACGATGCCGTCGGCGGGCGGCGTGGCGACGGGCCCGGCGCGGCGTGCGGCGGCCCGTGTGATGGTCAGATCGGCTGCGCTCATGACAGGGCTCCGTTCGAACGCGGGTTGCCCGCAAGCGCGAGCGTGACGCGCGCGTTCGCGATCAGCGGCGGCGCGACCACGCGCCCGTCGGGCAGCACGAACACCGACGACGCGGACGATGCGCCCGCGGCGGCGTCGACCGCGTCGAGAATCCGCTCGGCCGCCTCGATCTCGTCGGCCGACGGCGTGAACACCTCGTTGATCACCGGCACCTGCGACGGATGGATCGCGAAGCGGCCGACGAAGCCCATCGATTTCGCCCGCAGCGTCGATTCGCGCAGCCCGTCGAGATCAGTCAGCGTGTGATAGACGGTCTGGATCGGCCCCGCGAGCCCCGCCGCGCGCGCGGCGACGACGCAGCGCGCGCGGCACACTTCGAGCGTGAAGTTGTCGACGCCGATCTGCAAGTCGGCGCGCAGGTCGCTCTCGCCGAGCCCGATCCGCTCGAGCCGCGGCGAAGCGGTCGCGAGCTGATACGCGGTCTCGACGCCGTACGCGGATTCGATCAGGATCTGGATGCCGGCCGCGCAGCCGAGCGCGTCGAGCCACGAGGCCACTTCGCGAATCTCGCGCGGCTCGTCGCACTTCGGCAGGCGCAGCGCCTTCAGCGCGGGCAGCGCGATCGCCGCGACGTCGTCACGGCACCACGGGCTCGAATACGGATTGACCCGCACGTAAGTCGGCTTCGCCGGCCCCGCCGCGAGAATCCCGGCCGCCGCTTCGCGCGCGGCGACCTTGTGAGCCGCAGGCACCGCATCCTCGAGGTCGAGGACGATCGCATCGGCGTCGCTCGCGTACGCCTTCGCGACGACGGCCGCCTTGTGCGCCGGCACGTACAGGTAACTGCGGTAATTCGCGCTGCTCGTCATAGTGCGCCTCGTTCGGTCAAATCGGCGAGTTCGCCGGCATCGATGCCGAGCGCGCCGAACACTTCGTTGTTGTGCGCGCCGCGCCGCGGCCCGCCCCAGCGGATCGCGCCCGGCGTGTCGGACAGCCTGAACGGCACGTTGTGCGTGCGGAACGCGCCGAGCTCCTCGTCGTGCACCGTCACGATCGAGCCGAGCGCCGCGTACTGCGGATCGCGCAGCACGTCGGCCACGTCGTGGATCGGCGCGATCGCGGCCTCGGCGCGCTCGAATTCGGCGATCGCCTCGTCGCGCGTGCGCTGCGCGATCCAGCCGCCCACCGCCGCATCGAGTTCGTCCGCGTGGCGCGCGCGGCCCGCGCCCGTCGCGAACCACGGCTCGTCGACGAGATCCGCGCGGCCGACGAGCCGCATCACGCGTTCCGCGATGCTCTGCGCGGACGTCGACAGCGCGACCCATTTTCCGTCCGCGCTCCGGTAGACGCCGCGCGGCGAGTTGTTCGACGAGCGGTTGCCGGTGCGCGGCGGCACGACGCCCGTCTGGTCGTAGCTCGCGATCTGCGCGCCGAGCGCGGCGAGCATCGTCTCGATGATCGCGAGATCGACGACCTGGCCGCGCCCCGTGCGCTCGCGCGCCTTGAGCGCCGTGAGCGTCGCGAACGCTGCGTTCAGCCCCGCGATCGTGTCGGCAAGCGGAAACGACGGCAGCAGCGGCGCGCCGCCCGCCTCGCCCGTGACCGACGCAAGCCCGCTCATCGCCTCGGCGAGCGTGCCGAAGCCCGGCCGGTTCGCATACGGGCCGAACTGCCCGAAGCCCGTCACGCGCACGAGCACGAGGCGCGGGTTGAGCGCCGACAGCACGTCGTAGCCGAGCCCCCAGCGCTCGAGCGTGCCCGGCCGGAAGTTCTCGATGACGACGTCCGCCGTCGCCGCGAGCTCGCGAAACAGCCGCTGCCCGTCGGCATGGCCGAGATTGAGCGTCACCGAGCGCTTGTTGCGCGCGATCACCTTCCACCAGAGCGGCACGTCGTCGCGCCGCGCGCCGTACTTGCGGGCCGGATCGCCCGCAGGATGCTCGACCTTGATCACGTCGGCGCCGTAATCGGCGAGCATCGTCGCCGCGAGCGGGCCGGCGAACAGCGTCGCCGCGTCGATCACGCGAATGCCGTCGAGCGGCGGCGCATCGTGCGCGCGCGCTTGCGTCCCGGCTTGCAGCTCGTCGAGGTCCACGTTCGTCATCGTGTTCTCCAATCGGCTCGTCGGCCGGAGCGTTTCGCGCGATCCGGCCAATTCATTTGGATGACTAATCGTCGTCCGATGCGCATCGCCCCGGACGACGCCGGTTCGTCAGACGGGATTGACCTGATACAGCGGGAAATACGTCTTGATCTTCCCGTTGACGTAGTCGGACGCGAGCGCCGGCACGTCGTCGAAGCCGTATATCTCGGTCGGCTCCGGCCCGACCCAGTCGGACGATTCCTGGAAGTCGCGGATCGCCTCGCTATCGTCGTATCGCCATGCGTGCGTGTGAATGTGCAGCCGGCGGTTGATGCACTCGGTCGCGCGCAGGTTCCAGAGCCGCATGCCGGTTTTCCAGCCGACCGTCGCGACGATCCCGGTGCGGCCGATCACGCGCATCGTCGCGCGATAGAGCGCGCCGCCGAGGTTGTCGAGGAAAATCGCGACACCACGCCCGCCGCTCAGCTCGCCGATGATCTCGGCGAATGCGCTCTCCGACGCGCGGTAGTGAGCCTGATATTCCGGATCGCTGCGGTAGCGTTCCTCGTCGTACGCGAGATGCGGGAAACGGCGCCGGTCGACGGGCGTGATGCCGAGCTTCTCGATGTCGGCGAGGCGCTTGTCGCCGCTCGCCGTCATCGCGACGCGAAAGCCCTCGCGCTTGGCCAGTTGCAACTCCGCGAGCGTCGTGCCGCCGCCCCATCCGAACACCAGATAGTCGGCCGGATCGACGTCCGGCAATTGCGCGCGCCAGCACTTCGACGCGACTTTCCAGTTGTCCCACGCGGTGAAGTAGCGGCCGTAGGTCGCCCATTGCAGCAGCGAATGGCGGCTGCCCTTCGGCACCGGCACGAGATTGTCCGCGCGGATCTTCGTGCGCCGCGCCATCACGCCGATCGTTCCCGGCGCGTCGTATGCGTAGACGAGCTCCGCGAAGCCGTATTGATCGCGCTTGCCGAACGGCATCACCATGCAGATCTCGCCGATCTCCGGGTGCTTTGCGCCGCGGCCGCGATCGACGACGCGCACGAGCGCGCCGTTGCCGAGCACGATCTTCTCTTCGCCGCGCTGGCGGCAGATGTCGACCGGGTTGCGCGACAGCGCGTGATCGAGATTCGCCTCCCACGAGCCGTACAGCGGCTCGACGAGCGCTTCGTCATCCTCAAGACCGGCGAACTGGAACGTCTCCCGGCGCAGCTCGCCGGGCACCGGCGCGTGCTTCTTCGTCTGTTCGGGGCCGGCATACAGCACCCATGCTTCAGTCGTGATCATCACTTGTCCTCGATGGATGGCAAACGTTGGGGAATGCGCGTTGCGCGGGCTCGCCGCTTCAGCGCGTCTGCTGCGTCTCCAGTGCCGCCTCGACGTCGGCCGCCGTCGCCACCTGCCCGAGCTTCGGGAAGATCTGCGTGAGCGCGAAGGTCTGCGCGTCGGTCGACCACGTGCTGACCGCGTCGCTGACGACGACGACGTTGTAGTTGTTTTCGTAAGCCTCGCGTGCGGTCGACTCGACGCCGATGTTCGTCGCGATGCCGGTCAGCACGATGTCGGTGATCCCGCGGCGGCGCAACTGCACGTCGAGATCGGTGCCCGTGAACGCGCCCCACTGATGCTTCGTGACGACGACGTCGAGCGGCTGCACGCCGAGCGCCGGCGCGAACGCGCTCCATTCGGGATCGAGGTTCGGCGGCGAAGGCGGCACGTCGGTCTTCACCTTCAGCGCGACCGCGCCGTCCGGCTGATAGCTCGTGTGCACGAAAATCACCGGCAGCTTGCGCGCGCGGAACGCGTTCGCGAGCTCCGCCGTCTTCGCAACCACGTCGCCGCCCGATTGGGGCACCACGGGCAGCACAACGATGCCGTTCTGCAGGTCGATCGCCACAAGAGCGACAGTCGGATTGAGCGTAGGAATGGACATGTCAATCGATCTCACTTCTGTTGGGGAATGGGTTGGGGGGCGGCGTCGACGTGCGGGCTCGACGCCGCGTTGAACAGCAGCAGCGCGCTCACGGCGAGCAGCGCGATCGCGAGCGCGTGCAGCCCTCGATCGCTCGCCGCATGGCCGAACGCAATGCCCACGAGCGCGAACGACAGACCGCCGCCGACGTACTGCGCGGTCCGGTAGAGGCCCGCCGCCGCGCCGATCCGCTCGCCCGGCGCGCTCCGGTAGAGCGTCGCCTGGTTGCCGAGATTGTTGAATCCGTTCGGAATCCCGAACACGATCGACAGCGGGACGATCGCCCACACCGGCATGTCGGCCGACATCAGTGCCATCACGCCGCAGCCGACGCACAGCATCGCGGAGCCGAACACCAGCACCGGGCGCGATCCGCGGCGATGCGTGAGCCGCGTCGCGACGAGCGTCGTGATCGTGCCGAACGCGGAGATCGGCAGCATCACGAGGCCGGCGTCGCGCGCGGCAAGGTGCTTCACGTCCTGAAGCCACATCGGCAGCGAATAGAAGATCGCGTAGAACACCATGTACGTGCCGATGCAGCGCAGATACGTCGCGACAAGCGGGCGATTGCCGGCCAGCATCCGGACGTCGACGAGCGGCTGGGCGACGCGGCGCTCGTGGCCGACGAGCAGCGCGCCGCATGCGACACACGCGCCGAGCAGCACCCAGTCGGGCGCGCCGAACGCGGTTTGCAGGAACGACAGCAGGCTCGCGAGCGTCGCGACGAACAGCGCGGCGCCGAGCCAGTCCTGCTCGCGCAGGCTCGCGCGGCGGCGCTCCGCGCGCGGGGCGTCGGCCGGCAGCCACGTCGTGCCGAGCGCGAACGCGACGACGACGAGCGGCACGTTGACCCAGAACACGCCGCGCCAGCCGGCGTACTGCACGAGCAGGCCGCCGAGCGGCGGGCCGAATGCGACGGCCACCTGCGCGGCGATCGAGATCGCGCCGAGGCTGCTTGTCGGCGTCGCGCCCTGCGCATGCCGCTGCGACCATGCGCGGATCATCGCGATGCCGGCCGGATACGCGGCCGACGTGCCGATGCCGAGCATCACGCGCGCCGCGACGAGCCAACCGAGCGACGGCGCCCACGGCGCGAGCGCGGCGGCGGCCAGCACGATCGCGAGCCCGGCGAGAAAGATCCGCTTCGCGCCGAAACTGTCCGCGAGCCGGCCCATCATCGGCTGGCCGACCGCGGTCGCGAGATAGAGGCCCGACACGAGCCACATGACGTCGACGTTGCCGCCGCCGGCGAACGCGCGCCGGATGTCGACGAGCGCGACCGCGATCATCGACGAATTCAGCGCGTTGAGCAGCGTGCCTAGCACGATCGGCAGCACGAGCGTGCGCGACAGCGAGCGTGCGCGCTTGCCCGGCGCGCCGCCGTGCGCATCGGTCAGGGTGTCGTTTCGGTCCAGCTTCATGGTGGCTTCGCGTGGCGCCGCTTCGGACGCGATCGGAGTTGAACGTGGCGTTCACGATAGCGATTCGCATGCGTCATTTGAAATGGATTGTTGCGATGCACACATTCATGCGGGGAATGTGCGTTCCGCGCGCAGCGGGCGCCGCACCCGGTTTAGTGCGTTTTTGGAATGGGCTTGCCAGGCCGTGCTGGCGCGCCGCAGCACCGCATGCCGATAGAGAATGCGCGGCATGGACGCGCGTGATGAGCGGGGGTGTTCCCGCGCCGGAACGCATGCCGGAAACGGAACCGGTACGCGCAGGCGTTACGCGAACGCTTCATCTATCGATTGCGCCATCTCGCGTTTGTGCGCACTGCTCAGGCATCGTTTCCGCGCATGACGATCGGCAGGCCGGCCGCTGATAATTCCGGGCGACGCCGTGCAACGAACGGCTGGCGGCCGCGCTTCGCGCAGCATCGCTGCGTCGTGCTGTTTCGCTGCGCGCACCGATGCATTGCACATCGATGCGCGATGAAGCCCCCATCCGCAGGCCCGGCCGGAGCATCAGCCAATCGTCTGCCGCGCATCGCCCGACGCCGCTCGACACGCGCCGCTCGCGGCGGGCCCGTCCGCGCGGCCGACGATGTCCTCCAGCGAACGATGGTTCGTCCTCGGACCGAACGCGCCGATCGACAGCATCACGATCGCCATGCTCGCGCCGATCAGCACGAACACCGCCGCTACGCCCGCATGCTCGATCAGCAGCGCGACGAGAAAGCTGCTCGCGATGCCGGTGAGCCGCCCGATCGAATGCACGAAGCCGAGCGCGCGGCTGCGGATTCGGGTGGGGAACACCTCGGACTGGTACGCGGTCGCATTGCTCGCAAGCACTGTGTTGCACAGCGTGACGAGCACGCCGAACGCGATCACCGCGGCGGGATGCGCGGACATCGCAAAGCCGGTGCCGAACAGCGCGACGCCGAACGCGGCCGCGACGATCAGCCATTTGCGCTCGATCCGATCCGCGAGCGCTGCGGCGGCAAACGGCGAAACCGGATACGCGAACGCGATCACGAACGCATACCAGAGGCTCTTCATCACCGACGCGCCCTGCGCGGCGAGCAGCGTCGGCAGCCATTGGCTGAAGCCGAAGAAGCCGATGCTCAGGAATGCGTTGAATACGATCAGCATCGCCGTGCGGCCGCGGTTGTCGGGGTCCCACATCGACGCGCGACGCGGCGATGCAACCGCATGGCGCGGCGTGTCGACGGGCGGCAGCGGCCGGCCGGCCTCGCGCTCGACGGCCGCTTCGAGCCGGCTCAGGATCGCATCGGCCTGCGCGGCTCGGCCGCGCTCCGCAAGCCAGCGCGGCGACTCGGGCAGGCGCGACTGCAGCCACCAGACGACGAGCGCGCCGCTGCCGCCGAGCGCCACCACCCAGCGCCATCCCGATATGCCGAGCGGCGCGCGTGGCACCCACAGCCACGACACGAACGCGAGCACCGGCATCGCGAGATAGCCGATCGCGAAGCACACCGCGAACGCGCGGCCGCGCACGGCTTTCGGCACGAGCTCCGACAGGAACGCGCCGATCGTGATCAGCTCCGCGCCGACGCCGCAGCTCGCGACGAATCGGCACGCGAGAACGCCGAGCGCGCTCGACTGCACGCACATCGCGACGCTCGCGGCCGTATAGAGCAGCAGCGAGCCCGTGAACAACGCGCGGCGCCCGAAGCGGTCGGCGAGGCGCGACACGAACATCTCGCCGATGAACAGGCCCGCGAACGTCACCGCGCCGAGCGCGCCCTGATCCGAGATGCCGAACGCGCCGCGCGCGCCCGCGTGAAAGATGCCGTCGCGGATCATGCCGGCAGGCAGATAAGTCATCTGGAACAGGTCGTACACCTCGAAGAAGCCGCCGATGCTCAGCACCCAGACGAGCTTCCAGATCGTCGCGGTCGCGGGCAGGCGATCGATGCGCGCCGCGAGCGATGCAGCTTGGACATCCGACATGGCGTCTCCTCCATGATCCGGCGTCGTCAGGCGCGCCGGCTATTCGAAATTGAGTTGGAATGCTGACGATTCAAGCCGATGGCCGATGCCTCGAAGTCAAACCGTCGCGACCGGATTGACGGGCGAGCCCACCAGCCCGCGAATGTGCAGCGGCGGCGCCGTCAGCAGAAACCGGCTGCGCCCTTCCCTTCGCAGCCACTGCGCCAGCGGCGTCAGCCTCCACAGCTCGCCGAGATGTATGCCCAGCTTGAACAGACACAGCTCATGCAACGGCATCAGCGCACCCGGCCTCTCCCTCGACTTCAACACCCCAGGCCGCTCCTCCACCGCGTGATTGTCCGCCGCCAGCACCGACAGCCCGCTCTCGTCCACCCACTTCAGCAGCCGCCCGTCCTCTCCGTCCAGCACGCAGCCCCCCGTCAACGACCCAGCCTCCTCTCCCAGCAATCGCTCCGCGAACCCCGTGTGCACGCACACCATGTCCCCACGCTCCACTTCCACGCGATCCGCCTCCAGCACCCGCATCAGCGCCTCGTAGCCCACCTTGCGACGTTCGTCTCCGTAGTGGTGCCACAAGTCGATCAGCACCCCGCGACCCTGCACCCCCGTCTGCGCCATCACCTCTATCCCCAGCGCGTGCGCGCCTCCCTCGCTGTCCCCCTCCTTCGGCACCACCATGTGCTCGCCCAACCGGTAGCCGTTGTAGAACACCACCTCCGCATGACCGTCGTCGTCCGCGTCGAACACCCCGCCCACGTGCGACAGCGCATCCCACTGCGTCGAGTATTGCGAGTGCACGCAGAACGCGTCGTCGCACACCACGTCCGTCGCGTTGCGCGCCGACTCGTCCGCCCGGTAGCCGAAATACGGCCGGCCGCCCAGTTGCGCCGCCATCACCCGCGGCGGCTGCCGCCGAGCGTTCAGCCCACCCCCACGCGGAACATCCAGCGGCAGGCTCAGCGAAAACACCTTCCCCGCCTTCACCTCCGCCAGCCCCTCCAGAACCTTGCGCTCCGTCAGCCAGTTCAGCCTGCCCTTCTCGTCCTCATCCCCGAACTCGCCCCAGTTCGACCCCGCCGGGCGCCGTCTCCACCGTCGTTCCATCGATGCGTCTCCTCGATCGCGCTGCATCGCGCCGCGTGCTCGGCGCGATGCGCGACTGGCGGCCTCACTCGGGCCGAATCACGCCGTTGCGGGCGAGCCGCGCGTACTCGTGCGCGCCGAGCAACGGCAGCAGAATCTCGCGGTTGTGCTCGCCAAGCCTCGGCGCGGCACGCCTGAATCCGCCCGGCGTGCCGGACAGGCGCGGCACGACGCCGTGCATCGGCAAGCTGCCAACGTCATCGTCGGGCAGCTCGACGAGCGCCTCGCGTTCAATCACGTAGCGATCCTGAACGATCTGCGCGATGTCGAGTATCGGCCCGACCGTCACGCCGCTCTTCTCGAAGAACGCGAGGTTGTCGGCGAGATCGCGTTCGGCGACGAACGCGCCGACGATCGCATCGAGCTCGCCCGCGTGCTGCACGCGCTGCACGTTCGTCGCGTAGCGCGGATCGTCGATCAGGTCCGCGCGGCCGATCGCGCGAAACAGCCGCTCGGCCATGCCCTGCGTCGAGCTCGACAGACACAGCCACTTGTCGTCGCGCGTGCGGTACGCGTTGCGCGGCGCGGTGTTCGACGAACGGCTGCCGGTGCGCTCCTTCACGCGCCCCGTCAGCACGTAGTTCGCGGCGGCCGGCCCGAGAATCGAGAACAGCGGCTCGAACAGCGATACGTCGATCACCTGCCCCGTCGCGCCGTCGCGGCATGCGTGCAGCGCGACCAGCACCGCGATCGCGCCGGACAGCCCGGCCGTCATGTCGCCGAGAAACATCGGCGGCAGCACCGGCTCGCGATCCGCGAAGCCGTTGATCGACGCGAAGCCCGCGTAACCTTCGGCCAGCGTGCCGAAGCCCGGCTTGTGCCGATACGGGCCCGTCTGTCCCCAGCCGGAAATGCGCGCGATCACGAGCGACGGGCGCAGCGCGAGCAGCACGTCCGGCCCGAGGCCCATCTGCTCGAGCACGCCCGGCTTGAAGCTCTCGACGAACACGTCGGCGTCGCGCACGAGCCGCTTGACGATGTCGATGCCGTCGGCCGAGCGCAAATCGACGCACACGCTGCGCTTGTTGCGCCCGTACACCTTCCAGTTCGTGCTGACGCCGCCCGCGCCGACCGCGCGCAGCGTGTCGCCGCGCTCGTTCTCCACCTTCACGACGTCGGCGCCGAAATCCGCTAGCTGCAGGCTCAACATGTTGCCCGCCATCAGCCGCGACAGATCGACGACGCGCACGCCCGCAAGCGGGCCGCGCGCGTCGGCGTCGAAGCGCTTCGCATGAATCGGCCCCGTGTTTGCGCGGCGGCGCGGCGACGCGCGCTCCTCGACCTGCGTTTGTCGAACATCCATCGTTGCCTCCGATTCGAGTCCGGTCCGTCACCGGCCGCACGCCGGCCGCCGCCGTCCTCAGGTCATTCGTGCGCCGCGCCGAACAGATCGACGACCTGCGCGACGCCCGCCGCCGGCGGCAGATCGCCGCCGAGCACATGCGTGAGCGCGTCCGCGGCGGCCTGCACGCGCGGCAGGTAATCGGCCTGCACCTTCTTGTTGAAGCGAAAGCGCGGCACGCCGAGCGACAGCGCGCCGATCAGCGCGCGCCCGACGCCGAACACCGGGCACGCGATCGCCGCACTGTCCGGATCACGCTCGCCGAGCGACACCGCATAGCCCTGCGCGGCCGTCTTGTCGAAGCCGCCGCCGCGCGCGCCGGAAAACGCGAGCAGCACGCGTCCCGCGGCGCCGACGTCGAGCGGATAGCGATCGCCCTCGCGCAGATAGGTCCGTACCGCGCGCTGCGGATGCACTCGGAACAGGCACACGCGCTGGTCGCCCTCGCGCACGTAAAATGCGGTCGTCTCGCCCGTCTCCGCGCCGAGCGCGTCGAGCACGGGCACGACGTGCTCGCGCAACTGGAACGACTCGCGATACATCATCCCGAGCTGGAACACCGCCGGCCCGAGCACGTAGCGGCCGTCGTTGAGCCGCTTGATGAAGCGAAACCGCTCGAGCGACTCGAACATCCGCAGCAGCGTGCTCATGTTGACGCCCGACGCTTCGCTGACCTGAGCGAGCGTCAAGCCGCCCGGCGCTTCGCCGAACGCGACGAGCGCCGCCAGCGCCCGATTGACCGCGGCTACGCCGCCATCCGTCTGATTCGTCATGTCTGCCTCGTCGTCACGGCCGTCTCGCACCGCAAATCAGCCGCGATCACATTTTTGAAAGTCACTTTCATTATACAAACGAAGCCGTTGAAAACAACAGATTGAGCTGGATAAGCACGTCGTTGTTTACCCGAGAAGCCTATTTCTCAGGGTTAACGACAGACTTGACGTTACGCCACAATCGACAAAAATGAAAGTGACTTTCATTTTTTATTATCGATTATGAAAACACCGAACGAGCCGGTCTGGCGCTCACTGCTCTACGTGCCCGCTCACGTGCCGCGCTTCGTCGCGAAGGCGGCCGGCTGCGACGCCGACGCATTGATCCTCGATCTCGAAGACAGCGTGCCGCCCGAGTGGAAAGCGCCTGCGCGCGACGGTCTCGCCGACACGGCGGCCGGCCTCGCCGCCGCCGGGCACGAGGTGCTCGTGCGTGTGAACGGGCCGCTCGAGCCGCTCGTCGCGGACCTGCGTTCCGCGCTCGCGGCAGGCGTGCGCGGCGTCGTGTTGCCGAAGGTGCGCGGCGCGTCGCACGTCGACGCGATCGACGAACTGCTCGGCGCGCTCGAAGCCGAGCACGGCATCGCGGCAGGCCGCACGCGGATCGTCGCGATCATCGAAACTCCCCGCGCATTCCAGGCGATGGAGCGGATTGCGCGCGCGTCGCCGCGCATCGCCGCGATGATGCTCGGCGGCGGCGATTTCGCGCTGCATTGCGGCGCCGAGGCGCGCGCGGACGTGCTGCGCGTGCCGAAGCAACTGCTCGTGATCGCCGCGCGCGCGGCGGGCGTGCAGCCTCTTGGGCTCGTCGGCGGGCTCGACGAGATTCGCGACCTCGATACGTTCGAGCGGCTCGCGCGCGAATCGGCGGACCTCGGCTACGCCGGCGCGACGTGCATCCATCCGGCGCAGGTCGACGCGCTCAACCGCGCGTTTCGGCCGTCCGACTCCGCGGTCCGCAACGCGCGCGAGATCGTCGCCGCTTACGACGGCGCGCGCGCGAACGGCCGCGGCGCGCTGCGCGTCGGCGACAGGATGGTCGATGCACCGGGCGTCGCGCACGCGCGCAACGTGCTCGCGCGCGCCGACGCGATCGCGCGCCGCGCGCGACGAAGCGCGGCGGCGTGAACCACGCCGCCCTCCGATACGCGCGACACGCCCGTTCGGGCGACACACGCGACCGATCCGCCCCGGTGTTCGGGAAACGCCGCGCCGCCGCTCAAGCGCCGCGGGCCGGGTTCGACTCAGACATGCGGCACGCGATCGATCGCAGCGGCAACGCCAAACGCGGCTAGCGCGAAGACGGCATGGGCCGCGAACCGAAATAGCAGCGGCAAGAGCAGCGACAGCAGCAGCGAAAGCAAACACGACGAAGAACGATTTCGAAGAAGAAGCGGGACATAGGTGGAGACAACGATGGACAAGCGACTGTCCGCGCTTTGCGGACTCGGCCTCGTTTCGGCCGGCGCATGCGCGCAAACGAGCGTCACGCTTTACGGCGTCGCGGACGCGTACATCGAGTACGCGACGAACCAGACGAGTGCGAATGGCGAGCCCGCCGCGCTCGCGCGGATGGGATCGGGCGGCAAGAGCGGCTCGCGCTGGGGCATCAAGGGTACGGAGGCGCTCGGCGACGGCTGGCGCGCCACGTTCCGGCTCGAGAGCGGCACCAACCTGAACAACGGCGCCGGCACGGGCGCCGGCGGCTTCGACCGCTCCGCATGGATCGCGCTCGAGCACCCGCGCTGGGGCACGCTGCGCTTCGGCCGCCAGTACACGACACTGTTCGACATCATGGAGCACTACTCGCCGACGGGCGCCTATTCGACGCTGTACGAACCGGATGGCGCGATCGTCGGCATCAACTTCCGCGAAAACAACGTCGTCAAGTATCTGGCGACGGCCGGCCCGCTGACGTTCGAGGCGCACTACGCGTTCAGCAACGCGCCGGGCGCATTCCAGGCGAGCGCCGCGCACGGCGCGGGCATCGAGTACACGGGCGGCGCGCTGTCGTTCGCGTTCGCGTACGACGACGTGCACACGCCGCAAGCCGGCAGCTTCGCGCATTTCCGCCGCTACGCGGCCGCCGCGATGCTGACCGTCGAGGCGACGCAGTTGATCGCGGGCGTCGCGCACGGGCAGGGAGGCGTCGCGACGCCGTCGGTCGTCACGCGCTACGCGTTCTGGTGGATCGGCGTGCGCGAGGCGATCACGCCGGTCGTTCAACTGGTCGGCGCGCTATACGCGCAGCGCGTGCTCGCGCAAAACCCGGCGAGCGCGCCGACGGCGCGGCACGCATCGGGCACGCCGCAACAGGCGACGCTGCAGCTCAACTACTTCGTGTCGAAAACGACGACGCTGTACGCGGCGGCCGGCTACGCGCGCCACGCGGCGCTCGACTTCGACGACTACAACTACGGCTTCCTCCATTACTCGCTTGCCGGCGGCCGCTGCGGCAGCGCGGGCGTCGCCGTCGGCGTGCGCAAGCTGTTCTGAGCCTCGCGCGCCACGATCCCTTCATCACAGGAGCCTCACCACCATGAATCGACGTCATTTCCTCGCCGCCGCAGGCGGCCTGCCGCTCGCCGCAACGCTCGCCCCGCTCGACGCGCGCGCGCGGCCGAACGCGGCCCCGACGCCGCCCACGCTCGCGCGGCAGCTCGCCGAATACGCGGCCGGATTGCGCTACGAGGATCTCGACGCCGCGACGATCGACACCGTCAAGTCGCATCTGATCGACGCGCTCGGCTGCACGCTTGCCGCGCTGGACGAGCCGCCCGTGCGCATCGCGCGCGACGCGGCGCGCAGCATCGGCGGCGGACCGTCGACGGTCATCGGGACCGCCGAGCGAACGAGCCCCGATCTCGCGACGTTCGCCACCGGCACCGCACTGCGCTACTTCGACTTCAACGACGCATACGCGGGCCGCGAAATCGGCCATCCGAGCGACAACATCGCCGCGTGCGTCGCGGTGGCCGAAGCGCAGCACGCGAGCGGCCGCGACCTGATCCTGTCGATCGCGCTCGCCTACGAGATCGCGTGCCGGCTGATGGACGCGGCCGCGATCAGCCCACGCGGCTGGGACCACACGTGCTACTCGCTGCCTGCCGCCGCACTCGCGGCGGGCAAGCTGATGCGCATGCCAGTCGAATCGCTCACGCAGGCCGTGAATTTGTCGCTCAACAGCCATCTCGCGCTGAACCAGACGCGCGTGCAGGAACTGTCGAACTGGAAGGCGCTCGCCGATGCGGACGCCGCTCGCAACGCGGTGTTCTCGACACTGCTCGCGCGCGCGGGGCTCACCGGACCGTCGCCGATCTTCGAGGGCGAGGCGGGTTTCTTCCGGCAGGTGTCGGGGCCGTTCGAGCTCGACACGCACCGCTTCGGCGGACGCGGCGAGCCGTTCAGGATCGCGCGCTGCTTCGTCAAGTACTACCCGGCGCAGGGCTTCACGCAAACCGCGATTCCGGCCGCGCTCGACGTCGCGTCGCAAGCGGGCGACCCGAGCCGAATCCGCCGCATTGACGTGCACACGACGCACGTCGGCTACGTGACGGCCGGCAGCGAGCCGGAGAAATGGAATCCGTCGACGCGCGAGACCGCCGACCACAGCCTGCCGTATGTCGTCGCGCGCGCGATGCTCGACGGCGACATCAGGACCACGAGCTTCTCGGACGCCGCGCTGCACGATCCGGCGCTGCGCGCGCTGATCGCGAAAATCCGCGTCGAGGAAGATCCGGCGCTGACGGCGGGCTACCCGGCGCGCGCGGCCAATCGCGTGACCGCGTATTGCCGCGACGGCGCGGTCTATGCGAAGCAGGTCGACGATCTGCCTGGCTCGCCGACGCGGCCGATGCGTCGTGAGGATTTCGAAGCGAAATTCGTGAAGAACGGCGGCGCGCGCCTGAGCGCACGGCGGATGCGCGCGGCGCTCGACCAGATTTGGCGGCTCGACGCGCTTAGCGACGTCGCGACGCTGCCGCCGCTCTTCGTCGCCGGCTGAGCGACGCGCGCAACGCGGGCGACGAACGCGCGCGAAACGGGCTCGCGACGCGTCACGTCCGCCCACTTCACGCGGCGACGCTCCGGCGCTTGCGCCGGAACAGCGGACCGGAGTGCGCGACGGTCAGCATCAGCGCGAGCGCGCACGCGTCTGCGGCAAGGCCCATGCCGAGCTGCGGCAGGCGCGCGTTGCCACGCACGCCGTGCAGCACCGAATCGAGCGTCAGCGAGATCGCCGCGCCGGCGACGAAGCACGGCATCCCGCGCTGTCCGACCGCGACCACCGGCTGCGCCGCTCGCGCGACCCGCGCGATCCAGCCGTAGCGAACGAGTTCGGCCATCAGCCACGCGAACGCGACGAAATTCATCACGCGCGGCCATGCGAGATGGCGCTTGAGCTCGCCCTCCGGCAACGGCAGCCCCGCGCACAGCTTGTAGTACGCGCACGCGAGCACGATCGCGAACGCAATGGCCGTGATCGCCGCGCCGCCCGGCCGCGTCGCGACGTCGCGATGCAGCGGCCAGCAGCGCATCAGCGCGCCGAGCACGAACATCAGTTGCCACGCGAACGGATTGAAGCTCCAGCGAAACGAATCGGTGTCGAGCAGCTCGGCCGCGAGCCACGGCGCGCACCCCCACATCAGCACGCTGCCGAACAGCAGCCACCACGGCTTCGCGCGCGCGAGCGGCACGATCGCGGGCGTCGCGAGCGCGAACAGCACGTACATCGGCAGCACCGATGCGAGATACGGCTGCCGCTTGAACGTCAGCAGCTCGACGAGCCCGGTGAGCGGCGACGCGAGCAGCACGCTGATGTCGTCGAGCGCCATGTTCGGCGCGTCGATCCCGTAGTGATCGAGCACGGCCGATACGACGAGCATCAGCGTCGACGTCGCGAGAAACGCGCGGTAGATCTGCGCGGCGCGGCGCACGAAGCGCCGCCGCGCCGCGCCCGGGCCGTGACGCGCGCTGACGGCGAGAAACGCGCTCGCGGTCGCGAAGCCGCCCAGGAACACGAACACCTCGGCCGCGTCGCACAGCGCGAATGCATGCAGCGTCACGCGCGACAGCACGCTCGCGCCGATGTGATCGACGACGATCGTGAGCAGCACGAGGCCGCGAAAGAAGTCCACCTCGATCGAGCGTGCGGCGGGCGCCTGTGAAGACATCGCGGACCCGCTCATCGCGCGGCGGGGCCAATGCGCGCGGCGCACGCCGGGCAGTCGGCGGAAAACCGGGTACTCGGGATCGCGAACCGTTCGGCTACGACGAAGTGCGGTTGCCGGCGAAATGCGCGGCGATGCGCCGACGTAAGGGCGCAGCGCCCCTGCGACGTGAAGACATGACCGTTCATGGGCGGGCCGGTGGGCGAAAGAAGAAGCGAAGGAAACCGTCTGAAAATTCTAATCGCCGCCCAGGGCATGCCCTAAGTAACAAAATGCAACGAAATCTTCATGCGGATTACAGCGCTGCGTCGGGCAGCATCGCCGCGCGCGGACATGCGGCGCGCCCGCCGCGACGGCGGCGGCTCGAGATCGGGCACCGGTCATCCGGCGCGCCGCACACGCTGCATTGCTTCGCGACGTCCGCCGAAGAAGCAGCCGCGCCGCCAATCGCGACGCGAACCGAATGTCCCCTACCTTCGCGCCATCAGAAAACCGTGCCACGCGGTCAGCGCGACGGCCACCCAGATCGGCGCGTATGTCGCGAGCTGCTGCCACGACAGCGCCTCGTCGAGCACCAGCACGGCGACTGCGACGAGCAGCACCGGCTCGACGTAGCCGAGAATTCCGAAGAGCGCCATCGGCAGCATGCGGCTCGCCTTCAGATAGCTCGCGAGCGCGAGCGTGCTGATCGCGCCGAGGCCCGGCAGCAGCAACGCCCACAGCAACGGCCGGTCGGCGACGCTCGTGCCGCCCGCCGCGAGCGTCGCGGCCGCGACGGGCAGCAGCGCGAGCATCTCGACGGCGAACAGCGCGAGCGAATCCGCGTTCACGCGGCGCCTGAGCACGAAGTAAGGCGGATAGCCGAGCGCGACGACGAGCGTCGGCCACGCGAACGCGCGCGTCGCCCAAAGCTCATGCGCGACGCCCGTCGCCGCGCACGCGAGGGCGAGCCATTGCAGCCCGCTCAAGCGTTCGTGATAGTGGAAGCGCCCGACGAGCACCATCGTCAGCGGCAACAGGAAATAGCCGAGCGACACCTCGAGCATCCGGCCATGCAGCGGCGCCCACAGAAACAGCCACAGTTGCAGGCCGAGCAGCCCGGCGCTCGCCGCGAGCGACAGCGCGAACCGCGCGCTCGCGAATGCGCGCGAGAGCAACTCGCGCAACGCGGGCCAGCGGCCGCGCAGCACGACGATCGCGATCGCGCCGGGCGCGGTCCACACGATCCGCCATGCGAAGATGTCGAGGCCAGTCAGCGGCGCGAGCAGCTTCGCGTACGCGGACAGCAGCGCGAACAGCGCCGACGCCGCGACCGACAGCGCGATCCCGCGCCCCGCCCGCGGATAATCGGCCGCGGCGCTCAATGCTGCTGGAAGCGCTCGAAACGCTTGTCGGTCGGACGCTCCTCGAACGTCACCTCGGTCACGTGCGCGGTGCTCGGGCCATGCCGCAGCCACGCGAGCATCCGGTCGATCTGCGGCGCGGGGCCCTGCAGCATCGCCTCGACCGAGCCGTCGTCGAGATTCGCAACCCAGCCGCGCAGCTTCAGCGCATGCGCCTCGCGCACGGTCGCGTGCCGGAAGCCCACGCCTTGCACCACGCCGCGCACCCGCACGTAATAGGTTTCGATCCGCTCGTCCAGATCGTCGCCGCTCATCGCATCCCCCGTGTCATCCAGTCGATCCAAGCCCGGCATTGTAGTCGCGCGGCGCAAACGATGCTCGACGAAGCCGCACGCCGCGCATCCGGGGCGACCACGTACAATCTCGCACGACGTACAACACGCCGCGCCGCACGGCCGCGCGGCCATGAGGACCATGACTGACATACAACGCGATCTCGTTCTGGTGACCGGCGCATCCGGTTTTGTCGGCTCCGCCGTCGCGCGCGCCGCGCGGCAGCAAGGCCATCGGGTGCGCGTGCTCGTGCGGCCGACGAGCCCGCGCACGAACGTCGCGGATCTCGACGCCGAGATCGCGACGGGCGACATGCGCGACGAGGCATCGATGCGCGCCGCGCTGCGCGGCGTGCGCTACCTGCTGCACGTCGCGGCCGACTACCGGCTATGGGCGCCCGATCCGCTCGAGATCGAGCGCGCGAACCTCGAGGGCGCGGTCGCGACGATGCGCGCGGCGCTCGCCGAGGGCGTCGAGCGGATCGTCTACACGAGCAGCGTCGCGACGCTGAAGGTCACGCCGTCCGGCGCCTCGGCCGACGAATCGTCGCCGCTCACGGCCGAGCAGGCGATCGGCGTGTACAAGCGCAGCAAGGTGCTCGCCGAGCGCGCGGTCGAACGGATGATCGCCGACGACAGGCTGCCCGCGGTGATCGTCAACCCGTCGACGCCGATCGGCCCGCGCGACGTGAAGCCGACGCCGACCGGCCGGATCATCGTCGAAGCCGCACTCGGCAAGATTCCGGCGTTCGTCGACACGGGCCTGAACCTCGTGCACGTCGACGACGTCGCGCTTGGCCACCTGCTCGCGCTCGAGCACGGACGGATCGGCGAGCGCTACATCCTCGGCGGCGAGAACCTGCCGCTGCAGTCGATGCTCGCGGACATCGCGCAATTGACGGGCCGCAAGCCGCCGACGATCGCGCTGCCGCGCTGGCCGCTGTACCCGATCGCGCTCGGCGCGGAGGCGGTCGCGAAGCTGACGAAGCGTGAGCCGTTCGTGACGGTCGACGGGCTCAAGATGTCGAAGAACAAGATGTACTTCACGTCGGCGAAGGCCGAGCGCGAACTCGGCTATCGCGCGCGGCCGTACCGCGAAGGCATTCGCGACGCGCTCGACTGGTTCCGGCAGGCGGGATACCTGCGCTGAGCGAAACGCGAGCGGATGCGCTCACGCGCGAGCGGGCGCGAGCGCGCGGCGTCGAACCGGCCTGTCCGCGCGGGCCGACGCCTCACCGATGCCCGCGCGGACGCCTCGCCGATCGTCGCGCGCCGCATCGCCGGCACATCGCGAGCATTTTGTTACATGCGACGCTCGAACCTGCACGAGGCCTGCGGGTAAAATCGCGGGTCTTACGTAGAGAATGCACGCATGAACCTGAACGATCAGATCGATACGCTCGACAGCCGCTTCGATCAGCTCATCCACACGGTGTGCGACGTCGCGAGCGCTGCCCGGGAAGCCGCCGCAACCGCCATCGCGGACAAGGCCGCCGCACTGGCCGCCGTCGAGGAAGCCGCCGCGAAACACGCGCAAGCCGCTCAAATGTCCGTCGAGCAAGCAACGCTCGAAGCCCTCGCCGCTCAAGCGGCCGCCGACAAGGAAGCCGCCGACGCGCTCGCCAAGCAGGCCGTCGCCGTCCAGGCGGCGGCCGAAGCAGTCGCCGCGCAGGCGGTCACCGACAAGACCGCGGCCGAAGCCCTCGCCGAGCACGCGGCGGCGGATCGCGCAGCGGCGGAGCAGGCTGCCGCGCACGCCGCGGCGGACAAGTCGGCCGCCGAAGCACTAGCCGCTCGAGCCGCAACCGATCGCGAGGCAGCGGAACGTGCATCGACCGAGCGCAGCGCGGCCGATGCCGCAGCGGCGCAAGCAGCCAGCGACAAATCGGCAGCCGAAGCGCTCGCCGCGCAAGCGGCGGCGGATCGCGCGACCGCCGAGCACGCGGTGACCCAGGCTGCCGCGGAGCGCGCCGCGGCCGAGCAAGCGGCGGCTCAGGCGGCAGCCGACAAGGCCGCCGCCGAGACGCTCGCCGCGCAAGCAGCGGCCGATCGCGCCGCCGCCGAGCAGGCCGCTGCCCAGGCCGCAACCGACAAGGCCGCGGCCGAAGCGCTCGCCGCGCAAGCCGCCGCCGACCGCGCCGCCGCCGAGGAAGCCGCCGCCCGGGCAGCAGCAGACAAGGAGGCCGCCGAGTCGCTGTTCAAGCAGGCCGCGGCCGAGCGCTCGGCCGCCGAGACCGCCGCCGCGCGCGCGGCGAGCTACAAGGCGACGGCGGAATCGCTCGCGTCTTCGCAAGCCGAGCGGAACCGGGCGCTCGCCGAGCCCGGCGAGCCGGCCGCGGCGCGCGAGACCGCGAACGGCAGGCTTTCGCTGCACGTCGCACGCCCATCGCAGGACGAAATCACGCTCGCGCTCGGCGAGCACGCGGTATCGCTGCCGCCGCCGCAGCTCAGCCAGTTGATCGAGGAATTGGCGCACGCGCGCGCGTCGATGACGATCGAGCAGCCCACCGGATTGCCGAACGGCTGGCGTTTCGTGACGACCCGCAATCCGCTGATGGCGGTCCAGAAGCAGGCGAATGGCGACCGCCTGCTGGTCGCGCGGCACAACGGCTACGGCTGGGTGCCGTTCACGTTCTCGCCGGACGTCGTGATCCAGCTGTACATGCTGCTCACGCAGAAGTGACGCGGCGACGCGCGGCGTCCGAAGCGGCCCTCGTGGCCGGCAGCGGCGCCGCGCCGTCGATTCGAAAAAGAAACTGGCCGAAAGGGGCATCGACGAGCGCGCCGGCTGAATCCCCCAGCCGGGCACCCTGTTTTCCCGCGCCCGCCCGCGCTCGCGCATCCCGCCGCCGGCGGGCCGCCGTTCAACGATCCTGCACCGGCGCCTGCACGCGCGCCTTCCACTGCCCGCCCTTGCCGCGCCAGTAACGCACGGCCGACGCGACCGTCGCGCCGACGTAGAACAGCGCGACGAGCGGCAGCGCGGGCGCCCACCACGGCGAACGCCGGTAGTAGCTGAGCATCGGCGCATACGCGGTGCACATCGACGCCCAAGCGAGCCACGCCGGCCACGCGCGCGCGCCGTACGCGAGCGCGGCGACGGGCGGCACCAGATAGATGATCGTCATCCCGACGAGCGTGCCGAGCAGCAGCGCCGGCGAATACCGGAGCTGCGTGAACGCGGTGCGCGCGATCATGTTCCAGATGTCGCGCCAGCTGTCGTAAGGCCGCAACGACACGCTGCGATCGGCGAGATCGAGCCGGATCGGGTGACGGCCGGCGCCGCGGTGCTTGATTTGGGCGGCGAGGCTGCAATCGTCGATCAGCGCGCCGCGGATCGATTCGATGCCGCCCGCCTCCTCGAGCGCGTCGCGGCGCACGAGCATGCAGCCGCCCGCCGCGCCCGCCGTCCGGTTGCGCGGATCGTTGACCCACGAGAACGGATAGAGCTTCGCGAAGAAGAACACGAATGCCGGAATCAGCGCCTTTTCCCAGAACGAATCGCAGCGCAGCCGCACCATCAGCGAGACGAGATCGCGCTGCTCGGCCTGCGCGCGCGTGACGAGCTGCGCGACCGCGTCCGGCGGATGGCCGATGTCGGCGTCCGTCAGCAGCAGATAGTCGGCGGGCAGCCCGAGCGAGCGCACCGCGGCGATCCCCTGCGACTGCGCCCACACCTTGCCCGACCAGCCGGCGGGCAACGGCTGCGCGGCGAGCACGGTCAGCCGGTCGGCGCGGCCGACGGCCGCCGCGGCCGCGCGCGCGGCGTCGGCGGTGCCGTCGGTGCTGTGGTCGTCGACGACGATCAGATGGAACGCGCCCTCGTACGCCTGCCCGACGAGCGACTGGACAGCCTCGCCGATCACGTCGGCCTCGTTGCGGGCGGGCACGACGGCCGCGACGGCAGGCCAGCCGGCGGCGGCGGCGGCCGCGCCGCGCGCGTCGGGCGGCAGCCGCCGCGCGGGCCGCACGCGCCAGAAGCCGCCGCGTCCGAACAGCAGCACGAGCCAGATCACGAGCGACAGGCACGACAGCAGAAACACGACGATGAGCGTCATGCGCGGCCCTCCGCCCGTGCGCCGCGACGGCCCGGCGCGCCGTCCGGCCGGGCGGCGGGGCGCGCCGCCGCGCCCGTTTCGTTACGATCGACTTCCATGCGAATCAGCCCTTTCTTCATTGCGCTCCGGCGTCAGCAAGCCGAAAGCTTCGGTGAAAACCGCCTAGTTTACTGGGTTTGACGCGCGCAAGCGCCGGATCTCCGGGGTTGCTCCAATTGCCACAACGTCAGGAACGGTAAAGCACGCAAAGGCCGATAGGGTTAAAATGCGCGATTCCTTCGGGGTGCCGGGCCCGTTCCAGCATTCATAACATCCAAGTTGGGGCGATCGGCCCGGTCTGCCGGCCGCTCGCACCCCGCGTCAGTCGTCGGAGTTCGCCCAAATATGCGAGTCATCCTTGCCCAGCCTCGCGGCTTTTGTGCGGGGGTTGTCCGCGCGATCGAGATCGTCGAGCGCGCGCTGCAACAGAACGGCGCGCCGGTCTATGTACGTCACGAGATCGTCCATAATCGGCACGTAGTTGAAAACCTGAGAAATAAAGGGGCGCGATTCGTTGAGGAACTCGACGAAGTGCCGCACGGCGCCGTGGCCATCTTCAGCGCGCACGGCGTCGCCCAGACCGTCGAGAAGGATGCCGACGCGCGCGGGCTCGACGTGCTCGACGCCACCTGCCCGCTCGTCACGAAAGTGCACGTGCAGGGGCGCCAGTACGTCGCGGCCGGCCGCCGGCTGATCCTGATCGGCCACGCCGGCCATCCGGAAGTCGAAGGCACGATCGGGCAGATTCCGGCCGAGGTGATCCTCGTGCAGAGCGAAGCCGAGGTCGACACGCTGACGCTGCCGGCCGACACGCCGGTCGCGTACGTCACGCAGACGACGCTTTCGGTGGACGACACGCGCGGCATCATCGAGGCGCTGCAACGCCGGTTCACCGACATCGTCGGCCCGGACACGCGCGACATCTGCTACGCGACGCAGAACCGCCAGGCGGCGGTTCGCGAGCTGAGCGAGCAGGTCGACGTGCTGCTCGTCGTCGGCGCGACGAACAGCTCGAACTCGAACCGGCTGCGCGAGATCGGCACCGAAAGCGGCGTGCCGAGCTATCTCGTCGCTGACGGCTCGGAAATCCGCGCCGAATGGTTCGCGAGCGCGCGCACGGTGGGCCTCACGGCCGGCGCGTCGGCGCCCGAGGAAATGGTCGAGGACGTGATCGCCGCGCTGCGCGCGCTCGGCCCGGTCGAGGTCGCGACGATGTCGGGCCGCGAGGAAAAAGTCGAATTCAAGCTGCCGGCGAAGCTCACGCAAGCTGTCGCCCGCGAAGTTTAAGGAGGACATCTCTTGTCTATTCCGCTGCTCCAGCAAGTCCGCGTTGGCGCGTACATCGTGCGCCAGCACCTGTCCGGCAACAAACGCTATCCGCTCGCGCTGATGCTCGAGCCCCTCTTCCGCTGCAACCTCGCCTGTAACGGCTGCGGCAAGATCGACTATCCGGACCCGATCCTGAACCAGCGGCTGTCCGTCGAGGAATGCCTGCAGGCCGTCGACGAGTGCGGCGCGCCCGTCGTATCGATCGCGGGCGGCGAGCCGCTCCTGCACAAGGAGATGCCGGAAATCGTCCGCGGCATCATGAAGCGCAAGAAGTTCGTCTACCTGTGCACGAACGCGCTGCTGATGGAAAAGAAGATGGACGACTACGAGCCGAGCCCGTATTTCGTCTGGTCGGTCCATCTCGACGGCGACAAGGACATGCACGACCACTCGGTGTCGCAGGACGGCGTGTACGACAAGGCGGTCGCGGCGATCAAGGAAGCGAAGCGCCGCGGCTTCCGCGTGAACATCAACTGCACGCTGTTCAACGACGCGATCCCCGAGCGCGTCGCGAAGTTCTTCGATACGCTGGGGCCGATCGGCGTCGACGGCATCACCGTGTCGCCGGGCTACGCGTACGAGCGCGCGCCGGATCAGCAGCACTTCCTGAACCGCGACAAGACGAAGAACCTGTTCCGCGAAATCTTCAAGCGCGGCGAAGGCGGCAAGCGCTGGTCGTTCAGCCAGTCGTCGCTGTTCCTCGATTTTCTGGCCGGCAACCAGACGTACAAGTGCACGCCGTGGGGCAACCCGGCACGCACGGTGTTCGGCTGGCAAAAGCCGTGCTATCTGGTCGGCGAAGGTTACGTGAAGACCTTCAAGGAACTGATGGAATCGACCGACTGGGACAACTACGGCGTCGGCAACTACGAAAAGTGCGCGGACTGCATGGTCCACTGCGGCTTCGAGGCCACCGCCGTGATGGATACGATCGCGCATCCGCTGAAGGCGCTGAAGGTGTCGATGAGCGGCATCCGGACCGACGGCGCGTTCGCGCCGGACATTCCGATCGACAACCAGCGTCCGGCCGAGTATGTGTTCTCGCGCCACGTCGAGATCAAGCTCGAAGAGATCCAGCGCGCGGGCAAGGGCAAGCTTCAGAAGTCGCCGAAGCCGGCCGCGACGGCCTGACGATCGCCGCGACACGGAGCGCGCTCGCGTTCTCCGCCGTCGCCCAGGGCGCCCCGGACGATGTTCGGGGCGCCTTTTGTTTTTGCTTGTGTTTTTTGCTTGTGTTTTTTGCTTTTGTCCGGGCCAACGTCTCGCACGAAGCTGGCGGCCGAACGCGTCGTGCGAATGCGACGCGCGGTCGGCGGTCGGCGGTCGGCGGTCGGCGGTCGGCGGTCGGCGGTCGGCGCACGATAGCCTGCGTTTCCGTTCGGACGAACGGCGCCTGCAGGCACGAACCGCATCTTCGACACCGCCCGCGCGGATGCACGGTCATCCGCGCATCGGACTGTCGGCGTTGCGCGCTTTCGCCGCATCGCCGCCGTTGCCGCAGCCGCTTCGATCTGCGCGAAACGCGGCAACGATCGAGCGGCGGCGGGCCGGCAGCACACTTTCCCGCGCCGGGTTACGATGCCCGCTGAGCCGGCGCCGGGACGAGACGATGCGCCGCCGATCACGCTGCGCGTCGCGCCGGATGCCGCGACGCCGCCGCCGACATTCCGGGAACCGCCATGACATCATCCGACGTCGCCGCCATCACCGGCTGGCATGCCCACATCTATTTCGACGCGTCGAGCCGCGACGCGGCGTGGGCTTTTCGCGAAACCGTCGAACGCCGCTTCGGCGCGAGCGTGCAGCTCGGCCGCTTCCACGAGCGCCTCGTCGGGCCGCATCCGGCGTGGTCGTATCAGATCGCGTTCGAGCCCGCGCAATTCGCCGAAGTCGTGCCCTGGCTCACACTGCATCACGGCGCGCTCGACGTGTTCCTGCACCCGAACACGGGGGACGAACTGCGCGATCACCGCGACGCCGCGGTCTGGATCGGCCGTTCGCATGCGTTGGATCTCGCTGCGCTGAAGCCCTAGGCGCCGTTTATACACTCGATGAAATGCGTTTACATCTTGTCTTTTGCACAAGCAGGGCAAGATGATTCGAACGTTACCGAGCAAGGAGGTATGGGAACGAATCGAATCCGTGTTGCCGGGCAAGGAAGGCGATCCGGGTCGAACGGCGGTCGACAATCGTTGGCTTGGTTTGTCGAAGCGGTCCGCTGGATCGGCCGAACGGGCTGCCCGTGGCGCGATTTGCCGAAGAAGTTCGGCCGATGGCACACGGTGTACATGCGTTGCTCGCGGAGGCGTCGCAAAGGTGTGTGGGAGCGTGTAGCACACGTAGTGTCCGACGAAACGGAGATCAAACGCGTGGCGATCGACTCGGCCATCGTGCGTGCACACCCGCATTCGGCCGGCGCTCGAAGAAAAGCGGCGCGCAAGACCTCGGCCGTTCGCGCGGCGGACTGACGACCCAGGTTCATCTCGCTGTCGATGAAGCCAGCGTCCTCTGCGAAAGACCGTCACCGAGCGGCAGGTTGCCGATATTTCCTGCGCACGCGAATTGGTCGAGCATGTGCACGGGCGCGGCGATTGCCGACAAAGGTTACGATTCGGATGCCTTCGCGAACACGATCCGTGCTGTACATGCGAAGGTGGCCATCACGCCGCGCTCGAGTCGAAAGACCAAGCGTCGCTACAGCCATGTGCTGTACCGCACTCGGAACATCGTCGAGCACGTCTTCAATCGCATCGAACATTTTCTTCGCGCCTCCACTCGATACAACAAGCTCGCTGGCAACTATCTTGCCTTCACGACGCTTGGCAGCGCCTTTAGGGCGCTGGTGAGAATGTGAACGGCCCCCAGCGAGCATGCAGCGAGTTGGCGCTCGCCCGTACCTCGTCTTGTCGGCGTTTCCAAGATGTACAAACATCGGCACGACACACGCCGCGCCGATGCGCTGACGCGTCGCGGAACCGGCCGCACCGCGAAGACGACGAGGACGAAGACGAAGACGAAGACGACACCAAACGATACACCGCAAGCCCGCCGACGGCCCCGCATTCGCGCGAACCGAAGCGCACGCTCGCGCATCGCGCGGCAGCGCCATCCGTTCGCGCCGCCGCGACCGCGCGGACGGCTCGCCGCATGGCGGGCGTCGCCATTGGTCGAGCCGCAACGCAACGATGCGATGTGATTCGGCAGGCAGGCACGCGCGCGATCGCATGCCGGAATCGGCAAGTAAAACCGCAGATGCGTTCGTCCAGCGTTGTGCGCCGTGCAATCGTCGAGTGCGTCTGGGTTAACGCCGGACGACCGACGCTCGCACTACCATTGCACCGGATGCACGTCATGACACGGAGAAGCCGATGGCACCCGATCTGAATCTGCTGATTGCGCTCGATGCACTGCTCGAGGAAGGAAGCGTCGTCGGCGCCGCGCGCCGCATGAATCTCAGTCCGCCCGCGATGAGCCGCACGCTCGCGCGCATCCGCGAAACCGTCGGCGATCCGATCTTCGTCCAGGCGGGGCGCAAGATGGTGCCCACACCGCGCGCGCTTGCGCTGCGCGGCGCCGTGCGCGAGACGGTCGAGCGCGCATCGCAACTGCTCGCGCCGAGCGCCGAAGTCGATCTGCGCACGCTCGACAAGCAGTTCAACGTGCGCGCGAACGACATCTTCGTCGGCACGCACGGCGGCCGGCTGCTCGAGGAGATGGAACGCGGGATGCCGCGCGCAATGCTGCGCTTCACGCCCGAGGAGAACGACGTCGACGACGACGCGCTGCGCAGCGGCCGCATCGACCTGTTCATCAGCGCGTCGCGCCGCCTCGGCCCCGAGATCCGCGTGCAGCCGCTCTTCACGACGGCCTTCGTCGGGCTCGCGCGCAGCGATCACCCGATCTTCGACGACCACATCACGCCCGAGCGCTTCGCGCGCTGGCCGCACATCGGCGTGTCCCGGCGCGGCAAGTCGTCCGGGCCGATCGACGCCGCGCTCGGCGAGCTCGGGCTGAAGCGCCGCGTCGCGCTCGTCGTGCCGACGCCGTACGCGGCGGTGTTCGCGCTGCAGGCGTCGGACCTGATCCTGCCGCTGCCCGAGCACCTCGCGCTCGGCGCGATGCAAGCAGGGCTCGGCGTGCGCACGTTCGAGCTGCCGGTGCCGCTCGAAACGGTGCTGATCACGCAGGCGTGGCATCCGCGCTTCCAGAGCGATCCCGCGCATCAATGGCTGCGCCGCGTCGTGCGCGGATTGTGCACGGGCATGGCCGCCTTGCAGCCCGCACATGCGTGACGCGCGCAAGCCGTACGCCCCGCGCATGCGTCGAGTGCGATAACTTCACTTTTCCGAACGCACGCGCCGCCGATAGACTGCGTTCGTCCTTGATCGCGAAACGATAGCAATGCATGACGCGGCAGGCCGGCCGCCCTCGCGGTGCCGCGGGCAGGCCGGCCACGGCGGCGCTCGCCGCGGCCATCGGCCCGTTCGCGCCGCGTGCCGCGGAAGCTCGAGCGCTTCGGCGGCGCGCGATCGAATCGGCCGATACGCGGGTCAAGGCGAACGATGAAGACGGCCACGCGACGCTCGCGTGCCTGCCCGCCGGGCTTGCATCCGATTGCGCGGCGCGGCGCGCGGGCCGGATGCGGCTTTACATCGCCGCCGACCGCCCCGCGAGCCGCGACGCAACGCGCGCCCGACCGCGCGCTCGGCGCGAAGCGATCCCGGTACGTGGTTCGACGTCGCGCAGGCGTGCGCCGCGCCGCCGCCGCTGCGAGCGGACGTCGGGCGGCTCGCGCAGGCGATCGGCGTGCCGCCCGACGCCCGCCTCCCCCATTTCGTCAACCCACACCGGAGAATCGCCATGGCTCTCGATCCGCGGGATTTCATCGTTCACGACATCAGCCGGTTTCCGATGTGCGTATTCCGCGAACGCGCGGCGACGCACGGCTACGCCCCGCAGTGGGAACAGGAAATCGACGCGCTGATGCGGCGCGGCGCGCCGTTCGTCGTCGTGTATGTATCGCTCGACGCCGACGAACATCACGACGACCGCCGGCATCGCGCGATGTGGCTCAAGCGGAACAAGGCGGCGCTCGCCGCCGTGTGCAAGGCGCTCATCAGCGTCGAGCCCGATGCCGAGCGGCGCGCGGCCGCCGTCGAGCAGGGGCGAACGGCCGTCAGCGCATTCGGAATTCCGCACGCGGCGGTCGCGTCGCTCGGCGAAGCGGCCGCGCTCGCCGCGCGGCTCGCCGGCGCGGATGATCAGAATGGCGCGTCGGGCGGCGGCGCCGCCGCGCTGCGGACGTGATGCGCGCGGCGGCGATCGCGCGAAGGTCGGGAAACCCGACGATCGACGCCGGCGCGAGCGCACGCCGTCACGCGTCGACACGCACGCGCCGATGCAACGGCAACGAACGCCAGCGATGCGATACGGCTTGACGGCGACGCCGAATCGGCGCGTTCAATGCGTCCGCTGTCGGCCGCTCGGACCGACGCCGCTGCGGATCGACCAACTCGCACGAATATGCGAAGCTTTCGCCGACGTTCCGCGATTCCGCCTCATCCCGCACAAGGAGCCAGACTTGGAGATTCGCCACGGAGTGAACCTCGCGCGCGCCCGCGCGCTCGCCGCGCGCGAACGCGACGCGTTCGAGCGGGCGATGCCCAAATCGCGCGCGCTCTCGGCCGAAGCTGCGCAACACTTGCTGTTCGGCGTGCCGCTGCACTGGATGCGCGACTGGTCGACGCCGTTCTCGCTGTACGTCGATCACGCGCGCGGCGCGCATTTCACCGACGTCGACGGCCATCGCTACGCCGACTTCTGCCTCGGCGACACGGGCGCGATGTTCGGCCATGCGCCCGAACCCGTCGCGCGCGCGCTCGCAGACCAGGCGGCGCGCGGCTATACGACGATGCTGCCGAGCGCGGACGCCGCGTGGGTGGGCGCCGAGCTCGCACGCCGCTTCCGGCTGCCGTACTGGCAGTTCGCGCTGAGCGCGAGCGACGCGAACCGCTTCGTGCTGCGCTGGGCGCGCGCGGCGACGGGCCGCAAGCACATCGTCGTGTTCAACGGCTGCTATCACGGCACTGTCGACGACGTGTTCGTCGATCTCGTCGACGGCCGGCTGGTGCAGCGCGACAGCCTGCTCGGCCAGGCGCACGATCTGCTCGCGTACACGCGCGTCGTCGAGTTCAACGATCTCGGCACGCTCGAAGCGGCGCTGAAGGACGGCGACGTCGCATGCGTGCTCGCCGAGCCGGCGCTGACGAACATCGGCATGGTGTTGCCCGATCCCGGCTTCTGGCGCGAGGCGCGCGCGCTGATTCGCCGCTACGGCACACTGCTCGCGATCGACGAAACCCATACGATCAGCAGCGGCCCCGGCGGCTACGCGGTCGCGAACGGGCTCGAGCCGGATCTCCTCGTCGTCGGCAAGCCGATCGGCGGCGGCGTGCCGTGCGCGGTATACGGTTTCAGCGCGCCGTTCGCCGAGCGCGCGCAGCGTGCGAAGGCGAGCGCGCCGCCCGGCCACTCCGGCATCGGCACGACGCTGACCGCGAACATGCTCGCGATGCGCGCGATCCGCGCGACGCTCGCCGACGTGATGACGGACGCCGCGTACGCACACATGTTCGATCTCGCCGCGCGGCTCGCCGCCGGGCTCGAACAGGCGATCGCGCGGCGCGGGCTGCCGTGGTGCGTCACGCGCATCGGCGCGCGCACCGAATTCCAGTTCGCGCCGACGCCGCCTCGCAACGGCACGATCGCCGGCATGCAGCTCGACGGCGAGCTCGAGCACATCGTGCATCTGTATCTGCTGAACCGCGGCGTGCTGATCACACCGTTCCACAACATGATGCTCGTGTGCCCGGAGACGACGGCGGAAGACGTCGATCGGCTGACCGCCGCGTTCGAAGCGTGCATCGGCGAGATGGCCTGACCGGCATCGCGGCGGCGCGAGCGCGCCGGGCGCGAAGGCGTGCGACGGTTCGCGCCGCCGCGCGCAAAGAATCGGACGATGTCCGATCGCGCGGCGGCTCTCACGGATATTCGGCACCCGATTAATTATCTCGCATGCGTTAATTAAAACCTGACAATCGGATATTCCATGCGGAGCGCATGCGAAATCAAACGCCAACTCAAACAATGAATAAGGCGGCCAAAATTGGCCGGGCGCACCTTTCATCACCAAGCCAAATTTACCCTATATACGATATTAATAGCCTGACTGGTTGTCCGCGCCGTTGATGTGCAGCCGCACAATGCGGCCATGCCGACGCTCGAAGAAAAAGCGGCGTTCGCAGAACGCCTGAAATTCGCCTTGCAGCGCAGCCCGGAGAAAATCTCCGGCGCGACCGCTCTCGCACTGCGCTTCAATCTGCGGCATCGCGGCGAACATCCGATTTCACCGCAGACCGCGCACAAATGGCTGACGGGCCGCACGATCCCGACGCCCGACAAGCTGCGCACGCTCGCCGACTGGCTGCGCGTCGACCTGCACTGGCTCCATTACGGCCCGCCGCCCGGCGCGCCCGGCGGCAAAACGCCAGCGCCGCCGCGACACGACGAGAAATACGCGCCGACGCAGGAGACGATTGAGCTGGCGTCGAAAATCGAGGCGCTTTCGCCGCATCATCGCTATCTGATGCAGGAATTGATCGAGCATTTCTACGGCGATCCGCCGAAGCCGCGCTGAGCCGAGGCCAGCGCCGCGCGCCGTTCGCCGAGTTGCTCCGCCGCATCGGCTCGACGCCGCGCGCCGCCGATGCGCGCAGCAAAAAAAAGCGCCACGGCCCGCGCCGTGACGCTTCTGCGCGATCGCGACAAACGCCTCGCGAAAGCACCGCCGCCCGCGCACTACGCAGTCAGCAGCACTTCCCCGCACCCGAGCCGTATCGCGCGTTCTGCCGTTCGCGGAAGAACGCCTCGTACGTCATCACCGGGCGATCGGGATGCGTCGCGCGCATGTGCGCGACATAGCCGTCGTAGTCGGGCAGGCCGACCATCAACCGCAGCGCCTGCCCCAGATAGCGGCCCGCGGTGCGCAATTCGCCGCCGAGATCGGAGAACATCGCGGCCTCCTCTTAGCGTCCGCTGCCGAGCGCCTGCGCGGCCGGCATCTGCTCGTACGGCGTCTCGCGCGACGTCGGCTGCGCGGCGCGCCGCGCGCGCGCGACCGCGATCACGCCGTACACCGCAATGCTCACGACGACCAGAATGAACAGCGCCGACAGCGCCGCGTCCACGTAGTCGTTGAAGATGATCCGCTGCATCTGCGCGATCGACTTCGCGGGCGCGAGCACCTTGCCGTCGGCGGCGGCCGCCTGCAGCTTCGCCGCGTGCGCGAGGAAACTGACCTTCGGATTCGAATCGAACACCTTCTGCCAGCCGGCCGTCAGCGTGCAGATCAGCAGCCACGCGGTCGGCACGATCGTCACCCATGCATAGCGCTCGCGCTTCATCTTGAACAGCACGACGGTGCCGAGCACCAGCGCGATCGCGGCGAGCATCTGGTTCGAGATGCCGAACAACGGCCACAGCGTGTTGATGCCGCCGAGCGGATCGACCACGCCCTGATACAGGAAGTAGCCCCAGGCAGCCACGCACAGCGCGGTCGCGGTCAGGTTCGCCGGCAGCGATTCGGTGCGCTTGAGCGCCGGATGGAACGTGCCGAGCAGGTCCTGCAGCATGAAGCGGCCGGCGCGCGTGCCCGCGTCGACCGCGGTCAGGATGAACAGCGCCTCGAACAGGATCGCGAAGTGATACCAGAACGCCATCATCGCCTCGCCGCCGATCACCTGGTGCAGGATCTGCGCCATGCCGACCGCGAGCGTCGGCGCGCCGCCGGCGCGCGCGATGATCGTCGTCTCGCCGACCGCCTTCGCGGTCTGCGTGAGCATGTCGGGCGTCAGCATGAAGCCCCACTGCGTGACGGTATGCGCGACCGCTTCCGGCGTCGTGCCGAGCACGGCGGCGGGCGCGTTCATCGCGAAGTAGACGCCCGGCTCGATCACGCACGCGGCGACGAGCGCCATGATCGCGACGAACGATTCCATCAGCATCGCGCCGTAGCCGATGAAGCGCGCGTTGGTTTCGTTGTCGAGCAGCTTCGGCGTCGTGCCCGACGAGATCAGCGAATGAAAGCCCGACACCGCGCCGCACGCGATCGTGATGAACAGGAACGGAAACAGGTTGCCCGACCAGACCGGGCCCGTGCCGTCGACGAACTTCGTGAGCGCCGGCATCTTCAGCTCCGGCGCGACGATCAGGATGCCGATCGCGAGGCCGACGATCGTGCCGATCTTCAGGAACGTCGACAGATAGTCGCGCGGCGCGAGCAGCAGCCACACCGGCAGCACCGACGCGACGAAGCCGTAGCCGATCAGGATCCACGTGAGCTGCGTGCCGCTGAACGTGAACCACGCGGCGAGCGCGGGCGAATCGTGCACGTGCTGGCCGTACGCGATCGACGCCATCAGCAGCACGAAGCCGATGATCGACACTTCGCCGATCCGGCCCGGGCGGATGTAGCGCGTGTAGATGCCCATGAACAGCGCGATCGGAATCGTCGCGGCGACGGTGAACGTGCCCCACGGCGAGTTCGTCAGCGCCTTCACGACGATCAGCGCGAGCACCGCGAGAATGATCACCATGATCAGGAACGCGCCGAACAGCGCGATCACGCCCGGCACCGTGCCGAGCTCCATCTTGACGAGATCGCCGAGCGAGCGGCCGTCGCGGCGCGTCGAGATGAACAGCACGATGAAGTCCTGCACCGCGCCCGCGAACACGACGCCCGCGAGAATCCACAGCATGCCAGGCGTGTAGCCCATCTGCGCGGCGAGCACCGGGCCGACGAGCGGGCCGGCGCCTGCGATCGCGGCGAAGTGATGGCCGAACAGCACGTACTTGTTGGTCGGCACGTAATCGAGGCCGTCGTTGTACTTGACGGCGGGCGTCATCCGCAGGCCGTCGAGCTGGACGACCTTGCTCGCGATGAAGCGGCTGTAGAAGCGGTATGCGATCAAATACACGCAAACGGCGGCGATCACGATCCACAGCGCGCTGACCCGCTCGCCGTGCGCGAGCGCGATCGTGCCGAACGCGAACGCGCCGAGCAGCGCGACCGCGATCCAGATCAAATAACCGGAAGCCCGATTCATGGCGTCTCCTGTCTATTTTTTGGGAATATGCGCGGCGGGCGGCCGCGCGCAACGACGGCAAGCGTCACGCTGCGTCGGGACGTAGCGATGGGGGCTTATTGTTCGCCTTCGATGCGAACCTCACAAGCGCGGAACTACGTATGGCCGCTACGTAGCATTGCGTAGGGGTTTGCGAGGGGCGAGCGCCGTTCGATTCCCCGGAATATGGAACCGAGCGGCGAGAAAGGAAACCGCGAGGCCGCCGCGCGCGGTCCCGCACTACGGCGCGAATCGCGTGAACACGAAATCGCGCGCCTGCACGCGCGCCTGATGGCAGGCGAAGCAGGTCCGGTGCTGTGCTTCGTCGGCCGGCACGCTGTTGATGAAACGGCCGAAGCCCCAGCCGCCCGTCGACGCATACCGGCGCGAATCCTTGACCATCACCTGCACCGTCGTCGGCGCGCCCGGCACGGTTGCCGATTCGAAATCGCCGGATTGCCTGCGCTTGTAGGCGAGCTTCACGAGCATCGCGCCGTCAGGAAACGGCAGCGTCGCGCGCTCGATCGCCTTCACGGCCGCCGGGTTGCCCAGCACCACGCGCAGTTCGTCGAGCGGCGCCGCCTCCTCGGCGGGCGCGATCATCTGCCACTTCCGGTAGCCGTCGGGAAGCGTCACGCCGTAGATCGGCGACGCGGCGCGCGTGGGCGCGTCCGCGAACGCGCCGTCGCCTTGCGCCGCGACCAGCAGCAGCGCGCATGCGACGAGCGGGCGAACGTATCGGAGACATTGCATCGAGCGGCCTCCCCGCGTCACAGGCGCGCGACCTGCAGGATCGCATCGGCGAACGCGTTCGGCGCTTCCTGCGGCAGGTTGTGCCCGATGCCGCCCGCGATGTCGCGATGCAGATACTTGCCGGTGAACTTCCTCGCATAGGCGGCCGGCTCGGGATGCGGCGCGCCGTTCGCGTCGCCTTCGAGCGTGATCGTCGGCACCGAAATCGCCGGCGCGGCGGCGAGGCGTTTCTCGAGCGCATCGTATCGCGGCTCGCCCTGCGCGAGCCCGAGGCGCCACCGGTAGTTGTGCACGACGATCGCTACGTGATCCGGATTGCGGAACGATGCCGCCGAACGCGCGAACATCTCGTCGTCGAATGACCATTTCGGCGACGCGAGCTGCCAGATCAGCCGGTTGAAATCGTCGCGGTTCTGCGCGTATCCGGCCGCGCCGCGCTCGGTGGCGAAGTAGAACTGATACCACCACGCGAGCTCGGCCTTCGGCGCGAGCGGCTTGCGGTTCGCCTCCTGGCTGCCGATCAGATAGCCGCTCACCGAGACGAGCGCGTTGCATCGCTGCGGCCACGCCGCGGCGATGATGTCCGCCGTGCGCGCGCCCCAGTCGAAGCCGCCGAGCACCGCGCGATCGATCTTCAGCGCGTCCATCAACGCGACGATGTCGGCGGCGGTAACCGCCTGCTGGCCGTTACGCGGCGTATCCGCCGAGAGAAAGCGCGTCGTGCCGTAGCCGCGCAGGTACGGCACGATCACCCGATAGCCGGCGGCCGCGAGGAGCGGCGCGACTTCGGCGAAGCTGTGGATGTCGTACGGCCAGCCGTGCAGCAGGATGACGGCCGGGCCGTCCTTGGGGCCGACGTCCGCATAGCCGACGTTCAGCACGCCGGCGTCGATCTGGTGGATCGTGTCGAACGACGCGCCGCTTGCGGCACTGGCGGCGCGCGCCGCGTTCGGCGCCGACTGAGCATGAGCGAGCCCGCCCAGGCCGAGATCCATCAGGCTGATGCCCGCCAGGGTGGTGCCGATCAGCCGGCGACGCCGGGCGTTGATGGAATGCGACATGATGAGTCCTCCTTCAGGGTTGTCGGAAAACGCCGCGCCGTTCCGCGCCGATGCGCGCCGGATCGTTCGCGGCATACCGGCGGGATGCGTCGCGCGCCGCCCGCCGGTCGAACGCGCGCGCGTGGGCCGCCGGCGGACGCCGCCCGCGCCGGAAACGTGCTGCCGAGTGAAGCGGAAACTAACGCGCCGCCGCGCGAAGCGCCCCGAACGTCGGTCCGTTCGGCCGAACGCGGATGTCGGGATCGAGGCGCGCCCACGGGAGATCCGAGGGATCGGCGGCCATCGGCCCCGGCGATTTCGCGATGAGAATCGCATCGGCGATCGCCTCGAAATCCGCGCGAAAATGCACCGAGCTCTTGCTCACGACGATCCTCATGCGCTCGGGCTCGATGCCCGCGACGCGGAACTGGTTGCGCTCGAACGTCTGCATCTTGTTCGTGCTCACCGCCATCCGCACGCCGTCGATCCGCAGGCATGCGACCGGCCCGAGATCGCCCTGCGCGCCGTTGAACATCGGCCCGTCGAACCGAAAACGTCCGTCGGACAGGTGCTCGACTTCGAACACGGCGTCGAGCGGCGCATCGCCCCGCACGCGCGAGCGGCCGCCCAGACGCAGGCTGACGCGCGCGCCCACGCCCGCCCCGTGCGCGGCGGCCGCGGCGTCGGGGTCCCAGATCAAGCCCACCGCCGCGTCGTCCGCGCCGTTGCGAAGCAGCGCGCGCACCATGCCCATCGTATCGGCGTCACCACCCGCGCCGGGGTTGTCCTGCGTATCGGCGATGACGACGGGCTTCGTCGCCGTGCGGCTCAGCCGAATCGCCTCTGCGGCGGCGGCGTCGGGCGCGAGAAACGGCACGCTCCAGCGCGCCTCGTCGCCGACGAGCTTCGCGAACAGTGCGTCGGCCGCGCGCTGCGCCGCGTCGGCCTCGAACGCGTGCGCCCAGACGGTCGGCCCGCACTCCGGGAAGTCGGCTGCCGGAAAACCGGGGGCGAACGACATCGATACGACGCCGTCCCGTTCGAGCTGCGCGAGCAGCCGGTACGCGCCGCTCGCCGGCTCCGCGTGCGTGCACATGCCGTTGATCGGGATCAGGAACGGCAGCCGGCGCATCGCGCAATGCAGCGGCCTGGCCTCGGCCGCGAGCCGCTCGAGCACCTGCGCGGCGCGCTCGCCGGTTTGCGCCATGTCGACATGCGGATAAGTGCGGTAGGCGACGAGCGCGCTCGCATGCGCGGCCATCCGTGCGGTGACGTTCGCATGCAGATCGAGCGACACGACGATCGGCATCCGGTCGCCGACGATCCGCCGCACGCGCGCGAGGAGCTCGCCTTCTCCGTCGTCGAACTGCTCGGTGACCATCGCGCCATGCAGGTCGAGATAGATCGCGTCGAAGCCGCCGGCCTCGGCCGCGGCGACGATCTCGCCGCCGATCCGCTCGAACGCGTCGCTCATCACGTGCGCGGACGGGCAAGCGCCCGCCCAGACGACCGGCAGCAGCGCGTGCCCGTTCGCCTGCGCGGCCCGGATGAAGCCGCCGATCGGCACGTTGACGTCGCGCAGCGACAGCACGCCGCCGCCGCGCACGAGCGGCGGAAAGCCTTCGCCGAGAACGAAGCTCCGATATGACGCGCGCGTCGGCGCGAACGTATTGGTTTCGTGCTGAAAGCCTGCAATCAGAATGTTCATGTCGCTTTCCTGTATGGCGAACGGCATCTCGGGCCGGCGGCGGTCGGACGATACGCGGCGTGAATGCATGTTGGCAGCGCGTTGCCCTACTAGCAAGAGCAACTAAGTTCACATATCGTTGCCCTATGAACAACGGTGAATCGAGCCGGGAGTAAGACGATGCGAGAAATCAACCATCAGCGCCTGCGGTATTTCCACGAAGTCCTGACGCACGGCACCATTCGCGGCGCGGCCGACCACATCAACACGTCGCCGTCCGTGATCACGCGGCAGATCCGGCTGCTCGAGGAAGAGCTCGGCACCACGCTGTTCGAGCGGCAGGCGCGCGGCGTGCGGCCGACCGAAGCCGCCGCGCATCTGCTCGAATTCTGGCGGGGCTATCGTTCGCAACAGGAAAAGCTCGAAGACCAGCTCCACGCGCTCAAGGGGCTTCAGCAGGGGCACATCCGGATCGTCGTCAGCGAGGGATTCGTCGATACGCTCGTCGACGACGTGCTCGCGCCGTTCTGCGCGAAGTATCCGAAGCTGAACGTCGGCGTCGACATGCTCGCGGTCGACACGCTCCTCGAGGAAGTCGCGCAGAGCCGCGCGCACGTCGGGCTTGCGTACAATCCGCCGCCGCATCCATCGATCGCGTACCGCGCGAGCTCGCCGCAGCCGGTCGTGCTGCTGCTGCGCCGCGATCATCCGCTCGCCCGACGCCGGCGGCCGGCGACCGTCGACGATCTTCGCGCGTACCCGCTCGCGCTGATGCCGCCGACGTTCGGCATCGGCCACGTGGTGAAGATGCTGGAGCTGGCCGAGAACATCGAGATCCGGCCGACGATGACGACGAATTCGCTGACCGCGCTCAAGCGCATCGTCACGGCCGAGAATTTCATCACGCTGATCGGAGAATTCGCCGCCTATCGGGAGATCGAGGCCGGCAAGCTGACGACGGTGCCGATCGCGCACCCGATATTCGAGGGAACGCACGCGCGGCTGATCGTGAAATCGGGGCGGCCGTTGGCGCCGGCGCCGGTGGAGCTGATCAGGTGGATCGAGATGAGATTGGCGGTGTTTTCGGCGGCGGGCAATGGCGCAGGCCCGACACGCGCCAGCGTGCGCCGTCGAGCTTCACGGCGGCCCTCTGTGCCTCAACCGGCCGCCCCCAAATCGTAGGGCCGCGTCAGCAACTCGAGAAAATGCCCGTCCGGATCGTCGAAATACACGCCGCGTCCGCCGCCTTGCGTATTGATCTCGCCCGCGCGGCGCCTCGCCGGATCGGCCCAGTATGCAAGCCCTCGCTCGCGGATGCGCGCGAACGCGCGATCGAATTCGTCGTCAATCAAATCGCACCGGTACGCTGCACCGCGATCGACTCGACATCGTCAAGACCGCCGCGCGCGGTCTCGCGAGCGGCGGCCACGACACCGGCCGGCGTTCGACACGCGCGCAAGCGCTGCGGCATGCGCGCACACCGTCAGCGATACGTCCACAGCCGGTGCATCGCGAACGTCAGCGGCGGCACGAGCACGACGACGGCCGCGATGCTCCACGCGGCCGCGATGCCGAGCGCCTGCACGCCGTGCGAGATCGCCATCGTCAGCATCAACCCCGCGACCGACACGGCGAGGAAACGCGCGACGTTGCGCCAGCGCAGCGGCACGGAAAAGCTCCAGAGCGTGTTCAGCAAATACGACGCGCCCGTCGCGCAAACGAACGCGATCGCATTCGCCTGCACTGCGGTCGCGGCGAGCGCACCCATCAGCGTGCCGGCGATCGCCGCGTGCAGCGCGGTGGACGCCGCGCCGGACACGCCGAAGCGCACGATCCGCGCGCGCATGCCGATGTCGGCGGCGGCGCTCATCGCGGCTCGCCGCGCTTCGTCAGGACCGCGAACAACGACACGCCGAACGGCAGCGAATGCTTCGGCAGCCAGCCGCGCTCGGCGCGGAAGATCCGGTACAGCGCCGCGTTGACCGCGCGCGGCCCGAGCGCGTCGCCGCTCGAGCGCGCGCGATGCAGCAGCCGGTCGATCGTCCGCGCGACGACGGCAAGCGGGAACAGCAGCGTGTTGAAGTACGAACTGCGCACGATCGTGCAGCCGGCCGCCTGCGCGCAGCGTTCGAGCGCCGCGCGATCGTAGCGCCGGTAGTGATGCAGAAACGTGTCGTGCGCGCTCCACAGCCACTGGTACGCCGGCACCGTGACGACGATCGCGCCGCCCGGCGCGAGATAGTCGCTGATGCGGCGCAGCGCGGCCGCGTCGTCTTCGATGTGCTCGAGGCAGTCGAAGAAGCAGATCAGATCGAAGCGCTGGTCGCCGAACGGCACGTCGTCCGGGCAGCGGCCCGCGCGGATGTCGAAACGCCAGCCGGTCTTGCGGTTCGCGATCGCGCGCGCGCCGTCGTCCATCTCGAGCGCGCTCACCGCGCCGAACGTCTCGAGCATGCCGAGATTGCCGCCCGTGCCCGAGCCGATCTCGAGAATGCGGGCGCCCGCCGGCAGCCCGAGCCCCGCGAGCAGCGCGTGCAGGATGTCGCGCCGTGCGCGAAACCACCAGTGCGTCGCTTCGGTGGCGGCCATTTGCAGATATGCGTCGGGTGACATGGCGTCCTCCTTCCGTCGGCTCTTCGGTCAGCGGCTTTCGGCGCGCGCGCGCGGCATCGCGCGGCGGCGCGGGAACTCGATGCGCGCGCCGTGCGCGGCGCGCGTCGCCGCGGCGCCCACGGGCAGCGCGCTCACCTTCGTGCGCGCCTGATAGCGCCGGCGCACGAGATAGATCGGCCGCTCCTTCGATTCGTAATAGATGCGGCCGATGTACTCGCCGACGACGCCGATGCCGACGAGCTCGATCCCGCCGATGAACAGCACCACCGAGATCAGCGAAGCGTAGCCCGGCACCGCGTTGCCCATCCACAGCGTGCGCGCGACGATGAACCCGCCGTACAGGAACGCGAGCGCGGCGATGCCGAGCCCGATATAGGTCCAACTGCGCAGCGGCACCGTGCTGAAGCTCGTGATCCCTTCGAGCGCGAAGTTCCAGAGCTTCCAGCCGGAGAATTTCGAGTGGCCCGCGCAGCGCGCCTCGCGCTGATACTCGACGATCACGGTCCGGTAGCCGACCCACGCGAACAGCCCCTTCATGAAGCGCCGGCGCTCCGGCAGGCTGCGCAGCGCGTTGACGACCTGCCGGTCCATCAGCCGGAAATCGCCGACATTGACGGGCAGCTTCACTTCGGACAACGCATTGTGCACGCGGTAATAGAGCGCGGCGGCGGTGCGCTTCGCGAACGTGTCGCACGCGCGGTTGCTGCGCTTCGCCGCGACGACTTCCGCGCCTTCGCGCCAATGGCCGATCATCACCGGGATCAGGCTCGGCGGATCTTGCAGGTCCGCGTCGATCGGGATCACCGCGTCGCCGTTCGCTTCGTCCAGGCCCGCCGTCAACGCGGCCTCCTTGCCGAAGTTGCGCGTCAGATCGATCACGCGCACGCGCGGGTCCTGCGCGCCCACGGCGACGAGCTTCTCGAGCGTGTCGTCGCGGCTGCCGTCGTTCACGCAGACGATCTCGAAGCGGATCGATTCGATCGCCTCCATCAGCGGCACGACTTCCGCGAAAAACCGCGTGACTGCGTCGCCCTCGTTGTAGAACGGCACGACGAGCGAAATGAGCGGTATGTCTATTTGATCCCGCATGATGCTTCTCCCTGAACCCCGTAACGGCAGCGGCGGGCACACGGCAACGCCGCCGCCCGCGCGCGCCTCGGCGCGGCGTCCGGTGCGCCGCGCGCCGCAATGAAACGAATCGAATCGATCGCGTCCGCCGCGTCTTCGTCGCCGGGCAGACACGGCGCGCTTCGGCGCTCGCGCGCGATGCGCCACACGATCGCCGCGAGCGCGCCCGCCGTCACGAGCGGCAGGAACTGGAACCCCAGCGGCCCGACCGCGACGAGCCCCGCAAGCGGCATCGGCACGAGCGCCACGAGCCCTTCGCGCTCGAGCGGGCGCCAGCCTTCCGCGTGCGCGTGGCGCACGGCCCACGCGATCACGAGCCCATACCACGCGAGGTCGTAGTCATACAGGTATGGGCTCACGAGCAGGCTCGCGCAGACGAGCGCGGCCGAGCGCAGCGCATGCGGGCACGCGCCGCGCCACGCGTAGACCACCGCAGCGGCCGCGAACGCGATCGACGCCGCCTGCAGCAGCTGCGCGACGACAAGCGGCAGGCCGGCGAACGTCGCCATCGCGAAGAACGTCGGGATTCGAGCGAGCGTCGCCTGCCCGGCGCCGATCGTTTGCAGCGCGGACGCCGCGCCGTGCGCGAATGCGGCCCACGCGCCGATGCCGAACGCGAGCGTGCTCAGCGCGGCGGCGAGCGCGACCGTCGCGGCCCATGCGCCCAATGCGCGCCATTGCGATGCGCACAGCAGCGCGAGCGGAAACAGCAGCGCGAGCTGCGGCTTGATGACGAGGAGCCCGAAGCAACATCCGGCAAGCGCCGGGCGGCGGCGCAGCGCGACGAGGCCGAAGCCGGCGAGCGCCGCCGTCAGCAGGCTGTTCTGGCCGACGAGCGCGACGAAGAACGTGCCGGGAAACGCAAGCGCGCAGAGCGCCGCGAGGCGGCGCGGCACGATCGCGCGCACCGTCGCGACGAACAGCGTGCCCGTGCCGACCACCCATGCGAGCGCCGCGACCGGATACGGCAGCCAGCCGAGCGGCGCGACGAGCAGCAGCGTCTGTGGCGGATAGAGCCACAGCAGCACGCCACGCATGTCGCGTATCGACGGCGCCGCCTGCAGCTCAAGCGCATGCAGCGCGGAGAAGCGCCATGCGTCGACCGCGTGGCCCTGCACCGCGAGCCGCGCGGCGCTCCAGGTCGGCGCGAAATCGAGCGCCGGCGGCAGCGGCGAGCCGAGCCAGCCCGACAGCCAGCGGACCAGATAGATGCCGCCGAACACCGCATAGCAGACGAGCGCCGCGACCGCATAGGTCCGCACCCGCTTCGCGCCCAGCCAGTGCGGACGGCGGCGCGGGCCCGCGGCCGGCAGCTCCGGGCATTCGACATTGCGATGCGCCGCCGCGTGACCGTGCAGGCGGGCTTTCATCGCGCGACTCCCGGCATCGTTCGCGCGCGGCGCACGACGATGAGCAGCACGGCGAGCAGCACGACGGGCCCGAACTGCGGAAAGCGCGCCGCGCGATTGAAGAACTCGAAGAACGGCAGCAGCCAGCCGGCGACGAACACGGGCTGCTCGCCGGGCAGCCAGCCGGTGTCGAGCGCGCACGCGAGCACGCCGAATAGCGCGATGCCAAGCCACGCCAGCTCGTAATGCCACAGATACGGCGTCGCGAGCAGCGTCGCGACCGCGAACGCGGCCGCGCGCAAACGCGTGTCGCTCGTGCGCAGCCAGACCTCCAGCGCGGCCGCGGCCGCGAGCACGCCGACGCCGATCTGCACCGCATACGCGGCGTGCAGCGATGCGCCGGCGAGCCGCATCGCCGAGAACGGCGCAGGCGACGCAAGCCAGTACTGCGTGCCTTGCTCGAGCACGAGCTCGCGCAGCATCGTCGCGCCCGACAGGAACGCAGGCACGGACGCGATGCCGCAAATGGCGACGCTCGCCGCCGCGAAGACGAGCGTGCCCGCGGCGGCGGCGAAGCACGCGCGCCATGCACGTGTCGCGACGAGCAGAAGCGGAAACAGCAGCGCCATCTGCGGCTTGACCGCGAGCAGGCTGATGCAAAGCCCCGCGAGCGCCGGGCGCTTCGCGAGCAGCCGGATCGCGAGCGCCGCGCACGCGGCCGTGAGCAGCGCATTCTGTCCGATGACGGACGCGACGAGCACACCCGGGAAAGACAGGATCACGAACGACGATGCGAGACGCGGCTTCATCAGCCTGTCGCGCAACCCGCACAGCGCGCCGACGCTCTTCGCATACGCGACGAGGCCGAGCGCGCAGAAGAGCAACAGCGACGGCACGTAAGGCAGCAGCGCGAGCGGCGTGACGAGCACGAGCAGCGTGGGCGGATACACCCAGGGCAGGAAGCTGCGGTTCACGTACGCGCCGAGCTGCGCCGCCTCGGCGCGGGAGAATGCCGGATAGTCGTAGACGGTGGCGGGCGCGCCGTGCAGCATCGCGTGCGATCCGCTCCAGAACACCGTGAAATCGATGCCCGGCCGAACGGTCGTGTTCGCGGTGAAGCCGCTCGTCGCCCAGCCCCACGCGCCCAGCAGCGCGATGCTGAGAATCAGCGTCGCGCCGCCGTATGCGAGCACGCGATCGCCGGTCAGCCACCCGCCTGAGCGCAACATGCGAAAGCATGTTCCCCGATTCGCAATATCCATGATGCCCCGATGTGTGATTAAGCGTTTTGTTTAAACGCGTCGATTCTTCTTTATCTGATTCATTAGGGCGGCGTTTCTGTTTGCGCGATGCCGCCGCGCTTCCATTGTTAGAAAAAAAAGCGAATCGATGCAAATCGCGGCGGCGCGCGATATCGCCACGGGCCCGCCGAAAACAGCGGATTGAGCATGAAAAATGACGAGCGGGCGCGCTAGCGTTTCGGAGTTGAAACATTTTCCGTCGCCGGACGTCTGCGCCGAAGTCGCGTGGCACGGTTGCATTCACGGATGCCCGGCTCAGGGAAAATCCCGACAAAATTTTTTTAGCCTTGCCCGGCGGGCGTTTGCGGGCAGCCGCGGCGCCCGGCGGCGCACCCGCGTGTATCAGAACCGAAACCTTCTGCGCCGCGCCATGCCCGTCGCGTTGCAACGGTGAGCCGCTCGCCCTTGTTCCGCCGTGCCTGCCCGAAAGCTGGCCCACTCCTTGCGAAATGTCCTGCGCGGCAAACGACGACGCGACGATCGGCGAATTCACGGCAAGCAGATCAACAGACAAGAATCTCGCCGACGTCACCCACGGGGTCGCATCCGACGCCACGCACGCGAGTGCGGCGCCGAATGCGTGCGGGGCAGTCGCCGTTCGACCAGCGGAGCGCCGGCTACGGCCGAGTGCCTGGAAAAATTGCTCGTAGTGAATACCGGGGTAAAGCAATGTCCACTTATACCGTTCAGCGGCTTCTCGGCCGCTCCAGCAGCGAAACGGCGCACGCATGCGCCGCCGCTCGCAAACCCGCCGCCGGCCGTAATGGCCGCCGCTTCCGCGTTTTTCCCGGGTGGCACCGCGCAGCGCGCATCGGTTCATGCGCACGCGCGGGCAAGCCCCGTCCCGCCGATCGCTCCGTGCGTGCCGGCGCATGCGTTCGCGTGCAAGCGCCGCTGCGGCTGTTCTGATCCGCGCCCCCGTTTTTTAGCAGTGCCTTGCAGTACCCGTAGTGCCCTGTCGTGCCAGCAGCACCTCGAAGCAGCAGTAATGGAAGCAGTTCCCGTTGTACGTCCCGAGCCGTCGACGGCAAGGGTTTTTCTTAGTCATCCGAAAGGAGAGAGTCATGTCCAGCCTCGTTCAATACGTCAAGCAGTTCGTTCGCGAAGAAGGCGGCGTCAGCGCCATCGAATACGGCCTGATCGCTGCGTTGATTGCGATCGTGATCATCGGTGCAGTGAAGACGGTCGGCACCAACCTCAATTCCGTCTTCTCGACGATCGGCAGCGATCTGTAAGGGTACGTCGCCGGAAGGACGGATGGCTTTGCGCAACTCGCCGTCCGTCACTTCCCGTGCGTTCGTTGCCCTTCGACGTTCCGTTCGATACCGCTGAGGAGCGATTCATGAGAACCCAGTCCTTTTGCCGGAAGCCCGCCCATCCGCACGCGATCGGCGCCCGCGCCGCTCACGCGTTCATGTGCTGGCTGCGCGACGAATCGGCGGTGTCCGCGATCGAATACGCGCTGATCGCATCGCTCATCGCGATCGTGATCATCGGCGCGGTGCAGGTCGTCGGCACCAATCTGCAATCGGTGTTCAGCACCGTCGCTTCGGATGTGTGATCTCAAGCCCGCCTGGATGCGCCAGTCCGGCACGCCGGCTGGCGTCATCGAAGCGGTTCATCGAACGACTGAATTTGACGCGAGGCCTTCCATGCTTTCCGATCTGCCGCCGCAACCCATTCCGCTGTGCGTGGCGCTGCTCGCAGTCGTCGCGGCCAGCATCGATCTGGCGAGCCGGCGCATTCCCAACCGGCTGATCGTGCTGGGCCTCGCGGGCGCGCTCGTCGCGCAATGCGCGCTGCCCGGCCCGCACACCGGTTTCGTCGCGTGGCTCGCGGGCGCCGCCACCGGCGCCGGCCTGCTGCTGCCGTTCTACCTCTTGCGGGGAATGGCCGCGGGCGACGTGAAGCTGATGCTTGCGATCGGCGCGTGGGTCGGCCCGACGCTCGCGCTGCACATCGCGCTCGCGACGTTCGTCGTCGGCGGCGCATGGGCGCTCGCGGTCGTGGTGAAGCGCGGCCTCCTGCGCAAGCTGCTCGCGAACCTGCGTCACCTGCTCGCGAGCGCGGCGCTGCTGCGCGATCCGTCGGCCGCGCGCGCCGCACCCGAGATCGAATCGGTCGGGATGCTGCCGTACGGCGTCGCGATCGCGATCGGCACGCTCGGCGTGCTGTTCGCGGCGGCGAGCTGAAGCCACGCACGCCGGCCCCTCACCCAACGATTGGAGCGACCATGAACCTGGATCAAGCAGAATCGCGGCACGACACGCAGATCGCCCATCTGCCCGAGCCGCAATCGCTGCGCACGTACCGCGCGAGGCAAGCCGCGCGCCTGCCGGCCGCGCCGCGCACGCTCGCGGAAACCGGCCTGGACGAAGCCTTCATCGCGGCGCTGCTGCTGAAATCGATGCTCGCGCACGGACGCTCGAGCCTCACCGAGATCGTCGAGCGCCACTGCCTGCCGCCCGTCGTGCTCGACGAAGTGCTGACGTTCCTCGCGTGCGAGCGCCTGATCGAAGTCACGCACCGCGGCCTGTCCGACATCGACCTGACGCTGCGCCTGACCGATCTCGGCCGCGCGCTCGCGCTCGAGGAGAAGGCGCGCAACAGCTATTGCGGCCCGGCGCCCGTCACGCACGACGCGTACGTCGCGAACGTCGCCGCGCATTCGGTGCGCCACGTGACGATCACGCGCGCCGACGCGCACGCGGCGTTCGACGGCATCGTGATCGAGCCGGAGATGCTCGACTCGGCCGCCGCGTCGCTGAACGCCGGCCGGCCGCTGCTGATCCACGGCCCCGCGGGCAGCGGCAAAACGTATCTCGCCGAGCGCCTCGGCTCGCTGCTGCGCGGCAACGTGCCGATTCCGTACGCGATCTATGCGTCGGGCGAGATCATCAAGATTCACGATCCGCTCGTGCACGTCGACGCGCCGCGCGCGGCCGACGGCGCGAACGGCGACCGCCGCTGGCGCCTGTGCCGCCGGCCCGTCGTGCTTTCGGGCGGCGAGCTGACGCTCGCCGAGCTCGACCTGCGCCGCGACGATTCGACGGGCTACTACCAGGCGCCGCCGCACGTGAAGGCGAACACGGGCCTCTATATCGTCGACGACCTCGGCCGCCAGCGCATCGCGCCGCGCGACCTGCTGAACCGCTGGCTGCTGCCGCTCGATCGCAACGTCGATCAGCTCACGTTCCAAAGCGGCGTGCGCCTCGAAATGCCGTTCGACGTGTGGCCTGTGTTCTCGAGCAACCTCACGCCCGCGCAATTCAGCGACGACGCGTTCCTGCGGCGGCTCGGCTCGAAGCTGCACGTCGGGCCGCTGCCCGTCGAGCGCTACCGCGACGTCTACGACGCGAATTGCGCGGCGCTCGCGCTCGGCTCGGATGCGTCGACCTTCGACTACCTGCTGCGATACCTGCACGAACCCGCACGGATGCCGTTTCTCGCGTGCTACCCGGGCGACCTGCTGCGGCTCGTCGCGGCGGCGGTGCGCTATCGCGGCGACGCACCCGTGGTCACGCCGCAGGCGCTGCACGAGGCGTGGCGCAGTTTCTTCGGCTCGGCGCCCGACGAACCGCCGTTCACCCCGCCGGATGCGGATCGCGATTGGTAGCGCCCGGCCCATTGGCTCTTGATACGACTAGCGAGGAGTACCGCCATGAAAAACAGTCGCGCATTCACGATGCTCGCCATCGCCATTCTGGCGGGGCTGGCCGCCGTCGCCTTCGCTTCGCGATGGCTCGTGCAGACCTCGAGCAGCGCCGTCACGCCCGTCGCGGTCGCCGCGACCGACGTGAACCTCGGCGAGCCGCTCGGCCCGAACCAGTTGCGCATCGTCAACTGGCCGACGGCGAGCGTGCCGCCCGGCGCGTTCACCGATCTCAAGTCCCTCGAAGGCCGCGTGGTGCGCACGAGCCTCGCGCGCGGCGAGCCCGTGCTCGGCACGAAGCTCGCGCCCGTCGGCACGAAGGGCGGCCTGTCCGCCGTGATCGCCCCGGGAGACCGCGCGATCACCGTGCGCGTGAACGACGTCGTCGGCGTCGCGGGCTTCGCGCTGCCGGGCAACTACGTCGACGTGATCGTCAACACGCAGGAGCAATCGAAGGCCGATCCGCAACAAAGCATCTCGAAGATCGTGCTCGAGAAGATCCTCGTGCTCGCCGTCGCGCAGCAGGTGAGCCGCGACGACACCGCACCGAAGGTCGTCAACGCGGTCACGCTCGAAGTCACGCCCGATCAGGCCGAGAAGCTCGATCTCGCGCGCAGCGTCGGCACGCTGTCGCTCGTGCTGCGCAACCAGGTCGACAAGAGCGCGCTGACCACCGAAGGCGCGACGAAGCGCACGCTGCTCGGCCAGCCGGCGGCCGCGCCCATCGCCCTACCCGCCGCGCAACCTCGCCCCATGCGCACGCGCGTCGTCGCGCATGCGCGCGTCGCGGCCGGCCGCGACTGCGTCGGCGTGCTGTCCGGCGTGAAGGGCAGCGTCGAATGTTTCTGACACAAACGGCAAAGCACTGACGATGCCTGGCGTTTCCGCTGCCCGTTTGCGTTCCGGCAGCTTCGATAGTCAAACCCGGCGCACTGCGCCGGGCACTGGGGGACCACACGAAATGGACACCAAATCGCAACTTTTCCGGCCGGCGCGCTCGCGCGTCGTGCGCAACGCGGCGCTCGCCGCCGCGTGCTGCGCCGGACTCTTCACCGCCCTCGCCGCAGCCGCGCAGGACGCCATCGAGAATGCCGCGCTCGCGAAGAGCACGGCGGCCGCGCCGATGGCGATCGGCCGCGGGCCGATGCAGATGACGATCAGCATGGCGCCCGTGCCCGCCGCCGGCGCAGCAGCCGCGGCGGCGGCCGCCGCCGCGCCGCTGCGCGGTCCGAACTGCGTCGGCGCGATGGGCGAATCGACGAGCGTGAGCGTGCCGCTCGGCAAATCGCTGCTCGTGCCGCTCGACGAGCCGGTGCGCAACCGCACGATCGGCAACCCGGCCGTCGCGCAGGCGACGATGGTGTCGCCGCGCACGCTCTACCTCGTCGGCATGTCGGTCGGCACGACGAACATGATCGTCCAGGGCAAGAGCGGCGCGTGCCGGATCATCGACGTCGCGGTCGGCGCGGACGCGGGCGGCCTGCAGGCGTCGCTGCGCCAGCTGATGCCGCGCGAGCGCGACATTCGCGTGTCGACCGCGGCGGACACGATCGTGCTCGCGGGCAACGTGTCGAGCGCGCAGGCCGCGCAGCAGGCGGTCGCGATCGCGAAGGCGTACAGCGACCGCACGAACGCCGGCGCGCTCGGCGGCGGCGGCGGCGGCACGCGCGCCGGCGTGCTAAACATGCTGACCGTCACGTCGCCGCAGCAGGTGATGCTCGAAGTGAAGGTCGCGGAGGTGTCGAAGACGCTGATCAACCAGATGGGCTCGGCCGTCAATCTCCAGGGCGGCTTCGGCTCGTGGACGGGCGCGCTCGTGACGAGCCTCCTCACGGGCGTCGGCAACGGCATCGCGGTCAGCAAGTCGAACAAGCTGCCGTTGAACGGCTCGATCGACGCGCAGAACACCGACCAGCCGGTGAAGATCCTCGCCGAGCCGCGGCTCGTCACGATCAGCGGCCAGGAAGCGACGTTCCTCGCGGGCGGCAAGATCTTCATCCCCGTTCCGCAAAGCAGCGGCGTCGGCACGAGCACGATCACGCTGCAGCAAGAGGAATTCGGCGTCGGGCTGAAGTTCACGCCGACCGTGCTGTCGAACGGCCGCATCAACCTGAAGGTCGCGCCCGAGGTGTCGGAGCTGTCGCCGACGGGCGTCACGCTGTCGGCGGCGAACGTGGGCGGCGTGTCGATCCTGCCGCTCATCACGACGCGGCGCGCATCGACGACCGTGCAGATGAACGACGGCGAGACGTTCGCGATCGGCGGGCTCATCAAGGACAACGCGCAGGGCACGCTGAAGGCGCTGCCCGGCATCGGCGAGCTGCCGGTGCTCGGCGCGCTGTTCCGCAGCACGTCGTTCCAGCAGGACCGCACCGAGCTCGTGTTCATCATCACGCCGCATCTGGTGAAGCCGCTCGCTGCCGCCGACGTGCCGCTGCCGACCGACAGCTTCACGCAGCCGAACGAAGCCGACGTCTACGCGACGGGCAACATGGAAGGCCGCGGCGGACTGCGTCAGCACGGCGTGGCGCCGGGTGCCGCCGCTCCCGCGAACGCCGCTCCCGCGAACGCCGCGCCGACGAACGCGGCCCCGGCCGGTGCCGCGCCGGCGGCTGTCGCGCCCGCCGCGCCGGCCGCAGCCGCCGCGCCTGCGAAGGACGCGCCGGCGAGCCCCGCGCCCGAGCAGCATGCGCCGGCCGCCGCGCAAACGTCCGCGCCCGCGCCGCAGCCGGCGGCGCCCCCGCGCGCGTCGGCGACCGTGCAGGCGCCGCCGCCCGCGCTGCCGTCCGCGGTCGCGACCGCGCGGCGGCAAGGCTCGCGCGCCGCCGCGCCGGAGCCCGCGCCCACGGCGGTCACCGCGTCGCCCGTGCCAGCCGCATCGCCCGCGCCCGCCGCGCTCGCGGCACCGGCCGCGGCCGGCGCGACCGCGAAGCGCCAGGGCGCGCAGCCGCAGCAACAACTCGCCAATGCAGGCGCGATCGCGCCCGCCGTCGATCGCTGAACTTCACGCAAGGGGACGCTCATGAACCTCGATTACTTCACGCTGACGCGCCGCCTCGTGCTTGCCGCGTCGCTCGCCGCCTCGCTCGGCGGATGCATGTCCAGCACGCCCGTCTGGGACAGCCGCTTCGGCGATTCGGTGCGCGCCGTGATGCAGGCGCAGATCATCGATCCGCACGCGGCCGAGCATGCGCCGTCCACGCCCGGCGTCGACGGGAGCGCGGCCGCCGCCGCGCTCGACAACTACGACAAGTCGTTCCAGCAGATCGAGCCCACGCCGAACGCGTTCGTGATCGGCGTAGGCGGCGGCAAGTCGGGCGGCCAATAACCATCATTCGCTCAGGGAGACCGTCATGTCTCGCGTCACTTCTTCGTCAGGCGCCGCCCTTCACGGCGGGCGGCGCCGCCAGCGCGGCGTCGTGTCGATTCTCGTCGCGCTGATGCTCGCGGTGCTGATCGGCTTCGTCGGCCTCGCGCTGGATCTCGGCAAGCTCTACGTGACGCGCAGCGAACTGCAGAACAGCGCGGATTCGTGCGCGCTCGCCGCGGCGCGCGACCTGACGGGGGCAATCAATCTGTCCGTGCCGGAGGCGGCCGGCATCACCGCCGGCCACCTCAACTACGCGCTGTTCGAGCAGTTTCCGGTTCAGTTGCAGACGAACGCGAGCGTCACGTTCACCGATTCGCTCAGCAATCCGTTTCAGCCGAAAAGCGCGATCACCTCGCCGTCGTCGATCAAGTACGTGAAGTGCATGACGTCGCAAACGGGCATCGTCAACTGGTTCATCCAGGCGCTCGACATGGTGCCGGGCGTGACCGTCGCGAACGCGTCGGTGTCCGCGACGGCCATCGCAACCATCGGCGCCGCGCAGACCACCTGCGCGATTCCCGTGTTCATCTGCAAGGCAGGGACGCAGACGAACCCGCCCGTGGCTGGCGCGACGTACAACATCGGCGACTGGCTTTCCGCGAAGACGGGCTCGCCGCCATCGTTCGGCGCGGGCAATTTCGGCTGGTCGGCGCTCGACGGATCGAACAGCGCTTCGTCGATCGCCAACGAACTGACGGGCAATTACTGCGCGCTGCCCGCGACCGGCTCGCAGGTGGGCACGCCCGGCAACAAGGCGGCGACGACGAACGCGTACAACACCCGCTTCGGCATCTACGCGAATCCGTACAAGGACCCATCGTACGGCACGCCCGACTTCACCGGCTACGCATACGACGCGACCACATGGCCGTCGCAAAGCAACGCATACGCGGACTTCGTGAGCAAGCGCCAGACATTCACGAGCTATCAGGGCGACCTGATCACCGGCATCAACACGGGCGGCACGTACAACCCGAACTACTACGCGGCGGGCGCCGACCGGCGTCTCGCGCTCGCGCCCGAGGTCGACTGCTCGGTGCTGCTGAGCGGCCACAGCGCGCCCGTGCTGTCGTGGGATTGCGTGCTGATGCTCGACCCGATGGGCTCCGGCGGCAGTGCGGGGCCGGTGCATCTCGAATACCGCGGCTCGTCGTCGGCGCCCGGCAGCCCGTGCGCGACGCAAGGCACGCCCGGCAACGGCAGCTCGGTCGGCCCGCAGGTGCCCGTGCTGCTCCAATGAACACGCGATCACAAGAGACGATCATGAACCGACTCTCATTGCCTCCCCGCCCATCGCGGATGCGCGGCGCCGTCGCGGTCGAATTCGCGATCGTGATGATTCCGCTCGTGCTGCTCGTGACCGGCGTCGCGGAGTTCGGCCGCGCGATCTACCAGTACGAGGCGCTGACGAAGGCGACGCGCGACGCCGCGCGCTACCTGTCGATGTACCTGCCGACCGATCCCGCGTATCCAATCGCGCAGGCACAGTGTCTCGCCGTCTACGGCAGCACGACGTGCGGCTCGACGGGCAGCGAGCTCGCCCCCGGCCTCGCGACGTCGATGGTCGTCGTCTGCGACGCTGCGCACTCGACGAACTGCAGCGACGCGTCCGATCCGGCGCAGTTCGCGAACGTGCCGACCTACGACACGGACAACGGCTCGCCCGATCCGGCGAGCCTCGCGGGCAGCATCAATCTCGTCGAGGTCAAGATCAAGGGCTACCAGTACCAGCCGATTCCGGCGTTCCCGGGGCTGCCGGCCTTGACGTTCGGCAACATCATCACCGTGATGAGGCAAGTGTCATGAACGCGCGCCCGTTCTCCCTCGCCCGGCGCCGCGCGCAGCGCGGCATGGCGGCTGTCGAGTTCGCGCTCGTCGCCGCGATCCTCTGCACGATCCTGATCGGCATCTGCGAGTTCGGCCGCGTGCTGTTCTACTGGAACACCGCGAGCGAGGCGGTCCGGCTCGGCGCACGCACGGCGGCCGTCTGCGACGCCGACGCCTCCGTCGTGAAAACACGCATCAGCCAGCTGATGCCGCTCATCGGCAACGCAAACGTGAGCCTCACGTACGCGCCCGCCGGCTGCGATTCCGATGCGGTCACGGCGCGCAGCACCTGCACGTTCGTCACCGTGTCGGTCACGAACGTGACGGTCAAGACGCTGATTCCGTTCGTGCCGCTCACGCTCACGATGCCGCCCTTCGTCACCACGCTGCCCCGCGAAAGTCTTGCGACGTCGACGGGCGGCTCGGTCTGCCAATGAACCCCATGCGAGGTCAACGACCATGATCAACATCCTCGTCGCTTCCGAAGACGCATCGCGGCTCGCGCATCTTGCGCGGCTCGTCGGCGACGCCGGCCGCTACCGCGTCACCCGCACAGTCGGCCGCGCCGCGCAGATCGTCCAGCGCACCGACGGGCTCGATGCGTTCGACATCCTGATGATCGACGGCGTCGCGCTCGATACCGCCGAGCTCGCCGCGATCGAGAAGCTGAGCCGCCTGCACCCGGGCCTCACGTGCATGCTCGTGAGCGCCGATGCGTCGTCGCAGACGCTGCTCGAAGCAATGCGCGCCGGCGTGCGCGACGTGCTGCGCTGGCCGCTCGAGCCGCGCGCGCTCGACGATGCGTTAAAGCGCGCGGCCTCGCAATGCGCGCAACGCGACACGCCCGACACGCGGATCGTGTCGTTCATGTCGTGCAAGGGCGGCGCGGGCACGAGCTTCATCGCGGGCAACGTCGCGTACGAGATCGCGGAAGGCTCGAAGCGCCGCACGCTGCTCATCGACCTGAACCAGCAGTTCGCCGACGCCGCGTTCCTCGTGAGCGACCAGAGCCCGCCGTCGACCGTCGCGCAGCTCTGCGGGCAGCTCGAGAGAATGGACGGCGCGTTTCTCGACGCAAGCGTCGTGCGCGTGACCGAAACGTTTCACGTGCTCGCGGGCGCGGGCGATCCGATCAAGGCCGCCGACCTGCGCGAGGACGCGCTCGAATGGATTCTCGGCGTGGCCGCGCCGCGCTACGACTTCGTGATCTTCGATCTCGGCGTCAGCCTGAACGCGGTGTCGATGGTCGCGCTCGACCGCAGCGATCGCGTCGAAGTCGTGCTGCAGCCGAGCATGCCGCACGTGCGCGCGGCGCGCCGCCTGCAGGAGCTGCTCGTGTCGCTCGGCTGCCCGCTCGACCGCCTCCAGCTGGTGCTGAACCGGCAGACGCGCGCGTCCGATCGCGCACGCGCGGCGCTCGAGGAAGTGCTGAGCATGCACGCGGCGCACGTGATCGCCGACGATCCCGCCACGGTCGGCGAGGCGGTCGACCAGGGCGTGCCGCTGTCGCGGCTGTCGCGCAATTGCGGCGTCGCGCGCAGCCTGCAGGCGTTCGCGAAGCAGCTTGTCGACGGCGAGACGCGGCCGCGGCGCGACAGCGAGCGCGACGCGCCGCTCCTCGCCCGGCTCTTCAGCCGCGGCGCGGCCCCCAAACTCAAATCGATGTAACCCCCGTTCGAGGAGACCATCATGTCATTGCGAGACCAGATGTCCGCGCGGCGCGTGCAGCCGCTCATGTCCCGAAGCGACGCCGTCGGCGCGGCGACGGCGATGGCGCGCGAGGCATATCAGAAGCTGCGCCGCCAGATGCACGGCGCGGTGCTCGAGCGCGTCGAGCTCGAGCGCCTGTCGCGGCTGCCCGCCGAGCAGGTGCGAAACGAGATCGCGTCGCTGATCGCGCGCATTCTCGACGAAGAGAAGCTGCTCGCGAACGATCTCGAACGCCGCCAGCTGACCGTCGACATCTACGACGAAATGTTCGGCTTCGGCCCGCTCGAATCGCTGCTGCGCGACCCGACCGTGTCGGACATCCTCGTCAACACGGCGAGCGCCGTCTACGTCGAGCGGTACGGCCGGCTCGAGCTGACCGACGTCACGTTCTACGACGACGCGCACCTGATGAAGGTGATCGAGAAGATCGTGTCGCGCGTCGGCCGGCGCATCGACGAATCGAGCCCGATGGTCGACGCGCGCCTGCCCGACGGCTCGCGCGTGAACGCGATCATCCCGCCGTCCGCGATCGACGGCCCGCTGATGTCGATTCGCCGCTTCGCGGTCAATCCGCTGAAGATGGACGACCTCGTCAACTACCAGACGCTGACGCCGCCGATGGCGCAGCTGCTCGAGGCGCTCGCGCGCGCGAAGGTCAACGTGCTCGTGTCGGGCGGCACCGGCAGCGGCAAGACGACGCTGCTGAACATCCTGTCCGGCTTCATTCCGGACGACGAACGGATCGTGACGATCGAGGACGCGGCGGAGCTGCAGTTGCAGCAGCATCACGTGCTGCGGCTCGAGACGCGCCCGCCGAACATCGAGGGCAAGGGCGAGATCACGCAGCGCACGCTCGTGCGCAACGCGCTGCGCATGCGCCCCGACCGCATCATCCTCGGCGAAGTGCGCGGCGCCGAGGCGCTCGACATGCTGAACGCGATGAACACCGGCCACGAAGGCTCGCTCGCGACGATCCACGCGAACACCCCGCGCGACGCGCTGACGCGGCTCGAGAACATGATCGGCGTCTCGGGCCTCACGCTGCCGCCGAAGACGATGCGCCAGCAGATCAGCTCGGCGATCGCCGTCGTCGTGCAGACGTCGCGGCTCACGGACGGCAAGCGCAAGATCGTCAGCATCCAGGAGCTGACCGGCATGGAGGGCGAGATCATCAACATGCAGGAGATCTTCATGTTCAAGCGCACCGGCCTCGACGCGAACGGCAACGTGCTCGGCTACTTCACCGCGACGGGCGTGCGGCCGAAGTTCACCGAGCGTCTGAACGCGTTCGGCATCCAGCTGCCCGACGCGATGTACGATCCCGCGCGCCGCTTCGAAGTGGCGTAAGGAGCCTGTCATGGACCCGATTTTCTACGGTTTCGTCCTGCTGCTGTTCGTCGCCGTGGTGCTGGCGTTCGAAGGCGTCTATCAATGGTGGAACGCCCGCCACGGGCCGGCCGCGAAGCGCATCGAGGCGCGCATCCGCGCGATGTCGGCGGGCGGCCAGGTGCAGAAGGAGCGGCTGTCGATCCTCAAGGAGCGCATGCTCAACGAAGCGAAGCCGTTCGATCGCCTGCTGATGCGCGTGCCGCGCGTGCAAACGCTCGACCTGCTGATCGAGCAGTCGGGCCTCACGTGGTCGGTCGTGAAGCTCGCGTGGATCTCGCTCGCGATTCCGTTCGTCGTGTTCGTCGCGCTCAGCTTCACGCCGCTGCCGCTATGGGTCGCGGCCGTGGCGTCGATCGCGACGGTCTGCCTGCCGACGCTGTTGGTGCTGCGCTGCCGGACGCGCCGCCTGCGCAAGCTCGAACGGCAACTGCCGGACGCGTGCGACATGATCGCGCGCGCGTTGCGCGCCGGCCACGCGTTCTCGAGCGCGATCTCGATGGTGGGCGGCGAGTTCGCCGATCCGATGGGCGGCGAATTCCGGATCACCTTCGACGAGATCAACTACGGCGTGCCGCTGCAGGAGGCGCTGCTGAACCTCGCGACGCGCGTGCCGGTGCCCGATCTGCGCTACTTCGTGATCGCGGTGCTGATCCAGCGCGAGACGGGCGGCAATCTCGCCGAGCTGCTCGACGGCATCGCGCTCCTGATCCGCGAGCGCTTCAAGCTGTTCGACAAGATCCGCGTGCTGTCGGCGGAAGGCAAGCTTTCCGCGCTGATCCTCACGCTGCTGCCGTTCGGCACGGCGGCGCTGCTGGCGATCATGAACCCCGATTTCATCTCGGTGCTCTGGGAGGACTCGGCAGGCGTGCTGCTCGTCGGGGCCACGGTCACGTCGATGGCGTTCGGCATCCTGTGGATGCGGCACATCATCCGCATTCGCGTGTGAAGCGGCGCGCCGCGCATCCGGCCATCACTCGTTGAACGACATTCGGGAACTGTCATGGAAAACCTCAACGTCATGCATATCCTGCTGCTGCTCGGCCTGTTCGCGATCGTCGTCGCGAGCGTGATGGCCACGTGGCTCGCATTCGCGCCGCGCGGCCTCGCGCGGCGTCTCGAACAGATCGGCGGCGCCGGCGCGGTGGCGGCGGGCGACAGCCCGGCGCCGCCCGCCGTCTGGGTCGAGAAGCTCGCCGAGATCTCGCAGCCGATCTCGAAGCTGTCGCTGCCGAAGTCCGGCTGGGAAAACTCGCCGCTGCGGCTGCGCCTCATCAACGCGGGATGGCGCTCGCCGAGCGCCGCGCATCTGTATTTCGCCGCGAAGACCGTGCTTGCGCTCGCGCTGCCCGCGGCCGCGATGCCGTTCCTGATCGGCACCGCGATCGCGGACAGCCCGTATTCGGTATCGGCGATGCTCGTGCTGATCGGCGCATTCGGCTTCTATCTGCCGAATGCGATGCTCGCGCGCCGGATCGCGTCGCGGCAGCGGATGATCATCGAGGATTTTCCGGACGCGCTCGACCTGCTGACCGTATGCGTCGAAGCGGGGCTCGGCCTCGACGCGGCGCTGACGAAGGTCGCCGACGAGCTGCGGCTGCGCAGCCCGGTCGTCGCCGACGAGCTCGGGCTGATGCTGCTCGAGATGCGCTCGGGCTTCACGAAGGAAGCCGCGCTGCGCAATCTCGCGCTGCGCACGGGCGCCGAGGACGTCGACGCGTTCAGCGCGATGCTGATCCAGGCGGACCGTTTCGGCACGAGCATCGGCGCGTCGCTGCGCGTGCTGTCCGACACGCTGCGCACGCAGCGGCGGATGCGCGCCGAGGAGCGTGCGGCGAAGATCGCGCTGAAGCTGCTGTTTCCGCTGATCTTCTGCATCTTTCCCGCGCTGCTGACGGTGCTGCTCGGCCCCGCGTTCATCCATATCTACCGGACGCTGCTGCCGACGATGGCGGGCGGCTGAGCGACGCTCGCGGCGGCGCGGGGCGGCTTTTTTCGCCGTGCCGCCGGCGCCGCCCGGCGGTCAGCCCGCCGCGCCGACAACAAGAAGTCCAAAGCAGCGCGGCGGGTGGGGCGTCGATCGCCGCTCCGCCCGCCGCGGGCGGCCGCGCATGCGCCGGCTCGCCGCGCGCTCGGCTCGAAGCGCTTCGTCGTCCCGATATTCCGCAGTCCCGGCGAAAGCGCGCCGCCCGCGCGGCTCGCGCGCGCACGAAGTCCGTCCCGAGCCCGTCCCGAGCCGATTCGCAAGCGCAAACGTAAGCCGCGCGCGCGGCGCTTCGCCGCGCGCCTGTCCGGCCGGGCGAGTACACGCGAATGACGGCCCCTAGGGCGTGTTCACACTACATTAGTTTGAGGTTATGCTTCGGAGATGGAAATCTCCGAAGCCCAATTCAAGCAGATCGAACATTGCCTGCCGCGACAGCGTGGCAATGTGAGCCTGTCGAACCTGCAAGTGCTCAACGCGATCCTTTATGTGGCCGAGCACGGATGTAAATGGCGCGGCCTGCCACCACGTTTCGGCCGCTGGCACACGATCTACACGCGCATGAACCGTTGGTCTCGCAACGGTGTACTGGACCGAGTGTTCACGGAGTTGCAGCGCGCGCAGATCATTCGCGTTCGGATTGAAGCGGTATCGCTGGATAGCACGATCGTGAAGGTTCATCCTGACGGCACCGGTGCGTTAAAAAAAATGGACCTCAAGCCATCGGCAAGTCTCGCGGAGGATGGACAACCAAGATTCATATGGTTGCCGCGGATGCTCGAACAGCCATAACGTTCGCACTGTCGCCCGGTCAAGCCGGCGATGCGCCGCAGGGACGTGCACTGCTCGAACGCCTGGGGCCGCCGAATCGGCCGCTGCACCTGCTGATGGACAAGGCGTACGAAGGTAACGAAACCCGACAACTCGCGCTCGATCTCGGCTTCATCCCGGTCGTCCCTCCGTTGAGTACGCGCGTCGAGCCTTGGGAATACGACCGGGAAATGTACAAGCGTCGTAACGAAGTCGAGCGGCTGTTCCGTCGATTGAAGGGTTTTCGTCGCATCTTCTCGCGCTTCGACAAACTCGACTTGATGTTCATTGCCTTTATCAACTTCGCCCTGATTATCGAAGCCCTTCGATAGTGTGAACACGCCCTAGGCCGGCTTGCCCGCGAGATCGAGCACGGAGCCGTCACGCTTGAGCGTCGCGAGCACGATGCTCGAATTCGTCGACATCACGCCGCGCGCGCGGTGCAGCTTGTTCATCACGAATTCGGAGAAGTGATCGAGGCTGCGGGCCCGCACGGTCAGCACATAGTTCGATTCTCCCGTCACCACCTGCGCGGCGACGACCTCCGGCCACGACTGGATCGCGGCGACGAAGGAGTCGTGCCAGTCGTCGATGTCGGGGCGCATCGCCACGTGCACGAGCGCCTCGAACGCGACGCCGATGCGCTTCGGCGCGATCAGGCACCGGTAGCCCTCGATCACGCCCTGCTCCTCCATCAGCTTCACGCGCCGCAGGCACGCGGAAGGCGACAGCGCGACAGACGTCGCGAGGTCCTGATTGCTGATGCGCCCATCGCTTTCGAGTTCGCGAAGGATGCGCATGTCGGTACGGTCCAGATTCATTTCGAAGAATCCCGCAAAAAATCGATATCGATTCGCAGACTCTATCACGACAAAACGATCTCAAGCATGATTTCTGAAGCACATTTCATTTTTTCGCCGATAACATGCGCTCCATGAATCGTGCGGCGGCGCGGCCCGGAAGGCCGCCCGCGGCGCGCCGGCGCGGCCTTCCGGGCGATGCGGCTCGGCCGCCGCGGCCAAGCCGTTGTTCCCGTCATCCGTCAACCCGTGTCCAACATGTTCGAACACATTCCCGCGTATCCCGGCGACCCGATCCTGTCGCTGTTCCAGGCGTTCCAGCGCGATCCCGAGCCGCGCAAGGTCAATCTGAGCATCGGCCTTTACTACGACGAAAACGACGCCGTGCCGGTGCTCGACAGCGTGCGCGCGGCGGCGGCGCAATGGGCCGGGCGGCACGACGCGCACACGTATCTGCCGATGGAAGGCATGGCCGACTACCGGCGCGCGCTGCAATCGCTCGTGTTCGGCGCAAGCAGCGCCGCGTTGCGCGACAAGCGGATCGCGACCGTGCAGACGGTGGGCGGCTCCGGCGCGCTGCGCCTCGGCGCGGATCTGCTCAAGCGCTATTTCCCCGACAGCGCGGTCTGGATCGGCGATCCGACGTGGGACAACCACCGCGTGCTGTTCGCCGCGGCGGGCCTCGACGTGCACACGTATCCGTACTACGACGCGGCGACGAACGGCGTGCGCTTCGACGCGATGATGGCGACGCTCGACACGCTGCCCGCGCGCGCGATCGTGCTATTGCAGCCGTGCTGCCACAACCCGACCGGCATCGACCTGTCGCGCGAGCAGTGGCGCGAGATCGCCGCGCTGTGCGACCGGCGCGGGCTGATCCCGTTTCTCGACATCGCGTATCAAGGCTTCGGCGACGGCCTCGACGACGATGCATGGCCGATCCGCGCGATGACCGACGCGGGCCTGCCCGTGTTCGTGAGCAACTCGTTCTCGAAGAATTTCTCGCTGTACGGCGAACGCTGCGGCGGGCTGTCGATCGCGTGCGCGAACGAGCGCGAGGCGGCGCAGGTGCTCACCCAGATCCAGGCGGGCGTGCGCCGCGTCTATTCGAGCCCGCCGCTGCACGGCGCGCGCCTCGTGTCGACCGTGCTGAACGACCCGGCGCTCGCGCGGCAGTGGGAGCGCGACGTCGCCGCGATGCGCGAGCGGATCAGGCGGATGCGCACGGCGCTCGCCTCGCGGCTCGCGGCGCTCGTGCCCGGCGCGTCGTTCGACTATCTCGCCGAGCAGCGCGGAATGTTCAGCTACACGGGCCTCGCGCCCGACGAGGTCGATGCGCTGCGCGAGCACGACGGCGTCTACCTGCTGCGCTCCGGCCGCGCGTGCATCGCGGGGCTGAGCGACGCGAACGTCGACTATGTCGCGAACGCGATCGCCGCGGTGCTGAAGGCTCGGCGCCTGCGCGTCGCGGCGTGATGCGCGGCGCGCGGGGCATCGTGCGCGATGCGTGATGCCCCGCGCGTGATGCGTGACGCATGCGGCCGGCAACCGAAGGCCGCGCGCGGCACGTCGACCGGATACGGCGGCCGATTCACGACCGAAGTCTGCATCGACCGCCGCCTTTTGACCGAGCCCTCATCGACCGCCCCGACCAGGCCCGCTTTCGACCGAAGCCAAAACCGAAACCGAAGCCGACGACGCGAGCGCCGCCGCACATGCGCCGCCAACGCCCCCCGGCCCCGCCTCAATCATCAGATATCCGAACGAGTCCCCCCATGCCCGAACTGATCCCCGTCGATCTTCCCGAACCCGCGCAACCGTTCTCGTGGGCCACGCGCGCGCACGGCCTGATGTTCACCGCGCACGGTCCCGTCGATGCGACGGGCGCGATCGCCGGCGGCGACATCGCGCAGCAGGCGCGTCTCACGCTGTCGAACCTCGCGGCGGCCGTGCGCGCGGCCGGCGCGCAGATGCGCGATGTCGCGCAGGTGCTGCTGTACGTCGCCGACGCACGCGACATCCCGGCCATCGACGCCGTCTATCGCGAGTTCTTCGACGCGCCCTACCCGAACCGCGCATGCGTCGCCGTGCAGGGCTTCGCGCATCCGGACATGCGCATCGAGCTCGTCGCGCACGTCGCGCTCGGCCGCGCGGCCCCAGGCTAAGGCCGCATTCGAACCACGCATCGCCGCCGGCCCACGAAGCCGGCGGCCGCGCGCGGCGCGTCGCACCACGGACGGCGGCGGCCCGCCCGCCTCGCCGCGGCATCGCCCGCGCGGCGAGGGCTTCGCGCCGTCCGGCACAACGACACTTCGACAAGGAAACGAAGATGAACAGGTTTGGAGCAACGACATGGCCGGTCGCGATCGGCCTCGCACTATCGGGCCCGGCGTTCGCGCAAAGCTCGGTCACGCTGTATGGGATCGTCGATCAGAGCGTGCGCTACACGACGCACGCGAACGCCGCGAACGACAGCGCCGTGCAAATGGCGAACGGCGCGATCACGAACAGCCGCTGGGGCATGAAGGGCGCCGAGGATCTCGGCGGCGGCCTGAAGGCGATCTTCCGTCTCGAGAACGGCTTCGAGCCGCAATCGGGCCAGGCGGACGGCGCCCGCCTGTTCGGCCGCTACGCTTACGTCGGCCTGTCGGGCCGCTTCGGCACGATCGAGCTGGGCCGCCAGACGACCGAGGGCTTCAACCTGTTCGGCGACCTCGATCCGCTGGCGATCGGCAACTACACGGCGAACATGTGGCCGTACTTCCTCACGCAGGGCTACGCGAACAACGTCGCCAGCTATGCGAACACGCTCGGCGGCCTCGCGGTGGGCGCGAGCTACGGCTTCGGCGGCGTCGCGGGCAGCATGAGCCGCAACGCTTACTGGGGCGTGCGATCCGCGTACACGCACGGCGCGCTGACGATCGGCGCCGTCTATCAGCAAACGCGCGACGCCGACGGCCGCGCGCAGCAGATGTGGGGCGCGGCGGGCCGCTACGCCGTCGGCGCCGCGACGCTGTTCGTCGGCTATCTCGGCGGCAAGGACGCGACGGGCACGATCGATCGCGACGACCTGAACGATCCCGGCCGCACGGTCGCATACGGCTCATTCGCCGATCACCCGCGCTACGACACGATCGGCTACGCGGGCGCCGCGTACCGGATCGATCCGGCGATCACGCTGACGGGCGCGTTCTATTACGACGCGATCCGCAACGTGAACGGCATCGACGGCAACGGCGGCAAGCGCTGGGCGGGCGTGCTCGAGGCGGAGTACGCACTGTCGCGGGCGACGCAGCTCTACGCGAGCGTCGATTACAACAAGGTGTCCGGCGGCGGCGCAACCGAGATGCCCGGCCGGGGCGATCAGACGGGCGTCGCGGTCGGCCTGCGGCACATGTTCTGACGAACGGTCCGGATCGTTCGCGACGATCTTGCGGGCGCCGCGGCGCGCCCGCGATCCATTACGACAATCGGAGGAGCATTCAATGAGTTCGGAAGAGCAATTTCACGCGATCGCGGCCCGCGAAGGCGGGCTGCGTCGCACGCTGAGCGCCCGGCAGATGACGATGATCGCGATCGGCGGCGCGATCGGCACGGGCCTCTTTCTCGGCAGCGGCTTCGCGATCGGCTTCGCGGGGCCAAGCGTGCTGATCAGCTATGCGATCGGCGCGCTGATCTCGCTGCTGCTGATGGGCTGCCTCGCGGAGATGACGGTCGCGCATCCGATATCGGGCTCGTTCGGCGCGCACGCCGAGCACTACCTCGGCCCGTGGGCGGGCTTTCTCGTGCGCTACGCGTATTGGGCGTGCATCGTGCTCGCGGTCGGCACCGAAGTCACGGCCGTCGCGCTGTACATGAAATACTGGCTTCCGGCCGTGCCGGGCTGGATCTGGATCGCGAGCTTCTCGGCCGTGCTCGTGTGCGTCAACGCGCTGAGCGTCGACGTGTTCGGCTCGGTCGAATATGGGTTCTCGGTCGTCAAGATCGCGGCGATCGTCGCGTTCATCGCGATCGGCGGCTACGTCGTGTTCGTCGATCCGTCGCTCGTCGCGGACCCGAACGCGGGCGCGCCGGGCCTGCGCCACTACTTCGCGCACGGCGGCTTCTTCCCGAAAGGCCTGTGGGGAATGTGGGTCGCGGTGATCGTGTCGATCTTCAGCTACCTGAGCATCGAGATGATCGCGGTGGCCGCGGGCGAGGCGCAGGACCCGGAGCGCGCGGTCACGCGCGCGTTCCGCTCGACGGTGATCCGCCTCGTGCTGTTCTATCTCGTCACGCTCGCGCTGATGCTCGCGATCGTGCCATGGACCGCGGCCGGCCGCGACGAAAGCCCGTTCGTCAAGGTGATGATCGCGATTCATCTGCCGGGCGCGGCGGGCGTCATCAACTTCGTCGTCCTGATCGCCGCGCTCTCCGCGATGAACAGCCAGCTCTACATCACGACGCGGATGATGTTCAGCCTCGCGTGCGCGGGCCACGCGCCGCGCGGCCTCGGCAAGCTGACGAGCCGCGGCGTGCCGCTCAACGCGCTGCTGCTGTCGACGGCCGGCATCGCGATCGCGACGCTCGTGAGCATCGTCTACCCGGACGCGTCGTTCACGATCATGATGGCGATCTCGATGTTCGGCGCGATGTTCACGTGGACGATGATCTTCGTCACGCACTACTTCTTCCGCCGCAAGCGCGCGGCGCAGGGGCTTCCGCCGCCGCGCTTCCGGATGCCCGGCTTCCCGTTCGCGACGCTCGCCGGCGCCGCGCTGATGCTCGCGATCATGGCGACGACGTACTTCACGGCCGAGTTCCACATGACGCTCGTGTTCGGCGTGCCGTTCCTCGTCGCGCTGAGCGTGCTGTACTTCGCGCGCTATCGCCGCCGGCCGCAGGCGCTCGCGCAGGCCGAATCGCTGCCGCGTTAGGGCCGTCGTCCGCGAGAGGCGCGCCGGGTGCGGCGGCGCGCGTCGAGAAGGGCTGCCGCGTCAGGCCGGATCGAGGCTCGTCTCGTTGACCGCCGCGCGCAGCGCGATCATCGCGGTGCGCGCGCCGTGCGCGTCGCGGCCGTCGATCGCCGCGACGAGCTTCGCCGCCGCGTCGCGAATCGCTTCGTTGCGCTCCTGCAGCGTCGCCGCGTCGAGATCGATCGCCATCACGCCCGCGCGGGCGACTTCGGCCATCTGCCGGATGAACTGATTGCGGCTCGCCTCGACAATCGACGCATGCAGCAACTCGAGCGCGCGGCGCAGCGCATCGGGCTCGAGCGCGTCGCGCAGCGCCGCATGCGCGGCGCGCACCGCGCGGCGCTGCGTTTCGTCAGAATGCACGGCCACCTGCGCGGCCGCCTCCGGCTCGATCAGGTCGCACATCGCGGCCACGTCGAGCAGGAAATCCGTGTCCGACGCGATCCGCATCCGCCACTGCATCACGTGATCGTCGAAGAGCCGCCATTCGCTGCGCGGCGTGAGGCGCGTGCCCGCTTTCGTGCGCGCATGCAGCATTCGCCGCGCGGTCAGCATGCGCGTGACCTCGCGCATCACCGAGCGCGGCACGCCGAGCTCGCGCGCGAGCACGTCCTGCGGCGGCAGCAGGCCGGACGTATATTCGCCGCCTACGATGCGCGTGACGAGCTCGTCGAGCACGCGCTGCACGCGCGGGGACGCCTTCAGCGAGCGGCGCTCGGCCGCGTCGCCGAGCGGTCTTGCCGGCGCGCGCGCCGGATTCAGGAGGTGGTTGCTATCTAAGGAGTTCATCGTACTCATCCATGTGCGCAATGGGATCCTTCGCTGAGAACGCAAGGCGCGACGACGTGAACGCATCCGCGACGCGACGAACACACGCGAAAGCGGGCTCGGCCGCGACAATCGCTGCCTCGGGAATAAAAAGCGCGACCGGAGCGTGTTCCGATCGCAAGGCCACTGCCGCAAACAACCGGGCCACCGGGCGGCAGATGGAGCGCGACGCGCGCGGTGCGCATCGCGACAATCGAATCGAGGCGGCCGGGGCGAGTGCCGGCCGCGAAAGCGCGAAGCTCGGGGAAGCGGCGAGCGCCGCGCCGGGCGCGCGTGCGGGCGGCGAAGACGGGCCATCGGCCCGCTCGCGCACGCGGCGGCGCCGGGGCGGCGAGCGGCCGGAGCCCGCGCGCCGCCGATGACGGCCGGGCTGCCGCCGCATCCGCTGCGCCCGCGCGCCGCGCCGGCGCGAGCGCGCGCACCGCATCCGGACGCTCGCCGCGCCCGGACGCCTGCCTCAGGAAACGCAACGCGCCGCGCCGCCGCCGCAGCGGCGCGCGCGCGACGGAGCATGGACGTTGCCGTACAATGCCGACAGCCATGGTGGGGTCTTCGCTGAAAGTCTTCCGTGGTCAGGCCGCAGCAGGTGTTGGCGCACCTCGCGCGGCCGCTCGCCTCAATGCATCCGTCCTATAGCCGCATCTCTCCCGTGATCCCGTCCGCATGCGGCGCGTGCCGCCCGCCGCAGCCGAAGAACGGCGCGCCGCAAGGGCTCGTGCGCATCCCGTCGGCAAGCGACGTCCAGCGCAGGTCGGCCGGGTCGGCGGCCATCCAGCCGCCCGCTTTCGCGATCAGCACGCAATCTGCGATCGCATCGAAATCCGCCCGAAAATGGACGGAACTCTTGTTGACCAGAATCTTCATCGTCTCGGGCGCGATGCCCGCGATCCGATAGAAGCTCCGGTCGGTCATCTGCACGCGCGCCGACGTGACGACGACGCGCACGTCGCCGATCCGCAGGCACGCGGTCGGGCCGAGCTCGAACGTCGCGCCCCTGAGCATCGGGCCGTTGCAATGGCAGCGGCCGTTCGACAGCGACTCGACGCGAAACGTCCCGGTGAACGGCAGCCCGCTGTCCGCGCCGAGCGTGATCTCGACCGACGCGCCGAGCCCCGCCGCATGCGCGGCGCACGCGGCGGCCGGATCGAAGAAGAGCCCGAGCGCCGCGTCGGGCGCGCGGTGCCTGACGAGCGCGCGCAACAGCCCGGTCGTGTTCGAGCCGCCGCCCGCGCCCGGATTGTCCTGCGTGTCGGCGATCACGACCGGCTTGCGCGCGCGGCGCGCGATCCGGATCGCTTCCGTCACCGCATCGTCCGCCGACATGAAGGGCACCGACCACTGCGCCTCGGCCGACACGACGTGCTCGTACAGCGCGTCGACCGCGCGCGCGAGCTGGACGGGGTCCGCGCCGTAGCCCCAGATCGTCGGCCCGCATTCGGGGAAGTCCGCGGCCGGAAAGCCGGGCGCGAACGACAGCGAACGCACGCTGCCCGTCTCCAGCCGCTCGAGCAGCCTGAACAGGCTCTTCGAAGGCTCGAGCGACGTGCACATCGCGTTCACCGGAATCAGGAACGGCACGCGCCGCGCGCTGCTGAAATGGCGGTGGCGGCCACGCCTGCCGAGCAGCGCGTCGAGCAGCGCGACCGCGCGGCGCCCGGTCTCCGCCATGTCGACGTGCGGATACGTGCGATACGTGACGAGCCCGTCCGCGCTGTCGAGCATCTGCTGCGTGACGTTCGCGTGCAGATCGAGCGACGCGACGATCGGCACGCGCGCGCCCACCGTCTCGCGCAGCCGGCGCAGCAGCTCGCCTTCGCCGTCGTCGTAGCGCTCCGTCGCCATCGCGCCGTGCAAGTCGACATAGATGCCGTCCGCATCGCGCCGCTTCGCGGCATCGACGATCTCGCCCGCGATCCGCTCGAACGCGACCGAATCGACGCGGCCCGACGGCGTCGCGTCGGCCCAGGTGGCGGGCAGCGCGACGTGGCCGGCATCGTCGAGCGCCGCGAGCGCGCCCGCCACGGGCAGGTTCATGCCCTTGAGCCGGCCGATCTCGGCGCCGCGCGACAGCGGATAGCGGCCGCCGTCCGCCGCGAAGCTCGCGTAGGTCGCCTTGCTCGGTGCGAACGTGTTCGACTCGTGCCGGAATCCGGCGACCAGGATCTTCATGATGCGGCGGCGCTCCATTTGTTCGCGTCGGCGCGGTTCGCGAGCAGCACGATCGCACCCGAGACGAACAGCCCGACCATCACCATCAGCCCGGCCTGCAGGCTGCCCGTTGCGGTCTTGATCCAGCCGATGATCGTCGGGCTCACGAAGCCGCCGAACAGGCCGATCGAATTGATGAGCGCGATGCCGCCCGCGGCGACGTCGCCCTTCAGGTAATCGGCGGGAATCGCCCAGAACACCGCATACGACGAATACATCAGCGCGGTCGCCGCGACGAGCGCGACCATCGCGACGACGAACCGGTCGCCCGCGAGCACGGTGCCCGCGAGCGCGGCCGCGCTCAGCAGCAGCGCGATCGCGCTGTGCCGGCGCCGCTCGCCGCGCTTGTCGGACAGCCAGCCGATCACCTGCATCGCGACGATCGCCGCGAGATACGGCAGCGCGCTCAGCGCGCCGATGTGCAGCAGGTTCTTCACGCCCGCGCCGCGCAGGAGCGTCGGCAGCCAGAAGCTGACCGCGTACAGGCCGCAGATGATCGCGAAATAGGAAAACGCCATCGCATAGATTCGTGGATCTTTCAGGACCTCGCGAAACGCGGTGTGCCGGCTCGCCGCGCGCGGCGCCGAGGCGAGTTCGCTCAGCAGGATCGCCTTCTCGCTCTCGCTCAGCCACTTCGCGTCGGCCGGCCGCTCGCTCAGCGTGAAGAACAGCATGACGCCGAGCAGCACCGCGGGCAATCCCTCGAGCAGGAACAGCCACTGCCAGCCGGCCAGACCATGGGCGCCCGCGAGCTGCGTCATGATGAGCGTCGATACCGGCCCGCCGATCACCGCGCCCACCGGCCCCGCGCACAACAGCATCGCCATCGCGCGCGCCATGCGCGCCTGCGGATACCAGCGGGTCAGACAGAACAGCATGCCGGGGCTGAAACCCGCCTCGAACACGCCGAGCAGAAAACGCAAAACGTAGAACGTCGTCACGTCGGTGGCGAACATCATCGCGGCCGACGTCAAGCCCCACAACACCATGATGCGGCTCAGCGTGAGCCGCGCGCCGATGCGGGTCAGCCACAGATTGCTCGGCACCTCGAACACCATGTAGCCGAGAAAGAAGATTCCGGCGCCCAGGCCATACACGGCCTCGCTCCATCCGAGGTCCGTCTGCATCGCGAGCTTCGCGAAACTGATGTTGATGCGATCGATGTAGGCCGTGATGTAACAGACTGCGAGAAACCCGAGGATGCGGATGTCGACCTTTCGATAGATTCGCGAGCGCGCGTTTCCGGAAGCGTTCTGTTCTCTCATATGGCCCGTTTTGGAATCTGCGTGCGCGTACTCCTGCGCTCATTTGTCGTGGCCATTATCTCCATACTGTATGATCCCAGTGACAGCAACTTTGGTGTACAGCCGTTGCTTTGCAGAGCAACAAGCGTATGGATCAATCGTTTCAAGTCAACCTCAACCGCCTTCGCTACTTCCACGCGATCCTCGAGCACGGATCGATCCGCGCGGCGGCTGAACGGCTGAACACCGCGCCGTCCGTCGTCAGCCGGCAATTGCAGCTGCTCGAGAGTGAAATCGGCGCGCCGCTGTTCGAGCGCCGCCAGCACGGCATGATCGCGACCGAAGCCGCGACGCTGCTCGTCGAATACACGCACGCGTGCCGAATCGGATTAGAGCAGTTCCACGAATCGCTTCACGGCGAATTGCGCGGGCGCGTCGAAATCGCATTGACGGTCGGTTATGTCGAAGACCTGATGGATTCCGTCGTCACCGAGTTTTTGCATCGGCATCCGCACGTGGCGGTTGAATTGAACGTGCGCACCGCGGATGGCGTCGTAGATGACGTATTACGCAAACGTGCGCATATCGGCCTCACGTACAATCCGTCGCTGCCGCCCGAAATTCGCGAATGCCTGAGCGTCGCGCATCCGACCTTTCTCGCGGTCGCGCCCGCTCATCCGCTCGTCAAGCGCGGCGGGCCGCTCGAATTGCGCGACGCGGTGCGCTATCCGCTCGCGCTGATGCCCGCGCCGTATTTCGGCGTCGGGCAGATCGTGCACACCGTCGCGCACGCGGAGAACATTCCGCTCGCGCCGCGGCTCGTCACGAACTCGGTGCCCGCGATGCGGCGATTCGTGCGCTCGGGCAACGGCGTCGCGTTTCTCACGCGTCTGTTGATCGAGGACGATCTCCAACGCGGCGAGATCGTCGCGCTGCGCATGCGCAATCCGCTGTTCAACTCGCCTTGCGGCAAGGTGCTCGTGCACAACGAGCGCGCATTGCCGCGTGCGGCCAACGAGATCCTCGCGCGAATCGTGAGGGATTTGCCGTCGTTCAAGTCTTGAAGCGGCGCGCCGCCCGTGCGGCGCGTTCCCGGCGCTCCGACGGATTGCTTCCATTCCCGATGCATTTCCATTCCGCCGCGTCGATCGCCTATCGACCGGAAGCGATTCGTTGCAATGTCCGGAAAAACGACGCGCGCTCTTCCGCGAGTCGACACGCGCGCGCATCGGATGACGAACGTCTTCGGCGCACTCAGCGGCGGTCGCGTTGCACATCGCGCATCAGGCTTTCACATGCTGGACGGCATCGTCCGCTTGCCGGCGTATCGCGTCGAAGCGCGAAAGCGGAACGCGCGAGCCGCCGGCGACACACTGCGCGCGGCCCGCAGCGCTATTCGTGCATGAACACGAGCGGCTTCGCGCCCACTTCCAGGCACGCGTGCATGAACCCGCTCAGCAGCCAGAACATCTGCAGCACCGAAGGCTGCGCCTTACCCGTCTTGATCTTCGCGAGCTCGCCTTCCACGGCCTTCTTCGAATAGTTCGGCACGACGATCGCCACTTCGTAGACCGCATGCGGATCGGCCGCCGCGGCATCGAAGCGCTTCTTGATGTCGGCCTTGGCCGGCAGTTTCCCCAGGCGCCGCAGGCGATCGATACTGCTACTGGACGGCAGCGCGCACGTCTTCGACACCCACGTGTCGTACCGCCCGGAAAATTCCGGGTCGCTCGTGGAAATGCGCAGCCTCGCCAGATTCTTGATCGCCTGCCCGACGACTTCCTCCAGATCCGAGGCGCTGAGCGACGGACTCGTCTGTACCGCGACCGTCGGGCTGACGTGAGAAGGCAACGCCTTCTTCGCCTTTCTGGCCTTCCTTGCTTCTTCCGACTCGATCTTCTGCACCTTCGCGTGCATCCAGCGGATGCGCGGCGCGGCGCTGTCCAGCTCGATATAGTCTGCCCATTCGACGGTCGAGTCGTCGCAGATCAGCGCCGAATGGCGAAGGGCGAGCGCGCTGTCGGTCTCGATCACGTGAAAGCAGCTTTGCGTCTGAAACGACGTCGATAGTCGATGCGTCTCGCCTTTCTCCGAATGCACGCCGCCGAGTGCGCGAACGCCGCGAAAAATGCCCGCGAGCTGCTTGGTCGCGAGCGTCAGGCTATCGCTTCCGTAAGCGCCTTCCGAGCAGAACAGCGCGCGCCCGCCGTCGAACACGGCCCGGAACGCGCGGCTCTGGTTCAGGATCTCGTCCAGCCGGCGGCGCTGCGCATCCTTCGCCGTCCCCACGTAACCCAGCGCCGACGGCAATATGACCTTGCAGGTTCGGCTGCCGACTTTCAGCTTGACGCGATCGGTCGGCTTCAAGCCCGGGATCGACGGCGTACTCGAGGGGTAGAACGCCTCGGAAAAAGGCTTGCTCCGGTCGATCGGCGCGCCGCTGCCGTCGAGCCCCTGTCCGTCGATGACGAATGTGTCGCTGACGGCATCGAGCGCGTCGTCGAGCGTTTTCCAGGTATCGGGCGCGCCTCTTCCGGCCACCCAGGCGAGGCCCGTGAGCTTCGCATATTCGCCGATCGCCTCGGCGAACGCGCGCCGCTCGATCAGCACGCTCGACGGCGTCTTGTCGAGCAGGCGCGCGATCGGCTGCGCGAATTGCGAGAGAAACGCCGAAGACGTCTCGCTCGCCGTGCTCGACCGGCTGAATCCGACCGCGCGCTCCGCTGCCCAGTGGATCACCTTGTCGAGCGGCAAGCGCGACGTTCCGGCGCGCACGCGCTGCCGATGCGGCGACACGTCGAAGCGCCGCACGCCGCCGCCGTGCGGCACCGCGAGCGTCATCGAACCGGCGATGGTCCGATGCAGGCCGAGGCTCGACGTCGCCGCGCCGACGTCGTACGCGTCGATCGTCTTGCGCCGGATCTCGCCGCGCGACGCCGCCATCATTCGCATGCTCATGCGCTCGATGCGCGTCGCGTCGGGCTGCACGAACGGCTCGATGAACGCCGGCGGCCCGATTTCGACGCACCGCTCGCGCAAGCCGTGGTCGAGCGGATCGTCCGACAGTTCGCGATAGAGGTACAGGTAAGCATCGGTGTCGCCATCACGAACGGGTTGCAGATTCAACTCCAGAAGCAATACGTGCGCGAAGCGCGCTTCCGCCACGTCCGCGTCCGGCGCGAGGAGCGGGGATCTGAGAAACGACCGCGTGAGCGACGACAGCGTCACGCCAACCGTGACGCCGTCTATTTGCAAATCGGCGCGTTTCTCGCGGATACAGCGCACGCTGACCGGCTCGAACGCATGCACCGCCGCTTCGTTTCGCTCGGCGAACTTCGCCGTTTGCGCATCCAGCGCCGCCTCGATGCCGTTGAACGCGCCGGTCACGCACGGCTTGTCCAGCGCGCGCTCGAGCACATAAAACTGCCCAGAACACGGCAGCCTGATGCACGCCCCGATGTTGGACGGCGACAGGGCCGTCGCCGTCGCGCCTTTTTCATTCTTGTCCGTTTTTTTCATCCCCGTTCACCCGTGCCTGTTCGCCCATACGGGCCCATGCCGCGCGGCTCGGTCATGTCTATTTCTTCTCGGGGTTCGAACCGGCAAAATCGCCGCGTCTCGTTTCCCTATATCCAAACCGCGTCAAAACCGATTCACCGGAATTATCGTCGATTCATCCGTTCACGCATTTCCGCTGCATCAAAATGTTCGGTCGTTTCCGCCATGCGCGCGTTGCCGACGAATCCGCGCCCACCGCAGCGATCGGTCATGCGTAAGCGCCACGTAAACGGCGGGATGAATGAAGCGGGCATTTTCGTCGCGGACGTTGTTTGAATCGTGCGTCGATATGGATATTCGACTCGACAAAATCAACGCCGCACACGATTGATCCGATTTCCAATACGGTTTGTGCAAATGCCGGCGCGAGCCATATATTGAAAGCCGGGGCGCCGCCGCGCTGTTGCCCGGAGGCCCAAGCCGAGGGCCGACAGGAACGCCGGTGCTCGCCGTTTCGATTCGAGGCCGCCCGCCTCGGGAAGGCGTAAGCGATGCGGATATTCGATGCGATCGCCCTGCTGCTCTCGCGCGTCGCCGCCAGGCGGACGCGCTCCGTTCATTCCGCCGGTTCGCCCGGCTTCGCGCGCGCGGCGCGGCGGACATGCGCCGCGCGCCGCGCGCGCGAAGCCGGCGGCGTCAAGCTGTGAGCGCGCGATGGCTGCCCGCAACACACCCGCCCGCAAGCAGGCCCCGCACAAGACCGCGCACCGGCCGCCCGCGTCCGGCCGCAAGCGTGCCCGCGTCGCGCAGGAAAAGTCCGGCCGCTACTGGTCGAACGACGTGACGGAGCACAGCAACGCGCTCGACCTCGAACCCGACGTCTTCAAGTCCGACGACCCGGAAGCGATCGCGCAATCGCTGAAGCGCTCCGCGCTCGAGAGCACGCGGCGCAAGGCGAATCCGTTCCAGTCGGCGATGTCGATGCTCAATTTTTACGTGAACCGTGCGGGCCGGAATCTTCCGAAAGCGCGCCGGATGACGCTCGAGCGCGCGAAGCAGAAGCTGCGCGAAGCATTCGGACGCAAACCCTGACGCGCGCCGCGCGTTACGCGGGCACGCCGTCCGCGCGCGCCTCGCGCGGCCAGACGCGATGCCCGGACAGCGCGTCGAAGCGCTTCGCGCCCCCCGGTCGACATCCGCCGCGTGCCCGACGCACGCGCCGTCGCCCTGCTTGGGCAGGCGCGCGGCATCACGGCCGGGTTGAGCGCAACGGTCCATTCGTTGCGCGCCCGCCGCGCCGCCGAGCGGCGGACCGATCGAGAAAGGCGACGACGATATCGTGCAGGTGCTGCAACAGCCATTGCGCCGCGTCCGCTTTCCGCTTCAGGGTCCGCTCGCGGCAAGGTCGAAGGCCGAAGACAAAGCACCGAGCGCCCGCGCCGAACGCCAATCCGCCCTGGGCCCTCGGGCTCCGGCCCGTTGCGTCCGCGCCGCTAGAACTGGTAGTTGATCGATACGTCGACGACCGCGTTCGTCGAACGCTGCGTGAGCGGGCTGCGTGCGGCGCTGCCGACGAGCTGCTCCACCGCGCCGTCGGCCGTCACGAACCAGTGCTTCGTGACGAACCACACGAGCGTCACGCCGCCGCCGAACGATTTCACGCCCGCGCTCGGCGCGTAGCGCGGATGCCTGGAGCGCGCGGCCTGCGCATCGTTCACGCCGAACCAGCTGTTCATGTAGCGCGAATCGGCGAACGTGACGGCCGGCCCCGCGAACCAGTAGAACGTCTCCGAGCTGCCGGGCAGCGGCATGTAGGCGGCGAGATCGGCAACCCAGCCGTTCGCGCCGCCGACACTGCGCCGCACGTCCGCGCGCAACACGAGCGGGAACGCGCGCGAGATCACGTAATCGGCCGACAGCTTGATCACCGCCGCCGGATTGATGTTGCCGATGCCCGTCAGATGGCCGCGATCATCGGCCTCGCGGCGGCCGAGGTCGTAGCCCGCCGCGAGCGTCGCGCGCCAGTTCGGCCCGCGCAGTACGTTGACGCCGATCCCCTCGCCCGTCGACACGAACCATAGGTCGCGATAGCGGACATCGAACGTCGGCCCGGCCATCGGCCGGTACTGGTTCGAGCCGTCGTAGCGCGGCTGCAGCGTCGCGGCCGCGCCGACCGAGATCTGCCATGTCTGCGGGCTCGGATTGAAGAGCTTGTCGAGCGGCACGCCGGCCGAATACTGCCATTCGGAGAGCGGCGATGGTGTCTGCGCGTGGGCGGATACGGCCGCCGCGCACGCCGCGCAGACGATGCCGCGCGCGACGCGCCTGCGCGCGGCCACGCCGCTCGCAGCGGCGGCTCCCAGGACCGGAACGGCTCGTGCGTCGCTCATCTGCTGTCCTCTTTGTTCGTTTTGTTGTCGGCGCCGCGCGCATTCGCGCGAATGACGCGCGTGGCCGGCACGCGGCGAAGCGATGCCGCCGTCCGGCCCGCCATCCAGTGTGCACGCATACGGCCCGTTATGCGAGCCCCCGCGCGCGGTGCACGGCAGGCGGCATCAATGATCGCCGCCAGACGCGCTCGGCGCGGGCGGCGCGCCGTTGCCGTCGGACGGCGTGATGGCGGCCGGAGCGGGCTCGATTGCGCACCATGCGCCGCTACACGTCCCGACTGCATCCGCCGCGCATTCGCTCACACATCGCGCTCGATTCGGTCTGCAAGCAGATGCAGCGCGCGCGAGACCTGTCGCCCGAAGTAGTTCGGCCGCTCGCGCTCATACGCGCGCAACAGCATCGTGCACTCGCGTTCCGCCCAGCGCCAGTGCGGCCCCTGCTTCGCGAACGCCGAATGATCCCGCAGCTCGGCGGGCACCGTGTGCTCGTCGTCCCATCCCCACCAGTAAGTCCCGCGCGAGCCGGTGAACGGCACACCGATCATGCTCGCGACCATCGCGTCATGACGCATCGTAAAGTCGATGACCTCGGTTCGCGTGCGCCCGTCGGCATCGGTGTGACGCGCCTCGATCCAGCAGTGATAGCGCGCGAGCTGCGACAGATGCCTGGCTGCCCTGCGCCGTTCGCGCGTCGAGCAAAGCACGAATAGGTTGCCGCCGCCGAAATCCATCACTTCGCCGCCCGCGACGGGCCGGTACCGCGCGCCGGTCAGCATGCTCAGCACGCGCGCGCCGACGATCGCGTAATCGGCGCAGCGCATGTAGCCGTTCTTCGTCGTCGCCTCGGACACACTGCGGTGCACGACTTCGTCGATGACGGGGTGCAGCGCCGCGTGGATCGGCGCGGCGAGGATCGGGGGGCTCGTCTCGGGTTCGTGTTGCATTGAGGCTGGGCGCATGCGCGACGGCTGTCGGCGGGGTTGGCGGCCGCAGGATTATTACTTTTCGTTACAGTCGGCTGTGTCGAATTTGGCGAAGGTTTGTGTGCTTTTGTCGTCGCGGACGAGCGCGGCGACGCGCGCACCGGCAAAGGCTCTCGCCATCCCGCGCGCGGCAGCAACGGACGGGCCCGACGCGGGCGAGGCGCCGGCGGAATCTGTCCGTCGTCTTCGCGCAAGCCGTTCATGACCCTGAAGGCGTGCGGGGTCATCGCCGGCGCTCACGGCGGCGGAACAAGCACTGGTTCGCGCTCATGTGCGGCGTGGGCGTGCTCGCGCCGCAGGTGCGGCTGCCGTATCCGCGTTGCGCGCGCTATCTGATCTGAAATGGCTGACCGTCGCGCTGTTCGCGCACGTGATCAAGACGCGATCAAGGCCACACTCGTCGATGTCCATAGGGCAGCGCTCGCGCGTGCTGATCGCGCGTGCATCGCGTTCGGCGTCGCGCCGTGCGCCAGCCCGATCGATCCGTTCAAGGCGCGGTACCGGGCGCGCGGCGCTCGACGGCGTCGCGAAGGTGCCGATGCGTCGGGAAGCGGAAGATGGCGCAGCCTGCGCCACGCGATCACTATCGCGACATCGCGCCCACGCGGCGCGCATGTAACGCATATCGCGCATACGTCGCGTTCGGCGGATAGACGACGAGGCCCGGCTCGCCGAACGGCGGCTCATACGTCATCACGAAAGCGGTCACCGCCATCCGCTCGCCGAGCGTCTCATGGTCGAGCTCGTAGCCGCGCGAGCGTAATTCTTCGACCGCGCGCGTCAACGCCATCCGATAGCGAGCACGCGCCGCTTCCTCGGCGGGCGGCCCGCCGCCGGGAAGCGGCGCTCGCGCGAGGCGCCGAATCCGATCCGCGCGCCGCGAGGGCATCGTGCGAACCCGCCCGATCGCGCGCGTCAACTGCCTGCGTAACGCGCGACGCTGCGCGCCTCGATCGCATGCACGACGGCCGCCATGTCCGCTTGTCCATGCCCGAGCGCCTCGGTCTCCCGATACAGCTCGCAGCAGACTTCGAGCAGCGGCGCCGAAAGATGCGCGCCGTGCGCGGCCTCGGTCGCGAGCCGGCTGTTCTTGAACACGTCGGTGATCGACGCCTGAACCTCGTAATCCTCATTGACGAGCTTGTCGATCTTCACGCGCGACACGCTGCTCGCCATCGGCCCCGCGTCGAGCACCGCCTGGAACTGCTTCATGTCGAGCCCGAAGCCGCGCGCCGCGTGCGCGGCCTCGGCAAGCCCCGTCACCATCGCGATCAGGAACGTGTTGACCGCAAGCTTCATCAGCAGGCCGGTCGGCACCGGCCCCGTCACGACGATCTCGCGGCACATCGGCGCCAGCAGCGCCCGCACCTCGTCGACGGCGGCCGGCTCGCCCGCCAGCATCGCGACGAGCTGCCCGGCCTCGGCCGGCTTGCGCGAGCCGGACACCGGCGCCTCGACGTAGCGGCCGCCCGCCGCGCGAATGTCGGCCTCGAGGCCGCGCGAATACTCGGCCGACACCGTCCCCATCTGGACGATCGTGTGTTGCGCGACGTTGCTCGCGAACGCGGGCTTGCCACGGTCGAGCACCGCGTCGATCGCGGCGTCGGTCGCCATCATCAGGATGACGATGCGCGCGTGCCGATAGACGTCGGCCACCGAATCGACAACTTGCGCGCCGGCCGCGCGCAACGGCTCGCAACGTTCGCGCGTGCGGTTCCACACGACGAGCTCGGTTCCGGCTCGCGCGAGATTGAGCGCCATCGGCTGCCCCATCACGCCGATGCCGACGAAGCCTACTTTCATGATCGCCTCCATGAGTTCGCCGCCGCCCGCGGGCGGCGGCGCATCGACAGGTTGCGGGCGATCGGAGCGCTACAGTCGGCCGCGCGCCCGGCTTGGCGTGGCATGCGGGCCGCGCCGGCGGCCAGTTTAGCTAAATTGCCGCAACCTGTGCGTCGTGCGCGTAGCGACTCTCCTTGTAAGGCAACCCGAGATGGTCGCGCAGCGTCGCGCCGCGCCGCACCGGATCGAAGTAGCCGCGCGCGGTCAGCACGGGCAGCACGCGGTCGACGAAATCGTCGAGCCCGAAGCCCGTCACCGGCAGGCCGAGCATGAAGCCGTCGGCCGCGCCCTCGTCGACCCACCGGATCATCTCGTCCGCGACCCTGGCCGGCGTGCCGATGAACGCCTCCGACGTGCCGATGTTCGAGCGCCGCGTCGACACTTCGTACGCGACCTCGCGCAGCGTCAGCTTGCGCTCGCGCGCGAGACGCTTGATGTTGTCGGTCGTCGACTGGAAGCCGTCGTTGCCGAGATCGCCGATGTCGGGGAACGGGCCGTCGAGCGGATACACGCTGAAGTCGTGCTGCTGGAAGAAGTGACTGAGATACGCAAGCGCCTCGCGCGGCGACAGCAGGTCGCGCACCTGCCGATACTTGCCGTCCGCGTCTTCCTGCGTCTCGCCGACGATCGGGCCGATGCCCGGAAACACCTTCACGTGATCGGGATCGCGGCCGGCGGCGGCCGCCGCCGCCTTCACGCGGCGATAGAACACGCGCGCTTCGTCGAACGTGCTGCCGTTCGAGAACACCGCGTCCGCGCAGCGGCCCGCGAAAGCGATTCCGTCATCCGACGAGCCGGCCTGGAAGATCACCGGCTGCCCTTGCGGCGAGCGCCGGATGTTCAACGGCCCCTCGACCGAGAAGAAGCGCCCGCGATGATCGAGACGATGCAGCTTGTCCGGATCGAAGAATTGGCCCGTCGCGCGATCGCGAACGAGCGCGTCGTCGTCCCAGCTGTCCCACAGGCCCTGGACGACGTCGAGATGCTCCTCGGCGATCGCGTAGCGCTGCGCGTGGTCCGGATGCGGGCGGCCGTAGTTCTTGCCCGTGCCCTCGATCGACGACGTCACGACATTCCAGCCCGCGCGCCCGCCACTGATCAGGTCGAGCGACGCGAACTGCCGCGCGACGTTGTACGGCTCGCTGTACGACGACGACATCGTGCCGACGAGACCGATCTTCGACGTGAGCGCCGCGAGCGCGGACAGCAGCGAGATCGGCTCGAAGCGGTTCAGGAAGTGCGGCGCCGATTTCGGCGTCACGTACGCCGAATCCGCGATGAACGCGAAGGCGATGCCGGCGTTTTCCGCGCGGCGCGCGCGATCGACGTAGAAATCGAAGTTGATGCTCGCGTCCGGGGGCACGCTCGGGTGTTTCCATGCGTTCATGTTCGCACCCGCCCCTTGAATCAGGACGCCGAAATGGATGTGTTTTCTGGTCATGGGAAGGCTCTATCGAAACGTTCAAACAGCGCGCGCGAACGCGGCGGCGGAACACGCCGCTCGGGCCGCGCGCCCAGGAAGGCCGCGCGCCACGTCGCGGCCTCGCGGCGCCGCCGCGCGACGAACCCGGACTTCGTCGCGCGGCGGCGCCTGTCTCGAACGGCGGGCGGACGTCGCCCATCAGTTCGCGATACTAAATAAATTCCATCGACCGAGCCATGCGCGGCTCGGTCGTTCTGCTTTCGGTGCGCGCGCTGCGCGCTCAGTTCGGCGTGGCGGCGTGGCGCGCGTTCGCGGCCGGATCTGGCACGATCTCGCGCATGCGGATCTCGAACGGGCGCGCCGCCGCGTGCGCGTCGCGAATCCCGAGCGCCATCTGATGCTCGGCGCCGACGTCGAGCAACGCGAATTGCCAGTGGCTCGAGTCGTCGTCGACGTGTGGATCGAATGCGATGCGAACGGGCTGCGCGGGCAGCGCGAACGAGAACTCGCCGAGATCGATCGACAGCCCGACGCCGAGCGCCTTGATGTACGCCTCCTTCAGCGTCCACAGCTCGAAAAAGCGCGTGCGCCGCGCGTCGGGCGGCAGCGCGAAGAACGCCGCGCGCTCGCTCGCCGAGAAATGCGACGCGGCGATGCCGTCGAGATCGTTGCTGCGCGCGCGCTCCTCGACGTCGATGCCCGCATCGGCCGTTCGCGTGACGACGCACGCGACGATGCTGCGTGCGTTCGACAGATTGAAGCGCAGCGGCGGCCGCGCATCGCCCGCGTCGATTTCCGGCCGGCCATGCGCGTTCGCACGGAACCGCCATTGCGCGGGCGCGACGCCGTCGACGTACGCGGACAGCACGGTGCGGCACAACGCGCGCGTCACGAGGTACTCGAGCTTGAGGTGATCGAATGCGAAGCGTCCGAGGCGTTCGCGCTCTTCGGCGCTCAGCAGCGCGCGATAGCGCTCGCGCAACGCGGGCGTGTCGCACGCGGCGGTGCGCGCGTACCACACGTGCGCGTCGCGATCGCCAAGCGGCAGCGCGAGGGATGCGTTCATCGTCGGGAAGGTCGTCGAGGCGTTCGTCATTCCGGTTGTCGTATCGTGCGCGAGCAGTTCGCGCGGGTAATCAGGCCCATGTCCACGCCGGCGGTCGCAATTGCAATCGCAATCGCGTTCGCGACGCCGCACCCGCGCCGGATCGGCGCGCCGCGTCACGCGCGCGCGACCGCCGCGCCGCCGTGCGCGGGCGCGTCGTTGATCGGGAAATGCAGCAGCGCCGCGAACAGCCCGGCGAGCGCCGTCGCGCCCCAGATCAGCGAGTAAGATCCCGTCGCGTCGAACACGTAGCCGCCGAGCCACGAGCCGAGAAACGAGCCGATCTGATGGCTCAGGAAACACACGCCGAACAGCGTGCCCAGATGGCGCGTGCCGAACACCTTCGCGACGAGCCCGCTCGTGAGCGGCACGGTGCCGAGCCACGTAAGCCCCATGATCGCCGCGAAGGCGACGACCGACGCATCCGACTTCGGCCCGAGGAAGAACAGCGCGATCGCCGCGCCGCGAATCAGGTACAGCCAGCCGAGCACGTGATGCTGCCGGTAGCGGCCGCCGAGCCAGCCGCACGCCCAGCTGCCCGCCATGTTGAACAGGCCGATCAGCGCGAGCGCGGTCGCGCCGAGTCCGACCGGCATATGGCACAGCAGCAGGTAGTTCGGCAAATGCGTGGCGATGAACGCGAGCTGGAATCCGCACGTGAAGAAGCCGATGGTCAGCAGGCAATAGCCGCGATGCCGCATCGCGCGCGACAGCGCCTCCTTCAGCGACACGGCCGCCGTCTCGTGCACGGCCGCGTGGCTGCCGCGCGTGTTCCGGTCGAGCAGCACGCCGAGCGGCGCGATCGCGATCAGGCAGCCGGCGAGCACGAACAGCGACACCATCGTGCCCGAATGCGACGTGAACCACTGCGCGACCGGCACGAGCGCGACCTGGCCGAGCGAGCCGCCCGCGCTCGCGATGCCCATCGCCATGCTGCGCTTGTCCGGCGGCGCGCCGCGGCCCACCGCGGTCAGCACCACGCCGAAGCTCGTGCAACTGATCCCGATGCCGACGAGCACGCCCATCCCGAGCACGAGCATCGCACCGGACGGCACGACTGCGGCGATCGCGAGGCCGAGCGCGAACACAACCGCGCCGAGCGCGACGAGCGGCCCGGAGCCGTAGCGATCCGCGGCCGCGCCCGCGAACGGCTGCGCGACGCCCCAGACGAGGTTGTGCAGTGCGATCGCGAACGCGATCGTCGTCACGGGCAAGCCGTGGTCGAACGAGAACGGCCCGATGAAAAGTCCGAAGGTTTGCCGCACGCCCATCGCCGCGCTCATCACGAGCGCGCCGGCGATCACGGCGATCATCATCGGGTTGAACAAACGTGGGGATCCGTCGCGTCGATGCGTTTCGGGTGCAAACATGTCCGCTCCTGTTATGGCGGCCATCCGCGGCGCGAGCGCGGCGCGGACGAGCGCGATTCGTTTTAGTCGATACGGCGTCGCATCCTCGATCGCACGGCGCACGCGGGCGTGCGGGCGTGCGCCATCGCGAACGCAATGGCGCGTCGCGCGGCAAGCGGCATGCCGCCGGCCCTCGGATTCGCGCGACGATTTCGCTTGGCGCTCGCACGGCACGCGAGCGTCTGAGCGATCGAAGACTTTGCAGCGCAACAATCCGGCGCGTGTCGGCGCGCCGCGCTGCGGCCAAGGAACCATCAGATGATTCGCTTTGCAGTCTATATGAGCGTTTCGCATTTGTGCAGGAATTCCGTCGGCCGCGCGGCGTCATTGCGCATCGTGCGCGCACGGGGTCAGGGCGCGCGCCGCGCACGGCGCGCCGTCCTGCCACAGCAGCGGCGCGACGGGCCCGGCAACCGACACCGACTCGATCCGCCCGATCACGATCGTATGGCTGCCGTAGCTGAAATCGCCGTCGACCGCGCACCACAGCGTCGCCTGCGCGCCGGCGAGCGTCGGCACGCCGTGCGCATCGCGCCAATCGCCGTGCGCGAAGCGCGCGTCGTGATCGAGCTTGCCGCTGAACGGCCCGATCAGATCGAGCTGGCGTTCGTGCAGCAGGTTCAGCGAGAAGCGGCGCGCGCGCATCAGCGGCGCATGCAGCGTCGCCGCGCGATTGATGCACACGAGGATCGCGGGCGGCTCGGTGCTGAGCGCGCTCACCGCGGTCGCCGCCATCCCGTAGCGCGCGGATGCGTCGCGCGTCGCGACGATCGACACCGTCGACGTCAGCCGGCGCATCGCGGCCTTGAAATGCTGCGCGAGCGCGTCCGCCGCGGGCGATGCCGCGCGGTTCGATGCCGATGCCGATGCGTGTGCGTTCGGCGTCGATGCGCGAAGCTCGGCGCGCGGGGCGTCGCGCCGCTCCCGCTCGGGCGTCGGCCGCTCGAATGCGGCGTGGGCGTCGCTTGCGGCGCGCGCTGCGCGCTCGGTCCAGGGGCTCGCCATTATGTCTCCTCCTTCTGATATCGGGCGGTCGTTGCGAAATGGTCGTCGAACGGCGGGGCGTCGAACAATGCGAATTCGGATGCGCCGTGGCGCGCGGCGATGCCGCCGATCAGGAACCAGCCGCCGCCGATGTACAACGGCCCGGCCGACGCGATGCGCGCGTCGACCGAATAGCCCGCGCGGCCCGCTTCCGCCGCCGCGCTCGACAGCGCGCGCCGTCCCGCGCCGCGCGCCGCGCGCGCCAACCGCCGCGCCCATCCGATGCCTATCGCCATCTGCTCGAATCCTCGCTGCGAAGCGTCGTCGCGCGAGGGTGCGCGGCCGCCGCGACTCAGCGGCGTCGCGCGGCGGCGCAGGCGAACGACGGATCGCGCATCCATGCGCCGATGCGCGCGATCGTTCGCCGACGACTACCGGCCCCTCGTCGTCCGATTGCCTCTCGTTCGTCTCTGCTCGTTTCGGTTTCTCGGCGTCCGGCGCGGTTCATGCCCGCATCGGACGCGCTTCGTCATGCATTCAACTTGAATCGTGAATCGATGGATGCAGCGGCAAACCCGACAGCGCATCCGCACGAAGCACCGCGTGCGTGTGCGGCGTATCGTCCGGCGACGCCTCGCGCGTGACGGCCGATGCATGCGATACAGGCTAACGGAAAACGCCTGCGTAATGACTTAGATCGTTTACGGCATATGCCGCGCGCGCTTGCATTCATTTCGAGATATAGCCTTCGGCAAGCAAGCCCAGGCGCCTCGCCTTCGTCGCGCTGCTCTTGATGTGCTTGCTGTCCATCTTGCGGTTGATCGCGGTGAAGAGCTGATAGACGGCGCGCTCGTCGAGCTGCAATTCCTCGGCGACGTGGCGCGCGCCGCCGCCGCGCGCGACGAGCCGCAGCGCGAGCACGTCCTGCGCGGCAAGCGAGAACTCCTGCGCGAGCTCGCGACGCCGCCGCACGACGCGCCATTCGAGCATCTCGTTCGCGAGCCCGCGCAGCACGCGCCGGTTGCGCCACAGCGCATCCTCGCCATGCGGCGACGGCTGCGGCGTCGCGACGTGCAGCAGGCCGAACGTCGACACGTCGCGGCGATGCGCGGGAAAGAACACGTTGCTGCCGAGCCCCTGCATTCGCGCGTAGTGGTTCAGCCAGTGATCGGGCCGCAATCCGGCGAGCGCCGAACCGCGCAACGGTTGCGTGTTGTCGCGCGCGTGCGCGACGGCCGGATCGTTCAGATGCCAGTGCTGATGCACGTAGCGCTGCGCCCATGCGGGCGCGCCGCCGATCAGCAGATCGTGCGTCGTGAACTCGCCCGCGTCCTCGTCGACGACGAACCAGTGATAGAAGCATTGCGTCGCGCCGCACGACATGCAGATCCGCCGCATCAGCGCGAGCAGCGCGCCGTCGTGCTCGCATTCGACTGCGAATTCCGGCTGCGCGCATGGCGCAATCGACGCGGCCGATGCGGCATGCGCGGCGGCCGCGCGCTCCGTTGTGCTGCCTGCGCCGGACACATCGTTCGCGGCGTACGCGTGGCGTGCATCGTGCGCTGCAAGCGCGCCGAGCAGGTTCGCATCGTCCGCGGCGCGATGCACGTCGAGCAACGCACGGTAGTCGATCCCGAGCTGCGCGGCATAAGGGTCGTGCTCGACGAACGCCGCGACGGCCGCCGGGTCGCGCAGGCCGACGCGCTGCGTCGACACCGGCCCGCCGGGGCTCTTGCAGCGCCGCTCGAGCACGAAGCCGCGCAACGCGTCGCCCTGCACGCCGAGCGAGATGCGCTTGCCGTCGACGATGCCGACGCGCGTGCGCGCGAGATCGGAAGAAGAGGAAGGTTCGAAAGGAATAGAGGTGGATTGTCGAGCCATGACGCCGATCCAATGGTTGGGGTGGGAAGGCGATGGCGGTTCGGCCCGACAGCCGCAAAGCGCACGACGACCGGGCGGCTCACGGCGACAGGTCAAATTGCGAACGGTGACGTGAACGCGTCGTGCGGAGTCGGGAAAGAAAAGAGTTGCTCCTGCATCACGGCTACCGGCGGCCATCGGTGGTGATCAGTCGCGCGGCAGCGGCGCTGCCGCCGTCAAGCGGAGTCGAGCAAAGGGAAAAGGAAGGGCACGCCCGCGCGATGCGCGGGCGAGTCGGACGCCGGCGTGCCCGGCGGGCCTCGTTATCTGGGCTGGAACCGGTACGCCGGCACGGCGCACCGAAGGCGAAAACGCGCGCGACGCGCGCGGCAGAGGCTGCGTTCGCTCAAGCGGCGCGCCGCCGGCGCGAGGCGCAAAGCCGCGCACCGGCGGCGCGCGCCGGAATGGCGAACGAAACGCGTCGGCCGGCGCAGCCCGCGACGCGCGAACGCGTCCGGCACGTCGCCGTACCGCTTAGTTTTCGTCGTAATGGATGTTGGAGATCGCCATTCGCCCTCGCTCGCCTCTGTGCCTGATGGCCGGGATCGCGACGCGTCCCGGCGTCGTTGATGTCGGACGCGATCCGCGCTGTGCGCGCGTGATCGCGAATGCGTGCTTCAGATGTGCAACGCGTGGCCGAGCGCGCGGAGCGCGGCTTCCATCACCGCTTCTCCGAGCGTCGGGTGCGCATGAATCGTACCACCGACGTCCTCGAGGCGCGCGCCCATTTCGAGCGATTGCGAGAACGCGGCCGCGAGCTCGGACACGCCGACGCCCACCGCCTGCCAGCCGACGATCAGGTGATCGTCGCGGCGCGCGACGACGCGTACGAAGCCGTCCGCGCCTTCGAGCGTCAACGCGCGGCCGTTCGCGGCGAACGGAAACGACGCGCTCAGGCATTCTCCGAACGCGCGCTCGGCTTCGTCGGGCGCGAGCCCGGCCGACACGACCTCGGGATCGGTGAAGCAGATCGCGGCGATCGCGGCGGGCACGAAATGGCGCTTCTTGCCGGCCACGATCTCGGCGACCATCTCGCCTTGCGCCATCGCGCGATGCGCGAGCATCGGCTCGCCCGTCAGATCGCCGATCGCCCATACGTTGCGCATCGACGTGCGGCACGCGTCGTCGATTTTCAGCGCGGCGCCCGCGCGGTCGAGCTGCAGCGTCTCGAGCCCCCAGCCCTGCGTGCGCGGACGGCGGCCGACCGTCACGAGCACCTGGTCGGCGGCGAGTTCGGTCTGCTCGTGCCTGTCGTCCCGCACGCGCACCGCATCGCCGCGCGCGTTCAGCCCGAGCACCTCGTGGCCGAGATGCACGCGCACGCCGAGGCGCTTGAGCGAAGCGGCAACGGGCTTCGTCAGCTCCGCGTCGTAGATCGGCAGGATGCGCTCGCGCGCCTCGACGACGGTCACGTCGACGCCGAGCTTGCGGTACGCGATGCCGAGCTCGAGCCCGATGTAGCCGGCCCCGACGACGACGAGCCGCTTGGGCAGCACGCGCGGCGACAGTGCCTCGGTCGACGAAATCACATTGCCGCCGAACGGCATCGCCGGCAGCTCGACGGGCTCGGAGCCCGCGGCAAGCAGCAGATGCTCGCATTCGATCCGCATGCGCGCGCCGTCGCCCATGTCGACCTCGACGGTCTTGCCGTCGACGACGCGCGCGTCGCCGTGCACGACCTCGACGCCGTTCTTCTTGAGCAGCGCGCCGACGCCGCCCGTCAGCTTCTTCACGATGCCGTCCTTCCACGCCACCGTGCGCGCGATGTCGATCGCGGGCGCCTCGGTGCGGATGCCGAGCGGCGAATCGCCGGCGAAGCCGCGCACCTTGTCGAATTCACCCGCCGCGTGAATCAGCGCCTTCGACGGAATGCAGCCGATGTTCAGGCACGTGCCGCCCAGTCTGTCGCGCTCGACGAGAATCGTGCGCACGCCGAGCTGCCCCGCGCGAATCGCGGCGACATAGCCGCCCGGCCCGCCGCCGATCACGAGCAGGGTTGTTGTCTTGGTGTCGCTCATCGAATCATTCCACGAAAAGAAGGGCGGGTTGCTCGAGCAGCGCGCGCACGGCCTGGATGAACTCGGCCGCGTCCATGCCGTCGATCACGCGATGATCGAACGACGAAGACAGGTTCATCAACTTGCGCGCGACGACCGCGCCCGCGCGGAACATCGGCCGCTCGACGATCCGGTTCACGCCGACGATGCCGACCTCCGGCGAATTGATGACGGGCGTCGACGCGATGCCGCCGAGCGCGCCCAGGCTCGTGATCGTGATCGTCGAGCCCGACAGCTCGTCGCGCTCCGCGCGGCCCGCGCGCACCGCGTCCGCGAGCCGCGCGATCTCGGCGGCGATCGCCCACGGATCGCGCGCCTCCGCGTGGCGCACGACGGGCACCATCAGGCCGGCCTTGCTCTGCGTCGCGACGCCGAGATGCACCGCGCCGTGACGCGTGACGACGCCGGCTTCGTCGTCGTAGCGCGCGTTGATCTGCGGAAAGTCGCGCAGCGCGATCACCATCGCGCGCGCGAGGAACGGCAGCACCGTCAGGCGGCCGCGCATGTCGCCGTACTTGCGGTTCAGCTCGGCGCGCAGCGCTTCGAGTTCGGTGACATCGATCTCCTCGACGTAGCTGAAATGCGGAATGCGGCGCTTCGCGTCCTGCATCCGCTGCGCGATCTTGCGGCGCAGGCCGATCACGGGCACCGCCTCCTCGTCGTGGCGCTCGACGTACGCGGCGTGGCCGCCGCGCGCGCGCGGCTCGGCCGCGCCGCGGCCTTGCAGGTACGCGTCGAGATCCTCGTGCAGAATCCGGCCCGCCTCGCCCGTGCCGTGCACGTAGCGCAACTCGACGCCGAGATCCCATGCGCGCTTGCGCACCGCGGGCGATGCGAGCGGACGCTCGCCCGGCCGCCGCGCGGGCGGCGGCGATGCGCTCTCGCGCGCGGCCGGCCGCGCGTCGGCGAACGCGCCGCGCGATGCGTTTCGCGCTTCGCGCTCGTCGCTGTGTTCGCGATCCGCGCGATCGTGATCGCGCTCGTCTTTCGCGTTCGGCGCGTCGCTCGATGCGGCGCGCGGCGCGTCGAAATCGCGCTCGCCGCGCACGGATGCCGCGCCCGCATGCGCATGCGCGGCGTCGGCGATGCGCTCCCGCGCCGCGGCCTCGCCGCGCGCGTCGCCGTTCGCCGCCGCGCCGGCGAGCGCGCCATCGCCGCCCTTGTGATTGCCGTCGCCTTCGACTTCGAGCCGCACGAGCTCGCTGCCCACCGCGAGCACGTCGCCCTCCTTGCCGCCCAACGCGACGACGACGCCCGTGACGGGCGACGGAATCTCGACCGACGCCTTGTCGGTCATCACGTCGGCGATCGCCTGGTCTTCCTTCACGCGATCGCCGATCTTCACGTGCCACAGCCCGAGCTCGACCTCCGCGATCCCTTCGCCGATATCCGGCATCTTGATGACGTGGATGCCCATGTCAATTCTCCATCGCGCGCCGCAGCGCGTCGCCGACCCGGTTCGGGCCCGGGAAATACGCCCATTCCTGCGCATGCGGATACGGCGTGTCCCAGCCGGTCACGCGCTCGACGGGCGCTTCGAGCCAATGGAAGCAGTGCTCCTGCACGAGCGCGACGAGTTCCGCGCCGAAGCCGCAGGTGCGCGTCGCCTCGTGCACGACGACGCAGCGCCCCGTCTTGCGCACCGATTCGACGATCGTGTCGAGATCGAGCGGCCACAGGCTGCGCAGGTCGATCACCTCGGCGTCGATGCCGGTTTCCTCGGCGGCCGCGAGCGACACGTGCACGGTCGTCCCATACGTGAGCACCGTCACCTCGCCGCCGGCGCGCACGATCGCCGCCGAATCGAGCGGCACCGTGTAGTAGCCGTCGGGCACGCGGCTCGCCGGATGCTTGCTCCAAGGCGTCACCGGCCGCTCGTGATGGCCGTCGAACGGGCCGTTGTAGAGCCGCTTCGGCTCGAGGAAGATCACCGGATCGTCGCTCTCGATCGCCGAGATCAGCAGCCCCTTCGCGTCGTACGGATTCGACGGCATCACGGTGCGCAGCCCGCACACCTGCGTGAACATCGCCTCGGGGCTCTGGCTGTGCGTCTGGCCGCCGTAGATGCCGCCGCCGCACGGCATGCGGATCGTCAGCGGCGCGATGAACTCGGCCGCCGACCGGTAGCGCAGCCGCGCGGCCTCCGACACGATCTGGTCGGACGCCGGATAGAAATAATCGGCGAACTGGATCTCGCAGACGGGGCGCAGCCCGTACGCGCCCATGCCGACCGCCGCGCCGACGATGCCGCCTTCGTTGATCGGCGCGTCGAACACGCGCGACTTGCCGTACTTGTTCTGCAGTCCTTCCGTGCAGCGGAACACGCCGCCGAAATAGCCGACGTCCTGCCCGAACACCACCACGTTGTCGTCGCGCTCGAGCATCACGTCCATCGCCGAGCGCAAAGCCTGGATCATGGTCATCGGCGAATTCGCCGGACCTTCTTTGCCTGCTGTCGTCATCGCTGTCAAACCCCGAGCTGTTGGCGCTGCCGGCGCAGGTGCGCGGGCATCTCCTTGTAGACGTCCTCGAAAATGCTCGCGACGTTCGGCACGCGCTCGTCGGCAAGCGTGCCGTAGCGCTCCGCTTCCTTCTGCGCGGCGAGCACCTCGGCCTCGAACGCGGCCTTCGTATCCTCGTGCTCCTGCTCGGACCACACGCCGATGTCGATCATGTGGCGCTTCAGGCGCTCGAGCGGATCGCCGAGCGGGAAGTGCGTCCAGTCGTCGCCGGGGCGGTACTTGGTCGGATCGTCTGACGTCGAGTGCGGGCCCGCGCGATACGTGACCCATTCGATCAGCGTCGGCCCGAGGTTGCGGCGCGCGCGTTCGGCCGCCCAGCGGGACGCGGCGTAGACCGCGAGGAAATCGTTGCCGTCCACGCGCAGCGAAGCGATGCCGCAGCCGACGCCGCGCCCGGCGAAGGTCGCGCCCTCGCCGCCCGCGATCGCCTGGAACGTCGAGATCGCCCACTGGTTGTTGACCACGTTCAGGATCACGGGCGCGCGGTACACGTGTGCGAACGTGAGCGCGGTATGGAAATCGGCTTCGGCCGTCGCGCCGTCGCCGATCCACGCGGAAGCGATGCGCGTGTCGCCCTTGATCGCCGAGGCCATCGCCCAGCCGACCGCCTGGATGAACTGCGTCGCGAGATTGCCCGAGATCGAGAAGAAACCCGCTTCGCGCGTCGAATACATCACCGGCAGCTGGCGGCCCTTCAGCGGATCGCGCTCGTTCGACATCAGTTGGCACATCATGTCGACGAGCGGATAGTCGCGCACCATCAGGATTCCCTGCTGCCGATACGTCGGAAAGCACATGTCGCCGCGCTCGAGCGCGAGCGTGTGCGCGACCGCGATCGCTTCCTCGCCGAGGCACTGCATGTAGAACGAGATCTTCTTCTGGCGCTGCGCGATCTGCATGCGCGCGTCGAAGATGCGCGTCTTCAGCATCGCGCGGATGCCTTTGCGCAAGATGTCGGGGTCGATGTCGGGCGCCCAGGGCCCGACGGCGCGTCCGTGCTCGTCGAGCACGCGCACGAGGCCATAGGCCAAGTCGCTCGTGTCGGCGGGGGCGACGTCGATGGGGGGTTTGCGCACCTTGCCGGCTGGCGACAGGCGCAGGTAAGAAAAATCGGTCTTGCATCCCGGACGCCCTGTAGGCTCCGGCACATGCAATCGCAATGGCCCGTACTGGCTCATTCAATTGTCTCCACGTTTGATTTTGTCGCACGCTTCGTCGCAGAGCGTAACAAAGTTATCGCGCGTGGTGAAAGCTTCTTCGGACTCGGAGTCGCCCCGATTTTCAAACGGTCGCCGGAATGTTATGACACCGCTTAGCACGCTCGTTCGCACGGCGTCGATCGCGCGCGCCGCATGCTGCGGATGCGACAGCGCGCGGCATGTTGCCGTGCATGCGGCGCGCGCGTTCGCCGAGTTCGTTTTTGTGCGGCGCGCAAGCGCGTTCGCGCGTTCGGCCCCGTCCGGCGTTCGCGTATCGCGCGGCCGGCACGCGCCGCGCGCGATTCCCCCACTCGCGTGACGACTTATGCGCGTGCGTGCGCGCGCCGATGCGGAGAACGGCCGCGCATCGCGATCCGAATATCGCTTATCACCATCATCAATTTCCGCGGTTTCGCGTTTCGTCCTAGACTCCCCAAAACGCGACATCGATCGATGTGAATATCGACGAGCCGGCGCGCACCCGCCTCGACCGTTCTCGCATCGCCCGCGCGGCCTGCGCGGGCGCGCGAGATCCGCTCATTCACGACAGGGAAACCGCCCGCGCGCGACATCGCCCGGATTCCCAATCATCGCCACGCCGCCGCCTGCTTTCGCCCATGAACTCGCCCCCCGCCCCGGACAACGCCCCGCCCGCCGCCGCCACGCGCACGAGCCCGCTGATGTCGGCGCTCGCGCGCATCGTCGTCACCGCGCTGCTGCCGAGAATCGATCGCGCGGCCGAGGCGTCGACGCGCCCGTTCGTCACGCCCGACATGCTCGTGCCACACGTGCGCGACAAGCGCCACGGGCTCACGCATTACGGCATCTTCTTTCCGGAACTGCCGCAACCGCATCGATACTGCAACGTGATGACGCTGCTCGGCGCAACGGGCAGCGTCGCGTTCGACAACGACTACCTGGTCGACGGCGATCCGCGCGACGTCGCGACGGTGCTGTCGTCGACGGCCGCCGACGGCGCGCATCACTATCGCGCGTACTCGATCGCGCGCGACTGCGCGGTGCGGCGTGCGAGCACGGTCGTCGCGTTCGGCGACGACCTGACGATCGCGGGCGCGTACCCGCGCTACACGGTGCGGGCCGATTACGCACACTTCGGCCTCGACGTCGGGATCGACTGCACCGATATCGCGTCGTGGTTCGTCCGCAACGTCGCATACGACCATCTGAGCCTGCTCGCGACGTGCTCGGGCACGATCCGCCACGATGGCCGCACGATGCCGCTCGATACGCTATGCACGTTCGAATACGCGCGGACGACGACGCCGCAAGCGTGGTTTGCAAAGCCGATCGGCGAGCGCTGGAAACTGCCGCTCGATTTCTTCACGTATCAGATCGTGAACCTCGGCGATGGCATCCAGTTGCTGCTGACCGAAGTGCGCGTGCTCGGCGAGAATGCGTTCAGGGGCATCCATCTGCGCGCGCTCGACGGCACGGCCGAGATTCACGAGCGCGGCGTCGCGTTCGCCGTCGACGAATACCGGCCGGAGCCCGCGAGCGCGCCGGACGGCCGGCGCATGCGGCTGCCGCACCGGCTGTCGTGGGCCGCGCGCGACGGCGCGGGCCGGCCGTGGCTCGAACTGCGCGCCACGATCGACTGCCCCTGGCGCTTCGGCCACGGGCGCGGCTATGTCTCGAGCTATCGCTTCGACGGCTTCGTCAAGGGCCGCGCGTGCAGCGGCCGGGGGTACATCGAGTACGTCGATTGCGACGCGTCGCAGCGCTGACGCCTCGCTTCTCGCCGGTTCCGTCGCACGCCGCCAGCATCTCGAGCGCGCTCGCCGGCGCGTTCGGCCGATGGGTGCGCGATGCTCGGCCCGGCGGCGGCGTCGCGAACTGAGCGCCGGCCGAGTACCGCGTGAACGCCGCCTTTGCGAACCGCCGCCGCGAATCGCCGCGCGCACGCGATTTGCGCCGTTCCGGCCCCGGCTTTCGCGCGGCGCAGCCATTCGACCGCACCAACGCCGAAGCCCGCGCGGACGCTGTCTGCGCCGTTCGCGCTGCATCCGCACGGCATTCGTCCCGATTGACGATGACATTGATCAATGTCATCGTCATCACGTGTGCGACGAAACCCGCTGCCGTGGCGCACCGCAGCATCAGCCGGCGTGCAATCGAGCGACGCACCGCTCGATTGCACGCCGGCCGCCCCTCAACCCTCGAAACGCGACCTTCATATGAAACAGCAACGCATAGAAATCGCAGAAGAGTTCGACGCCCCGGTTCAGCAGGTCTTCCGCTTCTTCAGCGAGCACGAGAATCTCAAGTCGATCTTCTCGCCCGCGAGAATCCGCCGGATCAGCGACGGCGAGCCCGCGCGCAATGGCGTCGGCTCGGCGCGCGAGATGCGCGTGCCGGGCGCGCCGCCGTTCGTCGAGACGGTGACTGCTTATCAGGAAAACGAACGCATCGAATACCGGATCACGCGCGGCAGCCCGCTGCGCGACCATCTCGGCGTGATGCGCTTCGTTCCGATCGACGAGCGCCGCACGTATTTCCATTACGTGATCACGTTCGAGGGCAAGGTGCCGTTCGTCGCGCCGATCGTTCGGCACGTGCTGGAGGGCAGCATTCGCCGCGGGATCGGGAAAGTGGCGACGCGGCGGCTCTGGGCGTGAGCGCGCACGAAGCGACGACAGGCCCGGTGCGCGCGGCACGCGCGATGGACTCCGGCGCGCGTGACATGCGTGACATGCGCGCCGCGCGCCGTCCAAGCGATTCGGCCGGCGTGACGAACGACGCGCCGCACGACCTGCGCCGCGCGGCGGACCATCGGGCGCGCCCGGCATGCGCCGCGCGCGCGTCCACGCGACGGCGCTCGCCAAGCAGGCGAGCCGGCCGGCAAACGGCTACCGCATGCGCGCGCCGTCATTCGTCGCACGCGGCTTCGAGCCGCCGCTTCAGCAGCGTCAGCGAATGCGCGGATTCGCGTTCGACACGCCGGCGCATCACGAGCGCGTTCGCGAGCCGCAGCAGCGGGTTCGGCGAATGATAGTGCAGCGTGCGGGCAAAACGCGTGCCGTGCGCGCTGCGCCGGCACTCGTAGGTCAGCAGGATGCGCAGGCTGCCGGCCTCGTTCGAGGCGCGCGCCTGCCAGAGCGCGCCGGGTTCGGTGCGCACGACATCCCAGTGCAGATGGTCGACGCGCCCTGCCGCGCGCACGTCCTCGTCGAAACGGCTGCCGGCCGCGAGCGGGCCCGCCGGGCCGTCGACGTGCAGCGACGACGGATGCCACTGCGGCCAGCGCGACGCATCGCTCGCATACGCGAGCACGTCCGCGCGATCGCGCGCGATGTCGATCTCGTGCCGCATCCGCGTCGACATGTCGGCGCCGGGCTCCGCGCGCCATCGGAGCGTGCCGTGCAGCCAGTCCATCAGCGGCCAGATGACGTCGAAGTTGCATGCGCGCATCAGATCGTCGCGATGATGAACCCGGTGCAGCGCGCGCATCTGCCGAATCCACGGCCACTTCGACAGCGGATGCGCGTCGGGCAGATGCTCGCACGCATGCATGCATTCGTACAGCAGATAGCCGCCGAGCATCGTGCTCGCGACAAGCCCCGCGACGTTCGCGTCGAAACGGCTCAGCGCGGCGTGCAACGCGAACAGACCGACGCTGAACACGACGATCAACCACGCCGGAAACAGGATCACGCGCCAGTCGCGCGCATCGCGGTACGCGATCTGCCCGTGCGCGAAGAAGCTGTGATGGTCGCCCGTGTGCCGGCGGTAGAACATCGCGCCGAAGCGGCGCTTGACATGGCCGACGTGCCGGTGAATCGTGAATTCGAGCCAGTTGAACAGCAGGAACGCGGCGGGCACGCTCGCCCATTGAACGGCGCTCACGCGCGCGACGTCTTTCAGGAAGAACGCGATCGCCGCGCATCCGTACGCGAGAACGAAGCCGCCGTGCAGCCATGCGTTGTAGCGCGGGTGAACGTTCGCGCGATAGCGCGCGCGGAATACGGTCACGTCCTGGGTCATCTTCGTCTCCTGGCTGTGCGGCATGCGCGGCGCGCCGACGCGCGCCGGCTTGACCGCAGATTAGAGTAGCCCCGATGATTTCTCCAATCGAGCATCGTGATTTGACTTATTCACCGAACTGAATTCGATCATGCGCCGCGCCGATATGTCGAACGATCCAGCCGATTGCGAACGCCGCGCGCGCATGTCGCGCATGTCGCGCATGTCGCGCATGTCGGCACAACGGCGCGCGGCGCGTACGCGCGCTCGCGCGTGCCGAGCGGATGCCGCGCGCGGCATGCACCCCTCCCGGAGCGCCGCCGAATGATCCAGAATCTGCGTCAGCTCGACCTGAACCTGCTGCTCGTGTTCGACGCGCTGATGCAGGAGCAGAACCTGTCGCGCGCCGCGGTGCGGCTGCACATGAGCCAGCCGGCCGTCAGCAATGCGCTGACGCGGCTGCGCCAGCAACTGGGCGAGTCGCTCTTCACGCGCACCGCGCGCGGCATGACGCCGACCGCGCAGGCGCGCGCGCTGTACGAGCCGGTTCGTCAAGCGCTGTATCTGCTGCAGATCGGGCTCGGCCCGCAAACCGATTTCGAACTCGACACGCATCATCTTTTCAAGCTGTCGATGAACGATTACGGGCAAACGGTGCTGCTGCCCGATCTGCTCGCGCACATCAAGTCGCGCGCGCCGAACGTGATGCTCTCGGTGCAGAGCGACGACGCCGGCTCGATTCCCGCGCAGCTGACGACGGGCACGCTCGATCTCGCGATCGACTATCTGCATTTCGACAATCCGGAGCTCTGCTACGAGCCGCTGCACGAAGAGCATCTCGTCGTGATCGGGCGCGCCGGCCATCCTGCGTTCGCCGGCGGGCTCGCGCTGCGCGGCTATGAGGAGAGCGGGCACGTATCGATCCAGCCGCGCGACAGGCGCGGCTCGCCGCTCGAGATCGTGCTCGGCTCCGCGCGCGTGCGGCGCGTCGTGCATCTGCAGGTGCCGCACTATCTGACGATCCCCGCGCTCGTCGCGAAATCGGACCTGCTCGGCACGATCCCGCGCCGGCTCGCCGAGCGGTTCGCCGATGTCTATGCGCTGCAGATCGCGCCGCTGCCGATCGACATCGCGCCGATCCAGGTGAGCCTCATCTGGCATCGGCAGCAGGATGCGCAGCCCGGCCTGCGCTGGCTGCGCGAGCAGATCGTCGTCACGCACCGCGCGATCGTCGAGCGCGCCGAGCACGCGCCGGCGTGACGCATGCCGTGTCCGCCGCCATGCGCGCGGCATTGCAGCCGCGCCGTAGCCGATCGCGAACGCCGCGATCGGCGCGAGGCCGGGGATGTCGCCCGCACGCAGGCTGCGCGTCTCCGGCATCGGCCGGTTCGCGGCCGCGCGCGCGCGTTCGTAACGCATCAGGAACGGCGAAAACGCAACGCTGATCGCCACGGCGGCGCTCAGTGCGATGTAGATCCACGCGCCGCGCATCGCGAGGCCCCGCGCTTCGAGCGCGAACCGGAGGAACAGCGCGGCCCGAGCAGCAAGATGTCGACCGTGATCGGCCGGCTCGCGGGATTCGCGAGCGCGTCGAGCAGGAAGCGCGGCCCGACGGCCGCCGCGCCGAGCAGCAGATATTGCGGGTTGTTGGCCCGGACGCCGCTCGGTGCGGCGAGCGCGATCAGGCCATATGCGACGCGAAGCAGTTTTCTCGGGATCGACGTGGCGCCCGTGCATCGTTCGGTTCAGGGGCAGAGACCCTGGATCAGCGCGGCGCGGCCGGCAAGCGCGCGGCGCCGGCCCCGCGCATCGCTTCGTCGGCGTCCGTTTGAATCGCCGCGCAAAAGAGCGGGAAATCAACGCGCTAACGCGCACGCTGCGTTTCGAATTGATGCTCGGCGCAACGCGCTCGACACTACGGGGTTCGCGCGGGAATGCGCGGCCCCGAGCGGCGCGCGCGAGAGCCGCCGGGGCGGAGAGGATATGCGGCGATAAGCAGCGTAAGCCGCGAGACGCGGGGATGCGCGTCGCACGCCGTGCACCGCATCGCGCGGCAGCGGGAAAACAGGGAGACGAACCGTCCGCGCGCCGGCGGGTTCGAACAATCAAAAAGGTGAACCGAATGAAGCAGCAGTCCTACGATTACGACTACGTCGTGGTCGGCTCCGGCTTCGGCGGCAGCGTCGCGGCGCTGCGTCTGTCCGAGAAAGGCTATCGCGTGCTCGTGATCGAGCAGGGCCGTCGCTGGACGCCCGAGAACCTGCCGGAAAGCACGTGGAATCTGTCGCGCTGGCAATGGCGCCCCGCGCTCGGGCTGCGCGGCTTCTTCAGCATGCGCTTTTTCAAGCACGTCGTCGTGCTGCACGGCAATGCGGTCGGCGGCGGCTCGATCACGTATGCGAACACGCTGCTCGTGCCGCCCGACAAGGTGTGGCGCGAAGGCACGTGGGCCGGCCTCGAGGACTGGGAGCGCGTGATGCCCGAACACTACGCCACCGCGAAGCGCATGCTCGGCGTCGTCACGAACCGGCGGATGGACGCGGCCGATTTCCGCTTGAAGGAGATGGCGAAGCTGATCGGCGTGGAGAAGAGCTTTTATCCGACCGAGGTCGGCGTGTTCTTCGGCGGCGACGCCGACGCGCCCGGCACCCGCTACGCCGATCCGTACTTCGGCGGCGCGGGCCCCGAGCGCACGTCGTGCATCGGCTGCGGCGGCTGCATGGTCGGCTGCCGCCACGGCGCGAAGAACACGCTCGACCGCAATTACCTGTACCTCGCCGAGCGCCTCGGCGCGCAGGTGCGCGAGCAAACGAAGGTCGTCGACGTGCGCCCGCTGGACGCGCGCGACGACGGCGCGGCGGGCTACGCGGTCGACGCGGTGTCGCTCGCGGCCGGCGCGCGCGGCGCGAAAAGCCGCGTCACGTGCCGCGGGGTCGTGTTCGCCGCATCGTCGCTCGGCACGCAGGATCTGCTGATGCGTCTGAAGGAAAAGCGCTCGCTCCCGCGTCTGTCGGACGCGCTCGGCAAGCGCGTGCGCACGAACGCCGAATCGCTGATCGGCGTGCGCTTTCCGAAATCGCGCGTCGATCTGTCGAAGGGCGTCGCCATCGGCTCGGGCATCTACATCGACGAGCACACGCACATCGAGGCCACCCGCTATCCGTCGGGCTCCGACACGATGGGACTGCTCACGACCGTGCTCACGCGCGGCGCGCCGGGCGGCCTGCGTCCGCTCGTATGGCTCGGCGCGCTCGCGAAGCTCGTCCTCACGCGGCCGCTGACCGCATGGCGGATGATCGATCCGCGCGGCTTCGCGCGCGAGACGATGATCTTCCTCTGCATGCAGACGCTCGAAGGACACCTGACGATGCGGCTGAAGCGCCGCTGGTTCTGGCCGTTCTCGAAGCAGCTCGCGACGTCCGGCGCGAAGATTCCCGCCTACATCCCGGCCGCGAACGACTTCGCGCAAAAGGCCGCGCGCGCGCTCGGCGGCGTGCCGATGACCTCGCTCACCGAGATCCTGCTGAACGTGCCGATGACCGCGCATTGCATGGGCGGCGCGGCGATGGCGCGCGACGCGCGCGACGGCGTGTGCGACGGCCGCGGCCGCGTGTTCGGCTACCGGAACATGTACATCTGCGACGGCTCGGTGCTCGGCGCGAATCTCGGCGTCAACCCGAGTCTCACGATCACCGCGCTCGCCGAGCATGCGATGAACCACGTGCCCGCGGCGGGCGAGCAGCAGTGGAACAGCGCCGGGGAGGAACGCGTCGCGGCATGAGTCCGCGCACGGGCGGGACGTGAGCGGGACGAATGCGGGACGAATGCGGGCGCGGCGGGCGCGAATGCAGCGCATTCGCCCATGCGAGCGAGGCCCGCCGCGCATCGCATCGCGCCGTGCCGGGCGCGATTCGTCCGCGCCAAGCATCCGCGGCGCAACGCGCGAACGGCCGCCCGCCGCGCCACGCCGCGCGCGCCGGGCGGCCCATGCGCGTCACGCGGCACGGCGCCCGCGCCGGCGCAGCGCGCGGTCGTTCGCGAGCGCGGCGAGCGCCGCGTCATAGCCCTGCGTCTGCAGCTGCGCGATCGCGTCCGACGAAAAATCGTAATCCTCGATGAACGACAGCCGCCCGTCCCGGTTCAGCGTGATCCGCGCGATATCGAGCGCCGCGCGATTGCCCATCAGCCGGATGTACAGCGGCTGCTGGCGGATCTCGTTCGCGGTCGGCGCATCGACGTGAGCAAGGATGCCGTCGACGAGATCGCGGAAATCGCTCGCGTACTCCTCGAGGCGCAGATCGTTGCGCACGCGGTCCATGTACGCGATTTCCTCGCGGCGCAGCATCACTTCGACGATGTTCGTCGGCAGCGTCTTCGAGCCCGAGAACAGATCGACGATGAACACGCGCCCGCCAATCTGGCCGCACCGCGCGATCACGAGATCGAGCGGCGAGTTGCTGACGACGCCGCCGTCCCAGTACGGCCGGCCGTCGACGACGGTCCACGGCATTCCCGGCGGCAGGCTGCCGCTCGCGAGCACATGCGCGGGGCTCAGGCGATCGACGTAGCTGTCGAAGATGCGCGGCTCGCCCGTCTCGACGTCGACCGCGCCGATCAGCAGGCGCGTCGGGCTCATGCCGAGCGAATCGAAATCGACGTAGCGCGCGATCAGCTTCTCGATCGACGATGCGTCGAAGAAGCTCGTCCATTTCGCGCGCAGTTGATCGGCGCCGAAGCCGAGCTGCGACCATTGCGGCTTCAGGAAATTCGGCACGCCGCACGACAGCACGTACGACGACAGCCACGCCTGATGCCACTGCGAGCCGTGCGGCAGCGGCAGCGAGATCGACAGCTCGCGCCAGAACGCCTCGAGCGCCTTCGACGCGCCCTTCGGATGGCTCGCGACGATCGCGCCGTTGAACGCGCCGATCGACACCGCGGAGATCACGTCGGGCCGCACGCCGTGCTGCTCCAGCGCCTTGATCGCGCCGCACTCGAACGCGCCGAGCGCGCCGCCGCCCTGCAGGATCAGGATCGTCTGCACCGGCAGCTTGTCGAGCGCGAAGTTCGGATCGCTCAGTTTCGATTTCTGCTCGGCGACGTTCACGTGCAGCCGGACCGCATCGTTCATCGCGGCGATCTCGACGGCCGGCCGGTCGATCGTGAACGCGGCGCGCAGCACGTCGTCGGCGAGATAGAGCAGCGTGTACGACGCATCGTCGAACGAGCCGCGCTCGATCGTCTCCGTCGCGCCGACCGGATAGCCGAGCAGGTTGTACGACAGCCCGAACACGCTGCCGTAGAAGATCGACACGTCGCGATACGGCAGCCGGTAGCCGAGCATGTTGCGCGCGACGATCCGGCCCTGCCGCACCGCGTTGTCCCAGTGCTCGATCCGCCGCCGCACGCCGAAGATCGGATCGTCGAAATGCGCGACGTCGCCCGCCGCGAACACGTCCGGATCGGCCGTCTGAAGGAACGCGTCCACTTCGATCCCGTCGCCGAGCGCGAGGCCGCTGCCGTCGAGCCAGCCGCAGTTCGGCGTGACGCCGACCGCCGCGACGAACAGGTCGCACGGATGCGTGCCGCCGTCGCTCGTCTCGACCGCCTCGACGCGCTGCGCGCCGAGCACGCGGCGCACCTCGCGGCTCGTCAGCACGTCGATGCCGCGCGCCTTGCAGAGCGCCTCGAAACGGCTCGCGAGCGCCGGCGCGCGCAGCGTCGGCATCACATCGGGCGCGCGCTCGATGAGCGTCACCTGCAGGCCGAGCGCCCGCAGCGTCGCGGCGATCTCGACGCCGAGAAAGCCGCCGCCCAGCACCGTCGCGCGGCGCGCGTGCGCGGTCGCGTCCTTCAGCGCCTGCGCCTGCGCGACCGTGTGCAGCACGTGCACGCCGTCGAGCCCGATGCCGGGCAGCGCCGGCACCTTCGCGCTCGCGCCCGTCGCGATCAGCAGCTTGCGGTAGCGGAACGCGCCGCCGTTCGACGCGCGCACGATCCGTTTCGCGAGATCGAGATGCTCGGCGCGCGCGCCGAGCACGACGTCGATGCGCTGCGACGCATAGAACGCCGCGTCGTGCAGCGCGATGCTCGCGGGCTGCGCGGCGCCCATCAGGAATTCCTGGCTGAGCGGCGGGCGCTGATACGGCAGCACGGGCTCGCCGCAGAGGATCGCGATGCTCGCCGGCGCGTTCTCGCCGCGCAGCGTCCTGGCGGCGGTGACGCTCGCGATGCCGCCGCCGACGAGCAGATAGTCGAACTCACGCATCGGCGCCTCCCATCGCCGCGCGGCGCGCGGCGTGCAAACGGCCGGCGCCGTTCACAGCGACGGCCTCGGCTGCGTCGCGAACCGCCGCTCGTGCGCACGCTGGCACGGCGCGCAGCGCAGCGCGGTCGGGCGCGCGAGCAGGCGCTCATAGGCGATCGGCTGCCCGCAGTCCGCGCAAAAGCCGTAATCGCGCCGCGCGATCCGTTGCAGCGCCGCGTCGACTTCGCGCAACTCGGCAAGCTTCATGCCGATCAGTGCGTGGTCGACGTCGACGAACAAGTCCGCGTTCGCCTCATCGCCTTCGTCGGGCGCGGGGCCCGCGAGGTCCGCATACGGCTCGTCGGCGCGCTGCCGCTCGCCGGCGCGCACGTCCGCCTGAAGCGCCTGCCGGCATGCGCGCAGCAAAGCGCCCAGAACCTGGAGTTGATGCTCGTCGAACGCTGCCATCATGTCCTCCGCGTTTCGCGTTGCCGCATCGGTCCGTCGCGCGCTGCGCGGCGGCGGCCAGCCAATGCGTGCCGTGCTGCCTGCCGGATCTTGCCGTGAAGCCTCGATTCCCCGCTTCGCCGCGCGCGGCGCTCCGCGAACGGGCGAACGAACGGGCGCGTGAACGGGCGAGCGGCAGCGCTCCGGTTTCGCGCGCCGCCGCAGCGCGGCTCGCGCGGCCCGGCCGAATGCTCGATAGCGTATGCCCGGCCGGACGGCTGGCGTTGACGCGCATCAATCGCGCATGTCGCTGCAACCGCGCGGCGCTCGCGCGCGAATCCGGTCACGCCACGATGCCACCGCGCCCGCGCCGCCGCAACGTCCCGCGCCGAACGATCGCGCGACGGCGACCGCCGCTGTCATCGCGGCCCGCCGCCGGGATGACGGCGGAGCGCCTAAATGCCCGGCCACGCGCCCCCGGGCGGCGCGAATCCCGCCGACCGCCGCGTCACGTCCGCGTCACGGCCGCATCACGGCCGCAGCGACCGCAGCGGCCGTCCATTCACCGGAGCCGGCGCGCACCGGCACCTGCCCCCATTTCAGCGCCCGTGCGGCGATCGCCCGCCCCATGCGCCGGCGCCTGGCCGCGATCTGCTTGACGATCGTCAATGGTCCGCCGCGCCCGGCTTTTAATCTGGCCATGCGGCGTTCGCCGGCCTATGCTGTCCGAATCCGATCGGCGTCGAACGCGCTGCGTCGCGGCATGCGAATCCGCGCGCGGCCGCCGTCTCCGGCACGCTTCGCGACGTCGGGCGCCTCGGCGCCGCAAGCGCCCGGCGGCCGCCCGCCGTTCGGCCGCGCGCGCCGCTGGCCGGCCCGTCGCCGCGCGTTGCCCTTCCCGCGGCCCGCGCGCGCCGCTGCGGCAGCGGCAGTGTGTTCCCGTACCGCCAGCAAGGAGATCCGATGCTGTACGCGTGGCTCGAAGCGCAACGTGAGTTCTTCCGCGCATGCCAGCCGTGGACGGGCGCCGCGCAGCGCGCGAACGCGAGCGCGCGCTCGGCCGGCTGGCCGACATGGGGCCCGATGGCGCACGCGGCCGATGCGATCCCCAAGCCGCCGCCGTTCGCGATCGCGTCGGTCATGATCGACGGCGCGGCCGTCCCGGTCGACGAACGGGTCGTCGACGACACGCCGTTCTGCGCGCTGCGCAAGTTCTCCCGCCGGCTCGACGGCGGCGCGGCCGCGCGCCCAGCGGTCTTTCTGTGCACGCCGCTCGCCGGCCACCATGCGGTGATGCTGCGCGAGACCGTCGAGACGATGCTCGCGACGCGCGACGTCTACGTGACCGACTGGCGCAACGCGCGCGACGTCCCGCCCGACGCGGGCGCGTTCGGCCTCGACGACTACGTGTGCACGCTCGAACGCTTCATCGCCGGCGCGGCCGAAAGCGGGCTGCACGTGATGGCGGTCTGCCAGGCGACGGTGCCCGCGCTCGCGGCCGCCGCGCTGCTTGCGGCGCGCGGCGTCCACGTCGCGAGCGTCGCGCTGCTCGGCGGCCCGATCGACACGCGCTCGCACCCGACGCTCGTCGACCGCTTCGCGCTCGAACACGACCTCGACTGGTTCCGCTGCGCGGCGATCGACGTCGTGCCGCCGCCGTATGCGGGCGCGGGGCGGCGCGTCTATCCGGGCTTCATCCAGCACGCGGCGATCGTCGTCGCACATCCGCAGCGGCGCGTGTCGCTCGAGAGCCGCTACTGGGCCGCGTGGATGACGGGCGATCTCGCGTGCGCCGCGCGCTGCATGCGCGAGATGAACGAATACGGCGCGGTGCTCGACATGACCGAGCGCTATTTCCTCGACACGATTCGCGTGATCTTCCACGAGCGGCTGCTCGCGCAAGGCCGCTGGTCGATCGGCAGCCGCCGCGTCGCGCCGGAGCAACTCACGCGCACCGCGCTCTGCACGATCGAAGGCGGCCGCGACGACATTGCCGGCGCCGGCCAGACGCACGCGGCGCACGCACTATGCAACGCGGTGCCCGACGCCGGGCGCGAGCGCATCACCGAGCCGGACTGCGATCACTACGACCTCTTTCTCGGCCCGCGCTGGCGGCACTCGATCCATCCGGCGCTCGACGCGTTCTGGACGCGCGCGGAAGCGGCGCGGCGCGCGGCCGGCGAGCCGCCTCGCGCCGCGCCGAGCGCCGAGCCCGAGCACCGAATCGCGCATTGAGCCCCGCACAGCGCCGCGCGACGAACTACCGCGCGCGGCGCGCGCGCATGCCGCTTGCGGACGATCAACAAACGCACACGCGCCGCTCGCCACGCCGATTCGTTCGTCCGCATGATCGGCGTCATGGACGACCAACCGATCTGCGACACCGTATTCGCCGACCGCTACGCGCTGCCGGGCGAGCACTCGCGCGCCCAGGCGTGCGCGCGGGTCGCTCGCGCGCTCGCGCTCGCGGAGCCGGTGGCGACGCGCTCGGGCGCCGCGCGGCGCTTCTACCGCAACCTGCTGAACGGCGCGCTCGGCGCGAGCCGCGTGATGGCGCGCGCCGGCGCCGCGCCGGATCAGACGATGGCGAGCTGCTTCGTGCATCCGATCCGCGCGCCCGCCGCGCTCACGCGCTTTCATCCGAACCTCGACGAGGCGCTCGACGAAGCGCGCCTCGCGCTCGCGATGGGCGCCGACATCGGCTACGACTTCTCGGACATCCCGCCCGCGAGCGCGCGGCCCGACTCGGGCCAGCCGGCGTCGCCCGGCGTGTGCGCGGCGCTCGAGCGCTTCGAGCGCATCGGCGCGCAGGCGGGTGAGCGCGACGGCCGCCGCCGCGCGCAGCTCGCGGTGCTGCGCTGCGATCATCCGGATCTGCCCGCATTCGCCGCCGCGAAGTGCGGGCCCAAGCGCGGGCATGCGCGCTGGACGACGCTCGGGCTTGCGGTGGCCGTCACGGACGCGTTCATGCGGGCGGTCGAGCAGGATCTGCCGTGGGCGCTGCGGCATCCGGCGCCGCCGCGCGACGCGCCGAGCGGCGCGCTGCCCGCCGAGGACGGCGCATGGACGTATGCGAGCGTGCCCGCGCGCCATTTGTGGCGCGAGATCGTGTCGGCCGCGCGCGACGGCGCGGGGCCCGGCCTCGTGTTCGTCGACGCGATCGCGGCCGCCGATCCGCTGCGCGGCCACGAGCGCATCGGCGCGATGAGCCCGTGCGGCGCGCAGCCGCTGCCGCCGTACGGCAGCGCGATGCTGGGCGCGATCGATCTGTCGCGCTTCGTGCGCAATCCGTTCGGCGCCGGCGGCGAGCCGCGCTTCGATTTCGCCGCGTTCGACACGGCGGTGCGCGTCGAGGTGCGCCTGCTCGACAACGCGCTCGACGTCACGCGCTGGCCGCTCGCCGCGCACGCGCGCGAGTCGTATCAGAAGCGGCGGATCGGCGTCGGCGTGACGGGGCTCGCGGACATGCTCGCGATGATGCGGCTGCGCTACGATTCGCCGGCCGCGCGCGAGATGGCGCGCTACGTCGCGTCCGACCTGCGCAACCACGCGTATGCGGCGTCGGCCGAACTCGCCGCCGAGCGCGGCGCGTATCCGCTGTGCGACCGCCAAGCGCATCTCGACGCGCTGCGCGCGGGGCCGCCCCTGCCGCACGCGGTCTGCCACGCCGTCGAGCGCGACGGGCTGCGCAACAGCCATCTGACGTCGTTCGCGCCCGTCGCCGGCGTGAGCCTCGCGTTCGGCGACAACTGCTCGCCCGGCATCGAGCCGGCGCGCGCGTGGATCGAGCACCGGACGGTGCGCGCGGGCGCGGGCACTTCCGGCGCGCCGGGGATGCGCGCGGAGAATCATGCGCACCGGCTGTTCCGGTCGCTGCGCGGCGAGCGCGCCGCGCTGCCGGACTACTTCGCGACCGACGCGGACGTCTCGCCGAGCGAGCGCCTCGCGATGCGCGCGGCGCTGCAGCCGTATGTCGACGCGGGAATCGAGAACACGCTGACCTTGGCGAGCCATTACTCGCTCGAGGAGGTCAACGCGTTGCTGTTTGCCGCGTGGCGCGCGAAGCTGAAGAGCGTCGCGATACGGCGCACGGATCTTGCGCGCGACGCGCGATCGGGCGACGGCGGCGGCGCGTAGCGGCCCGGAGAAGCGGCGGCGCGCGGGCGCTTGACCCATGTCAAGCCGGCGCGCGGCGCAATCGGGTCGAATGACGACGGGCGCGATGGCCGCGCGGCGGTTTCGACGCCACGGCAGCCGCGTGGCAGGCCGCGCCCCATCCCGCGCGACCACGATCCACGGAGGTGACGAGATGCGCCGCTCGCGTTCGCCGAAGCCCGCGAAATACGCCTACGCCGACGTGCCGCGCCGCCCGCGCGGCTTCGCGCGCACGACCGCCATGCGCGGCGACGGCCTGCGGCGGCGTGCCGTGCGCGAACGCGCGGCGCGCCGCCTGTCGCGCGAACTCGACGCGACGCTGCGCCGCGCGTCCACCTACCCGCATCCGGCCGGCCGCATCGTGCGCATCGAGACGCACATCTCCGTCGTCTATCTCGTCGGGCGTTTCGCCTACAAGCGCCTGAAGCCATTCGACTTCGGGTTCGCGAACTTCGGCGGTCTCGCCGCGCGCCGCCGAGCGTGCGAAGCGGAGCTCGCGCTGAACCGCCCGCTCGCCGCGCCGATCTATCTCGCGACGGGCCCCGTCGTGCGCCGCGCGCACGGCTTACGCCTGTTCGGCGCGGGCGCGGCCGTCGATCACGTCGTCCGGATGCGCCGCTTCGACGAACGGATGCTGTTCTCACGGTTGCTCGCGCGCGGCGCGCTCGGCGCGGCGGACATCGACGCCGCCGCGGCACGCCTTGCCGCCTACCATCTGCATGCGCCGCGCGACGTCCCGCGGCGCGCGTACGGCAGCGCACGCGAGTTGCGCAAGCAGATCGACGACGTGCTCGCGCCGCTCGAGCGCGCGCTCGGCCCGGCGCTGCCGCCTGCGCTGCGCGCGTGGTGCGCGCGGCGATGCGACGAACTCGCCGCGCATCTCGACGCACGGCGGGCCGACGGCTACGTCCGCGCGTGCCACGGCGACCTGCATCTGGACAACGTCGTGAAGCACGGCCGCGACGCGCTGATGTTCGACTGCATCGATTTCGACGACGCGCTGCGCTGGATCGACGTCATCAACGATCTGTCGTTCCTGCTGATGGATCTGCACGCGCACGATCGCGCCGATCTCGCGCACCGGCTGCTGAACCGCTGGCTCGACGAGACGGGCGATTTCGCCGGTCTCGCCGCATTGCCGCTGTATGTCGCGTATCGCGCGCTCGTGCGGGCGCTGGTCGCGACGATGCGCGCGGGAGACGATGCGGCCGCGCGCGCCGAGCGCGCACGCAGGTACGTCGACGCCGCCGCGCACGCGGCCCGCGCGCGCCGCCCGTGCCTGCTGCTGTGCCACGGCTATTCGGGCTCGGGCAAATCGGTGGCGAGCCGCGCGCTCGCCGACGTATCCGGCGCGATCCGGCTGTCGAGCGACAGCGAGCGCAAGCGCGCGCGGCCGTTCGCGGCGGTCGACGCGCGGCCGCTTGCCGCGAGCGCGTACACGGCGCAGCAGATCGACGCGCAATACGAGCGCCTGCGCGCGCTCGCGCGCGACGTGCTGCGCGCCGGCTACACGGCGCTCGTCGATGCGACGTTTCTGTCGCATGCGCGCCGTGCGCGTTTCGCCGCGCTCGCGCGCGAGACCGGCGTGCCCATGTTCATTCTCGATTTCCATGCGAGCCGCGCGTGCCTCGAGCGGCGCGTCGACGCGCGCGCCGCCGCGCGGAACGACCGTTCGGACGCGGGCGCGGCCGTGCTCGCGACGCAACTCGCGACCGCCGATCCGCTCGACGCCGGCGAACGCGCATGCACGATCGGCTTCGATACCGACGTGCCGCTCGCGACGATCCGGTCGGCCGGATATTGGCGGCCGGCGCTCGACGCGCTCGATGCCGCCGATGCGAACGCGCCCGCAACGTGCTGACGCCGCTGCGCGCCGCCCGGCCCTCGCGCAGCGGCCCGCGGTGCATCGCAACAGCGACTGCGGCGACGGCCCGGCCATACGCGCGGCGCATCGCTTGCGCGAACGCATCGCGCCGCCACGCCGAAGAACGCTCCGCCCCCAAAACCGAATGCCGGCTCGACTCACCGCCCCTGCGCCGTTGATCTGGGTCAAGCCCCGCCCGACGGCCGCTCCATAGACTGAATTCGACGCTGCGCAGCCCGCATCGCCCACGCATTCCGGCGCGTCGTCCCCGTCCGCACGCGGCCGCGCCTCCCGACAGGAGACCCGCAACATGGAAACATCCACGCTCCAGACGACGCCGCACGAAGCCATTCCGCCGTTCGATCCGTCGGCGAGCGTCGAGGACAAGCTGCGCCTCGCGATCCATTACGCGATCCTCGCGCCGTCGAGCCACAACACGCAGCCGTGGCGCTTCATTCTCGGCGACGGGTCGGTGATGCTGTGCGCGGACCGGCTGCGCGCGCTGTCCGTCGTCGATCCGTACGATCGCGAGCTGCTCATCAGTTGCGGCGCGGCGCTCTTGAACCTGCGCGTCGCGCTGAGCCGCTTCGGGTTCGCATACGTGATCGACATGTTCCCGTCGACGTCCGACCCCGACGTGATCGCGCTGGTGCGGCTCGACCCGCACGGCTACCACGACGAGCGCCTCGCGCCGCTGTTCGATGCGATCGTCGAGCGCGTGACCACCCGCACGCCGTATGCGAACGAAGCCGTGCCGTGCGAAGTGCAGCGCGCGCTCGTCGACGCCGGCGCGGCCGAGGGCGCGGAGATCGCATGCGTCGACGCGCCCGATGCGCTCGACGAGATCGCCGAGCTGATCGCCGACGCCGACCGCCTGCAGTTCGCCGATCCGCGCTTTCGCCGCGAACTCGCGAACTGGGTGCATCCGCGCCGCCGTGACGACGGAATGCCCGCGTTCGCGGCCGGCGTGCCCGCGCTGCTCGACTTCGCGACGCCCCTCGTCGCATCGGCGATCCGCACGTTCGATCTCGGCGGCGGCCTGGCGGCGATGCATCACAAGCTCGTCGACGGCTCGCCGCTCGTCGTCGGCATCTCGACCGCGAGCGACGACCGCGACGCATGGGTCGCGGCCGGCCAGGCGCTCGAGCGCGTGCTGCTCGTCGCGACGGCCGCCGGGCTCACCGCGTCGTATCTGAATCAGCCGATCGAGATCGACGCGCTGCGCGAAAGGCTGCGCCCGCTGCTGCACGTCGACGCGCACCCGCAACTGCTGCTGCGCGTCGGACGCGGCCCGATCGTCGCGCACGCGCCGCGGCGTCCGCTGATGGACGTCGTGTCTTGATCGAACGGGGGCGCGCCGCGCGCGGGCGCAACGCCGCGCGGCGCGGCGGCGGCGGCGAAGCGTGGCGCCGCTGGCTGCCGGGCGTCGCGACGCTGCGCGCGTACCCGCGCGCATGGCTCGCGCGGGACCTGTACGCGGGCGTCGCGCTGACCGCGGTGCTCGTGCCCGTCGGCATGAGCTACGCACAGGCGGCCGGCCTGCCCGTCATCGCCGGCCTGAATGCGACGATCGCCGCGCTGCTCGGCTACGCGATCTTCGGGCCGAGCCGGATTCTGGTGCTCGGCCCCGATTCGGCGCTCACCGCGCTGATCGCCGGCGCGATCGCGCCGCTCGCGCACGGCGAGCCCGCGCACGCGGTCGCGCTCGCGGCCGCGCTCGCGCTGATGTCCGGCGGCTTCTGCGTGCTCGCCGGCCTGCTGAAGCTCGGCTTCGTCACCGATCTGCTGTCCAAGCCGATTCAGTACGGCTATCTGAACGGGCTCGCGCTGACGCTGATCGCGAGCCAGCTCCCCGGCCTGCTCGGCGCGACGCCGCCCGGCGGCGCGTTCGTCGACGAAGTCGCCGGCATCGCCGCAACCATCGCGCATGGCCGGATCGACTTCGCGTCGCTCGCGCTCGGCGGCGGCTGCCTCGCCGGCATCGTGCTGCTGCGGCGCGTCGCGCCCGCGTGGCCCGGCATGCTGATCGCGGTCGCCGGCGCGTCGATTGTCGCCGCGTGGCTCGGCGCGGCGCCGGACGCGGCCGGAGCGAACGCGCACGTCGCGAACGCGCACGTCGCGAACGCGCACATCGCGCTGGTCGGCTCGCTCGCCGGAACGCTGCCGCCGTTCGGCCTGCCGCCGATCTCGCTCGCCGACGCGAGCCGGCTCGTTGCCGGCGCGCTCGCGATCGCGCTGGTGTCGGTCGCCGACATCAGCGTGCTGTCTCGCGTGTTCGCGCAAAACGACGGCAGCGAAACCGATCGCAATCAGGAACTGATCGCGCTCGGCGCGGCGAACCTGCTCGCCGGCGCACTGCGCGGCTGCGCGGTCACCAGCAGTTCGTCGCGCACGCCGGTCGCGCTCGCGGCCGGCGCGCGCACGCAGTTGACGAGCGTCGTCGCCGCCGCCTGCATCGCGCTGCTGCTCGTCGCGCCGACGCTGCTCGCCCGCGTGCCGCTCGCGGCGCTCGCGGCCGTCGTCGTCTATTCGGCGCACGCGCTCGTCGACGTGCGCGCGATCGTCCGGCTCTATCGCGTGCGCCGCGGCGAATGCGCGGTGTCGGTGCTGTGCTTCGCGGGCGTCGTGCTGCTCGGCGTCGTGCCGGGCATCCTGCTCGCGGTCGGGCTGTCGCTGCTGTCGTTCGTCTGGCGCGCGTGGCATCCGTATGACGCCGTGCTCGGCCGCGTCGAGGGGATGCACGGCTATCACGACGTGTCGCGCCATCCGGAAGCGCGCCGAACGCCGGGCCTCGTCGCGTTCCGCTGGGACGCGCCGCTGTTCCATGCGAACGCGACGATCTTTCGCGATCACGTCCGCGACGCGATCGCCGGCGCCGAAGCGCCGGTGCGCTGCGTCGTGATCGCCGCCGAGCCGATCACCGATGTCGACGTCACCGCCGCCGACATGCTCGCGACGCTGCGCGACGAACTCGCCGAACGGCGAATCGCGCTGGTTTTCGCGGAGATGAAGGGGCCGGTCAAGGACCGGCTGCGCACATACGGCCTCTTCGACAAGATCGGCGCCGACCACTTTTTCCCGACGGTGACGGACGCGATCGCGCACTTCGCGCAGGCGCGCAAGGACGCGGCGGCGGTGCGGCGGGCGCGGCGTTAGCGACGTCCCGCCCTCGCCGCGACGCCCCCCGTCAATCCCGCGCCTTCTCCTCGAAATGAACCTGGCGCCGCGAAATCGACGCGATCTCGTCGAACAGCGCCGCCGCGCTCGCCAACAGGTCGTCGACGGACACCATCCCGACGAGCGCGCCGACGCCGTTCACGACCGGCATCCGGCGCGCGCCCGTCAGCCGCATCCGTTGCGCGATCGCCCACAGGCTGTCGTGCTCGTGGACGACGGCGACCGGCGCGGACATGATTTCGCCGACGAACAGCGCGGCGGGATCGACTTCCTTCGCGATCAGCGACAGCACGATGTCGCGATCGGTCAGCATGCCGACCGGCTCGTGCGCCTGCCCCACGTCGTCGACGACGATCAGGTCGCCCACATGGCGGTCGCGCATCAGGTGCGCGGCGTCGAACACGGTGTCGGTGCGGCGGCACACGACGACGTCGCGGGTACAGATCTCGGCAGCATTCACGATCGGCCTCCGTTCGTAGGCTGGACGGGCGCGCGCCGGCTATGCGGCGCACGGCGCGCGCGACGGGAACAACGAGCGCGGCAAGGCGGATCGAAGCGGACCGAAAGCCGGACGGCGACCCAAGCCAAGGCGCGCGAGCAGGCACCCAGCGTCGCACGCGCATTCCCCGGCCGTTCTGATGTACGTCAACGCAGCCGGCTCGCGCGCGCCGGCGCGCGACGCTTGATCGGGATCAGACCGGCGCGCCGCGCGCTCGCTATCGTGGACGAACGCATGCGCTCGCGCGCGGGTGCGGCGCGCCATTCCACTGCCCAGGAGACGGACATGAGCGACCCCGAACTGCTGACCTATCAACCGATCGCCGTGGCATTGCCCGCGCCCGCCGAAGAGGAGGCGCCGGCGATCATCGATCTGCCGCAACCCGATCTCGGCGCGGGCCTGCCGCTGATGGCCGCGCTGTCGCTGCGGGCGAGCACGCGCGAGTTCTCGTCTGCCGCGCTCGCGCCGACGACGCTCGGCGAGCTGCTGTGGGCCGCCGACGGCGTCAACCGCCCGGCGACGGGCGGCCGCACCGCGCCGTCCGCGCATGCGTTCAACGAGATCGACATCTATGTCGCGCTGCCGGACGGCGTCTATCGCTACGACGCAGCGCCGCACCGGCTGCTGTTGAAGCGCTCGATCGATGCGCGCAACCTCACCGGCTACCAGGATTTCGTCGGCTCGGCGCCGCTCGATCTCGTCTACGTCGTGCGGACGTCGCGGCTGCTGTCGATGCCCAAGCCGCTGCGCGAGACGTTCTCGGCGGTGGCCGCGGGCGCGATCGCGCAGAACGTCGCGCTGTATTGCGCGTCGACGGGGCTCGGCTGCGTGGTGCGCGGCTGGATCAACCATCGGCTGCTCGCCGACGCGCTCAGCCTGAACGAGGACGAATTGCCGATTCTCGCGCAGACGGTCGGCAAGCCCGTCGCGCATGCGTGACGGTGCGGGCATTCCGAGGAGATCGAGCGAGAACGGATCGGCGCGCGGGCGATGAACGCCCGGAATAGCGATGCGCCGGACGCCGGGCGTGCGCATCGTGCTCGGCGGCACGGCGATTCACGCGCGGTGCTTCGTGCGGCGTGCTTCGTGCTTCGTGCTTCGTCCGGCGTCCGGCGCGCAATGTAAGCATGCGGGATTGCGCGACCGTCCGCAGCGAGCATGCGAATGCGTCGTCGCGCAAACATGGGACGGCGAACGTTTCGGATGACATAGCGTCGCGCCGTACGTGGCGTCATGCATGACGCCACGGCAAGCGGCAAGCGGCGCGCGCAAGACCGCAAGCGCGTGCCGGCGTTCGATCGCGCTCGAGCGCCGCCCCGGTCGATCGGCTCGGACAAAAGCATGACAGGCGCGCGACCGAACGCACGCCTGCCCGCTTCGCCGCGCGCCGCCTCGCGCGGCGGCGCACACGCGAATTTCAGCTGATCGTCAGCTTCTTCTTTTCCGACGTCGCCTTCTTCGGCAGCGTCAGCGACAGCACGCCGTCCTGATACTGCGCGCTCGCCGCGTCGCGGTCGAGATCGGTCGCGAGCGAGAACGTCCGCGCGAACTCGCCCGAATAGCGCTCGCGCCGGATCACACGCTCGCCTTCCTTCAGTTCCTTGTTCCGCTCGACCTTCGCGGCGATCGACACGGTGTTGCCGTCGATCTGCACGTTGATGTCGTTCTTGTCGACGCCCGGCAACTCGGCCTTGACGACGTAGGCCTGGTCGTTCTCGGTCACGTCGATCTTCATCGAAGCGAGCTTCTCTTCTTCGACGTCGGCGATGCCGCGCAGCGGGCGGAACAAGCCCTGGAACAGATCGGACACTGGCTCCAGCGAAAACGGGTCGTAACGCGTCAAATTGCTCATTGCTCTCTCCTGGAATTCGCGGCCGCGCACGATGCACGGCCAACGCCACGGACGGCATCCGGCGCGCGGCCGGAAGCCCGTCGATCGATGATGCCGGTCCGGCTCGACACCGGCAGCTTTCAGCGTAGCGACGCGAACCGGCCGGGCATTGACGTGAGTCAATCGGCGGCGACGCGTCCGAGACGGCGCGCAGTTCGAGCCGGCATCGTGGGACATCGTGGGGCGTCGCGTTCTCCGTGCTCGAAAAGCGGCTCGCGCGGCCGTGCAAAACGCAACGGGCATCCGCGCGCAGCAAGTCGTGCATCGTTCGCGCTCGCGTGCGGCGCGTTCGCGATCCAGTATGCGGGGCTCGTCGCCGAGCGCTGGTGCTTCTTCGCCGAAGCGCGGCAGCCGCAGAACGTCCATGACCAAAGCGCCGCGTGAGCGGCGGCGCTTGCCGCGCGTGAGGGAGCCGACGGAGGCCGGCATCGCGGACGGCGCGATCGCGCGGCGCGTTTGTCGGGCATGACGCCCGGGCACGCGCCGCCCGCCGTCGCGCACTTGCGCGCGCTTGCCCTCCGATGCGCCGATGGCGCATGCGGCGCTCCGCTTTCCGTACACGCTCCGCGCCGTTGGCGTTCCCCATCCTTCCAGCCGACACCGGGCCATTTTTTCCTCGCCGCCGGCTGTGCGGCGCACGCCCGGCGACTTCGCTGCGTCGCGGCAGGCGTTCTTGACTACGATCAACCGCTGCCCGTCAAACCGTAGCAGCATGATCGACGCGAGGCTGATCCGGTGCGAGCCGCTCCGCGCCCGTGCAAGGCGGCCGATGCGGCCGCTGTCGCGCCGGCGCTCGGCTCCGCAAAGGTGAAGCTTTACGGGAGATGACGTGAGCTTTTGCAGGAGCCGATGACGGCCGGCTTTGCGCAGTCTGCAAGCTTCGGTGGCGGGCACCGTCGGCGGCGCGCGAAACGGGACGCGAATCGGCGCGCGAATCGGCACGCGAAACGGCTTCGCCGCGTTGTCGCTCGCCGACGGAAACCGCGCGCCGCGCATTCGTGCCTGGCGCGCGAGCGTGACGAGCGTGACGTATGGGGCGCGTGCGGTGCCGGGGTACGCGGGGCGCATGAGCGCCGCGCCGGGCACGGAAACACCGCGTGCCGCCCGCGCTTTCGCGACCGGTCCGCCTGAACACGTTTCGAATAACCGAAGGAATGGCCCGTGCGATTCTCAGGCTCCTGGCTCATCCGATTCCGGCTTGCGGCGGCGGCCTGGTGGCTCGCATGGGCGAGCGTCGCGCCGCCCGCACTCGCCGACGCAAACGCCGCCGCCGACGCGTCGGGCCCCGCGATCCTCGTCTATCACCGCTTCTCGACATCCGCGCCGCCCGATTCGATGACCGTGCGCGTCAGCACGTTCGACGCGCAGCTCGCGTTCCTGCGCGCGCATGGCTACACGATCGTGCCGCTGCGCGACGTCGTCGCGTGGGTGGCGTCGCCGTCCGCGCCGCTGCCGGAAAAGGCGGTCGCGATCACCGTCGACGACGGCCACCGCTCGGTGTACGAACTGCTGCGCCCGCTCGTGCTGCGCGAGCGATTGCCCGTCACGCTGTTCATCTATCCGTCCGCGATCTCGAACGCGCCGTATGCGATGACGTGGGACGAACTGCGAGCGTTGCGCGATACCGGCCGCTTCGACATCGAATCGCACACGTGGTGGCATCCGAACTTCCGCACGGAGCGGCGACGCCTCGCGCCCGACGCGTTCCGCCGCTTCGCCGCAACCCAGTTCGCGCACGCGCGCGCGCTGCTCGAACGTGAAGTCGGCGGCCCGGTCGATCTGCTCGCGTGGCCGTTCGGCATCTATGACGACGAGCTGACGTCGCTCGCCGTGCAGGCCGGCTATGTCGCGGGCTTCACGCTCGACGCGCGCAAGGTCCGCCGCGGCGACGCGCCGCTCGCGCTGCCGCGCTTTCTGATCGTCGACGGCTGCACGCCGGCCGTGCTCGCGCGAATGCTCGACGAGCGCGGCGATTCGCGTTCCGATGCGCGTGCCGATCCGCGTGCCGATTCGAGTGCCGATCCGCGCGCCGATTCGAGTGCCGATCCGCGCGCCGATTCGAGTGCCGATCCGCGCGCGGGGGAATCACGATGAGCGCGCTCGGCGGCCGTTTGCCAACGCGCGCGCGCCGTGTGCCGTCCGCGCGCCGACGCGAGCCGCGACGCACGCGAAAGATCGGCCGCGACCGCGGCCGCCCGCCCGCCGCCGGCCGGCGCGCTTGGATGTGCATTCGCCACGGTCGCCGTCGCGTTGCTCACCGACGCGATCGCCGCCGCGCATGCGAAGCGCGGGGCACAGATGCGATCGACCGCTCGCTGCACGCCGGCGGCGGCACGGCCGCGCACTCGACGACTGCCGCAGCGACGCCCGCGAACGCGCGCGCGGCCACGCCCACGGAGAAATATCGATGACGAACCCGTTCGTGCAGTGGTTGAGAGCGAGCGCGCCCGCGTGCGCGCTCGCAATCGCCTGCGTCGCGCAGACCGGCGCCGCGTTCGCCGCTCGCGCAACGGCCAATGTCGCGGCCAATGTCGCGGCCGCCGTCACCGCGCCCCCCTCGGTGGCGCTGCCCGACGCGCCGGCCGGCGCCACGTCGTCCGGCACGTCCGCCGCGATCCGCGGCACGGTCGTCGACGCGCAGACCGGCAAGCCGATCGCCGCCGCGATCGTGACGATAGACGGTCATCCGATCCGCGCGGACGACCAGGGCGCATTCTCGGCCGACACTGCGGCAACCGACATCGCCGCCCGCGCGCCCGGCTATCTGGCGGCGCGCGCACCCATCGAAGCGGGCCGGCCCGTCACCGTCGCGCTCGCGCCGTTCCGGCCGAAAGCCGTCTATCTGTCCGCGTTCGGAATCACAAGCAAGACGCTGCGCGACGCCGCCGTCAACCTCAAGGACACAACCGCGATCAACGCGCTCGTCATCGACATGAAGGGCGACCGCGGCGTCACGCCGTATCCGAGCGCGGCGCGGCGCGCGTCGGGCGCGGCCGCGCAGGCGCCGAACGCGCCCGTCGTGCGCGACTTCGCGGCGCTCGTCGCCGATCTGCACCGGCGCGGGCTGTATCTGATCGCGCGGATCGTCGTGTTCAAGGACGATCCGCTCGCCGCCGCGCATCCGGACTGGACAGTGCGCGACGCAGGCGGCGACATCTGGCACGACCGCGAAGAGCTGCGCTGGATCGATCCGTCGCTGCGCGAAGCGTGGACGCACAATCTCGACGTCGCCGAGGAAGCGGCGAAGCTCGGCTTCGACGAAATCCAGTTCGACTACGTGCGCTTTCCGGACGCGCGCGGGCTGCGCTTCAGCGTGCCGAACACGCGCGCGAACCGCACCGCGGCGATCTCCGGCTTCCTGCAGGCGGCGCGCGAGCGGCTTGCGCCGTACAACGTGTTCATCGCCGCCGACATCTTCGGCTACGTCTGCTGGAACGAGGACGACACCGCGATCGGCCAGCAGATCGAGATGCTCGGCGGCCCGCTCGACTACATCTCGCCGATGCTCTATCCGTCCGGCTTCACGTGGGGGTTGCCGGGCTGCACGCAGCCGACCGCCGATCCGGGGCAGATCGTGCGCCGCTCGCTCGCCGAGGCGCGCTCGCGCACGAAGCTGCCGGGCGTGCGCTTCAGGCCGTGGCTGCAGGCGTTCCGCGACTACGCATTCGATCACCGCGATTTCGCGGCGGCGGAGATCCGCGCGCAGGTGGACGCCGCCGAGGCCGCCGACACGGACGGATGGATGCTGTGGAACGCGCGCAATCGCTACGATCCGCAGCAGTTGCCGAAGTAGGCGCGCGGCGGCGCGCCGCCGCTAGTTGCCGCCGCCCGCGCCGGGCGCGCCGGGCGCATCGGGTGTCGGCGTCGGGGACATCGGCGCGTTGTCGTTCGGCAAGCCGTTGTCCGGCTGCGCGGCGGGCGGCGGCGAAGGCGGCAACAGCGGCGGCATCGCCGGCGCGGACGCACCGCCCGGCGCAAACGGCGCGCCGCTTGCCGCCGATGCGGCGAGGGCGGCGGATGCCGCCGCTTCGGACGCGGCGCGCGCCGCCGCGGCCGCCGCCTCCGACGCCGCCTCGACCTCCGAGGCCGGCATCACCTCCTCGACCGGCGCGCGCGGGGCCTTCGGCGGCGGCGCGGCCTTCTGCGGCTCAGGCTTCTCGAACAGATAGCGATACCAGTCATTGAGCTTGCCGCGCAACGTATCGAACGCGCTCGGCGGCGCTTCGGTCGCGAAGCGCGCGCGCGTATCGACGAGCCGCGCGCGTATCGCCCGCTGATAGAAATCGCCGACGATCGGCAGCGCGCTCCTCGCGCCCTGCCCCCAGTCGCTGCCGAGCGTCACGCGGCCGTCGTCGAAGCCGACCCACGCGCCCGCGACGAGCTCGGGCTGCATCAGGATGAACCAGCCGTCGGTGTCGCCCTGCGTCGTGCCCGTCTTGCCGGCGACGTCCGCGCGAATGCCGTAGCGCGAGCGGATCGCCGCGCCGGTGCCGCGCTCGACGACGCCGCGCATCACGTCGATCAGCGTGCGCGCGGCCGGCGCGGCGAGCGCGCGCTCGGGCGACGCGCTCGCGAACTCGGCGAGCACGTCGCCGTTATGGTCCTCGATGCGCGTGACCATCCGCGGCTCGACGTATTCGCCGACGTTCGCGATCGTCGCGTACGCGGACACCATCTCCTTGAGCGTCACGGGGCTCGTGCCGAGCGCGAGCGACGGCACCGCGTCGAGCTCGCTGTCGCGCACGCCCATCGCGCGCGCGAGCCGCGCGACCTTCTGCGGGCCGACCTTCATCATCAGTTGCGCGGTGATCCGGTTGCGCGAATACGCGATCGCGTCGCGCAGCGTCATCGGCTTGCCCGTGGGCGGCACGTCGTCGTCGGGCCGCCAGATCTCGCCGCCCTTGAGCGCAATCTCCACAGGCTGATCGACGAACGTATCGTCGGGCGTCGCGCCCGCCGCGAACGCCGCGCCGTAGACGAACGGCTTGAACGTCGAGCCCGGCTGGCGGCGCGCCTGCTGCACGTGATCGAACGGCTCGGTCGTGAAATCGCGGCTGCCGACCCACGCCTTGATCTGCCCGTTGCGCGGATCGATCGCGAGAAAGCCCGCCTGCACATCGGCCTTCGCCTTGCACAGCGCGCGCGTGAAGGCGCGATCGGCGAGCAGGCGCTTGAGCGCCGCATCCTCGGCCGCGCCGCCGTCGAGCGCCGCGCGGAACTCCGGCGTCTCGCGCACGAACGCGCGGAACACCGGATTGCCCGGCGCGCAGCCGCTGCCCGCGTTCCACATCCCGTTCGCGATGCCCTGCAACTGATTCGTCTGACGCGCGAGCGCCTGCGTCGCGTACGTCTGCAGCCGCGAATCGATCGTCGTGCGCACGACGAGGCCGTCCGAGTAAATGTTGTAGTCGTTGCGATCGGCCCACGCGATCAGCCACTTGCGCAGTTGCTGCGCGAAATGCGGCGCGGGGCCGGGCGGCTCCTTCTGCCGCTCGAAGTCGATGCGCAGCGGCTTCTTCTGCAGCAGCGCATACGCGGCCGGCGACAGCTTGCCGTACTTCACCATCTGCGCGAGCACCGTGTTGCGGCGCGCGAGCGCGCGCTCGGGGTTCAGCACCGGGTTGTAGTAGCTGTTGCCCTTGAGCATGCCGACGAGCGTCGCCGCGTCGAGCGCGTCGAGCTGATCGGCCGATTTGTCGAAGTACGTGCGCGCCGCCATCTCGACGCCGTACGCGTTGTACAGGAACGGCACCGTGTTCAGATACGTCTCGAGGATCTGCGCCTTGCTGTAGACCGCCTCGATCTTCAGCGCGGTGATCGCTTCCTTCAGCTTGCGCGTGAGCGTCGGCGCGCGGCCGATCTCGTCCGGATACAGGTTGCGCGCGAGCTGCTGCGTGATCGTCGAGCCGCCCTGCCTGTCGCCCGAGAACGTGCGCAGCGCGGCGCCCGCGGTGCGCCGCCAGTCGAGGCCGTGGTGCTCGTAGAAGCGATGATCCTCGGTCGAGATCAGCGCGTCGACCATCTTCGGCGAGATGTCGGCGAGCGGCACCCATTCGCGGTTCGACGGCTTGAACTCGGCAAGCAGCTTGCCGTCGGCGGACAGGATCTGCGCGGGCGCGTCGACGCGCGCCTTGCGGATGTCGCCGATGCTCGGCGTGAACGGAATCAGCGCGAGCACGTAGAGCACGCCCAGCGCGGGGACGGCGGCGACGGCGAGCAGCGCGCCGCGCCGCGTCGGATGGCGCAGGCGGCGAAGGACGGCGGCGGCGTGCGGCTTCGCGGCGGCGAGCCAGGCCGCGCAACGGTCGAGGATTGACGACACGATTCTGCGATTCACGCGGTGACGCGAGTGGGTAGGAAAGCGTGAATCGTACCAAACGCGGGAGGGTGGGCGGCCCAGGACGAGCGGAGGCGGCCGGTGGCGAGGCGACGAGGCCGGTGCGCCTCGGACGGCCGGCGCGGCGGCGCGCCGCCGAATCGGGGAATCGGGGAATCGGGGAATCGGCGGGCCGGCCGATCGGTCGGCGGGCGGGCCGGCGGGGCGGGGCGGCGGCGGGCCGGCGGCATGATCGCCGTCGCGCCGTCGCGCCCGGCATCAGGCCTTCGCCGTCCGGATCAAGCCCTCGCAGGTTCCGACCTGCGGATCGCCTGCCGGCAGCTTCCCGCACAGGCCCTCGAACTGCCTGACGACCGCCTGCGCCGCCGCATCGCGCGCGCCGCCCCGCCGCCAGTGCGCGAGCTGCGTGACGACGCGCGCGAGCGCCCGCCGGTTCGCGCCGTAGAACGCGTTGCGCGTCTGGCTCGCCTGCGTCAGCACGTCGTTCGCGATCCGGCGAATCCGCTCGGCGTCGTCCGGCGCGAGATCAACCGCGTTCGCGAAGTACGCCGCGCCCCAGCGCAGCCGCGTCGCCGGGCCGCTCGCCGCTTCGTACGCCTTCCTGTACCAGTCGAGCGCCGCCGCCCGATCGCCGCGCGCCTTCGCGTTCGCGGCGAGCCCCGACATCAAGTAGTACGGCGTCGGCCCACTAATTCTGCGATGGATATGATGCGCGAATGCGCGGCGCGGGCGGGTGCCCGGAGGGGACGCTGTGCGGCGGGGCCTTGGCCACCGGATTGATCGCGGGCCGGATTGCGCCGGCTATTCGCCGGCGCCGCGGCTTGCATCGCGTGATTCAGATATCGACGTAGGCGGGGAGCAGGTCTTGATCGACGAGCCGGACCTCGATGCGGTTCGCTATCGCGACGTGCTCGGGATTGTCGACCGAGAACGGGGCGTCCGTCACGCTGACGATGATCGTGCCGGTCTGTTTGCCTTTGGCGGGTACGGGAATCAGCGCTCGGGCCTCCGGAACCTGCTGCTGCGTAATGACCTTCGGCAAGTAGAGCATCCAGCCGACGCCGGGCTTGTCGTCGAACACCTGTTTGTCGAAGTAGCCATACGGCTGAACGGTCAGATATGACGGCGACGTGAGTTGAATCAGAGTCGAGGCGATCGCGAGCGCCGGATCCATCGCGAACAACTGATCGTTGACGAAGTCGGCCTCGATCTCTTTCGCATTGTCCTTCGGCGTAATCACGCAGCTCAGGGATGCGGATTCCTCTTCCTCGTCACCGCCATCCCACAGCGAGATGGATGCGTAGTCGTTACTGCCTCGCTCGGTGCGCACCACCGCGAGTGCCGCCGTCGTCGGCTTCCAGTGTTCGAATGCGCTGTAAAGCAATGCATCCTCTTTTGTCTCGCCGGTCAGATACCAACGATCGAGCTTTGGAGCGTGTTCGTGGATTACCTCGGCGAGCCTCCCCAGATCGTCAAAGTACTCAGCGACGTTGGACGCATCGCGCGATTTATCGATGAAGCGTGAGAAGAATTTCATGTTTAACCTGTCACGACGTAGGCAATGCCGTTGCGGGCGAGACGCTCGCGGAAATACGATGCCGTCAGTGGTGTTTGAAAGTAATACCTGAGCTTCGTTGGAGGGTTGGCTCGTACGACATTGGCGCGAGCCTCGATCTGTAGATCGATTTTGCGGAAACCCGAAAACCACTTCATCGGCCGCCGTGTTTTGCGGCTGAAGAACTGATCGAAGTTGCCCTTCGCCTCTTGGAGCAGACATTCACTCGCTTGGAACCCATCATAGTCCAAGCCGAGCCAACTCCATTCTTCGCTCCATCCTTCTTCGACGCTATACGGGCGGCCGGTAACTCGCCCCTGATATTCTCGAGGCTCGCGGTTCATGCGGTAATGCCTCCGCACGGGGATGCCGGTCTGCTCTGGCGGACATTGCTTGCACTTCTCGCCGGTGCGCGGCAGTGCGCGCACATCCGGCGTCGCCTTGCTGTCCTCCTTCGGCGTGTCACCCGACAGGCTCGCCGTTCCCGCCACCGTCGCCCCGCCCAACAAGGCGACGCCAACGCGCGCCAAGATCGGACCAAGCTCCACCGCCGCCGCTTCTATCACCGGAAACACCAATCCCGCCATGTTCCAGCCCTCCGTCCGGATGTTCGATGCGCCATTGGATGACGCGTAGATAATCGTGGAAACGCGCGTCGGCCGAGCGGCCGGGGCGCGTGAGCCATGCCTTTGTCGCGGGCTTCTCGTAGAAGCCCGGCGCGAATGCCTCAAGCCGCAGGAACGCGACGACGTTCTCGTCCCGCTCGATGCCGAATGCGCGCGCGGCGCGATATGCTGCCCAGAGCCGCGACGACAAGCCGCCGTCGTCGGCAAACGCGGGATTCTCCTTCACGAGATCTTGCCGAACGCGTTCGACGAAGCCGCGCTCGTCGATCTGCGCCAGTCCGGCGACCTGTTCTGCGCTCAGTTCAAGCATGCGGATGCACTCCGGTCAGCCGCCCGTCGATCTCGACGAGCCAGTCGTACGTCGCGACGAAGAAATGCGTGCGCTGCGCGTTGCTCATCACGCGCGCGATGTCGGGCAGGATGCGCGCGTCGTAGAAGCGGAACAGCGCCGTGCGGCCGTCCGGGAGCCGCACGTCGAGGCGCTCGCGCAATTCGGCGGCCAGCCGCTCGAACGGATACGCGCTGACGAGCCACGACAGGCCGACCGGCCCGGCCGCCAGCTCGGCGAGCACGCGCCGGATCGGCCCCGGCGCGAGCGCGTAATCGATCAGCCACGGGCCGTGATCGGCGAGCGACGCGTCGGGCGTGCCGTCGAAAAGCGCGATCGAGTAGTTCGCGCGGCGCAGCGGCGGGGCGTCCGACGCTTCGGCGAAGAGCAGCGCGTCGACCACCGCGAAGAGCCGCGCGGGCAACGTGATCTGCTCGCGGCGCATCTCGAAATGCGCTTCGATATTCGGCGGCGTCATCATCATCCGCGCGCGACCATCGTCGCGGCGTTCTTGGCCGCCGCCTTCAGGCATTCGAGGCAGAGCGTGGGGGAAGGGGCAACCGCGGCCGCCGCTGCGGCCGCCGATCCGCCGGGCGAGCCGCCGTCCCCGCGCTCTCCCGCGCCGACGTCGTCGATCGTTCCGGTTCCCTGCGATGCGATCAGCTCCGCGCCGCAGGCCGTGCGCATGCCCTCGACGGCGGTGTCGCGGTCGGCAATGGTATGCGGGTAGCGGCGGCCGAGCAGATCGGGAAGGATCGGGAAAATGCCTTTGCAGCGCGGGCAAAGTACCTTGTGGCCGACGCCGGCCACATTGCGCCCGTTGAGCGTGAAGGTCGGCGAGCCTTCGAGCACCTTGCCGCCATGCGTTGTCGTGTCGCCGACGCAGATGATCGCGCGCTTGACCACTGGGCCCTCTCATGGAAATTTGCGTGCAAATTTACCATCGAGCAAGCGCGGCTTGCCACCCTGGGTTGTGTTGTCGCCACGCCTATCAGGGCTGACAGTTGTATCACGTCGTATGGTGACACATTCAAGCCGAACGACAAACCAAACGACAAGTCTCGACATACCGCGCTCAATGTCGCGAAGCCGATCGGCATCAATGTGCAAGGACCGCCATCGCCGGCGCGATTCGGCTTCCGCCACACTCGTGAAACGGCGATGCCGACTCAAGCGCGAACCGCTGTCTTGCCGGCCCGAGTCGCAAAAAGGAAGGCGGCGATCCGGTCGCGCATCGCACCGGACGCTCAAGCCGGCCGATCGCCCCGCTTCGCCCCCCGGCATGTTCGCCGTCTCGCCGCGCGATGCGACAGGCTCGCCGACGCCTGCCCCGCGCCTGCATCGTCCGGCGCGGCGCGCGAACGCCGCGACCATCGATGACGGACATCGGCGATCTCGACGCGTTCCTCCGAAAAAAACGCGCCGTGCGCCGTTCGTGCCGCCACGACCGCTACGCGTCCCGCCGCTGCATGAGCGCACGATGATGCGGCGACGCATCGCCGACACGCGTCGCGCGACGAAAACGCGCGACACGGCCGGCGCGCAGTGAACGCGATCGCCTCGCGCGTCGTCCTGCAGAACGTTACCCGTCGGCCGCCGGCACGTTCGATCGCTCGACGAACCGCGGCTCGCGCCGCCACTGCGTCGCCTGCTCGAACGCGTAGCCGAGCGCGAGCAGCCGTGCCTCGCTCCACGGCGCGCCGACGAACGACACGCCAACCGGCAAGCCGCGCACAAGGCCGGCCGGCACGGTCAGATGCGGGAAGCCGGCGACCGCGGCGGGCGTCGAGAAGCCTTCGCCGCCGCAGTCGCCATTGATCAGATCGATCAGCCACGCGGTGCCCTCGGTCGGCGCGACGAGCGCGTCGAGCCGCTGCTCGCGCAGCACGTGCGCGAGGCCCTCGTCGCGAGCGCGGCGGCCGCAGCGCGCAAGCGCTTCACGATAGGCGGCGGCGTCGAGCCCGCCCGCCTCCTGCGCGCGCAGCAGCAACTCCTGCCCGAAATACGGCATCTCCCGCACGCGCTGCGCATCGTTGAACGCGATCACGTCCGCGAGCGTGCGCACGCGCGCGTGCGGCGCGAACGCACGCAGCCACTGCGGCAAGCCGTGCTTGAATTCGTGCAGCAGCACGGTTTTCTCGTCGCCCTCGTAGTCGGGCTTCGGCAGATCGACCGGGTCGATCACGATCGCGCCGAGCCGCTGCATCTGGGCGATCGCGCGCTCGATCTGCGCGTCGACCTCGTCATGCCCGGTGAAGTATGCACGCGCGATGCCGATGCGCGCGCCGCGCAGCGCGTTCGCGTCGAGCGCGGCGACGTAGTCCGCGGGCGCGGGCGCGCTCGCCGCCGCGGGATCGTTCGCGTCGCCGCCCGCGAGCGCGCCGAGCAGCCGCGCCGCGTCGAGAACCGTGCGCGCGATCGGCCCCGCCGTGTCCTGCGTGTGCGACAGCGGCACGATCCCGTCGCGGCTCACGCGCCCGACCGTCGGCTTCAGGCCGACGCAACCGTTGAGCGCGGCGGGCGACACGATCGAACCGTCGGTCTCGGTGCCGACCGCCATCGCGACGAGCCCCGCCGCCACCGCAACCGCCGAGCCGGAACTCGACCCGCTCGTCGTCCGGTCGAGCGCGTACGGGTTGCGCGACAGCCCGCCGCGCGCGCTCCAGCCGCTCGTCGAGCGCGTCGAGCGGAAGTTCGCCCATTCGCTCAAGTTGGTCTTCGCGACGATCACCGCGCCCGCGCGCCGCAGCTGCGCGACGAGATGCGCATCGCGCGTCGCGCGCACGCCGTCGAGCGCGAGCGAGCCGGCCGTCGTCGACATCCGGTCGCCCGTCGCGATGTTGTCCTTCAGCGCGACGGTCACGCCGTGCAGCGGGCCGCGCGCGGCGCCCGCCGCCTGCTCGGCGTCGAGCGCCTGCGCGATCACTTCGGCATCCGGATTCAATTCGATGATCGCGTTCAGGCGCGGGCCGTCGCGATCGATCCGCGCGATGCGATCGAGCGCCTCGCGCACCGCCTGCGATGCGCGCGCCGATGCGCCGCCGCGGCCGTCGTGCGCCGTCGGCCCAGCCGATGCGGGCGCGCTCGCGAGCATGGCCTGCGTCGAGCTCAGCGCGCCGAGCGTGTGAAGAAATCGACGTCGTTTCATTCTTGTACGTCCTGTAGTCGTGAAGCGGCCGCGCGGCCGGAAGCCCGCGACGCGCACGTCGCGCGCCGCCGAACGCACGCGCCGGTGAAGTGTAGGCGAACGATCGATGCGCGCGCAACGACCGTTCGCCGGGCAAGGCGATCTCCAGCCGTGCCGCCGCGCGCTCGCATTGAACTTCCATGACGAATCGCGATCCCTTTATCGCGTGTCGTCGCGTGTCGTCGCGTGTCGTCGCGTGTCGTCGCGTGTCGTCGCGTGTCGTCGCGTGTCGTCGCGTGTCGTCGCGTGTCGTCGCGTGTCGTCGCGTGTCGTCGCGTGTCGTCGCGTGTCGTCGCGTGTCGTCGCGTGTCGTCGCGTGTCGTCGCGTGTCGTCGCGTGTCGTCGCGTGTGCGCGAACCCTGTTCGACGGTCGGCTATCACGGCGACAACGAGCGCATTCGCGCGCCACGCGCCCGACCCTCGAAGCCATTGTTTTTTGAAGGACTCAATGAAGAAGATTCTCGCCGTCACCGCTTTTCTCGCCGCCGCCGGCTGGCTCGCCGCCACGACGGCCGTTTGGTCCGCGCCGACCGCGCAGCCATGCACCGACGCATGGTTCGACACGATCGACAAGCAGTTCAACGTCACCGACGACGAAGGGCACGGCCCCGATCCCGGCAGCGCCGAATGGCTGGGCGCCGTCGAGCGCAAGGCGAAGCTGCCCGAGAACGCCCCGCTCGCCGAGCAGCAGCGCTGCGAGGCGATCCAGCGCGAGCTTTCGCACCGCACGTACATCGTCAATCGGCATCTCGGCCTGAGATTCGCGCTCTGACGCCCACACGCCGGCGCGCGCGCCCGCGCCGCCGGCGCAAGCGCGCAAGCGCATCGCCGATACGCGCGTGCCGATCGAGCGGCACCACGGTCGGCACCGACAGCGGAATCGTCCAGCTCTCGTACAGCGCGGCGCGCGCCATGAACGCCGCGAGCGCCGACCGCCCGATCAGCAGCGGCGTCTGCCGCGCGGCGACGGTCTCCTCGCGCGCCGCGTCGCCCCAGCCGTAGCCGATGCCCGTCGGCAGGCTCGCGGCAAGCCGCTCCATGTCGGCCATCGCCGCGCCCAGGCTGTCGCCGTTCGCCGGGCGGCCGACGACGTCGAGCTTCACAGCTAGAATGCGCTTGGCGATACGCGCGGCGCGCCCAACGACAACCACAAGCCGCACGCCGACATGAGCCAAGCCAACAATCCCGGCGATGGATACCTGATGAGACTCGCGCGCGACATCATTGCAGGCGGTGCGCCGCCAACCGGACAGACAATCTGCGCCGCGCACGCGCGCACGCGCCGTCGCGCCCGTGCGGCGCGCGCATCCACGAACGAATGCCCGGCACGATGAGACTGAAACTCAAGATCTTCCTGCTTGCGATCGTGCCCTTTCTCGTGACGATCGCGGCAATCGGCCTCGGCGTGCGGCAGCAGGCAACCGTGCTCGCGCGCACGCAGCACGCGACGATCGAAGCCGCCTATCTGTCGAGCAAGGAAATCGAGCTGAAGCATTACGTCGACCTCGCGACGAGCGCTGTCGCGCCGCTGTACGAAGCGGGCCGCACCAACGCACGCGACGACGCGCTGCTGCGCCAGCAAGCGCTCGCGATGCTGCAGAAAATGGAATTCGGCCCCGACGGCTACTTCTTCGTCTACGACCTGCACGGCAATTCGCTGATGCATCCGCGCGAGCCCGAGCGCGTCGGACACAATTATTGGACGCTGCGCGACCCGAACGGCTCGCCGACGATTCAGCAGCTGATTGCGGCCGCATCGCGCGGCGGCGGCTACGTGCGCTACGTCTGGCAGCGGCCGTCGACGGGCAAGCTCGCGCCGAAGCTCGGCTACGTCGTCTCGCTGCCGCGCTGGGGCTGGATGGTCGGCACCGGCATCTATCTCGACGACGTCGACACCGCGCTCGCGCGGATCGACGCGCGCGCGTCGGCGAACATCGATCGCACGATGACGTGGCTGAGCGCGATCGCGCTCGCGGGCGCCGCGGTCATCGCGCTGTGCGCGCTCGTGCTGAACGTCAGCGAATCGCGCAGCGCGGACGCGAAGCTCAAGCGCCTCGCTCAGCAGGTGGTCGAATCGCAGGAGCAGGAGCGCGCGCGTCTAGCGCGCGAGCTGCACGACGGGATCAGCCAGATGATGGTGTCGGCGAAACTGATGTTCGAATCCGCGCTCGAGCGCTTCGCGCGCCTGCCGACGCGCGAGAACGCGGCGGAAGCCGCACTGTCGAAAGGCATTGCGCGGCTCGGCGACACGCTGCGCGAAGTGCGCCGCATCTCGCACGCATTGCGTCCGACGATGCTCGACGATCTCGGCCTCGCGGCCGCGCTCGATCAACTGGTGCGCGAGCTCGGCGCGGAAACGGGCGTCGAGCTCGGCTTCACGCAGGTCGACCACAGCGGCGCGCCGCCGCTGCCCGCGCCCGTGAAAACCGCGCTTTTCCGCATCGCGCAGGAAGCGCTGACGAACATCCTGCGCCACGCGCACGCAACGCGCGCGGCCGTCACGCTCGAACTTTCGTCGCACGAAGTCGCGCTGACGATCGCCGACAACGGCCGCGGCTTCGACGCCGAGCGCGCGCAAGCGGACGCGCGCGGCGGCATCGGCCTGCGCAACATGCGCGAGCGGCTCGACGCGCTCGGCGGCACGCTTGCAATCGGCTCGCAGGTCGGCCATACCGTCGTCGCCGCGCGCGTGCCGCTGCCCGGCGCGGACTCAACAGGAACCCCGCGATGACCACCGTTTCTTCCACGCCCCGCGCCGCGCGCCTCCTGCTCGTCGACGATCATCCGCTCGTGCGCGATGGCCTGAAGATGCGCCTCGAAGCGGCGCCCGGCCTCGCCGTCGTCGGCGAGGCCGGCAATGCGGACGAAGCGCTCGCGCTCGCCGGATCGCTCGCGCCCGATCTCGCGCTGATGGATATCGGCATGCAGGGCATGAACGGAATCGCGCTCGCGGGCGTCTTTCACGAGCGCTTTCCGGCGATCCGCGTGCTGATGCTGTCGATGCACGACAATGTCGAATATGTGACGCAGGCGGTGCGCGCGGGCGCGAGCGGCTATCTGCTGAAGGATTCGCCCGCCACCGAGATCGTGCGCGCGATCGGCGCGGTGCTCGGCGGGCAGACGTTCTTCAGCGAGGGAATCGCCGCCCGGATGATTCAAGCGAGCGCGGAAGCGTCGCCGCTCGATCGGCTCACGCCGCGCGAGCGCGACATCCTCGATGCGCTCGCGCAAGGGCTGTCGAGCAAGCAGATCGCGCAGCGCAACGGCCTGTCGGTGCGCACGGTCGAGACGCATCGGCTGAACCTGAAGCGCAAGCTCGACATCGACGGGCAGGCGGAACTGATCAAGTTCGCGGTGGAGCATCGCAGGCGGTAGGCGCGGCAAGCCGCGCAGCGGCAGCAGGCGCGCCGAGCGCGCGCCTGCGGCGAACCGGGCCGCTCGCGCCGCGCCACAACGAAAAAGGGCGCCAACGCGCCCTTTCCTCATGACAAACGCGGAGCCCGCCGGCGCGCTCAGTTCGCGCGCGCGTTGTGCTTCGTCAGGAATGCGATCAGGCCGTCGATGCCGCCCTGCGCGAGCTGCGCCTTGAACTGCCCCTGATAGACCTGGATCAGCCACGCGCCCGACATGTCGATATCGTAGATCTTCCAGTCGCTGCCGATCTTGCCGAGCCGGTAGCCGACCGACTGGCTGTCGCCCGGCGTCGTCACCGTCGAGCGCACCAGCGCGTCGGTGCCGCCCGCGCCCGCCGCCTTGAACGTGAACTTCGCGTCCTGGCTGCCGAGCTGCGCGAGCGACGCCGCATACGTGCGCGTCATCAGAATCCGGAATTGCTTGTAAAGCTCCTGCTGTTGCTGCGGGCTCGCCTGCTTCCACGCGTCGCCGACCGCGATGCGCGTCGTGCGCTCGAAATTCGTCGCGGGCAGGAAGCGCGCCTCGACGATCTGCGTGATCTTCGCCATATCGCCGGCGCGCGCGGCCGGGTCCGCCTTCATCGCGCCGACGGTGCCCTCGACGGCGTTCTTGACCACCTCGACGGGTGCGGCTTGGGCGAATGCCGAAACGGACACGACGGCCGCGGCCACAAAAGCAAACAGATGACGTTTCATGCGTGTATCGAACCAGGGAGAGAACAAGCCGGACGCGTCAAGGCGCCGGCGCAGACGAGACAGTATACCGAGCTTGGCGCGCTCGCGCGGCGCCGTGACGGTCTGTTACCGAATAGTCGGAATATTGACGATGCAACTGGCGAAGCGGGGCGCATCGCCATTGCCGGCACGTACGAACGCGTGCGCGGCCGATCGACGCATGCGGTCGCGAACGGACCGCGACGCGCTCTCGCCTCGCCGTCGCCGGCCGGGCACCGCTGCGCCCTTCGCCAGACGACGACGCGCGAGACTCACGCGTCGAGGCAGCAGGACAGGCTCATCTCGAAGTAGCGGAAGCTGCGCTCGATGCCGGCCGCGATGTCGCGCACCTGTTCGGTGCTCGGCGATTGGCCGAGAATCGTCGCGACGATGTCGAGCGCTTCCCACGGATGCTTGTCGTCGTAGCTCGAATGCAGTTTCAGCCAGCGCATCGCGCGGCCGCGCACCGCCTCGGGAAAGCCCATCTCGTAGACGTCGGAGCGGCACAGGTCGGCGCTCCATTCGCCCGTCACGCCTTCGATCGCATAGTTGGTCGCCGCGATGCTCGCCGCGAGCGAATCCGCGCTGCTGCTCTTCCAGCACCAGTGGCTGAGCGCGAGCGCGGCGGGCGGGCTGTCGCCGTCGATCAACTGCCGGCGCGGCACGCCGCTCGCTTCCGCCCAGTTCACCCAGTGCTCGACATGGTTCAGCTCGACGCGGATGTTGCGGATCAGATAGCGGCGCGCCTTCTCTTCGCCGGACGAATTCGTGCCGTCCGCCTTCAGCAGGTTCATCGACATGTACTTCGGAAACTGCTCGACGACGGGCCAGCCGTTCACGAAGAACGCGGCGAGCTGCCGCGGCGCGAGGCGGCCGTCGCGCATCAGCGAGAACACTTCGTGGAAACGCACGCGGTCGCGCGCCGCGCGCACCGCGCCGACCACGTCCTGCAGCCAGTGTGGATAGCTCCCGATATCCATCAAGTCGCCGTCGCGTTCAAAAGGGATATGCAATTTCCTCTCCTTAGTAAAGTCATCGAACCACGTCAATAGCCGCCCTCGCGCCACGGCGAAGGCTGAGCAAAGAAATATCCCTGGCAGAAATCGATGCCGAGCTCGCGCAACATCCCGAGCTCGACCTCGGACTCGACATGCTCGGCGACGGTGCTGCAACGCATCGAATGCGCGACTTCGTTGATCGCGCTGACGACGCCATAGCTCACCCGGTCCGACATCATGTTCGACACGAACTCGCCGTCGATCTTCAGATAATCGATCGGCAAGCTGCGCAGATAGCGAAACGACGACATGCCCGCGCCGAAATCGTCGAGCGCGAAGCGGCAACCGATCGCGCGCAACTCGCCCATGAAGCGCGATGCGAGCTCGAGATTCTTCACGGCGATCGTTTCGGTGATCTCGAAACAGATCACCGAAGGTTCGAGACCGGAGCTCAGCAGCTCGGCGATCACGAATTCGAGAAAGCGTTCGTCGGAGATCGACGCGCCCGACAGGTTCACGTTGTACTCGTGGTACTCGCGCGCGGGCAGCGCGCTCAGCTTGCGGAACACCGTGCGGATCACCCAGCGGTCGATGAGCCCCATCAGCCCGTAGCGCTCGGCGGCCGGCAGGAACGCGGCGGGCGAGATGTCGCGGCCCGCGCTGTCCGTCATCCGCAGCAGCACCTCCGCGCGCTCGGGCGTGCGCGAATCCGGGCGCGTGTGGACGATCGGCTGCACGTACAGGCGAAAGCCGTCTGTTTCGAGCGCGGTCTTGATCCGGCGGCTCCACTGCACGTCGCCGACGTGGCGCGCCTGCTGCAGGTCGCTCGGGTCCGCGAGCTGGATGCGGTTGCGCCCGCGCTCCTTCGCGATGTAGCACGCGATGTCGGCGAGCTTGACGGCCATCTCGAGATTGCGCGGCGCCTTGCAAAGCTCGAGCACGCCAATACTGACGCTGACCGTGAAGCGCTCGCCTTCCCACAGGAACACGAAATCCTCGAGGCTGCGGCGCAGCCGTTCCGCCTTGTTCTTCGAAGGCCACGAGCCCGCGCCGTGCGGCAGCAGCACGCCGAACTCGTCGCCGCCAAGCCGCGCGAGCACGTCGTCGTCGTCGAGGCAGCTCTGAAAGCGCTGCGTGACTTCGCGCAGCATCGCGTCGCCCGCCGCGTGGCCGCAGGTGTCGTTGATCTCCTTGAAGCGGTCGAGATCGAGCATCAGCAGCATCGAATCCGCGCGATCCTTGCTGGAGGTCGTATCGGCGAGCGCGATCTCGAGGCGGCGCTCGAACTCGACGCGATTCACGAGCCCCGTCAGCACGTCGTGCGTCGCCTGCCACGCGAGGCTTTCGAGAAATTGCTGCTCGCGCGTCATGTTGCGCAGGATCAGCACGTAGCCGATGTGGCCGTGCACGCGGTCGCCCATCTCCGAAATCGTTGTCTGCACAACGATCTTCGAATGATCGCGGCGCAGCAAATGCACTTCGCGCTTGATCGGCGTGCGCTCGTCGCGCGCCCAGAATTCGTCGACGATGTCGACCGCGTGCCCGGTCTCCTTGTCGAGCAGCATCAGCACGCTCGACACCGGCGCGCCGACGCACGCGGCGGCCGAATAGCCGAGCAGCTGCTCGGCCGCGTTATTGATGAAGTCGACGTTCTTCGCGAGCCCGACCGTGATCACCGCCTCCGCGACCGAGCTCAGCGCCGCCTCGGCGAACGCCTCGCTGCGATCGAGCGCGTACTGGATCGACAGCCGTTGCAGCGCGGCCCTGCGCGCCCAGACGAGCGCGAGGTACATCAGGAACATCGACGCGACGAAGTAGCAGACGAGCAGCAGCGCGACGCTCGAGCGGAATTCGTCGCTGAACGCCTTCGAGAAGCGATCGGGCAGGCCGGACACGCGCTCGTTGATTTCCCACGCGCGGTTTTCAAGCGCCGTCACGCGCGGATCGTCGCGCCGGCCGCTGCTGACGAGCGCGTGCAGCTGGCTCGCGACGTTGCGGAACTCGGCGAGCTCGACATCCGCCTGCATCCAGCACCGCAGCGCATAGTTGATCTTCGCGACCCAGCTGAGGGCGGGCAGCAGCAGCGCGGCCGCCGTCGCGTCGGTCGGATCGATGCCGCTCGCGATGATCGCCTCGCGCGCGGTCGCGCGATCGGGTGGCTGGCGCTGCAACGCGGTGCGCGCGAGGCTCAGGCGATACGGCTTGTCGATCGCGGCCTCATAGAGCTTGTACGCGCGCTCGTCGCCCGTCTCCGCGTAGCGGATCAGGTAGATGACCGCATCCTTCTGCGATTTCGACCACGTGCTCTCGCCGCCGATGTAGACCCTGAGGAACGACACCACGGCAAGACTCACGATCACGACGCACACGAGCACCGACACCATCAGCAGGATCGGCCAGACGTCGAGCGCCGGCCTCAGTTCGGCCGCCTTGCCGCCCCTGTCGTTCAAGCCGAGCGCCTGTTCGCGCATGCTGGAAGTCCCGTTCATCGTCCACCTTGCCTGAGCCCCGCCGCCGCGCCGCTTCGTCGCGGCGGTCTCGTATTTTCCCGGCGCGCGCAAACGCCGGAAACGAACCGGCGGCGGCCCGTTGCCGGTCCGCCGCCAGATGCTCGAAGCGTGGCCTGTCGCGCTGTCTCTCGTATAGAGCGTGCGTAGACTGGCCATCTTGCGCGCATTCGTCTGCTCGTCGCGTTACATATGAAGCGTCTGCTGCATGAATGCGCGTGCGCCGCCGCCCGCGCAAGCGGCGGCGCAATCGTCGGACAATCATACGACGCGCGGCGCGCCGCCGCCCAACCTTCTTTCAAACACCCTGCAATTTCAGCCGGTTCGCGTGCGTGCGCAGCACCGCGACCGGATCGGCCGCATATGCGCCCCGCACGCCGAGCAGCTGATTGATCTCGTCGAAGTGGTTCCATTTGTAGCCGGTCGAGATCACCGCGCCGTACATCGAACTGCAGGTCGAAGTGAAGCCGTCGTTCAGCCCCGCCTGCTTGAGCGCCATGATGTTGCCGGCCGTCAGGAACACGAGCGTCGACGGGTCGATCACGTTCGCCGGATCGATGAGCGGGATCGTGCTCTTGTCGACCGCGCCCGTCGTCAGGCCGAGCACCGTGATCGGCTGGTACGCGCTGCCGCTCCACGAATACAGCAGATGCACGTTGCCGCCGACCGTCTCGCTCGGCGCGCCCGTCGCGCACTTGCCCGGCGCGCCGAGGCCCGCGCTCGGGAACTGCGCGTTGAACTGCGTCGCGTATTGCGTGCTGAGCGCGTTCAGCGCGGCGATCGCGTCCTGATTCGTGTTGTGCGTGTGGCTCGTCAGGACCCCGAATAGATTCAGCAGCGAGCCGAAGATCGGCGTCGACAGGCCGGTCGGGTCGAGACTCAGCGCGCCGAGCACGAAATCGGCGAACGGCGAGCCGCGATGCGGCGTGGCGATCGACGTCACCGAGGCGACGAGATCCGGCGCGACCGCCGCGACGTAGCGCGACGTCAGTCCGCCCTGGCTGTGGCCGATCAGGTTCACCTTCTGCGCGCCGGTGACGGCGAGCACCTGCTTCACGTATGCAAGCAGCTGCTCGCCGCGCCCGTTCGGGCCGAGGTCGCTCTGGAACCCCGACAGATCGGCGACGAACACGGTCGCGCCGTGCTGCTGCAAATCGGACTGCATTCCGTACCAGTACGGGATGACGCCGAAGTAGTCGTCGGTGCCCGTCAGCCCGTGGACGAGGATGATCGGGTAGCGCGTCGCCGCGTAGTCGTCGACCGCACCCGTCGCGGCATCCGCGCGCGCCGCGGGCGCGGCGAATGCGCACATCGCGGCGACGATCGCGGCCGCCCATGCATTTGCCAGTGTTCTTCTCGCGACCCGCGCCGTTGCGGCGGCGCATCTCAACATCGACTGCATATCGCTTCCCCCTGTGTATTGCGTTACTCGAACGATGCCGCCCGCCCGTGCGCGGCGATCTCCGCGATCGCGACGCCGAACGGCGGCTCACCACCCCAGACAGAATCCGTGCACTTTCGCGCACCGATCCTCCATCGCGACCGCCGCGCGCCATCCCGCGCCGAGCGCGATGTCCTCGACCGCCCAGCGCACGCCGTCGCTCATGCATTCGTCGCGCGCGGCGAGCCGTGCGGGCCAAGGCATCTCCAGTTCCCGCGGATCGCGCCGCAGGCCCGCGCCGTGCGCTTTGAGCAGCGCCTCCTTGCGCGTCCAGAGCTGCAGCAGCAAACGCGCTTGCGCGCGCTTCGGCGTTTGCACGAACACGTCGCGCTCGCGCTCGCCGAGGCTGGCCGCCGCGAGCGCGTCGATATCGAGCTTCCGGCCGAGCGATTCGAGATCGCAGCCGACCCGCTTCCTCGCGACCGCCATCAGCACCGCGCCGCTCGCGTGGCTCACGCTGAATTCGAGATCGCGGCCGAACAGCACCGGCTTGCCGCCCGGCTCGACGTCGAACACGAGCCGCGCCGGATCGGCGTTCAGGTATTCGCCGAGCACGACCCGCAGCATCGCGCGCGCGAACACGAACAGCTCGCGGTGCGCGCCGTACTTGAGCCTCGCCGCACGCTCGCGTTCGCTGAGCGACAGGCAATCGCGCTTCAGGTACGACCCCGCTTCGTCCGAGCGGGCGCGCCACACGTGCACCTCGCCGCGCATCAGCCGCTCCGTGAGCGCCGCCGACGGGCGCGCGACGCTGAACCGCAGCGCCGCCGTATCGTCACGCGGCATCGCATGCGGCAATCCTTCCACCATCATTTGTCAGTCAACCTAAGTGTTTCAAACGTTCGCCGGCCGCTCCGGCCGCGCGTGCCGCCCGCGTCGGCCCGTCAGCCCGCCGTTGCCGCGACGCGGCTTTGCCACCAGACGAACAGCGGCGCGCCGACGATCTCGAGTACGGTAAAGCCGATGAACGGAGCAAACGGTGCGCCGAGCGACACGAGTGAGATCAGACGCCCGATTCCGCCGACGAAGATCATCGTCCACAGCGCGCGGAACGGCACGCCGTTGCGCTCGATGTTCGGAATCGTCCAGAACGCGCCGAGGCCGAGGCCGAACCAGACGCCTGCGTAGAAGCGCAGGTTGCCGTCGAGCGTCGCGTCGGCGGGCAGCGCGACGCCGAGCGAGGCGTACAGCGGATCGTGGATGCCCATCATGCCGAGCGCGCCGGTTGCGACCGGCACAGCCGCGAGAATCGCGGTGGCGATTTGCAGGATGCGTTTGCTCATCGTAGGGTGGCCCTTGTTATTGGACGTTCGGCGACGTCCTACTGATAAAAAATGCCCAGCACCTGAACGCTGCTCGCCTCGGGCATCGCGCCGAAGCGGCTCCACGCAGGCCCTGTCTGCCGCAGGAACTGCACCGCGACGTCGAACGTGTCGAAGCGCCGCCGCAACTCCAGCCAGTACTGCCGCCCGGCGCCCAGATCGAGCTGCGCGAAGCCCGTCAGGTCCAGACGCCGCACGAACACGTTGCGCCACGCGGCCATCAGGAACAGCCCGTGCCGCGACGGCAGCTCCTGCGCGGCGATCGACGCGCGCACCGCCCGCCCCCACGCATACGGATCGCTCGCCTGCAGCGCGCGCCACTGCGAAGCGGATGCGCCGCCGCTGTTGCCCTGCAGTTCCGCCGTCAGCGACAGGTCGACCGGCAGCGTCCACGTGAAGCCCACCGCCGAGCGCGTGCGAAACGCGCGATCGCCGTTGCCGCCGCCCGTCGCCGAACCGATCAGCGACGGCCGCCAGCCGCCCGTCCACTCCGCGTATGCGACGACCGCGTTGCCGAGCAGCACGCTCAGATTCTGCCCGAACTGCGGCGATTGCCCGCTCTCGCCATACAGCACCCATTGCGGCTGGATCGCCGGCGCGATCCGCTGGCTGCCGACGAGCATCCAGCGATCGACGCCGTTCGTGCGCTGCAAATCCGACGACGCGAACGGATCGCCCGGCATGCTGCGGCTCGCGAGCCGAGGCGACAGCATCAGCGCGATCGAGCCGGAATCCCACACGCGCTGCGCGCGCACGGCGACGCTGCCGAGCCGGTTCGCATGCCGGCTGTCCGGATCGGGCGGCACGTCGAGGCTCACCGCACCCGCCTTGAAGAAATCGGTCGGGTTGTAGCCGATCGCCGCGCCGATGCGCTCGTTGATCCGGCCCGCGTCGATCGCCAGCAGCGGCGACGGCTTCCAGCTCGCATACGCCTCCTTCACGAGCGTCACGTCGCGGTGCGACGCCGCGCCGGGCGACAGCGGATCGAACCGGTCGAACCGCATCGCGAAATTCACGCCCAGTGTCGGCGTCAGCGCGCGCTCGAACTGGAATTCCAGCACCAACTGATTGCGCCACGATGACGCAGCATCGCGAACGTCGCTCCAGCGAACGGCGTTCTGCACGCTGAACTTCCACGGGCGCGCCGTTTCCGGCGCCGCGACGGGCGTCGCGTCCGCGAGATCGAGCGCCGCGTTCGTCGCGTCGCTCGCCGCATCCGCGTCGCCCGCGGCCGCGGCGCGCAGCGGCATCGCCGCCGCGGCCGCGCAAATCAGAACTGCCAACGATCGGCGAGTCATTGCGCCTGGAAGCGGGGCAGGTAGTCGCGCTGCAACCATGCGTCCGGAATGTCGCGCCACACGTAGCCGGAAAAGCGCATCACCGTGACCCAGTTCGGATCGAGGCCGTCGATGATCACGGTCTCGGTCGGCCGCTCGACGCCGAGCTCCGCCGTATAGCGCCGATAGAACGCGCTCTTGAGCAGCCGATCGCTTTCCGAATAGAACTTCGCCTTCACCGGCCGGCTGTTCGATGCCTCGAGCCACATCTCGATCCGATGGTACGTGAGGCCCTGCGCATTGCCGGTCAGCGAAAGCTTGTAGCAATGCCGCGTCTGGCGATCGCCGTCCATCACGTCCTCGGCGCCCTTGAGCTCCGCCCGATAGTCGTGCGCGAGGTTCACGGTCACGACGTCGCCGTTCGCGGCCTGCCCGAGCAGGCGCTGGTCCGGCGAGATGCGGATGCTCGCCTGGTTCGCCGGATCGTAGAACCACAGGTCGTTGCCGTTCTTCAGCATCAGCTTGCCCGTGTCGCGCGCGGGCGCGACGAAGCGCACCAGCGTGCGGAACGCGCCGCCCGGCGCATCGGGTTTCGAATAGATCGACAGCGTGTTGCCGTCGACCTGCTTGCCGGACCGGTATTCGGTCAGCGTCGCGGTCAGCACGAACGACTTCGTCGGCGTGCGGATCGCGTCGCTTTGCGCGAGCAGCTGCTGCGGATCGGGCGCGGCCTGCGCGTGCGCGAGCGCCGCCGCGCAAAGACTCAGGCCGACCCAACATTGACGAAACAAGCGACGCACGCTTCACCTCCCGATCGATTCGATCTTTCGTTGTTCAAACTGAAAACTTCCGCCGCTCATGCGTAACGCAGCGCGTCGACGATCGACAGCCGCGCCGCGTGGCGCGCGGGCAACCACGCGGACAATCCGGCGACGAATGCGAGCCCGGCGAACGTCAGCGCGATAAGGCGCCATTCGCCCCACACGCGCACCGTCAGCGCGACCGAATCGATCCGCGCGGGCGGCGTCCATGCGAGGCCGCTGTGATTGACCGCGAATGCGAGCGCGAGCGCGACGAGCACGCCGATCGACGCGCCGACGACGCCGAGCAGCGCGCCTTCGCAGACGAACAGCGCCTGGATGCCGCCGCGACGCACGCCCATCGAGCGCAGCGTGCCGATCTCGACGGTCCGCTCGAGAATCGCCGCGCTCATCGTGTTGCTGACGACGAACAGCACGATCGCGCCGATCAGCACGAACACGAAGCCGAAGATCATCGAGAACATGCGGTTCGTCTGGTCGTAGAACGGATTCAGCGCGGCGAAGTCGAGCACGTCGAGCGGCTGGCCTTCGAAGCTGCCGCCGAACAGCTCGCCGATTCGCGCGCGCGCGGCGGGCAACTGCGCGGTGTGCTTGAGCTGGATCTCGATCGCCGTCACGCGCGGCGCATCGCCGCCGTACACGAGCCGCTGCGCGCGCGACAGATGCATCGCAAGGTAGACGTCGTCGAACTCCTTCACGCCCTGCTGCTCGGCCTTCGCGACCGTGAAGCCGCCCACGTTCGGCGCGCCGTACGCGTTCGCCGCGAGCACCTCGATGTGCGTCGCGCCCGCGCGCTCGCCGCCATGCTCATCGCCGCGCTCGCCCTTTCGCGCGTCCGCTTCGGCGGCGGCAAGCGCAAGCACGTCGGCCGGCGCGTCCGCGGCCGACGCGGCCGACGCCACGGCGTCCTTCGCGATGTCGCCGTCGGCACAATCGGGCACGTGCAGCGGCCCGCACAGATGCAACACGCGCGCGACGCCGTTGCCCACGATCGCCGCATCCGGCGCGGTGCCGACGAGCGGATACGGCTTCGGCGTCAGCGGAAAGCCGTAGTCGTTCCATTGCTGCATCCGGTCCTGCTCGTCGGCGACCGCGCCTTGAGCGAGCACCGTGCGCGACACGCCCGCTTCGAAATTGCCCGCGATCCCGCCGAACTGCAGCGTCGGCGTGATCACCGCGATCATCGGCGCGAGCACCGGATCGTCGCGCAGCCGCGCGATCAGCCGCTCGTAGCCGCCGATCCCGTATGCGACCGGATTGCCGCTGCCGTACTGGTAGTAGCCGTGACGCTGGATCTGCAAATGGCCGCTGCGCCGCACGAAATCGGTCTGCAATCCGAACGTGATGTCCTTGCTGAAGCCGCCGAACAGCAACACCGCGCAGACGCCGACGATCATCGCGAGCAGCGTCGTGATCGAGCGCCGCCGGTTTCGCTGCAGGTTGCGCAGCGCCAACATGAACGTATGCATCAGCTTTGCGCCTCCTGCGCGATGCGGCGGCGCTCGACGATGCGCCCGTCGCGGATCTGCACGACGTCGTCGGCCGCTTCCAACACTTGCGGGTCGTGCGACGACACGATGAACGACACGCCGCTCTCACGCTGCATCTCGCGCATCAGCGCGATGATCGCGCGGCCGGTGACGCTGTCGAGGTTCGCGGTCGGCTCGTCGGCAAGCACGAGCGACGGCCCCGCCGCGAGCGCGCGCGCGATCGCGACGCGCTGGCGCTGGCCGCCCGACAGCTGGCTCGGCCGGTGCGCGCCCTTGCCGGCAAGGCCCACCGCATCGAGCAGATACGCGACGCGCCGCGCGCGCTCGCGCGCCGGCTTGCGCGCCATCAGCAGCGGATATTCGACGTTCTCGTAAGCGGACAGCACGGGCAGCAGGTTGAACGACTGGAACACATGTCCGACCTCGCGCGCGCGAAAGTCGGATAGCGCATCGTCGGACAGCGTCGCGGTATCCTGGCCGGCGACGACGACGCGCCCGGCGTCCGGCCGATCGATGCAGCCGATCATGTTGAGCAGCGTCGTCTTGCCGCTGCCGGACGGGCCGCTCAGCACGGTGAAACGGTTCGCGTCGATGTCGACCGACACGCCGGCAAGGCCGGTCACTTTCACGCTGTCGAGCAGATAGGTCTTGCTCACGCTCTCCACGGAGACGATCGCCATCATGCGTCTCCCGTCCGCACGCGCGCGCCCGACGCCGCCGCTTGCGCCGCCGACGCGACGGCCACGGGCCGCGCCTGCCGCGGCGCGACGCGCGAATCGGGCAGCGCGCGAATCAGCCGCTTCAGTTGCAGCCGGTACGCGAAGTGCTCGACTTCGATCACGTGCCGCTGCGTGTCGCTGAAATGAATCCCGCCGTTCCAGTTCGAGCGGTCGCGGCCGATCCGCCGGTCGAGCCGCGCGGCCTTGCGCGGCGCGGCGTCGCGCGCGCGCAGGTAGCGCGCGACGAGCTGCGCCTGATAGTCCATCAGCGGCCAGTTGCCGGTCGACGTCTGGAACAGGCCGATGAAGAACAGGTTCGGATGCGCGCGGTCGAACACGTTCAGGTACAGGCGCGGCTGCATCTTGTCCCATTGCAGATACGACTGGTCGAGAAACGGGAAGCTCAGCTGGAAACCGGTCGCGTAGACGATCGCGTCGATCTGCTCCTCGCTGCCGTCCGAGAATGCGACACGATCGCCCTTGAGCTCGACGACATCCGGCTTCGCGACGAGATCGCCATGCCCGAGGTGATAGAACAGCGTCGAATTGATGATGAAGTGCGCCTCGAACAGCTTGTGATCCGGCTTCGGCAGCCCGTAGTCCTCCGGCTGGCCGGCCGTCGTGAGGCGCAGCAGGCGCTCGCCGAAGAAGCGCCGCGCCCACAGCGGCATGCGCAGCTTCAGCGGCCATTCGGCCCAGCGGTCGGCGGGAATCCCGAACAGGAACTTCGGCCAGTAGAAGTAGCCGCGCCGCGTGCTGTGAAACACCGCGCTCGCATGATGAACCGCCTCGACCGCGATGTCGCAGCCCGAATTGCCCGCGCCGACGACGAGCACGCGCTTGCCCTTCAGCACGTCGGGGGTCTTGTACAGCGCCGAATGCAGTTGCAGCCCGTCGAAGCGGCCCGGGTAGTCGGGCACCTGCGGCTTCGACAGATGGCCGTTGCAAACGAACACGCCCTTGTAATGCCGCACCTCGCCGCCGTCGAGCTCGACGCGCCACGCGCCGCCCTGCGCGAGCGGCGCGACTTCGAGCACGGTCCGGTTGAACTCGGCGTGCTCGTACACGCCGAAGCGGCGCGCATAGTCGCGCAGGTACGCGAGCGCCTGATCGCCGCGCGCGTAGGTCGGGTAATCGGCGGGCATCGGGTAGTCCGTGTATTCGGAGAACTCGCGCGAGCTGATCATGTGCACCGATTTGTAGATCGCGCTGCACGGCTTGCCGTAATACCAGGTGCCGCCGATGTCGTCCTCGCGCTCGATCAGATCGAATGCGATGCCGTGCTCGCGCAGGTTCTTCGCGGTCGCGATGCCGGCCGCGCCGCCGCCGATGATGCAGTAGCGATCGCCGCAATCGCGGATCGCCGGCGTCGCGGCTGCCGCCGGCGTCGTCGTGTTCGTCGTCGTCATCGTTATCGTTCCTCCACTTGTGCGCTCGCGCGTCATGCCGTCAGCGGATCGGCGAGCGCGACCGTTTCGGCCGGCGCGGCATGCGCGGCGTCGCTGTCGACGCGCGTGTCGTCGACACGCAGCAGCACGTAGCCGCGTGCGTCGAGCACCGCGAAGCGGCCGGTCGCGTATTCGACGACGCCGTCGGCCGACGCCGCCGGCAGGCGCGCGAGCTTCGCGGCGCCGATTCGCCACACGGACGGCGCGTCGGTTTGCGCGGCGCCCCATTCGGCGAGCAGCACGCGCAGCACGTGCTCGACATGATTGACGGGCAGGCGCAGCTCGAGCGGGAACGGCAGCGTCCACAGGCTCAGCACTGCGGCGGGCGGCACGCGGCCGATCCGCACGATGCCGGCCGACGCGTCGTCCGGCACGCTCCAGTCGCCCGCCGGCAGCAGCTCGCCGTCCCACGCGGCATGCGGCGCGCTCGTGAGCGGCGCCGGCTCGGGCTTCGTGTCGGGCGCGCGCGCATACGCGGCGCCGATCTGCTCCGGCTGCGGCCGATAGACGAGCGTCATGCTGAGCAGCTCGGCCTGCGTGCGCGCATCGCTGCAACGCACGTCGACGCACCAGACGTCGCCGATCATGTAGCCGGCCGCCTCGCTCGCGATCTCGACGGGCGCATCGCCCGCCGGCACGTCCGGCAGCGCGTCGAGCCGCAGCACGACGTTCGTCATCTCGCTCAGCTCGCGCGGCTCGCCCGTCGGCGGCATGACCCAGTCGCCGACCGCGCACGCATGCTCGAGCACGAGCGACGCGGGCAGCACCGCGCGGCCGTTGAAGCGGAACGCGCGCGCGTACGGCGCGACGGCGGGATCGATCGCATAGCGGCCCTCGAAGCGTTTGAACGGCCGAAACCGCACCGGCTCGCCGACGTGATGCCGGCGCGTGACGAGCTCGCCGATGTTCGGCAGCTCGCGGATCGGCTGGAAGCCCTTGATCTGCACGGGCGTCGGCGCGCGGCCCACCGCGCCCATGAACATCACCTCGCCGCCGCCCGGCGAGGCGAGCTCGCGCAGCCAGTGCCGCACGCCCTCTTCGACGTTCATCGGGCTCACGTAGCGCTGCGTGACCGCGAAGTTCGTGATCATCCCGACGCCTTCCCACGTCGGCCACACGAGCGTCTTCACGCCGCATGCGGGTGGCAGGGCGTGCTTCGCGGCCCAGAGGCCGAGGCGCGCGAGCGCCTCGTTCGCGGCCGCGTAGTCGGTCTCGCCCGTCATCCCGCCCCAGCGGCCCGTCAGCGAGCCGACGTTGCAGAACTGAGCGAGCCGCGGCCGCGCGCGCACCGCATCGCACAGGTTCGCGAAGCCCAGCACCTTCGTGCGCACCGTATGCGCGAAATCGTCGGCGCGCTTCTGGATCAGGCGCACCGGCTGATCGACGCCCGCGTTGTGGATCACGATCCGCAGCGAATCGCCCAGCTCGTCGCACAGCGCGCGCACGGCCGCACGATCGGTCACGTCGCACACGCGGTAATGGACCGGCAGGCCGAGCGCGGCCATCTCGTCGAGCGCCGCCTTCAGCTCGCGCCGGTGCTTCAGCCGCTGCAGCGACGCGCGGATCGCCTTCGGCGGACGTTCGGGCGTCGCCGCGCGCAGCTGTTCGAGCCCATAGCGCTTGAAGCCGGCTTCGTCGAGCGCCATCCACGGCTCGCCGCCGTCAGGCGGCGTCTCGCGCCCGGTGACGAGCACCGTGCAGCCGTGGCGCTCGGCGAGCGCGCGCGCGCACAACAGGCCGATCCCGCGCGCGCCGCCCGAGAACAGCACGGTGTCGCCCGGGCCGAGCGCCGCGCGCGCGTCGACCGCGAGCGGCGGCAGTTCGTCGCGCTTCGCGTGCAGCGTGTAGCGCACGCCGTTGCGATAACCGACCTCGAACAGGCCCCAGCGATACAGTTCGTTGACGACGAGCCGGTCGACGCGGCCGGTCTCGTCCGGCGCGATGTCGAGCACGCGCACGTTGCAGTTCGGCAGCTCCTGCGGCAGAGTCTTCGCGAGTCCGGCCCACAGGCCGCCGAGCGGCTGCGCGCCGGCGTCGTCGCCGTAACCCATCTGCCCGTCCATCCACGTGAGCGCGACATAGAAGAGCCGCGACGTGTCGTCCTCCGCCGCCCAGTCGCCATAGCACGCCTTCAGCAGCTCGACCGTGCGCCGCATCGGCGCTTCCCATGCGCTCGCGTCGTCGAGCGCGAACGGCGCTTCGAGCCCGAGATCGACGATGCCGTCGAGCGGCCCCGCTTCATTGACGAATGCCCGCGCCGCTTCCGCGTGGTCGGCGTTCGCGGCGGGCGCGAACACCGACACCTTCGCGCACGTCCGCGCCAGCGCCGCCGCGACGCGCTCGATCGTGCCGCCGCGTCCGTTGACGAGCGCGATGCGCTTGCCGCTCAACGCGGGCGACGGCTCGTCCGGCACCGGATCGACGGGCACGGGCCGCCACGTGAAGCGCCACGCGGGCACGCTGCGGGCGCTCGCGCCAGCGGCGGCGGCCGCGACGGGCGACGCCGCGGGGGGCGCCCCCGTGGCGGCCGACGTCGCGAACGGCAGCGGCGCGGCGGCGGCCGGTTCGTGTTGCCGGGCCGCCGCGCGCTCGACGGCGGCGGCCGCGCCGCCCGCATTCGCGTCGCCGGGCGCGCCGGCCTCCACCATCGCGGCGTCGGCGCTCACGCAAATCTCGTGCGCCGCATCCGTCATCGGACACACGGCGCCCGCCGCTTCGGCCGTATCGCCGAGCGGACGCAGCGCGCGCGCCGATTCGTGCTCGCGCACGCGCGCGAGATGGCTCTGCTGCCGCTCGCGCGGCTTCACGATCAGACGGATGCCGTGCACCGGCCGCAGCGAGATCGCCGCGCCGAGCTCGATCGGATGGCCGGGCAACGCATTCAGATCGAAATGCTGCGCGACCACCGCGACGAGCACGCGCATCTGCAGGAGCGCGGTCTGGAAGCCTATGCACTTGCGCATCCCGCCGCCGAACGGGAAGTAGACGAAGCGATGGCGAGCCGGCGCATCGCTCGCGAAGTTCTCCGGATCGAACGCGTCCGGATTGCGCCAGAACGCCGGATGGCGATGCGTGACGTACGGCGACATGAAGACCGACGAGCGCGCGGGAATCCGGTAGCCGCCGATCTCGTCGTCTTCGACGAGATCGCGCGTGAAGCCCCAGATCGGCGGGTAGACGCGCAGCACCTCGTCGACGACCTGCGACAGATACGGCAGTTGTTCGAAGTCCTGCACGGTCGGCGCACGGCCGCCGAGGCGCGCGTCGAGCTCGTCGCGCAACTGGCGCAGCACGGCCGGATGCTGCGCGAGCGCGTACAGCGCCCACGCAAGGCCCGCGCCCGTCGTCTCGTGGCCCGCGAGGAACACGGTCATCACTTCGTCGTGCACTTCCTGCTGCGTCATCGGCGCGCCGGTGTCCGGATCGCGCGCGTTCAGGAGCAGCGAGATCACGTCGCTCGGCTCGCAGCGCGCTTCGCGGTGATCGGCGATGATCTTCGCGATGATCGTGTCGATCGCGCGGCGCGCGTGCGCGATCCGGCGGTTGAAGCGCGTCGGCGCCCAGCGCGGGATGAAGTCGTTCATGTTGCCTTGCGGCATCATCGCTTCGATCCCGAAGCGCACCGCCGGGCCGACCGCCTCCGCGTGCGACGACACGTCGGTGTTGAACACCATCAGCCCGAGCATCCGGAGGCTCAGATGCATCATCTCCTCGACGACGTCCACCGCCTTGCCGGGCGGCAGCGCGCTCCAGCGATGCGCGAGCGCGAGCGCCGCGTCGCCGACCGCCGCCGTGTGCGCATCGACCTGCTTCTTGTGGAAGAGCGGCTGCACCGCGCGCCGGTGACGCCGCCAGAATTCGCCGTCGGTCGTGAGCAGGCCGTCGCCGAAGAACATCTTGAAGTTGTCGTAGAACCGCCCGCGCACGTAGTTGCGGTGATTCTCCTGCAGCACGTACTGGATGTGGTCCGGATGCGCGAGCGCATGCGTGACGAACGGGCCGAGCCGGTTGCGCGCGACGTCGCCGTATTGCTGGTGCAGCCGCAGCAGCATCGTGATCGGATTGCGCTTGTACGCGGCGAGGTTGCCCATCACGAGGCTGCCGCGCGGCCCCGGCGCCTGGCGGTGCTTGCTCATGCCGTCTCCCGCTCGGTTGCGAGGCGCGCGGCGAGCGCGTCCACCTCGGCCTTCGTCGCGTACGCGAGCGTCGTCCGGTGCACGTAGCCGATCACGACGCCCGACACGTCGCTCATCTCCATCAGCATCCTGCCGTCGGGGCGCACCGCCGCGAAGCGGTTGCCGCCGTGCGCGCCTTCGAGCGCGAACGCGCGGGGCGTCGCGTACAGGTCGATCCGGTCGTAGCGGCGCGCAAGCTCGCAGTCGTTGCCGCCTTCGTACAGATCGATCCGGCCGATCGAGACCGGCGCGGCGAGCGGGATGTAGTCGTTCGCGACGTAGTTCAGCACGGCGACGCGCGCGAGGCCGTCGAGCATGATGCTCGGGATGACGAAACGCGAGAACACGGCGTCGTCGGGGGCGACATTCAGCCGGTAGCGCGCGACCTTGCCCATCGCGGTGACGCCCGTGTCCACGGTCGACACGAACATGCCCGTCAGCCGCACGGGCGCCGATTCGAAGTGGTACGGATCGGCAACCGGCGTGCGCGGCTCGTCCGGGCGCATCGGCCAGAGGGGCGCACTCGGATGGCGCGGCGCGACGAGCGCCTTGATCTCGAAATGCAGCTTGTCCTGGACGAGCATCTGCCCGTTCGGCGCGAGCACGTCGCCGGTGATGCGCACCTGCACGACCGCCGCATCGCCCTCGCGGCCGACGACCTGCGCATGGATGCGCTTCGTGCTTGGCCGCTGCGCGTCGTACACGCGCAGGAAGTGGCGGAACGCGGCGTCTCGGAAGCCGACGACGCGCAAGCCCGGCAGCAGCTTCATCGCCGCCTCGGCCGCGAGCTCGGGCACGAACGTGCCGGGCAGCGTCGCGAAACGGTTCACGACGTGGTGTTGAAGATACGCGTCGGTGCGCAGATCGAAGATGCGCTCGAACGTCACGCTGTCGCTCGTGCGGCGCACTTCGCGGCCGAGATAGAAGTCGTGGCTCGGCGGCCGTGCGACGCGCTCGCGCGGCGGCTGTGGCGCACGCCCGTCGGGCGCATCGAGCACGGCCTGCCCGATCGGCGCGGGCTGCGCGCCGATCGGCGGCGGCACGGACTGCTCCGTTCGCGCGTGCGGCGCGCGCGCGGAGGCGGATGTGTGCTCGGCTACCTGCGCGTCGAAGAACGTCGGCAGATGCGTCTCGATCGCGCGCCGCTCGGCCGCGCCCAGATGCACGGAGCTCGCCGCGCGCTCGGACAGGTTGATCTCGCGCAGGAAGTGATGAATGCCTTCGTTGGTCCGCATGCTCGTGAAGAGCCCGCTCTTCTCGAGGAACGCGCGCGTGACGGGATTCGCGCCGAGCCCGACCGAGCGCCACAGCGTCCAGCCGATCGTGAACTCGTCGCGCGCGAGCGCCGCGCGATGGTAGGCGGCCTGCGTGTTGAGGAAATCGTTGCCCGATGCGTAGTCGGTCTCGCCCGCCTGCCCGGTGAGGCCGATGAACGAGCCGAAGTTGCACCACGCGCGCGGCTGCGCGGCGCCGAATGCGTCGCGCACGTTCCAGTAGCCGCGAATCTTGATGTCGCGCACCGCGACAAAATCGTCGAACGACTTCACGTTGACCGACGCGGAGCGATTCAGGCCCGCCGCGTTGACGACGAGATCGATCGGCTGGCCGGCCGCGGCGATCCGCTCGACCGCCGCGCGCACGCTGTTCGCGTCGAGCACGTCGGCGCGCAGATAGAACACCTTGTTCGGCCCGCAATACGACTTCATCACGTCGATGTTGCGACGCGCGGCGCGCGCGTCCACCTGGCGCTCGAACGCCTTGATGATCGCGGGCAGCGGCAGGCCCGGATTGAGCGCCTTCTGCTCGCGGATGTAATCGGGGCGACGGCGCGCGAACGCTTCGTCGCTGCCGGCGAACACGTCGGGGCCGTATGTGTCGAGCGCGCTGCTGCCGATCAGATAGATCGTCGGCTGGAAGTGCTCGGCGACGGCCTTCATCAGTTCCGCGGTGATCCCGCGCGCGCCGCCGAACGCGACCACGACCGAATCGGGCCCGAGCCGCGCGAGGCCGTCGGCGGGCAGCTCGCCCGCGTCGCGCGTCACGCGCGGCGTGAGGCGCCGGCCGCCGCACAGTGCGACGACGGGCAGCAGATGCTGCGCGCCGCTCTCACGCTCGGCCCGCGCGACGCCGTGCCGGATGTCCGCATCGTCCGTCAGCACCGCGAGCGCGCGCGCGTTCGGCAGCTCGATCGCGAGCGCCTTCACGAGGCCCGTGAACATCCCCGCGTCCGGATGCAGCACGTCGTCCTTCACCGCGTCGAGCAGCAGCGCGATGAACGAGCCCTGCTGCGCGACGCTGTCGTAGCACTGCTTGAGCGCGAGGAATGCGAGATCGTGCAGCCGGAGCCGCTCCGGCGACGGCGCCGACAGGCGATCCGGCGCGAGCGCGCTCGCGTGCAGCGACGTCAGCAGCCGCACGTGACGCGTGCCCGACGGAATCAGCCCTTGCAGCGCGCCTTCGTCGAGCGTGTCGACGACTACGAGCCGCGCGCGCGCGAACGCCGCCGCACGCGTCGACAGCACGAGCAGATCGGCGGGCAGCATGCCGATGCCGTCGAGCAGCTCGGGCGCATCGGTCACGACGACGCTGCCCGCAGGCAGATACGCGATCGCGCCCGCGCCCGCATGCCACGGCGTTTCCTGCAGGTCGATCCGATAGCGGGCGACGCCGAGCGGCTCGCCATCGGCGGCCACGTCGGTCGCTTTCAGCGTTGCGGGAATCGGCACGCGCTTGTCGGCCGAAGCGGCGGTAGCCGGTGCGGCCGTCGCGGCCGACGCCGGCGGCTCCGCGTGCACGGCCGTCGCGAGCGGTGCGACGGGATGCGCCGACAGCGCCGATGCGGCGGCGGATGCCGGCAACGGCTCGGAAAGGTGAGAAGAAACGGGAGCCGGCGACGCCGTTGCCGAAGCCGTCCCGCCGCGCGCGCTGTCCGCGCATGCCGGCGGCGCGCGGCGCGCGACGCGCAAGCCGAAGCGCACCCGATCGCGATCGTTGCCGAGCGCGACCGACACGGCGTCCGCATCGCCGACGAGCGCGCGCAGCACCGCGAGCGCGCCGTCGGCGCCCGCGTACGTGACTTCGCTGCCTTGCGCGTCGCGCAACGCGTGCGGCGACGTGGCGGCGACGGAGTCCGCGAACTCGCGGCCGCTCTCGACCCACGCGAGCACCTGCAGCCCGGCCGCGTCGGCCTGCGCCTTCGTCGTCACCGCGAACAGCACGATCCCTTCCGCGAGCGGCCGGCCGAACGCCGGCTGCACTTCGTCGGCCGAATTGCCGTTGATGCCGCCGACGATCACCATGTCGAGCTCGCCGCTTCTCAGGAAGCGCGACGCGACTTCGAACGCGGCGAGCGTCGACGCATGCCCGGCGTCGACCGTCATGTTCATCCCGTGCAGGTCGTGATAGTTCGCGACGCGCGCCGGAATCACGTTCGGCATCATGCCGGGGAACGAATTCTCGGTTGTCGGCGGCACGAGGCGCTTGACCTTTTCCGCGACGCGCGCGAGCGCGTCGTCGAGCGGCGCGCGCGATGCATCGTCGAAGCACGCGCGCACCGCGGTCGCGATGTCGTCGACATAGCAGCGGCTCGCGTACAGCGCGGCGTTGCGCGTCGGGCCCATGTGTCCCATCACGACGCCGATCGCGTCCGCATGCGCGCTCCAGTAGTCGCGCAACTGCTCGCGCATGTCGTGCGCGGCGTCGAGCGCCATCAGCTGGCAGCGGTCGAGCGCGCGCAGCACCGCGGGCGGCATCCGCACGCGATCGAAGCTCGGCAGCGGATACGCGAGGCCGAAGCTCGCGCCGGGCGCTGCGCCCGCGCCGTTCAGCCATGCGGCGATCGCGTCGCGGCCGTCGAGCCCCGGGAATTTCGCGGACCAGCCGACGATCGCGAGCGGCTCGCGGCTCACGCGCGCGGCGGGCTTCGATGCGCCCAGGTCCGGCCGATACTCGCCGACGATCAGATGGCCGTTCGTGCCGCCGAAGCCGAAGCCCGACACCGCGGCGACGCGCGCCGCATCGGCCTTGCGCGGCCAGTCGACCGCCTGCGTCGGGATCGTGAAGCCGCTCGATTCGATGTCGAACTCCCGCGGCGGCTCGGAGAACCGGTGCTGCGGCGGAATGCGGCCGTGCTCGAGCGCGAGCAGCACCTGGATCAGCGAGACGACGCCCGCCGCCCATCCGGTATGGCCGACGAGCGACTTGTTCGACGTCACGTACACCGGCCGGTCGCGCTTGAGCTTCTCGCGCAGGCTCTGGAACTCGGCGAGGTCGCCCGCGGGCGTGCCGGTCGCGTGCGCGACCACCCAGTCGACCGATTCCTTGCGCACGTCGGTCTGCCGATACGCGCGCTCGATCGCGATGCTCTGGCCCGCCGAATTCGGCGCGTAGATCGCCTTGCCCTTGCCGTCCGACGACGAGCCGAACGCCTTCAGCACCCCGAGCACGCGGTCGCCGTCGGCGAGCGCGCGCTTCAGGCGCTTCAGGATCACGACGCCCGCGCCGTCGGCGAACAGCACGCCGTCGCACGCCTTGTCGAGCGGCCGCACTTCGCCGCTCTTCGAAAGCCCGTGCAGCTTCGAGAACAGGATCGAGCCGCGCGGCGCGAGCGCGAACGCGCCGCCGCACGCGACGACGTCGTGCTTGCCGGCGAGCAGGCTCTTGATGCCGAGGTCGACCGAATAGAGCGACGACGAGCACGCGGTGTCGACCATCATGTATTCGGCGTCGTCGGGCAGCACGCCGCGCATCGCGTTCAGGCCGACGCGATGCGGGAAATACTCGGACAGCTCGCCCGTGCCGCGCGCATAGCGCGCGCGCAGCACCGCATCGATCTGCGCGATGCGGCGCTCGCGCTCGTCCGGCGGTGCGCCGGCTTCGTCGAGCGCCTCGCGCAACCGCGCGCGCATCGCCGCGAGCACCATCCCTTCTTCCAGATGCTGGCTGCCGTCCGCCGTGTAGCCGACGAGGAACGACGTGCGATCGCCCGCGCGCACGCGCACGCCGTCGAGCGCCTGGCGCAGCGAATGGCGCAGCCACAGGGTCGTCAGCTCGTCCGGCGCGGCGGCCGCCTCGATCTCGGCGCGCAGCCGCGCGTCGGGCTCGAAATGCTCGATGAACACCGAGCGCGATTGGTAGCTCTTGTCTTCCGCCGACGTGTCTGGCGAATAGAACGATCGGTAATCCCAACGATCGGGCGGCACGTTGCCGAACAGCTCGGGGCCGTTCAGCAGCGCGCGCCAGAACGCCTCCGGATCGCTCGCGCCGGGCAGCGCGACGCCCATGCCGACGACGGCGATTTCATCGGCTTCGTCGCCTGCGTCGGCGGCAGCGGGTGCCGCCGGCGATGCGCCGATTGCGGCGCAAGGCGTCGACGCATGCACGTCATGCGACGCGGATGCGCTTGCATCGGCGGGCACGCGCGGAGTCGACGCAGGCGCCGACTCCCCCGACTCCGACGAGGCAACCGCGTCCGGCGCGACCGAGGCCGCGCCCGCGCTCGGGCGGCTCGGAAACGCCGCGGGCCCCGCCGGCGTGTCCGGCAGCGACGCGCCGTCGCCGCCCGCCGCCGGCCGCACACCGCGCCACTCGCGCCGCGGCGACAGCGCCTCGCTGCACAGCGACAGCCCGCCGTCCGCGACAATCACCTGCCCGGTGATCCAGCGCGCCGCATCGGATGCGAGGAACAGCACGACGTCCGCGAGATCCTCGGCGGTCGCGAGGCGGCCGAGCGGCGTCGCCGCGATGCTCGAGCGCTTGGTGTTCTCGGGATCGGGAAACTGCGCGGCGACGTCGCCGTCGATCAGCGTCGACGACGCGCCGTTCACGCGAATGCCGAGGCTCGCGTACTCGACGGCCAGGTAGCGTGTCAGCGATTCGAGCGCGGCCTTCGCGGTGCCGACGACGAGATAGTTCGCCGGCACGAGCGTCGAGCCCACCGACGAAACGTTGACGATCGCGCCACCGCCCGCGCGCGCCATCAGCCGCGCGGCGCGGCGCGCGCACCAGAACGCGCCCTTCAGATTCGTGTCGAGCGCGCGGTCGAAGTGCGCGGCCTCGATGTCGTCCACGGGCAGCAACGCGCCCGAGGCCGCGTTGTTCACGAGAATGTCGAGCTTGCCGTACTTCGCTTCGATTTCGTCGAACATCCGCTCGACCTGCGCGGGCTGCGCAACCGACGCGCGCACGACGTCGACCGTCGCGCCGAGCGCGCGCAGCTCGGCCGCGGTCTCTTTCGACGCGTCGAGCGAATGAAAGAAATTGACGATGACGTGCGCGCCCTCTTCGGCAAAGCGGCGGCAGATCGCCTTTCCGACGTTCTTTGCCCCGCCCGTCACCAACACACGCTTCCCCAACAAATAGGAATTCGACATAAATCGCAGTGGTCAGGATTACCAAACATTCGGACGAGACTCTCCGTCTGATCCGGCCCTCTCCTCTCGTTATTCTCGTGGCGCGCGGTGCGCGCGGCGCTTCAGTTCGTGACGAGCGCCGCCGCCTGGCCTTGATGCTCGTAGACGAAGTCGACGATCTGTCCCATCGCCTTGAAGTCGCCGGCGCGGAAGTTCGCCGGCAGCGGCGGCAGCCCGTAACGCGCGCTGATCCGCTGGATGATTTCCGTCTGCTTGACCGAATCGATGCCGAGCTCCGCTTCGAGCTCGACCGTTTCGGTGAACACCTCTTCCGGGTATTCCATCGCCTCCGCGTAAATCGCGACGAGCTCGGCGAAGAGCCGATCGCGCGGCACCCGCGCCAAGGCGGCGGCCGCAACGGGCGCGGCCGCTGCCTGCGCGACCGGCGCTGCGGGCGCGACCGGCGCGGCAGATGCGACCGGTGCGGCAGGCGCGACAGCCTGGGCCGCGGCCGGCGGGACGCCGGTCGCGCCGGACGGCGCGTAACCGGACACGAAGCCGCGATCGGTCACGATTTGCGGCGCGGGCGTCGCTTGCAGCCCGCGCGCGTCGAAGAACCGCTTGAGCTCGCCCTTGATCTTGTCGACGATCCCCGGACCACTGTTGCGCCAGAACTCGTCGAAATCGAGTTGCAGATTGCTTGCGCGAATGTCGTCGTTCATGACACTACCCCCATTGAAATATGCGAGAACGTTCTCCAGGCCGGCGAGTTCGCCTCCCGCGCTCGACGCGCCCGGAAAAGTCTTGGCGGCGCCGGGCCCCAGCGCGCGCACCGAGATCCTGCTGAGCGCGTTCAGCGCCCCGCACTCGACGAACGCGCCAATGCCGGCGGCTTTGAGTCTTGCGACCCCATCTCCGAACCGGACCGGCAACACGAGATGGCGCGCGAGACACGCGCCGAGATCGTCGGCAGCCGCGTAATAGCGATTCAATATCGGCGAATAAACCGGATATTCGAGCGCTTTATTTTTATAAGCTTTCAAACGTCGTCCAAATTCGATTCGCGCATTTTCCAGATCGTCATGATGAAATGCATAAGGCGAATTCAATATTTGCGCGGAGATATTGTTTCGAGCGCAGTGGGCGGAAAATTCGTCGACGTATTCGCGCGCGCCGGACACGACGGTCTGCGACGCGTGATTCTCGACCGCGATCCGCACGCGCCCCGCGCGGCCGTCGGGCGCGCCGCGAAAGCATGCGGCCAGATGCGCGCGCACCGCGTCGGGCGACGCGGACACGGCCGCCATCCGGCCGTCGGCGGGCGCGGCTTCGCGCAACGCGTCGATCCGGTCGCAGACGATATCCGCGCCTTCCTCGATCGAGAACGCACCGGCGCACGTGAGCGCGGCGATCTCGCCGAAGCTGTGGCCGACGAGCACGTCGGGCCGCACGCCGCGCGCGCGCAGCGCCTCGAAACACGAGATGGACGTTGCATAAATCGCGAGCTGCAACAGATCCGGCGCGTATTGCAGCAGATCCTCGACACCGATGTGCTCGTCCCATATAGTCGCGAGCAACGGGCGGCGCAATCGCCGCACCGAAACGGCGTCGATCGCCTGCATGGCCCGCTGCACCACGGGATACGCGCCGCTCAATGCCCGCGTCGCGCCCGCATAGAATGCGCCTTGCCCGGGAAACAGAAATGCCACTTGCGCCATGAAATTGCCTTTGCCCACCACCAATGCCGAACGGCCCGATGTCGATCGGTCGAGAGCCTCCCCAGCCTCCAGGTGAATATTTATTCGATTACGCATCGCGGCGGCGATATGCAACCCTTAATCCATTAATGCATTGGCGTAAAGTAACATACGCGCTTACACACCTATGTTCGCCAAACTACACATCTTCTGTGCGCATTTACGCACCGAATACGCATGACATCGCGCCGCGGACTCGAACCAAAAGTCAAAGTCGCGACAATATTTGTTAAATATCTTGAATTAAACGACTGAAAATCGATATTCGCGCGCGGCACTTCGGATTGGCGGCCGTCGCGAACGAATCCGCGCGAATCGCGGGGGCCGCGCCGCGCCCGTTTTCGTGCGCGGCCTGCGCGCCGGACTTCGCGGCCCCGCGAGCGCCGCGACCGCGTCGCGGCAATGCCTCACGCCCCGTTTTTCGCACGCGAACCCGCTCCCGCATTCCCGCCCTATTTCGCAACAATCCGGCGGGATTCACCCGCGCCGGAACCCAGCCGACTCTGAAACCCGCGCGCCGGTATACTTGGATACTTTGCCTTTCCGCAGCCCCCAACCCGCCGCCTCATGCTGACTTCCGTCCTCGTCCGACTCGTCGCCTGGTCGGTGCGGCGCCCTATCTGGGTCGTCGTGCTGTCGCTCGTCGCCGCCGCGCTCAGCGGCGTCTACGTCGCGCACCATTTCAAGATCAACACCGACATCAGCAAGCTCGTCGAGAACGACCCGAAATGGGCCGCGCTCGGCCATGCGATCGACGACGCGTTCCCGCAGCGCAGCCAGACGATCCTCGCCGTCGTCGAAGCGCCCGCGCCCGAATTCGCCGCCGCGGCGGCCAACGCCCTCGCCGACGGCTTGCGCCGCGAAGCCGAAGCGGGGCGCATCGGCCAGGTGTCGGAGCCGGGAGGCGGCCCGCTCTTCGAGCACGACGGGCTGCTGTTCCTGCCCGAGCAGGATGTCGCGACGACCACCGCGCAGCTCGCAAGCGCGCGGCCGCTTATCAACGTGCTCGCGAAAGACCCGAGCATCGCCGGCCTCGCGACGACGCTGTCGACGACGCTCGGCGTGCCGTTGCAGTCGGGCCAGGTGAAGCTTTCGGGCATGGCGAAGCTGCTGTCGCGCAGCGCGGCGACCGTCGACGACGTGCTGGCCGGCAAGCCGGCCGCGTTCTCGTGGCGCGCGCTCGTCGACGCCGACGCCGCCCGCGAGCCCGCACGCGCGTTCGTGACCGTGCAGCCCGTCGTCAACTACGGCGCGCTGCAGGCGGGCGAGCAGGCGTCGCGCACGATCCGCGCGACCGCGCAGGCGCTCAAGCTCGACGAGCGCTTCGGCGCCGCCGTGCGGCTGACGGGCGAGCAGCCGCTCGCGGACGAGGAGTTCGCGTCGGTGCAGGACGGCGCGCTCGTCAACGGCATCGCGACGCTCGCGATCGTGCTCGTGATCCTGTGGATCGCGCTGCGCTCGAAGCGGATGATTGCGGCGGTGTTCGTCACGCTGTTCGTCGGCCTCGTCGTCACGGCCGCGCTCGGGCTGATGATGGTCGGCTCGCTGAACATGATCTCGGTCGCGTTCATGGTGCTGTTCGTCGGTCTCGGCGTCGATTTCGCGATCCAGTACGGCGTCAAGTATCGCGAGGAACGGCATCGCGATCCGAATCTCGAGCACGCGCTCGTCGGCGCCGCGCACGCGATGGGCATGCCGCTCACGCTCGCGACGGCGGCCGTCGCCGCGAGCTTCTTCTCGTTTCTGCCGACCGCGTACCGCGGCGTGTCCGAGCTTGGCCTGATCGCGGGCGTCGGGATGTTCGTCGCGCTCTTCACGACGCTCACGCTGCTGCCCGCGCTGCTCAGGCTGCTCGCGCCGCCCGGCGAGCGCAAGCCACCCGGCTTTCCGCGCCTCGCGCCCGTCGACGATTATCTGGACCGCCATCGCAAGCCGATCCTGATCGGCACGCTCGCCGTCGTGATCGGCGCGCTGCCGCTCCTCGCGCATCTGCGCTTCGATTTCAATCCGCTGCATCTGAAGGACCCGCACAGCGAATCGATGGCGACGCTGCTCGCGCTGAAGGATTCGCCGGAAGCGTCGGTCAACGACGTGTCGCTGCTCGCGCCGTCGCTCGCGGCCGCGAACGCCGCCGCGCAGCGCCTCGGCGCGCTGCCCGAAGTCGGCCGCACGACGACGCTGTCGACCTTCATTCCCGATGCGCAGCCGCAAAAGCTCGCGACGATCGCGGCGGCCGCGCGCGAGCTGCTGCCCGCGCTCACGCAGCCGGCCGCCGCGCCCGTGTCCGACGCGCAGCGCGTCGCGGCGCTCAAGCGCGCGTCGAACCTGCTCGAATACGCGGCCGAGGACTATCCGGGCCCGGGCGCGGCCGCGGCCAAGCACCTGTCCGAATCGCTCGCGAAACTCGCCGCCGCCGACGCGGCGACGCGCGAGCGCGCGGAGCACGCGTTCTCCGCGCCGTTGAAGATCGCGCTGAACCAGCTCGCGATGCTGCTGCAGCCGTCGGAAATCACGCGCAAGAACCTGCCGCCGCAGATCGTGCGCGACTGGGTCGCGCCGGACGGCCGCGCGCTCGTGCAGATCTCGCCGAAGGTGCCCAAGGGCGCCGATCCCGGCGACGACGCGATGCTGCGCCGTTTCGCGAAGGCCGTGAAGGCGGCCGAGCCGGGTACGATCGGCGGCCCGATCTCGATCCTGCATTCGGCGGACACGATCATCCGCGCGTTCCTGCAGGCGGCCGCGCTGTCGGTCGTGTCGATCACGGTGCTGCTGTGGATCACGCTGCGCCGCTTCGGCGACGTGCTGCGCACGCTCGTGCCGCTTCTCGTGTCGGGCGTCGTGACGCTCGAGCTGTGCGTGCTGCTCGGGATGCCGCTCAATTTCGCGAACATCATCGCGCTGCCGCTGATGCTCGGCGTCGGCGTCGCGTTCAAGGTGTATTTCGTGATGGCGTGGCGCGCGGGCCAGACGGGCCTGCTGCAGTCGAGCCTCACGCACGCGGTGCTGTTCAGCGCCGCGACGACGGCCACCGCGTTCGGCAGCCTGTGGCTGTCGCATCATCCGGGCACGGCGAGCATGGGGCGGCTGCTCGCGCTCGCGCTGTCGTGCACGCTGATCGGCGCCGTCGTGTTCCAGCCCGTGCTGATGGGCAAGCCGCGCACGAAGCGCGTGACGAATCAATCGCAAGGAATCGATGAATAAGATGCGAACCACCGCGTCGGCGCTCGCCGTCTGCCTGCTTGCAAGCGGCTGCGCGACCGGCCCCAACCGGCACCCGGGCGATCCGCTCGAGCCGATGAACCGCGCCGTTTTCAAGTTCAACGACGCGGTCGACTCGACGATCGCGGTGCCGATCGCGAAGGGCTATCAAAAAGTAACGCCCACGCCGTTGCGCACGGCGATCAGCAACTTCTTCTCGAACCTCGGCGATCTCGGCAACATCGCGAACAACCTGCTGCAACTCCGGATCACCGACGCGACGCAGGACGTGATGCGCGTCGCGATGAACTCGGTGTTCGGCGTCGCCGGGCTGATCGACGTCGCGTCGCTCGCCGGGCTGCCGAAGCACCACCAGGATTTCGGCCTCACGCTCGCGCGCTGGGGCGTGCCGGCCGGCCCGTATCTGGTGCTGCCGGTCTTCGGGCCGAGCTCGATTCGCGACGGCGTCGGCCGCGCGGTCGACGTCCGCTTCAATCTGCTGAACTACATCGAGCCCGCCGCGCGCAATCCGATGTACATCGCGCAGTTCATCAGCGCGCGCTCGGATCTGCTCGGCGCGACCGATCTGCTGCAACAGGCGGCGCTCGACAAATACTCGTTCGTGCGCGACGCGTACGTGCAGCAGCGCCGCTCGCTCACGTATCACGGCGGCGGCGGCGAAGAATCGCTGCCGAACTACAACGAGCCCGGCGGCGAGCCGGCGAACGGCAACGGCGGCTTGCCGCAATACGAGGACCCGGGCGAGGGCGCGAGCGGCGCGCCGGGCAGCAGGCCCGAGCCGGCCGGGCTGCCGCAATATCAGGACCCGGGCGATGCCGGCGCGAGCGGCGAAGCAGCGGCGCCGGCTGCGGCCTCCGCCGCGGCGCCCGCGCCCGCCTCGGCGGCTTCGCCTTCGCCCGGTGCGCCGGCTTCCGCGCCGGCGGCGAATGCTCCGTCGAAGACGAACTGACGTTCGCCCCGCTCAACGACGCGGCGGCCGTTTCGGATGCGAAACGGCCGCCGTCGTCTTTTGCGGGTCGGGCGCGCACGCGCCGCGCGCGGCCTCATCGGCGCATCGTCCGTCGTTCGTCCGGTCACTCCGCGAACGGCAATGCCGTCTGCCCGTCGGCGCGCATGTCGAACACGTTCAGCGTCATCGCGACGAGCGCGTAATAGCCGAGCAGCGCGACGAGATTCACGACGACCTGATGCCCAAAACGCGCGAGCGCCGCGTCGTAGGTCGCATCCGACACGCGCTTCGTCTCGTGCAGCTCGGTCGCGAACCGGAAGATCAGCGCATCGTCGGCGTCGTCGAACGCCGGCGCCGTGCCAGCCCGGATCGCCTCGGCGACCGCCGCGGGCACGCCCGCGTCGAGCGCGATCGGATGATGGATGTGCCATTCCGCCTGCGAACGCCAGCGCGCCGCCGTCACGAGGATCGCCAGCTCCGACAGCCGCAGCGGCAGCCCCGTCCGATACCGGCAGAACGCGCCGAGCCGCTGCGCATGCCGCGCGAGCTCGGGGCTCGCGATCCAGCCGAGAAACGGCCCGTTCAGGTTGCCGCGCGGCCCGCTCAGGATCTCGTCGAGCACGGCCTTCTGCTCGTCGGTCGCGGTGTCGCGATTGAATTCAGGAAGCCTCATCTTCGTCTTCTTCATGTCGGTTCGACGGAACAAGGATAGCGCGGCCGCGCGTCAGCGCGACGCCGCCGCGCCGATCGACGCGAGCGCCGCATCGATCGCGTCGCCGAGCCGCTCGGCGATCGCGTCGATCTGCGGCGCGGTGCAGATGAACGGCGGCGCGAGCAGGACATGATCGCCGAGCTGGCCGTCGACGGTGCCCCCCATCGGATACACCATCAACCCGCGCTGCATCGCCTCACGCTTGACGATCGCGTTCAGCTTCAGCTTCGGATCGAACGGCGCTTTCGTCACGCGATCGCGCACGAGCTCGACGCCGACGAAGAGCCCGCGGCCGCGCACGTCGCCGATGTGCGGGTGCTCGGCCGAGCGCGCGGCGAGCGATGCGCGCAACTGCTCGCCGCGCGCCTTCACGTTCTCGAGCAGCCGATCCTCGTCGATCACGCGCTGCACTTCGAGCGCCGCCGCGCACGCGATTGCGTGGCCGATGTACGTGTGGCCGTGCTGAAAGAAGCCCGAGCCGCCGACGATCGTCCGGTAGATCGCATCGCTGACCAGCGTCGCGCCGATCGGCTGATAGCCGGCGCCGAGCCCCTTCGCGATCGTCAGGATGTCGGGCGCGACGCCGTCCTCCTCGCACGCGAACAGATAGCCGGTGCGGCCCATCCCCGACATGATCTCGTCGAGGATCAGCAGCACGCCGTACTTGTCGCACACCGTGCGGATCTTGCGGAAATACTCGCGCACGGGCGGCACCGCGCCCGCCGTTGCGCCGACGACCGTCTCCGCGACGAACGCCGCGACCGTGTCCGGCCCGAGTTCGAGAATCCTGCTTTCGAGCTCGTCGGCGAGGCGCTGCGCGAACGCCTCTTCGGTTTCGTCCGCGCGCTGCTCGCGGTAGGCATAGCACGGGCTTACGTGATGCGCTTCGATCAGCAGCGGCAGGAACGGCTCGCGCCGCCACGCGTTGCCGCCGATCGCGAGCGCGCCGAGCGTGTTGCCGTGATAGCTCTGCCGGCGCGCGATGAAATGCCTGCGCGCGGGCTCGCCCTTCTCGACGAAGTACTGGCGCGCGAGCTTCAGCGCGGCTTCGACCGCCTCCGACCCGCCCGACACGAAATACACGTGCTCGAGCCCCGCAGGCGCGGCGGCGACGAGCCGGTCCGCCAGTTCCTCGGCCGGCTGCGTCGTGAAGAACGATGTGTGCGCGTACGGCAGTTGCTGCGCCTGCCGCTTGATCGCGTCGATCACGCGCGGGTTGCTGTGCCCGAGGCACGACACGGCGGCGCCGCCGCATGCGTCGATGTAGCGTTTGCCCGTCGAATCGATGATCTCGATGCCGTCGCCCGCGACCGCGACCGGCAGGCTCGCGCGCGGCGCGCGGTGAAATACGGTGGTCATGCATGCCCCTGTTCGTGTCGAAGCGCCGAAGGGCGCTGCGCGTCCCGCGGCACGAATTGCTGAAAGCGCACCGCGCCCCGCTCGCGCACCTCGAACGCGACGCCGTCGTCGCCGATCGAAAACAGCGCGGTCGCGAGCGTGTTCTCGTCGTCCGGATCGCGCGGATCGTCGCGATAGATCGGCAGACCGTCGCCCGCGCGATCGGCGAGCACGCGCCAGAGCGCGGACGCGTCGGCCGCGCCGCGAAGCGGCGGCAGCAGTTGCGCGAGCCGCGCCTGCCGATCGGCCGACGACGCGGTCACGATCTGCGCATCGGCATCGCAGCCCGGATGAACCAGATGGTTCGCGTGGCCGTACACGCCTTCGACGTCGAGCACCGACGCGCGCGCGACGCTCGCCTCGACGCTGACGACGCGCGCGTCGCCCGCGCAGCCGAGCGTGTGATGAAAGCCGCTCGCGCGCGTCGCGTCGAGCAGCACGCGCAGCGCAGCGTCGAGCGATGCGGCGTCGAGCACCGCGCGCGCGAGGATCATCCGCGGCACGCCCGCCGCCGGCCGGCGAATCCGCACGTTGTTGATCGTCTGCACGAGCCCCGCGCGGTTCACCGCGAACGTATGACCCGGCAGCGAGCCCGGATAGTAGAAGCTCACGAAGCCCGGCTTGCCGTCGGGCCGCACGTCGACGAGCATGCACTTGCCGCGCAGATGCGGATCGCCGTCTTCGTTGTGCGCGATCATCCGCTCGCGCGGCGTGCGCACCGCGAGCGTCGTGCAACCGTCCGGCGCGTTGTGGATCAGCTCGCCGCGGCAGTTCCAGACGAACACGTCCTCCGCGCGCCAGCCGAGGCCGGCGGCGATCCCATCGAGCTCGGCGACGAGCGCCGGAAAAGCCGCCTCGGCCGCGCGGCGCAACTCGGCGACGAACGGATGGCCGCGCCAGCGCGCGACCGCGCGCCACGCGCCGCTCTGCGCGACGTACGCGTCCATCGCCGGCCGCGCCAGCTCGCCGAGCCGGCGGCCGATGTCATGCGGCGCCCCCGTCACGACGACGGGCATGAGAAACTTCATCGGTTGTCCTGATCACGAAACGTGTTTGAGAAAGTCCCGCAGGCGCGGCGTCGGCGGACGATCGATCAGCGTCTTCGGATCGCCGTCCTCGGCGATGCCGCCCTGATCCATGAACAGCAGGCGCGTGCCGACCTGCTTCGCAAAACCGATCTCATGCGTGACGACGATCATCGTCATCCCTTCGTTCGCGAGATCGCGCATCACCTTCAGCACCTCGTGGCGCAACTCGGGATCGAGCGCCGACGTCGGCTCGTCGAACAGCATCAGCTTCGGCCTGATCGCGAGCGCGCGCGCGATCGCGACGCGCTGCTGCTGGCCGCCCGACAGCTCGGACGGATAGTGGTTCGCGCGCGCCCCGAGGCCGACTTTCGCGAGCAACGCCGTCGCCTGATCGCGCGCCTGCGCGCGCGACGCGCCGCGCACCTGGATCGGCCCGAACATCACGTTCTCGAGCGCGGTCATCTGCGGGAACAGATTGAATTGCTGGAACACCATGCCCGCTTCGAGCCGGATGTTGTGGATCACCGCGGCCTTGCCCTTCACGCTCTGCCCGTCGACGAGCAGATCGCCGCCCGTGATCTTCTCGAGCGCGTTGATGCAGCGGAGCATCGTCGATTTTCCCGAACCCGAAGGGCCGACCACGACCACCACCTCGCCCGCGTCGATGCGCAGGTTGATGTCCTTCAGCACCGGCACGTGGCCGAAGCTTTTCGACACGTTGCGGAATTCGACCATGCTCATAGGATGCGCATCCTTTTCTCGACGAAGCGAAGCGTGAGCGTCATCACGCCGGTGAGCGCGAGATAGATCGCGGCGACCGCGGTCCAGATCTCGACCGCCTGGAAATTGCCGGCGATGATCTCCTGGCCCTTGCGCGTCAGTTCGCCCACGCCGATCACGATGAACAGCGACGTATCCTTCAGGCTGACGATGCATTGGTTGCCGAGCGGCGCAATGAGCCGCCGGAACGCGAGCGGCCCGACGATCTTCACGAGCACGCGCGGCATCGACAGCCCCATCGCGAGCCCGGCTTCCGTCACCCCCTTGGGAATCGAGAGCAGCGCGCCGCGCACGACCTCGGCGAGATACGCGCCCGAGTTCAGCGTGATCGCGACGATCGCGGCCGTCAGCCCGTCGATCCGGATGTGCGCGAGCATCGGCAGCGCGAAATAGAGGAACATCACCTGCACGACGATCGGCGTGCCGCGGATCAGTTCGATGTAGACCTGCGTGAGCACGTTCAGCGCGGCGGGGCCGTACGCGCGAAACATGCCCGCGATCATGCCGACGAGAAAACCGCCCGCCAGCCCGAAGAATGCGATGAAAACGGTGAGCCGCACGCCGTCCGTCAAGTCCGGCAGCGCAGCCCATATCGCTGACCAATCGAATTGCACATTCAGCTCCCGATAGCGTTCCGATCGACGCGGCATCGCGCGCCGCGCCTCCCCGATGCGTCGCTCAAGACTTCGGCGGCTCGGAGCCGAACCATTTCTTGTAGATCTTCGCGTAGCGGCCGTCGGCCTTCATCTTCGCGAGCTCCGCATTGACCTTCGCGACGAGCGGGCTGCCCTTCGGGAAGCCGATGCCGTACTTGTCGCCGCTCACCGGCGTGCCCGCCACCTTCACGCGCCCCTTGCCCTCGTTGTTCACGAAGAACAGCACGTTCGGCGTGTCGTGCATCGCGGCGTCGACGCGGCCCGCCTCGAGCGCGAGATACGCCTGATCGATGTTCGGGAACTGGCGGATCTCCTTGGGCTTCAGGTGCGCCTTGATCCAGTCGATCGTCGCGGTGCCCGTCTTCGCGGCGATCACCTTGCCGTTCAGATCGTCGATCGACTTGATCGTCGCGTCGTTCGTCTGGACCATCGCGGCGAGGCCGCTGTCGTAGTACGGATCGGAGAAATCGATCGCCTTCTTGCGCTCCTCCTTGATCGTCATGCCCGACAGCGCGACGTCGATGTTCTGCGTCTGCAGCGCCGGAATCAGGCCGGCGAAATCCATCGGCTGGATCTTGTAGGTCCAGCCGGCGTCCTTCGCGATCTCGGCCCACAGGTCGAGATCGAAGCCGACGTACTTGTCGCCCTGCTTGAACTCGAACGGCATGAACGACGTGTCGGTGCCGACGATGAGCTCCTTCGCATGCGCACTCGCGAGGCTCGCGAAGCTCGCGCCGGCGAGCGCGACCGCCACGAATGTCTTGATGAACGAACGGCGTCCCATGAATTCTCTTCTCCGCAGTGAATGGCGATGCCCCGATCCGACGGGGGTTGGCGACGAACACCGGCCACACCGCAACATGCGATGTAACAATTTTACTTTACGCAACATGTGTTGTCACAACGGATGCTATGCCGCCAAAAAAGAAAGCAACAGGAATTCGCGTCGCGAAAAACCCCTAGTGGGCGGCGCGGCGAAAAAGGGGAAGGAGGAGAAGGCGGGCGGAGCGGGCGCGCTCGCCGGGCGCGGCGGCGTCGACGCCGGAACCTCGACCGTGGGCCGAAGCGGAGATGAAGCGGGCAAGCGGTCCGGCGATTGCTTCGAATGGCGAAACGACTTGCACGATGCGGTGCTGCCGCAGCCGTAACCGCAGGCGATCGCGCCGCGCGCCCCGCGCCGGCGAAACGGGACCGGCAATGCCGGTCGCTGAGCGCCGGCCCGCGCTCAGCCGATCCGCCACGCCCCCGCGCGCTCGAACGCCTGCCGCGCCTGCACGAGCGTCGCGCGGGCGGCGCGCGCGTCGCCCGCGACTTGCAGCAGCGCGCCGAGTTGCGACGGCGCTTTCGCGAGCTCGCGCAGGATCGGCAGGATCGCCGTGCTGCCGTCGTCTCGCAAGCCGGCCGTCGCGGCTTTGGGCAGCGTGCGCCACGCCGGATCGACGATCGCGCGGCACACCGCGAACGGCACGCCGCGCGCCGCCGCGAACGCGCCGGCGATATGCGATTCCATGTCGACCGCGAGCGCGCCCTTCGATCGATGCAGCGCGTCCTTCTCGCGCGAGCCGACGACGGGCGCGCCGACCACCGCGACCGTGCCGCGCCGCGCGCGCGACGCAACCGGCGTGCCGGCGAGCGCGGCGACGATGCGCGTGCTCCATGCGTCATCGGTATCGAGCACGCCGAACGGCCCGTCCACGGAATCGGCGACGATCAACGCGCCCGGCGCGAGATCGGGCGCAAGCCCGCCCGCCGTGCCGAAACTGACGACGCCCGCGCAGCCGTGCGCATCGGCCGCTTCGGCGAGCGCGCGCTCGAGCCGGTCCGCGCGCGCCGCATAGACAGCCTCGACGCCCGCGCCGCGCGCGATGCGCGCTTCGAACGCCATGCCGGCGACGGCGATCACGGGGGCGGCCGAGCGGCCGGAGCCAGCCATCGGCCGTTACATCCCGACCGTCACGCGCGTCGCGTTCGCGCGCTTCAGGTTGCGATAGCGGGCGAGCGCCCACAGCGGGAAGAACTTGCGGTAGCCGTGATAGCGCAGATAGAACACGCGCGGGAAGCCCGTCGCGGTAAAGCGCGTCTCGTCCCACAGGCCGTGCTCGCGCTGCGTGCCGAGCAGATGATCGATGCCGCGCGCGACGGCCGGATGATCGACCTCGCCCGCCGCCATCAGGCCGAGCAGCGCCCACGCGGTCTGCGACGACGTGCTCGGCGCGCGCTCGTAGCCGCGGTAGTCGAGCTTGTAGCTGTCGCCGTCCTCGCCCCAGCCGCCGTCGGGGTTCTGGATCGACAGCAGCCACTGCGCGGCGCGCTTCACGCGCGGATCGTCGTGGCCGAGGCCGGCGGCGTTCAACGAGCACAGCGCGGTCCACGTGCCGTAGATGTAGTTCATCCCCCAGCGGCCATACCAGCTGCCGTCCGGCTCCTGCTCTTTCAGCATGTAATCGAGCGCGCGGCGCGCGGGCTCGCTCGACGCGCTCGTCTCGCCGAACTGCGCGAGCATCGACAGGCAGCGGCCCGACACGTCGGCCGTCGGCGGATCGAGCAGCGCGCCGTGATCGGAGAACGGGATGTTGTTCAGGTAGTACTGCGTGTTTTCCGGCTCGAACGCGCCCCAGCCGCCGTCGCTGCTCTGCATGCCGACCACCCACTCGCGCGCGCGTGCGATCGACTCGCGGTACGCGTCCGTCCGATCGAGCTTCGCGACGCGATCCATCGCCATCGCGACGACCGCCGTATCGTCGACGTCCGGATAGTGCGCATTCGCGTACTGGAACGCCCAGCCGCCCGGGCGCACGTGCGGACGGCGCGAGATCCAGTCGCCGCGCACGTCGAGGATCTGCCGCGGCACGAGCCAGTCGAGGCCGCGCACGGCTGCTTCGCGCGCGCGCTCGTCGCCCGTTTCGAGCAGCGCATGCGCGGCGAGCGACGTATCCCACACCGGCGACAGGCACGGCTGGCAATACGCCTCGTCCTCGCCGACGACGAGCAGCTTCTCGATCGACTGCCGCGCGATCGCGCGGTTCGGATGATCCTCGGGATAGCCGAGCGCCGCGTACATCATCACCGCGTTCGCCATGGCGGGATAGATCGCGCCGAGCCCGTCCTCGCCGTTCAGGCGCTCGTCGACGAACGCAACCGCCTGGCGGATCGCACGCTCGCGCGTATAGCGAGGGAACAGGCCGTCGGTGAGGCGCAGCACGCCGTCCACCGCGCGGAAGAACGCAAACCAGCCGGCGCTCTGGTGCGGCTGCTTCGGCAGCAGACCGGTGTTGACGGGCGCGCTCTTGAACAGCTCGTCGATGCGCACGCCGCGCGGATTCTTCGCGACCGGGCGCTTCGCGTTCAGCACGAGGAGCGGCACGATCACGGTGCGCGCCCAGTACGACACTTTCGACAGATGGAACGGGAACCACTGCGGCAGCAGCATGATCTCGACCGGCATCATCGGCACCGCGTACCACGGCACGACGCCGTACAGCGCGAGCTGGATTCGCGTGAACACGTTCGACATTTCCGCGCCGCCCATCGCGTGGATCGCGCGGCGCGCGCGCTGCATGTGCTCGGCGTTCTCGTCGTCGCCGATCACCTTCAGCGCGAAGTACGCCTTCACGCTCGCGCTGATGTTCGGCGCGCCGTCGGTGAAGAGCGGCCAGCCGCCGTCCGGCAGCTGGATGCGGCGCAGATAGCGCGCGATCTTCCGTTCGAGCTCGACGTTCGGCGCCTCGCCGAGATAGTGGACGAGCAGCACGTATTCGGCGGGAATCGTCGAATCGGCTTCGAGCTCGTAGACCCAGTGGCCGTCCGCGTTCTGCGCGGCGAGCAGCGCGTCGGTCGCGCGCGCGACGGCGGCGTCGAGGCCGGTCGCCACGGTGGGCGCGGCGGGCGCAGCGGTTGCGTCGAGCGTGTGCATTTCGGTCATGTCGTTCATCGGTCCCTCTCTTATTGCCGGCGCGCGCGCCCGGCGATCTCGCCGGGCCGGAGCGCGCGCCCGTTCGTCGCGGGCCGGCCTGCGGCCGTCCTAGCGCCCGCGAGCACCTGGATCGGCACGCGCACGCGCGTGCCGCGGGGTTGCATGCGCCGCGCGAGTGCCGCGCGGCGGGCCGCCGCGCCGCGAACGCCGCATCCGGTCATCGTCATGCGTCGCATGCGATCGGACGGGCGCCGCCCGCGCGCGGCGGCGGATAGCGATGCGATGCGCGGCGCGCGCCGCATCTCGGGCGCCGCGGCGCGGTTCGACCGGCGCGCGCTGCCCGCATCGGCGGTCTCCCGCATCGAATCAGAACAGCGCGTAACGCGCCGCAAGCAGCAGCATCCGCGCGCGCGGCTTGCGAAGCGGCGCGCGCGGCGGTGCGAAGCCGCGTGCGACCGCGGCTTCGAGAATCAGGCGATACGCGCCCGACATGATGCGCGGCGCGCGCACCTGCGTGCGCCGCGCCCCGTCCATCACCGCGTCGGCCTGCGCAAAATGCTGCTGCGCGCGCTCGACGAGCGTCGCGCACACGCGCGGCAGCTTCGGATCGCGCGCAATCGTCTGCGGATCGGTGATCGCGATCCCTTCGCGCGCGAGCAGCTCGCGCGGCAGGTAGCAACGGTTGATCATCGCGTCGTCGTCGATGTCGCGCAGGATGTTCGTCAGTTGCAGCGCGCGGCCGAGGTGATGCGACAGCACGCGGCCGGGCTCGTCCGGCATCCCGAAAATCCTCACCGATAGCCGGCCGGCCGAGCTTGCGACGCGGTCGCAGTACAGATCGAGCGTCGCTTCGTCGGGCGCGCAGATGTCCTCGGCGGCGTCCATCGCCATGCCGTCGATCATCGCGTGAAAGTCCTCGCGATGCAGGCCGAACTTGCCGATCTCGCGCGCGAGCGGCACGAGCGACGCGCGCGGCTTGCCCGCGTAGCAATCGTCGATGTCGGCGCGCCAGCGGTCGAGCTGCGCCGCGCGCTCAGCGCGCGGGCCGCCTTCGTCGGCAATGTCGTCGACCGCGCGGCAAAACGCATAGACATGGAACATCGCATCGCGCTGCTCCGCGGGCAGGATGCGCATCGCCAGATAGAAAGAGCTGCCCGATGTGACGGCAGCGGCGTCGGTTTCGTTATCGTCCACGACGGGATTGGAAACGGCCAAGACGAGCTCCGCTAAGGCGCCCTCGCGGGCGATTGAAGAAGCCATGCCCGGCTGGGGATGGTAAATGCGTGCGAGATGCGCGAACGATCGGCGCAGACAGGCACAAATTACCGGCGGGAAACCGGAATTGGGCGTGAGTATAGCAATCTTTAAGGGCCGCTGCCGCGCGGTTCGGCTGTCGAATTCCGGGCGGGCGGCGAAGCGTGGCGCGGTCGTGGCGGATTTCCGGCGACGGTGTGGCGAGCGGTCCGGCGTTGCGGGCGGAGCCCGGCCGAGCGGCCGGTGGAATAGGGGACACAAGCATGGCGACGATCGGCGTCGAAGGCGAACTCCACTCCAAAACAATCGCAATTCGCCAATTTCAACTTGATTGAGAACTTTTTGGATTCAATCAATGCCCGACGGCGCCGAACACACGGCTCCGCGGCAAAGTGCATTCCTGGGGCAGGATCAAACGCCACAGCCCGCCGATTCCTCACTAAGATGGCGCAGGCTCGCAATCAGCCGCTCGCCCCCCCTATAGAAAGGAGACACACTTGCCGACCGAACCGCGCGATACCCCCGCCGACCGCCGCGCCCCCGCGGCCCCGTCCCCGTTGCCCTTCGTGCTGGTGCACGGCGCGTGGCACGGCGCATGGGCCTACGAGCGGGTGATCCCCGCGCTCGCCGCGCACGGCCACGCGGCCGTCGCACGCGATCTGCCCGCGCACGGCATCAACGCCCGCTTCCCCGCGTCGTTCTTCGAGCGGCCGCTCGACGCCGCCGCCTTCGCGAGCGAGCCGTCGCCCGTCGCGGGCACGACGCTCGACGATTACGTCGATCACGTGCTGCACACCATCGATCAGGCGCGCGCGCTCGGTCACGAGCGCGTCGTGCTGGTCGGCCACAGCATGGGCGGCCTCGCGATCACGATGGCCGCCGAGCGCGCGCCCGAGAAGATCGCGAAAATCGTCTATCTGGCCGCATTCATGCCGACCGCCGGCACGAAGGGGCTTGACTATGTGCGCGCGCCGGAGAACCAGGGCGAAATGCTCGCGCCGCTGATGATGGCGAGCCCGAAGGCGACGGGCGCGCTGCGGATGGACCCGCGCAGCGAAGATCCGGCGTACCGCGCGGCGGCCAAACGCGCGCTCTGCGACGATGCGAACGACGCCGATCACGCGGCCGTCGGCCATCTGCTCAGTTGCGACACGCCCGCGGCGCCGTTCGCGGCGCGCATCGAGACGACGGCCGCGCGCTGGGGCGCGATCGAGCGTCATTACATCAAGTGCCTGCGCGACCGCGTGCTGCTGCCCGCGCTGCAGCAGCGCTTCATCGACGAGGCCGACGCGCTCGCCCCCGGCAACCGCACGCACGTGCATACGCTCGACAGCAGCCACTCGCCGTTCATCGCTCAACCGGGCGCGCTCGCCGACACGCTCGCCGCGATCGCGCGCGGCTGACGCCCGTCATCCGACGAAGCGAGGCGGCGCCCGAACCCCGCCGCCTCAGCCGAACGCGACCGAGCAGTTCCGCCCCTGCCGCTTCGCGCGATAAAGCGCGGCATCGGCTTCGTTGACGAGCGTCTCGTGCGTGAGCGCGCCGACGTGCGCGGCCGCGCCGCCGACGCTCGCCGTCACCGGCACCCGCACGCCTTCCGCTTCGATCGGCGTGTTGCCGATCGTCTGCCTGATCTTCTCGGCGACGTGCATCGCCTCGTCGAGCGACGTGCACGGCAGCAGCAGCGCGAATTCCTCGCCGCCGAAGCGGCCGAACGTGTCCTGCGTGCGCACGACGTCCGCGACGCGCTGCGCCATCACGCGCAGCACGTTGTCTCCGACGACATGGCCGAAGCGATCGTTGATCGCCTTGAAGTGGTCGAGATCGAACAGCAGCACCGACAGATTGCCGCCGTAGCGCTGCCAGCGGGAGAATTCATCGCGCAGCCGCGCCTCGAAGAAGCGCCGGTTCGCGATGCCCGTCAGGCCGTCGCGGTTCGCGTATTCCTGCAGTTTCGCCACGGCCTCCTCGCGCTCGCGCTGCATCACGCTCACGTGCGTGACATCGGAGATCGTCACGCAGACGGCCTCCACTTCGCGTGCCCGCGCGATCGGCACGAACGTGCAGTCCTGCTGCATGAAGTCAACGCCGCCCGTGATCGGCCGGTCATGATCGAAGCGGAACAGATACGGGCGCTGCTCCCACGAGCTGAACGCGAAGCCGCCGAGCTGGAACACGCTCTCGATCTTGCGCGACAGCCAAGCGCGCGGCAGATCCGGAAAACTGTCGAACAGATTGCGGCCGATCACGTCGGCGGCCGCAACGCCGCTGTGGTCTTGCATGAACCGGTTCCACATGAGTACCCTCATCTCGCGGTCGAGCACGAAAATGCCGAAGCTGACCCGTTCGATGACGAGATCGCTCAGCGAGGAAAGCAGGTTCATAAGCTGGACAGCAACAAATCGAGCGCGTCGCTCATGTGGCGAATCGAATCTTCCGCGAGCAGCATCACGAAATGCGTGCGCGCACCGTCGTCCGCGACGCCGAAATTCACTTCGAGAAGGAGTGTCTCGCTCCACGCGAGCACGTCGGGCTGGAACACGTCGTCGAGCGCGATGTCTTCGCCGAGCAGCCCCGGCGGCGAAAACACCGGCGTGCGCCCGAGCTCGTCGAGGATCGACGATACGCACGCGCCCATCAGCACGTTCGCCATGTCGAACACGAGCTCGGCCTGCGTGACGGTGCCGAATTCGTCATCCGCGTACGCGTCGTCGACGAGCGACACGAGCTGGCCGACGCCCGCGCTGCGGCACAGCATCAGCGCCTCGCCCTTGATGTCCGAGCGAAAGCCCTGGCGCACCGCAGTCACGTTGTCGTGGATGCCCGTCATGTCGCGCAGCACGCGGCCGACGTCGGCCGCGCGCACGACGCGCACGCGCGGCACCGACAGCTCGATGAAGGTGCCGAGGAGAAGCGCGAGCCGCGCCGCCGCGCGTCCCATCGCGAGGTTGGCGATCTCCTGCAGGGCGTCACGTTGCTCCGCCGTCAACACCGTCTCAGACATACAACCCATACTCCTTGAGAATGGGCAGCAATGCTTCCGAGGTGACGGGCTTGGCGACGAAAGCCACCGCGCCCAGCTCGCGCACGCGTGCCTGCGCCATCGGTTGGATATCGGCTGACACGACGATCACGAACGTGTTCAGATCCTCGCCGCGCAACGTCTCGAGCACTTCGTAGCCGTTCATGTCCGGCATCGTCAGATCGAGAAACATCACCGATGCCTTGCCGTCGCGATACAGCGCCAGCGCCTCGCAACCGTTCGACGCATAGTGCACATCGACGTCCCAGTCCGCCGGCAGCGCCTTCGTCAGCAGCTTGCGGGCAAGCAAGGAATCGTCGGCGATCACAATCGGCAGGGGCATGGCTGTCGTAGCGGTAAACGGAGTCGTGTGTCTCGCGTTAACGACGGTTCGCCGCGCTTCTTTAGGCAAGGTGCAACTGACGCCGCGAGGGACGAACCATGCGCGAACCGCTCGGCTCGCAAGACCCGGCTCGACGCGCCGGACACACCCGCCCGCGGATGAGCCTCGTCGAGGCCGCGCCCGGGCATCGCGGGCGTTTTCCGCATAGGAAAGCGATGCGCGATTCTGGGAGTAAACCCGGTGCGTTGCAACTCGCCATTTTGGGCGGTTCGAACAGAATTGATTAGCGCGAAATCGAATCCGGGAATAGCTCGAATTGTTTTCGCGATAAGCACGCAAATTATTCCTTTGCTTACGTTTGCGCTTTTGAATTCGTCGCTGTTTGCGCGCAGCGGCCGGAACCGCCGGAAATCCAGGCTTGCTCAACCTCCGTGCCGCATACGGATCGCACACGCGCGACTCGTTTATGATGCCGATCAATCCCTTCCGCATTCGTTCACCCACCATGACGCCCGAACGGCCCGACGCCTCACGCCCGACATCGACCGACAACGATTGGGAGGACGATGCGTCGTTCGCGCCGGGCGCGCCGGAACACGATTTCGCGGTGCGGCGCGTGACGCTCATCGTGATGCTCATCGCCGCGATCGTGCTGCCTTGCGTATACGTCGCGGTGATGGCGTACAACGACATGCGCACGCGCGAGGCGACCGCGCGCGACGTGACGATGCGCACCGTGCGCGTCGCCGAGGAGCATGCGCTGAAGGTGTTCGATTTGTCGGAGACGCTCGATGCACGAATCGTCGATCTCGTGCAGGATCTCGACGACGCCGCGGTGCGCAACGCCGAAGCCGACATCCACGACGCGCTCAACACGATCGGCGGCGGCTATCCGCAGGTCGCATCGGTGTCGATCTTCGGCGCGAGCGGGATGCTGCTCGCGAACAGTCTCTATTACCCGGCGCCGCATGCGTCGATCGCGAACCGCGACGATTTCGTCGGCATCCGCGACGGCAAGGTGATCGAGCACATCTCGCGCGTGATGCCGGGGCCGCTGAAGGCGGCGAATCCGGGGCCCGTGTTCAACACGGGCGTCGCGCGCCGCCATAGCGACGGAACGTTCGCGGGGATGGTGTCGATCGCGCTGAAGTCGTCGTATTTCAACGCGTTCTACCGGGATCTGCTCGGCGGCGCCGACACGCCGATGTCGATGGCGCTCACGCGCACCGACGGCGCCGTGCTCGCATCGTATCCGCCCGCGTCGAGCGACGCCGCCGCGCAGGCCGACAGCGCGAGCCCGTTCGGCGGCGCGCAAGGCGATCAGCACGCGGGCATCGTGCGCGTGAAGCGCGACGGCGACAGCGAAATCGTCGCGTACCGGCAGGTCGGCAGCTATCCGGTGTTCGTGTCCTGCGCGTACCGCACGTCGGCGATCCGCCACGCGTGGTACGAGCACCTGAGCGTGCTGTTCATCTCGATGTTCGCGCCGTCCGCCGCGCTGTGGGGCGTGATCTGGCTGTCGCTCAAGCGGCTGCGCGCGGAGGAGCAGGCGTGGGAGCGCTGGCAGGCGGAGGCGTCGATGCGGCGCTCGATCGAATCCGCGTACCGACAGTCGCGCAAGATGGAGGCGCTCGGCAATCTGGTCGGCAGCGTCGCGCACGACTTCAACAATCTGCTGATGATCATCTCGAGCAACGTGCAGATTGCGCGGCGGCGCGGCGTCCAGCATCTGGACACCGAGCTCGCCGCGATCGAACGCGCGCTGAAGAACGGCCAGTCGCTGACGCGCCAGTTGCTCGGCGTCGCGCGCAAGCAGCCGCTGCGCAACGAGACGATCGACATCGCGCAGTGGCTCGCGTCGTGCCGCGAACTGCTGAAGACGTCGCTCGGCTCGAAGTCGACGCTCGCCGTCGACACGCAGCTCGATGTGTGGCCCGTGCGCGTCGACGTCGCGGAGCTGGAGCTCGCGGTGATCAACCTCGCGGTCAATGCCCGCGACGCGATGCCGCATGGCGGCCGCTTCAAGATCAGCGCGCACAACATGACGTTCCGCCGCGAGGACGGTTTTCCGCTGACGGGCGACTTCGTGCAGATCTCGGTCGAGGACACGGGCCTCGGCATGGCGCCCGACGTGCTCGCGCGCGCGTTCGAGCCGCTCTTCACGACGAAGGCGAAGGGGATGGGCACGGGCCTCGGGCTGCCGCAGGTGTTCGCGTTCTGCGAGCGCTCGGGCGGCCTCGCGACGATCGACAGCGAAGTCGGCGCCGGCACGTCGGTGCGGATGTACCTGCCGCGCACGGCCGACGCGGTGCCGCCCGTCGACGCGCCGAACGCCGTCGGCGAGCCCGCCGCATCGACGCCTGCGGGGCTGCGCATCCTGCTCGTCGAGGACAATAGCGAAGTCGCGGCGGGCACCGAGGCGCTGCTCGAGCTGCTCGGCCATCAGGTCACGCATGCGCCGAACGCGGACGACGCGCTGCGCATGCTCGACGACGCGGGCGCCGCGCCGGGCGCGCCCGGCGCATTCGACCTCGTCATCTCGGACATTCACATGCCGGGCACGATCAACGGGATCGACCTCGCGGAGGCGATCGAGCGCGGCGACATGAAGCTGCCGGTGATTCTCGTTACCGGTTACGCGGAAGAGTTCGATCGGACGCGCCGCGTGCACGCGCGACTGCTGTCGAAACCGTTCGACATCGCGCTGCTCGACGAGTTGTTGCAGCAGATCCAGCACGAGCGCGATGCGCGGCTCGCGGGGCATGCGGATTGAGGGAGGCGGATGGGTGGATGCCGGGGCTCGGGCGGCGGATTGCGGGCGGCCATATCGACCGACGCCGGGACGCGCGCATCGAAAGCGCGCGTCCCGGCAATGTGCATCCGCCCGCTCGAACGCCGTTGCTCAGGCCGACTTCGCGTGCCGGCGCACCCAGTCCGCGTAGCGATCGACGAAACCTTGCAGGAACTTGCGCGTATCGTCGTTGACGACGTTGCCCTGCGCGTCGATCTTCGATCCGTCGTGCTTGATGAATATCTCGGGCTGGCCGAGCGTCGGCACGTCGAGATACGCGAGCACGTTGCGCAGGTGCTGCTGCGCGAGCGCGGTGCCGGTCGCGCCCGGCGACGTGCCGAGCACGGCAGCCGGCTTGCCCGCCCACGAGTTGCTGCCCCACGGGCGCGAACCCCAGTCGAGCGCGTTCTTCAGCACACCGGGCATCGAGCGGTTGTACTCCGGCGTGACGAACAGCAAGCCCTGTGCGGCCTCGATCGTCTGCTTGAAACGCTTCGCGGCGTCGGGAAAATCGGCGTCGTAGTCCTGGCTGTAGAGCGGCAGCGAGCCGATGTCGACCGATTCGAACGACAGTTCGGCCGGCGCGAGCGAAATCACGGCGTTGGCGAGCGCGCGATTGAACGACTCGCGCCGTAGGCTGCCGACAATCACTGCAATGCGATAAGCCATCTGAATCTCCTTCCAATGAGTAGGTAATCGACCGACTTCGTTTCAGATTGCGCACCAACCGGCCCTTTTATGTGCAAGCCAGCTTGAGTCCCGGCGCATCGGGGCTTCGAACCAGATTTCCACAAAGTTCCCCACAGAAATTGTGGATAACTTGATGGATATGTCTGCCGGTTACATTGATGCCGGCGGCATGCATTTCACGTCTCCGATATCGATCGCCGGCGCGCCCTGCGATGTCAGCATAGCGCGCGACGACGGCACGCGCCGCTTGCAAGGCCCTTGCAACGACGCGCATCACATGGATAATCTTGCGCTGCCGCCCGCGCGTGCCGCATGCGCGCGGGCACGAACCGGAAGCCATCCCATGCAGCACGCGCGCGCCGCGCACGACGATCCCGCCTATCTCGCGCAATTGCGCCATGACTTACTTCGTTTCGCGCGTCTGCAATTGCGCGACGCCGACGCTGCCGAAGACGCCGTCCAGGAAGCGCTCGCGGCGGCGTGGGCACAGGCCCACCGCTTCGACGGGCAGTCGAGCCACAAGACCTGGGTATTCGGCATCCTGCGCAACAAGCTGATCGACACGATTCGGGCGCGGCGAAGGACGATCAACGCGTCGGCGCTCGACGCCGAGCTCGACGGCGAAGCGCTTCTCGACCGCGAGCTGTTCGCGGACAATGGCCACTGGGCGCCGCACGCGAAGCCGCGTCCGTGGCCGAAGCCGGAAACGATCCTGCAGCAGCGGCAGTTCTGGATGCTGTTCGAGGCGTGTCTCGATCACCTGCCGGAGCAGATCGGCCGCGTGTTCATGATGCGCGAGTTCCTCGATTTCGCAATCGACGACATCTGCACGGAACTCGAGCTGAAGGCGAACCATTGCAGCGTGCTGCTATACCGCGCACGGACTCGATTGCGCACCTGTCTCACCGAAAAAGGCCTGACGACCGAAGATGCTACTGGGGAAATGTAAGGACATCACGCGGCTATTGTCGGACGAACTCGATCGGCCGCTATCGCTCGACGAGCGGCTCCGCATACGCGTGCATCTGCCGGCTTGCACCGGTTGCCGCAATTACCGGATGCAGATTCGCGTGCTGCGGGAAGCGGCTCGCATCGCGGGCGGGAACGACACGCAACGCAGCGAGTGAGCAACGTCGCGCGCCCGGCCGACGTAATGCGCAGGGGCCGCGACGGCGGCCGACGGTGAATCGGCGCTCGTTCGATCTGAAGTCGTCCGCATTCGACGACGCGGCGGGGCGGGACCGGGCAGCGCGTGAAATCGCTCACATCTCGATGAGCGATGGTCGACCCGTGGGTTTTTTGGATGGCGCGGCCGTTAGGGCGACACGCGCCGGATGGCATGCGGCCCGGCGCGTATCGTGTCTACCGCGCGAAGCGCTGCCGACACCGACATTTTCTTCGAATTATTACTTATCTAATTATTATTCGAACAATGACTTCACCGCCTCGGGTGGACGCCCGATCACTGCCTTGTCGCCATGGACAACGATCGGCCGCTGCAACAGGATCGGGTGCTCCGCGACCGCGTCATACAGTTGCGCATCGGACAAGGCGGGGTCGGCAAGATTGAGGTCTTTATATGGCGCCTCGTTTTCACGGATCATGTCGCGCACGGGCCGGCCGAACTGGCGGTGCAGCGCCTTCAGTTGCGCCACGGTCAGCGGCTGCTTCAAGTATTCGACGACGTTGATTGCCTCCCGGGTCTGGTTGAGCGTTTCGAGCAATGCCAGCGTTTCGCGCGATTTGGAGCAGCGGGGGTTGTGATAGATCGTGATCATCTGCCTGCAGAGGAGAGTGGGTCAAAGACGCGGGTATTGTAGCGGCCCGGTAACAGGGTAGCTCGTTGCCAAGTGCTCGGAGATCTCGGGTGAATCAGTGACGCGGTCTCGAATCGTTGTCCAGAGATCGGCGGGGCAGGCACACTTGACGCGCTACGGCGCAGGCGGCTGATACGGCCGTTCGCCGCTTTATGCGCATAAAGCGTTGGCGTTGGCGTTGGCATTGGCGTTGGCGTTGGCGTTGGCGTTGGCGTCATCAGCATAGACGCAAAACCGTTCGCTCCTTCGCGGGCGTACCCGACCAAGTTCAGTGCACGATCGCTTCGCCCGCACGAAGCGGAAATTGCGCCACGCGAGTTCCGCCCATCCTCGTCGTCCGCTGGATCGAGCCGAGCCTCCCTCGGCTTTATGCGCATAAACCATCAGCCGGATGGCTAGTGCGTCGTTCGCTCACAACAAATTCATTGAAATAAAAAAAACGTCCGGTAAAATTCTCCAGATCAAAATAGGAGTGAAAATTGGCAGCTGAAATCATTGCAGTCACTCAACAAAAGGGCGGTGTCGGCAAGAGCACCATTGCGATGCACCTCGGCGCCGCATTCCACGAAAAAGGGCGGCGCGTTCTGGTCATCGACGCCGACGGCCAAAACACCCTCGTCCACTGGTCCAGTTCCTCGGCGGATAGCGAGACCGGCATCCCGTTCCCCGTCGTCAACCTTGCCGAAGCCGGCGGCCAAATTCATCGAGAGATCAAGAAGTTCATCAACGACTACGACATCATCATCGTCGACTGTCCGCCGTCGATTACGGAGAAAGTGTCGGGCGTTGTATTGCTTGCCGCGACGATCGCGGTGATCCCCACGTCGTCGTCACCGGCTGATTACTGGTCGAGCGTCGGTCTCGTCAAACTGATTCAGCAAGCGCAGGTGATGAACGAGGATCTTCGCGCCGTGTTCCTGCTGAACAAAACTGAAGAGAAGCGGATGCTCACGCGTGAATTGAAGCGCGCACTCGAAGAACTCGGCTTCCCGCTTCTCAAGACGCAAATCCCCACGCGTGAAGCCTACAAGCAAGCAATGGCGCTAGGCCAAACCGTCTTGCAGATGAACGACCGCGGCGCAAAGCTCGCAGCGGCAGAAATTCGTGCATGTGCCGACGAGATCGTCGCGATGCTGCCCTGACTTTATGCGCATAAAGGACCCTGAATGAAACCCTCCCAATTCGCCAAAGGCTTCCAAGCGCGCCCCGACATCACGACCAGCGAAAAACGCACGGCGCTCGATCGACTCAATGCGATCGAAGGCCTCGTCAAATCCGAAGCCTCGACACCCGCGGTTCCCGCCAGCAAATCGTCGAAGAAGAACATCCCGGTCACAATCGTCGAAACGCCGCCCACCACGGACCCGATCGACGAATCGAGCCAATATCGCACCTGGCGAATCGAGAATCGCTATCAGCCCGGCCAGGTGATCGAACTCCCGCTCAAGGCGATCAAACCGAGCCCCTTCAACCCGCGGCACTTCTATTTGAAGTCGTCGATCGCGGAACTGGCAGTCAATCTGGCGAAGCAGGGTCAGCAACAAGCGATCCACGTCATCCCCGATTACGACAACCCCGGCTCGTACTTCGTCAGCGACGGCGGCCGCCGCGTCCGTGCACTGAAGGAAGCGAACAAGGAATCGGTCAAGGCGATCGTCATCGACCTGCCGATCGGCATTCAAAGCTACAAGCTCGGCTACGACCTCAACGTCCAACGTGATTCACAAACGGTCTTCGATAACGCAATCGTCTGGAAGCGCTTTCTCGAGGAAAAGTATTTCCAGAGCCAGAAGGAATTGGCCGAGCATCTCGGGCTCGACGAATCGACGGTCGCCGTTGCGCTCTCAATCGGCAAGTTGCCCGAAGCCGTGATGCAGGAAATGGTTGCGCGCCCGGATCGCTTCGGCTCGAACATGGCGTATCAGGTCGGCCGTTACCACACCGCGCGCGGCACCGACTCGACACTGCGTCTCATCAACAAGATCCTGTCCGACGATCTCAGCACTCGTCAGGTCGCCGATATCGTGAAGGGAAGGGCGAGCGCGCAAGAAAGCCCGAAGCCCGCGAGTCGACAGCGGTATGCGCAGCGACATGAGATCAAGCTGAACGGCATGTCGGTCGGCGATCTGAAGTCGTACGGCGAAGATCGTCTGGAGTTGCGGCTGCGCGGCCTGACGCGAGAAAAGCGGGATGAAATCCTGCAGCAGCTCGAACGGATGCTGTTGTCGAATTGAACGAGCGAGTCGAAAAGGAACGGGGCCCAGCGGGCCCCGTTTTTCATTACTCGCCGCGAAAAGCGAGACAAGTCCGGTGAATCGGGCAATCGCTCAAGCCGCACGAGACTGGCTGAGCGTGAAGGCGAGCAGATCGCCGTCGGTCGGTTCGCCCCAGGTCTTTTGCGCGAGCCAATCGAAGAAAGCCGTTTCGACAAGCTTCGAGTCGAGCCCGCGCCGTCGCCAATCGTCTCGCAGATGCGGCCCCAGCGCCGGCAGCACGTCGGACTCGAACGACGCGCGTGCGACCTCCCGCTCCGCGTCGCCTTGTTCCTCGTACAACTGTTTCGCTTCCTTGCGCCGGTAAGCATCGTACTCGCTGCGCAGACGCGCTTTCGGGTCGTCCGCCTGTCCAGCGTTGGCCGCCGCTGCGGCAGCCAACTTGGCACTGCCGCCGGGCGGCGGCGTTTCGACCGTGTCGACGGGCGGCGCATATCCCTTCTTCAGCGCATCCTTGAACAACGCGGGAGCGCTGCGCACGGGCGGCAGCGTCGTGCTGCGCACCCGCTGCTCGGTCAGCTGGAGCGCGGCGCGAATCCGGTTTTCCTCGTTGTCTGCGTAGAGCGTCTGCGCTTCTTTCAGCGGAATGCCGATCTTCACCATCCGGTCGACAAGCGTGCTGTCGAACACGTTCGGATGCTCGTCGAGCGCGAGCATCGGCTGCTTGCGCTCCGATACGCGAAACTGGATCTCGGCGACCCGGCGTCCTTCGCGATGCTCGACCAACTCGACGAAGATATTCGTCACCGCGTTCACCTCGGCGATCGCCGGACGCAGGTAGTCGCGCTTGAAGTACTTGTACTCGCGCTTCGCCTCGTCGCCGGCCTCGGTATCGGGCGTGCCGGACAGAATCGGGCGCCACCATTCCCACGGCTCGCGCATCGTCAGGTGGCTTGGGTTCGTCAGGTAGCGCACGCAGATTTCATACAAAGCGAGCCCCGCGCTGCTGCGAAGCTGGCTCTGGAACTGCAGGCTCAGGCGTGCGTACTGCACCGGATCGAGCAGTTTCTTCTTGATCTTCGGTGCAAACGAGAATTCGACCCACACGCGCCGCGTCGCCGGATCTTCGAGAATTTCGGCGTCAGCGATCAGCGTGGAGATCCCCCACTTCCGGCCGGGCTTCTGGCTCGACGTGCCGGTGCTCCACTCGACCTGCACCGACACCATCCGCCGCAAGTGCTCCTTGACGAGCGCGGTATCGTTGGAATCGAAAGCCGAGTTCGCGACGATATCCGACAACAACGCGCGATACGTGTCGCCGGAATCGTCCGCTTGTTGGGCGACCGCAAGCAGCACGTTGAACAGCTTGCGAGTCAGGAGGGTGATCTTGCCGTTTTTCGGCTGAATTGCAATTGCCTCGACGGCCTTACGCAATTCGGCGGAACTAGCACTCACCACGTCCACATCGGTTTTCTTGGCGCGCTTTGTGGCCATGCGTCGGGTCGGAGGAGAAGTTTCCGGAAGGATAGCGTCTGTGGTGATGTGCGTCCAGATCGGCATGCTCACCATATGCGGTGAAGCTCGGCGATTTACCGCCACTCACCCGATCGGCCTCCCGTAAACGCTCACCCGTCCAAAATCCGGCCATCGCCAACTCACCTTTGCCGGCAATGGCACGCGCGGCGAATGCCGGCTTTCCAGCATTCTCATTCCGCGACGCACCGGCTCCCGTATCGCCTCACCTCCAATCCTGTCGCAAAATTGCTACGACCAATTCATGTCATGGGCCTGCCCGGGATCGGCTTGCGACGCCGCCCTGAAAGGCGGCGCACCGCAAGCCAACGCCACATCGGAACCCCTCGGCCCGCTTGGTGCCGGGAGACTGTCGGTAAGCGCGAGTCGGCGCAACCATACGGGATGAGCGCCCATGCATATGACCCGGCCGAACGTCTGCCTCAGATCGTTAGGCGTTGATGTGCGGCTGACGTCGACAGCCCTGGCTCGCCCGTCCGGCCGTCCCCCGCGAGAAGAAATGTCGACTGCCCACGTAATGGGCACGCGCCGATCGCCGACCGCTGACGCGAATCGGCCATACGTGAGCCGCCGCAATCGATCGGGCTCACCAGTACCGCCGTCAAGGGGTCGTGGAGCGGCTACGTCACGCGTCGCGCGGCCTTGAGCACGGCCGCGCCATGCCTCTCGTCGTCATTCGATACGACGCGCGTCTGGGTCGAACCGAGTCCGGATGCCGTTCGGCGACGTGAGCGAGCGCACCCTCGTTTGCTTCACCGGACGTGAGCTCATCCATGGACATGAAAGGACGCTTGCGCCCCGTAATGCGCCTCCCGGCCGCAGCGTGCGCTGGCGGGTCCCGGCACTCAGCCCGGCGACCGGCCTAGAGCCGTGAGCGTGAGTGCCTGCTGGCCGAATCGGCTCACCCAAGCCACCCGAGCCCGCGGCAACCCGGCTAGCGTGAGCAGGCCCGACGCATCCGGCCAGCCGGGCGCCCAGCACAAAAGTAAGGTAAGCCGCTGTGTAGCGTTTCGCCTATCCGAAAAGGTAAGTTGGGTCACTGTCGCAGAAATAGCCGGCTGCATGCGCCGATACACGCCCCGGCCAGCTCTCCCCAGCGATGCATATGGAGTGGAGAGGCAGTCGCCGCGCCACGCGACTTGCCTTAGCCGATCAACGGTCCAGGATCGCCCGCTCGATATATCGACAGCAGCCGCGCGCCGAACAAAGCCGGACAATACAAGCAGTCTGTTCGCCATCCAGCTTCCTTTCACGCCGACGTGAGTTTCCCTTTGCGCCAATGACTCACCGTGCTCGATAAGCTCGCCCGTATGCGCCGAGCAAAAGCCCGCCCAAGCCCGGCTGCATCAAGGCGGCCCCGAGCCACGCTAAAGAGGCTGACGTGAACGACCGGCCTCCATTCCCACTCACCCGATTTCGATCTTCCCGCGCCCCGCTGACAACCTTCCCCTCCTCTCCGTCAGATGGACAGGGCAAACCGTCTCGCAAGCCCAAACGCGTCGCCCCCCGGCCCGATGGCGAAAGAGCGAGTCCTGCCCGCCGCACCGCCATCCGGACCGCGGCGCACATCATCGCACCGCCGGCAGGACTATTCCGCGCCCACGGCAAATCCGTCGAAGCACTTTGTCCAAGCTCTGTCCCGGCAATCCACACCCGTTCCCGAAAAACCTCACCATTCGAATCTCGTCAGCCAACGCGCAACTCCGTCCACAGGTCCGACATATAGGCGATCGCTGGCCATCAGCTCCCGTAAAACCTCACCTCAAGTCGATTTTCGCTTCGTGCCGCGACATATTCGTCGCCCCCGAAAAAGCTCACCTTTCTGTCTCGGCCGATAAAATCACATACATATCAACCACTTACGAAACATAGCTAACGCGTTGGTCTAAATTTTCGTCTCCCGTATGCCCTCACCTTTCACAAGCGACTCGATGTCGTTCGCCGCGACGCTACATCCCGGAAAATCTCACCTTTGGAGAAAGCCAAGTGACGCAACGGCACTCACGGCCCAGCATCCACGGGCCTTTGCGGCCAGATGAGTATCGCAAGGCCCCGAAAAACCTCACCTTTCGTGAATTTCCGCTGCACACAAGCCTCCCGAAAAACCTCACCTCAAGCGCGATCGGTGAGCACCGGTCATGCTCCCGAATTCCCTCACCTTATGTGAGAACCTCGTTCCGGCACTGAAGAAGGTCTCCCGAAAAACCTCACCTTTAGGCTATTTCGAGCGGCGAAACCCTGTCGGACGGGCTTTTGCGGGCGTTCCTTCCCGGAAACGCTCACATCAAAACAGGCTGCAGCCCCGAGAAATCTCACCTATGCCCCCAATTTGCCTAAAAGAAGGGCAGAATCCCCGCTCCACAGCCCTCCTGAAAAGCCTCACCTATACCTGTGTGGCTGTGGATGGATCGACTCAGGCCGCGCATGGCTTCACCTTTGACGCTCCCCCGAAAAATCTCACCTTTGGCAATTTCATCTGTGGGAAAGCATCCTGAATCCGCTCACGATCTTTCCTGCATCGGCTCACGCTGATCCCCGAACCCCATCACGTCGAATCCCGGAAAATCTCACCTCATATCCCGTAAAATTTCACCTCATCGGCCGCAATCCCTTACTGGACAAGGCTTTCCGGTGGCGTTAACGTTTTTAACGAAGGTTCAAGGGTGTTTACTTCTAATACTCTCAAGCGACGCCCCCGACGAGTTTTCCACAGAACCCCGATTCCGCCTCCAGACATGTCCCGAGAACCACAGCGTCCGGCATGTGAAACATTCGCCGTTATTCCGCCCCCATTCGATAACCGTTTAAAAACATAGGCTTAAGTCGAAATCTTCGCTTTGTTTCACGGATATCCAAGGCCTGTGTGAGCAAAATCGTTCGAGATCCACCTAAATGTCCTGCCGGGTAGCAAAAGTACAACAATCACGCCAGATTCGTATTTAATGAAACGTGTTTTGTTATGATTGATACGTTTCAATCTGATGCGATGATC